>CAVTYY010000013.1:0-48036 GCA_963739045.1 uncultured Bacillaceae bacterium | reverse complement strand
TATTATTCCCATTTAAACGTCCGACTCGCAATAATAAACGCGACCACTAACCAGGCCCCTAATGTAAGCCAGTGTTGCCATAAGTCAAAAAAGGGTGTACCCACATTCATCGTTTCACGAAGCGCTGTACTTAAATGTGAAATCGGCAAGACATGGACAATCGGCTGCAGATATTCCGGCATGTTGTTGATTGGGAAAAATACGCCTCCTAAAAATAGCATGGGGAAGGAAGCAAAGGCAGCAATCGGGCCCGCACTTTCCGGGTTTTTAGCAAGGCCGGCGATAATAAAGCCGATCGCCATAAATGCGAGTGTTCCTAAAACGACGAACGTGAGCAGGGCAAGCCATGAACCATTGACTTGAACATGAAAGAGTAAGCTTGCTACGATCAGCACGAGTAATGCCTGCAAGCCGTTTAGCAGCACGCGGGCCGTTATTTGTGCGGCGATAAACGTGGAAGCTTTGAGACGAGTTCCTTGCATGCGCCGCAATATTCCTCGCTCTCTCCAGGCAGAAATTTGGCCGGCTACTCCGTTCATGTTGTTATTCATAATCATCATCGCCACAATACCGGGAACTAGGAAATCAATGTAGCCAATATCCAGAGCGCGTACGCCTTTAGGCTGGACGGCTACGGCCGGCGAGTAGTCTTCGATGTTTTTGCTCACCTGATCAACGGCAGAATTGACGACAGTTAACCCGAGCTGGGAAGCTGAAGCATTGGTTTCGTTGTAATAAACGGGAAGTTCAAATGCCTTGCTGTCGTCGGTATGAGATTCCAATTGTTTCCCGTATCCTTTGGGAATTTCCATAACGACTTGATAATCATCGGTTTTTAATTCTTCCAAAGCTGCGTCCACATCGTTGCTTTTATCAAGTTGAATGGCTTCATTTTTTTGAAAAGTAGAGAGAAGCTGCTTGGATGCGGTGGATCCATCATGGTCGATAACGGCCATGGAAATACTCGTGCCTCCGCTGTCTCCAAGAAAGGATCCGAGCGTCAACATTAGAATAATAGGAAAGAGGAGCGTAAAGAAAAGCACCTGGCGATTTCGTGCGAAAATCCTTAATTGCGCTAAGGTTAACTGCCAATAAGCCTTCATTCTCTTAAACTCCTTCCGGTCATATGTATAAAGACATCCTCGAGTGTCGCTGTTCTCGTCTGTAAATCTTGAAGATTAAGATTTTTCTGCTGGGAATGCTGTATTAAATCAATGAGTGTTACTTGAAGGTCGTCAGTATAGACGACATACCATTCCTGTCTGCGAGTGACCTGAGTAACGCCTTGTAATTGGTGAATAAAAGTATCATCTTCATCGGCAGGGAGTGTGAATTCGACGGCGCTGTCAGAATGCAGTTCTCTAACTAAATTGGATGGCGTATCTAAGGCGATCAAATTTCCTTGGTCCATAATCCCAATGCGATCACACAATACGTGAGCCTCATCCATGTAATGAGTGGAGAGAACGATGGTTTTTCCTTTTGCTTTTAAGTTTTCAATGATGTCCCACAGCGTTCGCCTAGCTTGAGGATCTAACCCCGTTGTTGGTTCATCAAGAAAGATGATGTCGGGGTCATGAATAATGGCTAAGGCAATGGCGAGACGCTGCTTTTGTCCTCCTGATAAGCCTTTAATTCGATTCTTTTTCTTTTCGGTTAAAAGCATTTCATCGATTAATTCTGGAATAGAGACATGAGTTGGGTAGAAACTTGCGTACATGTGCATAATTTCTTGAACCGTTAACAACTCAAACAGCGATGTAGATTGCAGTTGAACACCAATAACCTCTTTTACTTTGTCAATTTGTTTGCGAATATCGAAACCTGATAGGGTAGCTGTTCCACCATCCGGCTTACGAAGGCCAACAAGCATTTCAATCGTAGTGGTTTTTCCAGCTCCATTAGGTCCGAGCAGGCCAAAAACCTCGCCGGCACTTACATCGAATTCAACACCATTGACTGCGGTCATGTTTCCGTATTTTTTTACTAGTTTTTCAACATGGATCATTGTATTTGACATCACATCAACTCCATTCACTTTCAATATACCATGAAATTAATTAGAGGGCTTATTATCGTTTCATAAACCTACGTAATATCATTATTTCCTCTCCGATACTTACTTCTACTTGGAGTTCATTAACAGCCATAAAGGTTTTCTATCGCCTAACTAGTTCCTTTTTAAGTCTATGATGGGGGAGTGGTCTATAACTAAATAAAAAGCGATCCTCCTGGGGATCGCTTATAACCGAGAATATTATGAGAAGAACAGGACAAACGATTGAAGATAAAGCTGCACCATTACATAAAAAGCAATGGAGTATTTGTAGTTAAACAGCAATCCATTTTTAACGATGCTGAGCCGGTTCACAGAACTCAAAATAATCGATGGTAGAATCAACGGAGATACCATGATCGAAATCACACTTCCTGAAGTAATTCCAAGAACGACGATCTCCGGCGGATAGGGTAGATCAACGCCTTGTAAGATTCCAGAAACCAGTACGATGACCGTCAATGGACCAAGTCCGATAAATCCTAAGATGATCACGACAAAAGGAAGGACCCATAAGAAGTTTAAGAACGGAACGGCGTCTGTTACATAAAAGAGTCCGTCAATAATATATTTGCCATACCCTGACTGATTCACGGCCTGAATTAGAAATCCAGCTGCTAATAGAATCGAAAACTGCTGGGCTTTATCTGGAATGTTCTTAGTTAAATAGATTTTCCCATTTTCCTTAATCGCCCTGGTTCTTCTACGGACGATAAAGTAAAGAAGGATCCATGCGACGATCACAATTGGGATGATGAGCAGTAATTCCGCGTCCCAAATCGCATTAAGAAGAAAAATAGAACCGAATAACGTTACAAATAGCCATACGAATTCCAACGCATCTCGATTTCCTCTCGTATCCTGCTGTTTTGCATCGGCGATCTTAGCGAGCTCTTCCTGGATACCTGCCGTAAGATCGATCCCGTAATGCCGTTCTTGAAAATGTGAGAAAAGAACCGATAACAAAATACCAGCGAGGGAGATGACGAAACCTTGGAGAATGCATAATGCAAGCGAAGCATCGAGCGCATGAACGGCGAAAATGAAGCTCGGAATGCTGATCACCCACATGGTTGTTAACGAAAACGCCCGCAGCAATGCCGTTCCTTTATAATTCTCCCACGCCTCTCCTTTTTGATTGCTTAAAAAGTCGTGGATCATGCTGTACACCATAGGAATCGCACCGAATAATAAGAAGTAAGAGATAATCTGCGTAATCACCATCATTCCGAAGTAGAACTTGCGGCTCGTGTTGAGCAGGTTCTGAGCGAAGTTAATGACGGATTGAATGTATGGCTTCTCTTCGAATACCCAGCTGATTGCAGGAACGATCAGTAGGAGGGCAATCAGGCCGCCCATCACACTAAATCCAGATAGAACCCCTTCAATGAGCGAAGTTCCTGCAGAGAGATGGATGCTCAAGGCGATAATAAGTATTAAGAGCGAGATTCCAGCCTGCTTGATCGGCAGAAAGAAGTACCCGATTAAAAATGCGGCAAGACCGCATAAGGAAAGAGAGATAGAGAGAATTTCTTCATCTACGAATGAAACAATAAAAAATAGGATGACATATAAACTTATAAAAAAGGTGTACCCTCGCTTTGCCTTTTGTACCATCATTCATGCCCCAATCCTTGTTTATAGTATGAATCGTTCATATCGTATCATATGGAAGGTCAATTCGCTTAAAATTGCACATTATTGAAATGTAATGGAAGTTGAATTAAACGCTTTCTTTACATGAAAATGATAAGATAAAACCAAATACAGGAAAGAGGTGTGTTTGTTGAAAAAAATTAAATTAGGCCGAAGCGATCTGGAAGTTGGCGAAATTTCTTTAGGCTGCATGCGCATAAATAAACTGAGTAAAAAGGATGCAGCAGAAGTCATTGAGAATGCAATGGATTGCGGTGTCGACTTGTTTGACCATGCCGATATCTACGGCGGTGGAGATTCCGAAGAAGTCTTTGCGGATGCGATCCATATGAACGAAGATGTACGTGAGAAAATGAAGCTGCAGACAAAATGCGGCATTCGCAAAGGGATGTTCGATTTTTCTAAGAAGCATATCTTAGAATCTGTTGAAGGAAGTCTGCGCCGGTTAAAAACGGACTATGTGGACAGCCTGCTGCTGCACCGTCCGGATGCACTGATGGAACCGGAGGAAGTTGCGGAAGCCTTCGCAGAGTTAAAAGACAGCGGAAAAGTCCGTTATTTTGGCGTAAGTAACCAAAACCCCATGCAAATGGAACTCTTGCGCAAGTATTTACAGGATGACATCATCGTTAACCAGCTGCAGTTGAGTCTCGTACATACACCGATGATTGATGCTGGATTTAATGTGAACATGCAGAATGATCCTGCCATTGTACGGGACAGCAATGTGATTGAATACTGCCGCTTGAATAATATTTCCATCCAGGCATGGTCTCCTTTCCAGCACGGCATGATTGAAGGACCGTTTATTGGAAATGATGCATTCCCAGAAGTGAACGCTAAGCTTCAAGAAATCGCAGAGAAAAAAGGGGTTACAGACTCAGCGATTGCCATTGCCTGGATTTTGCGGCACCCGGCGAACATCCAGCCGGTAGTCGGCACGATGAACAAGGGTCGGATGCAGGACATTGCCAAAGCTTCAGAGATCGAGCTGACAAGGGAAGAATGGTATGAACTTTACCGTTCAGCAGGAAACGATCTGCCTTAAACTCGAGTATTGCAAGGATGAAAGGCAGGAGTGGGATAACCTATAAAAAACGAAGCTCCTGGGACAAAAGGAAATGCTCGCAATCTAAAGGCGAACAATCACAGGTTTTTCCTAAGAATAACCGCTCCGGAAATACACTACGCTAGCATAGTTTTTATTTTCACTTCTATTTTCCTTTGTTCCTCAGTTGAACATGAGTAGTAAGTTAGGATACGTAGAAACATCTAAAAATCCGAACGATGGCGACGTCATCGTTCGGATTTTATAATAGTTAATAGACTTATGTCCGTACCTCTTCGTTTTTGAAAAGGATTCAATTCAAACATGACGACGGTAATGGTACAGTTAATGATGGTCGTTAAGGAGAACATGTTGTATTCTCAGCCTTTATCGGAAGATCATTGCCTGGCTGACAAACGATCGGTCATACACAGCTGAACATATGGCGAAGCAGTTCTATTTACTGAGAAACCGGGGCGAAACAGCGAAATCAGACCTGGATGTTGATTAAGGAGGAACGAGGCATGACGAAGAAATTATACTACGAAGATCCCTATCTTCTGGATTTCGAATCGATGGTAAATAAGATGGATCAAGACAAGCGAGGCATTTATGTAGTCCTTGAGGAGACGGCGTTCTACCCAACAGGGGGCGGACAGCCGCATGATCAAGGAACGATCAATGGAGTATATGTTTATGATGTAGAAGAAGTACAGGATGAGGTGCGTCATTACATAGAAGAACAACTTCCGGAAGATACGTTGCAAGTGAATCGGAAGGGTGGATGAAAAAGCGGAGGATCGACCATATGCAGCAGCACTGCGGTCAGCACATTATCTCCGCAGTATTTGAAGATCAGTTCGGTATTCCGACCACGAGCTTTCATTTAGGGAAAGATACGGTCACGATCGATTTGGATACCGATCATCTTACCGACAAGAGATTGCAGCAAGCTGAAGCGCGGGTTAATCATCTGATTTTTCAAAACGAGCCAGTTGAAACGAAGTGGGTGTCTGTAGAAGAAGCGCAGGCGTACCCGCTTCGTAAGTCGCTTTCCGTTGATGGAGATATCCGGTTAGTCATCATTCCGGGAATTGATTACAACGGCTGCGGAGGCACACACCCACGCTCTACGGGAGAGATCATGGCTGTAAAGTTTCTTGGCTGGACAAAAAATAAACAGCAGGTCCGCCTTGAGTTTGTCTGCGGTTATCGCGTGTTAGACAGCTTAGAGGAAAAGCACCGGATTTTATCAGAAGTGAAGCAGCTCATTTCCAGGCCGGAACAGCAGCTGGCCGAAGAAGTCAATCAGCTGATCAAAGAAAGCAAGGAGAAGGATAAGAGATTGGCTGAACTGGAGGAACACCTGCTTCAGTACGAAGCTCGTGAAATCATATCAGAAGCTGAAAATGCTCAAGTAATTGTGCGTGTTTTTAAGGACCGGCAGTTTAAAACGCTCCAGTCACTGGGGAAATTGATCACGGAAAAAGCGCCGAACTCCTATCTGATTCTCATTAGTGAACAGCAGGAGCAGTTGCAGTTTGTGCTGGCTCGTGGTGCGGAGATTGATCGAAATATGAATGAAATTGCAAAAGAAACCATGCCTCTTATTGAAGGGAAAGGAGGAGGAAAACCTGAGTTTGTCCAGGGTGGCGGTCCTAGGCTGCTGGACGGAGCGGAGTTTGCTGAACATATTAAGAGAATACTTTGAGCCTAGTAGAGAGATAAGTGCTTTGATTGTTTCGGCATGTTCAGTTCCGCTGAGCTCTGGCTTAGTTAGTGAAGTAAATACTAGAAAAATGTAAAACCTCTCAAAAATGATTGAGAGGTTTTTTTAGTGGGTAATAGCAGCACGATCATGAATATGTTAGGGCAAGGATAAATCTCTATTCTTCAGGAAAATAATCATATGCTAAGAAATCAAGCGTTTGAACGTTAAAGTAATTCTTTAGCACAAAGGCTGCACCGCCCATTGCACAAGCAGTTTCACCTAGTTGTGAAATGCGAATTTCTTCATAATTATTAATTTTAGAGTGTAATTTACTTTCAATTTTTTGAACGACATTGGGGTTTTTATTAATTAAAGCTCCATTTAGTACGATTCGCTGTGGGTTAAAAATGTTAATGATGTTGTTTAAACCATATCCCAGATTGCTTAAATATTTATCTAACTCTTCTTCGAAACTAGGGTCTTCTAGTAATTGTGCTGAAGAGTTATCATTAATTTTTTCTGGGAAGTGGTTTGATAATGTTTGTAATAATTCTTTTTCTGAAGCATAGAGCTCCCAGCAGCCATGATTACCACATGCACATTTAGGTCCATGAGGGTTAATAATCATATGACCAACTTCTCCGGCAAAACCTTGGGAACCTCGGTAAATAGAGTGGTTATTTATGATGCCCAGCCCGATCCCAGAAAATAAGGTTATACAGAATAAATCAGGAATATTCTCAAAATAAACTAGCTCTCCGTAAGCGCTCAAATTAGCGTTGTTATCAATATATACAGGAGTGTGAAATCTCTCTTCTAATTTTTCTCTTACTTCGATATTCGACCACTTATGCTTTTGTGTGAAGATGACACGGCTATCGTTATTAATAATTCCATGGATTCCTACACAAATACCAATTAATCCTCTGGGCATGTGTTTTTTATTGAATTCTTTAATCAATGGTAAGATATTGATTTCCAATTCGTTTATAATCGAGTCGAAATCATCGTTATTTATAGGTAAGCAGATGTGGTGGAAAGGCCTTCCTTTGAAATCTAAAAAAACTCCACGGATCATTGTGTCATCGATATCAATCCCTATACTGTAGCCTGCTTGGTCATTCATTTCGAGTAAAATGGGCTTGCGTCCCAGAGTTACAGTATCTCCCGCCCTTTGTTCCACTACTATATTCTCTTGAATTAATTCATTGATTTGAACTGAAACCGTTGCTTTATTCAATCCTGTGCGCCTGGCAAGATCACTTCTTGAAAGAGATTTCTCTTTTAATATATATTCAATTAAATTTCGTCTGTTCATTTGTTTTATGTAATTAGCATCACCTTTACTCACTATTGATCCAACTCCTTAGATAGTAGAAAATTTCAGCTAAGATATATTTTAGCAAAACTTTACATAAAGAACGAATTATAAAAATACTCCGATTACTCTTGAAAAATAAAACGCTTACACTTATCATATATTTAATGATTTGTTTGGTAAACAAACTAATTCATTTCATAGGCGTTTACTTTAAAAAATGTGTGCACAACATTTTACATAATAGATAGAATAGGAGTCCTGTTTCAAAGTAGTTATCAAATATATTCATCTAAATACTTGTTCTTTCTTTAGTTAAAACGAAGTTGCGTTAAAAAATGTAAGGAGGAAATATTTATGGATTGGATAGTTAGTAATCTACCCATTATATCGGTGGTCGTAGGAGTAGCACTCCTTTTATTTCTCAACATGCGTTTAAAATTCAATGGACTTATAGCGTTGTTAGTAGCCGCAATTGTGGTAGGTATATTAAATGGTATGAAGCTGACCGCAGTTGTTGAATCGATAAAAGAAGGCTTCGGCAGTACTCTGGGAAGTTTGGCTCTTATAATCGGACTTGGTGCAGTCTTAGGGAAATTGATGGTTGATTCTGGTGCTGCACAACGTCTAGCTACTACATTATTGGATAAGTTTGGCGTGAAAAATGTAGAGTGGGCGATTTTAATCATCGGCGCGATCTTCGGGATATCTGTTTTTTATGAAGTAGCTTTCATAATCCTAGCCCCTCTTGTTATTAGTATTGCAATCGAGGCAAAAACGCCATATATACGATTAGGAGTTACAATGGTTGCGGCTGCAACAATGGCTCATAGCTTATTTCCACCTCAACCAGGACCGACTGCTCTTGTTGATGCTTATGGTGCTGATATGGGAATGGTGTACATTTTAGGAGTGATTGTATTTATTCCTTCGGTGTTATGTGCGGGATTATTATTACCTAGATTGTTACGCAACATAGACCACCCAGTACCAGGGCTATTGAAAAAACCAAAAGAGTTTTCAGATGATGAAATGCCAGGATTTGTGTTAAGTCTTTTTGTTCCATTAATTCCAGCTATTATTATTACAGCGGCGACCATTTTTAATTTATTTATTAATGAAGGTACTTCGCTTTATGAAATTGTGAATTTCTTCGGAAGTGCTGAAATTAGTTTGTTACTTGCGGTATTAGTTGCTATTTATTTATTTGGAATTCGATTAGGGAGAAAAATGCCAGAAATTATGGATTCTTTTTCCGGTGCAATTAAAGGGATTGCTATGATTGTCTTTATTGTTGGAGGCGGCGGGGCCTTTAAACAAGTAATTCTCGATACAGGATGTAGGCTATTACCTTGCAGACTTAATGCAAAACACTAGCGTATCTCCGTTAATAATGGCCTGGTTCATAACTGCTCTAATTAGAGTGGCAACCGGACAAGGAGTGGTATCGGCCATTACAGCTGCGGGTATCGTAGGGCCGCTTATTGGTACTTTCGATGTGAATCCTGTATTAATGGTATTAGCTACGGCTGCTGGCAGCAACACTATTACACATGTAAACGATGCATCTTTTTGGTTGTTTAAAGAATATTTTAATTTATCTATTAAAGAGACATTTAAAACATGGGGTCTGCTCTTGTTCACGAATTCAATTGTGGGGCTAGGAACAGTATTGATACTAAGTTTATTTTTTTAAAGGTAGGAAGGTCGTATCTCATTATAATAGGAAAAGGTTATTCACTTTTAAAAAGGAGTTGATTATATGGAGATGAGTTTTCGCTGGTACGGAGAAGATGATCCTGTGAAGCTTGAGCAAATTAAACAAATCCCTCAAATGAAGGGGATCGTGTCCGCCATATACAGTATCCCCCCTGGGGAAGTGTGGCCGTTTGAAAAGATTAAGAATTTGAAGGAAACCATTGAAGCTCATGGTTTAAAACTGAGTGTTATTGAAAGCGTCCCTGTTCATGAAGATATTAAACTGGGACGCCCGACGAGAGATCAATATATTCAGAATTACAAGCAAACCCTTCGTAATCTATCTAAAGCAGGCATAACAACAATTTGTTATAACTTTATGCCCGTTTTTGATTGGACGCGTACAAATCTTGCTGAATCGCTACCCGATGGATCAAATTCACTTGCTTATGAAGAAGAGTCCATATCTAGAATAGACCCACTTGAAGGTAAACTTGAACTGCCGGGCTGGGACCTCTCTTACCAGACAGAGAAGCTAAAGCTTCTAATGGAAGATTACCAAGCGATGTCAGAAGAATCGCTGATGGATAACCTCATTTACTTTCTTAAAGAAATTGTGCCTGTCGCAGAGGAGGAACAATTGCTGTTGGCTATCCATCCCGATGATCCGCCTTGGAAAATTTTCGGATTGCCGAGAATTATTGCTAGGAAAGAAAATGTGAAATATATGCTGAAGGAAGTAGATAGTCCGGCTAATGGTCTTACTTTTTGTACAGGTTCATTCGGAAGTAATCCTGCAAACGATCTCCTTGAGATTATCGAGGCAGCTAAAGGCAGAATCCATTTTGTCCATGCAAGGAACGTGAAATGGATTGGAGATAAATCCTTTCAGGAAACCTCTCATTCGATTAAAGATGGTTCTCTGCCAATGGTAGAGGTCATGAAGAAGTTAGTAGAAACAGGGTTTAAAGGACCCATTCGACCCGATCATGGGAGAATGATCTGGGGAGAGGAAGGAAGGCCCGGGTACGGACTGTTTGATCGTGCACTTGGGGCAGCTTATCTTAATGGAATTCTTGATACAGTCATAGAGAATTAGAAAGGAGGATACAATGAATTTACCATTTCAAATCGATCTAGAAGGAAAGATAGCCGTAGTAACAGGAGGGAGCGGGGTGCTTGGCTCCGTTCTAAGTGAGGCGTTAGCCAAATGCGGAGCGAAGGTTGCCATTCTCGCAAGAACACAAGAGAAAATTGATAAAGTAGTCGAAAGGATTACTTCCGCTGGAGGAGAATGCCGCGGGTATAGCGTGGACGTTTTGAATAAAGACGCTCTTATGAAAGTACGTGAGGACATCCACCAACAGTGGGGAACGGTCGATTTATTACTTAATGGGGCAGGAGGTAATCATCCCAAGGCAACGACTGGCCAGGAATATTTCTCGCCTGATAATGAGGGGCAGAGCTTCTTTGATATCGATCCTCATGCTGTTGATGAACTGTTCAAATTAAATTTCTCAGGAACTCTGATCCCAACTCAGGCGTTTGGCCAAAATATCGTTGATAAACATGGAGCTTCCATCATTAAATATTCTTCTCTAATGCTTTGAACCCTTAACGCAAATTCCGCTTACAGCGGAGCGAAAGCAGCTGTTAGCAATTTCACCCAATGGTTATCTGTATATTTCTCAAAGGTAGGGATTCGTGTGAATGCGATCGCTCCAGGATTCTTTTTAACGGAACAGAATCGGGACCTGCTTCTTGATCAACAAGGAGAATATAAAGATCGAGCCAATAAAATTATTGGACAGACCCCTATGAGTAGGCTAGGAAAAGCTGAAGAACTGGTGGGGACCTTATTATGGCTGGCTGATGAGAAATCGTCTGGCTTTGTGAACGGTATTCTAGTCCCAGTAGACGGCGGGTTTTCCGCTTATTCAGGAGTGTAGGAGGATTCATTTATGAAATTATACAACTGTTTAACAAAGATGATTGACCATACATTAACTGTTGTGATTCGCGGGAGTTCCCCGGAAGAGGCAATAAAAACTGCGGAAGCCTGTGTGGAAGGAGGAGTAAGGAGTCTGGAGATTACTTTCACGGTTCCTCAAGCCGATAAAGTGATTCAATATTTTCAGGGAAGAGAGGAATTAGTTGTAGGGGCAGGTTCAGTGCTGGACGCTGAAACAGCGAGAATAGCTATTATGAGTGGAGCACAATTTATCGTAGGACCAAACTATAATCGTGAAGCTGCTTTCTTATGCAATCGGTATCAAGTTCCTTACATCCCGGGTTGTATGACGATTAATGAAGCCATGCAAGCGTTGGAGAGTGGGTCCTCAATTATCAAGTTATTTCCTGGCCAGAGCTTTGATCCATCTCATATTAAAGCTGTTAAAGGGCCGCTTCCTTACATAGAAATCATGCCTACAGGCGGTGTGGATTTGGAAAATGTAAGGGACTGGCTTGATGCAGGAGCTCTCCTCGTCGGAGTGGGAGGAGAGATTACCAAACCGGCTAAACAGGGAGATTTTGAAGGGGTAACATCTAATGCGAAAGCCTTTGTAGAAAGAGTACAAGAGAGTAAACCATGAGAAGAATGAACTCCAAAGTTGGAGTAACAATGAGGGTGATAGAACAGAAAACCACCCTTTCTTAGTAAAAAGAAAGGAAAAAATCATAATTATCTGGATGGTCAAGTTGGGTATGGAGGATTTATTTTTAAATGCATCCATTGCAGCGAAAATGCCATAGCACAAAAGCATTCATTTAAATCAATAGAAATACGGTGTTTAAAAGCTTAAGAGGTGTCTGAAATAGTAGTATCATAGTCTCTGAATACCCTTTTATCAGAGTCCTAGATCGCTCCAACTACTAAAGGAGATGAAGAATATGCGAATATCTACGGGGGATACATGGAAGACCTATATCAGCGAAGATTTTTTGCTTTATAACGACGTCGCAAAGTCTTTGTATCATGAGTATGCCAAGCATCTTCCCATCATTGATTATCATAGCCATCTCGACCCGGAAGAAATTTATGAAAACAAACAGTTCTCAAATTTAACAGAAATATGGCTGGGAGGGGACCACTACAAGTGGAGAGCCATGAGGGCAAATGGCATCAGTGAAGAGTATATCACTGGTTCTACTACGACTGATGAGGATAAATTTCTAGCTTGGGCAGAAACGGTGCCTAACTTGTTTGGAAACCCTCTTTATCATTGGACTCATCTTGAACTGCTTCGTTATTTTGAAATTGATGTATTACTTAATAGAGACACTGCCCCTTCCATTTGGAAGAAGACAGAAGAGCAATTGAAATCTGGAAAACTAGGGGCAAGAGAATTATTAGATACCAGCAGTGTGGAATTTGTAGGAACAACTGATGATCCAACTGATCATCTTGAATATCATGAAAAATTAGCAAACGAGGATATTTCAACAACTGTAGCCCCCTCCTTTCGCCCAGATCAGGCGTTATCAATCGAAAAAGAGAGCTTTTATGAGTGGGTAGAAAAGTTAGAAGGTGTGAGCCATACTTCTATTCTTAATTATTCTGATTTTATCGACGCTTTAGTGAAACGGATTGATTTCTTCCATAAAAGAGGGTGTAGAATTTCTGATCATGGAATCAATTCAATGTTCTATCAAAAGGGAAGTCTGGAACAAATAAGTTCGATATTCGAAAAAAGATTAACTAAGCAGACGCTCACACACGAGGAAATTCATCAATTTAAGACTTATACCTTATTAACTTTAGCTGAACGATATAAAGAATATGGATGGGTCATGCAGCTGCATATTGGCCCTCTACGGAACAACAATACGAAAATGTATCACCAATTGGGACCCGACAGTGGTTTCGACTCCATGGGAGATCAGCCACTAGCAGAGCCTCTATCCAGATTTTTAGATGCGCTAGAACAGAACGATCATTTACCTAAAACGATTATGTACGGACTCAACCCTAATGATAATTATATATTGGCTACTATGGCAGGGAATTTTCAAAGCAGTGAAGTTCCGGGAAAGATTCAATTTGGAACCGCATGGTGGTTTAACGACCATATCGATGGTATGGAACAGCAAATGAAAGTATTGGCAAATACGGGACTTATCCGTCATTTTGTCGGGATGCTTACGGATTCCAGGAGTCTTTTATCATTTCCTCGTCATGAATATTTCAGAAGAATTCTTTGCAACCTGCTCGGGAGATGGGTCAGTGAAGGAAAAGTCCCAAATGATCGCCATTTATTAAGAAGCTATGTGGAAGGAATCTGCTATGCAAATGCTAAACAATATTTTCAGCTAACTTAAGGAGAGGATAATTGTAATAGTGGATGCCTGAGGCACTAAGTATGGAACTTAATTTTTGACTAATCAGCAAGGGTAAGGTTGGCAGGCATCTAAGATGAGTTGAAATTTTGGAGAATCCGGTGTAATTTTTGAAAAACATACCCATTATGTTCCAAGTAAAAGCAAGGGATGGAAAGCATCTCACAGATAGAATGAATATAGAAAAAGCGGCGTCATTAAATCGGCGGATTTTTTATATTTCTCCATCAGTTTCTTTGGATCATCCGTTATCTATATGAAGAGATCAAAAAAGGAAAGTGCTGCCAGAGGTAGAAGTGAGCGATCTTTGTAAATCATGAGATTAACTTGTGCCGTGCTGCAAAGGAAAATTCAATGGAACTCAGTAATGATGGGCTTGTTAATTCTATAACATTAGTTTTTGGATAGCGACTTAAAAAAAGGAGGTATCTCCTATGTGGAACGAATTCGAAATCCAAATTGGTATTGAAGAACGTCGTCCAAAGTAATAAGCTTCCCCTCAGCACGATAGCTGAGGGGATTATTTTTATTAAAGAAACAGGCGAAAAGGACCAACCGTTGTCTGTACGCGATTTCTATATACTTAGTCAGAATTATTGTAATTATTAAACAAATAAGTATAATGTGACCCAACACAATAAAAGACGAGGTGGATTACATATGAGCCAAACCGTACAATCCTTAGTGGATGAATTAAATATTTATTTGCATGACTACCAAATTACAACGAACGAAACTATTCTGGAGCATCACAGCAAAGACGAGTCCTACCACGCCTGGAACGCTCCTGATCTTGTTGTTTTTCCAGAGAGTGCGGAAGACGTGAGTCACATTATAAAAATAGCGGATGCGCACCATGTTGCTGTAACTCCTTTTGGCTTGGGTTCGAGTCTGGAAGGGCATGCGATCCCCTATGATAAAGGAATATCGATTGATTTTTCGGCGATGAATAAAGTGATCGAGGTGCGGGAGAATGACTTTCTTGTAAAGGTTCAGCCCGGGGTGACGCGGTCGCAGCTCGACAAAGAATTGAAGAAGTATGGCCTCTTTTTCTCTGTGGACCCTGGAGCGGATGCGACTCTTGGAGGTATGGCGGCTACGAATGCCAGTGGGACGACGTCGGTAAAATACGGGGTGATGAGAGATCAGGTGCAGGATCTGGAAGTGGTGATGGCGGATGGAGAAATCATTCGTACCGGGAATTTGGCAAGAAAATCGGTCTCTGGTTACGATTTAACGAGTCTTATGGTCGGTTCTGAAGGTACTCTAGGATGCATTACAGAATTAACGCTGCAGCTTTACGGGATACCGGAACAAGTAACGGCAGGACGTGCTGCGTTCCCAACCGTGGATCATGCTGTTAATGCTGTGGTATCAATACTGCAGGCAGGCGTACCGATTGCCCGCGTTGAGTTAGTCGATGAAGCATCCATCAGACAGGTCAATCGCTTCAGTGAAACGGATTACGAAGAAAAAGCTACCTTATTTCTTGAGTTTCATGGTAATGAACCTGGTCTCAACCATGACGTTTTATTTACGAAAGAAATAGTGGCCGACTATCACTGTGAAGACATTCAATTTGAAAAGGATAACGCCGCGAGAAATAAGCTTTGGGATGCCCGTCATAATCTGGCTTATGCCTATATTCACGGCAATCCTGAACGGAAGCTAATGGTTACGGACGTATGTGTACCTATCACAGAGCTTGGCGGTGCGATTAAACATGCGAGAGAGAAAATTAACGAATTAAATCTGGTATCAGGAATTCTGGGTCATGTGGGAGATGGTAACTATCATGCTTTACTGATGATCAATACAAGCGATCCGGAAGAAGTGCAGAAGGCGGAACAATTTAATGAAGAGATTGTTAACTATGCGCTTGCTTGCGGAGGAACGTGCACAGGAGAGCATGGCGTGGGTCTTGGCAAAATGAAATACCAGGAGCGGGAACATGGAAATGCGCTGGGAGTAATGAAAGCTATCAAGTCTACGCTTGATCCAAAAGGAATTATGAATCCGAATAAATTGGTTCATAAGGATTGAAGTTAGCTTTCTGCAAGCTTTTCACCAAGTACGAATGCATTAAGGAGCTCATAGGTTCAAAAATACCTCGCCATGATTAACGGTTGAGGAAGTGTAATTGTTCGTTTATCCGGGAAAAGGGTGAAGAAGAAATGATAGATAGCAGACTGCTTCATTTTCCTGTTCAGGTGAGAAACAGCTGCTAAGATCATAAGGAGGTAAATGTATATGACTGACCAAACAAACGAGAAAACCATTAAGAATATTAAAGACTTAATTAAAGATGAAAAGGTAGCCATGCTGACTACGGTCTCCCCGGAGGGTAAACTGATGTCTCGCCCGATGCACACCCAGGAAGTGCAAATGGATAAAGAAGAGATCTGGTTCATTACAGAGAAAGATACAGAGAAATATAAGGACATCAACCTTAATCCTGCCGTTAACTTAGCATATGCAGGCGGATCCTATGTTTCGATCAGCGGTACGGCTGAATTTGTACAAGATGAAAAGAAGAAGAAAGAGTACATGAGTAAGATAGTCGAAAAAGTGCTGAACACTTCTGCTGAGGATCCTAATGTTGTCCTAGTCAAAGTGAAACCCGAAATCGCTGAATACTGGGAGTCCGGCTTGAGCGTTAAGACCGTTAAGGAATTTGCGAAAAAGGTGGCAAGCAGCAATTCAATAGAAGACGGCAATGATTTAAAAGATACGGTACGCTTTGAGGAAGACAAAAGATAACTTTTTTCGAAGGTATATTTTGATGAAAAAATGAATGATTTAACCATCTTGTAAATCGGTGGTGCACGAGTGGAATCTTGAACAATCCTCTCCACCATAACTAGTAATCAAGAGGTCAATCCGCATAAATATGGATTGGCTTCTTTTTTGTATTCAAGTAGTGTACATTTATCAGTTTTAGAAACCCTTGATCTGTGTGATAAATCTATTCGTTTCACCATCTTTACTTTTTTATAAAAAAATTCAATTCTAGCAAAGTTAATCCGTTTACGATTCCCTTTTCGCCTATGTTAATAGCCATTGAGAAAGTTGAGGGCAGCGGGGCAAGTTTTTAAAATAATATTGAAAAAAGGATTGAAAATGATAGGGAAGATCAAAAAAGTGAAGCGTGGGAAGAAGTAAAAAAACAATGTCGGATGAATCAGGATGAGATCCAAATGACGAAGGAGCTAGTATGTCGGCTAAAGGTTTGTTGAAAAAGGAAGGTCTTCCGTCATCAAAGTGAATCATTTTTATTGCGAATATAAGCATATACTTATATACTAATAATCGAGGTGATTCTATGGAGGAAACCATCATTGAATTAGAAGATACAGTCAAAACATTAAAGCTGTTAGGAGACAAAACCCGATTAACCATTATGGGGCTCATCAAGGATAGTGAATGCTGTGTTTGTGAATTTGTAGAAGTGTTACAAATGAGCCAGCCTTCTATCAGTCAGCACTTGAGAAAATTACGGGATGCCGGGCTGGTTAAAGAACAGAGGAGAGGGCAGTGGATCTTCTACTCTATAAACGTACAACATGAAACGTACCCAGTCATTCAGCAGATTTTAGAACAAATACCGAATCAAAAAGAGAAATTAACCGCATTAGAGGACGCCGGTTTACGTATCCAATGCGACTAGTAGGGGGATTCCTTTGAATTTGGCAATGATAGCAACTCTTATTTTTGTACTTACTTTAGTGTTTGTCATTTGGCAGCCCAAGAATCTGGGTATCGGATGGTCAGCTTGTGCTGGAGCCATCTTAGCTTTAATCTTTGGGGTTGTTACCTTTCAGGATGTATTAGCCGTTACCGATATCGTCTGGAATGCGACGCTCGCCTTTGTGGCCATCATTATTATTTCTTTAATTCTAGATGAGATTGGTTTCTTTGAATGGGCCGCTCTTCACATGGCACGGGTAGCTAAGGGTGATGGCAAACGCATGTTTATTTACGTCACCCTATTGGGTGCGGTCGTTGCTGCCTTGTTTGCGAACGATGGAGCAGCCTTAATATTAACACCGATTGTTTTAGCCATGGTAAGAAATTTGAACTTTAAGGAAGCCATGATTCTTCCGTTCATTATGGCTAGTGGATTTATTGCGGATACGACGTCATTGCCGCTGGTTGTCAGCAACTTAGTGAATATCGTGTCTGCGGACTTTTTTAATATTGGATTTATCGAATATGCTTCGCGCATGATTGTCCCGGATCTGTTTTCCTTAGCTGCAAGTATTCTTGTCTTATATATATTTTTCAGGAAGAGTATTCCGGGCAAGTATGATCTGTCACAGCTTAAAAAGCCAAGCGAAGCCATCAAAGATCACAAGATGTTCCGCTTGTCCTGGCCGGTCTTAGCTGTCCTATTAGTCGGATATTTTGCCAGTGAACCTTTAGGTATTCCAGTTTCCTTTATTGCTGGAATTGCAGCGATTTTCTTCTTACTCATGGCACGCAGAAGTGCGGCTGTTAAAACAGGAGAAGTAGTCAAAGGCGCACCATGGGCGATCGTCTTTTTCTCATTAGGCATGTATGTGGTGGTATATGGACTGCGCAATGTCGGATTAACCGATGTTCTCGCTACTATTATCCAAGCTACAGCGGATCAGGGACTGTTTATCGGCACCGTTTCTATGGGATTCATTGCTGCTATTCTTTCCTCGATCATGAATAACATGCCAACCGTGATGATTGACGCGCTTGCCATTTCTGGTACCGATGCGACAGGCACGATGAAAGATGCTTTGATATATGCCAATGTGATTGGATCTGATCTTGGACCGAAAATTACACCGATTGGATCCTTAGCTACCTTATTGTGGCTCCATGTCCTTTCCACCAAAGGAGTAAAAATTCCATGGGGATACTACTTTAAAATTGGGGTAATTCTAACCGTTCCCACGTTATTTATTACATTAGCCGGTCTTTATGTTTGGCTGATGATTCTATCATGATTTTAACAAAAGGAGAAATGTATGATGTCTAACAAACCCGTTATTTATTTTCTTTGCACAGGAAACTCTTGCCGCAGTCAAATGGCTGAAGGTTTCGGAAAACAATATCTTGGAGAGGAGTTTGAGGTACGGTCTGCTGGTATTGAATCCCACGGACTGAACCCTAACGCTGTTAAAGCGATGAAGGAAGTAGATATTGATATTAGCGGCCAGACTTCTGACATTATTGATGCAGATATTCTAAACAACTCAGCTTTTGCCATTACTCTCTGCGGAGATGCGAAGGATAAATGTCCGATCACTCCTCCTCACGTCACCCGCTTCCACTGGGGATTCGACGATCCAGCTAAAGCAGAAGGTAACGAAGAAGAGAAATGGGCTGTCTTTCAGCGCGTTCGCGACCAAATAGCTGATCGTATCAAGCAATTTGCTGAAGAGAAGCAATAATTATACTAATAACGGCAAGGATCACTGAATGTTTAACCGGTGTTTCCGAGGTCTATACTTTAATAGGGGATCATAAGGGAACTGGGGAGTTTGACCAGCGAACCTAATCGGAGAACGGTAAAGATAAATCCACATAAGATACTGCAATTATTCCACGGACCAATGAAAAAAGATTAAGTTAGAAATAGATGAGGATGAAACATTTATTGGAGGGTATGACAATGGAAAAAGTAGTAATTTTAGGAACAGGACCTGCCGGATTAACAGCAGCGATCTATTTAGCTAGAGCGAATATGGAACCTTTAGTTATTGAAGGGCCAGAGCCAGGCGGGCAGCTTACCTTAACCACAGAAGTAGAGAACTTCCCGGGATTCACAGACGGTATTATGGGACCGGAGCTTATGGATAATATGAGAAAACAAGCCGAGAGATTCGGGGCGACATTCAAGAGGGGATGGGTAACCGATGCCGCAGTCGACAAACGCCCCTTTACGTTATCAATAGATGGAATCGGAGAGGTAACCACTCAGTCTCTGATCATTTCCACGGGAGCTTCAGCCAAGCTGCTTGAAATCCCGGGAGAAAAAGAAAACATCGGAAAAGGCGTAAGTACCTGTGCGACGTGTGATGGATTCTTCTTCAGAGGCAAGAAAGTCATCATCGTTGGTGGAGGAGACTCTGCGATGGAAGAAGCGAACTTCCTGACAAAGTTTGCAAGTGAGGTCCAGATTGTCCATCGCCGTAACGAATTACGGGCCTCTAAGATTATGCAGGACCGTGCCAAAAATAATGAGAAAATTACTTGGGCACTAAACCAGACGCCTGTAGAAATGGTATCGGACGGTATGAAGATAGCTGGATTAAAAGTAAAAGATAACGATACTGGGAAAGAAGAAATCCTGGATACCGACGGAATTTTTGTAGCGATCGGACACAATCCTAATACCGAATTTCTTAAAGGTAAATTGAATATGGATGAAAAAGGCTACCTTCTCGTGGAGCCTGGGACAACAAATACTAACATTCATGGAGTATTTGCCTGTGGGGACGTCCAAGATCAAAAGTACCGTCAAGCGATTACAGCTGCGGGAACAGGTTGTATGGCGGCCATGGATGCGGAGAAATATCTTGAAGGAGAAACGATCATGGACTGGAGTCAAAGTCTTTAAATAAAGCATCATACAATTGAAATCTGAAAAGATGCAACTGAAGTTATAAATTGTATGGCCTCTGTAATACATTCTTAGTATGTATTCCTTAAACAAAAGAAGCTGGTCTCCGCCATAACGGGAGACCAGCTTCTTTATGTTTTATACGCGTGTTATTTTACCCATTCATCAATCAAATCTTGATTTTCATCTACCCACTGTTTAGCGCCTTCAAGAGGTTCTTCGCTATTTTCTACTTTGTCGATCAGCGAGCCGATTTGTTTATCATTCATTTTCCAATTTTTAAACCATTTGCTTACTTCTGGATTATCGTCTGCAAATCCTTGTCTTGTCGCATGGTGAATCTTTTCAACACCACCGAATGTTTTCTTCGGATCATCGAGGAATTTCAAGTCATATTTGGAGAATACCCAGTGAGGACTCCATAGCGGGGCAACGATAGGTTCTTTGTCGTCAATCGCTTTGCCAATCTCAGCTAACATTGCTGGTTCAGAGCTTGATTGCAGTTCGTAATCAAGGTCATAGTCTTTAATTAATTTCTCTGTCACTTCCATCGTACCTGCGCCAGGGTCAAACCCGACAATTTTGCCATCGAACATATCTTTATGTGCATTTAAGTCTTCGACGCTATTGATGTCTTTTAAGTAGGCAGGAACAACAAGTCCTACTTTTGCATGGTCATACCAAGTAGCATCGGAGAAATTAACCGTATCTTTATATTTCTTCAGATAGTTAGCATCCTGAACGGGCAGCCAGATTTCTAAACTAGCATCCAGATCGCCATTTTCTAATGCTTTCATGGTAGATCCCATGTTCAAATTCTTTAACTTAACGTCATAGCCTTTATCTTCTAAAATGACTTTCCACATGTTTGTTATGGCAATATTTTCAGCCCAGTTAATTTGGCCCATCGTTATTTCTTTACTTTTTGCCTCTGAGTCTGATCCGGACTGATCACTATCAGCCTCGTCGCTCGTGCTTCCGCATGCTGTGAGTACAGCTGCCATAAGTATAGCTAAACATAACATAAATCCTGTTTTTCGCTTATTCATGTACAAAACTCCTTTTCATTAGTGTATTTATTATTTAAAATACATCCTAAAAATTCAATGTATTAAAAATTTATTTAACAAAAAAGCAAAATGAAGCCTGCTTATTTTTTATAAAAAGAGGGAATAGTCAGAGGACCAGGCAGTAATAGCTGCTTGCCATTAAACTGCCTGATAGCTTTCTGTACTTTAATCTCGTCGATCTTTTGGCAGGAATTCAAATATCTTACCGCTTCTTATACTTGCAACTAGATCATCAAGCCAGCGGTAGTAGGTTTTAGATTCTTCTAATTGATCATAGTATTTCTTGGCTTCTGCTACAATGTCCGGGGTACTGTCAGGGTCTTTGATAATCTCTATGAAATCTTCTTGTGATTCCTCTATCGCTTCGAAATTCATTTTCACTTCGCGTTCCCACATCTGACAGTAAAAGGCCATGAAGGAGCGGAAGAAATTCTTCTCCGCTGCATACGTATGCTTCCGGGAACCACGGGTGAATGTTTTTTTCACCATATCTATTTCCTGGAGTCTGCGGACGCTGGTACTCATGCTTGGTTTACTCATTTCGAGCTCTGTACGCATTTCATCGAGCGTCATCTGATCTTCAAAGTACATGGTCGCATATAAGTTGGCCGCAGCGGGGGTGACCCCATATAAATCCATTGTTTCTGCAATGGCGCCAATGACTTTATCTTTAGCTTCTTCCATTTTAATTCTGGATCTTTCATTAGATTCACTCATAAGGTCGCTCCTTCAATATAAAGTAAACCGTGTTAAATAATTATCGAATCTTCTTTATAAACTTAATGTTATCTTGTTGAGATGAAATGTCAAATGAACAAGGTGATTTTTCCTATTTAAAACGGTTATCCTCTTTCTTATACTAACCATCCACCTTCATTCTAATTATTTCTATATCATCTGTCACTTATTTTGACAGTCTAAAAAAGACGTGTTAGTGTTTTAGTTATTAAATAAATTTTTAACAAACTTAATTTTAAAAATTGGAGTGATAGATTTGAATCTAAAACTACAACAATACATCAACGGAGAATGGACGAACGCAAACTCAGGAAACACACGTACGATTATTAATCCATTTAATCAGGAAGTCATTGCGGAGGTTCCAGAAGGTGATGAAGCAGACGCCAAAGCAGCCATCGCTGCCGCAAGAGAAGCCTTTGATCATGGCGAATGGGCGTCAACCCCAGCAACAGAGCGAGGGGCATTCGTTAGGAAAATTGCTGAATTTATTGAAAGAGATAAGGAAGAGCTTGCTCATTTAGAATCACTGGATACAGGCAAAACAGTAGAAGAAAGCCGTGGAGACATGGAGGATATCGCTGGAGTGTTCCGCTATTTCTCAGAGCTTGCTGATAAGGATGGCGGAGAGCTGATCGATTCTCCTATTCCAAATTCCAGCAGTAAAGTAGTCTACGAACCTGTGGGGGTTTGCGGACAAATCACTCCTTGGAATTATCCTTTACTACAAGCGTCCTGGAAACTGGCTCCGGCGATTGCGACAGGAAACACTTTAATTATGAAGCCTAGTGAAATTACGCCGCTTACGACGATCAAAGTATTTGAACTGATCGAAGAGGCTGGCGTACCAGCGGGTGTAGCGAATCTGGTTCTTGGTACAGGCGCTGCCATCGGTTCAGAGCTGTCTAGCAGCACAGATGTTGACCTTATTTCCTTCACAGGCGGCATTGATACCGGTAAGAAAATTATGCAGGCGGCGAGTTCAAATGTGAAGAATCTTGCCCTGGAGCTTGGCGGGAAAAATCCAAATGTTATCTTTGCTGACGCAGATTTCGAAGTAGCCGTGGACCAGGCTTTAAACGGAGTTTTCTTCCACGCAGGACAGATCTGTTCCGCTGGTACAAGACTGATCGTCGAAGAAAGCATCCACGATGAGTTCGTTCAAGCACTTGTAGAACGAGTGAAGAACTTTAAGCTGGGAAGCGGATTTGATGAAGATACGCAAATGGGACCGCTTATTTCAGCGGAACACCTTGCGAAAGTAGAAAATTATGTAGAAGCAGGGGTTAAAGAGGGAGCAACACTTGCCATTGGCGGTAAGCGCCCTGAAGATCCTGAATTACAAAATGGCTTTTTCTACTTGCCAACCATTTTCACAGACTGCACCACTGACATGAGTGTTGTGCAGGAGGAAGGCTTTGGTCCTGTCATTACGATTGAGAAATTTCAGGCAGAAGACGAAGCAGTTAAGCTTGCGAATGACTCCATCTACGGACTTGCCGGCGGCGTTTTCACAAACGATATTGCGAAAGCAGAACGCTGTGCAGCGAAAATGCGCATGGGTACGGTTTGGATTAATGAATTTAATCTTTACTTCCCGCACGCTCCGTGGGGCGGATACAAGCAGTCAGGTATTGGACGCGAACTAGGCAGACTAGGGATGGAAGAATATACAGAAACCAAGCATATCTTCCGTAACCATAAACCTGAAACTATGAACTGGTTCTAAGTTCATTCTCTATAGATTAATTGCAGACTAAGTAATGAATTAAAAAGATAAATAGATTTGATAAAGGAAGCAGGGGTTTGGAGCAAAGGTCTGAACCCTTTCCTTCCGAATTCACCATGCAAGGAGGAACAAATTATGACTGAATCATTTGACATTGTTATCGTTGGCGGCGGTAGTGCAGGTTCTGTACTCGGCGACCGTTTAAGTGAAGACGGGAAAAAAAGTGTGCTTGTTTTAGAGGCAGGACGCAGTGATTATTCTTGGGACTTATTGATCCAGATGCCGGCAGCTCTGCCGTATCCTGCAGGAAAAAGCCTTTACGATTGGAAATATGAATCAGATCCAGAGCCTTATATGAATGGACGACGGATCAAGCATGCTCGCGGAAAGGTACTAGGAGGTTCTAGTTCCATCAACGGTATGATTTATCAGCGAGGTAACCCGATGGATTATGAACGCTGGGGAGCCGATACTGGAATGGAAACGTGGAATTTCGCCCATTGCCTTCCTTATTTCAAACGATTGGAAAACGCGTTAGCATCTCCGGATGATGATCTTCGCGGTCACGACGGTCCTATTAAATTAGAACGTGGACCTGCGAAAAATCCTTTATTCCAAGCTTTCTTTAACTCAGGAGTAGAAGCTGGCTATTCAAGAACCCCTGATGTGAACGGGTTTCGCCAGGAAGGATTCGGACCGTTCGATAAGCATGTGTACAAAGGGCAGCGGTTGTCGGCTTCCCGCGCTTATCTGCATCCAGCTATGAAGCGTGAGAATTTAACGGTAAGGACTCGTGCATTCGTTAAGAGCATTGACTTCGACGGTACTAAAGCAAAAGGATTGACCTATCAGCGCAACGGAAAGACTCATCAAGTTCAAGCCGGTGAAGTCGTTCTTTCAGGTGGTGCGATTAACACTCCTCAGCTGTTGCAATTGTCAGGTGTAGGCGAAGCGGAACATCTTAAATCTCTTGGTATTCAACCGGTTGTGAACCTTCCGGGTGTGGGAGAAAATCTCCAGGATCACCTCGAAGTTTACATCCAGCATGCGTGTCCGCTTCCTGTTTCTGAACAGCCGAATTTAAATAAAGCCCGCATGCCTTGGATCGGCTTGCAGTGGATGTTCGGTCGCACAGGGCCGGCAGCGACTAATCATTTCGAAGGCGGCGGTTTCGTCCGTTCGAATGAAGACGTCAAGTACCCGAATCTCATGTACCATTTCCTTCCGGTAGCTGTTCGATACGATGGACAGAAAGCACCGACGGATCACGGCTTCCAAGTCCATGTCGGACCTATGTACTCGGATGCCCGCGGATCATTAAAGATTCGTTCCAAAGACCCGAAAGAGCATCCAAGCATGGTTTACAACTATCTTTCTACGGAACAGGACAAACGTGAATGGGTGGAAGCTGTAAGAGTCACTCGTAAGATTATGGCACAGCCAGCTATGAAACCGTACAATGCTGCGGAACTCTCACCTGGTCCTAACGTTCAAACAGACGAGGAAATCTTAGACTGGGTAAAAGAAGATGCGGAAACCGCGCTTCACCCGTCCTGTACAGCGAAAATGGGACCAGCTTCAGACCCAATGGCTGTCGTAGATCCAGAAACGATGAAAGTTCACGGACTCGACAATGTACGAGTGGTGGATGCCTCTGCTATGCCTTACGTTACTAACGGGAACATCCACGCACCTGTGTTGATGCTTGCCGAAAAAGCAGCGGACCTCATCCTTGGACGCAAACCATTGGACCCAATTGACGCCGACTTCTATCGTCATGGCGTACACCCTGCCGATGCAGGTACTGTAACTAAATAATAATTTCAGAGAGAAGGTCTCTTTCTAAATGTATTTGCTTGTGAGCATGCGTTTATGAAAGATGGCTTTCTCTTTTTTTTGGGTTAATAGGGCATGACTTAAACTCCCGGATTTCTCCTCTATATAACTACTATGACATTATCACTTTGTACGGTTGCGAAGGATGCGCCATCAAATTTGTATAGAATTCTACTATTCTATAGCAGTGAATTGCAGATTAGACAAACGTGTGCAGGCCATGTGATCAGGAGGATATTTAAAGTAAATCTTATCGTTCTCATTCAAATTTAAAATCTATCAAATTAGAGGATCTATGATTATTTTGTCCAATCATTTCTCTATATTAAGCATTAAATAGAGTAAAGTGGAAAATTAATGTTGTTTTTGGACCTATTACTTTTTTAATGCAATCAACGAACTGTGCATGGATTAAAAGAGGAATGAATTTCTTAAAATGAGCAAGAGGATTATATGCCGATCAGGATACCTGAAAATGAGAAAAGTTTGGCAGGGAGGTGGAATAGATGAAGGATCAATTTGATGGTGGCTGCTGTCCAGATTTAGATAGGAATACGTCTTTATGTGATTGCTGTGTCGAACCTATGCAGGACGTACTGGAACAATTAGTAGGGAGAGTTGTTCGCATTGGTACAACAGATACAAGCTCTGGTCTTTATCCCAGTGCCACGATCCTGGATGTTGATGATTTTATAGTCACGATCAGGCAAGGATCGAATACTATTGCCCTCCCGATATGTTTAGTTGCTGGCGTACAAGCACCACAGGTCCAGAATATTCAATTACTCGAACCGCCAGTGGATGAAGCAGGAGGCGAATGTGATTGCTGTGAAAGGCCGTTACGCGAGTTCTTTGAAGGAATATCTAAAGCAGATGTAGATGTATTAGGAACGGCATTTAACAACTTAACCAACGTTCTAATATTGGACACAGGCGAAGGTATTGTCAAAGTTAGAAATAATAATAACTTTATAGCACTGTCCTTATGTAAAATATCTAGTATACAGAATTTTACTTAGAGGTCATTTAATAATAGAGGGGGAGAAGTTGTATTATTTACTCCTCCTCATTGTTTAGGAATTCAGCGGGAGCAATTAATTTGCTGTTCATGCAAGTTGCGTTTCCAACATTATTTCTTGGCGAGCAAGAAATTCCATCATTGATTTCAACCGTTACATTGGCAACAGACTGGATGCTTTGACAAATATCAATAATGAATTCTAACCTCAAGCAATTGTTACATCGTGTAATCGTGTTTATCCGGCAGGAAAAATGAGTTACTTGGCAATGTATAGACGTTCCTTCCGGCGCACAAAGGATTAAATGTTCAACTTTAGAAAACGGAATCACACACACTTGAGTTCTGCCATTTAAGCAAACTCCGATAAAACCCTGCTTGCACAAGGTTACTTTTTCTAAAACAGCATCCTTTCCGTCGGGGAAACTTATGTTGATTTGTTCTCGGGCTCCTGCTTCTTTACAGATAAGCTCATCAAGGTCAACGGGTTCTCCACATTCATTTGCTAGGAAACATCTATTGAACTGGCAATCGCAAATGGATTCTTGTCTATCCTGGATGACGAAATAATGGATAGTAAAACAATATTTACCTGTAACGGGCAATAATGAATCTTTATTTCGTATTTCTATGCTTTTTAAAGAATGAAAGGTCTTATTATATACACTTTCTTGGTTAGTATCGATGGCCTTTCCATTAATAAGGATATCGACAGACGCTAAACTTCCCGATGTCATAAGTATAGTAACGGAACCGGAGACATTGAAGGGAAGGATGGATTCCCACAGTCGACTAACCTGACCTGGAGAAAATAAGGTGAAGTTCCCGCAAACTTCATCTTTGGCAGCTTTTTTTACTAAAGGGATGTCAACAAATACAGAACATTGTAAAGGTGCATGGACCCAATCATAGACTCTCTCTACATTTAAGCAATGGGAGGAGTCGTTTATTTTTAGGGACATTCTTTTTGTACCACTCCTTCACTTTAAATACTTACTACATATGTATATTCCTCACGTAGATGTGCGGACCTGATTTTAAAAAAATGGGGATTTGTACAATGTGCAACGTAGCTCATCTCATTTTTAGAAACGGATTAGTTTTGAAATATGATTTATATAAAGGCTAAAGGCTTAAAGAAGGTAACTGGCTTGCTGAGAGTTCATTCCATATATTGTATGTTAATTATGGCAAGAAAAAATCGAAACAGATGAGTGTTTCGATTTTTTGTTTATTAAAAACCAGGAGCTACTAAAACATCGTAGTGCAAATTAATACAATATTTTCCTCTACAGCGACTAGATTCTTGACCCTTAGGGCACGCGACGGATACAGCGATAAGGTTAAGAATTGATATGGATCTTGTGTTTCTAGGCTCAATGAATAAAGTCGTTTGAGTTAGATCCCGGCGTGTTATAAGCACTTCCAATACGTCACTGCAGCCCCCTTCAAAATAGACACTAACAGTTCCGGCCGTTTGAGCATCTTGATCAAAAAAGGTATCATCTAAAGACCATAAAGTTACTGGATCTTCCGGATTAGTTCCACAAGCTATATCAAAGTTTCCACAAAACTCATCTGTAGCAAGATCACCAAATTGTAATGGGCCGTCATCTGGACAACAAGCATTACATCCCATGTAATTCACCTCCAGATTTATATATTTTTTCTTACTCTATATTTAATGATAGGAGAAGCTATTTGGTAATAGTTTAAAAGCACAAATTTGTCCCCATTTTAAACATGACTTAGTTCCTCATATTATGTTTTATCGTTTTAGAACAGAAGATGTTTTGTTTTCATTTGTTTGAAAGAGAAACGGATAGACTTGATAGGATAAGGTCTATGTATATGAAGTATTACTTCAATGAGCCCGATGATATAATGATCGGAGCTTGTTAACTACATCATCATTAACGAATAAAAGCGATCAATCCAATTGTGGATTGATCGCTTCTTACATTTTTAGATTAAATAGCGATTAAGCTGACTGCCTCTTTTGGCTCTTACTGTTGCTTCACCTTCGCTTTCTTTGAAGCCGTCCATGTAGACTCTCTCTCAATCAATGTCGTCGGCAGTAAAACCTCCTGATGAGGTGCCTCACGATTGTCCATCCGCCAGAACAGCTTTTCTACCGCATTTTGTCCGAAAGCCTTGAAATCAATATCCATCGTCGTAATCGAAGGGGTAGAAAGCTGAGACAGCTGGCCATTATCAAAGCTGCAGACAGAAGCATCATCTGGAACTTTAAACCCGAGGGACTGTAAGCCGGAGGTCACAAGGTAGCCTAATCCATCATTTACACACACCCAGGCGGTCGGATTTTCTTCTAGCTGGTTGATGTAGTAATTGATGACGGGCGCTTCTTCCAGGGCATCTTTCAATTGAAAGTTTTCCTTTGGTTTTATTCCATATTCTCTATGGGCTAGATGATAGCCTTCCCAGCGTTCCTGATAGCTTGGTGAGAAGTCAATGTTTCCTATAAAAGCTATGTCTCTGTGACCCAGCTCCAGCAAGTGCTTGGTAACCGTGTAGGCACCGAAGCGATTATTTGTAAGGATGGCATCTGCTTTAATCTCCGGATGGTGGTGATCGATCAGTACGGTCGGAATGCCTGTAGCTAAAATCTTATTTATATAGTCATTACTAATATGAGATAAGATTAAGATGCCATCGACTTGTCGTTTTTCAATAAAAGGAGGGAGAATGAGCTGATCTCTTGATTGGTTATTGATGGATTGGATCAGCAGGTTCTTATTTCGCTTATTAACTTCTTCTTCGACACTCAAGTAAATTTCTCCGAAAAAGCTTTTCATGGAAAAGGCGAATTCAGAAGCAATTAAAGCAATGTTGCCTGTGATTTTCTCTTCCTCTTTCGTGTGACCATTGCCTGGATTATAGTGATAGCCAATGTCTTTTGCAGTTTTCAGCACAAGCTGCCGCGTCTCATCACTCACCCCCGGTTTCCCAGACAGAGCTTGAGAGACAGAATTCTTGGATATATTCAGTCGATCTGCAATGTCTTGCATTGTGACTCTTTTTCCCATATATAAGTCAACCTTTCTATAAACAGTCATCCGAACATTATTTTGTAACGTTACTTAATAATATACTTAAAACTTCCAATTAATTCAATGATAATGAAGAACTTTGCTAAGACAGAAAATGTTGTTGACATGACAAATAGTAATAGTATAATCATTTGTAAGGTTAATTATAACATTACTTAACGGAATAATAATGTTTGTCATGTTTTTTTATTTAATAATTCGTGTAAGGGTTTTCAATGAAGAATGGGGGATCAGAATGACATGATTGTGCATCGTCTAGAGAAGAATCCAATTTTAAAGCCGGAGGATATTGCTGCTTACCATGATAATCATGAAGTAATCGGAGTATTCAATGCAGGTGTGGCGGAGTTTAATGGGGAAACATTGCTTCTTCTAAGAGTAGCAGAGCGTCCCGTCCAAAACAATCCAGACGAAGTAAAAACTACAGTGATTAATTTTTCATATGGAGAGCCGCAGGTCCAGGTGATATCACTGAAGAAGGATGACGAACGCTATGACTTTTCGGATCCGCGTACCGTTCTTTTCAATGAAACACAACGAAGTACTGCTTACTTAACTTCCTTATCTTATATCCGAATTGCCAGAAGCTCAGATGGGAAATCGTTCACCGTCGATGATCAACCGTTTATTTATCCAGAAATAGCTGCTGAATCATGGGGCGTTGAAGATCCGCGGGTGACCCAAATTGAAGATACATATTACATCCAATACAGCGCGATATCTGATAAAGGGGTTGCGGTCGGTCTCGTTTCCACGAAGGACTTTGTGAGTTATGAACGTTTAGGACTGATCTTTCCCCCGGAAAATAAGGATGTTGCTATCTTCCCAGGTAAGATTAACGGCAAGTATTACGCTCTTCACCGTCCTGTTCCTAAGGGGATTGGCCAGCCGGAGATTTGGCTGGCGGAGTCGGACAACCTTCTGTACTGGGGAAATCATCAGCATTTGTTAGGTCTCAGTGAAGACGGCTGGGATAATGGCAGGATTGGCGGGGGAGCCGTCCCGTTTAAAACGAGCCAAGGGTGGCTTGAGATTTATCATGCGGCAGATAGAGACGATCGCTATTGCCTGGGAGCGGTACTTCTTGATTTAGAGGATCCTTCCAAAGTTCTCGCCAAAACGAACGAACCCATATTGGTCCCGGAAGCGGATTATGAGACCAATGGATTCTTTGGTGATGTTGTGTTCACTTGTGGTGTCACGTTACAAAATCAGAGCTTGCGCATTTATTATGGTGTATCGGATACATCAATGGCTGTTTGTGAGGTAGCATTGGATGACATATTATCTCGACTAACTGATGTGTAAGGGAGGGAAGATTGATGACATTTACTGTGATACAACTGCTGAATCAATTTCGACAACATCCCTCGCTCAATAAAGGAGAAAAGCTCCATTTTACCGGTGTGGGAGACCGTGATGTTTACAACATTACCGCTCCATTTGCCGATAGAAATGAAAAAGTGATCGCAGCCAGAGTAGAACCAAGGGAATCCGAGTACTCTGAGGTCATGTTTTTCTCAAACGAGGGCGAAGAGTGGAAACCAAGAAAAGCTGCCCCCACGTTTGAGCTTCAAGATCCTTTTATAGTCACCATCCATGAGCAACTCGTGTTTGGCGGTGTAGAAGTCGCTCCAGATCCTGCAAAGGAAGGGGCGCTCCAATGGAAAACGGTGTTTTATAAAGGGGCAAACATCTCTGAACTGCAACGCTTTGCTGAAGGACCAAAAGGAATGAAGGACATCCGGTTAGTCGAACTGCCTGACCATCGAATTGGCATTTGCACTCGTCCTCAAGGAGAAGAAGGGGGACGCGGAAAGATTGGTTATACCGAAATTGAAACGCTTGATCAACTGACCGCTGAAGTCATCGAGGAAGCACCATTGTTAGAGGAACATTTCGTAAAGGAAGAGTGGGGCGGCGCGAATGAGCTTTATCTCTTCGATGGTGGAAAGATTGGAATACTTGGCCATATCGCCCGGTTCGATGAAGCAGGGAACCGTCATTATTATCCAATGACCTGTTTATTGAACCGCGAGGAGATGAAGCTGGAAGAGATGAAGATCATTGCCGTTCGAGACGACTTTCCTCCAGGGGAAGCGAAACGTGAAGACTTAACAGATGTGTTATTTAGCGGAGGACTCGTTCAACTGGATAGTGGAAAAGTTGAGTTATATGTTGGCGTCAGCGATGCAGAAGCTCATAAGATCAGAATACCAGATCCATTTCAAATTAAGGGAGGAGAATACGTATGAAAAAGTTTCGTACTTATCGTTTTTTAATTCTACTGTTTGTCGTAGCTCTTATCGCCTCAGGCTGTTCATCTGATAGCTCAAGCGGGGAAGGAGATGGAAAGGTTGAGTTTGATTTCTGGGCAGCCCCAAACCCTTCACAGCAAGTTTTCTGGGAAGATATGGCTAAACAATATATGAAAGAAAACGAAGATGTGAAAATCAATGTATCACCGATGCCGGAAAGTCCATCTTCTGAAGCGGGTATTCAGTCCGCAATTGCTGCAGGAAATGCTCCAGCCATTTCTGAAAACATTTCCCGTGGATTTGCTGCTCAACTTGCTGGAAGCAGTGCCGTTGTGCCTCTAGACGAATTTGATGGCTATGACGAACTGCTTAAAGACCGCAAAATGGAAGAAACCATCTCTACTTGGAAGTTTGCGGATGATCATCAATACGTGCTGCCTATTTATTCGAACGCTATGCTGTTTGGCTGGAGAACGGATATCCTCAAGGATCTTGGGGTTGATTCACCGCCTAAAACATACGACGAAGTATTAGAGGTTGGGAAAAAACTGAAAGAAAAATATCCTGACAAGTTCTTATGGTCCCGTGCCGATTTAGTGAAGCCTACATGGTGGGCACGCTGGTTTGACTTCTTCATGCTTTATAATGGAGCATCTAAAGGAAACAACTTTGTCGAAGGGAATGAACTTGTTTCCGACCAGGAAGCAGGCGTTGCTACTCTGCAATTCTTGAAGGATTTGAGCGATAATGACTTGCTATTAACTCGTGAAGCTACTGACCCATTTGAAACGGGCCAATCCATTATGGTCGATATCGGACCATGGACGTTCTCTGCATGGGCAGAGAAATACCCAGAAATGAAGCTTGGCGAAACCTATGATCTTACGATGCCTCCGGTTCCTGAGGGTGTGGATAGTGAAAACGAGAAAACTTTTGCCGATACCAAAGGACTCTCCATCTATGCTTCTGCAACCAAAGAACAGCAGCAAGCCGCTTTTGACTTTGTGAAGTGGGTCTATTCAGATCCTGAACATGATTTGGAGTGGTTCAAGCAGACAAATCTACCTCCTGCACGTGATGATCTATCATCGAACGAAACGTTTACCAGTTTCTTAGAGGAACATCCAGAGCTTCAGAAATATGCCGAAAATATTCCGAATGCTGTTCCGCCGATTGATAATGAGAAGACGGTAGAAGTCCAGGAATTGATTGGTAAAGAAGCGGTGAACCCCGTCGTCAAAGGTGAGAAATCTCCTGATCAAGCATGGAGCGATATGACCGACGCCATCAAAAAGGTGTTGAAGTAAAATGGAAAGAAGTAATGCGAGGTTAGGCTGGCTATTTGCCAGCCCCTACCTCATTTATTCACTTATCTTTTTTCTGTTCCCTTTATTATGGGCGACGTATTTGGCGTTTACCAATTGGAATTTAATCGCGCCAGATTACGAATTTGTTGGTGTACAGAACTTCATTCAAGCTTTTTTCAGTGAAAGTGTGCGAGCGGCTTTCTTTGTTACATATAAGTTCCTGGTCATGTTCGTACCAATCGTAGTCGGGGGAGCGCTATTGCTCGCCGTCATCATTCATTCCCTGCCGAAATTCAAAGGTCTCTTTTCGGTCGCCTTCTTCCTGCCTTATTTGGCATCAGGTGTGGCCTCGGCGATAGTGGTGAACGGAGTCTTGTCTTACAATAGTCCGCTCAATATTTGGCTGCGGAATTCATTTGGTCTGGACATTGACTGGCTTGGTTCTTCGATTTTAGCTCCATTAATTATTGCTTTAATGATGGCTTGGAAATTTGCGGGTTATTATGCGCTGCTGTTTGTCGCTGGTCTTGAAAGCATCCCGAAAGACGTCTATGAAGCGGCTGAGATTGATGGGGCAATTGGCTGGAAAAGGTTCTGGCATGTCACGCTTCCAATGCTGTATCCGTCTTTTTATACGGTAACTATTTTGGCGGTTGGTTTAATGTTCGGGATATTCACCGAACCTTACGTACTGACTGGCGGAGGACCGGATCTTGCTACGCATACGTGGCAGCTTGAAATTTACAGTCAGGCGTTTGAGCGCTTAAATGCTGGATACGGTACAGCGATTGCAGTCATTAACTCGTTTGTAACATTCGGGTCAATATTAATATTTAGGAAAATTCTTGAGAAATGGGGGGCTAAACATGGCTGGTAATCGCAAAAAAGTAACCATGTTATATATTTTAGCTTTCGCCGTCATGGTAGTAATGATCGCCCCTTATATTTACATGGTGCTTGGATCGTTCGCGGTATGGGATCAAGTGGATCGGAAAATTATTCCAACGGAGTTTACGTTGCGGTCCTATGAGTGGCTGTTCACAGGAGGCGAAGGTGTCGAAGCCCGGCCATGGCTGAGAGCTTTCTTTAACAGTGTCTTCGTTACGACCGCCTCCTCTTTTCTCATGTTAACGACAGCGATTCTGGTTGGTTTTTCACTAGCAAAGCTGAAGTTTAGGGGCAATCGATTAATCAACAATATTATCTTGTTTCAAATGTTCTATCCTGCGGTAATACTTTTAATTCCGCTCTTTTTGATCATCCGATATTTTGGACTGTACGACACATACTGGGCGATGATATTGCCTAAAGCCGTAAACCTTTGGGCGATCTTTATGTACACCAACTACTTCAGAGGTCTGCCGGATGAATTGATTGAAGCCGCCAAGATGGACGGGGCAAGTCAATTTAAAATTGTGTGGAAAATCGTCCTGCCGATGTCAAAGTCTATCACTACGATTGTCTTTCTGTTTGTGTTCATGGAACGCTGGGTGGAACTCTTATGGGATATGCTGGTCGTGAATAGTGAAAACATGCTGACGCTGAATGTGCTGCTTGCCCAGATGTTCGGCCCGTACGGCGGCTATCCTGGACCGATGTATGCTGGTTCCGTCCTGTTAACGTTGCCGATCCTCATTCTCTTTATTATCTTCAGTAAAAACTTCAAAGACGGTATGCAATTTGTCTTGAAATGAATGGAGCAGTTCAACTCGTTAGAACGATACCCTGAATCGAGGAACTTATAAAAAAGTTCCTTCATTTTTAGCGGACTTGGTCTTTCATCATGTTTTCTTACCTTTTTATATTTTTACAGCATTTTAGTTCAGCGATAATACAATTCATATGGTATGGGAATTAAGATTCTTTTTTTCTTTCCTTGTATTTATTAGATTTATCAATATGCTGCTTTCTGTCATATTACCCATGTCATAATTTCTATAAGAAATGAAGCAAGCTCTTCAACTCGTTTGAAAGGGCACTTATAAAAAAATTCCTTATTCAGGGTTTTATCGTTACAACATTTTCAAATGATCCTTTATAATCGAACTAACAAAAAATTCAGCAGGACTTTGGGGAGATGAAAGTAACAGTTTTCAAAGAAAAAATCCAGACTCCAATATATGGAAGGAACTCATCTCAACTTTCGCTAAATGGTGATGCTGCGTCTATTTGCAGTCTAATTTAGATTTGATAAAAAACTTCTAATGTGTTGTATTTCACAAAGTTATATTATAAGCTAATATAGTCGGTTAATCGTATAGAAGTATCATAGATAAGAAGAATTTTATTTTGCTGAAAACTCTATCGCCTTGCGAATGAGAGGGAACTTCTTTGTTAATCGGTCCATTTGTTTTTTAAAGAATTTACTATAAAAAAACGACGAAAAAGGAGAAGTGAATATGTCAGAATCAGTGTCAACAGAACAAGAAAAAGTAGTCACACAAGATGAGCGGGAATTACTGGATCAGCTCCTGGATCCTGAGGTTCAAGATTCGCTGACTGCCTTAGTAAAAGAGCTTCCGAAACTGACAGAGCTTGTCAATATTCTTTCAAGCTCCTATGATACGGTACAATCACTAGCTGGAGATGAAGTATTAAAGAAAGATACATCAGAATTCTTATCTGAAATAGTCGGCCCAGCGAAAACGACTGTTAAAGGCTTCGCTGCCAATGCGATTGAAGCTAAAGATCAGGCAGAAAAAAGTAATGAGGTAGTTGGCATCTTCGGATTGCTGAAAATGCTGAAGGACCCGCAGGCACAAAAGGTTTTCCGCTTCGTGAATGCCTACTTAAAAGTCTCTGAAGAAAACAAAACTTCTAAATAATAGAATTAGAAATGGAGGAACAATCATGTCAAAACACATCGTCATCTTGGGAGCTGGTTATGGTGGACTTCTATCTGCATTAAGTGTACGTGAATACTTGGATGCATCTGAAGCTACTGTCACATTAGTGAATAAATATCCAACACACCAAATTATTACTGAGCTGCATCGCTTAGCGGCAGGTAATATTACTGAGAAGGCAGCTGCCTTACCATTAGAAAAACTATTAAAGGGCAATAACATTGACTTGAAAGTTGAAACTGTTAATTCTTTTTCTGTAGACCAGAAAGAAGTGAAACTTTCTAATGGAACTAAGTTAAGCTATGATGCTCTTGTTGTAGCATTAGGAAGCAAGACGGCATACTTTGGAATTCCAGGTTTGGAAGAGAACAGTATGGTTCTTAAATCTGCCGAAGATGCTAAGCGTATCCGCAACCATGTTGAAGAGCGCATTCGCAACTATGCGGCTACCAAAGATCAAGCAGATGCCGTTATCTTAATCGGCGGCGGCGGATTAACGGGTGTTGAATTAGTAGGTGAGCTTGCTGATGAAGTTCCTGGGCTGGCAAGAACTTATGGTGTTAATCCTGATGAGATTCAATTGAAGCTTGTAGAAGCTATGCCGAAAGTTCTACCTATGCTGTCTGATGAATTAATTCAACGGGCAATGGAAAGCTTAGAGGCGCGAGGAGTCGAGTTTCTAACTAATCTGCCTGTTACAAATGTAGAAGGCAACGTTGTCGAATTAAAAGATGGACAGAAAATCGAAACGAATACATTTGTTTGGACTGGCGGCGTCCAAGGGAATCCTCTTGTAGGCGAATCAGGTATTGAAGTGAATCGCGGTCGTGCATCTGTAAACAATTATCTGCAGTCCGTTTCTCATGAAGATGTATTTGTAGCTGGCGACAGTGCTGTGTACTTCAAACCAGGAGACGAGCGTCCGCAGCCTCCAACTGCACAAATTGCTTGGCAGATGGGAGACCTAATCGGTTACAACTTGTTTGCTTATTTGAAAGATAAAGATCTGAGAGAGTTTAATCCAGTTAACTCCGGTACTCTTGCAAGTTTAGGCCGTAAAGATGCCGTTGCTTCCGTTGGGGGAAATGGCACGTCTATGAAAGGTATGCCGGCATCCTTAATGAAAGAAGCTAGTAATGTCCGCTACTTGTCTCATATTAAAGGATTGTTTGCTCTAGCCTATTAATTAAAAATGAATTACAGCTTATGTCTTACCCGGTGTCCTTTACCGGAACGGGGTAGAAGGCATGGAATCCTGTCAGAAATAGTTTCTGGCAGGATTTTTTTTCGTCTTAGAAATGATCCTGTGATTTAGGTGTGGGCGGAATATTTGTCACATCCTGTTGTTGATTTCACAAGAATAAAGGAAATGACCTACTAAAAAGAGAAGAGAAATAGAAGAGCTGGAAATCATGAATAAAGACCAGGTCTTGTATTGGGAAGGGATTTCTAAAAGAGTGACTCACAGGTGATTAGGGAGCATTCAACATCAATCCCGACAGCTGTATGATAACCAGCCTTCATTTTTTTCGAGGGCGCTTAGGAGGAAGAGGACATGAAAAAGTTAAAGCTAGCGATTATTGGGTGCGGCGGAATTGCAAATGGCAAACAAATGCCCAGCCTTTCTAAACTTGAAAATATCGAGATGGTCGCTTTTTGCGATCTGGTAAAAGAACGGGCGGAAAAAGCAGCCGCGGAATACGGAACAAAAGCGGCAGAAGTTTACACCAATTATCAGGAGCTGCTGGAGAAAGAAAGCTTAGACGTTGTGCATGTATGTACTCCTAATAAAAGCCACGCAGAAATATCTATTGCCGCACTTGAAGCTGGCTGCCACGTTATGTGTGAAAAGCCGATGGCGAAAACAGCTAGTGAAGCAAAAGAAATGGTAGAAGTGGCCAAACGGACAGGCAAGAAGCTTACGATTGGGTACAACAATCGTTTTCGTGAGGATTCTTTGTATATGAAGGATGTTTGTGAGAGTGGAGAACTAGGCGAGATCTACTTTGCCAAAGCACATGCTATCCGCCGCCGTGCGGTTCCTACATGGGGAGTATTCTTGAACGAAGAAGAGCAAGGGGGCGGGCCATTAATTGATATCGGTACTCATGCGCTCGATTTGACCCTTTGGATGATGGACAACTATGAAGTGAAAAGCGTGGTAGGAAACGTGTACCACAAGTTGTCCGGCCAGGAAAGTAAAGCAAACGCTTTCGGACCGTGGGACGCCAAAGAGTTTAACGTTGAAGATTCTGCTTTTGGCATGATTACCATGAAGGACGGAGCGACGGTCATTCTGGAATCAAGCTGGGCACTTAATACGCTGGATGTTGGGGAAGCTCAAACGACGCTTTGCGGCACTAACGGCGGAGCAGACATGAAGGATGGACTGCGCATCAACGGAGAGAAACACGGCAAGCTTCACACAAGTAAACCGGCTTTGGGAGCGGACGGAGTTGCTTTCTTTGATGGAGAGGTTGAAAGTGATGCCGATCTCGAGGCAAGGCTTTGGATTGAAAGCTTGGTGAATGATACAGAAACAGTTGTGAAGCCGGAACAAGCGTTAGTGGTCAGTGAGATTCTTGAAGCAATCTATGAATCTTCAAAAACAGGGAAGGCTGTTTATTTTGATTAACACCTTCATTGGCAGCTTTTAGGGGCAGTAACGTATTTAAAACTAATGGCTGGTCATGTGGTAATTATTTCAAAGGTAAAACACTCGCTGCCTGTAAAAAGACAGCGAGTGTTTTTATTGGGTTAAGCTGCATCTGTTTCTTTCTTGTTATCATTCGCTCTTGATCTTGAAGCTAGGAAGAACACAAGGGCTAGGAGGACCAGGATGCCAGCGAAAACGGTAATATTTGATTCTACTACTTTGATTAGGTTACCAAGTACGATTCCGACTACACCGAAATCTGCATCTCCGAAAGTTGTTCCCTGGAACCCTAGTGAACCTAATACTGGTAATAAGAGAGCGGGCAGGAAGCTGATCATTACTCCGTTCGCCATCGATCCAAAGATTGCTCCTCTTCGACCACCGGTTGCGTTACCGAAGACGCCGGCAGCAGCCCCAGTGAAAAAGTGAGGGACTAGTCCAGGAACGATAACCTTCAATCCTAAGACAGGTAATAGCAGCATACTTACAAGACCTGCGATAAAGCTGAATAAGAAACCAATGATCACTGCGTTTCCTGCGAAAGGGAAAATAGCAGGACAATCAAGAGCTGGTTTTGCGTTAGGGACAATCTTATCGGCAATCCCTTTGAAGGCAGGAACAATTTCACCCAGAAGCATGCGCACACCTGCTAAGATGATATACACACCAGCCGCAAAGGTAAGACCTTGCATAAAGGCGAAGACCAGAAAGTTCTGTCCATCACTTAATTGTCCTTCGATAAAGGTGGGGCCGGCAGCTGCGGCAACGACAAAGAACAGGATGACCATAGTTAAGGCTACGGAAACCGAGGTATCTCTTAGAAAGCCGAGTGATTTGGGAACTTTGATTTCTTCCGTTGATTTAGATCCTTTTCCGACTGCCTTACCAACCATCGCTGAGGCTAAATAGCCGATGGAGCCGAAGTGACCGACGGCAAAGTCATCGGAACCGGTGACTTTGCGGGTGAAAGGCTGGAGCATCGCTGGAGAGAGGACCATCAATGATCCAAGAATAATCGCCCCAAGAATGATCATGGAGACACCAGAAAATCCTCCGGTTGTTAAGATAACAGCGATTAAGCAGGCCATGAACATCGTATGGTGTCCGGTTAGGAAGATGTATTTAAAAGGACTGAAGCGGGCAAGCAGAATATTGACAATCATACCAAACAGCATGATCATCGCTGTCTCAGTTCCGAAGCTTTCCTGGGCAAGAGCGACAATCGCTTCGTTGTTAGGAATGACGCCGTCCACAGTAAAGGCTTGGTTAAACATGCTGCTGAATTGCCCGAGAGATTGGACGAGTACATTGGCTCCTGCTCCAAGGATCACGAATCCCATCACTGTTTTAAGGGTTCCAGATACAACGTCTCCTGAATTTTTGCGTTGCACAAGGAGTCCGACTAAGGCGAATAAACCGACTAAGATGGCAGGTGTACCTAAGATATCCTTCATTATTATATCAATCATGTGGATCGCTCCTTCATTTAATAGTATGATTACATATTTTGTTCTAAGGCTTCACGGAGCTCGTTTTTATCCATTAGATTCTTCAGCTTAACGACATTTCTACTGCCATCTTCCAGGCTTTCCACGATATCCTCTGAACCTAGGAAGATATCAGCATGCTCGGTCTTGGCGGTAGTTAAATCCGTGTGGGATACTTCTGCTTCTTTCCCCATATCTTTAAGTGCTGCCTGCACGTTCATTTCTACAATCATGCTGCTGCCTAATCCATTTCCGCATACGACTAATACTTTTTTCATCATAAATTCCTCCTCTAATTTGTTAAACTTCGACTGATTGGTGAATTAATTTAATGACGGTTTCACTTTCATTTGCTGAAATTAACTGCTCGACATTCTCTTCATTCGATAGCAATTCCGTGAGCTGGGCTAATGCTTTTAAGTGGGTCTGATTATCAATCGCCGCAAGTACGATAATTAACTGGGCGCGATGTTTTTCTTTTTCTGAAAAATAGATAGGGTCTTTCAAGCGTAAGAAACTCATGCCTAGTCGTTCGACTCCGGTTTCCGGGCGGGCATGGGGAATGGCAATTCTTGGAGCGATAACAATATAAGCGCCAAGCTCCTTCACGTTATCGATCATCGCCTTCACATAGGAAGGGCGAATCGACTGCTGGTCGATCAGTGGCTGGGCTGCTATTTCAATCGCTTCCTCCCAGCTTTGTACCTGGTCTTTAAATTGGATCGTTTGGTCCGTTAATAATTCATTGAGCATAGGCTTTCTGAGCTCCTTTGTCCGCGGAATATTTTGTTCTAAAAGGTGAGCCAACTCTGTTTTTAGTTCGTCTTTATGATGGATCGTTGCATAGCGTTCGATCACATTGATCAGTTGGTCAGGCGAATTCTTTTCTGTTGGCTTTGTATCGAAAAGTTCATTCATCCGTTTAATGACCTGCTCCTTTTCGATGTTGGTCAGGATGGCTGGAAGGTGGATAACGGGAATGTCTTTTGGCTTTATATAATTGGTTGAAAAAATGACGTCTGCCTGATGGTCGTACTTTTGGTATTCCCTCATCGACAAGGTGGTGATGACACTTAATCCGGCGATCAAGTTCTCTAATTGAGTGCGTAACATGTTGGAGGTGCCGATTCCATTCTCACAAACGATGATCGCTCTGAGCTTGATTTCCACCTGCTTTTTCTCTTTAGTGAGCCAGCCTCCAAAGTGCAGGGTAATGTAGGCAGCTTCTTCATCTGGAATAGGCTTGCCAACGTACACTTCCAAATGCTTCATCACCCGTTTCGTTAAATCGAAAATGTCTGGATACGTTACCTGGATGGTTTCAGCTAAGTCATTAGCAATTTGCACCCCATACTTTAGCCTGTAGTACGTTGGCTTAATATGAGAGATTAGATTTTCTTCAAGTCCTTTCTTATCATCAAACACGACACAAGAATAAAGTTGAAAGTCCGCAATCATCTTCTGAACGACTTCTTTCAGCCCTGAAAGCTCTTGTTCCGTGTAGCGGCTGAAGTCATCGTGCTGAACTTTCGATCCCAGAAGGTTCATAGTGATAAAGCAAACCTCATCTTCGGGGAAGGCCGTTCCCCATAAGTCTTTCAGTTTATTCGTAATGAGCAGGGTAGCCTGGTAGGCTTTGGTTTGTTTCAACACCTGCTTTTCTGCTTGCTGCACACGGATGAATTCTTCAACCTCCATACGCTTCGTTATCATCAGGATCTGCAAGGAAAGGATTTCTACCATTTCATCTGTCAGGGTTAGTCCTAATTCTTTTTCCGCTTCAAAAAGAAGGGATTTCACCGAGCGCCGGCGATCAGTTTCCTGTGCCCAGGTATCGGCTCCCGGCTGGATCATTTTATGAACCTCATTCCTGACATTCTGCCAATCCGGATGTGAGAAGATGAGCGCAAGAATATTGGAAAGTATCGTCCGTCTAGCTGCTTCTGGACCCTTTAATCGGTATCCGCTGCCTTGCTGATAGTACAATTGCAGACCGGCATCTTGGAACTCCTCTTTGATCACTTTAATCACTTTAGCAATCGTCCCCCGGCTCATGCTCGTTAGATCCATAAATTTCTGCATCGATGCGTCTTGCTCTTCTAATAGAATCTTCGCTTTAATCAGGACTTCGCGTTCCTGCTTCGATAATTGGTACTGCCAATCATCAAAACTTTCATCCTGGTGAACTGTCAGCTTCGATTTCGATGATGGAGGCAGGAACAACCCCTCTCTGTGTTTACTTACGATAGGTTCCAGCTTCTCGCTCTTCAACCAGCTATTAATCTGATCGAGATCGTAATAGATCGTACGCTGCGACACATTCATCTTGGCAGCTAACTCTTTCGGCGGGACCGGATCAGTTGATTGTTGAATGATGGATAATAAGTGTGCACGTCTTTTATCCAGTACCATGAGGATCCTCCTTGTCGTATCTAAGGTGTTCATTTTTGCATAATTATACTGTTGTAAATTCGATGATCATCTTATAAATCTAGTATATAGGCTTTCCGAAAGTAATGTAAGGGGTTTCAGTGTATAGAAATTGTATATAGAATATTTGCAAAAATGAACAGATGGAGTGAATAAGAGATACCTGGATGCTTTGGATAATGGTTCCATTTTTCTGTTGCTCGGTCATCCACTCTTTTCTGCTGGTTATTTCATAGGTGCAGCTAGATTAGAAGGAATTAGTATAAAAAGAGTGATTTTTCTCAATTTTTCATCAAATATCTTTCAGACTATGTTAAGCTATTTTTTATAACTATTCATAAATGAATAACGATATCTCCCTTACTGTAAGGGTTTGAATAACTTTTTCATCAACAAGGTATACAAATTTGAATAGGGAGGGTGATCCTATGACAGAGTGGGATGAATATAAAACTATTTTTCATTCGCTGCAGGAGGATATTCTTGTCACGAAAACGGATGGAACCATCGTTAAAGTCAGCGAAGGAACCGGAGCGGTTTATGATATTAATGCAGATGAATTGATGGGCAGATCTGTTTATGACTTGGAAAGGGAAGGACTGTTCACCCCGTTGGCGACACCGATGGTCGTTGAATCAAGAGAGAGGGTGACGTTCGTTCAGACCGTTATGGACGGGAAGAAACTGCTCGTAACCGGGCTGCCGGTTTTTGATAAGAATGGAGAACTCGTCCGCGTTGTGAGCTACTCTCATGATGTAACGGAATTGATGGAAATTAAAGCCGGGATGGAAGAGATGAGCATCGAGATGGAACGCGTACGGGAAGAACTTTCGCAGTTGAAAAAGCAGAATGAGGAAAAGTTTATTTCCAAGAGCGAGCACATGCGAAAGGTGCTGGCTGCTGCCTATCAGGTGGCCGGAGTAGATGTGAATGTCCTGCTTCTCGGTGAATCTGGAGTAGGGAAGTCAGAACTGGCAAAGTTAATCCATGATAAAAGCGAACGGTCGGAGGGCCCTTTTATTGAAGTGAATTGCGGGGCCATCCCCGAGTCCCTATTTGAAGCGGAGTTGTTCGGCTATGAAGGAGGATCCTTTACTGGGGCTACCAAAGGAGGAAGGAAAGGGTTAGTTGAAATGGCGGCCAATGGCACTTTGTTTCTGGATGAAGTAGGGGAACTCTCTCTTGCAAACCAAGTGAAGGTGTTAAAACTGATCCAGAAAAAATCCTTTTATAAAGTCGGCGGCAGGAAAGAGCTTCATTCGGATTTCCGGCTGGTCAGTGCCACAAATAATAAATTGAAAGAATCCGTGGATAAGAAGAAATTTCGGGAAGATTTGTATTTCCGGTTAAATGTCGTTCCGATTACGATCCCTCCTTTAAGAGAGAGAAGAGAGGACATCATTCCGCTGATTCAATTCTTCTTGGATCACTTTACGAAGTACTATAACCGAAAACGGATAATAAGCAGGGAAGTTCTCACTGAACTTCATGGGTTGAAGTGGCGGGGGAATGTTAGAGAACTAATTAATTTAATCGAACGATTAGTCGTTACGTCAACAGGTTCGGTTATTCTTCCTGACGATTTACCTGAGTCTTACCGCCAAATCGATCTTCCCTATTCAAAAATGAATAATTTTGAGGAATCTCTATCAGAAACCTTGGAGAAAGTAGAAAAAGCCAGGCTTGAACAAGCCAAACAAAAATTTCACACAACGACTAAGATGGCTGAGGTACTAGGGATTAGTCAGCCAAGTATAGTCAGAAAACTCAAAAAATATGGAATAAAATAATTACTTGGCACGATATTTGCATGGTAGAAAATAAAGGTTGGAATTTTGCGATTTATAAAATTTTCTGAGGGGCGTGAACAGATGGAGGTTAAACAGAAAAGAAGTTTTGAGTTGGAGGAGGAGCAAGAAAACGTTGAGATACAATCCACACGGAATTATTTATGGTTTATTATACCTTCTTTATTAGGCGTTCTGTTATTTCTAATTCCGATATCATATGGAGGTAAAATTACGATTGGGGTAGGGGTTATGGCAGAAACGGTCCAGGTTTACCTTGAGCCGGTACTCCCAGCTTTGATGACGGCCATTATTGTATTCTCCGCTCTCCTTCCTATTGTAGCTAGAGTCGTCCAGCCCAAGATCATTATGAATCATCCCTTTATTAAACAGCTTTTCTACGTGAATTCCTTTTGGATCATCACAAGAATAGCAGGGGCGTTATTTGCGCTTATGACTCTTTTTTCTATTGGGCCGGATTTTATTATTTCTGAGAGCACAGGAGGAACGATGCTTTATTCCTTAGTGCCGGTACTTGCTGCCTGGTTCTTGTTTGCAGGGATCTTAATGCCTTTACTCATGGATTTCGGACTGATGGACTTTGTCGGAACGATGCTTCGTAAAGTGATGCGCCCGATATTCAAACTCCCGGGCCGTTCCTCCGTAGATGCCTTGGCTTCCTGGATGGGGGCTGGTACTGTCGGTGTATTAATTACGACTAAGCAATATGAGGAAGGCTATTATACCAAACGTGAAGCAGCCATTATTGCGACGAACTTTTCGATTAACTCGATTGCTTTCAGTTTAGTCGTTATCAGTTTTATCGGCTTAGAGGAGTATTTTGTTCCTTTCTATTTAACCGTAGCAGCAGCAGGGTTGGCAGCTGCCTTCATTTGTCCGCGCATTCCGCCATTATCCAAGAAAGAAGATACCTATTTTGAAGATACAGGAATGAAAATATCAGAAGACACACCTGAAGGAACCTCCAATTTCCAATGGGGAGTCCAAAAAGCTCTTCACAAAGCATCAGAGGTTAGAGGCTTAAAGCAGGTGATTACCAATGGCGTCCAGACCGTTCTCGATATTTACTTTGTACTTATTCCCTTAGTCATGGCTCTTGGAACTGTTGCCTTAGTTATTGCTGAATTTACACCCTTCTTTAATTACCTATCCATGCCGATCGTGCCTATTCTTCATTGGATGCAAATTCCAGAAGCGGCTCAGGCGGCTCCGGCCATGGTGGTTGGGTTTGCAGATATGTTTTTGCCAGCGGTAATTGGCGCAAGTATTCAAAGTGAACTGACTCGGTTTGTGATTGCAGCTATTTCATTAACGCAGCTTATCTATATGTCGGAAATTGGAATATTACTTGTGAAATCGAAAATACCGATCTCTATTCTGGAGCTTGCGATTATTTTCGTGCAGCGTACCATTATTACACTTCCAATTATTGTGATTGTAGCTCACATTATTTTTTAGGAGGACAAGACTATGAACTCATCATTTGAAAACCTATACGAACGTATGCCCGATTTACTTGCCCCAAGTATGGCAAAAGACCATCCGAATCTTCCGGTAGTAAAAGAAGAAGGATGTTACTACTACGGCGAGGATGGCAGGAAATATTTAGATTTCACTTCCGGGATTGCAGTGGCCAATACCGGTCACAGGCACCCGAAAGTCGTGCAGGCAATTAAAGATAGTGCCGATCAATTAATGCATGGTCCTTCTGGAGTTATTATGTATGATTCCATTCTTAGAGTTGCCGACCGTTTAAAAGACAAATTACCCGGCAATTTAGATTGTTTCTTTTTTGCCAATAGCGGTACCGAGGCCATTGAAGGGGCATTAAAGCTTGCTAAATATGCGACACAGCGCCCCTACACCGTTTCTTTCACCGGGTGTTTTCACGGCCGTTCTTTAGGAGCTCTCGGCGTAAGTACATCGAAAAGTAAATACCGGAAATTTCTGCAGCCTAATGGGCTCACTTATCAGCTTCCTTACGCCGATCAAAGTGGCTGTCCGAGTGGCGTAAATGCAGAAGAGTATTGTGCGGAGAAGCTGGAGAAAGATGTGGAACTGCTATTTGATCATCAAGTAACGCCGGAAGAAGTCGCGTGCTTCATCGTTGAACCTGTTCTGGGAGAAGGGGGATATATTATTCCACCGAAATCCTGGCTGAAAAAGGTTCGTGAAATTTGTGACCGCCACGGCATTCTGTTGATCTTTGATGAAGTTCAAACCGGATTCGGCAGGACGGGCGATTGGTTTGCCGCCCAAACCTTTGATGTAACTCCTGATATTATGGCTATTGCTAAAGGAATCGCTTCAGGTATGCCGCTCAGTGCCACAGTTGCTTCAAAAGAACTGATGAGTAAATGGCCGATGGGGACTCATGGAACGACCTTTGGAGGAAATCCCATTGCCTGTTCGGCAGCCCTTGCAACGCTTGATGTAATGGAAGAAGAAAAACTTGTAGAGAACTCTAAAAATCTCGGAGCCTATGCCAAAAACAAATTGGAAGAGATAAAAGAAAGACATCAGGTCATTGGAAACGTACGAGGTGTCGGTCTGATGATTGGGATCGAAATTGTCGACCAGCATACAGGAGAACCTGATGGGGGAGGGATGATGAAGATCTTAGATGCTTCCCTCGAAAAAGGAGTACTGTTTTATTTGTGCGGCAAGCATCAAGAAGTTATCCGGATGATCCCGCCGCTGATTGTAACGAAGGAGCAGATTGATCAAGGGTTAGAAGTATTTGAAGAAGCGGTCGAGGAGTATGAAAGGAAATTGCAGGCTGCTACTGTCAGCTGAGTGATCTTCGCGCTGTAAACTTCGCCTCATACAAGACAAAAAATCCGAACGATGATGGAATGATATTAACATTTCATCATCGTTCGGATTTAATTTTGTCTAAAGGAACTCTGTTTCCTTCTTTTTTTCTTTATTAAATATGCATATGAATCCCCGGACCAAATGGTATACCCAGCAGCGCAAAGGCAATAAGGAGAATAACCCAGACAATAAAGAAAATAACACTGTATGGGAGCATGAGGGAGATTAATGTTCCTAACCGACCTCCTTACCTTGAGATAGAGGTATTTAAGAAGTGATTTCATAAGTTAAAAACGAATGTTTTATATTAAAATTAAATAAATATACGGTTTTTGGTTTTCGTCAGTTCTAGGTTCTGATACACTCTTTCTGTACCGTTATCCATTGTTACATAGTTATTTTGGTTCGAAAGTCATGGGTTTTTTTTGTGAGGAACTCTGCCTGTGAGAGTTTATATTGTTCGGTTTTATGGTCTCTTTAAATCGGCAAGTAATAGATTCTAGCGCGAATGAAGGATGGTACATATTAAAGAAAAGGAGAGG
>CAVTYY010000012.1:0-9265 GCA_963739045.1 uncultured Bacillaceae bacterium | reverse complement strand
TCGCCACGTTGTTTGATTTTAAATTTCATATATTTGGTAAGAGCTTTGTCGCTTTTACATTATCGCGGGGTAGAGCAGTCTGGTAGCTCGTCGGGCTCATAACCCGGAGGTCGCAGGTTCAAATCCTGCCCCCGCAACCAATTTTAAACCGCAGCACTACAGTGCAGCCAATATAGCACGTGAGTGCAACCCAATTTATTTAATGGATTACTTAGTAGTTCATTAAATTTTGTAGTTTTATTAGAGTATTTATTACATAGGGTTTCATTTTAGTGGTCCGGTAGTTCAGCTGGTTAGAATGCCTGCCTGTCACGCAGGAGGTCGCGGGTTCGAGTCCCGTCCGGACCGCCATTTAATTTTAATTTTTCGGCCTTAGGAACTTTTCCTAAGGCTTTTGTTATGGATTTTTTTAATTGTTGGCTTCCATTGGTATAATAGAAATAGTGAATGGAAGTAATTGAGGTGAATGTTCGTGGATGAATTTGCATTTATACAATCTATCCGCCCTGTCCATCTTCATCAGAAATCTCTTATTCAAGGAATTGATGACGATGCTGCGGTGTTTCGTCCTGGTAATAGGGATGTGGTTACTACTGTGGATACCCTGGTGGATGGTGTGCACTTTTCTAAAGATACGATGGAGCCCTATCATATTGGATACAGAGCCCTTGCGGCTAACTTGAGTGATCTCGCAGCGATGGGGAGTGTGCCGGCTTTTTACCTCGTGTCGCTTGTTGTTCCAATAGGTTACAGCCATGAGGAACTGAAAGGGATCTATGAAGGGATGAAGGAACTTGCTGAAGCTTATCAGGTAGATTTAATTGGGGGAGACACGGTTTCTGGCAAGGAACTATCGATCTCCATTACTGTAATGGGGTATGTTAAAATAGGTGGAGCTCGGTATCGCTCTCACGCTCAAGCAGGAGACCGTATCTTTGTGACCGGCACCCTTGGCGATTCCAGGGGCGGTTTAGAATTACTTCTTAACCAAATGGATAGTTCTTCGGAGGCAGCTGCTTATTTAATACAGAGACATCGACAGCCATCTCCGCGAGTGCGTTTCGCTGCTTCGATCCATGATATCGATCGGATTGCGTTAAATGATGTAAGTGATGGAATAGCCAATGAAGCAAATGAAATTGCGGCAGCTTCTCAGGTCGATCTTCATATTGAGAATAATCTGCTTCCTTGTTCCTCAGCCTTAGCTGCTCTTTTTCCTAATGATTCACAAGAGTGGATGTTGTCGGGCGGAGAAGATTTTGAACTTCTCGGTACGGTCGCTGAAGAGAATTGGCAAGCGGTACAGGCAGCAGCAGATCAATTGCATCTTCCTATCCACATCGTCGGTCGAGTCGAAGAAAAAGCGAAAGAGGCAGGCCAAGTCATCCTTCATAAAAATGGCGAAGCTGCTGTGCTTGAAAAATCGGGATATACGCATTTAAAAGGAGGAGAATAATACGGTGACAACTTTTGAACTGCAAACCACTTCTCCTGAAGAAACGATGGAATTTGCTGAACGGTTAGGACGGGAGCTTTCCCCTGGAGATGTGTTAACGTTAGAAGGAGACCTTGGGGCGGGAAAAACGACCTTTACAAAAGGTTTAGGGCGTGGCCTCGGGGTCACGCGTACGATCAATAGCCCGACCTTTACTATTATTAAACAATATAAGGGGCGGATGCCCTTTTACCATATGGACGTTTATCGTCTGGAAGATAGTGATGAAGATTTAGGGTTTGAGGAATTTTTTGAAGGAGAGGGCGTCACGGTGGTAGAGTGGGCGCATTTTATTGAAGAATATTTACCAGAACAGCGTTTGGCCATCCAGATCAAGTATGTGGATGACGAAAAGCGTACCATAATGTTAGAAGCTTCTTCACAGCATTTTGAAGAGGTTTGTAAGGAGTTAGGCAGATGAACATATTGGCCATAGATACATCAAACTATGTTATGGGTGTGGCAATCTTAAAAAATGGTGCCGTAGCCGGGGAGTTGGTTACCCATATTAAGAAGAATCACTCCGTCCGTTTAATGCCGGCAATCAACGATTTGATGAAGGAAACAGGTACGGTACCTGAAGAACTGGATAGGATCGCAGTTGCACAAGGGCCGGGTTCTTATACAGGCGTGAGAATCGGATTAACGACGGCGAAGACAATGGCGTGGGCTTTAAACATTCCTGTAGTTGGAGTCTCTAGTCTTGAGGCAGCAGCGCGGCAGGGAGTATTTTTTGATGGATATATCTGTCCGTTTTTTGATGCGAGACGGGGGCTGGTTTATACTGGGCTTTATAACAGCGCCATGGAACTGGAGAAGAAGGAAGTTAACGTATTGATGGAGGATTGGCTGAAGGAGCTGCAGGAATTGGATAAGCAGATCCTATTCATTAGTCAGGATCTCTCACTCCACGAAGCAATGATTCGAGAGATCTTAGGGGAGCAGGCGGTAATTCCGGAAAGTCCTTACCACTACGCACGACCGTCAGCTGTGGCTTTGGCAGGAATGAAGCAAGAAGCTGGTTCGATTCATGAACTTGTTCCGAATTACTTACGACTGCCGGAAGCGGAAGCCAAGTGGCTCGCCCAGCAGGAGAACAAATAAATGACAGTGCTGATCAGACCGATGGAAGATGAGGACATAAAGGAAGTCATGGTGGTGGAATACGCCTCCTTTGCTGTGCCCTGGACAGAGGAAACCTTTTTCAACGAGATCAATGATAATCCGTATTCCCACTATTTTGTGGCAGAGGTTGATGAGAAGGTTGTTGGCTACTGTGGTTTGTGGCTGATTATTGATGAAGCGCACATTACCAACATCGCCATTCATCCCGAATTTCGAGGGATGAAGTACGGAGAAGAGTTATTCAGACAAACCTTATTAGAAGCGATTGACCGGGGGGCTGTGCAGCTTTCGCTGGAAGTGCGGGTATCCAATACAGGCGCGCAGCACTTATATCGTAAATTCGGGCTCGTCCCTGGAGGAATTAGAAAAAATTATTATACCGATAATGGAGAAGATGCTTTAGTGATGTGGGTGGGATTAAAATGAAAAATGATCAATATATTGTAGCAATAGAAACCAGCTGTGACGAAACCGCAGTGGCGATTGTGAAAAATGAACGGGAACTTGTTACGAACATCGTTGCTTCTCAAATCGAGAGTCATAAACGATTTGGCGGAGTAGTGCCAGAAATTGCTTCCAGACACCATATTGAACAAATTACTTTAACGTTAGACGAAGCATTTACCGAGGCTGGTCTTACGCTTGAGGATATGGATGCGATTGCCGTTACTGAAGGACCTGGTCTGGTAGGGGCATTGTTAATCGGTGTAAATGCTGCGAAGTCATTAGCCTTTGCTAAGCAGAAGCCGCTCGTCGGTGTTCATCATATTGCCGGCCACATTTATGCCAATCGATTAGAAAAAGAGTTTGAGTTTCCACTGCTTGCTTTAGTGGTCTCAGGCGGTCATACGGAACTAATCCTGATGAGGGAACATGGTTCTTTTGAAGTGATTGGGGAAACGAGAGACGATGCAGCTGGAGAAGCTTATGATAAAGTGGCCCGGACGCTGAAGCTCCCTTATCCGGGAGGGCCCTATATAGATCAGCTCGCAGCAAAAGGAGAGGAATCGATAGACTTTCCGCGGGCTTGGCTTGAAAAAGGATCGTACGATTTTAGCTTCAGCGGCTTGAAATCCGCAGTTATCAACAGGCTTCATAATGCCAAGCAAAAAGGCGAAGAATTGAAACCAGAAGACATTGCTGCAAGTTTTCAGGCGAGTGTCATTGATGTGTTATCCACAAAAGCATATCAAGCGGCGCAGGATTACAACGTGAAACAGGTGATCGTTGCCGGGGGAGTTGCTGCTAACAAAGGACTGCGTGCAGCGCTTCAGGAAAAGTTCAAAGACTCAGGCGTAGAGTTGCTTATTCCACCCCTTCACCTTTGCACGGATAATGCGGCGATGATTGCTGCAGCAGGGGCTGTCGCCTTTAATCAGGGTCACAGAGCAGGTTGGGATTTAAATGCGAATCCGGGCTTAGATCTTGAAAATTATGGAGATAGAAAAACAAATGAGTCATAAGGAAGACCTTTCTTAAGAGACTAAGAAAGGTCTTTTTTTTAGCGGAAAAGTTATACACAGATGAATAATTATGCAGTGGATAAATTGTTAATGGTATGTTTATTTGTGTAAAGAAATCGTTAACATAAATGTGGATAACTCTGTGGACAAATGTGGATAATGTGCATAAATGATTTGAGTTCGATAATATCAACGTTGATAAGTGGATAGAACTGTGGATAATATGATTTACGCTCATACAACAATATACAAACAGAGCAAAACGAATCCCCCGCGGACCATAGTTTATGGCCGCGGGGGATATTAGAATTCAGCTATGGAGCGATTCCCACTCTTCCATGAGTGCTTCCAGCTGGGTGTTCAGTGCTTCGTTGCTTTCGGTGATTTCCATGGAACGTTCATGGTCTTGAAATACTTTAGGATCACACAGCAACGTTTCGTTCTCCTCTAATTGTGCTTCAATTTGCTCAATCTCTTCTTCTATCTCTTCAATCCGGCGATTCTTTCTGCGTTCTTCACGCTTAGCCGCTTTATCCTGTTCAAAGCTGTTTTTCGCCTTGGGTTCCTCTTCTGGACCAGCTGCCTGCTGGCGTTCTTGCTCTTCTAGCTGCTCCAGTTCATATTCCTCGCGCTTTTTCTCTACATAATAATCGTAATCCCCGAGGAACATGCGCGTTTCATCGGGCTGCATTTCCACGACCTGGGTCGCAATTTTGTTAATGAAATAGCGGTCGTGAGAGACAAACAGCAGGGTCCCGGGATAATCGACGAGCGCTGCTTCTAGTACCTCTTTGCTGTCGAGGTCCAGGTGGTTGGTCGGCTCATCGAGCACAAGAAAGTTCGCCTTCTGCATCATCAGCTTGGCAAGGGAGAGGCGGGCTTTTTCTCCGCCGCTTAAAGCAGATACAGGCTTTAGCACATCTTCTCCGGAAAAGAGAAAGTTTCCAAGCACGGTGCGGATATCTTTCTCATTCGTGAGCGGATAGTCATCCCATAACTCCTGCAGCACAGTTTTCTTCGGATTCAGGTTCGTCTGTTCCTGATCGTAATAGCCTATTTGCACGTTGGTGCCAAGCTTCACGTCTCCGTTCGCTTGGGTGAGAGTTCCGAGAATCGTTTTAAGCAGCGTGGTCTTTCCCACACCATTCGGTCCCACTAAGGCGACCGAATCCCCTCGGTTTAAATCCACATTCAAATCTTGAAACAGCAGCGGATTATCTGCCTGATACTTGAATGAAAGATCTCTGAGCTTTAATACATCATTGCCGCTTTTCCGGTTAATTTGAAAGCTGAACTTGGCTGACTGGCCGTCTTCTTTGGGCTTTTCCAGTTTATCCATTTTCTCAAGCTGTTTGCGGCGGCTTTGCGCTCGTTTACTGGTGGTGGCCCGGACGATATTCTTTTGAATAAAATCTTCCATCCGCTTCACTTCCGACTGCTGCTTTTCAAACCGTTTCATCTCAAGCTCAAAGTCTGCTTCTTTCTTCTTTAAATAATCACTGTAATTGCCTGGATATTTCTTAGATGCCTGGTAAGCAATCTCGTAAACGGTATTGACGATCTTATCCAGGAAGTAGCGGTCGTGGGAAACGATCACTACAGCTCCCTGATAAGCCTGCAGGTAGCCCTCCAGCCAGGCGAGTGTGTCAATGTCTAAGTGGTTGGTCGGTTCGTCCAGAATTAAGACATCTGGACTGGTCAGCAGCAGTTTGCCGAGAGCGAGCCGTGTTTTCTGACCGCCGCTTAACGACGTAATCGCCGTGTCCCAGTCCTTCTTAGTGAAATTAAGCCCGTTCAGCACGGATTTAATCTCCGCCTCATACTGATAGCCGCCGGCGGTTTTAAAGTAATCCTGCTTGCGGTCATATTCAGCCAGAAGCTGTTCGTACTGTTGCGGGTTATCTAATAAATCAGGATCGGCCATTTTCGCTTCCATCGTTCGCAGCTCTGTTTCCAGCTGCTTTAGATGGGTGAAGACCATTTCCATTTCCTTATAAATCGTTTGATCAGACTGCAGACCTGTGTTCTGCGCTAAATAACCGACAGTCGTTTCCTTCGGTTTGAAAATATCGCCGGAATCATGGCTCATTTCGCCAGCCATCATTTTCAACAGCGTCGATTTCCCGGCCCCATTTCGTCCGACAATCGCGATCCGGTCATTCATTTGTACTTCCAATTTAATATTCGATAAAATTAATTCCGCGCCAAAGCGCTTCGTTAATTGATTCAGCTGCATGAGAATCATGTCGTTTCACCTCAATGAAATAAGTGTATCTTATATAGGAAGAGAGTAGCAAGGTTCTCGTTCGCAGTTTGTGAAATCTTTAACGACTTAAGGTTGATTTTTTGGTAGAATAAGAGTAGTCTTTCAGTGTTGAGATTGTGAAATTTAATAGTAAAAGGGGCATTCAAATGGCTGAGTTTACCCATTTTAATACTCAGGGCCGAGCACGAATGGTCGATATTTCTGACAAAGAAGAATCAGTCCGCACGGCTGCCGCACGTACGAGTGTGCAGGTCAATGCAGAGATTTATAATCATATAGCTAATAACTCGATAAAAAAAGGGGACGTGCTCGCCGTCGCACAGGTCGCCGGCATTATGGCAGCGAAGAAAACGTCCGACTGGATCCCCATGTGCCATCCGCTGTCTCTTTCAGGCGTAGATGTAACCTTCGACTGGGATGTGGAAGGCAAACAACCGGAATTGCACATCCATGTTTCAGTGAAAACGAAGGGAAGTACCGGGGTGGAAATGGAAGCGCTAACGGCCGCATCCGCAGCGGCGTTGACGGTTTACGATATGTGCAAGGCGTTAGATAAAGGAATGGTGATCGGGCCGACTTACCTGGAAGAGAAGACAGGCGGGAAGAACGGAGATTACCAGAGGAAAGACCGGTAGAAGGAGGAAGTCAAATGGATCTTGAACAAACCAAAATACCCCAGGCGACGGCAAAGCGGCTTCCGCTTTATTACCGTTTCTTAAATAATCTGCACAGCCAGGGAAAAATGCGAGTCTCTTCCAAAGAGCTTAGTGAAGCGGTGAAGGTCGATTCCGCAACGATACGCAGAGACTTTTCTTACTTCGGGGCACTTGGCAAGAAAGGCTACGGCTATAATGTTGAATACTTACTCTCCTTTTTCAGAAAAACTCTCGATCAGGATGAAACCACAAAGGTAGCATTAATCGGTGTTGGAAATTTGGGCACCGCTTTTCTAAACTATAACTTTACGAAAAATAATAATACGAAGATCGAAGTGGCATTTGATGCGAATTACGACCGGGTCGGCCAGGAAGTTGGCGGAGTACCTGTTGAACATATTGATGATTTGGAAAAGAAAATGGGAGATCTGTCCGTAGCTATTTTAACGGTACCGGCATCTGCAGCACAAGGGATTGCCGACCGACTAGTTGAAGCCGGGGTATCTGGTATCCTGAATTTCACACCGGCGCGGATCAGCGTTCCTGCCAATGTCAGGGTGCACCATATTGATTTGTCTATTGAATTACAAGCGCTTGTTTATTTCTTGAAGCATTATCCGCTCTCAGAAATGCAGGAGGATGAATGAAGAAAAAGGGGGACCGTTCTGGTTGTCCTTTTTTTGTTGGGAACTTTAGAGGATGAGTGAAACCATTTTCCTAGCTATTTTCTGTAAGGTGCATGATCTTCCAATATGGTTTATCCAGAAATTCATTTGAGGAGCTTGTTTAATAGATGATATTTTTGTCTATTAGAAGAAGAGAAATAACTTCGTAAGACGAAAGATTGGAGGGTCTTTGATGAGTAAGGTACAGAATAAATGGCTCGTAGTTGTATCCGTTTTGTTCGGAACGTTTACGGTGATATTAAACAATAGTATGTTGAATCCGATCCTCCCCCGGTTTATTGAGATCTTTCATTCTAATGCGGTCGCAGTAGGCTGGATTCTTACCATTTTTATGGTTTCCATGGGAATGACGATGCCTTTAACTGGTTACTTTGGAGATCGGTTTGGGAAGAAAAAGGTGTACTTGACCGGACTTTCCATCTTTATTCTCGGTTCGTTATCTGGTTTTTTCTCCAGTACACTGCCCATGGTTATTATCTCAAGAGCCATTCAGGGCATGGCCGGCGGCTTGATGATGCCGATTGCGATGGCGTTAATCTTTAACTCATTCCCTCGTCATGAAAGAGGACTGGCCGTAGGAATCTACGGTGTCGCAGCAATGGTAGCCCCCGCTGTTGGACCAACTGTCGGCGGTTTTTTAATTCAGTATTTGGACTGGCCGTGGTTGTTTGCTTTCAATATTCCGTTTGGTTTAACTGGACTTATTTTATCCTTTAAATTCCTGGAGCGGACGGAAACAGATCCAGAGAAGAAGTTCGACTTAGTCGGATTTCTTATCATTACACTCGGCATTGGGAGTGTTCTCTATGCGTTAGGCCGGGGGAAGACGCTTGATAATCTTGTAGATCCACTGAACTTGACTTTAATTATCGCAGGAATCGCAGCGGTCATTGCCTTCGTTTTCTATGAAAATCGGCAAAGCGATCCGCTGCTCAACTTATCCGTCTTCAAAGTGCCGACTTATACCGTTTCGATTCTCGTCACTTCATCGGCTTCGATCGGCCTGTTTTCAGGGATTTTCCTGCTGCCGTTATTAATTCAAAATGTATATGGATTAAATGAAGTCATGACAGGGGTGCTCTTTCTGCCTGCTGCAGCGGCAAGCGGAATATTTATGTCCATTGGCGGGAGAATTCTCGATAAAAAAGGACCGAAATACGTCGTGCCTCCCGGTTTGGCAATTATGGCTGCGGCGACGATAGGGTTAGGTATGTTAAAGCTGTCGACGCCTTACTGGCTGATCCTTGCTCTGAACACGGTCCGCGGACTTGGAATGGGTATGGGAAATATGCCAGCCACAACTTCAGGAATGAACGCGATTCCTGAGTCGCTCGTCGCTCAAGGGTCAGCGATGAACAATATTATCCGGCAAATCTCCTCATCGCTTGGGATCGTGTTCTTCTCGATTTATTATGAAGTAAGACGCGCGCAGATTATGTCTGTCACAGATATGGACAAAACGGCGGCTGCGCTGCAAACGCTGAACGAAGCGTTCTTAGTATCGGCAGCGGTACTGATAATTGCCTTGCCGTTTTCCTTTATTTTAAAGGGAGTGGAAAATGAGAAAGAATAGG
>CAVTYY010000011.1:0-197792 GCA_963739045.1 uncultured Bacillaceae bacterium | reverse complement strand
GCCCCGCAAGAACTGGGCCAACGACGGCGCCGAGACCATAGAGGACCCAGTACTGCGAGCCCGCCGCGATGCCCCGGTGGAGGCCCCGAGCGACAAAGTCGACGAGGAACAGAATGTGGGGACAAGGCCAACGGCGGTGAGACCATATTGAACGAAAAGTGTCCTCGCCGCGAACGGCTGACGGTAGCGCCGTGAACGTTGATCCGCGGAAGGCGACGGAGCAGATACTTCCTTCGGCCAATTCGCCCAACTAATCGCGGTCAAAACCCCCGACAGCACACCAAGCCCAACCCAGGACTGCCATTCCTTGGCGCAGCAACAGCGGGACTAGCGTGCCAGAGATAGCAATGCCGAGACCGACGCCCGCAAATATTACACCGCCGACCAGTCCTCGTCGGTCGGGGCAGTGTGCGGCAGCACAACCGAAGCGCCGAGCACCATGATGACGCCACCGCTGATGCCTGCGAGAAACCGCCAGATGAAGAACCACACAAATGAGACCGGCGTCGACGATGCGAAGAATGCGAGCGTCGCCAACATCATAGTCGTACGCAACGATGCGACGGCGCCCAACCGAGCGGCTGCGCGGCGTGCAAGCAGCGCACCGGCCAGGTAGCCCGCTAGATTTGCAGCGCCAAGATATACGACGTCAGCGGCGTTGAACCACTTTGCGGCGATCAGCGCAGGGATCAGTGGAGTGTACGCAAAGCGCGCCAGTCCGATGCCGATGAGGGAGGCGGACAATCCGGCCGCTGCCAGCCGCCAAGTCGGCAATTGCTCGTCGCGCGGGCGACCATCGGTATGCTTGAGGCTTGCGTGCAGTTCGGTCATCTCACTCTCCGCGGGCTAAATCGCCGCCGATCACACTTCTGCGCCACGCATGCCGTTTGCAATATTCCAGGACGGGTAAGCCGCCCCAACCCCAATTCCCGGGATCGACTTCCCCGATGACGACGTCAGTGGAATCCATCGATTTGGCCAAAATATCGCGAAGAAGTTCGCTAACCCCTTTGATGAGTGCGGCCTTCTCCTCCCTGGCGACCGACGTCGCGCCGGGCATCGTCCCTCGCGGGTGAATTGGACGTTAACGAAGGGCATGGCTCTGTTCCTGCAATTGGAGGCAGGTCAGTGACCGGCGCTCTGGCCACCGTCGACGTGGAGGATCTCCCCCGTTAAGAACCCGGCCTTTTCCAAGAAGATAACGGCATTGACGATGTCGGACATCTCGCCCATGCGGCCGACCGGATGCAGTGCGCCGAGAACTACGTATTTCGGCCGGATGCATCGGCGACTTGATGATGCCGGGCGCAACCGCATTAGCTCGGATGCCCTTCTTGGCGTATTCAATAGCGAGCGAATTAGTGCGGCATTGAGTACCCTTGCTCAGAGATGCCAGTACCGACGGTACGTCTTCGATCGCATGGTCCACTAGGCTCGTCGTAATTTGCACAACATGGCCGCTGCCCTGCTTCTCCATTTCGGCGATGGCGCGTTGGGTAATGTGGAAGAAGCCGGCAACGTTGACGCCGAGCACGTTGGCGGATCTTCCGCAGTGTACTGAGTGAAAGGCTTGGCGATAAAGATGCCGGCATTGTTGACTAGCGTGTCGATGCGGCCGAAGCGCTTGACGCCTTCGAAGATCGCGCGCTCGGCAGTCTTCGGGTTCAGGATGTCGCCGGCGACAGTCAACACGCCATCGTCGTTCGACGGCTTGATCGAACGCGCGACGGCGACGACCCGGTAGTTCTGGTCGCGATAGGCCTTGACCAAGGCAGCGCCGATACCCTGCGAGGCGCCAGTGATGACCGCACTTTCTGTTCGGTGCCCATCGTAATTCTCCTGTTGTTGCGTGGCGCCAGTCGGGTGGTGGTTGCCGATCCGACTCTCGCAGAGTTAAACTCATTCGCATTGCGAGCGAATACGCGTTGAAAGATCGAACTCTTACGCTCTGCAGGGGGAATGCGGGCTCAAGAATGAACGAACTTCGCGGCGACAGATCGGAAAAGCCGCGATTAATCAACGACTTGTTGCGGTGAGGGAATGGACCGTCTGGACGCAATGAAGGTCTTCGTCGTTACTCTTGACGAAGGGAAGTTCCGCAGGGGCCGGCCGCAAACTGGGACGCTCACCGGCGGCTATCAGCCGTGCTGTTGCGTTTCTAGAGAAATCGGTCGGTACGGAACTTTTGCATCGCAGACCCGGTCGATCAAGCTGAGCGAGGCTGGCGAGCGCTATGCTGCGACTGTCGGCGCGTGCTGTCCGAACTGGAGGACGCCGATTCCGCCGCTGCCGGCGAGCGCGCTGCGCCGCGCGGCACGCTATCAGTGACCGCGCCTATCATTTCGGGCGAGGTAGTGTTGCGGCCAATCCTCGACGCCTTTCTCGAAACTTACCCGACAGTTTCTGCGCGGGTCGCGCTGATAGATAGACACGTGAATTTGCACGAAGAGGGCATCGACATCGCGCTTCGCATGGGCCATCTTGAAACTCCTCAATGGTCGCGATTCGCGTCGGTCACGTGCGACGCTTGGTAGTGGCAGCCCTCGCTATCTTAAGCAACACCCGCGCATCGAGCAGCCGAACGATCTGGCCAAGCACCAGGTGATTGCCATGGAACATTTCACCAACTCATGGACGTTTACGCCGGCGCCCGGATCCACCGTGCCGCGGACGGTTCAATTTGCTCCGCGTATTTCGACCAATAGCACCCGCGCGGCCGTGGCCTTGCAATCAGGGGTCTTGGCGTGACGCGGCTGTTCTCCTATCAGGTGGCTAGCGAGGTTCAGCGGGGGGAGCCTGAAGTCGTGCTGGCGGCTTGCGAGGATCCACCCATGCCGGTGCACGTGATTTCGCCGCACGGCCGGCTGGCGGTACCCAAGGTGCGGGCTTTCATGGATTTCGCCGTGCCACGGTTGCGCACCCAGTTTGCGCGGCTGGCCAAGGACCTGGCCGATTGTAGCGCTGCCACTCGTTCGTGAGACCGAAGAGTGGTTGCCGTATCGGTGCGAACTCAAATCGACCGCCGACGCGTCAAAACGCGGGTCTTAACCAGATCGTCGACCTCGCTTAAGCACGTCCTCAATGCGTGGATCGACTTTGGTTCACGGAATGGCTTACGGGCAGCTCGATGATAAGTCTGGCTCCGCCAAGAGTTCGACTTATTGTCGGCTCAATGCGCCATCATGGGCTTCGATAATGGAGCGGGCGATCGGCAAGCCGAGACCCATGCCCGTTTCCTTGGTCGTAAAGAAACTGTCGAATAGTCGTGGCAGATGCTCTGCATCAATGCCAGGGCCGCTATCTTCGACAATGCAGCACACCGTCTCTCATTGACTTGCTGCGTTCGAATGGCAATATCTCTGTGCACGAGTTCCGACGCGGTCATCGCTTGTACTGCATTGATAACCAAATTGAGGACAACCTGCTGCAATTGTGTGCGGTCCACCATTACCTTCGGCAAGTCGGGCGCCAAATCGAGGGAATTCGATACATTCCGCGATCGAAATTCGTGCGGAGTAAGGTCGTGCACTCTGTTATGATTTCATCGAGCGCGATCTCCGTCCGCCTGTGCGTTCCCTTGCTTGCCATGTTGCGCACACGGTCGATGACGTCAGCCGCACGTCGCGCATCATTGACGACACGTTTCAGGACCTGTTGCACCTTCTCGGAACTTGGATTTGGCTGTTCTAGCCAACGCAGCGCGTCTCACCGCTGGTCACGATAGACGCAAGGGGCTGGTTTACCTCGTGTGCAATAGAGGCCGTCAACGCACCAAGGCTAACGACCCTGCTTACATGCGTCAATTCGGTTCGAACCTTGTCACGTGCATCTTCCGCAAGTCGGCGTCGCGTAATGTCCTGAATGGCACCGAGACATTCAAGCCGGCCATCGTCGTGCCTAGCTACGCGCGCGCAAACCCATAGATACTTTATCCGATTATCGGGCAATCTCAGCCGCATTTCATAATCCGGATTGTCAAATCCCTTACGAACTTGTTTGAGATACGCCCCCGTCATTCGGAGATCCTCCGGATGGATACGCTCACGAAGAGATCAAAAGTCACCACGGTTTGCGGCTCGAATTCCCAAATCCGCTTGAGTTGATCGGAAAACGTGATCTCGTCTGTACTCACATCCCATGCGAAAGTTCCCGTCAGACTTATCCGTTGACCTTGCGTGAGATAAAATTCACTTCGCTTGAGCACCTCTTCGGCTTGTGAACGTTCGATCGCTATGCTTGCAAGCTGGGCAACGTGTCTATGATTTCCTGATGATGCGGGGATGGACTGCCCGGTTTCTGCTGGTAGACGCAGACAGTGCCGATGACGAATCCCTCCTTTGAGGAAATTGGGGTACTCCAAACCGCTCTCAGTCCATGCTCCAGCACGTGGGCACGGCACGGGGCGGCCATCCAACGGGGATCAGATCCGATATCTTCCGCTATCACTTGTGCCTTTTCGCTGATCGACTGCCCACGTGGAGAGTCATCGAAATTGACCAGCGTTCCCTCAATTGGAGCGGTGTAGCTGGTCGGAAGCGAGGGCGCCACACCAAATTCGAACGTTTTGCCACGACCATCGATCGAGTAGATCCCGCAGAAGCAGTCACGTACCGCGTCCTCAAAGAACGTACACAATGCCTTCAGCACATCGCGAAGGGGGCGCCCCGATGCAATCATCTCCAAAACATGCTTCTCGCCGGCGAGATAAATTTCACTGCGCCGCCGGTCTTCAATATCAGTATTCAACCCGTACCATTTAACGATTTTTCCATTGCCATCATGCAATGGGTTGGCGCGGACCAGGAGCCAACGGTATTCACCGTCGGCTCGACGAAAGCGTGCCTCCGCCTCTCCACCTTTGCCGGAAGCGATGAGCGAACGCCAAATCGACGTCAGACCGCCGAGATCATCCGGATGAACCGCCGCCGTCCAGCCCGAATCCCTCAACTTCTCGAGTGGAAGTCCTGCGTAATCGAGATAATGCTGATTCACGAAATCAAGCGAACCGTCAGCGCGGGTTGACCACACAAGCGCAGGAATCGTATCGATCGTTAGCCTGAGATCGCGCTGGCTTGCGGCGACCGCCTGTCGAGCGCGGCCCAGGCGTCTAGCTTGCTCCAACCCCATAGCTGCCTGATTGGCAGCTACGCTGAGGACTAGCTGTTCGGTCCGGTCGGGGAAATTAGTCCTTCGGGACCCAGCGACGATTACGCCAAATTCGCCGCTCAATCCCAACATTAGGGGCAAGATTGAAACGTCGGTGCCATCAACGGGATCTTTCACGGACCGCGGCCATCGCGAAGGCTCGTCGCCCAGCCATAGGCGAAGAGCGCGACCAATTCTTCTGCCGTAACCCCGGCCTTTCCGGATCGACCCGCGCCATCTCGACTGCTGCGTTATTCAGCGCATCAGCGAAGCACACGTAAATGAAATCTAGACGGAGCATACCGAGCAGCGTGTCGGTCAAAGTGCGAATGATGCGTGACGTGTCACCACCGCCCAGACAGCGGGAAGAGCGAGAAGGCTTGTCAAATCATTGATGCAGCGCTGAAGGCGCCTGGTCTCCTCGGGAGTCGGCTCCGCGCGCGCGATCATCCTATTGTCCCCGTCGGGACCGCCGTTCGCGCAGAAATTCCTCAGGCGGCACAAAAAATGGATTTGTCGAAGAATCCCGCCGATGACGATCATCGGGTGCGTCCGCATGATGTCGATCACCGCGTCGCCACCAAACTTCGCAAGGTCGTAGGTACAGATGACCGCATCCTCGTGACGAGACCACACGTGATTCACTCGCGACTCGAACTCGATGAGATCGTCAATGTGCGATCGATCCGCCGCCCAATCCATCTGGCAGACGATCCGGCTCCGGCGAAACCCGCCCTTGGCACCAGCCAAGCGCTCGAATACACCGAGCATCTCGTCCTGATCAAATCGCCCATTTCGGAGGTACACTTCCGTATTGGCTCGCACCTCGAGTTGTCCGGTCTGCTTTGCTTTCACCCGTCGATGCCCGCCGAAGCCAATCGCTGCAGATGATTGCAGCACTGGCCGGGATTTACGAGGTGAACCGCTTTGTCGCCACATGCGATGCCGTCGCTGATGAAAGGCAACAGTATCCGGTAGGCTTCTTCGTCGCTGTTGAAGAACGCACACACGTGACGATTTTTGTCCAACTGGGATCCGGCAAACCGGATAGTTTCAGTCTTCTTGATCACCGTGTTGCCTGCTCGTGTTGAGGGTTCGTCTGTACCTCTTTGACCGCATTTAGACCGAGATCAGAGCACCTCGGTCCTGAAGCCCGCTATAGATAAGTATGAACAAAAGGTATCATGGCGCGCTTCCGCCGCAATCCTCAAAGACAGGAACTCGGCGTCCGCATGTTCACAATTTCGTTTCAGTCTTTCACGGCTTCTTCAATGCACCCAATTAGCTCGCCAATTTGAAACGGCTTCCTGAGCAGGCACACGGCGCCCGCAGTCGCTGCCTTGCCTCCAGGTTCGTGTCTGAACGTGCCGTGATCAGAACGACGGGGACCGTCGCTCCCCGAGCAGCGAGGTCTTTCATCAAGTCCAGCCCGCTCATGCCGGGCATGTGAATATCCGAAACAACGCAATTGACCGAGTGGCTCCCAATCACACGAACATAATCCTCCGCGGAGGCGTATCCGCTGGACCCATACCCGAGCGAGGACAGCGATTTCACGAGCGCTACTCGGAATGACTCGTCATCGTCGATGACTGCGATTTCGAGATGTCTTGCCACACAGCATCCTTGCCCCGAATTGAATGAAGAAGCCGGGATACCAAATTTTGCATGCGCCTACGCTGCCCAGAAATTATACAAGAGTGTTATAGCCTGCGGCTTATTGATGCGGGACACGGCTTTACGCAGAGAGTTTGACCATTTTTTTTTGGGCCGAATACAAGGCAATCCCGTTCTGGCAGATCCCGCCGGTGGCGACCAAGTAGGCATTTAGGGAATCATTGCCATACGGTCATTCGACGGCTCCCTTCCCCTCTCACGCGCTGTTTGCTGGCAACCCTCACTGGCATTATACGACAAGCTGATCAACTGCACCGCAACGTAGGATGGAAGGAACCCGTCGACTGGCTCTAGATGGAAGCCTGAACGAAATCCAACATGTGGGGAGAACATGAGATCGATTGAAGACTTTATGGCCACGCCGACCGAGCAGGAGGCAAGCTTGGATTCTTGGAGCGCAGGAATTTCAGACGACGATTGTCGGGATGATAGGACACGACCTTCGCCAATCCTTGCAGGTCATCCAAGGCACGTACTCGCTGCTGCGTTCGCAGCTGGCAGAAAACCCACAGCAGATATGGTTGGATCGGGGAGAACGGGCCGCAACAAAGTTGACCGAACAGCTCAATTGCCTGGTGGATGCCTTTTACCTGGCCGAGCGCACCAATGTTATGGAGGTTTCCTCCGTTGGGCTTGGAGCAGCTTTTCTGGCGGCTCCGGCATGAAAACGAAGATGCCGCTGTCCAGGCAGGTATCGATCTAAGAGCCATAACAACGAAGGCGCATGTGGCGAGCAATCCGGTGCTGCTCGGTGGCATCCTCCAGAACCTGTTGACCAATGCGATAAAATACACGGAACCTGGAGGACGTATCTTGATCGGCTGCCGTCGCAGCGGGTCCGAAATCAGGATTGACATATATGATACCGGCATCGGCATTCCGGAGCAGCAAACGTCGGAATTTTCGATCTGTTCACACGGCTTGCGCCCGAACACAGCAATGGCCTTGGCATCGGGCTCTCCATCGTCCGTCGTGCGCTTGAAGTGCTTGGCCACCGGATTGCAGTCCGATCGATCGTGGGGGAAGGATCCCAATTCTCTTGATCTACGTACCCGCTGCGTCGGCAGGTACACGCTAAAGCGTCGCCACAATTGGACTTTTTCAGACGACCGAAAACCAGTTCCCAGACCTATACATAGGTGTGATCCCCGCACTGTTCTGATTTGTGCTAAAAACCCCGTGAAAATACGGTCCATAGCAAGCGGTATGCGGCAAGTCAGCAACGAAAAACCCCTCGTCCACGTCGTCGACGACGATGCTTCCATGCGCGGCGCGTTGGAAGGAGTCTTTCGAAATTGGTCGGACTTCAGACCCAGACATATGCCACGGCGACGGACTTCCTTTCGACAAAGCCTTTGGACCGCCCCGGCTGCATTGTTCTTGATGTCAGACTGCCGGATATGAATGGTCTCGAGTTTCAAACCCGGCTGGCCCAGGTCGGGTGCTCAGAATTCCGGTGGTGATGATGACCGGATATGGGGACATTCCGATGTCTGTTCACGCCATGAAGCATGGCGCCGTCTCGTTCCTCCCAAACTGTTTCGCGATCAGGACATGCTTGATGCGGTCCTGGCCGCCATTGAGCGCGACAGAAAACGACGGATCGTTGAGAGTGTCAGGGAATGGGAACAACGATTGTGGCAGCGATTTGCACAAAATACTTTGCTACGATTGCTCATATAGGCGACAGCCGTTGTTATCTTGCTAATTCTTATGGGTTTAAGCAAGTGACAGAGGATCATTCACTCGTCAATGAGCTTGTTAGGTCCGGGCAGATCACAGCGGAACAGGCAGAACACCATCCAAGGAAGAATGTACTGTTGAAAGCTTTAGGTACAGAAAATGCTATTCAGGCTGATATTAAAACATTCAGCTTTGAGCAGGACGACCGCCTGCTTCTATGTTCAGATGGTCTTACTAATAAAGTTAACGAGGAAGAACTAACTGAATTAAAGGAGTATGAAGGGGATTGGACTGCTTTCTGCCAGAAACTTATTGATCAGGCCAATGAACGTGGTGGAGAAGACAATATTACGTTAGTGGTAGTTCATTATTCAGGTACAGAGGAGAAAGAAGGTGCGGATGAATGCTAAGTAACCGTCTCCTTAATGAACGTTACAAAATTCAGGAGATGATCGGCGGCGGAGGGATGGCTAATGTTTATTTAGGCCATGATATTATTCTGGATCGTGAAGTTGCCATTAAGGTTTTACGCCTTGAATATGGTAACGATGATGAATTTATCGCAAGATTTCACCGCGAAGCTCATTCTGCAACCTCTCTTTCTCACCCCAATATCGTGAATATTTTTGATGTGGGGGAAGAAGATGATATTTATTTCATGGTAATGGAATATGTTGATGGGATGACAATCAAACAATACATACAGCAGCATAGCCCCATCGATGTAGCTGAAGCGATTGACATTACTCTGCAAATAACATCCGCAATTTCTCATGCTCATGATAACGATATTGTTCACCGGGATATTAAGCCTCAGAATATATTAATTGATCATTACGGACATGTGAAAGTCACAGATTTTGGGATAGCAATGGCTCTTAGTGCCACAGCGCTAACTCAAACCAATTCTGTGCTCGGCTCAGTCCACTATTTGTCTCCCGAACAGGCAAGAGGCGGGATGGCCACGAAAAAGTCTGATATCTATTCTCTGGGTATCGTATTATTTGAATTGTTAACCGGGAGGCTTCCGTTCTCCGGTGAATCTCCCGTATCAATTGCTCTAAAACATTTGCAGCATGAGACACCTTCTTTAAAAAGGTGGATTTCCGATCTGCCGCAAAGTGTGGAAAATATAGTGTTAAAAGCAACGGCTAAAGACCCTTTCCATCGTTACAGCTCCGTGTTGGAAATGGAAGAAGATCTGGAAACAGCACTTGACTCAGAGCGGGTGAACGAACCTGCCTTTACAATTCCGGATGAAGACGAAGATAAAACAAAAGCTATTCCGGTTATAACGGACGAAGCTTTTGGAAGCAGCCCTCAGGAAGATACGATTGTTCATTCCGCTAATCAGAGCCCGACAAGGAAAGAAGAAGCTCACGAGAAAGAAACTAAGACGAAGAAAAAGAAAAAAAAGTGGCCGTGGATTTTATCAGCAGTTCTTATCCTGCTCATTGCTGGTGCGGCTGCTCTCTTCTTCATACCAGGACTTTTACAGCCAGCTGATGTAGAGATGGTTGATGTAAAAGGCTTGGAGTACGAAGAAGCCTACAGCAAACTTAGTGATCTCAACTTAATTGTGAAACGGGAAACGATGTACTCCGATACCGTTCAGGACGGATATGTAGTAAAAACTGACCCTGAGCCTGGGAGGACGATTAAGGAAACCTCACAAGTCACTGTTTATTCGAGCAAGGGTAAAGAGAAGGTAGAGTTTAAAGATTTTACCGGCGAAGATTTCGAAAGGATTGACAAGGAATTGGAAGACAGCGGGTATGAATCGGTTTTTCCAATAGAAGAAAATTCTGATCAGCCTGAGGGTCAGATTATAGAACAGATTCAGCCTCAGCCAGGAGAGGAAGTTGTTCCTGAAGATACCCGAGTTATCTTTCGAGTCAGTTTAGGGCCTCCTAAAGTCCCGCTCCGCCCGCTTGAAGGAAAATCGGAGCAGGCAGCCAAAACGTACTTAGCCAAAAATAATTTAAAGGCAGAGGTAACGGAAACATACTCGGATGAAATCGCCCAGGGGGTTGTCATTTCCCAGAGTCCAGAACCCTCTACCCAATTGGATCAGGGGTCAACAGTAAAACTAACAGTCTCGTTAGGGAAAAAAGAAGAACCGCCAAAAACGAAGACGGTTTCTGTAGATGTTCCTTATAAACAAGAGGAAGCTAAGCCTGAAGATAAACCTGATGAACCTGGAAATAAAAAAGACCCGAAGGAAAACAAAGAACAAAAAGTATTGATTTACGTAGATGACATGGAGCATGATATTTCCGATGTTTTTAAGGAAGATACGATCACGAAAGATAAAACTATTAAATTTGAGGTAACGGTTGCCCCAGATTCAAAAGCTTCCTATAAAGTTCAAAGAGGTGATGAAGTCATTGAAGAAGGCAGTGTACCGTATTAAGAAGGTGTCCATATGGCAATAGGGAAGATCATAAAAGCACTCAGTGGATTTTATTATGTACTGTATGATGGAGAGCTCTACCAGTGCAGAGCAAGAGGGAATTTCCGGAAGAAGAAAGTGGCTCCGCTGGTAGGTGATATAGTAGAGTTCAAGGCAGAAAATAAAGAAGAAGGCTATATACTTGCTATTGAAAAACGAAGAAACGAATTTATAAGACCGCCTATTGCGAATGTAGACCAGGCACTAATCGTAACTTCTGCCAAAGAACCGGACTTTAATGCTCTATTGTTAGATCGCTTCTTAGTCTTAGTCGAAGCAAAGCGAATTGAGCCATTGATTGTTATTTCAAAAGTGGATCAATTAAGTGAGAAGCGGGCTGCAGATATGAAGGAATATCAGGAAATATACGAGGAAGTTGGTTATACAGTGATTCTATCTTCCACGGATGATCTGCAGTCCATTGATCAAGTACAATCCCATTTATCTGACCGCACAACTGTTATTGCTGGTCAGTCAGGCGTAGGAAAATCATCCTTGTTAAATTCCATTGACCCAAGACTTGCCATTGATACGGATGAGATTTCGGAAAGTCTTGGGAGAGGCAAGCATACAACCCGGCATGTGGAATTGTATGAGATTTCCGGAGGCTTTGTAGCTGATACACCTGGTTTTAGTTCGCTTGAATTTGGGGAGTTACAAATTGATGAACTTACGGAATGCTTTCCGGAATTTGTGCGTGTGCAGGATGATTGTAAATTTCGCGGCTGTCTCCATCACAAAGAACCTAAGTGTGCAGTTAAAGCTGAAGTAGAAAAAGGTACCATTTCCAAGCGGCGGTATGAACATTATTTGCATTTTTTAGAAGAAATTCAGAATAGAAAGCCGAGGTATTAATGATGACTAAGATTGCTCCTTCCATATTAGCTTCTGATTTTTCAAAATTAGGCGAAGAAATAAAAGACGTAGAAAAAGGCGGCGCGGATTATATCCATGTAGACGTTATGGATGGTCGTTTTGTACCTAATATTACGATTGGACCCTTGATCGTTGAATCCATCCGTCCCCTTACCCAATTACCATTGGATGTCCATTTGATGATTGAGGAGCCGGACCGCTATATTGAAGCCTTTGCTAAAGCGGGTGCGGACATTATAACGGTTCATCAGGAAGCTTGCCCGCATTTACATCGGACACTTCAACTGATTAAGAGTCATGGCGTAAAAGCTGGAGTAGTGGTGAACCCTGCGACACCTGCTGAACTTCTCAAGCCGATCCTTGAGGAAATTGACCTTGTGCTGGTCATGACGGTAAACCCAGGATTTGGAGGTCAATCCTTTATATCTTCTATGGTTCCTAAAATTCTTCAAATTTCAGAATGGAGAAAGCAAATGGGGCTTTCATTTGAAATTGAAGTGGACGGGGGCATAAAACAAGAAACGGCAGCTCTATGTACCGAAGCTGGAGCAAATGTATTGGTGGCAGGAAGCGCCGTATTTAATCAAGAGGATCGTAAAAAAGCAATCGAACGATTAAGAAATTCTATTGAATAGGTTCTTGAAACCCAAAGGAAGGTGACTTCCTTTGGGTTTCTTTCTAAAGAAAGGAAGATAAAAGGTGTCGATAAATATTGCAATCGTAGGCGGCGGTCCAAAATCATATATCCCTGAGCTGGATAGATTTCACAAGGAAGGTATGGAGTGGATTGGGGCCGATCAGGGGGCAGAAGTACTTCTTGAAAATAACATTCGTCCCACAATAGCTATAGGAGATTTTGATTCAGTCAGTGCTTCATCTTATCAGAAAATTAAGGAACGTTCCTCAGAAACTCTTACATATTCTGAAGAGAAAGATGAAACGGATCTGGGGCTGGCTGTACAGCAAGCACTTTTGAGGAGTCCTGAACATATTCTATTATTCGGAGTTACTGGAGGAAGAATGGATCATACGCTCGCTAACGTCCAGCTTCTTTATCCCTTATTAAAGCAAGGGAAGAAAGCCTCAATTATTGACGTCCAGAATCAAGTGGAATTAGCTGAGCCGGGAACACATAAGCTTGAAATAAATGAAGAATATCCTTACGTCTCATTTTTGCCGATGACAATGGAGGTTACAGATTTAACGTTAGAGGGTTTTTATTATCCACTGGAGAAAGCTTATGTTCCTTTTGGTTCCACTCTATGTATATCCAATCAGCTGATTGAAGATCCTGGTACTTTTTCTTTTAGTTCAGGCATACTCTTAGTAGTAAGAAGCAAAGACTTGAATTAATAGAGGACCAAGGGAAGTTGGTAACAGCTTTTATTTAGGAGGAGGGGGCTCTTTTGAAATTTTATACGATTAAACTCCCGCGATTTCTTGGGGGCATTGTTCGGGCAGTTATTGGTACTTTTAAAAAAGAATAACAAAAAAAGCACCCAGTTTCAGGGTGCTTTTTTTGAGTGAAATTATACGCGTGTGACTTTACCGGATTTTAAATCACGGGCAGAAACATAAACCTTTTTCGGCTTACCGTCCACAAGAATGCGTACTTTCTGAACATTAGCTTTAAATTGACGTTTATTAGCGTTCATAGCGTGAGAACGGTTATTTCCTGAAGAAGTACTGCGTCCTGATACAACACATCTGCGTGCCATATGAATCCCTCCTGTTACATACATAAATCTTGAAATACTTACTTAATGTATCATATAGAAGGGGTCAATGCAATATAGAGAGTTTAAATATATCAAGAATTTTCTCTTGACAGACAAAGCGAATTACGACAAAGTATATTAGTGGATAATCGATCCAAATTTAAGGCCTTCAGGCTGAATAGCCAAGGGATATTCTGTGTTATAATAATTGCACGAAGATGAGGATTTTAAAGGAGGATGTTTATGTCCGTCGATCTAAATACTAAATATGGTCATATTACGATTAGTAATGAAGTAATTTCAACTATTGCTGGAGGTGCAGCGGTAGAGTGCTACGGGATAGTTGGGATGGCATCTAAGCATCAGCTTCGTGACGGGTTGAGTGAAATGCTTCGCAAAGAAAATTTCTCAAAAGGTGTAGTGGTCCGCCAAGAGGACGACTATTTGCACATAGATATGTACATTATCGTAAGTTATGGGACAAAGATTTCTGAAGTTGCCCATAATGTCCAATCACAAGTTAAATATACGTTAAATAAAACCATAGGATTATCCGTCAGTTCTGTAAATATCTATATTCAGGGTGTTCGGGTAACCAGTGAGTAGGGAAGCAAGTTAGTCAAAGGAGGAAGTATTCGTGACGTTACAAACTTTAGACGGCAAAACATTAGCCGAGATGATTCTGCAAGGGGCTCAACATTTATCCAGAAATTCACAAATGATTGATGCCTTAAATGTATTTCCTGTTCCTGATGGGGACACAGGTACTAATATGAATTTATCGATGACTTCTGGAGCCGAAGAAGTAAAAACTGTTCAAGAGAATCATGCAGGAGCTGTAGCAAGTGCCTTTGCTAAAGGACTGCTTATGGGTGCCCGTGGAAATTCCGGAGTCATTCTCTCCCAATTGTTCCGTGGGTTTTCCAGAGCAATAGAAGACTCTGAAGAATTAACTACGCAGGATTTTGCAGAAGCTTTGCAAGGGGGAGTGACGACTGCTTACAAAGCGGTAATGAAGCCAGTCGAAGGAACGATACTCACCGTAGCAAAGGATACAGGAGAAGCTTCTGTTCAGCTTGCTGATCAAGAGTCTGATTTTATTCCATTTATGGAGGGGCTTACAGCTGCTGCTAGAGAATCTTTGAAAAGAACGCCGGAATTACTTCCAGTCTTAAAAGAAGTAGGTGTAGTGGACAGCGGAGGACAAGGTCTGCTTACCATCTACGAAGGCTTCCTTGCTAACCTCAAGGGCGAAGAGCTTCCTGTACAAGAAGAGACGGTCACGATGGGGGACATGGTAAACGCTGAACATCATAAACTGGCTCAAGACTTTATGAACACGGAAGACATCGAATTTGGTTACTGTACTGAATTTATGGTTAAGTTTGAACAAGAAAAGCTTAAAGGTGTCCCTTATGATGAAGACAAGTTCAGGAATCAATTAAGTGAGATAGGTGATTCCCTGCTTGTTGTTTCTGATGAAGATATTGTGAAGGTGCATGTCCACGCTGAACATCCAGGAGAAGCTTTAAACCTGGGTCAGCAGTTTGGAAGCTTGATCAATATGAAAATTGAAAATATGCGAGAGCAGCATACATCCATTGTTGGAGATCGAAAAAAGAATGTCCGGGTTTCCGATGAAAAAGCTGAGTATGGTATTGTGACAGTAGCCATGGGTGAAGGCATAAAGAAATTGTTTGAAAGTCTTGGAGCAACTGTAGTCATTCAAGGCGGACAAACGATGAATCCAAGCACCCAGGATATTTCTGAGGCGATCAAAGAGGCTCATGCAAAGCAGGTGCTTATTCTTCCAAATAATAAGAACATTATTATGGCTGCCGAACAAGCGGCAGAGATCGCTGAAGAAAACGCAGCAGTTATTCCTACTAAAACCATTCCTCAAGGGATGAGTGCTTTACTTGGCTTTAATCCAGAGGCGGATTTAGAAACGAATAAAGAAGAAATGACCGGCTTGCAATCCCATGTGAAAACCGGGCAGATTACTTATGCAGTGAGAGACACCCAAATTGAAGGGTTAACTATTGAAAAGGGCCATTTCATGGGGATAGACGAAGGTAATATCTCCGCAACTGATCCGGACAAGCTTACTGCGGCAAAGTCGCTTCTTAAGCAGATGATAGACGAAGATGAAGATGAAATCCTCACCATTCTCTATGGTGAGGATGTGAATGCAAGTGAGGTTGAAGAACTTGAAACTTTTGTGGAAGAACACTTTGAAGATTTGGAAGTGGAAGTTCATGAAGGCGGTCAGCCGATCTATTCTTATATATTTGCGATTGAATAACCAAAAAGCACAGCTCATAGAGTTGTGCTTTTTTTAATGAATGGCAGGGATAGATCTAAGTTTAAGTCGTCGAAGATAACTATCGTACTATCAAAGATATCTCCTTTTTTTATCAAGAATCCCATTAAAAATATTCTCTGTATGATAAACTTTTTATCACTCTTTTCGGTGGAAAAGCAATTTGTTGGTAAATAAAGCGAGCTCCATCTTTTCAATGGATTCACAATAATCCACTGTTATTTTACCCTTATCCTGCTGCGAAGGGTCCTTAAAATAATTCATCACAGAAATATTCTTAAACCAATCTCCTGTTTCAGCTGTTTTTTGATGGCTGTTTTTCCAAGCCGATATTAAGGAAGGACTGTATAAGCGCGGTGCGTTTTTTCTTAAAATACAGTTTTTAGTTCTAGGGAAATATAATTTCCCCGGAAGAGTTTCTTTCACGTCGTTAAATAAATGTGGCATATAATCTTTCCGGGACCCAGTATGAGGGTGAGCATTGACCCACGTTACTATTTGCTGCAATCTTGTATAATCAAAGAACAGCAGAGCATAAAGACGTTTCCCGAATTCGATTCGCTCCTCAATGGAAGCAAAGTGATGGAGAGTTTCTCCGATGATTTCTGGTTCCGAATGCTCCTTTAGAGAATAAGGGAATAGCAGATGATTCAAGTTTAAAACATCTTGCAGCTTGAAATTTATCGTCTTTAAAACCGAATTCTGGTAAGACTTGTGATGAATAACGCGTTCTTCAATATACATCTGTTCATTTATTATTTGAGCAAAAGCTAATAAATCTCTGTGGCCGTTCTCAAAGAAATGTTCCCAGACTACTTCCATAAATGTGGAAACATTTAAATGAGGCAGTAAATAAAACAAGCTACTATTCATCTCCACACTCTTTTTATACAGGAGTAATTGCGGAAATGCATCTTGGAAGATCAACCAATTTCCCCTCTCTAAAAATGCAAAAAAGGCTTTCTGTTCCTCCTCGGAAAGCAGCTTAGAAAGAAATTCCCCTTTTAAATCAGTCATATTCCATCCGCCATTTCTCGAAACCATATGCGCGAGCAGAGACCATTTAATTTCGGGATGAAAATGGTAGAAATCAAAATAGGCTTGCGTTCGGGTTACATTGTTAAGGTTAAATTTTACCGTCTCTGACCGAATGGATTGAAGTATTTCATCTTCTTCTGCGTTCGGAACTTCTGTTTTTTCTAGAGGTTCCTTTTTAAGTTTTATAAGCAAATCTTGTTTGATTGAAGTCAAATGGCTGCTTACTATTTGATCTGTACTATCATATAAAATAAGGGTTCCCTCCTCTCTTGGAATGTGCTTATTCTTTTTGAATATGTATATATACAGAAACTGGGGGAGGAGCTTGGAGAATGAAAACAGCAGTTCAAGATGAAATGAATTTTCTCATAGAACGGCTCAAACGTGATCAATCCTCTGACGGAACTTGGAATTATACGTTCGATACAGGAGTTCTAACGGATGCTTATATGATTATTTTATTACGTTCGCTGGAAATTGATGATGAGAATCTTATCACCGCTCTTACGGAAAGAATTATTAGCAAACAAGAGGAAAATGGTGCATGGAAACTGTTTCGCGATGAGAGAGAGGGCAATCTATCAAGGACGATTGAAGCTTATTATGGATTGCTCTACTCGGGCTATTACGGTTATAAGGATAAAGAGATAATCTTAGCAAGAAAGTTTATCTTAACCCATGGAGGTCTTGAAAAAGCAGGGATGTTTACTAAGATTATGCTTACCATTACCGGTCAATATTCCTGGCCTTTATTTTTCCCATTTCCTATTGAGATTATGCTGCTTCCTATCCAATTACCGGTGAATATCTATGATATATCTGTATTTGGCAGAGCTAATATCGTACCCATTCTTATATTAGGAAATAAAAAATTTCAATTGAAGACAGATAGAAGTCCTGACCTCTCCAGTATAAGAGGGAATGATCGCAGTGAGACGCTATTTACCGATGAATATAGTAAAGAGTGGGGGAACTATTTTTCTAAACTTTTAAGCTCTATACAGACAGATGATCGCATGTTTGAAAAGAGAGCTTTATATGAAGCGGAGCAGTACCTGTTAAATCGAACAGAACCAGACGGTACACTTCTGAGTTACTTTAGTTCCACTTTCTTGATGATTTTTGCGCTGATATCGCTTGGCAGCCGAAAGGAAAGTCCGGTAATCAAGAAAGCTGTGGATGGACTTAAAGCCATGCAAAGTACCGTAAATGACAGGCATGTTCATATTCAATATACGACTGCGGATGTTTGGAATACATCGCTGATCAGCTGGGCTTTACAACAAGCCGGCGTCCAGGAAGGGGAAGAAGTTATTCTAAAAGCCAGTCGTTACTTATTTTCTAGACAGCATTATAAGTATGGCGACTGGATCATTCACAACCCTCATGCCTTTCCAGGAGGATTTGGTTTTTCCGATATCAATACTTTAAATCCTGATGTAGATGACACAACAGCCAGCTTGAGGGCAATGATTCATCTTATTTCTCAACATAAAGCCTATAAGGGCACATGGGAGAGAGGGGTCCAGTGGGCATTGTCTATGCAAAACGAGGATGGAGGATGGCCATCATTTGAAAGAGAAGTGAACAAAAGCTATCTATCCTGGCTGCCGGTCCAGGGGGGAGATTTCATTTTAAAGGATCCTTCCTGCGCAGATTTAACAGGCAGAACTTTAGAGTTTCTTGGGAATTATACAAATTTAAATTCAGAGCATCGGTCTATTAGACGGGGGAAGAAATGGCTGAAGAAAACCCAGGAAAGTGATGGTTCATGGTACAGCCGTTGGGGGATCTGCTATATTTACGGAAGCTGGGCGGCTGTTACGGGACTGCTGGCTACTGGTGAAAATCCAAACTCTAAAACGATTAAAAAGGCGGTTAAGTGGCTGGAAACCATTCAGAACGATGACGGCGGATGGGGAGAATCCTGCTTAAGTGATACACATCAATCTTACGTCCCTTTAGGCGAAAGCACCCTTGTTGATACTGCCTGGGCTTTAGATGCGTTAATTGCCGCTTCAACGGAAGAAACAGAAGTGATACATCGCGGGATTAAATTTTTATTGAAAAATAATCAAAGAAAAACTTGGCTGGAAGATTACCCGAAAGGTCAAGGAATGGGCGGAGTATTTTATATCCATTATGAGAGCTATCGTTACATTTGGCCGCTGATAACCTTCAGTCACTATCAGCAAAAGTACATTGAATAAAGAGGACAGGGCGGAGAACCTGTCCTCGTCGTTTCGCAGCTGAGCGGACTAGCCGCCAATGACAATCCGCTTCTATCAATTCGCAAGCATAAGAAGGTAGTTGTCTACATATGTATGAAGGAAGGATAAAAAGGAATAAATGGAGGGATCCTTTTGTATGGGACTGATCATGGATATTTTAGAAGGAGCCGGACTTATTTTTCTCTTTTTGATACTAGTAATGGCTAAAACCATTCGTGATCAACAGAAAAAGAAGTGATCGCCTGCATAATTGTTATTGTTTCAGCTTGTTGATATACATAATTAAAGAAATCCCCCCCTCATCCTGATGCGTGAAGGGGGGGATTTCTTTTTAGTCTGACTGACATTGAACTAGTGTCCAAGCGAACGCAGGATAAATTCAACGAGAAAGACCATGGCAATACATACAACTGGCACCGTTAGTTCTCTTTGCTTACCAATGGCGAATTTCACAATTGGATAAGCGATAAATCCGAAAGCCATCCCATCTGCGATCGAATACGTAAATGGGATCATTACGATAATTAAGAAGGCAGGCATTGTTTCTGATAGGTTTCCAAATGGAATATGCTTAATGTTCTGCACCATTAGAGAACCAACAATGATTAAGATCGGGCTGACTGCTGTCGGAGGAACCATGCTGATCCAAGGCAGCAGAAGCAGCGTACCTAGAAATAAGGCGGCCATCGTTAATGCGGCTTTTCCTGACTTTCCCCCGGAAGCAATCACCGCAGCGCTTTCTGCTGAAGAAACGGTGGGAGATGTTCCGAAGAACCCACTGAATAAAGCTGAAAATGCTGTTGCCTGATAGGAGCGTTTAAATTTATCCTCCTGGTTCAGCATATCGAGCTGGCCATGAATCAGCCCCATATTTTCAAAAATGAGCACAATAGCCAGAGGGAAGACCGCCATCCAAAAACTAAACTCTCCAATGTGTTCAAAGGAAGGTAGGATGATCCACGTCTGATCTTGGAAAGCTAGCGATGCCCCGGGTGAGTGGAGAATCCCGGTAAACTTAGCAATCAGAGTTCCAGCAATCATACTAATTAAGAAGTTTCCAGGGACATTTCTTACGAATAGAAAAATGGCTATAAATAAGGTCAACAGACTCGTTAAGACGATCGCAGAAGAAGGATTACCCAATGCGATTAAAGAATGTTCGCCTCTTACGACTAACCCGCCTTTTTCAAGACCAATAAGAGTAAGGAATAAGCCAAGACCCACCGTAATTGCGTGCTTCAATGAATCAGGAATAGCTCGTTTCAGCCAACTGCCTAATCGAGTAAAGGCTGTGATCAGAAATAGAATAGCAGCCACGATGACAACAGCAAGTCCCTCGTCAAACTTCAAACCTCCGCTTTCTACAATCGAGTAAGCAAATAAGGCATTGACTCCCATTCCAGGAATAAGAACCATTGGTGCTTTTGCGTATAAGGCCATAATCAAGCAGCCAACAGAGCTTGCAAGGATAGTAGCTACCATCCCGTTTTGTAATGGCAGCCCGGCACTTTCGAGAATTTGACTATTAACGGCTACAATGTAAACCGTAGTAAAATAACCGATCATGCCTGCAATAATCTCCTTTTGCAAGTTCGAATGGCCTGCAGTATGCTTTTGCAGCATATAAATCGCCTCTATGAAATTATCCCTCTCCCACCCGGTTACCGAGTAACCCACAAATATTGATTGTACCCTTAAAGCTTCATAGAATCAATCATACATAGAAGTTTTAACGAATTTTATAATTGACTTCTGTCTTTTTATGATAAGATAGAAGAGGTTTTGGACTAGCTAGGTAAGCGTTTTCTCGTTAAAATAGAAGAGAGTACTTTAGGGATGGTGAAGTTTAAATGAAATATAGATCCGTTTTTGATATTATTGGACCGGTTATGATTGGTCCTTCGAGTTCACATACAGCCGGAGCGGCAAGAATCGGCCGTGCTGCCAGGCACTTATTCGGCCGCGAGCCCAAATATGCCCATATCCACTTATATGGTTCTTTTGCCAGAACATATAAGGGCCACGGCACTGATGTAGCGATCGTAGGAGGCTTGCTTGATTACGATACCGATGATACTCGGATCGGGAAAGCTTTGGAAACGGCAAGAGCAGGCGGGATGAAGGTTCGTTTTCATGAAGAAGACGCCCACACCGATCATCCGAATACGGCCCGCTTAAAAATAGGGGATGAAGACGGAGAACTTGAGCTTGTAGGGATTTCCATTGGCGGAGGAAAAGCAGAGATTACCGAGTTAAATGGTTTTGAGCTGCGGCTTTCCGGAAATCATCCGGCGATTCTGCTCATTCATAATGACCGTTATGGGGCTATTGCATCATCTACAGCTATTCTGGCGAAAAATCAAATCAACATTGGACGCATGGAGATGTCTCGTAAAGCTGAGGGAGAACAAGCGCTGATGGTCATTGAAGTAGACCAGAATGTAGAAGATTCGGTTTTAAATGAATTAGAACGCGCTGATCATATAATACAAGTAGCTAAAATCTCGGATTAGAGAAAGTGAAAGGGGTAAGCATATGTTTAGAAATGTAGCAGAATTAATAGAACTCGCTGAAAGTGAAGGCATTCAAATATCAGAAGTTATGATTCGACAGGAAATGGAAGTGAAACAGCTAACCAGAGAGCAAGTAGTGGGGCAAATGGAGAAAAACCTTGACGTGATGGAAAAAGCGATTGAGGACGGGCTGAAAGGGGTAAAATCCCACAGTGGATTAACCGGCGGAGATGCTGTATTAATTCAAAACTATATGAAAAATCATACTCCACTATCAGGAAATCTTTTGATGGATGCCGTAAGTAAAGCAGTGGCAACCAATGAAGTTAATGCTGCTATGGGTACCATTTGCGCTACTCCCACAGCAGGAAGTGCGGGATGTGTACCGGGTACCTTATTCGCGGTGAAAAATCAATTAAACCCAACGCGGGAACAAATGGTCCGTTACCTGTTTACTTCCGGAGCTTTCGGGTTTGTCGTAGCTAATAATGCTTCCATTTCAGGAGCAGCAGGCGGTTGTCAGGCAGAAGTAGGCTCAGCTGCTGGTATGGCTGCAGCTGCCATCGTTGAGATGGCGGGAGGAAGCCCTGCGCAGTCGGCAGAAGCGATGGCAATTACCTTGAAGAATATGCTCGGTTTAATTTGTGACCCTGTTGCTGGCTTAGTAGAAGTTCCATGTGTGAAACGAAATGCAATCGGGGCTTCTAACTCCGTAGTAGCGGCCGATATGGCTTTAGCGGGAGTGACAAGCCGGATTCCTTGTGATGAAGTAATCGACGCAATGTATAAAGTAGGTCAACGTATGCCTTCTGCTTTTCGGGAGACTGCACAGGGAGGTTTAGCTGCCACACCGACAGGCAGAGAGCTAGAAGCGAAAGTCTACGGAATATCATTAAAGAGAGAGTGAGTGAAGGTTTGTGTTAAGTCAGCCAATTAGTGAAGTAAAAGGGGTAGGGGAGAAGCTGGAAACTCATTTGAACGAATTAGGACTTTATACGGTCGAGGATCTGCTTTTTTATTTTCCTTATCGTTACGACTCCTATGAAGTTAAGCCTTTAACAGAATTGGCTCATAATGAACATGCTACGATTGAAGGGGAGGTTGTTTCAGAGCCTTCCCTTAGCTTTTTTGGCAGAAAGAAATCCAGGTTGACTATGACGCTGCAAGTCGATCAATTTGCAGTGAAAGCCGTAATGTTTAACCGTGCTTTTGCCAAAAAACAACTACAGCCCGGTGACACAGTCACAGTCACGGGGAAGTGGGATCAGCAAAGGCTGCAAATTACAGTAAGTCAATATAAAAAGGGCGAGTCCAAATCCCAGGAACCCATTCAGCCGGTTTATTCTCTAAAGGAAAGTGTGACACTTAAAACCCTTCGGAAAATAATTAAAACAGCACTGGACACTTATGTGGACCAAGTTCAGGAGATTCTGCCCGAGGCAACAAGAGAGTCCTACAAACTCCCTGACAGGAAGAGTGCCTTAAGACAAATGCATTATCCAGAAAACAGAGTGTTATTAAAGCATGCAAAACGAAGATTTATTTATGAAGAATTTTTATTGTTCCAACTGAAAATGCAGCTTTTAAGAAAAAAACATAAAGAAGCCACCACGGGAAATGCCCAGGATTACGATAATAATCAATTGACAGACTTTGTCCAGTCCTTTCCATTTGAGCTGACTTCAGCACAGAAAAAGGCATTAGTGGAGATCCTGGCCGATTTAAAGAATCCGCATCGTATGAATCGGCTGCTTCAAGGGGACGTGGGGTCTGGTAAAACAGCCGTAGCTGCCATTGGATTATATGCATCGATTACTTCAGGACATCAAGGGTCCTTAATGGTGCCAACTGAAATTTTGGCAGAGCAGCATTTTCAATCTCTTTCGGACATGTTTAAAGACCGGGCAAAGATTGCCTTGTTAACAGGATCTATTAAAGGCAAGCGCAGAAGGGAAATTCTCGAATCAGTACGAACAGGTCAAGTGGATATCTTAATAGGCACTCATGCTTTAATCCAGGAAGAAGTGGAATTCCACGATTTAGGATTCGTTATTGTCGATGAACAGCACCGGTTTGGTGTGAATCAACGCCGGACCTTGAGGGATAAAGGATTACACCCTGACGTATTATTTATGACCGCTACTCCTATTCCGAGAACATTAGCCATTACTGCGTTTGGAGATATGGACGTATCGGTAATTGATGAAATGCCTGCCGGCCGTAAGCCAGTCGAAACTTACTGGGTAAAAGGACAGATGACTAATCGTGTATTGTCGTTTATACAAAAAGAGATAGGAAAAGGGCACCAAGCCTACGTAATATGCCCTTTGATTGAGGAATCTGATCAGCTGGACATTCAGAATGCTGTGGATCTTCACGGTCAGCTGGCATCTATTTATGAACCTGATATCTCAGTAGGGCTGATGCATGGCAGGCTGCATAATGATGAGAAAGAAGAAGTGATGAAGCAGTTTGCTGGCGGAAATCTGCAAGTTCTCGTATCTACTACCGTTGTAGAAGTTGGTGTTAACGTTCCAAATGCAACCTTGATGGTTATCTATGATGCTGAGCGTTTCGGGCTGTCTCAGCTCCACCAGCTGCGTGGACGAGTAGGAAGAGGAGCGGAGCAAAGTTATTGTATTTTACTTGCCGATCCAAAAGGAGATGTAGGAAAGGAAAGAATGAAAATCATGACTGAAACCACAGATGGCTTTGAACTCTCAGAACAGGACTTAAAATTAAGAGGGCCGGGGGATTTCTTTGGAAGAAAGCAAAGCGGCCTGCCTGAGTTTAAAGTGGGAGACATGGTCCATGATTACAGGGCGCTGGAAACCGCACGCCAGGATGCTTCCGATATTATTTACCATAAAAGCTTGGAAACGGAAGCCTACAAAGCGATCAATGCCATCCTTAATTCAGATGAACATCTTACGGGCGAAGTTCTTGACTAGCTTAAAATAATTATCGCTGGCTGACGCATAGGATAGAAGAGAAAGCCATTCAAATACTTGTTATAAAAGCTCTTCTTTAAATTTATGTTGTCACAGGAGTGGAGAACGATGCTCAAACCGAAACATTTAAGCCCGGGCGATACGGTAGGTGTGATTGCACCAGCCGGTCCACCTGACTTGAAGCAGCTGCAGCAAGGGGTGCATTATCTAAAGTCACTAGGTTTGCAAGTATGTCTCGGACAGACTGTCAGTTTGAAAAATGGTTATCTTTCCGGAACGGATGAAGAACGATTATCGGATCTTCATTTTATGTTCAATAATCCCCGAATTAAAGCTGTCTTTTGTGCGCGTGGCGGGTATGGAACGGCGAGAATAGTGGATCAGGTCAATTATGAACTGATCCACTGCCATCCTAAGATCTTTTGGGGCTACAGCGATATTACTTACCTTCATACCGCTATTCGCCAATACAGCGGTCTAATTACCTTTCACGGACCGATGATTGCCTCTGAGTGGACAGAGACAGACGTCATATCTTTTCGCCAATTATTTTCACCGGTGGAAATCGTCTATACCTCAGCTGTTTCTTCACTGCAGGTCATAAATCCCGGGAGAACAAACGGCAGGATTGTTGGAGGAAACTTAACTCTCTTAACAGACTCTTTGGGCACGCCTTTTGAAATTCATACAGCGGGTAAAGTTTTATTTATTGAGGAAGTAGATGAACCTCTCTATCGAATTGATGCCATGCTGAATCATCTCCGCTCCGCTGGAAAGTTTAGCAGGGCAGCAGGAATAGTCTTAGGGGAGTTTAAGACGGATAAGAAGGATGAAGAGCAATATCAGAGGAAGCTGAACGAGTTATTTGTTCACTATTTCCACGACTGTGCAGTGCCAGTGGTCCAGGGATTTTCCATGGGGCATGGCCACCCTAATTTTGGATTTCCTTTAGGAGCAAGAGCTATTATGGACACTCGTTTCCCTTTATTGAGTATTGAACCAGGGGTTTCTTAAGCCCTGGAGCCGCATGCTCCGTCCTTGCGTAAATGAAACAGGTATTATATATTACTATTAGTACCTAGTCATAAATTGATTGATTTTTGTAAGGTTACGGACGGTGGAATAAAATGAAAAGATCAAAGAAAACGAGACAGCAGGAACTTCAGGAAACCATTCAGAGTACTCCTTTTATTACGGATGAAGAACTTGCCAGACAGTTTGACGTTAGTATTCAAACGATCCGTTTAGATCGAACGGAGCTTTCTATTCCTGAGCTGAGAGAAAGAATTAAGTCAGTTGCTGAACTAGGGTGGAAAGAGACGGTCAAGGCTCTGCCTATTGAAGAAGTTATCGGCGAAGTTGTGGACTTGGAGCTGGACAGGCGCGCTATTTCGATTTTGGATATAAAGCAGGAACATGTTTTTTCCCGAAATCATATCGCCCGGGGCCATCATTTATTTGCTCAGGCTAATTCACTTGCAGTGGCCGTCATTAACGATGAACTTGCGCTGACTGCCCGTTCCAGGATCGAATTCACCCGCCAAGTTAATCTTGGCGAACGGGTAATCGCCCATGCGGAGGTTCAAGGAGATGTTGAGAAGGGCAGGTCTATTGTTCTGGTTCATAGTTTTGTAGAGGATGAAGAAGTGTTTACCGGTTCTTTTGAAATGTTTCGTTCGAACCAATAAAGGAGCTTGATAGAAGATGAAACTTGCTATAGATGCCATGGGCGGCGACCATGCACCCGAAGAAATTGTTAAGGGAGCGGCCCAGGCGGCGAAGTCTATTCCGAATTTGACCATTACGTTAATTGGGGATGAAGAGAAAATAAGGCCGTTTTTAAATAATGAGAAAAACATTACGATTATACATACGACAGAAGTGATTACTTCAGAAGATGAACCAGTCCGGGCCGTTCGGAGAAAGAAAAATGCCTCGATGGTCCTTATGGCCAATGAAGTCAAGGAAGGCCGTGCTGATGGCTGTATTTCTGCAGGGAATACAGGTGCTCTTATGAGTGCGGGGCTGTTCATTATCGGACGAATGCCGGGAGTGGACCGGCCAGCTCTCAGCCCTACGCTGCCCACTCAAGATGGGCAAGGTTTCTTGATGCTGGATGTCGGAGCAAACGTAGATGCGAAACCAGAGCATCTATTACAATACGCGGTTATTGGATCCATTTATGCGGAGAAAGTCAGGAATATCAATAAACCGCGGGTTGGATTGTTAAATGTCGGTACAGAAGATGGAAAAGGCAGCGACCTGACGAAGAAAGCTTTTCAGCTTATGAAGGAGGCGCCTATCCATTTTATCGGAAATGTCGAATCACGCGATTTATTAGACGGAGCAGCGGATGTCGTAGTTACAGATGGCTTTACTGGAAATGTTGCGCTTAAAACAATCGAAGGTACTGCATTAACCATGTTTTCCATGATTAAGAAAACCTTTATGTCTAGTTTAAAGACTAAACTGGCAGCAGGTTTAGTAAAGAAGGATTTGAAAAAACTCCAGACTCAGCTCGACTATTCGGAGTACGGAGGTGCAGGGTTATTTGGGCTGGCAGCGCCTGTCATAAAAGCCCATGGTTCTTCAAACCAGCGGGCAGTTTATAATGCCATTCGCCAAGCCTGTCAAATGGTGGAACAAGATGTTACCACTACCATTACTGCTAAGCTAAATGAATTACATACAAAGGAGGAAAAGGCATGAAACGCACAGCTTTTATATTCCCAGGTCAAGGTTCCCAGGCGGTCGGCATGGGACAGGAGATGTACGAAAAGTATGAGAGTGTTAAACAGCTGTTTGACGAAGCGGATAAAGCTTTAGGTTTTTCTTTGACAAAGTTAATGTTTGAGGGCCCGTCCGAGGAGCTCACGAAAACGGAAAATGCACAGCCTGCTCTGTTGCTAAACAGTGTGGCTGCGGCAAAAGTACTGGAGGAAGAAGGCATTCGCCCGGTCGTGACTGCAGGGCACAGTTTAGGGGAGTATAGTGCTTTAGTAGCAGCAGGAGCTATTTCCCCACTCGAAGCGGTAAAGCTCGTCCATACACGCGGCAAGCTAATGGAAGAGGCTTATCCGACTGGCAAGGGAGCGATGGCAGCTGTTTTAGGGTTGTCCAGAGAGGCGATTGAAGCTGTTTTAGCGGATCTGGAAGAGACGGAAACCGTCGATTTAGCGAATATCAACTGTCCCGGCCAAATTGTCATTTCAGGTACTAAAGAGGGCGTATCCATCGCTTCTGAACAGCTTAAAGAGGCAGGAGCAAAGCGTGTGCTCCCACTAAATGTAAGTGGACCATTTCACTCCAGACTTATGGAACCTGCAAGTGAAGAATTTGCTTCTCACTTGGCTCAGGCTGATATTCAATCGGCCGAAATTCCTGTCTACGCAAACGTAACGGCGGCCCCCGTTCAAGAGGCAGAGCAAATTGAAAAACTTTTAATAGAACAATTGTATTCCCCTGTCCGATTTCATGAAATCCTGGAGTCCTTTGCAGAACAGGACTTGGATGCTATTGTGGAAGTAGGACACGGCAAGGTGCTGAGTGGTCTTGTGAAAAAAGTCCAAAGAAGGGCGAAAACTTTTGCCATCCAGGATCCCCAGTCCTTAGAGGATTTGATCAGCTGGGCGAAGGAGGAATCTTAATGCTTAGTGAACAGGCAGCTCTGGTGACTGGTGCCTCAAGAGGTATCGGCCGGGCAATTGCATTGGAACTTGCAGCTAAAGGAGCAAAAGTAGCCGTTAACTTTGCTGGAAGTGAAGGTAAAGCAGAAGAAGTCGTACAGGAAATTAAGAACCTCGGCGGTGAAGCGATTAAGATTCAAGCGAATGTCACAAATAGTGATGATGTAAAGCGCATGATCAAAACGGCAGTCGATGAATTTGGTCGTCTGGATATCCTTGTGAATAACGCAGGAATCACAAGAGATAACCTGCTTATGAGGATGAAAGAAGAAGAATTTGATGAAGTTATTGACACGAACCTAAAAGGTGTCTTTCTGTGTACGAAAGCTGTGACCCGGCAGATGATGAAACAAAAATATGGCAGGATCATCAATATTGCCTCGATTGTGGGAGTTTCCGGCAACCCTGGACAAGCAAACTATGTGGCTGCGAAGGCAGGCGTGATCGGATTAACAAAGTCAGCAGCTAAAGAATTAGCTGCTCGAAATATTCAAGTAAATGCCGTAGCTCCTGGATTTATCTCTACGGATATGACGGATGCCCTTACAGAGGAGCAGCGTAAAAAAATGCTAGAGATGATTCCCCTCAACCGTTTGGGAAGCGCGGAAGATGTGAGCCGTGTGGTCAGATTTCTGGCAACAGAAGATGCTGCTTACATCACTGGGCAGACATTGCATGTAGATGGCGGAATGGTGATGTGAAAAATCATCTGGTTTTCCGCTGAGAAATTTACTATAATAACTGAAGGGAGGTGAAGTTCCAATGGCAGATACATTTGATCGTGTAAAACAAATTATTGTAGATCGTCTAGATGTAGAAGAATCTAAGGTTAAAATGGAAGCTTCCTTCAAAGAAGATTTAGAAGCAGACTCTCTTGATGTCGTTGAGTTAGTAATGGAGCTTGAAGACGAGTTTGATATGGAAATCTCTGATGAAGAAGCTGAAAAAATTAATACAGTTGGCGATGCTGTGAATTACATAAGCAGCCAAATCTAACTTAGGAATTGCTGTCTGCTGTGTGCAGGCAGCCTTTCTGTATCATTGATTTTATAGTAAAGGACAAGGTGAGCTATGGACGATTTTTCCAGTTTCCAGAAAAAAATAGATATCTCATTTAATGATGTATCGATACTGGAACAGGCTTTTACCCATTCATCTTATGTGAATGAGCATCGTAAAAAAGATCGAGAAGATAATGAGCGGCTGGAATTTTTGGGGGATGCTGTGCTTGAACTGGGCGTATCCCAATATTTATACCGTGAATTTCCGGATATGGCTGAAGGAGAATTAACTAAATTCAGAGCTTCAATCGTTTGTGAAATTTCACTTGTGCAATTTGCGAACGAATTGAATTTTCAAGAATTGATTCTGCTTGGTAAAGGAGAAGAAATGACAGGCGGGAGGAATCGCCCTGCACTTCTTGCTGACGTATTCGAGGCTTTCATTGGAGCGCTGTATCTCGATCGAGGGTTTGACCAGGTGATACGTTTTTTAGAAGCATATGTCTATCCGAAAATAAAAAAAGGTGCTTTTTCTCATGCGATGGATTTCAAGAGTCAACTACAAGAATATATACAACGTGATAACAACAGTAAAATTGAATACGAGATCGTAGAAGAAAGAGGACCGGCCCACAGCCGTGAGTTTATTGCTCATGTTCGTGTACAAGGGGAAACGGCAGGGATCGGTATTGGCAGAACAAAGAAAGAAGCAGAACAAAAAGCAGCAGAGCAAGCAATCATTAATCATTCGAGTTCATAATAAAAGCCCGTACGGAATTATTTCCGTACGGGCTTTTATTAGCTATGCTATGATTTACGATAATTGCCTAGTTCCTGAACGAAGATCTGGATTTCGGAGACACTAAGCTGTCCCTTCATCTCGACAATATCGTGCAGCGATTTTATCTCTTCGTAGTGGGCTAAATCATAATCCTCTGGATCCATAATGGATCGGTTAACGACTTGCATTTTGTCCGCAATTTCATTAATTATGATCGATAAATTTTCTTGGGTAGGTTCTTCTAAACTCAATATATTTCCTCCTTCAAAGCTCCAGTTGCATGTAATAATTCTAATGATAAGATACTTCAGAGAATTTTAAAACCCTAAAGTCCGTGTATGAAGTTATTTTTTATACTTCGAAGAGCCGAGAAGGTTCCTACCGTATCAGGATAGTTTATGATAAAATAAATAAGTTGAGTGAAGGAAAGTTTGTTAAATACAGGAGGATGAGTATGTTCCTCAAACGTCTAGATACTGTTGGTTTTAAGTCATTTGCCGAACGAGTGTCCGTTGACTTTGTCAGCGGGGTAACCTCTGTAGTCGGTCCGAATGGCAGTGGAAAAAGTAATATCACAGATGCGATACGCTGGGTCCTGGGTGAACAATCTGCCCGTTCCTTAAGAGGATCAAAGATGGAAGACATTATCTTTGCAGGCAGTGATTCCAGAAAAGCACTGAATATGGCAGAAGTCACTTTAACGCTTAATAATGAGGATCACACCCTTCCGCTTGAGTACCAGGAAGTAAGCGTAACAAGAAGAGTCTATCGCTCTGGTGAAAGTGAATTTTATATTAATAATCAAACTTGCCGTCTAAAGGACATTGTTGATTTATTTATGGATTCAGGTTTGGGGAGAGAAGCTTTCTCCATTATAAGTCAAGGAAAAGTAGAGGAGATTCTCAGCTCAAAGGCAGAAGAACGAAGGTCCATATTTGAAGAAGCAGCAGGAGTGCTTAAATATAAACAACGGAAAAAGAAAGCCGAGCTCAAATTGGGAGAAACCCAGGAAAACCTAAACCGCGTAGAGGATATAGTCTATGAAATAGATGGACAATTAGAGCCTCTGAAAGAACAAGCTTCGATTGCGAAAGATTATTTAGAGAAAAAGAAGGAATTAAAACAAGTGGAAATTTCTTTACTTATCTCTCAAATAGAATCTCTTCATAAGGAGTGGCAGTATATCCTTGAAGAGCTTGAACAAATTAAGCTGCAAGAGGAAGAGCTGCAGCAATCGATCGTTTCGAAGCAAGAGCAAGTCGAACAGCAAAGGGACCAAATGCAAGCACTTGATGAGTCCATTGAAGATCTGCAGGAAACCTTGCTTGTTCTTACGAAGGACCTCGAGAATTTAGAAGGTAAGAAAGAATTAATGAAAGAACGGCATAAACATTATGCTGAGAACAAAACGAAAATAGAAGTCGAATATAACGAGCTGCAGCAAAAGCTGGAAAAATTTAAAGCTTCACTAAAAGAAGAGTCTAGTAAATTGAAGCATTATAAATCGAATCGGAAACAAACCAAACATGAGCTTCAACAAACAACAAAGGCACTCGATTATGGAATGCAGAACATAGATGAACAAATTGAAGAATTCAAAAGTGATTACATTGAGCTGTTAAATAATCAAGCTGCCAAAAGAAATGAAAAGCAACTTCTTGAGCAGCAGCGTTCTCAGTTGAACAGCAAAAAAGGCAGACAGCAAGATAAATTTCACGATCTGCGAGATGAAAGGGAAAATGCAGCAGCTTCCCTTCAGAAAACGGAGAATGAGTTAATTCAAACGACTGAAGCAAGGGGACAGCTGGAAGGTGAGCTGAGAAACTTAGAGACTGCTAGTGATCATGATGAGAAAGCTTATGAAGATTGGCAGGAAAAGTTATATAAAGGCTATCAATATTTGGAAAAGCTGCGCTCCAAAAAAGAAATGCTGGAGGAAATGAAAGAAGATTTTTCAGGCTATTTCCAAGGTGTTAGAGAAATACTTAAAGCACGTGAAAGCAATAAGCTTAATGGTATAGAGGGAGCAGTGATTGAAGTCATTGATGTGCCTTCCCGTTTAATAACCGCTATTGAAACCGCCCTCGGAGCACAAGCCCAGCATGTCATCGTAAAAGATGAACAAGCAGGGAGACATGCCATCCATTGGCTGAAGCAGCATAATAAAGGAAGAGCTACGTTTCTCCCTTTAACGGCAATTCAGCCCCGGACTATCCATGGCCAGGCAGCTGCTGAACTTAAGAATCTCTCAGGCTTCATAGGGGTAGCGGGAGAACTGGTAGAAGTAAATGATGCCTTTCAGCGGGCCATTCAACATTTGCTTGGTCATATTGTGATTGCTGATACGCTGGAGAATGCTAACGCTATAGCCAAACATTTAAATCGGAAATTCAGGATCGTGACACTAGATGGGGATGTGGTTCATCCTGGTGGATCGATGTCTGGCGGGGCTCAAAAGAAAACGAATCAATCCCTGTTTACGAGAGAGAAGGAACTCCATGAACTTACGGAGAAAATCACTACTTTTGAAGGCAGAACCAAAGAAGTTGAAGAGAAAGTCCAGCACTTAAAAGAAGGTATTGGAACGAAACAATTGGAGACAGAACAGCTAAAGCAAAAGATAACCACGGTTCGAAATGATGAATATGAACTGCAGTCTTCTAAGAGAGAGCTGCAAGTGAAAGTGAACCACCTAAATGAGCAGCTGAAGCTATATGATCAAGATCAGGCTCAATACAACGAAGATCAGGATCGGGCTTCTGAGAATATCAAGAAGTTAGAAGAAGAGCTAAGCAGTATAGGTAAGAAACTTACAGAGATTCAGAAGTCAATTGATGAGCTGAGTGCGACTAAAGATCAGCAGAAGCTGGATGAAGAAAAATTACAAGGCCGCTCTCAAGAATTGCAAATACTTCTAGCAGAGTTAGACTCATCTGTGAAAAACCAGCAGGAGAAAGTGGATCGGTTTGAAGAATCTTATCGAGAAGTGGAAGAGCAGCTGAGCCAAAACAGACAGACCCACCAGCAGCTGATAGAAGTGGCAGAGTCGAATGAAAGCGAAGAAGATGTAGAAGCGCATATTATTCAAACAAAAGAAAGAAAAGAAGCGGCTTCTCAATTGATTCAGGAAAGAAGAAGAGAGAGGAACCAATACGGGATCAATGTTCAAGAAGCAGAAAAAATATTAAAGGAAAAGAATCGCCTTCATGAAAATTTTGCACAGGATATTCAGCAGAAGGAAGTAAAAGCAAATAGACAGGATGTCGAACTCGAAAATCTGCTGAATTATTTGCAGGAAGAATACGTAATGACTTATGAAAAAGCGAAAAAAAATTATCCTCCTGTTGATAATGTTACCCAGGCTGCAACAGACGTAAAACTAATAAAACGCGCGATTGAAGAACTGGGTACCGTAAACCTTGGAGCTATTGATGAATATGATCGCATTTTGCAAAGGTACGAATTCTTAACCGGTCAACAGAAAGATTTGCTGGAAGCAAAAGATACTTTGTATTCCATTATTAATGAAATGGATGAAGAGATGCAGCGCAGGTTTGAAGATACATTTACCAAAATTAAAGCAGAATTTGAAGATGTCTTCCGGAGCTTGTTTGGCGGAGGAAAAGCTGATTTAGTCCTTACAAATCCAGAGGACCTGCTGCATACTGGCGTTGACATTGTTGCCCAGCCTCCAGGTAAGAAATTGCAGAACTTAAGTCTCTTGTCAGGCGGCGAACGAGCATTGACTGCGATAGCTTTACTTTTCTCCATTTTACGAGTAAGACCTGTACCCTTTTGTGTACTGGACGAGGTGGAAGCGGCTCTCGATGAAGCAAACGTCGATCGTTTTGCTAAATTTCTTAAAGAGTTTAGTGAGAAAACACAGTTTATTGTCATTACGCACCGGAAGGGCACGATGGAAGAATCGGATGTATTATATGGCGTAACGATGCAGGAATCAGGAGTCTCTAGACTGGTTTCGGTTAAGCTCGAGGAGACGTCAGAATTAATGGAAGTATAGAAAGGATGGTAGGATGAGCTTCTTTAAAAAACTTAAGGAAAAGTTTGTAAAACCAGAAGAGGAGGAACTCGACTCTTCTAACGAAAACACCGAAGAATTAAGTGAAGAAGAAACGAAAGAAAAAGAGACAGACGACTCTGAGGAGTTTACCGGGGCTGCGGAAGCTGAATCCCCGCTGCAGGGGGAAACAGAAGTCCCAGACCAGGAAACTGTCGAGTATGATGGGTTAGAAGAGACTGAACTGGATGAGTCTATTGCTGAAGATCCTGAAGACGACGCAGTGGATATCGCAGAGGAAGAAGAATCAATAGCAGCTAAATTTAAAAAAGGTCTGGCAAAAACCAGAAATTCATTTTCCAGTAAAATTAACGATCTGGTCGCCCGCTATCGTACGGTTGATGAAGAGTTTTTTGAGGAATTGGAAGAAGTGCTGATTTCCGCTGATGTTGGGGTAAATGCTGTGATGGAAATAATTGAAGAATTAGAATTAGAAGTCAAACGCCGAAATATTAAAGACACCCGCGAAGTGAAAGAAGTTATATCAGAAAAGCTGGTAGAAATGTATTATGGTGATGACCAGGAAAGCGAGCTAGAGGGTTTAACCGTCAATGAGGATGGATTGACCATTTACCTGTTTGTGGGTGTTAATGGAGTAGGTAAAACCACAACCATTGGAAAACTGGCAGACAAGCTGAAAAAAGAAGGCAAGAAAGTTACCCTGGCAGCTGGCGATACGTTCCGGGCCGGTGCCATAGAACAACTTGAAATTTGGGGAGAGCGTACAGGGGTTCCTGTGATTAAACATAGTGAGGGCGGAGATCCTGCTGCCGTTATTTTCGATGGGATTAAAGCGGCAAAATCAAGAAATGCTGATGTTCTTATTTGTGATACAGCTGGACGTCTGCAAAATAAAGTAAACTTAATGAATGAACTTTCTAAAGTGAAACGAGTAATTGAAAGAGAAGTCCCGGGTGCTCCACATGAAGTGTTGTTAACTTTGGATGCCACAACTGGTCAAAATGCAATGAGCCAGGCAAAAACGTTTGCTGCAAGTACCGATGTAACAGGTATTGCTCTGACAAAGCTCGATGGAACAGCGAAAGGCGGTATCGTGCTGGCCATTCGAAAAGAGCTAGAAATTCCAGTTAAATTGGTAGGTCTGGGAGAGAAGGTTTCAGATTTGGAAACATTTAATGCTCATGCCTTTGTCTACGGTCTATTTGCTGATATGATTGAAGAGTATGATGAAGAAAGTCAAGGCTGAAACTTGACAGCTCCTTAAGACTTTCGTTATGATTCATATATGTAAAGGTATTTCACTTAACAAGGGGTGCTTAGCGCATGCTTGAAAAGACGACACGCGTCAATTTTTTGTTCGATTTCTATCAATCATTGCTGACTCCTAAACAAAGGAACTATATGGAGCTGTATTTTTTAGAAGATTACTCGCTGGGTGAAATATCTGAAAACTTCGATGTCTCAAGGCAAGCGGTTTATGATAATATTCGCCGAACAGAAACGATGCTTGAAGAATACGAGAAGAAGCTTAGTTTATATGAGAAATTTGATCAGCGGCAGAACTTAATTCAAGAACTGTTAAAAGAAATAGAAACAGATGAACGTCATAAACATTTAAAAAGCAGACTAGAGCAATTACTAGATTTAGAATAGGGGGGTCCTTCAATGGCATTTGAAGGTTTATCCGACCGTTTGCAGGAAACGATTAAGAAAATAAAGGGCAAAGGGAAGGTAACCGAGCAAGATGTAAAAGAAATGACACGTGAAGTTCGCCTTGCCCTCCTTGAGGCTGATGTTAACTTTAAAGTGGTCAAGGATTTCGTGAAACGCATTCGCGAGCGTGCTGTTGGCCAGGAAGTAATGGGCAGTCTGACTCCAGGACAACAGGTTATTAAAGTAGTGAAAGAAGAATTAACCGAACTAATGGGCGGTGATGAAAGCAAGATCGCCGTGGCAAAACGACCACCGACTGTGATTATGATGGTCGGTCTTCAAGGGGCGGGTAAGACAACTACCACAGGAAAGCTGGCTAATTTGCTGCGTAAAAATTATAACCGAAAGCCGTTATTAGCTGCAGCGGACGTTTATCGTCCAGCAGCCGTGCAGCAGCTCCAGACGCTGGGTAAGCAGCTTAGTCTCCCAGTCTTTGAACAAGGGACGGATGCTGATCCTGTAGAGATTGCCAAAAATGCAGTAGAAACCGCCAAAGAAGAACATTATGATTATGTAATTATTGATACTGCCGGCCGTTTGCATGTAGATGGCGAGCTAATGGAAGAACTGCAGCGTATTAAGGAAGCTGTGGTACCTGATGAGATCTTTCTCGTTGTTGACTCGATGACGGGTCAGGATGCTGTCAACGTAGCTGAAAGTTTCGATGAGCAGCTTGATATAAGCGGTGTCTTGCTTACCAAGCTTGATGGGGATACCCGAGGCGGTGCTGCCCTGTCGATTAAAGCAGTCACGGGCAAACCGATTAAATTTGCGGGTATGGGAGAGAAGCTGGATCAATTAGAGCCGTTCCACCCAGAACGTATGGCATCTCGAATTCTCGGCATGGGAGATATGCTTACTTTAATTGAGAAAGCTCAAACCCAAGTAGATGAAAAGCAAGCGAAGGAACTCGAATCCAAAATGCGGACGGCTTCCTTTACCTTTGAAGACTTTTTGGATCAAATGGAACAAGTGAAAAATATGGGGCCGCTGGATGAACTGATTAATATGATCCCAGGGGCAGGCAAAATGAAGGGTCTGAAAAATGTTTCTTTCGATGATAAACAAATCGTCCATGTAGAAGCTATTATTCAGTCAATGACGAAGAAAGAACGTCAGGAACCTTCTGTTATGAACGCCAGCCGCAAAAAAAGAATAGCTAAAGGATCAGGTACTTCAGTTTCAGAAGTTAACCGTCTGTTAAAGCAGTTTGAAGACATGAAGAAAATGATGAAGCAAATGAGTAATACTAAAGGAAAAAAAGGAAAAGGTATGAAATTTCCGTTTATGTAATGGAAAAACCCTTTACACACAATTGAAGTTCTGCTAAAATCTAAAATTGTGTGAAACACTTATGAAATTTATGGAGGTATTTAAACATGGCAGTAAAAATTCGCCTTAAACGTATGGGCTCTAAACGTAACCCATTTTACCGTGTAGTAGTAGCAGATTCACGTTCACCTCGTGATGGACGTTTCATTGAGCAAATCGGCACATATAATCCGGTGGCTAACCCTGTAGAGGTTAAGCTGGATGCTGACAAAGCAGTTGACTGGATGTCAAATGGTGCTCAGCCTAGTGATACGGTTCGCAACTTATTCTCAAAAGAAGGCATCATGAAGCAATTTCACGACAAGAAAAACCAAAAGTAAAGAAGTGATATCATGAAAGCCTTAATCGAAACGATCGTTACGCCGCTTGTGGACCACCCTGAAGACATCAGGATTGAAACGAAAGAGGAAGATCGCAAGACGATTTACCACTTAACCGTTCATCCGGATGATGTCGGTAAGGTCATTGGTAAAAACGGGCGGATTGCCAAGGCGATCCGAACTGTCGTTTACGCGGCAGGCTCTGATTCTGAAAAAAGAATCTATCTGGATATCATGTAAAAAGGGAGAGGGAAACCTTTCCCTTTTTTACCATTCAGATTTTTTTACGAGAGGCGGACGGTGAATGCAAATCATCAGACGTATTCCGGTGAAGCAAGTATTGACTTCTAACAGCCGTAATCTTTTAAAGGATCGGTTTGACGGCCGCATGAAACAATTAGAACAAGAGTGTCACCATCTTACATTTGAACAAAAGAAGCTTGAGAAAAAGTCTGGCATTTCCAAACAAGAGGTAGAAAGGCGTTTTTCCAGAGAAATCAGCAGGCGCAAAGATCAATTGCGCTGGATTGAACAGCAGCTGAAGCAACTGGATGTACTGCCGGATGGCAGTGAATTAGAGACCGAAGATGTCGAAGCGCTTCTTCCTGTTGAAGAGGGAGATATCTGGAGTGAAGCAGTTCTTAATCAGAAAATTGTTATTAAAGATGGAATAGTTATACGAGCGAGGTAATCAGATACATGACAGATACGATGTTTAACGTAGGGAAAATCATAAATACGCATGGCATTAAAGGTGAAGTAAAGGTTCAGAGAATTACAGATTTCGAAGAACGATTTGAACCTGGTCAGCTATTGTATTGGGCAAATAATAACCAGGAACCAAAACCGCTTGTTGTTAAAAGTCATCGCATGCATAAAGGATTTGATTTACTAACTTTTGCAGATCATTCGACTATCAATGATGTAGAAGGTTACAAAAATGGAATGCTTATGGTTACTTCGAAAGAACAGGAAGAACTGGGAGAGCATGAATTTTATTTTCATGAAATCATCGGTTGTTCTGTTTATTTAGTATCTGGAGAGGAACTAGGTCGAGTGAAGGAAATTTTAACACCTGGGGCCAATGATGTTTGGGTGATAGAACGTCCTGCTAAAGGCGATTTACTTATTCCTTATATTGAGGAAGTAGTTAAAGAAGTGAATCCAGCTGAGCAGAAAGTTATTATTGATCCAATAGAGGGGCTGCTTGATTAATGCAAATCGATATTATGACTTTGTTTCCTGAAATGTTCGAAGGTGTATTGAACCATTCAATTATGAAACGAGCTCAGGATCGAGAGGCCTTTCACTATAATTATATAAACTTTCGTGATTTTACTACCAATAAACATAATAAAGTAGATGACTATCCTTATGGAGGCGGAGCTGGTTTAGTTCTTACGCCACAGCCGATATTTGATGCGGTCGAAGATATCCACCGGAAATCCGTTACTAAGCCAAGAGTTATTCTTATGTGTCCGCAGGGGGAACCCTACACACAGAAGAAAGCAGAAGAGTTAGCGGAAGAAGAGCATCTTGTTTTTATTTGCGGTCATTATGAAGGTTATGATGAACGGATTCGCCAGGAACTTGTCACTGATGAAATTTCAATTGGAGATTACGTTCTGACCGGCGGAGAACTCGGGGCAATGGTGGTTATGGACTCTGTAATCCGTCTGCTCCCGGGAGTTCTTGGAAATGAACAGTCGGCACCCGAAGATTCCTTTTCAAATGGATTACTGGAACATCCGCATTATACGAGACCTGCTGATTTTCGAGGTAAAGAAGTACCAGAAGTACTCCTCTCTGGAAATCATGCAAGGATCGACGAGTGGAGACACTATCAATCCTTAAAACGAACGTACGAAAGACGGCCGGATCTATTGCAGCATAGAGAGCTCACAGAGCAAGAAAAAGCATGGCTGCAAGAATGGGAAAATCATTAAGAATCCTTGCAGTATATAGAGGTTTATGATATATTAAACTTTGTGCTTAAACGTTCGGTTTAAGCGGAAAACGATGTTCCGCTGCCTCTTAGAAGACAAGAGCATTAGTTAAAAGGAGTGAAATACGATGCAGCAACTTATTCATGACATTACAAAAGAACAGCTTCGTACCGACCTTCCAGACTTTCGCCCTGGTGATACTGTAAAAGTACACGTGAAAGTTGTCGAAGGTAGCCGTGAGCGTATTCAGGTATATGAAGGTGTCGTTATTAAACGTCAGAATGGCGGAATCAGTGAAACATTTACCGTACGTAAGATTACTTACGGTGTAGGTGTGGAACGTACATTCCCTCTACATTCTCCGCGAATTGCTAAAATTGAGCGTTCCCGTCGCGGTAAAGTACGTCGTGCTAAGCTTTATTATCTGCGTAATCTTCGCGGTAAAGCAGCAAGAATTAAAGAGATTCTTTAATCGAAGTCGAAAGGAGCTTGCATTTGCCAAGCTCCTTTTTTCTAATCTTTGTAGGAGAGAGGAGAGGGAGTCCTATGAACAAACAATGGTGGGACTGGATTAAAGCATTTGTAATCGCAGCTGCTTTAGCAATCATAGTTCGTGTCTTCCTGTTTGCCCCTGTAGTAGTGGAAGGTCCCTCGATGCAGAATACTTTGCATAACGGCGACCACCTCATAGTAAGCAAAATAAATTACACCCTGGGAGAACCCGATCGATTTGATGTGGTCGTGTTTCATGCGACTGAAACAAAAGATTACATAAAACGAGTGATAGGTCTGCCTGGAGATCACATTGAATATAAGAGTGATCAGCTTTATGTGAATGGGAAGAAAGTAGATGAGAAGTTCTTAAATGACCGGCTCAGTAAAATGCCAGAAGGAGATGTCTTAACGGACGATTTTTCTATTGAGCAGGTTCCTGGGGGCTATGATACAGTTCCAGAAGGTGAACTCCTCGTCTTAGGCGACAATCGAAATAATTCTACAGATAGTCGGATGCTGGGGATGATCCCTGAAGATAAAATAGTCGGCCAGGCGGTTCTTCTTTATTGGCCGCTAAATCGAATTCGACTCGTGCACTAGGAGGGTCAATGTGACGATACAATGGTTTCCTGGTCATATGGCCAAGGCAAGAAGAGAAGCTGCTGAGAAATTAAAGCTTGTAGACTTTGTGATCGAATTAGTGGATGCTAGAGCCCCTCTTTCCTCACAAAACCCAATGCTGCATGATTTATTGCAAGATAAGCCAAAAATGATCGTGTTTATGAAAAAAGATTTAGCAGATCCCAACATTACAAATAAGTGGCTTAATGCATATGAAAACAGTGGAATTCCAGCTTTAGCAATTGAGGCAAATCAAAAAAAAGATATCCAGAAAGTTGTTCATACTGCTAAAGAGCTAGGAAAAGAAAAAATAGAAAAGCTACGGGCAAAAGGGGTTCGTCCTCGTGCGTCCCGTGCAATGATTTTGGGAATCCCGAACGTTGGAAAGTCCACACTAATCAATCGTCTTGCCAATAAGAAAGCTGCAAAAACGGGAGACAAGCCAGGAGTGACGACTGCCCAACAGTGGATTAAAGTCAAGAAAGAATTTGAATTGCTCGATACACCTGGTATTTTATGGCCGAAATTCGAAGACGAGGAAGTTGGTTATCGTCTAGCTTCTATTGGAACTATTAAAGATCAAATCCTCCCTAAAGAGGATGTTGCGGCTTATATTCTGGATTATTTAAAAGAGAATTATCCTGCACTTCTAGAAAAGAGATATGGGTTTTCAGAATATGAGGATATTATGGAAGCATTTGAAAAAATCGGGATGAAAAGGGGCTGCCTTGAGAGTGGAGGGGTAGTCAATTTCGAGAAAACTTCAGATGTAATTCTGCAGGATTTAAGGACTGGAAAGACAGGTTTAATCAGTTTTGAACGTCCGGAATAAATGGACATGTGAAGAAACGCAGAATGGATAAAATCCAATTTGCGTTTTTTTATTACATAGTGATTACGGGGAGCCGATATAAAGAAGAAACGGGGAGCAAAAATGAAAAAAACGGTACAAGAAATAAAGCAGTGGATTTTAGAGAGTGAATTGAGTGAAGCAGACTTAGAGGATCTGAAACAAGATTCTCGTAAGGGAGTGCTGGAACTCGTCCGTAAATATGAACGGAAGCTGGAAAAAAAGAAAGCATGGAAAGTACAATATCTGAAGATGATGGAGTTTGAGCGAATTGCACTTGCTAAAGGGAAAGAGAGAATCGCCGGAGTCGATGAAGCCGGCCGCGGCCCTCTCGCCGGTCCGGTCGTTGCCGCGGCTGTTATTCTCCCTGAAGGCTTTTATCTTGAAGGTCTGAACGACTCAAAGCAGTTATCCCGGATACAAAGGGAAGATTTTTATCAGATCATTAGGACGCAAGCTGACTTCGGAGTGGGAATCGTTACGAATAAAGAAATCGATCAGATTAATATTTATCAGTCAACAAAATTAGCAATGAAGAGGGCAGTAGAATCCTTGTATCAAGAGCCTGATTACGTGTTAGTCGATGCGATGGAAGTGAATCAGCTGTCTTGTCCACAGGAATCGCTTATAAAAGGAGATGAAAGAAGTGTTTCGATAGCTGCGGCAAGTGTGATAGCCAAAGTTACCAGGGATAATATCATGAAAGAACTGCACGAACTTTATCCGGACTATGATTTTATATCCAACCAAGGGTACGGAACAAAAAATCATTTACAGGCACTAGATCAATTTGGCGCCACTCCCTATCACCGTGTCAGTTTTTCTCCTGTTAAAGAACAAATACTTTCCTAAAGAGGTGCAAATACATGAACCCCATCCTGTCCAGTATATTGAAAACCGTACAAGCAAAGGCTGCGGTCACCTCTCAGCAGCCGAAAAAAGGTCAGTACATAGCTGGTAAGGTCATCAAGTTATTGCCGGGAAATCGGGCCCTGGTGCAGCTTGGCACAGAACAGCTTCATGCCCAATTAGAAACATCCTTAACTAAAGGAGAGCGTTATCTGTTTCAAGTGAAATCGACAGGGGACCAAGTTCATTTAGCTGTAGTATCCTCTCAAAAGACAGAACAGCAAGAGCTGGCAAATCTCTTTCAAGTATTAGGCTTAAGACGGACCAAACACAGCCAGTCCCTGATCCGTCAACTTCTTCAGAAGGATATCTCTTTTCACAAGACGGGTCTTACTCAAGCTGTGACACTTCTGAATCAGGCGGAAGAGAAGACAGCAGCAGTTACCTCCTTATTAAACATGTTTGAAAAACAGCTGCCCATCAAGCCATCTGTTTTTCAAGCGTTTTATACAAGGGAGACGAAGGATTTAACTCAGGAAATAAATAAGCTGTCCCATTCTGTTTCTACAGATAAAAATTCTAGTAATTCTGCCCAGAAAGTTACAGATTTAATCAGCCGGATGAAAAATAACCTGCCAGAGATTCCATTAGAGAAACGCATAGCTGTAAGATTGGTATCGGAAGCTGAACACGGAATAGATAATTCCTTTAACGTGTTAAAAAAAGCCGGATTATACCCTGAAAATTATACGTTTTCTCAGTTTAAAAAAGACGTACAGAGCTGGAAGTCGGCTCAGGAAATCACCTCAACTTTCCAGCAGGATCCAATAGGCAGCCGTCCAATACCTGAATTTTTAATCCCGCCGGCAAAACGGCTGGTTCCTCAATTGAAGCAGTTATTTGAAGAACAGCTGCCTTTAACAACTAAAGACAGGCAAATGTTAAAGCAGTGGGTACAGCAAATAAATCCATTTAATCAGGATGCCCTACAGGCAGATCAGACGCTGCGATTCTCTGAAAAAAACTTAGAGCCCTTACTGAAGAACTATCATTCCCTTATGGAACGTAAGATATTTGATAAAATAATTCCTGCTCTAGAGCCAGCGGATAAAAATGTTCTCTCTCAAGCAGTCAAAGATCTTCCAAAGGTGACGAATGGGAATTTCGATCCAGTTGAATGGAATTCGCTGCTTCCCAAACTTGAAAAACTGGAAGCTCAGCAGCTTCCAAAATTTCAACAGGCAGTCTTAACGGAGTGGATCAGCGGTGCGATGAATCAGCTTCCTGAAACGAACCACAAGGATTTAATATTTTTAAAGATTAAGCTAATGATGCATACGATCGGCTCAAGTGAGGAGGCATTGATTAATCAATCTTCCGACCTCCCGCAAAGGAGCCAGAATGAGCAGACACTTCGATCGTTGATGCTTCAAATGCAGCAAGATACCGGCCGCTCTCAGTCGGCAGATGGGGCCAAACAACTTCAGCATCTATTAAACGGAATCCAGCTGTCGTCCCACCAGGTTACCAATCAATCCATTCAGTTTTCGCTTCAATTCCCAGGATTTTTGTTGGATTCTGCTAAAGATATACATGTAAATGTTGAAGGGAGAAAGAACAGCAAGAACGAAATTGATCCCGACTTTTGCAGAGTTGTGTTCTATTTAGATTTAGAAACCATGAAGGAGACAGTCATTGATTTAAATATCAGTGAACGCCATGTAGCCGTGACAGTTTTCAATCAATTGGAGGAAAGTAAGCAAGTCCTTGAAAAACATAAATCCGCCTTAGAACAGGGTTTAAGTAAGCTGGGCTACACATTAACCTCTATCCATTACAAAACTCATGTTTTAAAAACTCCACATCCGGCTGCATCAGCTTCCACTTCTCCAGAAAAGAAGGGACTAGACATTCGCATATGACTATTAAACGAAAAGAAGCGATCGCTCTCGGTTATGATGAAGCACGCGATGCAGCACCAACAGTTAAAGCTAAAGGGAAAGGAGACGTGGCTGAAAACATTCTAAGAAAAGCAGAGGAGCATAACATTCCGGTTCAAGAGGATGCCACGCTGATCGCGCTTCTATCCGAATTGAATATTAATGAGCAGATACCTGAAGAACTCTACCATGTGGTGGCCGAAGTATTTGCTTTTATCTATCAATCTGATAAAGATTTAAAAGAGTAAGAAAATTATAAAAATAAAGTTTACATAATGTATATATCGTTAACTAATATGAAAATTTCGACATAAAGCTACGTTACTGTGGACAATAGCCTGCGTTTTTTTATACAATGAGAATGCAGTGAAATTTGATGGGAGGATGAAACATGAACATTCACGAGTATCAGGGGAAACAAATTATGCGCGATTTTGGCGTTTCAGTGCCAAATGGCCATGTGGCATATACTGTAGATGAAGCTGTTGAAGCAGCAAAGAAACTAGGTACAGATGTCACTGTAGTTAAAGCACAAATCCATGCCGGCGGACGAGGAAAAGCTGGTGGGGTGAAAATTGCCAAAAATCTTGACGAAGTGCGCACTTACGCAGAAGAAATTTTAGGTAAAACATTAGTAACCCATCAGACCGGACCGGAAGGAAAAGAAGTAAAGCGCTTACTAATTGAAGAAGGATGCGACATTAAAAGTGAATATTATGTCGGTCTTGTCTTAGATCGCGCTACAAGTAAAGTAACGATGATGGCTTCTGAGGAAGGCGGCACGGAGATTGAAGAAGTGGCTGCTGAAACTCCAGAAAAAATCTTTAAAGAGGTCATCGATCCTGTAACTGGTCTGACTCCTTTCCAAGCGAGAAGACTGGCATTCAACATTAACATCCCTAAAGAAGCATTAGGAAAAGCGGTTAAATTTATGCTTGGCCTTTACGAAGTCTTCGTTCAAAAGGATTGCTCTGTAGCTGAAATCAATCCGCTTGTAACGACTGGCAGTGGCGGTGTAATGGCGCTTGATTCAAAACTTAACTTTGATGATAACGCTCTATTCCGTCAAAAAGACGTAGCAGACCTTCGTGATCTGGAAGAAGAAGATCCTAAAGAAGTAGAAGCATCTAAATATGATCTAAGCTATATTGCCTTAGACGGAAACATCGGCTGCATGGTTAATGGAGCTGGTCTTGCTATGGCGACTATGGACACCATTAAGCATTACAGCGGTGATCCTGCCAACTTCCTTGACGTGGGCGGCGGAGCCACTACTGAAAAAGTAACAGAAGCATTTAAAATTATTCTGTCCGATGATAATGTTAAAGGTATTTTCGTTAATATCTTCGGTGGAATTATGAAATGTGACGTCATTGCAGAAGGTGTTGTCGAAGCTACCAAGCAAATCGGATTGACTCTTCCGCTTGTTGTTCGTTTGGAAGGAACAAATGTTGAACAAGGAAAGAAAATTCTTGATGAATCAGGCTTAAACATCACTTCTGCAGATTCTATGGCTGCAGGCGCTCAAAAAATTGTAGAACTAGTCAAGTAAGAAAGGCGGGGAAATCATGAGTGTATATGTTAACAAACAGACTAAAGTAATTGTACAGGGAATTACAGGATCAACTGCTTTGTTTCATACAAAGCAAATGCTTGAATACGGTACACAAATCGTGGGTGGAGTTACACCAGGCAAAGGCGGTACAGAGGTAGAAGGAGTACCTGTATTTAATACTGTTTCAGAAGCAGTTGAACATACAGGAGCAAATGCGTCTGTAATCTATGTTCCAGCTCCATTTGCAGCGGATGCCATTATGGAGGCAACGGATGCCGAGCTTGACCTGGCAATTTGTATTACTGAACATATTCCTGTACTGGATATGGTAAAAGTAAAACGTTATATGGAAGGGAAGAAAACACGTCTAGTAGGACCAAACTGTCCTGGTGTTATTACTCCAGATGAATGTAAAATCGGTATTATGCCTGGTTACATTCATAATAAAGGCCATGTAGGGGTAGTATCCCGTTCTGGTACTCTAACTTATGAAGCTGTACATCAGCTGTCAGAAGCAGGAATCGGTCAATCCACTGCCGTGGGTATCGGCGGAGATCCTGTAAATGGCACTGATTTTATTGATGTCCTTAAAGCCTTCAATGAGGACCCTGACACAGAAGCTGTGATTATGATTGGGGAAATCGGAGGTACTGCTGAAGAAGAAGCTGCTGAATGGGTGAAAGCTAACATGAGTAAACCTGTGGTAGGCTTCATTGGCGGACGCACTGCTCCTCCAGGAAAGCGTATGGGCCATGCCGGCGCCATTATTTCTGGCGGAAAAGGAACAGCTGATGAGAAAATTCGTGTTATGAATGAATGTGGAATTGATGTAGCCGAAACTCCATCAGTAATGGGTGAAACCCTTATTAAAGTATTGGACAAGCAAGGTTTGCTTGATAAGTGCAAAACTCATTAATTTAATTTATAAGCCGTGCCTATTTCCAGGCACGGCTTATCTTTAATGAAAAGAGGAAGAATATGGACCTGATTAGAAAAAAATTGATTCATCTCCACGCGTCTCCCTTCGTCACTCGAACTTTACTGCGTAAAATCATTAAAGACGACCCTAAGCTTAACCAAATTCATCTTTACTCTCCTCATCAATTGGCTGAACGATTTCAAATAAAAATGGATCGCTCCCGTGCTCTTTTTGACTATTTGCGTGACCCTAATATAATGAAGAAACTCGACATGATCTTCCAAAAAATCACCTGTATAACGATTTTTGACGACAGTTATCCCTCCCTTCTAAAATCGATACCTGATCCCCCCATTGTCCTGTATTTACTAGGAAATTCACAGCTTCTGAAAGTTCCATCTTCGTTAAGTGTGGTCGGTACGAGAACCCCTTCAAAATACGCTTTCTCCTCGATGAAAAAAATTCTCAATCCGTTGATAAACCAAGGTTTTATGCTAGTAAGCGGCTTTGCTAAAGGCATTGATCAATATGCTCATAATCTAGCTGTACAGCAATCTGGCAAGACCATAGCTGTTCTTGGATCTGGTTTTCAACATATATATCCTAAGAATAATCCAGCCCTCCTGCAAGAGTTATGTAACCATCATTTACTGGTGAGCGAATATCCCCCGGATCGACAACCGAAAAAGCATCATTTTCCGGAGAGGAATCGCATCATTTCCGGTCTTACTCAAGGGACTCTGGTAGTGGAAGCAAGGATGCGAAGCGGCTCGCTTATCACCGTAGATCAGGCTCTGGAACAAGGAAGAGAGGTCTATGCGATGCCAGGATCAATCTTGAACCCAGCGAGTGAAGGGTGTCATTATTTAATCCAGCAAGGGGCAAAGCTTGTCCAGTCCGGTCAGGACATCCTTGAAGACTGGGAAGTTAAAATTTGAAAAAATTCTTACAATAGTGTTACAGTCAGGGTTGAATCGTTCCCGCTTAGAAACTTTTTTATCAGCTATGTTTGACAAACGGTTTCATTGTATTTAATAATAGGGAAGATTTATCATAACTAACAGAACAGAGAAACCACCTCTATGGGAGGAACCGATATGGCAGATTATCTAGTAATCGTTGAGTCGCCGGCAAAAGCTAAGACGATTGAACGATACCTTGGAAAGAAATACAAAGTAAAAGCTTCATTAGGTCACATCCGTGACTTGCCTAAGAGTCAAATGGGTGTGGATGTTGATCATGAATTCGAACCTAAATATATTACGATCCGCGGCAAAGGCCCGGTTTTAAAAGAATTAAAAACAGCAGCGAAAAAAGCTAAGCGCGTCTATCTAGCTGCCGACCCCGATCGCGAAGGAGAAGCGATCGCTTGGCATTTAGCGCACAGTTTAGATATTGATACCACATCTGATTGCCGCGTAGTATTTAACGAAATTACTAAAGAAGCGATTAAAGAATCGTTTAAACAGCCGCGAACCATTGACTCAGATTTAGTTGATGCTCAACAAGCAAGGAGAATTCTTGATCGTCTCGTTGGGTATAATATCAGTCCGATATTATGGAAAAAGGTCAAAAAGGGTCTCAGTGCCGGCCGTGTACAATCCGTGGCAGTTAAAATTATTGTCGACAGAGAAAATGAGATCAATGAATTTGAACCCGAAGAATATTGGACCATTGAGGGTAACTTCTTAAAGGAGAAAGAGCCTTTTGAAGGATCCTTTTACGGAGTGGATGGAAAGAAGCAAGAATTGAAAACGCAGGAAGACGTCGAGCGGATTCAACAGCAGATGAAAGGGAAGAACTTTTCAGTGGAAAAGGTCAACAAGAGGGAACGCCGCAGAAACCCTTCACTGCCATTTACGACTTCTTCTTTACAGCAGGAAGCAGCTAGAAAGCTGAACTTCCGTGCAAAAAAGACTATGATGATTGCTCAGCAGCTGTACGAAGGAATTGATCTAAAAGGTAAGCTTGGGATTACAGGTTTGATTACCTACATGCGTACCGATTCCACCAGGCTGTCCAATTCGGCAAAAGAAGATGCTAAACAATACATTCAATCGAAGTATGGTGAAGAATATTTAGGCCAGAATAAAAAGGTGAAAAAGCAAGAAGGTGCCCAGGACGCTCACGAAGCGATCCGTCCCACCGGTTCCGAACGTGACCCTAAAGCCATGAAGAGTATTCTTTCGCGTGACCAGTACCGTTTATATAAACTGATCTGGGATCGGTTTATATCCAGCCAAATGGCGCCAGCCGTTCTGGATACCATGACCGTACATCTTGATAATCAAGGGGTCGAGTTTAGAGCTACAGGATCTGAAGTGAAATTTAAAGGATTTATGAGGGTGTACATTGAAGGTCGGGACGATAATAAGCAAGAAAGTGATAAATTACTGCCTCATCTCGAGGAAGGGATGACGGTGAAGGCAGAGAACATTGAACCGAATCAGCACTTCACTCAGCCTCCTCCGCGGTATACAGAGGCTCGATTAGTAAAGACCTTAGAGGAATTAGGAATCGGACGTCCTTCTACGTATGCGCCTACGCTTGATACTATTCAGCGAAGAGGTTACGTTGCGCTGGACAATAAACGCTTTATTCCTACAGAACTTGGCGAGATTGTCCTGGAGCAATTAAGGGACTACTTCCCGGAAATTATTGATGTTGATTTCACTAAGGGAATGGAAGATGACTTGGATGCGATAGAAGTTGGCAAGGAAGACTGGGTTTCGATCATCGGAGACTTCTACAAGGATTTCAAGCCGCGCTTGGAAAAAGCGGAGAAGGAAATGGAAGAAATCGAGATCAAAGATGAACCAGCTGGCATTGATTGTGAAAAGTGCGGGCATGAAATGGTTTATAAAATGGGGAGATATGGGAAGTTTCTCGCATGCTCAAACTTTCCTGAGTGCAGAAACACTAAACCTATTTTGAAAAAAATCGATGTCACTTGTCCGAAATGCCATGAAGGTGAGATCGTAGAGAGAAAAAGTAAAAAGAACCGCAAATTTTATGGATGTGAACGATATCCTGAGTGTGACTTCATCTCATGGGATAAACCGATCAGCAGACCTTGTCCGAAATGTGAATCCATACTGGTGGAAAAAAGGTCGAAGAAAGGAACGCAGATCCAATGTACGGAATGTGACTATAAAGAAGAGGCACAATCCTAATTCTTTTTGTTAAGCCTATAGCTCATTTGCAGCTATAGGCTTTTGCTATTTGACTGCTAATTTTCTTAACATATTGACAGTTGGGAAATTGACGGATATAATTACCGTTTGGCAAGATGAAATACTTGACACCTTGTCCAGCAAAGGTGATTCTATAATAGACGGGCCGCTAAAGTAATATCCTTTATTTAGGGGATTAGATAACGTTTTCATAACATTAGTTGGAAACTATTCAGAATTTTGTTACAGTTTTATTAAATCCATTGTTTACAAGGATAAAAGTGTGATAAAATTTAAACGCTCTTGTGTGAGGTGAGCTATGAATCAATGGGAAGTTCACAAACAGTTATTTTTAGAATACTTACAAATTGAAAAAAATGCTTCACCATTAACTGTGGAGAATTATAAAAAGGACGTGGAAGGCTTTGCCCGCTTTTTGGAAGCGGAAGCTGTTGCTTTTAATGAAGTTGATTATCCAGCTATTCGCGTCTATCTTTCTCAGCTTCATCAAGCGCAGTTATCAAGGAAAACCATTTCTAGAAAGCTGTCCTGCATGAGAAGCTTCTACCGATTTTTAGAACGTGAAGGTATAATCTCGAGCAACCCTTTCCTGACTGTAACTTTACCTAAAGGAGATAAACCTATCCCTGAGTTTTTTTATGAGGAAGAACTGAAACCATTATTTTCAGCAAGTGACTTAACTCATCCCTTAGGACAGAGAAACCAGGCATTGATCGAAATATTATATGGTACCGGAATCCGGGTCAGCGAATGTACGAGGATTGAATGTGCGGACATTGATTTTTCACTGACTACCGTGCTTGTTCACGGGAAAGGACGAAAAGAACGCTACGTCCCTTTTGGCTCATTTGCCAGTGAAGCTCTCCGCCGCTATATGGAAGATGGACGTCAACAATTAATGAGCAGAAGTGGAGCGGCAGCGGATCGATTGTTCCTCAACTCTAAAGGAGGGGCACTGACTGCTCGTGGCGTACGTATGATCTTGGATAAACTCGTGAAAGAAGCTGCGCTTACCGTGGATATTCACCCCCACAAACTGCGGCATTCGTTTGCAACCCACCTACTGAATAATGGTGCGGATCTTCGGTCAGTGCAAGAACTATTGGGCCATGAACATCTTTCGTCTACTCAAATATATACACACGTTACAAAGGATCGGCTGAGAAACGTTTATATGAACAGCCATCCCCGAGCAAATAAATGAGGTGATCAAATGGATCAACAATTTCATGCAACTACAATTTTTGCAGTCCAGCATAAGGGGCTGAGCGCAATGAGCGGTGACGGGCAAGTCACCCTCGGCAACCAGGTCGTTATGAAGCATAAAGCCAAAAAAGTACGAAGGTTATTTAATGATCAAGTACTTGCCGGGTTTGCGGGTTCAGTAGCTGATGCGTTTACACTTTTTGAAAAGTTTGAAGCAAAGCTCGAAGCTTTTGATGGTAATTTAGCGAGAGCAGCAGTCGAGCTTGCTAAAGAATGGCGAAGTGATCGCGTATTAAGAAAGCTTGAAGCTATGTTAATCGTGATGGATAAAGAAAATATGTTTCTCGTTTCCGGAACTGGGGAAGTAATAGAACCGGATGATGGAATCTTAGCCATTGGGTCTGGCGGGAACTACGCTTTAAGTGCCGGCCGTGCCTTGAAGCGCTATTCTTCGGAACAATCAGCTAAGGATATAGCCAAAGCAGCCCTGGAGATCGCGGGGGAAATTTGTGTGTTTACCAATGACCAAATAACCTTAGAGGTGCTCGAATAGGAGGGCAAATAATGTCATTAAATTTAACTCCAAAACAAATTGTTGAAAGATTAGACCAATATATTATCGGACAGAATAGTGCAAAGAAATCTGTCGCCATCGCACTGAGAAACCGCTATCGCAGAATGCAGTTGAATGACCAAATTCGTGATGAAATCGTCCCGAAGAATATTCTTATGATCGGACCTACCGGGGTAGGGAAAACAGAAATTGCCCGCCGGCTTGCGAAATTAGTAGGCGCGCCATTTGTAAAAGTGGAGGCGACTAAATTTACAGAGGTCGGCTACGTAGGAAGAGATGTAGAATCAATGGTCAGGGATCTTGTGGAAATGGCTGTGCGCATGGTGAAAGAAGAAAAAATGGAAGCTGTAAAAGACCGTGCGGAAGAACAAGCGAATAAACGCCTTGTTAAATTAATTGTTCCCTCGAAAAAGAAGCAGGGGAATAACTTCAAGAATCCTTTTGAAATGCTGTTTAATCAAAGTAACCAGCAGGAATCAGAGCCAAAAGAGGACACCGATGAAGCTGAGGTGGAAAATAACCGTAAGCGGATCCGTCATCAATTGGACATGGGCGAACTTGAGGACCAAATGGTAACCATAGAAGTGGAAGAATCTCAATCCTCTATGTTTGACATGCTGCAGGGCTCAGGAATGGAACAGATGGGGATGAATATGCAGGATGCTTTCAGTCAATTCATGCCTAAGAAAAAGAAAAAAAGACGCCTTCCTGTAGCTGAAGCAAGGAAAGTGCTCACTCAAGAGGAAGCAAGCAAGCTTGTGGATATGGATGAGGTCGGCCAGCAAGCTGTTGAAAAAGTAGAACAATCCGGCATGATTTTCATTGATGAAATTGATAAAGTAGCTGCTAAAGGGGATAATCAGGCGAATGTATCCCGAGAAGGAGTCCAGAGAGACATTCTGCCGATCGTCGAAGGTTCTACTGTAGTTACTAAATATGGACCCGTTTCTACAGATCATGTTCTGTTTATAGCAGCAGGTGCTTTTCATATGGCAAAACCATCTGATTTAATCCCGGAACTTCAAGGCCGCTTTCCAATCCGTGTAGAGCTGAATAAGCTTACTGTTCAGGATTTCAGAAATATATTAGTAGAGCCATCCAACGCTTTGCTTAAACAATATAAGGCTCTTTTAGAAGTTGAAGGTATAAAGGTGGAATTTTCTGACGATGCTATTACAAGACTTGCTGAAATTGCATTTGAAGTAAACCAGGAAACCGATAATATTGGAGCCAGACGTCTGCACACAATTTTAGAGAAATTACTTGAGGATCTGTCATTTGAAGCTCCTGATGTAACATTGGAAACTATTGAAATTACACCTCAATACGTAGACAGCAAATTATCCAGTATTGTAAAAAACAAAGATCTCAGCCGATTCATACTATAGGAAAACAAACAAGGAGGGTCACACATGGAACTATTAAATCGCGCACGTAGAATTAATGCCATGCTGCAGAAAACAACAGGAAAGTCAGTGAATTTCAACGATATGTCAGCTACCTTAAGGGACGTAATAGGAGCCAATACTTTTGTGCTAAGCAGACGCGGAAAACTTTTAGGCTTTGCTATTAAACAGGAAATTGAAAACGACCGCATGCAGGCCATGCTGTCTGATCGACAATTCCCTCAAGAGTACACTCAAAATCTCTTTAATATTCAGGAGACCACTCCTGACATCGATATTAACAGTGAGTATACGGCATTTCCGGTAGAGAATCGTGATTTGTTTGAAAAGGGATTAACAACCATTGTACCGATCATTGGCGGTGGTCAGCGTCTTGGAACACTAATACTAAGCCGCTTAACTGAAAGCTTTAATGAAGATGATTTATTGTTAGCAGAGTACGGGGCTACGGTTGTAGGAATGGAAATTCTTCATGAAAAGACTGAAGAAATTGAACAGGAAGCACGCAGCAAAGCTGTCGTTCAGATGGCCATCAGTTCCCTATCCTACAGTGAATTAGAAGCAATTGAGCATATTTTCGAGGAACTTGAAGGCAATGAAGGGTTGCTTGTCGCGAGTAAAATAGCAGATCGCGTAGGCATTACCCGTTCCGTGATTGTAAATGCATTGCGTAAACTGGAAAGTGCAGGAGTAATTGAATCCCGATCTCTAGGGATGAAAGGAACGTACATTAAAGTTCTTAACAATAACTTTTTAGTAGAACTCCAAAAACTGCGAACTAGCTAAATACGACAGGGTAAGAATTTTGTATACTAGAAAACCCGAACCATGAAAATGGTTCGGGTTTTTTTGTCTTCTAACCAAATCGATTCACCTTCCTCTATCTGCCTAGCATTCAGAAGGAGAGGTTTTCTGACTCCTCAAACACAACGAGCGTTACGCTGGTCTTTTACACTTGATTTCACCTGATAGAGTTTTCATCGAGTAACTCCATTGATCGGATTATTTTATTCTTAGTCTGGAGGGTTCTTCGGAAGGGTGGCCGCGCAGCTTCTCGAGGTTACAAGTCACTTTCATTATTGTCACCAAGAATTATGAAAATAACTGAACAGAGGCACGGAGAAATCCTATCCTTCTTTGGAACGGTTTCCCAAACTTCGGCAAAATTATATTTAATTTCGAACAATTGTATGTAATAATGTTCATTATAATAGATATTTCGACAACTGATTACAAAGTCATAATGAAACGTGACTTTATAACTAATCTTATAGTCCTGTTTTGCTAAACAGATGTAAAAGAGTATTAAATAGCATAGACAGTTGTATACGAATTTCTTACAATATTTTTTGTAGGTATGGGAAATATGTCGAATGGAGGACACCCGTGTGAAGCTTTTTGGAGGTACATTTGCCGCGCTGGAAAACTCAATGAATTATGCTACAGAAAAAAATAGAACCATTTCGAACAACATTGCTAACGTAGACACACCTGGTTACAAATCAAAAAGTGTGGTTTTTAAAGAGGTTATGAATAATGAACTCTCGTCTATGAAGGCTAAACGTACTAGTCCTCGGCACCTATCTTTTCAAGAAAACCCCTCTCCCTCTTACCGCACGATTACGAACAAAGATACTACATATAACCACAATGGAAATAATGTTGATATGGATAAGGAAATGAATGAGCTAGCTAAAAACCAAATTTATTATCAAGCCCTGGTTGATCGATTGAACGGTAAATTCAGAACATTAGAAAATGTTATAAAAGGAGGCAGCTGATTTGGGGATCTTTCATTCTATTAATACGAGCGCCAGTGCTCTGACAGCACAGCGGCTTCGGATGGATGCAGCTTCATCAAATATTGCAAATGCCGACTCCACTAGAGCCACTCAGAATGCAAATGGTGATTGGGAACCTTACAGAAGGAAGATGGTAGAGCTTCAGCCAAAAGAGCAAACCTTCCAATCGTTTCTGCAAACAGCAGCAAATCAATCCGGGTCACCTGGAACAGGCGTGAAGGCAACGAAGATAACCGAAGATCAAGAGCCTTTTAAAGAGGTTTATAATCCTAACCATCCAGATGCAGACCAAAATGGCTACGTTCAGCTTCCCAATGTGGATCCGCTGCAAGAGATGGTCGATATGATGAGTGCGACACGCTCCTATGAAGCGAACGTTACGTCTATTAATGCCACGAAGAGTATGCTTATGAAAGCGTTAGAAATTGGAAGATAAGCAGGAGGTTTCAAATGATAAATGCCAGCAAAATGATTACAAGTCCAACATTCAAGCAGCAATTTGCTGAGGGAAGTACAAAAGCAGTCACTCCGAGTGAAGCTCATTCTAACTTTGCGGACAGTCTGAAAAAAGCGGTAGGCAGCTTAAACCATTCGCAGGTGGAAGCTAACAAAAAAACGGAAGCATTAGCTCGTGGAGAAGTTAATGACCTGCACGATGTGATGGTTACCGCTCAAAAGGCAAGCATCACGATGCAGACAGCAGTAGAAATGCAGAGTAAAGTTATTGATGCCTATAAGGAAATGATGAGAATGCAGGTATAACAGTAATATTTGCACTATATCATTCTCTTAATTTCTGTTTTTTCTGGGGGCAAATATGAAAGAAAAATTTATTTTATACAAAGATAAACTGGTAACTTATTGGAATAAACGAACAAAATCGCAAAAGGGTGTGATGGCAGGGTCAATTTTTGGGGTAATTGTCCTTATCGTACTTTTAACTATATTTGCAACTAGGACGAAAATGGTGCCCCTATACACGGATATGACTTTGCAGGAAGTCGGTCAGGTGAAAGCTGAACTTGATACCCGAGGGGTCAATTACGAGCTTAGTCAACAAGGGAAGTCGATCAAAGTGCCTGAAGCTCAAGCAGAGTCACTGCTCGTTGACTTAGCCGGTGCCGGGATTCCCAACAGCGGAAGCATAGATTACAGTTTTTTTAGTGACAATACTTCATGGGGAATGACGGATAACGAGTTTAACGTGATTAAAGTGGATGCCATGCAGTCCGAGCTAGCGAACTTAATTAAAGGAATCACAGGCATTCAAGATGCGAAAGTCATGATAAACATACCGGAGGATAAAATCTTCTTATCTGACTCCACCCAGGAAGCATCTGCTTCGATTGTGTTAAATGTAGAGCCTGGGTATCAGATTGAAAATAGTCAGATTCAAGCATTATATAATCTAGCTTCCAAATCAGTTCCAAATCTTCCTAAAGACAATATCGTCATCATGGACCAAAACTTTAAGTATTATGACATAAATAATCCAAGTTCTGGTGGAGAAGGTACCTATACATATCAGCAGAATGTCAAAAAAGATATCGAACGAGATATTCAACAGCGTGTCCAGAAGATGCTGGGTATGATGATCGGCCAACAGAAAGTAGTAGCTACCGTAACCACTGATATTGATTTCACTAAAGAAAGCAGAGAAGAAGATATTGTCGAACCCGTGGATCCCGACACTATGGATGGTCTGCCGGTGAGTGTAGAGCGAATAGAAGAAACGTATACCGGAGATGGCGCCCCGCAGGGAGGGGTCGCTGGAACAGGCGAAGAGGATGTCCCTTCCTACCAGTCCGACGCAAATGGATCTTCCGGTGATTACGAGATGACCAAAGAAACGATAAATAATGAATTTAACCATATTAAAAAAAATATTGAAGAAAGTCCTTATAAAGTAAGAGACCTTGGCATTCAGGTAGCCATTGACAACAGAAAAGGTGTCGACTCTGATGGGAACCCGACCTTTCTCTCTCAGCAGGAGCAGCAGACGGTACAAGATAGTGTCCAGTCCATTCTTGATTCTATGATTACTACCTCGGTAAATGACAGCTATGGGGATGTGAACCCGGCTGACAAAGTGTCAATCGTATTTCAGGAATTTGACGGAAAACCGGAATTCGGTGATACCACTAAAGGGCTGCCGATTTGGATGTATGCAGCCGGGGGTGTTCTGCTCGTAGTTATAGCGGCATTAATCTGGATGCTTGCAAGAAAGAGAAAACCTGTGGAAGAAGAGGAATACGCAGAAATATTCCAGGAGAAAGTTCCAATTGAAGTACCGGAAATCGAAGAGAAAGAAACAGAATCAACCGCTCGCCGCCGTCAGCTTGAGAGGATGGCGAAGGATAAACCAGAGGATTTCGCTAAATTATTGCGAACCTGGATTGCCGAAGATTAAGGGGGGCTTCTAATGGCCTATCAGAAAACGGGATTGTCAGGAAAGCAGAAAGCTGCTGTTCTGCTGATTTCTCTTGGACCTGATGTAGCCGCTCAAGTTTATCAGCACTTGAGCGAAGAAGAAATGGAAAGGTTAACACTGGAAATTTCATCGGTGCAGAAGGTTAACTCCAAAGAAAAAGAAGAAATACTCGAACAATTTCACCAGATTGCTGTGGCTCAGGATTACATCTCTCAGGGAGGGATCGGTTACGCTAGAACCGTCTTGGAGAAAGCGGTCGGTTCAGAAGAAGCGACCAATATTATCGGGAGGCTGACTTCTTCTCTGCAGGTGAAACCCTTTGATTTTGCCCGGAGAGCAGACCCCGGACAAATTCTTAATTTTATCCAAAATGAACATCCTCAAACTATTGCGCTTGTATTATCCTATTTGGATGCTGCCCAGTCTGGACAAATATTATCAGAATTGCCGCAGGAATTGCAGGCGGATATAGCGAGAAGAATTGCCACGATGGATTCTACATCGCCAGAGATCATCAGCCAAGTGGAACAGATCTTAGAGAAGAAGCTTTCAACAACAGTGACTCAGGATTATACCGAGACCGGAGGAATCCAGGCAGTTGTTGAGGTTTTGAATGGAGTAGACAGAAGTACTGAGCGAACGATCCTTGATTCGCTTGAAATCCAGGATCCCGAACTCGCGGAAGAAATCAAGAAACGCATGTTTGTATTTGAGGATATCGTAACTCTTGATAATCGAGCGATCCAGCGAGTAATAAGAGAAGTTGAAAATGAGGATTTACGTCTTTCGCTTAAAGTCTCCAGTGACGAAGTAAAAGATCTTGTGTTCAATAACATGTCTCAGCGCATGTCCGAAACCTTCCAGGAGGAAATGGAAGTCATGGGGCCGGTTAGACTGAGAGATGTAGAAGAAGCTCAGACGAGGGTTGTTACAGCAATAAGAAGATTAGAAGATGTTGGCGAAATTGTTGTGGCACGTGGTGGAGGAGATGACATTATTGTCTAATTTATCTTCGGATACTTCTATTCCGTCCAAAGTGATTAAGATTAAGCCAATCGCTCTTAAGGAAAGCAACCCATCCAAAAGAGACGCTCAGTCAGAGGAACGGCTGAGGGAGCAAGCCCAACTTACGTATCAGCAGGCGGAGGCAGAACTTGAGAAGGCAAAAAGCGAGGCGGAAAAAATCTTAACGGAGAGCAGACGAAAGCTGCAGCAGGAAAAAAAGATGTGGCTGGAGGAGAAGGAAATCCGCATAGCTGAAGCAAAAGAAAAAGGGTACAAGGATGGGTTCGAAGCAGGTAAAACCGAGGGATATCAGCAATACAATGATTTGATTCAGCAGGCAAATTCTCTAATTAAAAAGGCCGATGAAAACTATCATGAGGTTCTGGATTCAAGTGAAGAGGAAATTATCGAGATTGCGGTAAAAAGCTCAGAAAAAATCCTACATAAAACTATTGAATCTGACCCGCAGATTTTTGCAAATATAGTGAAAGAGGTTATCAAAGAAGTTCATGATCAGCCTGAGATCAGCGTATTTGTGAATCCAGACCAGTATCCATTTATCCAATCTTTAACGAGTGAATTAAATGCCGTGATCGATTCTAGATCAAGGTTAACCGTCTATATGAGAGAGTCGCTCTCCTTGTACGATTGTACGATTGAATCCCCATTTGGAAGAATAGAAGCGGGGATAGACAGTCAATTAAATGAAATAAGAGAGAGACTAACAGATCTAGCTCAGGAGGAACGGCCGGATGAATAAACAGCTTTACTTAGATGCTATCGACCGAGTAGATCCCTATAAAAGATATGGAAAGATCCATAGAGTTGTTGGGTTAATGATTGAATCAAAAGGACCTGAAGCATCGATTGGAGATGTTTGTTATATCCATACCCCTTCTAATAAAGAATCAATCATTTCCGCAGAAGTTGTAGGATTTAATCATGAAAACGTGCTGCTTATGCCTTACAAGGAAATTACTGATATTAAGCCGGGAAGCTTAGTGGAAGGGACTGGCGAGCCTTTACAAATTAAGGCAGGGATTGGTTTAGTAGGCAGAGTCATTGATGCTATGGGAAGCCCTATGGATGAAACCAGCTTACCGAAAGGGTTGAAACCTATTCCTACAGACAAACAGCCGCCAAGCCCCCTTTCACGGCCTACGATAAAGGAACCAATTCAAGTAGGAGTAAGGGCCATCGATAGCCTCCTGACAGTAGGAAAAGGACAGCGGATAGGCATATTTGCAGGGAGCGGTGTTGGCAAGAGCACACTGATGGGCATGATCGCGCGAAACAGTTCAGCAGACATTAACGTCATTGCTCTCATTGGGGAGAGAGGCCGTGAAGTAAGGGAATTTATTGAAAATGACCTTGGAGAAGAAGGGCTGAGAAAATCAGTAGTGGTGGTAGCAACCTCTGATCAGCCTGCGCTGATGAGAATGAAAGGTGCCTATACGGCAACGGCAGTGAGTGAATATTTCAGGGAACAGGGATATGACGTTAACCTCATGATGGATTCAGTTACCAGGGTAGCTATGGCACAGCGTGAAATAGGGCTTGCTACTGGGGAACCTCCGACGACTAAAGGGTACACTCCTTCCGTATTTGCTGTTTTGCCAAAGCTTTTAGAACGAACAGGTACGAGTAAGCTTGGAACGATTACCGCATTTTATACGGTACTCGTTGACGGAGACGATTTGAATGAACCGATCTCTGATACGGTAAGAGGCATATTGGATGGACACTTTGTGCTGGATCGTAAACTTGCTGAACAAGGTCAGTTTCCGGCAATTAATATTTTAAAATCGATTAGCCGGGTCATGAAACAAATCGTAACCAAAGAACATAGCCAGTCTGCAGACGAACTTCGAGCACTGCTGGCTACATATGAAGAGAATAATGAACTTATTCAAATAGGAGCTTACAAAAAAGGAAGCAGCAAAAAGATTGATGATGCTATCCAGCATCACCCTCCTATTATCAGCTTATTAAAGCAAGGGGTTCATGAACCTTCTAGTTTCGAACAATCTCGGACTGCTCTCTCTCAATTATTCACCTAGGAGTGATGAACATTGGCTAGTATTAATTCCTTTCAGAAAATAAAAGAACTGCGTGAACGGGATAAGCAAGCTGAAATGAAAACCTATCAAAATTCTGTAGAGTCCTTTGAAGAAGTAGCAACGAAACTTTTTCATTTATTAGATGAAAAAGAGCAGGCTGAAGCTAAGTTTCAAGGAATGATTGGCCGCTCTAAAGTAAATGCGAGTTCTTTTATCCAGCACCAGCACTACATAGAGAGATTGGATCAGACAGTAGATGCCCTACAGCCTAAAGTTCAAGAAGCGAGGAACCATATGGAAGCGGCACAGGAAAAACTTACGAACGCTCATGTAGAAGTGAAGAAATTCCAAATGCTGATTGACGCGAAATTGGAAAGGAAGGAAAAGTGGTTAAAGTCAGAAGAGAATAAGCAAATGGATGAATTATCAATGCAGCAATTCTTAAATTACAAAAATAGGTGATGGCATGGCAAAACAAGATCAAAATAAAGGTAGTAAACTGCAAAGCTTCTTTTTCATCATTGTCGTTCCGTTTATATTTGCAATAACTGTGGTCTTAATTATCCTCACCATCAGAGGGGTAGATGTTTTCGATTACGCTGGAAAAATCGGCAACAAGATTCCTGGGATCTCTAATGTAGTGACAACTGCAGATGAAGCTGATAATACGAGAAAAACACAACAGCTGAAGTCATCCCTTACCTCAAGCAAGGATAAGGTAGCCCAGCTAAAACAAGAGATAGATGGCAAGCAAGCAGAAATTGACGGATTAAATCAGCAGGTGGAAAAGCTTGAATCTGAATTAGACTCTGCTAAAGAATCAAAAAAAGATAAAACCAGTACTATTAAAGAGGTTGCCCAGTCTTTTCAAGAAATGGATGAGAAATCTGCTGCTCCTATAATCGAAAAGATGGACAAGAATCTTGCTATTCAAGTACTCGAGAAGGTTCCAAGCGAGCAAAGGGGAAAAATTTTAGGGGAAATGAATCCTGATGCAGCCGCATCGATAACTAATTCTTTGCTTGCTGGCAACAGCCAGTAGAATGAAAGGAAATCTTTGAAAGGAGGTGAAAAATTGGGAAACCCGTTAACTCTATTGCTTTCGTCTGCTCCACATAACCCTATAACTGGAAGTGTAAACACCAGCCAGACGCAGGGAACAACGAATAATTTTAAAAATCTGTTATCAAACATAGCAGCGCCCTCCGCTGAAAATGATACTGCTTCGCAAGTGCTGTCAGCGGATCCTCACTCTTTTCCGCGTTTATTAACTCAGCTTAAACAGCTGTTAGATAAACTGGGAATGAGTCTGAATGGATTGGGGAGCGGAATACAAAGCGAAACAGAAAAACAGAAGGATTCGGCGAATGAAACCGAAGGAAAAACAGATCAGCCCCTTACAGCTAATCATGAGGAGAATAGTTCCAGCCACCCGTCTTCATTAGTAATTAAAATAAAACAGCTGTTAGCTGACATTAATCATGAGGATGAAAAGGGTTTGAATCAAGAGGAGAAGCACCAGCTGACGGAAGTATTATTGGAAATTCTTCCATACTTTGAAGTTCAAGAAAAACCTACGATTGCCTTGACTGTCAGCAAGAATGGAATTGCATCTGTAAATAATGCTAACCCGGTAAAGCTTGACCAGCTCGAAACGGCACCACTGGAAAAGAAATTGCAAAAATTGTGGTCTTCCTTTATGGAAAACAGTGAGGACTTTATCCAATCACAGACTGGGAAAAAGTCTAAGGACGGTAAGGTTAATCTCCAGTCTTTACCTGTTAAGGATGCGATTATTGTCAAAGACGTGCTAAAAGATTGGCTCAAATTAAATAGTAATCAACGAGGGGACAGCAAGCAGATTTTTCAGGAAATCTGGAATAAAGTAACAGAACAAGGAACGCCTGTCCAGCGTCAACTATTCGCCCATTTAGTGAAGACTTTCCAAAACCGGGCAGCCCTGCCTGCTACATACCATAATCAAACACCTATAAACGGCAGAGAAGTAGCGAAATGGATGGTTCAGACGATAGAAAAGCTGGATGCGAGCAAAGCGGAGAGTACTAAGGCTTCAGGACAAACTACCTTATCAGCCTCTTCTATGCCCATGTCGAAAATTGAGCAATTTACCATTCATGTAAATCAAAAACAACCAGCGGCCAGTTCTCAACAAGAATTCATCCAAAAATTTGAACGAGTGATCGAATCGAGCAAGCTCTTTACATCAAGATCAGGGGATATGCAGCTGCAGATAAAATTAAAGCCATCTAATCTTGGAGATATGACCATCAACTTAACTAAGCTTAACGGTGAAATGATGGTGAAAATTATGGTCAGTAACCAAGCGGCTAAAGACATGCTGGACAGTAACATTCAGCAGTTGCGGCACATGTTTTCACCACAGCATGTCCTTATTGAAAAGAATGACCAGCCGGTAGGTTCTCAAGCTTACTATACGGACGACCAGCAGGAAAATGGAGGCTTTGAGCAATCCCAAGAACAGGAATCAAATCAGCCGGAGGACGAGCAAACTCAAAGCAATCAAACAGAAGATCTGTCATTTCAGGAAATTCTGATGAACGAGAAAGTGTAGGTGAACACCATGACGAAAATTGATCCAACTTTCTATTTGAAAAATCAGCAGCCGAAAACCGCTTCTAACGGTACACTCGGAAAAGATGACTTTTTAAAAATATTAATGGCCCAGCTGCAAAATCAAAACCCGTTAGACCCGATGAAAGATAAAGAGTTCGTTTCCCAAATGACGCAGTTTTCCAGTTTAGAGCAAATGACAAACATGTCTGAATCTTTCCAGAACTATATGAACAGTCAAAACAGAACGCCAGTTGTTCAATACAGCAGTCTTATTGGAAAACAAGTGACTTACCCTGTAAGAAATGAAGAAACCGGTATGGTTGACCATCAGGCAGAAGGCATGGTTAAAGCCGTAAGCCAGTCGAATGGACAAACAAACCTGGTACTTGAAGACGGTTCTTCCGTAGCAGTAGCAGAGATTACGAAAGTTAGTAATGAAGAAGATTAATAGAAGGAAGGCACGACTATGAACACAAGAATACATCATTTGCATCAGCCTTTACCTTCGTTTACTGGAAAACAATCAACGAAAAATAAATCCGTTTCTTTTCAGGAAGTTATGGAAACTACAAAACAGTTGAATGTAAGTAAACATGCCAGACAAAGGCTAGAGGACCGTAACATTCATATTAGTGACTCAAAATGGCAGCAAATTTCATCAAAAATGGCAGATGCACGGTCCAAAGGAGTCACGGATTCACTAGTCGTTATGAATGACGCTACTTTAGTAGTAAGTACAAAAAATAATACGGTAGTAACTGCGATGTCGCGGGAAGATGCAAATTCTCATATTTTTACGAACATTAATGGCACGATTGTTATGGGAGATTAGGCTGGACCCTGAAGGGAAGCCAATAAAGCTGTGGAAGGATTGAAGCAGCTTAAAAAATACTAGTTGGGAAGGAATGTGAGCTTAATGCTACGTTCAATGTACTCAGGAATTTCTGGAATGAAAGGTTTCCAAGCTAAATTAGATACGATCGGTAATAATATCGCAAACGTCAATACTTATGGATACAAAAAAGGCAGGGTTACTTTTCAAGATACGATGAGTCAATCGATGTCCGGCGCTCAGGGACCAATTAATAATACACGCGGCGGGATCAACCCTTCTCAAATAGGGCTTGGTTCACAAATCGGATCCGTTGATACGATTCATACCCAAGGAAACCGACAAACGACCAATCGTCCGCTTGACTTATCCCTTGAAGGGGATGGAATGTTTGTCTTGGGAGAAGGTACCCCAGGAAATGAATTGCAACCCGGCCAGAAAGATTGGTGATCTGCAAAATATTAATTTGAGTTTTACAAGAGCAGGAAATTTCTATTTAGATAGCGATGGTGCAATTGTCAATGGAGATGGAAAATATTTAATTGGCAAACCCGACAGTAGCAAATGGAAATCGTAACTGGTCCAATAACTAAAATTCCAGATAATGCTCAAAGCTTTAGTATCCAAACGGATGGCACAGTCAACTTTGTAGATGAAACTGGAAATCCAAAGGTTGCCGGACAAATCCAATTAGCCAAATTCTCAAATCCGGGCGGCCTTCAAAAAGCCGGCAGCAATACTTTTAGAAATACAAATAACGCTGGCCTTTCCGATGATGGAAATGGGGGATTTAATGACTTAGGCGATTTGATCGTAGCTGGAGAAGATGGAACCGGTCAAATGGTTTCAGGTGCATTAGAAATGTCCAACGTAGATTTAGCCGACTCCTTCACTGAAATGATTACTGCACAGCGTGGTTTCCAGGCAAACACACGGATTATTACGACTTCTGACGAAATACTGCAGGAACTGGTGAATTTGAAACGATAATTAAAGGGGGAAAAGGAGTGTTCTTTTCATAAAGAACACTCCTGACATTCAATGATCTGCTTAACGAGGCTGAACGGGGAATCATTTTGGTTTAATGCTTTATACATAGAGCAAGTTCAATCCCACCCGGACACGACGATCACGACTACGAAAGGAAGGAAATTTGTAGTTAAAGAACCAGAGGAAGCAGTCATTAAAAGCATTCGCCAGTTCTATCAAAAAATTGGATTATTACGAATCGTAGATAAGGCAGGTGAAGATAGCTTTGAAACCTAAACTGTTTAAAACGATGCTTATTATTTTAGGCACAATTACCATCCTTGGAGTCGTTGCTCTTATCTTAGTTATCAATTTAAATGATAGTGAGGCAAGCGGGGAAAGATCCATTGATGACATCCGTGACAGTTCTCTTTTAACAGAAGAGATTACTACGGACCTAAAGGATGGAGATTATGTAAGAATTCGTTTTAGGATTGTCACTGACAGCAAGAATGCATTGGAGGAATTGCAGAAACGTGATTTTCAAATGCAGAATATTATTTTGAAGAACCTTGCAACGATGGATTCTGGAGCTTTTAAATCTGGGTTAAATGATTTAGAAGAGACTGTAAAACTGAAATTAAATGAGTTCATGGATAAGGGGAAAGTTACCGACGTTTATACCGTGGAAAAAGTACTTCAATAATAGTGAGTCAGTCGTATGCTGACTTGGAGGTGAGGTTATTTGGCTGAAGAAGTACTTTCACAAAGTGAAATTGATTCCTTGCTTTCTGCTCTTTCTACTGGGGAAATGGCTGCAGAGGACTTAAAGGTCGAGGAAAATGAAAAGAAAGTACGTGTGTATGACTTTAAACGTGCTCTAAGGTTTTCGAAGGATCAAATTAGAAGTTTGTCGCGGATTCACGAAAATTTCGCGCGGTTGCTGACTACTTATTTTTCGGCACAGCTTCGTACATATGTAAACATTTCGGTTGCTTCTGTAGATCAACTGCCCTACGAAGAATTCATTCGTTCGATTCCAACGATGACTATTTTAAATATTTTCAGCGTTTCGCCATTAGAAGGCAGGATTTTGTTAGAAACAAATCCTAACGTCGCTTATGCGATGTTGGACAGGGTGTTGGGCGGAAAGGGCAGTAGTGTAAACAAAATTGATAATTTAACCGAAATAGAAACGACGATTATGTCTCAATTGTTTGAGCGTGCACTTGATAATTACCAGGAAGCCTGGGGCTCTGTCGTAGAGATCGATCCTATTATGGAAGATTTTGAAGTGAACCCTCAATTTCTGCAAATGGTTTCTCCTAATGAAACAGTTGTAGTAGTTTCCTTAAACACGACTATAGGTGAAACGAGCGGCATGATTAACTTTTGTATCCCCCACGTGGTACTTGAACCTATTCTGCCGAAGCTTTCCGTTCATTATTGGATGCAGAAACAGCAGACCAAAGAACGGAATGAAGAAGAGTATCAAGCGCTCAGCAAAACGGTTAAGAAAGCTCATGTGGACATAAAGGCTATCTTAGGGGAAGCGGAAATGTCGATCCAGCAGTTTCTGCGGCTTCAAACCGAGGATGTCATTCATTTGAATCAAGCAATTGATCAGCCGATGACTCTAAAAGTGGATCAGGAGAAAAAATTCTTGATCCAGCCAGGTAAATTGAGAAACAAAATGGCTGTCCAGGTTTTAGAAGAATTTAGAGAGGGGGCAGAAGATGATGAGTGATGATATGTTATCTCAAGATGAAATTGATGCTTTATTGAATGGCAGTGAAGAGGAAGATGATCTTCCTGTCGAGGAGGAACTGTCCGGTTTAGAGGAAGATGCTTTAGGTGAGATTGGAAATATTTCTTTTGGTAGCTCTGCAACCGCCCTTTCCTCCCTTCTGAATCAGAAAGTCGAAATCACTACTCCACAAATTTCGATCGTGCCTCGCTCCAAACTGAGAGATGAGTTTCCAAAGCCACATGTAGCGGTCCAGGTTACCTATACGGACGGTTTCTTTGGAGAAAATGTCCTGGTAATCCGTTCTCAGGATGCTGCGATCATTGCTGATCTTATGCTGGGAGGCGACGGGGTCTCTCCTGCAGACGATTTACAGGAAATTCATTTAAGTGCTGTCCAGGAAGCTATGAACCAAATGATGGGTTCCGCTGCGACTAGCATGTCTACCATTTTTAATAAAAAAGTGGATATTTCTCCTCCTTCCATAGAGGTATTGAATTTAGAAGAAGATAAAGGAACAGAACAGCTTCCTGACGATGAAATTCTAGTGAAAGTGTCCTTTCAATTAAAAATCGGCAGTTTAATAGATTCTAATATTATGCAGCTGCTACCGATTCGATTTGCTAAGCAGTTAGTAGATGAACTTATGAATCCTGCTGATGAGCAGGAAGATGACATTAAGGAAGCACCGAAGTCACAGACACCTCCGCCAGTGAAGGAGAAATCTACGGATTCTGGCACTTCCGTTTCTCCGGATAAGGAAGCTTCTGAGCTTAAAGCCGAGCCGCAGAAGGATAAACCTCAGCAGCAATTTGTAGGTGGTTCACAGGGACAGGAGATGGAGAATTCAAAGGTACAGTCTGCACAATTTCAGGATTTTGACCCTGTACAGCTGAATAACCACGAGCAAAAAAACCTCGATATGCTGATGGATATTCCCTTAAAGGTTACGGTAGAACTGGGACGTACGAAGCGAACTATTCGAGAAATATTAGAAATTACCTCTGGCTCCGTTGTTGAGCTAGACAAACTGGCGGGAGAACCGGTTGATATCCATGTGAATGACAAATTAATGGCGAAAGGCGAAGTCGTAGTCATCGATGAAAATTTCGGTGTTCGGGTCACGGATATTGCAAGTCCTAAAGACCGGTTAAGTAAACTTCGTTAATTACATGAGGAGGAAACAGGATGGCAGAACGAATCTTAATAGTAGATGATGCAGCATTTATGAGAATGATGGTGAAGGATATTTTAACGAAGAATGGTTATGAAATTGCCGCCGAGGCAGCAGATGGACAAAAAGCTGTAGAGATGTATAAAGACCACAAGCCAGACTTAGTGACTATGGATATAACCATGCCGGAAATGGATGGAATTACAGCATTAAAGGAAATTAAGCAAATTAATCCGAACGCGAAAGTTATTATGTGCTCTGCTATGGGTCAGCAAGCGATGGTCGTCGATGCTATTCAAGCCGGCGCGAAAGACTTTATTGTCAAGCCGTTTCAGGCAGATCGCGTGATCGAAGCCATTCAAAAAGCTTTAAGCTAACGAATGAGAAGGGATCCTTATGTTTCAATCAACTAGAAAAACAACTGTATGTCTGCTTCTATTTTTAAGCTTCTTTATGAGCAGTTCTGCTGTTTGGGCTGCCGGTCCGTCAGTGAGTGATTGTACGAAAAATCCAGAGCTTGATGGATGTGCTTCTCAGTCAGACGATGCTGGAAAAGAAGATGGAAATGAGAAAAAGGAAGGAGTAATTAGCTCCTCTTCCTCAAGTGAATCTCAATCGGCACCCCTGATTTGGAGTATTGTTCGTTTGGTTTTCGTGTTAATTCTTATTTTGGCTCTTATTTATGGATTATTAAAGTTTTTCAATTCAAAAAATAAATTAATGAACAGAAATCGCACAATGGAAAATCTCGGTGGGATGAACCTTGCGCCAAACCGATCTATTCAGGCGGTGAGAATCGGCTCGCAAGTATTTATTCTGGGAGTCGGGGACTCGGTGGAAATCATTACAGAAATAACCAACGAGGAAACAAAAGAACACTTATTAAACAGAGAAGAAGAAGGAAATCTGGACCAGGTATTTGGCATGAAGAAGTGGCTGGCGAAGTTCAATAAAAAAGAACGGCCGCCTAATGATCAATCCTCAACGGTTCAATTTCAGCAAATGTTCGAAAAGCAGTTAAATGAAATGAAAGAAAAACGTAAGGAATGGAAGAAGGAGAAGAAGAAGGAGGATCGGGATTATGAATGATTTTATTGATATGTTTTCAAGTTCTGATCCCGAAAATGTCGCGAATTCGGTGAAACTTTTACTTCTCCTGACTGTTTTATCTCTAGCACCGAGCATCCTAATTTTGATGACTTGTTTTACTAGGATTATCATTGTTCTGTCTTTTGTCAGAACCTCTCTTGCGACTCAGCAAATGCCCCCTAACCAGGTGCTTGTGGGGATCGCATTGTTTTTGACATTCTTTATAATGGCACCCACGTTTCAACAGGTAAATGAACAGGCGCTGACTCCCTTATTTAATGAAGAAATCACTTTGGATGAAGCTTATCAAAAGGCAAGCGATCCAATGAAAGATTTTATGGCGAAACATACAAGGCAGAAGGACCTTGCTTTATTTATGAATTATTCTCAAATGGAACGGCCGGAACAAGTGGAGGACATTCCGTTAACTACCTTAGTCCCTGCCTATACCATTAGTGAGTTAAAAACGGCATTTCAAATGGGATTTATGATTTTCATTCCCTTCCTGGTCATCGATATGGCAGTTGCCAGCGTGTTAATGTCCATGGGGATGATGATGCTGCCGCCAGTGATGATCTCCCTGCCATTTAAAATCCTATTGTTTGTATTGGTGGATGGCTGGTACTTAATTACTAAATCACTGCTTGAAGGATTTTAAGCAGAGGAGGACAATCTTTTGAATTCAGAATTGGTTATATCATTTGCAAAAGAAGGCATTTATACAATCTTACTCGTAACTGGTCCTTTACTCGTCCTGGCTCTTGCAGTTGGTTTGTTAGTTAGTATTTTTCAGGCAACGACCCAAATACAGGAACAGACACTGGCCTTCATCCCGAAAATAGTAGCCGTCATGGTAGGTTTAATCTTTTTTGGGCCATGGATGCTGACGAACATGGTGGAATTCGCCGCAGATATCTTTAAAAATTTGAATATGCTGGCAGGATAACGGATGCTTCAGTCTTTTCATTTTGTCAATCTGCCGGCTTTCTTATTAATTTTGATTCGTGTGACTTCTTTTTTCGTAAGTGTGCCCTTATTTTCTTATCGGAATGTTCCGACCCGTTATAAAATAGCTTTTAGTTTTTTTCTTGCTTTATTAATGTACTCTACGATCGATTTGCCAGAATTATCGATAGACGCTGATTACTACCTTCTCTTACTGAAAGAAGCAGGAGTTGGATTGTCTATTGGTCTGCTTGCTTATATAGTCCTTGCAGCCATCCAGATAGCTGGCGGATTTATCGACTTTCAAATGGGATTTGCAATTGCAAATGTCATTGATCCCCAGACAGGGGCACAAAGTCCATTAATTGGTCAATATCTTTATATGTTTACATTACTATTTATCTTAGCAGTTAACGGTCACCACTTAATGATTGATGGAATCTTTTACAGCTATCAGCTGATCCCCCTCGATCAATTCATTCCTATCGAAAATGGAAATTGGATTCATTACATTTTAAACAGTTTTAATAAGATGTTTGTCATTGCATTTTTAATGGCATCTCCGATTGTCGGCTGTTTATTTCTCGTAGATATAGCGCTTGGGATTGTGGCGAGGACAGTCCCTCAATTAAACGTTTTTGTAGTAGGTCTTCCTTTGAAAATTTTCATCGGTTTATCTGTTCTTGTGATTGCGATGACCTTTTACATCATGCTTATAAAAAATTTATTCGAAACGATGCTGACGACGATGGAAGGGCTCATGAAAATCTTTGGAGGCGGATAGAATGCTGAAGCTAGACCTGCAATACTTTGCAGCTGATGAGAAAACGGAAAAAGCGACACCAAAAAAACGGCAGGATTCTAGAAAAAAGGGACAGGTGCCGAAGAGTCAGGACGTGAATACAGGTTTTTTGCTGCTTATGGTATTTGGCCTGTTGTTTCTCATGGGAGGACGTTTGAAAGAAACGCTGACAGGAATATTTCAGCATTCATTTCAGGAATATATCACGTGGGAAGTAACAGAAAATCAAGTCTATACGGTATTTGTCGAAACCTTATTGGAGGTAAGTAAGGTTGTTATTCCACTTATGGGAATAGCGATCATCGCTGGTTTGACGTCGAATTTCCTCCAAGTGGGAGTAATGTTCACAGGTGAACCTTTAAAAATGGACTTAAAAAAATTAGATCCTATCCAAGGCGCAAAAAAGATTTTTTCTGTCCGGGCCCTGGTAGAACTAGTAAAATCATTGCTGAAAATTTCATTGATTGGAACAATTACTTTTTCAATTATCTGGCTGAACAAAGATCATATGCTGATGGTTTCCCAAACATCAGTTGAAGGTGCATTGGCTTTCTTTGGACGGACAGCGGTCATTATGGGACTTGCTTCTGCGCTCGCTTTGCTGCTGCTTTCTGTACTGGATTATTCTTATCAAAGGTTTGATCATGAAAAAAATATTCGCATGTCCAAGCAAGATGTGAAAGATGAGCATAAGAACATGGAAGGCGATCCACAAATTAAATCAAAAATTAAAGAAAAGCAAAGACAGATGTCCGCATCCAGAATGATGAGTGAAGTTCCGAACGCCGATGTAGTCATTACTAATCCGACCCATTATGCAATCGCTGTGAAGTATGATGAAGATAAATCCGATGCTCCTTATGTTGTTGCTAAAGGTGTAGATTTTCTCGCATTAAAGATTAAAGAAACTGCCAAAATGCACGACGTCATAACTGTGGAAAATCGACCTTTAGCAAGAGCATTGTATCAGCACTCAGAGATTGATCAGTCTATAGATGAACAATTTTACAAAGCCGTTGCAGAAATTCTTGCTTATGTCTATCAATTACAGAAAAAAGCGTAGCCAAAAGGAGTGAGGCGCATGTCCGCAAAAGACCTATCAGTCATATTAGGAGTTATATTAATCATCGTTATGCTTGTCATTCCTTTACCTGGCTGGCTGCTCAGTTTTTTCATCTTAATTAATATTACCTTGGCTTTAATTGTGATTTTAGTCTCCATGAATATGGATGAAGCCCTGCAATTCGCCATCTTTCCTTCTTTGTTACTATTGTTAACTTTATTTAGACTTGGATTGAATGTATCGACAACTCGTTCCATTTTATCTGATGCGCAGGCGGGTGGTGTGGTTGCGACGTTCGGTTCTTTTGTAACCGGCGGTAATCCACTAGTTGGATTTGTTGTCTTTATCATTTTAATCATTATTCAGTTTCTGGTTATTACCAAAGGTGCAGAAAGAGTATCTGAAGTTGCAGCCAGATTCACCCTCGATGCTATGCCAGGGAAGCAAATGAGCATTGATGCTGATTTAAACGCAGGGATGATTAACGAAATACAAGCCAAAGAACGTCGCGAAAAAGTGGAGAACGAAGCGGATTTTTATGGCGCAATGGACGGTGCCAGTAAATTTGTTAAAGGTGATGCGATTGCAGGAATCATCATTGTGCTCATTAATATTATATTTGGACTCATTATTGGAATGGTTCAAATGGGGATGTCATTTAATGAAGCTGTCGATACATATATGAGATTAACAGTGGGGGACGGACTCGTCAGTCAAATCCCGGCGTTACTCATTTCAACTGCGACAGGGATTGTAGTTACGAGAGTCGCATCAGAGGGGAATTTAAGTACGGATATTACCAGTCAGCTGCTTCGTTATCCTAAGCTTTTGTATATTGCGGGAGCTACGATCTTCCTACTGGGTCTGACGCCAATTCCTTTCTTTCTAACAACGTTAATTGCTGCCATTCTTTTCTTTGGAGGATACTGGTTATCGCGGGAGGAAAGAATCCCGGAAGTGGAAGAACCTGAAGAAACCGATCAAGAAGAAAGTGATCAGATGAGGTCTCCTGAGAATGTGGTGAGCTTAATCAGCATGGATCCCATTGAATTTGAATTTGGCTATGCCCTCATTCCAATTGCGGATACGAACCAAGGAGGAGACTTGCTGGATCGTATCGTGATGATTCGTCGTCAGCTTGCTATCGAACTGGGGATTGTCATTCCGGTAGTCCGAATTCGAGATAACATTCAGCTGGGAGCTAACGAATACCGGTTAAAAGTAAAAGGGAATCAGGTCGCCTATGGGGAGCTGCTGCTCGATCACTATTTAGCCATGAGTCCTGGAGGAGCTGAAGATGAAATTGAAGGCATTGAAACCACTGAGCCTGCTTTCGGGCTGCCTGCTAAATGGATTACTGAGGATCTGAAGGATGAAGCAGAATTGACGGGGTATACAGTGGTGGATCCACCATCCGTAGTTTCTACTCATATTACTGAAGTCATTAAACAGCACGCTCATCAATTATTAGGACGTCAGGAAACACAGCAGCTAATTGATCATCTGAAGGAATCCTATCCGATTCTGGCAGATGAAGTTACTCCTGATCCTTTATCGATTGGTGATATTCAAAAAGTTCTTGCCAAGCTCCTGCGGGAAAATATATCAGTAAAAAATCTGCCCGTGATTTTTGAAACGCTGGCTGACTTTGGTCGGATGACCAACGATACCGACCTACTAGCTGAATACAGCAGGCAGGCGCTTGCAGCTCAAATTACCAGTCAATATCGCTCAGCTGACGACAGTATAAAAGTGATCACAGTATCCGGCCGGATAGAAAAGATATTAGCAGATCATATTCAGCAGACAGAACATGGAAGCTATTTAGCTTTAGATCCGGATTCTCAGCAAACGATCATAAATGCAGTTGCAGAGCAGGCAGAGCAAATGTCACTTCAGGAAGAAACAGCCATCCTCCTCTGCTCGCCAGCAGTCCGAATGTATTTAAAACAACTATTAGACCGTTTTTTACCGCTAGTAGTCGTTTTATCTTACAATGAGCTTGAACCAAGTGTTGAGGTACAAAGTGTAGGGGTGGTGAATGTGGCATGAAGATAAAGAAGTTTAATGCACCAACGATGCCGGAAGCTATGAAAAAGGTAAAACAGGAACTGGGAGCAGATGCCGTAATTTTGAATTCAAAAAATGTGAAGACTGGCGGTTTTCTCGGGATGTTTAAAAAAATTAACATCGAGGTCATTGCTGCTTTGGACCCGGCCGTCCGCCGTGGCAAAGAAAGGGATCAGCATTTTACCAGGAGAAACCGGCTCCCTGAACTTTCCCCCCCTGCTTCCGATTCAGAAGAAGTTCTAAAAGAATTAAAGCATTTGAAAACACTCATGCAGGAACAGAGGCAGCAGCCATTATTTCATGAACCCTGCCAAAATCTGTACGAACATTTATTAAATCAGGAGTTAGATAAAGAATTGGCGCACGATTTTACAACAATGGTAGAAGGAATTCAATTAAGCTTGGATTCCATGACGTCTTCCAAACCAGAAATCGAAAATATGCTCAGTGAAAAATTAGGAAAGACTGTTAAATTCCCTGAACTTTATTCAAAACAATTTGTCCATTTAGTCGGTCCAACAGGAGTAGGAAAAACTACCACGATTGCTAAAATAGCAGCAGACGCCATGCTGAATAGAGATTTAAAAGTAGCGCTTATTACAATCGATACGTATCGAATCGCTGCCATTGACCAATTAAGAACGTACGCCAAAATTCTAGATATTCCTTTTGAGGTTGCTTATAACCTTGAAGAGTACATAGCAGCTAGAGAGAATTTTGCAGAGTATGACCTCATTCTGGTTGATACAGCAGGCAGAAATTTCAAAGAAATCTTTTACGTACAGGAATTAAAAGAATCGATGGATTTTAATGAAAACACTTCTACGCATCTGGTGCTCTCTTTAACTTCAAAAGAAAAAGACATGAAGGAAATTATTCGAAATTTCAAAGAAATACCTGTTCACCAATTAATATTTACCAAAACGGATGAAGCTTCTGTTTTCGGACCTGCGATCAACATAGCGAGGCAGTATGAAATGGGAATTACTTATTTAACAAACGGCCAGAACGTCCCGGATGATATTGTCAAGTGTACTTCTAATAAACTTGCTTCCCTGCTTATGGAGGACTTCGAATGAAAGATCAAGCAGAACAGCTTCGTAACAGACTGAAAATCCGTGACACTCCCGCAGCAGGAAAGACCATAGCGATCGCAAGCGGGAAAGGCGGTGTAGGGAAATCGAATTTTACCATTAATTTTGCTTTACATTTAGTGCAATTAAATAAGAAAGTCCTAATCTTTGATCTGGATATTGGGATGGGAAATATCGATATTTTGCTCGGAGTTTCTCCTCGGTATTCCATTGTTGATCTATTTACAAATGACCTTACCATTCATGATATTATTGAACTAGGACCAAATGACTTATCTTATATTGCTGGGGGAGCTGGTTTAGCGAATCTTTTTCAATTGGATGAGAGTAAATTTGAGTATTTCCAATCCCATTTTTCCCAACTTGCCGATGCTTATGATTACATGTTGTTTGATATGGGCGCAGGAGTATCTGCAGACGGTTTGAGTTTCATTTCGGCAGCAGATGAGGCAGTCGTGGTGACAACTCCAGAGCCGACCTCCATTACGGACGCCTATTCGATGATTAAACATCTAGTAACGAAAGATAAGAACTTACCAATCTATCTACTCCTCAACCGGGCGTTGAATGTTCACTCTGGAGAAAAGGCTTTTCAAAGACTTGAAAAAGTTACAGACCATTTTCTAAGTAAGACGATTCATTCATTAGGCGTTATTCCTGAAGACCGAAGCGTGATGCAAGCAGTGGCAAAACAGGTACCTTTCTGCATTGATAGTCCTAAGAGCAAAGCCAGCGCGGCAGTTGCCGGAATAGCCAGACGCTACGTTGTCGATCGAATGGAAGGAAAGGAACGAAAGGAAAGTTCGTTTCTAACTAAACTTAAAAGATTTGTATTAGAAAGGTAGTCCTCATGAATAAAGTGCAAGTTTTAGTTGTAGATGATTCAGCATTTATGAGAAAGATGATTTCGGATATTTTAAATAAGGACTTCCGAATAGAGGTGATCGGCACCGCAAGAAACGGCCTTGATTGTTTACATAAACTTACGACGCTGACCCCTGATGTAATTACAATGGACATAGAAATGCCTAAACTAGACGGCCTGCAAACATTGAGGGAAATTATGGAAAAATGTCCCCTGCCTGTAGTGATGGTTTCAAGTTTAACAAGTCAAAGCGCAGAGAGTACATTTCAGGCATTGCATTTGGGAGCAGTGGATTTTATTGAAAAGCCATCGGGATCCATTTCTCTTGATATGGAGAAAGTATCCCGGCATATTATCCGTAAAGTTATTGCGGCAAGCGGGGCAAAAGTTGCTGCTTTTCCTTTGAAAGCTCCACCAGCCAGCTATAAACCCCTCCGCTCTCATAATCAGCAGCCAATGGTAGTAGCTATCGGCACTTCCACAGGGGGACCGAGGGCCTTACAAAAAGTATTAACTGATCTTCCGGCCGACTTCCCTTTGCCGATTGTGATTGTTCAGCATATGCCTCGAGGGTTTACCCGGTCATTAGCAGCCCGGTTAAACAAACTTTCGCTAATAACCGTTAAAGAAGCAGAAGACCAAGAAGAATTAACAGGCGGTACCGCTTATATTGCACCAGGGGATTTTCATATGAAGATTGTTTCTAAGGGCAATAAACTAGGCGTTGAACTCGACCAATCGGACGCTGTAAATGGCCATAGACCAGCTGTGAATCGGATGCTCTCTTCTTTAGCTGCTTTACAGCAAATCCGGACCATAGCAGTTATTATGACGGGGATGGGTGCAGATGGGATGGAGGGTCTCATTCAACTGAAGGATGCATGTCCTCAAACGTATGCGATTGCAGAAGCCCAAGAATCCTGTATTGTGTTCGGAATGCCAAAGTCGATCATTAAAACAGGGTTAGCCGACCAAGTTTTACCATTAGAGCAGTTAAGTAAAGAAATTATTCAAACCATCAGCTAACCACAAGGGGGAATAGACGTTGGAAACGAGTCAGTACCTAGAAGTATTTATTGATGAGAGCAGAGAGCATCTGCAATCCATTAACGATCATCTGCTGGATTTGGAAAAACAGCCGCAGAATCTCTCCATTGTTGGAGAAATTTTTCGCTCGGCCCATACGTTAAAAGGAATGTCAGCAACTATGGGGTATCAAGACCTCGCTAATTTAACGCACAAGATGGAAAATGTTCTGGATGCTGTTAGAAATGAACAAATCGAGGTGAATGCTGAGGTCCTTGACGTAGTATTTGATTCTGTCGATGACCTGGAGGCGATGGTCATCGATATTGCGGATGGAGGCACTGGCGAACGGAACGTGACCAAGGTTGTACAAATGCTGGATGCCATTGAACAAGGGGAGAATCCCGCTGCGAATCCTGACACTCCTTCTCCGGATGTGGAGTCACCGAATAATCACTCATTAGAAGAATTAACCCTTGATGAATTCACCTTAACGGTGCTCGAGCAATCAGAAGAACAAAATCAAAATAATTATCACATTCACATCACACTGCGAGATGATTGTCTACTCAAAGCTGCCCGCGTCTATATGGTTTTTGAAGTCCTTGATCAGCTTGGAGAGGTAATCAAGTCGGTTCCTGCCGTGGAGGCTTTGGAAAATGAGGAATTCGATTCGAGTTTTCAAGTCCTCCTTATTACCGAACAAACAGGTGAGGAAGTTCAAAATAGGATTTTAAAGGTTTCTGAAATAGAAAAGACAGAAGTGAAAACCTTTTCTACCAAAACGTATTTGGCCGAACAAAATCAAACTCAGCAGCTGCCTGACTCAAACGAAGGAAAAGCCGGTCGTCCATCTCCTTTAGAACCTGAAGCTGATGCAAATCAAGAACACAAAGCCCAGGCGAAATCGAATCCCAATAAAACGATTCGCGTAAACATTGACCGGCTCGATGTCCTGATGAACCTTTTTGAAGAGTTAGTGATTGACAGGGGAAGACTTGAACAAATCTCTAATGATCTTAAGCATGACGAACTTCAAGAAACAGTTGAACGTATGTCCAGAATTTCCAGCGACTTGCAAAGCATTATCTTAACTATGCGCATGGTTCCAATAGAGCAAGTATTTAATCGTTTTCCTCGCATGGTCCGTCAGCTTTCGCGTGATCTAAATAAACAAATCGACTTAGAAATTATCGGCGCAGAAACAGAGTTGGATCGCACCGTCATCGATGAAATTGGAGATCCCCTCGTTCACCTGATCAGGAATGCTCTGGATCATGGGATAGAGTCCCCGGAGATCAGGGAAGCAAATGGGAAAGGTGGTACTGGCCGCATTGAATTGAAAGCTTATCACAGTGGTAATCACGTGTTCATTGAAATCTCTGATGATGGGGCAGGAATTAATAGAAATAAAGTTATTGAAAAAGCTGTGAAGAATAACATTGTAACGGGCGAACAAGCTGAAAGCATGACGAATAAACAAGTCTATGAACTACTCATGGCCAGTGGATTTTCTACTGCAGATACTGTCTCCGATTTATCTGGCAGGGGAGTGGGACTTGATGTAGTAAAGAATACGATCGAGTCGCTGGGAGGAAGTATTACCATTGATTCCGAACTGAATCAGGGCAGTATATTTTCTATCCAGCTCCCGCTTACACTTTCTATTCTATCCGTTATGCTTGTCGAAGTGCAGGAAGAAAAATATGCCATTCCATTATCTTCTATTATTGAAACAGCCATTGTAAAAAAAGATGAGATTATGAAGGCGCATAATAAGAAAGTAATCGATTTTCGGGGGAAGGTTGTTCCCCTAGTCTCACTTAAAGATTTATTTAATGTACCAGAAACGAAAGAAGAAAATGACTATTACTCACTAGTGATTATTCGTAAAGATGACAAGCTGGCTGGCGTGGTAGTAGATTCATTTATTGGCCAGCAGGAAGTGGTGTTGAAGTCATTAGGTAATTATTTGTCCAGCGTATTCGCCATTTCTGGAGCCACAATCCTGGGTGATGGACAAGTAGCTTTAATTATTGATAGTAATGCCTTAATTAAATAAGGGAGGCCCCTATATGTCTGAAGAATCAGTTGTACAGGAAAAAGCCATTGTTTTTCAACTAAATGATGAAGAGTATGCCATTCCCGTTTCACAAGTGGGATCCATTGAGCGAATGATGCCTATTACCCGGATTCCTAACACAGCCGTCTTTATAGAAGGTGTTATTAACCTAAGGGGAGTTGTAACCCCGGTCATCGATTTACGGAGAAGATTTAATTTGGAAGCCGGACCCTATAACGAACAAACAAGAATGATTATCTCCACTATCGAAGGAATGAGCGTGGGTCTAATCGTTGACGGTGCCAATGATGTGCTGGATTTAAATAGTGATGACATTGAACCGGCACCAGAAGTAGTGGGAACAGTTGAGGTGGAATATATCCGCGGTGTTGCTAAACTTGAGAATCGATTGTTGATCCTGCTGAATTTAGAGAAAGTCCTGAATCGTGAACAATTAAGTGAATTACAAGAAATAGAAGGATGATATGATGAGCTTTAAAGATAAATTTACTGATTTCCATTTGGATGTTATTAAGGAAATAGGAAATATTGGGGCAGGAAATGCTGCGACATCACTTTCCAGACTACTGAACAGAAAAGTTGAGATGCACGTACCTTCCGTGAAACTAGTAAATTTTGATGAAGTGATGGAGCTCGCAGGCGGAGCGGAAGAAATGGTTGTCAGCGTTGCTCTTAAAATAGATGGAGAGGCACCTGGCAGTATCTTTTTCTTGCTTCAACCCAGGCAGGCCGAACAATTTATTAAACAAATAGCAGGTCTTCCAAGTTACGTTCTACCCCTGGACAGCGTGGACGAATTTACCTCTTCTGTGCTGCAGGAACTAGGGAATATCCTGTCAGGGTCTTATATTTCCGCATTGTCTGATTTTACTGGGCTGGATCTTTATCTTTCGGTCCCTTCCTTATCTACTGACATGGCAGGTGCAATTTTAAGCTATGGTTTACTAGAATTATCACAAGTCAGTGATCAAGCAATTGTGGTAGAAACAGCTCTGCATGACGAAGATCATGAAAATCTTACCGGTCATTTCTTTTTATTCCCTGATCCTGCTTCCTACGATATGATCTTTAAAGCATTAGGAGTACCATCTGATGAATAACCTGGCACAAGTGATCAAAGTGGGTATCGCTGACTTAAAGATCGTGAAGAATCCACAAATTATCCGTACGTCGGGGTTAGGGTCGTGTGTGGGGGTCGTACTATTTGATAACAGGATAAAAATTGCCGGGATGGCTCATGTTATGCTCCCTGAGTCTTCCATGTCCAAGCAAGAGGATAAAAACCGGTCAAAGTATGCAGATACCGCCATTATGGATTTAGTAGCTGGATTAGAGAAACATGGAGGGAATAAAGGCCGATTGCAGGCGAAAATTGCCGGAGGCGCCCAAATGTTTCAGTTTCAAACGGCGAACAACATGATGAGGATTGGTCCAAGAAATGTTGCGGCTGTAAAGAAGTCTCTGAAAGAATTAAAAATTCCGCTCATTGCTGAAGATACAGGAGGCAAAAACGGACGGACTATTGAATTTAATTCTGAGACACTGCAGCTAAACATACGTACAGTGAATAAAGGAGAGTCAGTAATCTAAATGGCAGGCACACTACTTTGGAATTTAATATCGGGACTCGCCGCTTTCATCCTGACTATCAGTATTTCTCTATCGGTAAACACTTGGGAAACTTCAATATTACATGGCTCAGCTTCCTTCTTTATTTTTTTCTTTCTGGCGTTTATTTATCGCAAGCTGTGGGCGTATGTAAACAAAGAATCAGAAGCATCGTATCTTAAAAGACAGCGAGAAGAGAGCACTGAACAATCTAGTAATGAAATGACGCCTGAATCAGTAGAAGAAACGACGAATGTCATTCGCTCTTTATTAAAAGATGAAAACTGAATCTACTTATTTTACTGCTACAGTAGGGAGGAATTAAATGTCACGTTCACTATCTACTCAGGAACTAGAGTTATGGGAGCTTTGGACAACTTACCAGCAAGCGGATGCCGCAAATGAACTGGTAGAACGATATTATTATTTAGTCAGCTATCATGTACAAAGAATTACCGCCCATTTGCCGAAAAGTGTGAGCAAGGACGATGTGAATAGTTTAGGGCTGCTTGGTTTATATGATGCTTTAAAGAAGTTCGATCCGGCTAGAGACCTTAAATTTGATACGTACGCTTCTTTTAGAATTCGCGGTTCAATCATTGACGGGTTAAGAAAAGAAGACTGGCTGCCTCGATCTGTGCGGGACAGGGCTAAGAAGATCGAGCAGACTGCGGAGAGTTTAGAGCAAAAATTTCAAAGACCAGCTGCCGCTGATGAGATTGCCGAACAGTTACATATGAGTGTCAGTGAAGTTGAGGAAACAATGAAAGATTCCCTTTATGCAAATGTTTTATCCATGGAAGAAAGGCCAAGGGACGGACAGGATGATCATAAGGAGGGGATTGGCTACTCCATTCCAGATCACACCACTCCTGCTCCGCATGAGAAAATAATTAAAGAAGAAAATTATCAAGAGTTAGCGGACCAAATCAAAGAGTTAAACGAAAAAGAACAAATGGTTATCAGTCTTTTTTATCATGAAGAACTTACTCTCACAGAGATCGGCCAGTTATTAAATTTAACAACTTCAAGAATATCGCAGATCCATGCTAAAGCGATTTTTAAATTGAAGGGAGCTTTGCAAGATCTAGGAAAATAATAAGTGGAGGAGGAAGGCTTCAGGTGGATAAACTTCAAGACCGTTTTACCTTATCCGTGTCCAGAAATAAGATGGAAGCATACATAGAGATGGACTCCAGGCTTGAAGATAGCCAAATATCAATCGAAGAGATTCAAAGGTTTCTAGAGGAACAAGGACTCGTTTACGGGGTGGATGGTGAAGCGGTTGAACAGTTAACAGCTCGCCTTGATTCGGTGATTTTCCCTTTGCAAATTGCTTGTGGTACAGAACCTCAGCATGGAAAGCCTGGTAAAATAATCTTTGACCGTTCGTTTACAATGGAAATAGAAGCACGGGATAAAGTGAGTTTCCGGGATGTAATTAACATCCCTTCTGTTACAAAAGGCGAAAGAGTCGCCAGAGTTGTTCCTCCTACAAAAGGGATGCCAGGCAGGAATGTTTATGGGGAAGTACTCCCGGCAAAGCCGGGCATCTATCCACGTCTGAGGGCAGGAAAAAACGTGACCTACCAAACTTCTGACGCTAGTTTTTATTCTGAACTTACAGGGCAGTTAAGTTATGATGAAAAGTCTCTGAAAGTCCTTCCCTTGTTTAAGGTTCCGGGAGATCTAAATTTGAAAACGGGCAATCTAGACTTTGTAGGATCAATTGAAATTAATGGGAATGTTCCTTCTGGCTTTCAATTAAAGGCAGATGGTGATATTAATATCCTCGGGATGGTAGAAGGAGCCGAAGTAACCGCAGGTGGTTCGGTTTATGTGGGGGAAGGGGTTTCTGGTCTGGGAAAAGCAGTTATCCAGGCGGGATTAGATATTCGCGTCGGCTATATTAACCAGGCATCAATAGAAGCAGGACAGAATCTATTTGTGGAAAATTCCATTCTCCACAGCCATTGTATAGCTAAAGATAGTATTTACTGTCAGAAGGGCAATATCATTGGAGGAACGTTATCGGCAGGAGTCAGAATAGAAGCGAAAGATATAGGGAACCGGATGAGCACACCTACGGGTTTATACTTAGGAGTAAATAAAAAGGTAGAAGAAAAAGTGAAGAAGTTTACTCAGATGAAAAATCAAAAACTAGAAGAAAAAAGCAAACTTCGTAAATTAGGCGAAATGCTGATCAATAAGATAAACCAGGGGGAAAACCAAATTAAGGACAAAATCACTCTGCTGAGACAAAAGAACTCCTTAAACTCGGTCGAAGAAGAACTAGAGGATCTGACGCGCACTTTATCTGCCATGGATGCTGTTATGGGAGAAGCTCAAGGTGCAAGAGTAGAAGTAAGTGGAACTTTATTTGCCAATACTAATTTAGGGTTTGGTCGTTACCAGTATAAAGTCATGGAGACGAAACAGAAGGTCTTTGCTATCCTTGAAGAAGGAGAAATAATGATTCATCAGAAATCATAGTTCCTCTTTATATTAATCAGCCAGTTTCTATAAGGACTAACGCCAGGATATGCGAAAGTTAAGTATAGGGGAGTACGTATGACAGCCTTTTTATTAGTGATTAATTTTATTATTGTGGGAATACTTATCCTGGCGTTCATAAATCTATCTGCCAGGATAAAGAAAACAGAAGAATTAGAATTAAAGCAGCAGAAAGTGGCGAGGGAAATAGAAGATCTCTTCACCTCTTACTTAATGGAAATAAAAGAAGAGAATGAAAGAATGACCGAGTTGCTCCACTCTAAAGAACGGGAACCGCAAACCAGAAACAATGCGTCACCACCAGTTGATCCTTCAATAGAACCCCGTTCTACATTTAAGTCACCTGTAGAGGAACAGAAAGATTATGTGCCGCCTGCTCCCGGCTCAGCAGATGAGTCTTACCAGCCATCTCTCCAATCGCAGGTCCTTCATCTGAAAGATCAAGGTCTTACTACTGACCAAATCGCAAAAAAATTGGATAGAGGAAAAACTGAAATTGAATTAGTTGTTAAATTTCAACAGAAAAATTCAGGTTATGACTTGAATGAACGGTCCTGATATGGTATATTTACTGTCGGTGTCAATTCACACGCCTTTGGATTTCTTTATAAGGTTGCTCTGAAATTAAGAGTTTTTAAAGAAAGATGAAACAGGCGGAGGATACTAATAAACCAAACAGGAGGAACAATTATGTCAGTTATTTCTATGAAACAGCTGCTAGAAGCTGGTGTTCATTTTGGACACCAAACCCGTCGCTGGAATCCGAAGATGAAAAAATACATCTTCACAGAGCGTAACGGAATTTACATCATCGACCTGCAAAAAACGGTTAAAAAGGTGGATGAAGCGTACAACTATGTAAGAGATATTGCTGCAGACGGCGGTAACATCCTATTCGTAGGTACGAAAAAACAAGCACAGGACACTGTTCGTGATGAAGCTAACCGCTGTGGTATGTATTACATTAACCAGCGCTGGTTAGGCGGAACACTTACAAACTTCCAGACGATCCGTAAGCGTATCAACCGTATGAAAGATATTGAGCGCATGGAAGAAGACGGTACTTTTGAAGTACTTCCTAAAAAAGAAGTCGTTGACATGCTTAAAGAAAAAGAACGTCTTGTTAAATTCCTAGGCGGTATTAAAGAAATGAATAGCCTTCCAGCTGCAATGTTTGTCATTGACCCTCGTAAAGAGCGCATTGCGATTGCGGAAGCTCATAAATTAAATATCCCGGTAGTCGGTATCGTTGATACGAACTGTGACCCGGATGAAATTGATTATGTCATCCCAGCTAATGATGACGCAATTCGTGCTGTTAAATTGCTAACATCAAAAATGGCAGATGCTGTTCTTGAAGCAAAACAAGGCGAAGAAACTGAAGATACTGAAGAAGCAGTTGAAGCAGAAGTAGAAACTGCTAACGAGTAAGGATAGTTTCAGAAGGTGATAAGGGGGCAGACCTTTTATCACCTTTTTTAAAGGGTTAAATAACGGTTACATTTTATAAGGAGGCATAACAATGGCTGTAAACGCAAAAATGGTAAAAGAACTTCGTGAAAAAACTGGTGCTGGAATGATGGATTGTAAAAAAGCTCTTACAGAAAATGACGGGGACATGGATAAAGCTTTAGACTGGCTTCGCGAAAAAGGTATTTCTAAAGCCCAGAAGAAAGCTGGCCGTATTGCAGCAGAAGGATCTGCTCATATTGAAGTTTCAGGAAATACGGCTGTTCTTTTAGAAGTGAACTGTGAAACTGACTTCGTTACGAAAAACGATCAGTTTAAGTCTCTTCTAAGTGAATTGGGCAAGCATTTGGTTAACCAAAAACCAGCTACTGTGGAAGAAGCTCTTGAACAGAAACTTCATGGTGAAGGGGATACGCTTAACAGCTATATCACAGATATTGTTGCAAAAATCGGCGAAAAAATCTCTCTGCGCCGTTTTGTACTCAAAGAAAAAACAGATAACGATGCTTTTGGCGCTTACTTACACATGGGCGGCAATATCGGAGTTCTAACTGTTCTTGAAGGTTCTACTGATGAAGCAGCAGCTAAAGATGTTGCCATGCATGTAGCTGCAGTAAATCCGCGTTATGTTTCCCGTGAAGAAATTCCTGAAGAAGAAGTAAACAGCGAGCGTGAAGTTCTGAAAACTCAAGCGTTGAATGAAGGTAAGCCTGAAAACATCGTTGAAAAGATGGTAGAAGGCCGTATCAATAAATTTTACCAGGAAATCTGCCTGTTAGAACAGGATTTCGTTAAAGATCCTGATCAAAAAGTTAAGAAATTCGTAGCCTCTGCTGGTGGTGCGATTACTGATTTTGTTCGCTTTGAAGTTGGCGAAGGTATGGAGAAACGCGAAGAAAACTTTGCTGATGAAGTAATGAGCCAGGTTAAAAAATAACTGTGTGAGAAACGTAGGGAACACATTGTGTTCCCTATTTTCAAACATGCTACATAGGTTGAATCAACTTGTAGCGGACAAAGAAAAGACTAGCATTATTAATTGGAGGTTACTATGACTACAGCTCGCTATCGTCGTATTGTACTTAAACTTAGTGGAGAAGCTCTTAGTGGAGAAGCTGGCTTCGGACTAGAACCGAGCATTATTAAATCGGTCTCGCGTCAGGTGAAGGAAGTTGCCGAACTTGGTGTTGAGGTGGCCGTTGTTGTAGGCGGCGGTAATATCTGGCGCGGTAAAGTTGGAAGTGAAATGGGAATGGATCGAGCTAATGCCGACTATATGGGCATGCTGGCGACGGTTATGAATTCCCTTGCTCTTCAGGACAGCCTGGAAAATATGGGGATTCCTACGCGAGTCCAGACATCTATTGAGATGAGACAGGTAGCTGAACCATATATTCGCAGGAAAGCTATTCGCCACTTAGAAAAGAAACGTGTCGTAATTTTTGCAGCAGGTACAGGAAATCCTTATTTTTCTACAGATACTACCGCAGCCCTGCGCGCCGCAGAAATTGAAGCTGACGTTATTTTAATGGCTAAGAACAACGTGGATGGCGTTTATACCGATGATCCTAAAATAAATGAAGATGCTAAAAAGTACGATCAGCTCTCCTATATGGATGTTCTTAATGAAGGTCTTGGAGTAATGGACTCTACTGCTTCTTCTCTATGTATGGACAACGACATCGATTTACTGGTATTCTCTATTACAGAAGAAGGTAATATTAAAAAAGCTGTTCTTGGTGAAAATATAGGAACAATTGTAAGGGGGAAATAATCATGTCAGATGCAGTGATTAACGAAACTAAACAACAAATGGAGCAAGCCGTTCAGGCTTTTTCCCGTCAATTAGCTACAGTACGTGCAGGTCGTGCGAATCCTGGTATTCTTGATTCTGTCTATGTCGATTATTATGGAGCGGCCACACCGCTGAATCAACTAGCTCAAGTTTCAGCACCAGAACCTCGTCTTCTCGTTATTACACCTTATGATAAATCAGCGATTGCTGAAGTTGAAAAGGCGATTCAAAAAGCAGATCTTGGTCTGTCACCGTCCAGTGACGGGAACATCGTCCGTATTAACATTCCCGCTCTAACTGAAGAGCGGCGTAAAGATTTAGCTAAAGTAGTCGGTAAATATTCAGAAGAAGCGAAAGTTCAGATCCGTAATATTCGCCGTGAATCAAACGATCGTCTGAAAAAAGCGGAAAAAGACAATGATCTGACGGAAGATGAGCTTCGTTCTTATCAAGATGATGTTCAAAAAGTTACGAATACCCACGTTGATAAAATCGATCAGCTCGCAAAAACAAAAGAAGAAGAAATTATGGAAGTTTGATCTCCTTCCATCTTAGTATGCCATTTGGTGTATGAAGCCGCACTGTAGCTGTTTGGCAGTGCGGTTTTTATTTTGGCATAGTAAATGATAGGATCCGCCTCGGCATAAATCCGGAGGCCACGCATAAAAGCATTCCTGAATGCTGCATTAAGGAATCGAGGTCTTTCTGGGTTCCTCATCTTATTTCAGCACATTTCATGTAAGTCTTTATGTCCTCGGCGGCATGATGTACGATAATAGTATATAATATAGAGATGGAACAATCAGACTGGAGGATTAGCAATGCCACTCAAGTTTCCGTTTACTAAAAATAAAAAGCAGCCAACTACCAAACCTCTTGGTCTTGATCAGGATCATCTTCCTAAACATGTGGCTATCATAATGGATGGAAATGGCCGATGGGCTAAAAATAGAGGAATGCCTCGAATTGCTGGTCATAAAGAAGGTATGGGAGTCGTTAAGAAGATCGTTAGACAAGCCTCAGATATAGGAGTGCATGTATTAACGCTTTATGCCTTTTCAACCGAAAATTGGAAACGTCCAAAAAAAGAAGTAGATTTCTTAATGAAATTACCTGTTGACTTTCTAAATACATATCTGCCTGAACTCATTGAAAGAAATGTCCAAGTCCAGACCATTGGAGATTTCAATGTTCTTCCAAATCACACCCAAAAGGCAGTGCAGGAAGCTATTGAAAAGACAAAGGATAACAATGGACTCATTTTAAATTTCGCCTTAAATTATGGCAGCCGTTTTGAAATGGTTAATGCAGTGAAGGAAATAGCAGCAGAAGTTGAAAATGGGAGTGTCCAAATTTCCGACATAGACGAAACACTATTTTCTTCCCATTTATACACATCAGATTTGAAAGAGCCTGATTTATTAATACGAACAAGTGGAGAGCAGCGTTTAAGCAATTTTCTACTATGGCAGCTTGCTTATGCAGAATTCTGGTTCACGGAAGTTTATTGGCCGGATTTTGACGAGAGCCTGTTTGAAAAAGCGTTGTATGACTATCAAAATCGCAAACGTCGTTACGGCGGAGTATAAGGTGTGAGGTTATAATATGAAACAGCGGACGATTACCGCAATAGTTGCGGGTTTAATCTTTTTGCCTATCGTAATGCTGGGCGGAAGACTATTTTACTTTTTTGTTTATATTATTGCGAGTATTGGCATCTTTGAATTAATGAGAATGAAAAAGATTGCCAGGTACTCTGTATCTTCCGGTTTAACTTTATTGCTGATGTGGGCATTAATGTTTCCGAAAAATTTAGTCGAGGATTTTAATTTTGGTGAGTACATTACGAAATCTGAAATTACTTTATTAGTGGTTCTACTGCTCTTAAGTTATACGGTACTTGTGAAAAATAGATTTACCTTCGATGATGCCGGTTTCTTGCTGCTTTCGGCCGTCTATATAGGCATGGGCTTCAATTATCTAATTGAAACCCGTGATGCTCAGCTGGAATACATCTTTTATGCATTATTTATAGTATGGGCAACGGATACCGGAGCTTACTTGTTCGGGAGAGCTTTCGGCAGGCACAAATTATGGCCCCAGATCAGCCCAAAGAAAACAGTGGAAGGCGCACTTGGCGGAGTAATTCTGGCATGTCTAGTCGCCGTAGTCTTTCAAGTGATTCAGCCTCTCAATCATTCTATGGTGATTGTTATTCTTGTTACGATTCTTATCTCGATTGCTGGCCAGATTGGCGATCTCGTGGAGTCTGCTTTTAAGCGTCACTATGCTGTTAAAGACTCCGGGAAAATTCTTCCGGGACACGGCGGGGTTCTGGACCGGTTTGACAGTTTAATTTTTATTCTGCCGATCCTGCACTTAATTAATTTCATTCCTGCAATTAATTAAATTCATTGCCTGGTGGGAAGGAGAAAAATAATGAAAAAAATATCACTGCTCGGGGCCACAGGTTCCATTGGCATCCAGACGCTCGACGTCATTAGAGCACATCCAGAAGAGTTTGAGTTATACGCCATGGCTTTTGGAAGGAATATTGATAGGGCTGTACCTTTTATCCAAGAATTCAAACCTGAATTAGTTGTCGTACAGGATGAAAGTACGAAACAGAAACTGAGCAGACATATCGATCAGATACCTATCTTATGTGGAAGCGGAGGGCTGATTGAAGCAAGTGTTGCTGATCCTGTTGATGTGGTCGTCAATGCAGTAATGGGGAGCATTGGCCTGCCCGCTACTTTAAAAGCGATTGAAGCAAGAAAAATAATTGCAATCGCTAATAAAGAAACTCTCGTCACGGCTGGCCACCTGGTAATGGAAGAAGCGCGCAGACATCAGGTAGAACTCTTACCTGTGGACAGCGAACATTCTGCCATTTACCAATCGCTAAATGGAGAAGATAAAAAAGATATCCATAAATTGATTATTACAGCATCAGGCGGCAGCTTTCGTGATAAAAAAAGAGAAGAACTTGAAGGTGTAACGGTTGAAGATGCTCTAAATCACCCAAACTGGAGTATGGGAGCCAAAATTACGATTGATTCTGCTTCTATGATGAATAAAGGATTAGAGGTAATTGAAGCCCATTGGCTTTTTAATGTGCCTTACGACCAAATTCATGTTATTCTTCATAGAGAAAGTGTCATTCATTCCATGGTGGAGTACGTAGATCGAAGTGTTCTTGCCCAATTGGGAACTCCGGATATGAAAGTACCTATCCAGTACGCTTTAACTTACCCAAAAAGAATGGAACTGCCGATGACGAAACAACTGAACCTGGAAGAAATTGCGACTCTGCATTTTGAGAAAATGGATATGGAACGTTTCCCTTGTTTACGAATGGCATATGAAGCAGGACGCCAGGGGGGGTCAATGACCACCGTTTTAAACGCGGCTAATGAAGAAGCCGTACAATTGTTTTTAGAGGGTAAAATTTCCTTCTTGGAGATTGAACAATTGATTGAAAATGCTCTTGAAAAACACTCGCGGATTCATAACCCTGACTTGTCTGCCATACTGTCTATTGATGAGGAAACAAGAAAGCAAGTTCGTTTCCATTTAAATTAAAAGGAAGGTGCTTCATTTGACTACAGTGATTGCATTTATACTCATGTTCGGATTGTTAGTATTTGTACATGAGTGGGGGCATCTCATATTTGCCAAGCGAGCAGGTATGCTTGCTCGTGAATTTGCCATCGGTTTTGGACCGAAGATCTTTGCATTCACGAGAAATGAAACATTATATACCATTCGCTTACTGCCGATTGGTGGATATGTTCGTGTAGCTGGAGAGGATCCTGAAATAATTGAGTTAAAGCCAGGTCATCATATTGGTTTGGAATTCAATCGTGAAGGGAAAGTCAGCCGGATTATTGTGAACAATAAGTCTAAACATCCTCAAGCTCGTGTGATAGAAGTAGAGCGGGCAGATCTGGATCATCAATTAGTTATTGAGGGATATGAAGTTGATGAGAATGAGAAGCTCTATTTTGATGTAGATCCAAAAGCTTTGTTTGTTATGGATGAGAAGGAAACGCAAATTGCACCTTATGACCGCCAGTTTGCATCTAAAAGTGTTCCTCAGCGGGCGATGCAGCTTTTTGCCGGTCCGCTGATGAATTTTGTACTGGCTATAGTATTATTTACGATTTTAGGTTTTATCCAAGGAGTACCTGCTGATCAAGCGGTGCTTGGAGAGATTCAAAAAAATACACCAGCTGAACAAGCTGGCCTTCATGCGGGGGATAAGGTCGTTGCCATTGATAACCAGTCTGTGAATTCCTGGGAAGAATTTACTACCATTGTCCGCGATCACCCTGATGAGCAAATGGCGCTCACTGTAGAAAGGGATGGTCAGACACAGGAAATTGATGTAACGCCGGCGTCTATAACTGATCAGGGGCAGAAATTCGGCCAGGTAGGAGTAGCACGTGCCTTTGATGATTCTTTTTTCAAAAAGATGACCTTTGGGTTCACACAGACCTATGATTGGGGCAAAATGATCCTGACAAACTTAGGAAAGCTAGTTACAGGTCAATTCTCTCTGGATATGCTTTCTGGACCGGTTGGTATTTATGATGCTACGGATAAAGTGGTACAAACTGGGTTCACGAACTTTATGATGTGGACGGCCATCTTAAGTATTAATTTAGGGATAGTAAATCTTCTTCCTCTGCCAGCTTTAGACGGCGGCAGGCTGCTATTTGTCGGTGTTGAAGGAATAAGAGGAAAGCCTGTGGATCCACAGAAAGAGGGTATCGTACACTTTATTGGGTTTGCCCTGTTAATGTTGTTAATGCTCGTGGTAACATGGAATGATATACAACGATTATTCTTATAATCAAAGAGCTGGAAGCCAGGGAGACAACAGCTCTCGTTTGGCTTCCGGCTTATTTATTTTTTAAAATACAGAATTGAGGTGCTTAATCATGAAGCAAAGTGAAATGTTAATTCCAACCCTTAAAGAAAATCCAGCCGATGCAGAGATTAAAAGTCATCAGCTCCTCGTTCGTGCCGGATACATACGTCAAATTGCCTCTGGGGTTTATAGTTTTCTGCCAGTCGGCCGACGAATTTTACGAAAAGTGGAAAACGTTGTTCGTGAAGAAATGGAGAAAATCGGTGCTCATGAAATGATGATGCCGGCCTTGCAGCCTTCAGAGCTATGGAAAGAATCGGGACGCTGGAATACCTTTGGTTCTGAGCTCATGAGAATCCATGACAGAAGTGATCGAGAGTTCGCCCTTGGTGCTACCCATGAGGAAGTCATAACAAGTATAGTTCGTGATGAGGTTAAAAGTTATAAGCGTCTGCCGCTGACGGTATTTCAAATTCAAAATAAGTTTCGTGATGAAGCGCGTCCACGTTTTGGATTATTGCGCGGCCGAGAATTTTTAATGAAGGATGCCTACTCCTTTCATGCTTCTTATGAAAGCTTAGATCTAACTTATCAGAAAATGTTTGATGCCTATTCCCGTATATTCAAGCGGCTGGGACTGAACTTTCGTGCTGTTATTGCAGATTCGGGGGCAATGGGCGGTAAAGATACTCATGAATTCATGGTCCTCTCAGAAGTGGGGGAAGATGTGATTGCCTATTCTGATACTTCGAGGTATGCGGCAAACGTCGAAATGGCACCTGTAATTACCACCTATCCAGCTTCTGTAGAAGAACCGAAAGAGATGAAGAAAACTGCTACTCCTAATCAGAAAACCATGAAAGAAGTGGCTGATTTTCTAGGTCATGAACTTGAAAAAGGATTAAAGTCCATTATGTTTAAGGTGGATGATAAATTAGTCATGGCTGTTACCAGAGGAGATCACGAAGTTAACGATGTGAAGCTTAAGAATTTATATTCTGCCAGTATGGTAGAACTTGCTTCTGCTGAAGACACGGAAGCCGTAATGGGGACCGGCTTTGGTTCACTAGGTCCCGTAAACGTTCCTGAGGAAGTCGAAGTGGTGGCGGACCTCGCAGTTGAATCGTTGGTTAACGTCTCCTGTGGTGCAAATGAAGAAGGCAGTCATTATCTTAATGTAACACCAGGGAAAGACTTTCAGGTATCTCAATACGCTGATCTTCGTTTTATTAAGGAAGGGGATCCATCTCCAGACGGGGAAGGGTACATTCAGTTCGCTCGTGGAATTGAAGTAGGTCATGTATTTAAACTCGGTACATTCTACGCGGAGAACATGAATGCTATGTTCCTTGATGATCAAGGGAAAAATCAAACCATGGTAATGGGCAGTTATGGAATCGGAGTATCAAGAACTCTAGCTGCATTAGTCGAACAGTACCATGATGAACGTGGAATTACTTGGCCTGCTAATATGGCACCTTATCAGGTACATTTATTATCTTTAAATCCTAAGAAGGATGAGCAGCGGGAACTGGCAGATCAGCTGTATGATCAATTGCTGGATGCCGGTATTGAAGTATTATATGATGATCGAAAAGAGCGCGCGGGTGTGAAATTTGCAGATAGTGATCTCATAGGAATTCCTTTAAGAATTACGGTTGGAAAGCGTGCTTCAGAAAGTATCGTTGAAATGAAGGAACGAATGAGTGAGGACAAGAGTGAGCTGGAAGCCTCTAAAGTCATCGACTATGTAGAAGAAATGTACAGCCGCTGAGATGGAATTTAATACAAATACCCTTGCGTCAATTGCAAGGGTATCTTTCGTGTTTTAGCCCGAGTGGGGATAGAGGAGGAACGAAATTGGATGTGACGAACAAAGAGAAAATGCATTATCTATTGGAACAGATTCAGTTCCCTGTCGATCTGATTGAACCTCATTTTCAAGAGAGTACAATGGATAAACTAATCGTTTTGAAAGAAAAGAAGCAGTGGCACTTTCATTTTACCCTGCCAAAGCCGCTGCCACCTTCCGTATACCAGCTGTTTACAGCTAAACTAAAAGATAGTTTTCATTCTATTGCAGAGGTTCAATGGACGATTCATACTTCTGCTAAAGAAGTAACCACTGAGGATGTAACGGAATATTGGCGCGGGTTTATCCAGACGATGACCAACCTGACACCGAGTTACAAGGATTTATTAATGGAGCAGGATCCAGAGGTTAACGGTAATAAGGTTATGTTAACTTGTAGAAATTATGCGGAAAGTCATGCTGTAAAGAAGAAATTAGAAGCACCATTGCAAAGCTTCTGTACGGCCGCAGGGCTGCCTATGTTAATGCTTTCTACCCGCGTGAAAGAGGAACAAGAAGAGTTGAAGAAATTTCAAGAAGAGCGGCAGAAAGAAGACAAAATTATTGTTCAGCAAGCCGTTAAGGAGCAGGAAGAACGGGCGAAAGACAGGGATAATTCGAAGCCGAAAGGTCCGCTTGAAATTGGCTATAAGATTCAAGAAGAAGCTGAACCAATGGAAGCTATTGAAGAAGAGGAACGCAGAAAAACGATCCAAGGATACGTGTTTGCTGTTGAAGTTAAAGAACTGCGGTCTGGCAGGAATTTATTACTCTTGAAAGCCACTGATTATACAGATTCTTTCTCTATCAAAATGTTCTCCCGCGGCGACGACCATGCGGAGATGTTTAAGCATGTCAATAAAGGAATGTGGATTAAAGCAAGAGGGAGTATTCAAACAGATAATTTCACTAGTGAGCTTACAATGATGGCAAATGACATCAATGAAATCAGCCCTAAAGTCCGAATCGATGAAGCTAAAGAAGGAGAAAAACGTGCGGAACTCCATGCCCATACGATGATGAGTCAAATGGATGCCCCGCTTTCTGTCTCCACACTAATTAAGCAAGCAGCAGATTGGGGACACCCTGCTATTGCCATCACCGATCATGCCGTTGTACAGGCTTACCCGGAAGCTTATGCTGCTGGACAGAAACATGGAATTCAAATTATTTACGGGATGGAAGCGAACCTTGTAGATGATGGCGTACCGATTGCTTATCAAGAACAAGACCGCAGTCTGGAGAGTGAAGTCTACGTCGTTTTTGACGTGGAAACTACCGGGCTATCAGCTGTTTATGACAAAATTATCGAATTAGCAGCGGTAAAAGTGAAAGATGGAGAGATTATTGATCGTTTTGAATCATTTGCCAATCCTCATCAGCCTTTATCCCAGACTACAGTTGAATTAACTGGGATTACCGATGATATGGTAAGAGATGCACCTGAAATCGGCCAGGTATTAAAAGATTTTCACTCATGGATGGAAGACGATATTCTTGTTGCCCATAATGCAAGCTTTGACATGGGTTTTTTAAATGCGGGTCTGCAGGCAATCGGATACGATAAATCAGTGAACCCAGTAATTGATACGTTGGAATTAGCGAGATTTCTGGTCCCTGAGCTTAAGAATCATCGGTTAAATACCCTTTGTAAGCACTTTGATATTGAGCTTACACAGCATCACCGTGCGATTTATGACGCCGAAGCCACTGGGTATCTGTTATGGAAACTTGTGAAGAAAGCGATCGAAAGAGGCATCAACAATCACAAGAATTTAAATGACTACATGGGCGAAGGGAAAGCCTATCAGCGCTCCCGGCCGTCCCATTGCACACTGCTTGCCGTAAACAATACAGGACTGAAAAATATGTATAAGCTGGTATCAGAAGCTCATGTAAATTATTATTACCGCGTTCCGAGAATTCCCCGCTCGCGATTAGCTAAGCTGCGTGAGGGTCTTCTCATCGGTTCAGGCTGTGATAAGGGAGAAGTATTCGAAACGATGATGCAGAAGTCAGAAGAAGAGGCAGAGAAAGCTGCTGAATTTTACGACTATATTGAGGTTCAGCCTCCAGGTAATTATTATCACTTGTTAGAAAAAGATCTAGTGCAGAACGAAGCCCAGATCTATGATATTTTAAAGAAACTGGTAGCTATGGGCGAAAGACTCGGTAAAACTGTAGTGGCTACAGGGAATACTCACTATCTTGATCCTCATGATAAAATGTATCGTCAAATCTTAATTTCTTCCCAGAATGGCAACCCTTTGAACAGACAGACGCTTCCTGATGTGCATTTTAAAACGACGAATGAAATGATCGAGGAATTCTCTTTCCTTGGGACAGAGAAAGCAAGTGAAATCGTTGCCGCAAACACGCAGAAAATTGCCAGTGAAATCGGAGAAGTTACCCCGGTTAAGGAAGACTTGTTCACCCCAAACATTGAAGGGGCAGATAAGGAAATACGGGAAATGTCCTATAATAAAGCGAAAAGTATATATGGAGAACCGATCCCGGAGCTGGTTGAAAAAAGGTTAGAGAAAGAACTGGAAAGTATTATCGGTCACGGCTTCGCTGTTATTTACTTAATTTCACAGAAGCTTGTAACGAAATCTTTAGAAGACGGCTATCTGGTAGGATCCCGCGGGTCCGTGGGTTCGTCTTTCGTCGCCACTATGACAGATATTACAGAGGTTAATCCATTACCTCCGCATTATGTCTGCGCGAATTGTCAGTACCATGAATTTTTCACTGACGGCTCAATAGGGAGCGGGTTTGATCTGCCTGAAAAAGACTGTCCTAAATGCGGCACAAATTTTAAAAAGGACGGCCAGGATATCCCCTTTGAAACGTTCCTCGGCTTTAAAGGAGACAAAGTTCCCGATATTGACTTGAACTTCTCAGGAGAATATCAGCCTAACGCGCATAATTACACCAAGTTATTATTCGGAGAAGACAATGTGTACCGGGCAGGAACGATAGGAACAATTGCTGAGAAAACAGCTTACGGATATGTCAAAGGCTATGCGGGAGATCATCAGCTGCAATATAAAAACGCTGAAATTGACCGTCTTGTGCAAGGGTGTACCGGGGTGAAAAGGACAACCGGGCAGCACCCAGGCGGAATTATCGTCGTACCTGACGATATGGAGATCTATGATTTCTCTCCGATTCAGTTTCCTGCAGATGATACCAAATCTGAATGGAGAACCACTCATTTCGATTTCCACTCCATTCATGACAATCTGCTGAAACTGGATATTCTGGGGCACGATGATCCAACGGTCATTCGTATGCTTCAGGATTTAAGCGGGATTGATCAGAAGGAGATTCCTGTAGACGATCCGGAAGTAATGAAGATCTTCAGCGGACCAGAAGCGCTTGGCGTTACGGCCGATCAAATTATGTGTAAAACAGGAACGCTTGGTGTACCTGAATTTGGAACTCGGTTTGTTAGGCAGATGCTCGAAGACACGAAACCGAAAACGTTTGCTGAACTAGTGATCATTTCAGGGCTTTCACATGGTACGGATGTTTGGCTCGGGAATGCGGAACAGCTCATCAATGATGGGATCTGCACACTACCAGAAGTTATCGGCTGCCGTGATGATATTATGGTCTATTTGATGCATAAAGGCCTTGAGCCTTCCCTTGCTTTTAAAATCATGGAATTTGTTCGTAAAGGCAGAGGTCTTGAAGATGAATGGATTGAAGAGATGAAAAAGCACGGGGTGCCTGATTGGTATATTGATTCTTGTAAGAAGATTAAATATATGTTTCCAAAGGCACACGCTGCCGCTTATGTGTTAATGGCGGTAAGGATTGCTTATTTTAAAGTTCATTACCCCATCTTTTTCTATGCTGCTTACTTTACGGTTCGTGCGAGTGACTTTGAACTGGAAACTATGATCAAGGGATCTGATGCGATCCGGAAGAGGATCGAAGAAATTCAGTCAAAAGGATTGGATGCTACACCGAAAGAGAAAAACCTGATGACAGTACTTGAGCTCTCTATGGAAATGTGCGAGCGAGGATATAGCTTCAAAAGTGTCGATCTTTATGAATCAAGTGCGACAGATTTTCTCGTCGAAGGTAATCAGCTCATCCCGCCATTTAATGCAGTAGACGGTCTGGGAACCAATGCTGCCTTAAACATTGTAAATGCAAGAAAAGAAGGGGAATTTCTTTCTAAGCAGGACCTTAGGGAACGAAGCCGTATCTCTAAAACTGTTCTTGAATATTTAGATCAGCAGGGCTGCTTATCCGGAATGCCTGAAGAGAACCAGCTGTCGCTTTTCTAGGGTTTGTTGCAAATATTACGTATGTATGGTATATTTTTTTATGGTGAGAAGAGCGATAGGAACAAGCGAAAGAGTGGGGCAACCCACTCTTTCGTCATATTTACGCTCGCTTTTGACTAGAACGTGGATTTACGAGGAGACAGAGATGCCTCCGAAGACTGCGCCGCTATGATTTCTTTCATAGCGGTTTCTCGTCGGGATAGACCTTTTTTGTCTCTGCCTGACTATTTAGAAATTCCGCGTTCAGCACATAACACTAAAATTCGAGATCAAACACAGGGCATCGCTACATAAAGGAGGGATTTGGTTTGAGCAATAATGTAACTGCAGTAACTGAAGAATTGGTTCTGCCCATCGTAAAGCAGATGAATTTACAGCTGGTCGATATAGAGTTTAAGAAAGAGGGAAAAGACTGGTTCCTTCGAGTGTTTATTGACAAAGAAGGCGGAGTGGACATTGAGGAATGCGGTCAAGTTTCTGAACAGCTGAGCGAAAAATTAGACGAAACGGATCCAATCGAATTTCCTTACTTTTTAGAGGTGTCTTCACCCGGGGCAGAACGTCCATTGAAATCACAATCCGATTTCGCCAAATATGTTGGAGAACATATTTATATGAAGCTATACGAACCGATGGAAGGTGAAAAGGAATTTGAGGGCACTTTGCTTTCCTTTGAAAATGAAGAAGCGGAAATTGAAATTAAAATAAAAGCCAGGAAGAAAAAATTAAAAGTACCTTTTAATAAAATTGCTAAGGCAAATTTAGCAGTCACGTTTAACTAAGGGGGAGAAAACCGTTGAGTAGCGAATTATTTGATGCCATGAATTACCTGGAAAAGGAAAAAGGCATCGACAAAAACTTGTTGTTAGAAGCGCTTGAAGCTGCATTAATTTCTGCTTATAAAAAGAACTTTAATTCTGCAACAAACGTACGTGTAGATATTAATGAAGAAGAAGGAAATATGAAGGTCTTTGCCAGAAAAACGATTGTTGATGAAGTCATGGACCCTCAACAGGAAATTTCAATTGAAGAAGCCAAAGAAGTAAATCCTAATTATGGACTTGAAGATGTTATTGAGCTTGAAGTTACTCCAATGGACTTTGGAAGAATTGCTGCTCAAGCAGCTAAACAAGTGGTAACTCAAAGAGTACGTGAAGCAGAAAGAGGCATTATTTACGGAGAGTATGTCGACCGTGAAGAAGATGTTATGACAGGAATTATTCAGCGCAAAGACTCACGATTCGTTTATGTGAATCTGGGGAAAATTGAAGCTAGGCTACCTGAAGGCGAGCAGATGCCTGCAGAGTCTTATGAAGTTCATGACCGTCTTAAAGTTTTTGTTACAAAAGTAGAAAACAGTAATAAAGGACCTCATATTTATGTATCAAGAACTCATCCAGGTCTTTTAAAGCGGCTTTTTGAAATGGAAGTTCCTGAAATTTATGACGGGACGGTGGAAGTGAAATCTGTAGCAAGAGAAGCAGGAGACCGTTCCAAAATCTCTGTTCATGCTGAAGACCCGGAAGTTGATCCGGTTGGTTCATGTGTTGGCCAGCGCGGTCAGCGTGTACAGGCAATTGTCAACGAGCTGAAAGGTGAAAAGATTGATATCGTTCAATGGTCAGAAGATCCCGTTGAATATGTTTCAAATGCTTTAAGCCCTTCCAAAGTAGTGGAAGTACTTGTGAATGAAGATGACAAGGCTACAGTAGTTATCGTTCCTGACTATCAGCTATCGCTTGCCATTGGTAAACGAGGACAGAATGCACGCTTAGCTGCTAAGTTGACGGGCTGGAAAATCGATATTAAAAGTGAAAGCGAAGCTCGGGAACAAGGGATGCTGAGTGATAGCAGCCCGGATACAGAGGACGAAACCGAATTGTTTGATGAGTAAGGAGTGGAGTCATCATGGTCCGTTCAAAAGGTGAACCATTAAGAAAATGTGTAGTGACCCAGGAAATGATGCCTAAGAAGCAGCTGATTCGGATTGTCAGAAATAAAGAGGGTGAAGTCTTTATTGATGAAACGGGCAAAAAGAATGGCCGGGGTGCCTATATGACGAAGAAACTTGACATTATTGAAAAAGCTCAGAAAGACCAAGTATTGAACCGTCATTTAAATACAAATGTAGACGAAACGATCTATCATCAGCTCAAAGATTTAGTAAAGGCAGAAGAACAATGAACAAACATTTAAGCTTGCTGGGACTTGCTGTCCGGGCTGGGAAATGCACATTTGGGGAAGAAGCGATTGTCCGTGATATCCAGAAAGAAAAAGCAAAGATCGTCCTCATTGCTGAAGATACCGGTAAGCAGACGAAAAAGAAACTAACAGATAAATGCAGTTATTATGACATACCTTGCTATACGGTGGAAGATCGGGACATACTGTCACATGCCATCGGAAAGGAAGGAAGAGTCGCGATCGCAGTTCTTGATGAAGGATTTGCAAAAAAGCTGAAATCGCTGCTCGATGAATCTATTCGGGGGTGAAATGATGAGTAAAATGCGCGTATATGAATATGCAAAGCAAAATGAACTCACAAGTAAACAAGTTATTGATAAATTAAAAACATTGAACATCGAAGTATCGAACCATATGTCCACAATTGAACCAGAGATTAAGGATAAGCTGGATACAGGTTTCAGCAAAGGGAAAGCTAAAGAAACTCCCGCGAAGCCATCTAAACCAGCTCAGCAGAAAAACCAAAATCAAAATCAAAAGCAAAACAAACCAAACAATAAGCCGAACAACAAGCAGAATAATAAATCAAATGGTAAGAAAAACCAGAAGAATTCTCAGCAGCGTCCGAATCCACAACAGCAGGCACCTAAGAAAAAGCAGACCCCGGAAAAAATCACTTTTTCAGGCTCTCTGACAGTTGGAGAACTCGCTGACAAACTGAATAAAGAATCTTCCGAAATCATTAAGAAATTAATGGGTCTAGGTGTTATGGCGACGAAGAACCAAGATGTGGATGGAGATTCTATTGAATTAATTTGTGCTGAATTCGAGGTTGAAGTGGAAGAAGAAGTGGTAGTCGATGAGACAGATATCGAACATATGACTTTTGAAGATGATCCTGCTGATCTTAAAGAACGTCCAGCAGTGGTTACCATTATGGGACACGTTGACCACGGGAAAACGACGCTGCTCGACCGTATCCGGGATACAAAGGTTACTGAAGGTGAAGCTGGCGGAATTACACAGCATATTGGTGCATACCAAATCGAAGAAAACGATAAAAAGATCACATTCCTTGATACTCCAGGTCACGCTGCATTTACCAGCATGCGTTCCCGCGGAGCCCAGGTAACCGATATTGCTATCTTGGTTGTTGCCGCAGATGACGGCGTAATGCCGCAGACACGAGAAGCCATTAACCATGCTAAAGCAGCTGAAGTACCGATTATTGTAGCTGTAAACAAAATGGATAAAGAGGGCGCGAACCCTGACCGTGTTATGCAGGAGCTTATGGAGTATGAACTCATTTCTGAAGATTTCGGCGGCGAAACTATTTTTGTTAAAATGTCCGCTGTTAATGGAGAAGGAATTGAAGAGCTTCTGGAAATGATTGTACTGGTTTCTGAAATGGAAGAGCTTAAAGCCAATCCAAACCGTCCTGCTTATGGTACGGTAATTGAAGCAGAACTTGATAAAGGACGCGGACCAGTGGCAACGCTGTTAATTCAGAATGGTACGCTTAACGTCGGGGACTCTGTGGTGGTCGGAAATACTTTCGGACGCGTAAGAGCGATGGTTAATGACATCGGCCGCCGGGTCAAGGTAGCGGGACCATCCACTCCTGTTGAGATCACAGGTTTAAGCAATGTCCCTCAGGCAGGAGATCGTTTCCTTGTCTTTGAAGATGAGAAAAAAGCACGATCCATTGGAGAATCCCGAGCTCAAGCTCAAATTGAGGCGGACCGCAGCTCTACGGCCAAAGTCAGTCTAGATGATTTATTTGAACAAATTAAACACGGAAACATTAAAGATATTAATTTAATTTTAAAAGCGGACGTTCAAGGTTCCTTGGAAGCTTTGGCTGGTTCTCTTCAAAAGATTGAAGTAGAAGGAGTAAAGGTGAAGATCATTCATACGGGTGTCGGCGCCATTACTGAATCTGATATTTCTCTTGCTTCCGCTTCTAACGCGATCGTTATTGGATTTAACGTTCGTCCAGATGGAAATGCCCGCAAAGCGGCAGAGTCCGAGGATGTTGAGATTCGTCTTCATAACATTATTTATAAAGTTATGGAAGAAATTGAATCCGCTATGAAAGGAATGCTGGATCCTGTTTTCGAAGAGAAAATTATTGGCCAAGTAGAAGTCAGAGAAATCTTTAAGGTTTCAAAAATTGGTACAATTGCTGGATCTTATGTAACTGAAGGGAAAGTCACGCGTAACTCAGGCATTCGGGTTATCCGCGATGGTGTTGTCATTTATGAAGGGGAAATTGATGCCCTGAAACGATATAAAGATGATGCTAAAGAAGTAGCTCAAGGTTATGAGTGTGGTATTACAATTAAGAACTTCAACGATGTGAAAGTTGGAGATATTATTGAGCCGTACGAAATGCAGGAAATTGAACGTACATGATCTTAAGTGCTGAGGTGGAATGTATCATCTATGACGCCCAGTCGCTTAAAGATAAACGCTCGGTTTTAAAGCGTATAACAACAAGAATTAAAAATGACCATAATGTAGCTGTCAGTGAGCTTGACTATCAAAATCTCTGGCAGCGCACATGTTTGGGCATGGTGACGGTAGCTAGTGATAAAGTGGTGGCTGAGCAAACAATGCAACGAGTATTAGCCTTCATTGATTCTTTTCCTGAACTGGAGCGAGCAGAAACAGTTCTTGAATGGTTATAACGTTCGGCTTTGGAAGAGGTGAAGAAATATGAACGACTTACGTGCAAACCGTGTCGGTGAGCAAATGAAAAAAGAAATGAGCGACATTATTAGTAAGAAAATTAAAGATCCTCGAGTAGGTTTCGTAACAGTTACGGATGTGAAAGTAACAGGTGACCTGCAACAGGCAAAGGTCTATATCTCTGTTCTAGGAGATGACAGACAGAAACATGACACTTTAGTCGGACTGGCTAAAGCGAAAGGGTTTATACGTTCGGAAATTGGTCAAAGAATCCGGCTGCGAAAGACTCCTGAGATCATGTTTGAATTTGATGAAGCGATCGAACGCGGAAATCGAATTGAAACAATTCTGAAAGACCTTAATGATACAGATAGCTAATCTAAAGAATCCGTACTTATGGAGTGCGGATTCTCTCTGTATAAAAAATTAATGACAAGGTGGTTCTATATGGATGGTATTCTCCCCTTATGGAAACCTAAAGGCTTTACGTCTCATGACTGTGTAAGTAAAGCGCGAGGGATGTTAAGAACTAAAAAGATCGGCCACACAGGGACTTTAGATCCGGATGTTGAAGGGGTTCTTCCTTTGTGTGTAGGGAAAGCTACAAAAATTGTCCCTTTTTTAACAGATACTGTGAAAGTTTATGAAGCTGTTGTTACTATGGGCTTTTCAACAGAAACGGAAGATGCATCCGGAGCTGAAGTTGAGAAGAAAACTGTAGAAAAAAACTCGCTATCAATGCCGGAGATCAAGCAGGTGCTGGAAGAGTTTAAAGGCTCGATTTCCCAAATCCCTCCAATGTATTCAGCCGTCAAAGTAAACGGGAAAAAATTATATGAATATGCTCGCGAAGGGAAGAGTGTAGAGAGACCTGAAAGAAAGGTTTTTATCCATGAAATTGAGTTGCTTACAAGTGAAGTGCACTATTTCGCTGGTACAGCTTCTTTCTCTATTCGAGTTACTTGTTCGAAAGGTACATACATACGTACTCTCTGTACAGATATGGGTAAGGCACTGGGTTATCCTGCCCATATGTCATCGTTAGTGCGTACGAGAACAGCAGATATTTCTAAAGAAGAGTGCAAAACGTTAGAAGAAGTTCAGTCTGCCTCCGACGATGGACGGGCAGAAGATTTGCTGTTACCTTTATCGAGAGGGTTACCGCATTTTCCTAAATGGGAAGTAGATGCAGGTACAAAGCAGCAGATCCAGAATGGCGGGGTTTTAACTAAACTGGCAGAGATGCCGGATGAACCCTTTATGATCGTATGTGAAAATGAGGCATTGGCAATTTATCAGCCTCACCCGACTAAGCCTGAGAAGGTTAAGCCTATCCGCGTGTTTTAGTTATCATGCAGTAAAGAGCAGGTGAAGAATATGGAAATATTTCAATTATCCGCATCCCAGCCGAATGAAGGCACACAAATTGAGCCGAACGTAACGGCGGTAGGGTTCTTTGATGGGATCCATCTTGGTCATCAGCAAGTCATCCTTGAAGCGAAAGAACAAGCTGAGCAGCGTGGCCTGAAAAGCGCTGTTATGACTTTTGACCCCCATCCCTCAGTGGTTTTAAAAAAAAATAAACAGCATGCAAGGTACATTACACCGCTGGAGGAGAAGCAGCACATACTTGAGGAAATGGGAATCGATTATTTGTATATTGTCCATTTTGACAAGGAGCTTGCTTCATTAAGCCCTCAACAGTTTGTGGACAATTTCTTTGGAGAGTTGCAGGTAAAGCACGTAGTAGCCGGCTTTGATTTCAGCTATGGGCATAAAGGCCAAGGCTCGATGACGACACTCTCTGAGCATGCCAAAGGCAGATTTACACATACCGTTGTGGAGAAAGTTGAAGACCAAGATAATAAAATCAGTTCCACTAGAATACGCAATCTCCTTGAAGAAGGGGATGTAAGAGAAACCAGGAAATTACTCGGAAGGCCGTTTAAAGTGAGCGGATTAGCAGGGAAAGATGCACACGGACAATGGCCGGATTCTCCCTCAGCAAGCTTAGAATTGAGCGACGACTATTTTCTCCCAAAATCGGGAGTTTATACGGTTTCTGTAAAGTACAATGAACGTTTCCTTCATGGATGGGCAGTTTTAGACCGACAGGCTGCTTTACAAGAACAGCATACTTCCAGCCTGGCAGTCTTTCTTTTGGATTTTAATGAAAAGATATACGATGGTGCTTTAGACATTTATTTTTACGAGTTTATTAGGGAAGAAAAGAAGTTCGATTCGTCCTCAGATCGGAAATTTCAGCTGGAGAAAGATGAGTCGGCTGTTCGACAATTCTTCAAAAAAAATTAGCAGTTATACTTGCTTTTTACCGTTGAAACTAGTACGCTTTAGTATGGAACCTTCTCTTGGCGGAACGTTACTCCGGCGCCCGCTAGGTGAAAGGGAATTTTAATCTTAAATGGAGGTGTAGCTATAATGGCTATCACACAAGAACGTAAAAATGAATTAATTAATGAGTACAAAACTCATGACAACGACACTGGTTCTCCAGAAGTGCAAATCGCTGTACTTACAGAGCAGATCACTACACTGAACGAGCACCTGCGTGCACACAAACAGGATCATCACTCTCGCCGTGGACTGCTTAAAATGGTAGGTAAACGCCGTAACCTATTGAACTACCTTCGTAATAAAGACATTACACGTTACCGTGAGCTGATTAAAAGCCTTGGTCTGCGTCGTTAATGATTGGAAAAAAAAGCGGGAGTATTCCCGCTTTTTCTGTATGTTTACATACATAAGGGTGTAAACTGAGATTAGCCCTTCACAATATGAGTGGATTTGAGAGGAGTATAGTTCTTTATGGCAGAAGATAAACAAGTGTTTTCAATTGATGTGTCCGGACGAACATTTTCCATAGAAGTCGGCGAATTAGCTAAACAAGCCAATGGCGCTGCTTTAATACATTATGGAGATACAACAGTGCTGAGTACGGCAACGGGTTCTAAAGAGCCAAAGGATTTACCATTTTTCCCGCTGACGGTGAATTATGAGGAGCGTCTATACGCTGTTGGTAAAATTCCAGGAGGGTTTATTAAACGTGAAGGACGTCCAAGCGACAAAGCTGTGCTTGCTTCCCGATTAATTGACCGACCGATCCGCCCGATGTTCCCGGACGGATTCAGAAACGATGTGCAAGTGATCAGCACTGTGATGAGTGTGGACCAGGATTGCTCATCTGAAATGGCTGCAATGCTGGGCTCGTCTTTAGCCCTTGGAATTTCTAATATTCCATTCGCCGGCCCTATCGCTGGAGTTATAGTTGGACGTGTTGATGGTGAATTCATCGTTAATCCAACAATAGACCAGCAGGAGAAAAGTGATATTAATCTCACAGTGGCAGGGACGAAAGATGCCATTAATATGGTGGAAGCGGGAGCTCAGGAAGTTCCTGAAGAAGATATGTTAGAAGCCATCATGTTTGGCCATGAAGAGATTAAAAGGTTAGTGGCTTTCCAAGAAGAAATCATTGCTGCAGTCGGCCGCGAGAAAATGGAAGTCCAGCTTATTCAGGCTGACCCGGATCTTAAAACGAAAGTAGAAGCGGAAGCAACGGAATCTATAGTTGCTGCCATTAAAACAATTGAAAAGAAAGAACGTGAAGAAGCTATTTCCGAAGCCAAGCAGGCCATCGTGGATAAGTATGAAGACGAGGAAGCTGAGCCGGAAACGATCAAGCAAGTGGGATCTATTTTAAATGACATCGTTAAAGCTGAAGTCCGCCGCTTGATTACAAAGGACAAAATCCGTCCTGATGGGCGCGGAGTTGACGAAATTCGTGCTCTATCTTCTCGCGTGGGAGTGCTTTCCAGAACCCATGGCTCTGGTTTGTTTACGAGAGGACAGACGCAGGCATTGAGCATTTGTACACTTGGAGCATTAGGGGATGTACAGATTCTGGACGGTCTTGATCTGGAAGAATCTAAACGGTTTATGCATCACTATAATTTCCCTAAATTCTCTGTTGGAGAAACTGGCCCTATCCGTGGACCAGGACGCCGGGAAATTGGACATGGTGCTCTTGGTGAACGGGCACTTGAGCAAGTGATCCCTTCTGAAAATGATTTTCCTTATACTATTCGTTTAGTATCCGAGGTTTTAGAATCCAATGGTTCCACATCTCAGGCAAGTATTTGCGCAAGCACTCTTGCAATGATGGACGCTGGTGTACCCATTAAAGCGCCGGTGGCTGGAATTGCTATGGGTCTCGTGAAATCCGGAGAAGATTATACAATCCTGACTGATATTCAAGGAATGGAAGATGCTCTCGGAGATATGGACTTTAAAGTGGCGGGAACGGCTAAAGGAGTTACCGCACTGCAAATGGATATCAAAATTGACGGTCTTTCCCGAGAAATCCTTGATGAAGCATTAGGCCAGGCGAAAAACGGCCGTATGGAAATCTTGCAGTCTATGCTTGATACTATGCCTCAAACACGAGGAGAATTGTCTCAATATGCACCGAAAATCATGACAATGAAAATTAATCCTGATAAAATCCGTGATGTGATTGGTCCAAGCGGTAAGCAAATCAATCAAATTATTGATGATACAGGTGTTAAGATTGATATTGAGCAGGATGGTATGGTGTTCATTTCTTCTACGGATGCTGATATGAATGCGACAGCACGGAAAATTATTGAAGATATTGTCCGTGAAGTTGAAGCAGGAGAAGTATACGATGGAAAAGTAAAACGGATTGAGAAATTTGGCGCCTTTGTAGAACTCTTTAAAGGTAAAGAAGGACTCGTTCACATCTCAGAAATGGCAGAAGAGAGAATTGGCAAAGTAGAAGATATTGTTTCCATTGGTGATACGATTAAAGTGAAAGTTAAAGAGATCGATAACCAGGGAAGAATTAATCTTTCAAGAAAAGCCATTCTCGTTGAAGAGAAGAAGCAAAAAGAAGCAAATCAGGAAAAAGAGTAACTGGCCCGCCAGGCTCTTTTTTTTTGCCTGAAAACGGTCTTGTCCCCTCAAGAAATGCATACACTTGGACTAGGAGTGGATGCTTATGAATTTCAAAATCTGGGCAGCAGGCTGTATTTTATCTTTTTTCCTGCTTGGTATAAGCCTTGCGTTTATAAGTGTGAGTGACCGGACCGCGTCAGTAAGCGGAACGGACGATCTTTATGAAGAAATTCTTACTAAAAAGAAGGATTATGAAAAGAAAGCGGAGAATGCAACGGTCGACCGTGTTTGGAAAAAAACTCCGGGTATAAAGGGAAAGTCTGTAGACGCAGCCGCCTCCTATAAGAAGATGAAAAAAGAAGGGAAATTTGATCCTGACTTACTCGTTTATAAAACGGTTAATCCTAAGATTTCTTTAAAAGATCTGCCTCCATCCCCTATTTACCGTGGCCATCCTGACAAGGACATGGTATCTTTTCTAATTAATGTATCTTGGGGGGAAGAGTATATCCCGGAGATGATAAAAACCTTAACGAAATACAATGTAAAAGCTACGTTTTTCATTGATGGAGCTTTTGCTAAACAGCATAAAGAACTGGTCCAGATGATTCAAGAAGAAGGGCATACGATTGGGAGCCATGGGTATCTGCATAAAGATATGGCAGCCATGTCAGAACAAGAAGCCTCAGAGAACTTAAAGCAGGCAAATGACATATTATTCGCCCTAACAAATGAAAAAGTTCAATGGTTTGCTCCTCCCTCAGGAAGTTTCAATAATAGTACGGTTCAAGCTGCCGATCAGCTGGGGATGGAAACCATCTTATGGACTGTAGATACGATTGATTGGAAACAGCCAACCCAAGAAGTTCTCATTGAGAGAGTGATGGGAAAGCTTCATAACGGAGCAACCATCTTGATGCATCCGACGCAGGTGACAGCGGACAGCCTGCCAGCTTTAATTGAACGGATTAAGAAGGATTACAGGATCGGCCCTTTACCTGTGTTGCTAAGTGAAGACCGTTAAAGGAGTGCGGGATATGAGATTAAAATCTCTTGCAAGTAAAGAAGTGATTGATGTGGAAAACGGTCAAAAATTAGGAGTATTAGGGAAAGCAGATTTAATCATTAATCCTGATACAGGAGAAATTAAATCCCTAGTTCTTTTAAATAGCGGGGTAATGAGAATTAGCTCTGCGAGACAACACGCCACGCTTGATTGGACCCAAATAGCTGCTATAGGTGAAGATACCATCCTCATTAGAAGTACCTCCTTAGAAGAGACTGGATACGGGGATAAAGTTGTGCGGAAAAAGAAATCATTGAAAAACAAAACAGATCTATAAGGAAGCAGACTGTTTCCTAGATATAAGCCCGAACCATGTTCGTACACTGGTTCGGGCTTTGTGTTGAGTAAAATTAATACCAATATTTCGATGCCTTCTTTCAGCCTGCCTTTGAGTCTCGCTCATTACCTCAATGGAGTTTTTAATCCCTTTTTCAGTTCCTGTCTTAATGGGAGTTTCTCGGGGAGAGATATTTATTGTAGTGCCGGTTTTTTCAAATCACTAACTTTGCCTTCAAGCATAGGATACAAAGAGATTAGATCAATGATAAAGGAGACTTCCGGCATGCTAACAGGCTATCAAGTAGCAGTTATGGGGGGCGATGCCCGGCAATTAGAAATCATTCGCAGATTAAATGAGTGGGATGCTACTGTTTATTTAGCTGGCTTTGATCAATTAAAAGAAGGCTTTACGGAAGCCATCGATCTTGATTTTGATAGTGACCAGGTGGAAAGACTGGATGCCATTATTCTTCCTGTCGCTGGCACGGATGAACAAGGAAGAGTAGATGGAATTTTCACGAACCGTCTTCTTCATTTAACGGAAAGCTGGTTAAAACGGACACCTGCTCACTGCCAAATATATACGGGTATTTCAAATGATTATTTTACTAAATTGACGTCACATATAAATCGCAATCTCATCCCATTAATGGATCGGGATGACGTGGCAATCTTTAATTCAATTCCTACGGTGGAAGGCACGATTATGATGGTTATTCAGCACACCGACTTTACGATCCATGGGTCAAAAGTGGTCGTTTTAGGACTTGGGCGGGTAGGTACAGGATTAGCGCGTACCTTTGCTCAGCTGGGAGCCCATGTTTCTGTGGGTGTCAGATCTTCAGCAAGCGCGGCAAGAGTCTATGAAATGGGGCTGACGCCGCTTGATATGAATAATCTTGCTAAGGAAATGCCAGAGTGTGACATTATATTAAATACCGTTCCTGCGCCAGTTGTGCAGGCAGCTGTTATCAAGCAGCTGCCGTCTCATGCCCTTATCATAGATCTTGCTTCCAAGCCAGGAGGTACAGATTTCCGCTATGCTGAGAAAAGAGGGATAAAAGCGATGCTTGCCCCCGGACTGCCGGGGATTGTAGCACCTAAAACTGCGGGAAGAATTATAGCTGATGTAATTTCCAGGTTATTAAAAAACACTAATCGAAAGGTGGATGGCTCATGACTAGCTTAAAAGGGAAAACCATAGGCTTTGGTTTAACCGGTTCCCATTGTACGTACCATGAAGTGTTTCCAGTAATGCAGCGTTTAGTGGACATGGGCGCAACTGTTGTTCCTGTTCTTTCTTACACTGTCCAAAAAACGGATACAAGATTCGGCGAGGCAGCTGATCATTTGAAAAAAATTAAGGAGATTACTGGAGAAGAACCGATATTGACCATTCCAGACGCAGAGCCTCTTGGACCTAAACGTCCGCTGGATTGCATGGTCATTGCTCCACTTACAGGTAATTCTACAAGTAAATTCGCTAACGCCTTGACTGATTCGCCGGTGCTGATGGCGGCTAAAGCCACATTAAGAAACAGTAAACCCGTGGTGCTGGCTGTATCAACGAATGACGGTTTAGGGCTGAATGGCGTGAATATTATGAAGCTTATGGCCGCAAAGTTCATTTATTTCGTTCCTTTGGGGCAAGATCATCCGTATAAAAAACCTAATTCTTTAGTTGCAGATATGAATTTAATTCCTGAAACAGTGGAGGCGGCAATGGAAGGGATACAGCTTCAGCCCGTTTTAATAGAAAGATACCCCGGCTAATTCGAGTTTTTCTTACCAGATCACCCTTTAAATATGATAAAATAGCAAAATAGTGACTCGTTTTACTATATAGTTACTTGAGATTAAACGGGAAAGGGGATCCTATTATGAGTCATACGAGTACGTACAATGTTGCCGTGGTTGGCGCCACTGGAGCTGTTGGACAAAAAATGCTGGAAACGCTTGAAGATCGAAATTTTCCTATTAATCAGCTGAAGCTTCTCTCTTCCAGCCGATCTGCTGGTAAGAAAGTTTCTTTTAAGGGAACTGAATACACAGTAGAAGAGGCTGTTCCAGAGAGTTTTGATAATATTCATATAGCACTATTTTCTGCAGGAGGATCCGTTTCTAAGAAATTTGCTCCTGAAGCTGTAAAACGTGGAGCTGTTGTAATCGACAATACGAGCGCGTATCGTATGGCTGAGGATGTCCCTCTAGTTGTACCTGAAGTTAATGAAGCGGACATTCAAAATCATAAAGGGATCATTGCCAATCCGAACTGCTCCACTATTCAAATGGTAGCTGCACTTGAGCCTGTTAAGAATGCTCTCGGAATCAGCCGTGTAATCGTATCTACTTATCAAGCAGTTTCCGGAGCTGGAAATGAAGCTGCGAATGAATTACGCGAACAGTCTCAGGCATTTTTAAATGGGGAAGAGCTTGAGGCGAATTTACTGCCTGTTAAGGGAGAAAATAAGCATTATCCGATTGCGTTTAATGCTCTTCCGCAGATTGATGTATTTCAAGAGAATGGCTACACCTTTGAAGAAATGAAAATGATTAACGAAACAAAGAAAATTATGCACTCTCCAGAACTTCATGTTGCGGCAACTTGTGTTCGTCTGCCTTTTTTTACTTCTCATGCAGAGAGCGTGTATGTGGAAGTTGATCAAGCAGGAGTTACGGTAGAAGAAATCAAGAAGTTAATGGACCATGCTCCTGGTATCGTCTTGCAAGATGACCCAGCCACTCAAACATATCCAACACCGCTCGATGCGGCAGAGAAGAAAGATGTGTTTGTCGGTCGTATTCGTAAAGACCTGGACCATGAGAATGGATTCCATCTTTGGGTGGTTTCTGATAATCTATTAAAAGGAGCCGCTTGGAATTCTGTTCAGATCGCTGAACGTCTTATTGCCAATCAGTGGCTGTAATCTTTAATAGGTTGAGGTGTATAAATGAAGTTACTCGTTCAAAAATTCGGAGGAACGTCGGTGCGGGACAGCGAGGGCCGTGCGAGAGCGATTTCTCATATTAAAAATGCAATTAACGAAGGTTATAAAGTAGTTGCAGCTGTTTCTGCAATGGGACGAAATGGTGATCCTTATGCTACGGATTCTCTGCTGGGACTCGTCGATTTTCCAAACAGCCAAATATCAGGAAGGGAACAGGATATGTTAATGTCCTGCGGCGAAACCATTTCTTCTGTCGTCTTTTCCCATGAACTGCTTAGAGAAGGAATCTCTTCAGCTGCTTTAACAGGGGCTCAAGCTGGATTCTTAACAAATCAGGATTTCACGAAAGCTAAGATTCTGCGTATGGACCCATCCAGAGTATTATCTGAGCTAGAAACCCATGATGTGGTGGTAGTGGCAGGTTTTCAAGGAAGAACCGAAAATTTAGAAACGACTACCATAGGAAGAGGCGGCAGTGATACCACGGCAGCTGCATTAGGAGCGGCCTTAAACGCTGAATTCATCGACATATTTACTGATGTAGACGGAATTATGACAGCAGATCCGCGTTTAGTTGAATCTGCTCGGGCGTTAAATGCAGTCACTTATAATGAAATTTGCAACATGGCCTATCAGGGGGCGAAAGTAATTCATCCGCGGGCAGTTGAGATTGCCATGCATGCTCAAGTACCTATCCGGGTAAGGTCGACTTATTCCGATTTACCCGGAACTCTTGTTTCCGCATCCAGTGAAGGAGAAGCAGGGAATGATGTTCCAGACCGCCTCGTTACTGGGATTGCCCATATGTCCGGACTGACTCAAATTAAGGTCCAATCCAAAGAAGATCCCAGCAAGCTTCAGTCGGATGTTTTTAAATCCATGGCTGAAGCCAATATTTCTGTGGACTTTATTAACATTTCACCGAGCGGGGTTATCTATACCATCGATGATATATTTACACCAAAAGCTGTAGAAATTCTCGAGGCCCTTGGGTATAAACCTGAAGTGAGAGGTCAATGTGCAAAGGTTTCCACAGTCGGTGCCGGTATCACTGGAGTACCTGGGGTTACCGCAAGAATTGTACAGACGTTAACAGATGCAGGCGTGCAAATTTTGCAGTCTGCTGACTCACATACCACCATTTGGGTATTAATAAAAGAAGCAGATTTAGTGCAGGCCGTAAATGCTCTGCACGATATATTTCAATTAAACGCAGTAGAGTGAAAGGGGAGAAAAACGTGAATTTCGGGAAAGTATTAACAGCTATGGTTACCCCTTTTGACAGCCATGGAAATCTTGACCTAGAAAAAACCACTACCTTAGTAGAATACCTGCTCGATAATGGTTCAGACGGACTCGTCGTAGCAGGAACAACAGGAGAATCACCAACGTTATCTGCAGAAGAGAAGATCGCATTATGGGCACACGTTGTAAAAGTTGTGAACGGCCGTGTGCCTGTCATTGCCGGCTCAGGGAGCAATGATACTCAGGCAACAATTGAGCTGTCTAGGAAAGCAGCGGATACAGGCGTCGATGCTGTAATGATTGTGGCTCCTTATTATAATAAGCCCAATCAAAGAGGCTTGTACGCTCACTTTAAAGCCGTTGCAGATTCCGTAAAGGTACCGGTTATGATTTATAATGTACCCGGAAGATCAGCGGTACGTCTTGATCCGGAAACCATTATAGAGTTGTCCAAAATTGAAAATATTGTTTCTGTTAAAGAAGCTACTGGAGATTTAGATGCGATGGCTGAGATTATTGAAGCAGCGGAAGAAGGTTTCAGCCTTTACAGTGGAGATGACAACTTAACGCTTCCTTCCTATGCGGTAGGTTCAAACGGAATTGTTTCTGTGTCTGCCCATGTTATCGGAAATGAAATGCAGCAAATGCTTCGTTTATTTGACGAAGGTAAAGTAAAAGAAGCGGCTCGCATTCATCGACAATTAATTCCGGTTTTAAATGGAATGTTCAGTGCTCCTTCTCCGACTCCGGTGAAAACAGCTTTACAAATGAAAGGACTGGATACAGGTGGTTTCAGACTTCCCTTGCTCCCTTTAACTAAGGAAGAGAGAACATATATTCAGCACTTGATGGATCAATTGTAATAGAAATTTGCCGGCAGGGACCAGATCCTTGCCGGTTTTTTTGTATGATTGCTCCTTTCCTGAACCATACTACGGGAAAAGATTGAAAGGAGCTCCATCGATGAAAGAATCTCAAGAAGAAAAAGAACAGGATCAGTCTAAATCCTCTATTGTAGATAAAATTCAGCAGCTTGGTCAGAGCAACGTACCACAGCCGGCGGATTCAAATATTCACGTACTGCCGATTATCGGCCAGGTGGAAGGACATGTTCAACTGCCTGCACAAAACAAAACAACGAAATACGAACACCTTCTTCCACAGTTAATTGCGATTGAACAGAACCCTAAAATAGAAGGTTTAGTGGTACTCCTAAATACAGTAGGAGGAGATGTGGAAGCAGGTCTTGCCATCTCTGAAATGATTACTTCTTTATCTAAACCATCCGTTTCCATAGTGCTGGGAGGCGGACATTCCATTGGTGTTCCTATTGCCGTAGCTTCCAATTACTCCTTTATTACGGAGACTGCTACGATGACGATCCATCCCATTCGGCTGACGGGTCTGGTCATTGGAGTTCCGCAAACGTTCGAGTATATGGATAAGATGCAGGATCGTGTCGTCAATTTTGTGACGAGCCATTCCAATATCGAAGAAGAGAAATTTAAGGAGCTCATGTTTGCCAGAGGAAACTTAACTCGTGATATCGGAACAAACGTCGTTGGCCAGGATGCTGTAGATTACGGGCTGATTGATGCGGTTGGCGGGGTAAAGGAAGCTATGTTGAAATTAAATGAAATGATTGAACAAAGAAAAGGACCAGAAGAACAGAAGGTGGTCCAATGATCCACTATACTCCACTCAGCGAATATGATATCTTTCCCAGATCTAAAGAAGACGAAAAAATCGTCTATCATCAGTACAGGAATAAACCGATGAAGTGCCTGGAACTTGGAAATGGTAAAAAACAGATCGTACAGCTTCTATCTACGGATCCGGCTGATTATATGGATCCTGCTCTTCAACCAGGACAATGGTTGGACTCGTAACGAAGCTTCTCCCTGTGGTATAATAGGTAAAGGAATAATGGAAAGTCAGGATGCCGTATCGTTTTCTTCTATTGATCCAATAGAGAAACATTCGGCATCCTGTTCTTTTCCATTCACTAGGGGAGGTGTCTAGATGGCCAGAAAAAAGAAGGCAAATGCAAAGAAAAAGCAGGCCGGGCTAAAACAACAAATAAAATTTGAGCTTGCAGGACTATTTTTCCTGTTTTTATCGGTATTTGGAAGTGGCGCCTCAGCCATTAGTGATGGAGCCGTTCCAGGTGGTCTGGAGCGAATCTGGCAAGTGATCTTTGGAGTTTGGTACTTTGTTCCTTCTCTATTTCTGTTTGTACTAGGTCTTTATTTGATGATCAAAAGAAAGTGGCCAATGTTTTTACATAAACGTTTAATAGGAATGTACATTATTTTTACTGCCCTGCTTCTATTTACTCATTTAGAAACATTAGGAGATGAGTTAGCATCCGGACAAGGCTCGATTGTAGCACTTACATGGGACCGGTTAGCCGGTATGATGAGAGGAACCACGACGTTCTATAGTATTGGCGGCGGTCTATCGGGAGCATTTTTACTTTTTATCACTTATTACTTATTCTCGGGTGTCGGGGCAGCGATCGTTTCCTTTTTCTTATTTTTGGTAGGTGTTTTATTCCTGAGCGAGTGGTCCATTGGTGAAGTCATGGTGAAAGCAGGATCTGCAATCAAATCCATCAGCCGCCAGCAGGCAGAACGTGTCCAGGATAAAAAGAAATCGCAAAGTAAATCTAAGCGCATTGATGTCACGCCGGAAGAGGAAACAACCGTCTATGAAATAGGCAGTGAAAGTTCAGAGGAAGAGGAAGCTGCAGAGCCAATCATTCAGGATTTCACAGATCATGCCTATCAACAAGATGATCCGCAGCAACCTAAGTCAACCACTGGTAAGGTAGAGGAAGAAGAGCCTGAGTTAGAGAAATCGATGCCGACAGCAGAACTGGAAAATGTCGATTATAAACTTCCAGGATTTGATCTATTAGATGAGCCAGTCTCTAATCCGCAAAGTCAGGGACGATCTCACATTCAAGCCACTGTAAGAAAACTTGAAAAAACTTTCCAAAGCTTTGGAGTGAAAGCAAAAGTGACGAAAGTACATGTGGGTCCAGCAGTCACCAAGTATGAGGTGTATCCTGATGTAGGAGTTAAAGTAAGCAAAATTGTAAATTTAAATGATGACTTAGCTTTAGCCCTTGCCGCAAAAGATATTCGGATTGAAGCCCCAATTCCCGGTAAGTCGGCCGTAGGAATTGAAGTACCGAATCAGGAAGTATCCATGGTTTCTCTAAGAGAAGTATTAGAAACAGGAAAAGCAAAACCGGAAGCAAAGCTGAGTTTTGCACTTGGCCGTGATATTTCCGGAGAAGCGGTCATGGCGGAGTTAAACAAAATGCCTCACTTACTTGTGGCGGGAGCAACTGGAAGCGGAAAAAGTGTTTGTATTAATGGGATCATAACCAGTATTCTCATGAGAGCCAAACCTCACGAAGTAAAGATGATGATGATTGATCCGAAAAAAGTAGAGCTGAATGTCTATAATGGGATACCTCATTTGCTTGCTCCTGTAGTTACCGATCCAAAAAAAGCGTCTAGGGCTTTGAAGAAAGTTGTTTCAGAAATGGAACGTCGGTATGATTTATTTTCCGACACAGGGACAAGAAACATAGAAGGCTACAATGAGTATGTAAAGAAATACAACTCTGATCATGAAGATGCTCAGCCTCAGCTGCCTTACATTGTGGTGCTGGTTGATGAACTGGCAGACTTAATGATGGTAGCTTCAAATGACGTAGAGGACGCCATCACCCGGCTTGCTCAAATGGCACGTGCTGCAGGAATCCATTTAATAATTGCCACCCAGCGTCCTTCTGTAGATGTAATCACGGGTGTAATTAAAGCCAATATCCCATCAAGAATTGCCTTTAGTGTATCTTCTCAGACAGATTCAAGAACGATCTTGGATTCTGGAGGAGCAGAGAAGTTGTTAGGACGGGGGGATATGCTCTTCACTCCAGTAGGTTCAAGTAAACCTACACGAGTGCAGGGAGCTTTTCTTTCGGATGAAGAAGTGGAGAGAGTGGTAGATTTCTGCGTAGAGCAGCAGAAGGCTCAATACCAGGACGAAATGATTCCAGAAGAAGAAAATGAAGTAAAACAAGAGGTGGATGATGAGTTGTATCCGGAGGCAGTCGAAATGGTCATAGACATGCAAAGTGCCAGTGTATCGATGATCCAACGGAGGTTCAGGGTCGGCTATACTCGAGCAGCCAGACTAATTGATGCCATGGAGGATAATGGGATTGTCGGTCCTTATGAAGGAAGTAAACCGAGAAATGTTTTAGTTTCCCAAGTATCCGAAGAATCTCCCTCTTAATTAAAAGCCACTCATTGAGTGGCTTTTTTTTAATATTAAAAATAATCTAAGTTAATAGTTATCAACAAGTACGGATAAAAATGTCCTATTTCTATTTATTTATTAACAGAAAAGTGTTATATTGTTCAAGAATATGATGTGTCGAACGTCAGAGGTCAGATCTCTTACTTATAGGCTAATAGACTTGGAGTGAAGGTTATGTCGATTAGACAAGATACCAGGCACCTGTATTTACAGGTGATCGAACAGATTAAACGAGATATTGAAAACGGTATCTATGTAGAAAAAGAAAAATTACCCTCCGAATTTCAGCTTTCAAAATCTTTAGGAGTCTCAAGAGCAACGCTGAGAGAGGCGTTAAGAATTCTTGAAGAAGAAAGCATTGTAACACGAAGGCACGGAGTAGGTACGTTTGTGAATCCGAAACCCGTATTCACCTCCGGGATAGAAGAGCTGGATAGCGTAACCGGTATGATTGCCAAATCTGGAATGACGCCTGGTTCTCAATATTTATCTGCGGAACTTATTGAACCGACGGAAGAAGAGCGGAAGCGGTTCCTGCCTTTCGAAATACATAGCTTAGCAAAGGTAGAAAGGGTAAGAACCGCCGATGATCAGCCGGTAGTTTATTGTGTAGACAAGCTGCCAGAAGGATTAATTCCTTTAAACAAAGTAAGAGAAGCGGATTCTATGTTTGGAATTCTGGAGGAATTTACTGGAAAGTCGATCAGCTATGCAGTAACTCACATAGAACCCATTGGCTATCATGAACGGATTTCTCCTATTCTTAAAAGTGAACCGGATCAAGCTTTACTCTTGTTAAGACAAATGCATTATTCCCAGGATGATGAACCTATGCTCTTGTCTTCGAACTACTTTAGAGCAGACAAGTTCAGCTTTCATGTTTTGCGAAAAAGAGTGTAAGGGCTTACAATTGTATGTACTAATTAGGACATTTGAAGGAGGTGAGGCTTCCCGCGAGGCGTGAACTCTATTTTTAAATGGAATTTTTGCAATACTTAACAAATTAGGGGGTAATTAATTTGAAGAAAAGTCGGTTTTTAGTTTTGTTTGCACTTTTATTAGCTATTGGTATGGTATTAGGCGCTTGCGGATCGTCCGATGAAAGTAAATCAGGCAGTGATAGTGAAGGATCTGGCAGCGACGGTAACTCTTCAGAAGGCAATAGCGATTTCTCAGTTGGTATGGTAACGGACGTTGGAGGAGTCGATGACAAATCCTTTAACCAATCTGCTTGGGAAGGCTTGCAGGCATTTGGTAAAGAGCAGGATATGGAAAAAGGGAAAGGGTTTGATTATTCTCAGTCAGAGAGCGATGCCGATTACACGACAAACCTGAACCGTCTTGTTCGTGAAGACTATAACCTTATCTTCGGTATTGGCTATAAATTGCAGCCTGCTATCGAGAAAGTAGCTTCTCAATACCCAGATACAAATTTCAGTATTGTTGACTCAGTTGCTAAGAAAAGCGATAACATTGCAAGTATTACTTTTAAAGAACACCAGGGTTCATTCCTTGCAGGTGTTGTAGCTGCTATGAAAACGAAATCTAACAAAGTCGGCTTTGTCGGCGGTGTAGATGGAGATTTAATTAACAAATTTGAAGCGGGCTATGTAGCTGGTGTTAAATCTGTCAATCCTGATATTGATGTAGATGTACAATATGCAGGAAGCTTTGCGGCAGCAGATAAAGGTAAATTAATTGCTTCCAGCATGTATTCCAAAGGCATTGATGTTATTTATCACGCTTCTGGTGCAACTGGTAACGGAGTATTCTCCCAAGCGAAAGATATTAAGAAAAATAATCCAGATAAAGATGTATGGGTTATCGGAGTGGACCGTGACCAATATGATGAGGGACAAATTGGGGATAACAACGTTACTTTAACTTCTATGGTTAAGCGTGTGGACGTTGCGGTTCAAGATGTTGCTAACCAGGCTATGGAAGGCAATTTCCCAGGGGGCAAAGTTCTTGAATATGGTTTAGATGACGATGCAATCAGTATTGCTCGTACAAATAAGGAAGCTCTTACAGATGACATTCTTTCTGCTGTAGATAAGTGGAAAGAGAAAATTGTTAATGGTGATATAGAAGTTCCTAGTACTCACGATGAACTGGATAAATTCCAAAAATCACTATAATTTTATTGAGAAGGGCTGGGAACAAACAGCCTTTCTCTCCCTAAATATGAAAATCATCAAATGAAGAGTTTGATCCGGCCCTCTTCATTTGATGATTTTTTCGGGAAAGAGCAGACTGCTAAGCAAGGAGTGAGGGAAAAATGGATTACGTAATAGAGATGCTGAATATCAGAAAAGAATTTCCAGGTATCGTAGCAAATGATAATATTACGCTGCAAGTAAAAAAAGGAGAAATCCATGCCCTGTTAGGTGAAAATGGTGCGGGGAAGTCTACCTTAATGAATGTTTTATTTGGTCTCTACCAGCCGGAACGAGGCGAGATAAAAGTCAATGGAAAAAAAGTGAACATTACGGATCCTAATGTTGCAAATGACTTAGGTATTGGGATGGTTCACCAGCACTTTATGCTGGTAGATACATTTACTGTTACGGAAAATATTGTCTTAGGCAGCGAACCTAGAAAAGCTGGAAGAGTAGATCTTAAGAAAGCAGAAAAAGAAGTTCAAGAGCTATCTGAACGCTACGGTTTGAATGTCGATCCTAAAGCTAAAATCCGCGATATTTCGGTAGGTATGGAACAGCGAGTGGAAATCTTAAAAACTCTGTACCGCGGTGCGGAAATTCTCATATTTGACGAACCTACCGCCGTATTAACTCCTCAAGAAATTAAAGAATTAATAGAAATTATGCAGGGGTTAGTTAGGGAAGGAAAATCGATTATTCTGATCACTCACAAGCTTAAAGAAATTATGCAGGTTTGTGATCGATGTACAGTCATCAGGAAAGGTGAAGGAATTGGTACAGTGGATGTGAAAGACACTAATCCAACTGAACTTGCTTCATTAATGGTAGGAAGAGAAGTGAATTTCTCTACGGAGAAAACACCTGCTCAGCCTAAGGAAACTTACTTATCTATAAAAGATCTTCACGTGAAGGACGTTCGCGGCGTGGAAATGGTGAAAGGATTAAATCTGGATGTTCGCAGTGGCGAGATTGTAGGTATTGCCGGAGTGGATGGGAATGGCCAAACAGAGTTAATCGAAGCCATTACCGGGCTTAGAAAAAGTGAGTCTGGAAGTGTGAATTTAAGAGAAAATGTAATTACGAATTTGAACCCTCGTAAAGTAACCAAGTCTGGAGTATCCCACATACCTCAAGACCGTCACAAATTTGGTCTTGTTCTGGATTTTCCTATTGGTGAAAACATGGTTCTTCAAAGTTATAAGGACAAGCCTTTTTCCAAAAACGGTGTACTCAGCTACAAAAATATTTATAAGAAGGCAAAAGAGCTGATTGCAGAATACGATGTGCGGACTCCAGATGAATTTACGAAAGCCCGGGCACTGTCAGGCGGGAATCAGCAAAAAGCTATTATCGGGCGGGAAATCGACCGGTCTCCGGATTTAATCATCGCAGCTCAGCCTACACGCGGGCTTGATGTCGGTGCGATCGAGTTCATTCATAGTAAGCTGATTGAGGAACGGGATAAAGGCAGAGCCGTCCTTCTGATTTCCTTTGAGCTGGATGAAATTATGAATTTAAGCGACCGAATTGCGGTCATGTTTGATGGTGAAATAGTGGCCGAGAAAAAGCCTGAGGAAACGGATGAGCAGGAATTAGGCCTTCTTATGGCTGGAAATACAAAAGAGAAGGCGGGGGAACAATAGTATGTTTTCGAATCGTACTGTGAACATCCTAATACCGATTATATCGGTAATATTAGGCCTGCTTTCTGGAGCTATTATTATGCTCGCTTTTGGCTATAATCCAGTTGCAGGCTATGCAGCTTTATGGAATGGAGCTTTTGGAGACTTATATTTCTTTGGGGAAACTTTAAGACAGGTTACTCCTTATATTCTCTCAGGTCTTGCGGTTGGGTTTGCTCTACGTTCAGGACTTTTGAATATTGGTGTAGAAGGTCAAGTGTTCGTCGGATGGCTGGCTTCGGTCTGGGTGGGGACTTCCTTTGACCTCCCGATGATCATACATCTTCCCCTCGCTATTCTTGCCGGTGCCTTAGCTGGCGCGTTCTGGGGATTCATTCCCGGTATTTTAAAAGCTAAACTTGGGGTTCATGAAGTTATTGTGACCATTATGATGAACTATATTGCTCTTTATTCCTCAAATGAGATTGTTCGAAACGTAATTACCGACGGAGAAGACCAAACAGAGCATGTCAAAGCTTCAGCTTCGCTTGCCTCGGACTGGCTGGCAGGATTAACTTTTTATTCCCGTCTTCATTATGGAATCCTAATTGCTTTATTTATTGCTGTAGTGATGTGGTTTATTTTAAATAAAACCACACTTGGTTTTGAACTGAGGTCCGTTGGTTTTAACCAGAATGCATCCCGCTACGCGGGGATGAGTGTAAGCCGTAATATAATTCTCGCTATGGTTATCTCTGGGGCATTTGCTGGTCTGGCAGGAACAATGGAAGGTTTAGGAACGTTTGGTTATATGTCTGTTAAATCTGGATTTACGAATATTGGGTTTGACGGAATCGCTGTTGCCCTCCTAGGTGCTAATACAGCTGTCGGAGTGGTATTAGCTGCATTCCTGTTTGGTACATTGAAAATCGGAGCATTAAATATGCCGACAGAAGCTGGGGTTCCGACAGAACTTGTAGAAATAGTGATTGCCTTAATTATTTTCTTTGTGGCTTCAAGTTATATTATTCGCTGGGCTATTTTAAGGTTTAAAAAGGAGGGGAAATAAATGAGTTTCTTTGAAATATTGCAATCCATCATTCCACAGGCAGTTTTCTTTGCCTCCCCTCTGATTTTTACAGCACTTGGAGGAGTATTCAGTGAGAGATCAGGAGTCATTAATATTGGTCTTGAAGGCTTAATGATCATGGGAGCATTCGTGGGAGTTGTATTTAACCTGGCTTTTTATGACACGTTTGGTTCAATGACCCCGTGGATTTCAATTATTGCTGCCATGATTATTTCAGCATTATTTGCTTTAATACACGCCGTTGCTTCCATTACATTTCGTGCGGATCAAGTAGTCAGCGGTGTGGCCATTAACTTTCTGGCCCTCGGGATTGGTCTTTTCTTAACGAAGCAATGGTATGATAAAGGACAGACTGCGATGGTTGAGCGTCCGTTTTATACAACTGATATTCCAGGTCTCAGCAAAATCCCTGTAGTAGGAGATCTGTTCTTTTCCAATATGTATTTAACTTCATATTTAGCTATAGCCATGGCGTTTCTAGTTTGGTTTATTATATTCAAAACTCCGTTTGGCTTGCGCCTGCGTTCAGTAGGTGAACACCCAATGGCAGCTGATACGAATGGGATAAACGTTTATGGCATGCGTTATACAGCTGTTATGATTTCTGGAGCACTTGGAGGTCTGGGTGGATCGGTTTATGCGCTTACCATTGCCTTAAACTTTTCCCATGCGACGATTGTCGGTCAGGGATTTATGTCGCTTGCGGCTGTTATCTTTGGCAAGTGGCACCCGCTTGGTGCGTTGGGAGCTGCCTTATTCTTCGGGTTTGCTCAGAGCTTGAGTATTGTAGGGCCAAGTATTCCGGTACTTTCCGAAGTCCCATCCGTTTTCTTATTGATTGCACCTTATGTGCTAACCATTCTTGCGTTGGCCGGATTTATCGGCAGGGCAGAAGCTCCTAAAGCGCTTGGTGAACCTTATATAAAAGGAAATCGTTAATATTTAAGCCCGGTGCACAAGTACCGGGCTTAATTTTTTACTTTTTTAATCATATACCTTAGCATAGGACTTAGCTTCAAAATGGATGAATAATAGTAAGAAAGAACATAATATACAGAGAAACAAGGAGGATGAAAAATGAAAATTACCGAAGAAATCGTCAAGCAAAAAACAGGTTATCGGTTACATATTTTACCAAGCAAAAAATACAAAACCATCTCAATGGTTGCAAAGTTCAAACGGCCATTGATGCGAGAGGGAATTTCCGAAAGGGCTCTCCTTCCCCATGTACTTCAAAAGGCTACTAACAATCATCCTAATAGAAGGTCGCTGCAATCTGCTTTTGAATATTTGTACGGTACTGCATTTGCCAGTGACGGTGCAAAGAAAGGCGAGAATCATGTTTTAAGTTTTCGGATGGATGTCGTAAATGAAGCTTATTTAAATGATAACGAACCGATCCTCGAAAAAGCTTTTCAACTCTTTAAGGAAGTATTATTTGAACCCAAAGTAATTAACTCAGGATTTGACGGGGAAATTGTAAGCAGAGAAAAACAGACACTTGAACAAAAAATTACTTCGATTAAAGATGACAAGATGGCGTATGCGAACATGCGGTTAATTGACCAAATGTGTAAAGATGAACCCTATTCTCTACATGTTCATGGTTATTTAGAAGATTTCGATGCTATCACGGCTGAAAGTTTATATCAATATTACCAGGATATGATTTCGAACGACATTCTGGATGTGTATGTAACGGGTGATGTTGACCCTGCTGCTATTGAGGAACTTACTGACCAATACTTACAACGACCGCTTCAAAGTAATCATAAGCAGAAGGAAGATAAACTTTCGGCTCAACCGAAAGTAGAGAAAGTCAAAGATATCGTTGAGAAAGAAGATGTGAATCAAGGGAAACTGCACATAGGCTACCGGACGTACACTAAATTTGGGGATGATGATTATTATGCCCTGCAGATATTTAATGGTCTGTTTGGCGGTTTTCCAAGTTCTAAGTTATTTATGAATGTCCGTGAAAAGCACAGTCTTGCCTATTACGCGGCTTCCCGGTTTGAAAGCCATAAGGGTCTTCTGCTCGTATTCAGCGGGATTGACCCGAAAGATTTTGACCAGGCAAAGTCCATCATTCTTGAACAGATGGAAGCTATGAAGCAAGGCGATTTCACAGAAGAGCAAGTAAGTGAAACTAAAGAACAGGTGATTAATCAGCTGCAGGAAACAATGGATAATGCAAGCGGTTTAATCGAAATTCTTTATCATCAAATGCTATCCGGAGCAGAAATGCCGGCGGAACAGCTTATTACTAACATTCGTAATGTGACAAAACAGGATGTTGTAGAAATGGCAAATAAGATTCAATTAGATACAGTGTACTTCTTAACAAGTAATAAAGGTGGGGAATAAGTATGGAAGAACTGGTGTATCAACAGCTGAATGAGAAAATCTATCAAGAGACAATGGATAATGGCTTACAGGTTTTTTTATTGTCTAAACCTGAAATGGCCAAAACATTTGGAATTTTTTCCACGAATTACGGTTCTATCGACCAAACGTTCACACCGATTGGTAAATCCGATAAAGTTACGGTCCCGGAAGGAATTGCTCATTTTCTAGAACACAAGCTCTTTGAAAAAGAAGATCGTGATGTTTTTCAAGACTTTACTAAATTAGGTGCATCGGCCAATGCGTTTACATCCTTTACAAAAACAGCCTATTTATTTTCAGCTACGAGTCAAATTGAAAAGAATGTAGAGACGTTAGTTAATTTTGTTCAAGATCCGTACTTTTCTGAAAAATCGGTAGATAAAGAAAAAGGAATCATTGCTCAGGAAATCCAAATGTATGATGACCAGCCAGACTGGAGAGCATTCTTTGGCACCATTCAAAGCTTGTATCATGAACATCCAGTTAAAGTGGATATTGCAGGAACGGTCGACTCTATACAGAATATTACAAAAGATGATCTCTATACCTGTTATGAAACGTTTTATCATCCATCTAACATGTCCTTATTTATTGCAGGGAATATTGATCCGGAAGCGATTATGAAACAGGTGCGGGAAAATCAGGCTGGCAAATCCTTTCCGCAGGCTCCGGAGATTAATCGATCTTATCCTGAAGAGCCGTCAGCAGTCGCTGAAAAGGAAAGTTCTATTACGATGCCTGTGACCACAGCTAAATGCATGGTCGGGGTAAAAGAGAACGTATTAGACCTTTCCGGAAAAGAATTGATTCGAGCAGAATTACTTTCCGATATGATTCTTGATTTCTATTTCTCAAAAAGTGGAGCTTTTTACGAAGAGCTTTATAAAAATGACTTGATTGATGACAGTTTTCAATATGAAACTGAGCTGGATCGACAATTCGGCTTTACCATTTTAGGTGGAGATTCAAGGAAACCAGATGAATTAGCAAAACGAGTAAAAGAAATGCTTCATGATTTAAAAACTGAAAGTATTCCTGAAGAAGATTTCACGCGAATGAAAAGGAAAAAGATCGGTCAATTTATGAGAGCATTAAATTCTTTAGAGTTTATTGCTAATCAATTTGTTCACTACCATAATTTAGGGGTCGATCTATTTGATGTGCTCCCTGAAATTGAATCTTTGACCACGAAAGATGCAGAAGAATACCTGCAGCATTGGATTAAAGAAGAGACCATTTCTGTATTTCAGGTAAAGCCTCAGGAAAATGAGTAAACGATGCTTAATCATCGGCGCAAGCGGCGGCATTGGTGCCGCTTGTGCACGTGAGCTTACAGAAGAAGGATACTCCCTCTACCTTCACTATTTCTCTAATGAGAGCACCATTACTCAGTTGAAGCAGGAAATCCCTGGATCCCAATGGATAGGAGCTGGTCAGGCAAATTTAGCTTCCGATGGCGGGATCGCTTCCTTTATTAATAAGATTGATTCTCAATGGGACGCTGTGGTCTTTGCAGGCGGTCATCACTGGCGCGGTCTCTTTCAGGAAATGACTCCGGAAGATATGGATCAATTATATTACCTGCATATGAAGGCCCCATGGCAGATCGCGAAACATGTATTGCCGGCGATGATTTCTAAAAAGCAAGGGAAAATGGTCTTTATCTCATCAATCTGGGGAGAAGAAGGGGCCAGTTTGGAAGCTGCCTACAGTGCCGTGAAGGGTGCGCAAATCAGTTTTGTTAAGGGTCTGGCCAAAGAGGTTGCTCCCAGTGGGATCCGGATTAATGCGGTTACCCCGGGGTTGATCTCCTCCCAGATGAACGCCGAGCTGTCTATGGAGGAGCTTGCAGATCTCGAAGATGAAATTCCGCTTGGCCGTGCGGGTACTTGTAAAGAAGCAGCCCAATCAGTTGCCTTTTTATTGAGTGATAAGGCTTCTTACATTACTGGCCACATTCTAAAGGTAAATGGCGGATGGAATTAACAGAAGTGATGTATAAAATATTCTCTGCCTCCTCATACTAATCAAGATTAATCTTCAGAAGGAGGTAACAAAGATGTCTGTTTTAGACAATTTTGATTCTTGGAAGGATTTTCTTGGAGATCGTTTACATCAAGCCGAAGGTCAAGGTATGGGAGACCACGCTGTTTCAGATCTTGCATTTGAAATCGGAAACTACTTAGCTACTCAAGTAGATGCCAAAAATGATCAAGAAGCTGTTCTGCGTGAACTTTGGAATGTTGCTGATGACAAGGAACAGCACGCAATCGCTAATATGATGGTGAAACTGGTCCAAAACGAAGGCAACCAAGCCTAATTCGACAAAAAACCGCACATGAAAAATTGTGCGGTTTTTTATGCAAATTTTTCATGTTTACCATTTCCCTCCTTTCCTTAACTATAAAAATCATTTATGATAGTAAGAGAAGTCAAATGTGAACTTTACACAGTTCTACAAATTATGACATTTTCCCCGAGGAGCGGTGTCATGGAAAAAAAAGAATGGTATTTAGAATACGAAATACAATATAATCGTCCAGGATTACTCGGAGATATTTCTTCGCTGCTGGGCATGATGGCTATTAATATCGTCACCATTAATGGGGTGGAGAATTCCCATCGAGGCATGCTGCTGTTATGTAAAGATGATGAGCAGATCACCCGGCTTAAATCTATATTGAATACGATGGACACCATAAGAATTACGAAACTGAGAAGACCAAAACTGAGGGACCGTCTGGCGGTAAGACATGGAAGGTATATACATAGCGATGTAGATGACCGCAAGACTTTCCGTTTCAACCGTGAAGACCTGGGGCTGCTTGTTGATTTCATGGCTGAACTTTTCATGAAAGAGGGCCATAAATTAGTAGGTATTCGCGGAATGCCGCGGGTAGGCAAAACAGAATCAGTAGTTGCCTCTAGTGTTTGTGCTAATAAACGGTGGCTGTTTGTCTCAAGTACTTTATTGAAACAGACCGTTCGGGATAAATTAATTGAAGAAGAATACAATGAAGATAATCTCTATATTATTGATGGTATTGTATCTGCAAGAAGAGCTAGTGAACAGCATTGGCAATTAGTACGTGAAATTATGAGGCTCCCGGCAACGAAGGTCATTGAACATCCTGATATTTTCGTTCAGGAAACCGAATATAAAATGGACGATTTCGACTATATCATTGAATTAAGAAATAATGATGAAGAAGTAATAACCTATGAAACAGTGGAAAAACCAGGCATGACCATGGACGATGGATTTTCCATGTTTGATTTTTAAGATAATGGATGGTGTTTGGAGATGGATATAGATATTGGATCACGTTTAAAGGAAGCACGGGAATCGAAAAGTATGACACTTGAACAGGTGCAGGATATAACCAAGATTCAAAAACGGTATTTGCAGGCGATAGAAAACAATGAATTCAAAGTGCTGCCGGGAAAATTTTACACTCGTGCCTTTATTCGTGAATACGCTTCTGCTGTCGGTCTGGATCCGGAAGTAATTATGGAGGAACATCGCAGTGAAATCCCGGAATTTGAAGATGAAAGTATTGTAAATTACAGCCGGGTGCAGAAATCCCGCAATGAATCTTCTGGCAAGTCTTCAGGGTTGTCAAGAATGTTTCCGACGATAATTACTGTTGTACTGATTATTTTTCTTCTGTTTGTAGCTTATATCTTTATTACGCAAATGAATGATGGAAGTAAGGATAATCAGCCTGCTTCTTCTAATGAAAATGAAGTAAGCGTGCCGGAATCAAAAGATCAAGGAAAAGATAAATCAGAGACTGATGGATCTTCTGATTCCGCTAACAAAGAGGACGGCAGCTCAAAGGATTCTGGCTCCAGCAATTCTGATGGTGAAAAGGCAAATCAGGATAAGCAGGATGAGAATAAAAAGGAAGAACAGTCAAAACCTGAAGTAAAATTGACGCAGAAAGGCACAGGCAGCTTTCCAGAGCATACGTTTAACGTTACTGGAGCTGATCAGCCTAGTTTAACCATTGATATTACTGGGAAGACGTATTTAGAAGTTAGTGCACCAAAAGGAGGAGAAAACCTAACTCCTCCAAAGAATTATACACAAGCCGATTCACCAATAAAAATAGACGTTAAAGACCGCAAACAAGTCTATGTAAAGATCGGCTCTGCTCCATCTGTTGAAGTTAAAATCAATGGACAGAAGGTTAATTATCCGGTTGATGCCAAGCAGCTGGTCACTCAGAAATTTTTATTAAATTTTAAGTAAGGGCTTGAAATCAGGCTGTCCTTTGGAAGAATAGATACGATGAGTGGACATGCCGTTCACGATCTATTCTATAGGACAGCTTTTATGTTGGAGTGTAGGAGAGTGTAGATATGAATTTACCGAATAAGATTACGTTATCGAGAATATTTTTAATCCCTGTTTTTATTGTACTTATGAGTGTTCCCTTTCATTGGGGCTCTCTTGATATGGGCGGTCATGAACTTCCGGTTGCCCACCTGGCTGGTGCTTTGTTGTTTATTATCGCTTCCACTACAGATTGGATTGATGGTTATATTGCCAGGAAATATAACCTTGTCACTAATCTAGGTAAATTTCTTGATCCATTAGCGGACAAACTGTTGGTAAGTGCTGCTCTTATTCTGCTTGTAGAGATTAACTTAGCACCTGCATGGATTGTGATTGCTATCATCAGTCGTGAATTTGCAGTGACTGGTTTAAGGCTGGTTGCCGCTGGGGAAGGGACTGTCCTAGCTGCAAGTCAAATGGGAAAGTTGAAAACGTGGATCCAGATTATTGCGATTTCCCTATTACTTCTGCATAATTGGCCGTTAGCCTACGCCGATTTTCCATTGGGTATGATTGCTTTATATGCAGCACTCATCATTACCGTCGTTTCTGGTTATGATTACTTTGCGAAAAATTGGCATGTTATGAGAGATTCGAAATGAAGGCGGAAATTGTTGCAGTTGGGACAGAACTGCTGCTAGGACAGATTGCAAACACCAATGCTCAGTGGATTTCTCAGAAGCTTGCTTCCTATGGAGTTCCCGTATATTTTCATACAGTAGTCGGCGATAACATGAGCCGGGTGAAACAAACGTTCGAAACAGCTAGAAGCCGTTCGGACCTTGTCATTATTACTGGCGGACTGGGTCCTACTGAGGATGATATGACCAGAGAAGCAGCTCAAACTCTTCTCCAGCAGGAACTTATAGAACACAAGGAATCTATGGCCAAGATTGAACAGTATTATTTGCGCAATGACAGGGAAATGACGGTAAATAACCGTAAACAGTCCAGGGTATTTAAAAACGCTAAAGTCTTACCTAACACAGAAGGAATGGCACCAGGACAAATTGTGGAAGAGGACGATTGTTTGTGGGTTTTCCTTCCGGGTGTACCCTCAGAGATGAAAGTTCTTATGGAGCAGCATGTACTTCCGTATATGAAGACAACCTTTCAGCTGCATTCGCAAATTAAATCGGAAATGCTTCGGTTTATAGGGATTGGAGAATCGACTCTTGAACATGAGTTAAGCGATTTGATAGTAGAACAGTCTAATCCTACGATTGCTCCTCTAGCCAGTGAAGGGGAAGTGGCGCTTCGGCTGACAGCTTCTGGTAACTCGGATGAAGAAGTTCTTCGTCTGATTGATACTAAGAAGCAGCAGATTCTCAGCCGGGTAGGTGAATATTATTATGGAAGCGATGAGATTACGATTGAAGAGAAAGTACGTGATCTCCTGAAAGAGAGACAGTTAACTATCGGCGCTGCAGAGAGCTTAACTGGCGGGTTGTTTATGGAGCGGTTAATCTCCTTTCAAGGCGCCTCATCCGTATGTAAAGGGAGTCTGGTAGCCTATACTCCTGAAGCAAAAGAGAAAGTGATCGAAGTCCCGCGGTTTATTATTAACGATTTTGGGACAATCAGCGAAGAGTGTGCTGAAATAATGGCGCTGAATGCGCAGCGGATTCTTGACACAGATCTGGCCATCAGCTTTACAGGGGCAGCTGGACCTGACTCCAGCGAAGGACACGCCCCCGGAATCGTCTATATTGGGATCCAATCCTGTAATGAACCGCCTGAGGTCCATCAATTTCACTTTGGCGGAAGCAGAAACAAGATCCGGCTTCGTACGGTCAAAAAAGGATTTGAATTGTTATTCCATCATTTAAAAAATAAATAATCAATACTTTCATGTATGCAGTTCTTTCTAATTCTTTATACAGAAAAAGAAAATCTGCATACATTTTCATTTTAAAAAAAGGGAACGTTTATTCGCTTTTTAGTTGTTAAACGAAGTAAAACAAGTTATGATAAGAATAGAAATATTGAAAGGGGTATATTATGAGTGATCGTAAGCAAGCGCTAGATATGGCATTAAGACAAATTGAAAAACAATTCGGTAAAGGTTCAATCATGAAGCTTGGAGAATCTGCGGAGCACAGAGTGAATACCGTTCCAAGTGGATCACTTGCCCTTGACGTTGCTCTAGGAGTGGGTGGATATCCACGAGGTCGAATCGTTGAAATATATGGACCGGAGTCTTCTGGTAAGACAACTGTGGCTTTGCATGCAATTGCAGAAGCGCAGCGTCAGGGCGGTCAGGCAGCATTTATTGACGCTGAGCATGCGTTAGATCCTGCGTACGCGCGAAACCTAGGAGTAAATATTGATGAATTGCTGCTTTCTCAACCTGATACCGGCGAACAGGCGCTGGAGATTGCCGAAGCCCTTGTGCGAAGCGGTGCTGTAGATATGGTAGTTATTGACTCGGTTGCTGCCCTCGTGCCTAAAGCGGAAATTGAAGGCGAAATGGGAGATGCTCATGTAGGCTTGCAGGCGCGATTAATGTCCCAGGCTTTACGTAAACTTTCAGGCGCTATTAATAAGTCCAAAACAACGGCTGTTTTCATTAATCAGATTCGTGAGAAAGTCGGCGTTATGTTTGGTAGTCCGGAAACAACCCCAGGCGGTCGTGCCCTTAAGTTCTATTCCACTATACGCTTAGAGGTGCGCCGTGCGGAAACTCTCAAACAAGGAAATGAAATGGTCGGTAATAAAACACGCTTAAAAGTCGTAAAGAATAAAGTTGCTCCTCCTTTTAAACAAGCAGAAGTTGATATTATGTACGGTCAGGGAATTTCCAGAGAAGGAGAGCTGCTGGATATCGGTTCAGAGCTTGATTTGATTCAAAAGAGCGGATCCTGGTATTCTTATAAAGACGAGCGATTGGGACAAGGCCGGGAAAATGCTAAACAATTCCTTAAAGAGAACGAAGAAATATATTATGAAGTAAAACAGTTAGTCCGTGACCATTACGGCATGGAAGAAAAACCTGGAGAAAAAGAAGAGGCAGAAAAAAGTGATGAAAGTCAGGAATCGTTAGACTTTTAAACTATGAAAAGCAGTGCCGCCGCAACGGGCACTGCTTTTTTTTGAACAATGAAAAGACAGATAGTTTTTAATATTCCATTTAATTATGGCGTGAATTTGACGATTCCTTGACATTACTTACCTTCAGGAATAAAATGAGAGTGTATCATTTTCATCTTTATACCCTTATTTAATGAAATGAAATTGAAAATGAATCGTTTGTACATGCCGGCAAACGGACCAAGTTCATAGCAAGAGGAGGTGAAATTATGGATATGATATCCTCGCTCATCTTCATTTTGCTTGCCCTTATCGTCGGTTCTGTTGTTGGTTATCTTATTCGGAAATCGATTGCGGAGGCGAAAATTTCCAGTGCAGAAGACCTCGCTAAACAGATTGTTGAGGAAGGTCGACGCAATGCGGAATCAGCTAAGAAGGAATCTCTTCTCGAAGCCAAAGAAGAGAACCAGTCTTTTCGTCAGGAAGCGGAGAATGAAATCCGCGAACGCCGCATGGAACTGCAGAAAACTGAAAATCGTTTAACACAGAAAGAAGAGAATCTTGATCGTAAAAGTGGCACGCTTGATCAGCGTGATCTATCACTTGAAAAGAAAGAAGGGACTCTTGCCGAGAGACAACAACAAATTGAAGAAATGGAAAGCAAAGTGAAAGCTATGCTTCAAGAACAGCAAGCCGAGCTTGAGAGAGTTTCCGGTTTGACATCAGATCAGGCGAAACAAATCATTCTAGAACGTGTAGAGCAAGAGGTGTCGCATGAGTCGGCGCTTATGATCAAAGAAGCAGAGAATCGCGCGAAAGAAGAAGCTGACAAGAAAGCGAAAAGCATTCTTTCACTTGCCTTGCAGCGCTGTGCTGCTGATCACGTTGCAGAAACAACAGTTTCTGTAGTCAATTTACCTAACGATGAGATGAAAGGCCGTATTATTGGTCGTGAAGGCCGTAATATTCGTACCCTAGAAACGTTAACAGGAATTGATCTTATTATTGATGATACCCCGGAAGCCGTTATACTTTCTGGATTTGACCCAATTCGTCGTGAAACTGCCCGAATGGCACTTGAGAAACTTGTTCAAGATGGCCGTATTCACCCTGCTCGTATAGAAGAAATGGTGGACAAGTCCAGACGGGAAGTCGATGACTATATTCGGGAGGTTGGAGAAGAAACCACCTTCGAAGTAGGAGTACATGGTCTTCATCCTGACCTTGTTAAAATTCTCGGTCGTTTGAAATACCGTACTAGTTACGGTCAGAATGTGTTAAAACATTCCACGGAAGTTGCTTACTTATCAGGTCTGCTAGCTGCAGAGTTAGGAGAAGATGAAACGTTAGCAAGACGTGCTGGTTTACTGCATGATATTGGTAAAGCCATTGACCACGAAGTGGAAGGCAGTCACGTGGAAATCGGCAAGGAACTTGCTGCTAAGTATAAAGAGAATGAGACCGTTATTAATGCGATCGCCTCTCACCACGGTGATGAAGAGCCGACTTCTATCATTTCAGTACTAGTAGCTGCAGCTGATGCCTTGTCAGCCGCTCGTCCTGGTGCTCGAAGTGAAACTTTAGAAAACTACATTAAACGTCTTGAGAAGCTGGAGGAAATCTCTGAATCCTATGAAGGAGTTGAGAAATCCTTTGCTATTCAGGCCGGAAGAGAAGTACGCATTATGGTTCGTCCTGATGAAATTGATGATCTTGAAGCTAAAAGATTGGCACGAGATATTAGAAATAGAATCGAGGGAGAGCTCGATTACCCCGGTCATATTAAAGTTACAGTTATTCGTGAAACACGATCTGTGGAATATGCGAAATAAACCGATGAAGCGGCCTTCTGGCCGCTTCATTGTTTTTTTGACAGCTTATGCTCATTGTGCAAAACTTATATAAGTTATACAAGAAAGGATACGATATAATGAGAATATTATTTATCGGTGACGTCGTTGGTTCACCTGGAAGAGATATGGTAGATGAGTATCTTCCAAAATTAAAACAAAAGTATCAGCCTGCCGTTACGATTATTAACGGTGAAAATGCTGCCTCAGGCAAGGGCATAACGGAGAAGATTTATCGCAGGTTTCTGGAGTTGGGAGCTCAAACTGTAACTCTTGGCAACCATGCGTGGGATAAAAAGGAAATTTTTGACTTCATTGATCATGCGGATTATTTAATTCGTCCGGCTAATTTCCCAGAAGGAACTCCGGGTAAAGGAATGACATTTATAAAGACTCCAAAAGCTGAAATAGCTGTCATCAACCTTCAAGGCAGAACATTTTTATCTCCTAATGATGATCCCTTCCGAAAAATTGATGAACTTATTGAAATAGCAAAAAAACGCACAAACTTGATCTTCCTCGATTTTCATGCTGAAGCAACTAGTGAGAAACAAGCAATGGGATGGTATGTGGACGGGCGTGTAAGTGTAAATGTCGGCACTCATACTCATACGCAAACAGCAGATGATCGTATCTTGCCGCAGGGTACAGGCTACATTTCTGATGTAGGCATGACTGGACCTTATGATGCCATCTTAGGTATGGAAAGAGAAGCAGTGTTAAAACGGTTCCTGACTAATTTGCCGGTACGTTTCGAAGTTCCAAAAAAGGGAAGAACACAATTAAGCGGATTTTTGGCAGATGTAGATGAACGGACCGGAAAAACAACAAAGGTAGAACGCATCCTCATCAATGATGATCATCCATTCTTTGGTTGATTGTTTGAATTTTTTGACAAATTCATTCATACTGAAAAGGTAATATTCTACATCTCCAGGAATATAGTAGTTATGGAACAACTATAGTGATTGAAGGAGGAGCTAGTAATGGATATATTAAAAGTATCAGCTAAATCCGTACCTAATTCAGTAGCAGGAGCCTTAGCCAATGTTATTAGGGAACATGGCACTGCAGAAGTTCAAGCGATTGGCGCTGGGGCCTTAAACCAGGCAGTGAAAGCGGTTGCGATCGCCCGGGGGTTTGTAGCACCGAGTGGATTGGATTTAATCTGCGTCCCGGCCTTTACAGATATTATGATTGATGAGGAAGAACGGACGGCAATAAAGTTAATTGTCGAGCCCCGTTAACGAAGCGCTTTCATGAAACGAATATTCATTATATGCAGACGAGCCGTACTCTTTCCTAAGGGTACGGTTTTTTAGTGGTCATATGTCCGTTTCAGGTGGACGACGTAAGTTGCGGTTTTTTAAATTAATGATAAAATGGTTATTGCATAAGGATATTTAATATAAGGATAGCAATAGGAGTGTTCACTGTGAATGGAACTATGAATGCAATTGTCAAACACCATCGAGGCGCTGGAGCTGAACTTCAGGAAGTCTCCATTCCATCCATCCAGGATGATGAAGTACTTATTCGTGTTAAAGCAACCTCCATCTGTGGAACAGATGTTCATATTTATAATTGGGATGATTGGTCGGCAAGCCGTGTGCAGCCCCCGTACGTTTTCGGCCATGAATTTGCAGGAGAAATTGTGGAAACCGGCGAAAAAGTAGCCAATTTTAAAATTGGAGACTACGTGAGTGCAGAGACTCATCTCGTTTGCGGCCACTGCCCTCAATGTTTAACGGGGCAGTTCCATATCTGTGAGAATACTAAAATAATTGGGGTTGATACGCAAGGATGTTTTGCGGAATATGTTGCCCTGCCTGAAAGCAATCTATGGAGAAATCCGCAAGATCTACCGACGGATATGGCTTCTATTCAAGAACCGATGGGAAATGCGGTCCATACGGTGTTAAATGGAGATGTTGCCGGAAAATCAGTAGCCATCATAGGGTGTGGACCTATTGGTTTAATGGCTGTAGGAGTTGCCAAAGCCGCTGGTGCTTCTCAGGTACTTGCTTTTGATCTGAATGACTATCGATTAGACCTTGCGAAAGAGATGGGGGCTACAGCTGTCTTTCATTCAGGGAAGGTAAACCCGGTGGAAGAGGCGCGAGCATTAACCAACGGACACGGAGTCGATGTGGTTTGTGAGATGAGTGGCCATCCAGTCGCCATGGACCAAGGATTTAAAATGATAACAAACGGGGGCAGAGTCTCTATTTTGAGTTTGCCTACACAGCCGGTCACACTGGATGTAACGAATGATATCGTATTTAAAGGCGTTCAAGTCCAAGGGATAACCGGGAGAAAAATGTATGAAACGTGGCAGCAGGTTTCTCGATTGCTGCACTCTGGTCAAGTCAATGTTAAGCCAATGATCACCCATCATTTATCATTGGAAGAGTTTGAAAAGGGATTTGAATTAATGAATCAGGGAAAATGCGGTAAAGTAGTATTACATCCATAATAAATATTAAGGAGGAGACGTATGAAAGGTTTTGAATATTTACAAGAGCAGCTAGATGATATGAAAGAAGAAGGAACATTTAGAAAGCTTATTCCTCTTGAATCCCCTCAAGGTTCTAAAGTAACCATTAAAGGGAAAGAAGTAATCCAGCTTTCTTCTAATAATTACTTAGGATTGACTTCTCATCCGAAATTGAAGGAAGCGGCCGATCAAGCTAATGAAAAGTATGGAGTAGGAACGGGCTCTGTTCGTACAATAGCCGGAACTCTGTCCATGCATGAGGAATTTGAAGAAAAGCTTGCTGAATTTAAGCATACAGAGGCTTCCCTGGTCTTTCAATCTGGCTTTACGACCAATCAAGGAGTCCTATCTTCAATTCTTGGTAAGGAAGATGTGGTGATTTCAGATGAATTAAACCACGCTTCTATTATTGATGGTATTCGTTTAACGAAAGCCGACCGCAAAATATATAAACATGTGAATATGGCCTCGTTAGAAGAGGCGTTAAAAGAGAGTGGAGATTACCGCACTCGTCTAGTCGTTACGGATGGTGTATTTTCAATGGATGGAAATATTGCTCCACTTCCAGAAATTGTAGAGCTGTGTGAGAAGTACAATGCCCTTGTAATGGTGGATGATGCCCATGCAAGCGGAGTACTTGGAGATAACGGCCGTGGTACTGTGAACCATTTTAATCTGGATGGACGCGTTCACATTCAAGTAGGAACCTTAAGTAAAGCAATCGGAGTGCTGGGTGGATATGTGGCCAGTACTAAAACGCTGCGTGAGTACTTAATCCATAAAGGCCGGCCATTCTTATTCAGTACATCTCATCCGCCAGCAGTCACGGCTGCTAATGATGCAGCGATCGATGTTCTCCTTCATGAACCGGAATTGATCGATAAGCTATGGGACAATACGAAATTCTTTAAGGATGGACTGAAATCATTAGGTTTTGATACAGGGATCAGCGAAACCCCTGTCACACCTGTGATGATTGGCGACGATGCCTTAACTCACAAATTCTCCGATGAACTCTTTGAAGAAGGTGTATTTGCTCAAGGAATTGTCTTCCCGACAGTACAGCGCGGGAAAGGTAGAATTCGGACCATTGTAACTGCTGAACATACTCAGGAAGAATTACAGGAGGCTTTAGACGCCTTTGAAAAAGTCGGAAAAAAATTAAATATTATTTAAGCTTTCTCCTGACCCCTATGAAATCTCATAGGGGTCTATTATTGTACAAGCGGGGAAAAATAGAGAGGAGCTGGTTTCGTGATCTAGGCCTTATGACATAGTTTTGCCTCTTAAAAAGCGAGAGATTATAATAATATTCATAGAGCTCTTAAATTTCTCTTGAAAAATTGATATAATAAGACAGTTAGAGCTCTGCTTGAAAGGAGATTGCAATGAACGAAGAACAGCGAAAGCAAATGACCCAAATACGCCAGGTAGATCCAGCGGACGTAAAATCCGACCAGGATAATCTGGACCGATTGAAAGAAAAAACAAGTGAAGACTTTACGAAATATTTTGAAACCACCTACCAGCCGCCTTCTCTTAGAAAAGCTCAGCGCCGCCGAAAAGAAGAGGTGAAGGTCCATTACGATTTCACCATACCTGAAGACCTGGACCAGGCGGGCAAGGGTAAGAAATACATGATCCGTACCTATGGCTGTCAAATGAATGAACACGATACAGAAGTCATGGCCGGTATTTTTGAAGAAATGGGCTATACCTCAACAGACAACACCAAAGAAGCAGACATTATTTTACTTAACACCTGTGCGATTCGCGAGAATGCAGAAAACAAAGTGTTTGGCGAGATCGGTCATCTGAAACCATTAAAAATGGAAAATCCTAATTTAATTATTGGGGTCTGTGGTTGTATGTCTCAGGAAGAATCTGTAGTTAACCGCATACTTAAAAAGCATCCATTTATAGATTTGATTTTCGGAACACATAATATTCACCGCCTTCCTCAGTTGGTGAAGGAAGCTATGTTCGGGAAAGAAATGGTTATCGACGTGTGGTCTAAAGAAGGCGACATCATTGAGAATCTCCCGCGCTCCCGTAATGGGAAAATTAAAGCTTGGGTCAACATTATGTATGGGTGTGATAAGTTCTGTACGTATTGTATTGTCCCTTATACCAGAGGGAAAGAAAGAAGCCGCCTTCCAGAGGACATTATTCAGGAAGTCCGCCACTTGGCAGCTCAAGGGTATAAGGAAATTACCTTACTCGGGCAGAACGTTAATGCCTATGGAAAAGATCTGGATATAAATTATGGATTAGGCGATTTAATGGATGAACTTCGCGGCGTAGATATTCCGCGGATTCGATTTACTACTTCCCATCCGCGTGATTTTGATGACCGCTTGATTGAAGTGCTTGCTAAAGGCGGAAACATGCTGGATCATATCCACCTGCCAGTGCAATCAGGAAATTCTGATGTCCTAAAAATCATGGGCCGTAAATATTCCCGTGAACAGTATTTGAATCTGGTAAGTAAAATTCGCAAAGCTATGCCAGAAGCTACGTTAACGACCGATATTATTGTCGGGTTCCCGAATGAAACGGAAGAACAATTCCGGGATACCTTATCTTTAGTAGAAGAAGTTGGCTTCGAAGCGGCATATACATTTATTTATTCTGCTAGAGAAGGCACACCAGCTGCAAAGATGCAGGATAATGTTGCTATGGAAGAAAAGAAAGACCGTCTTCAGCGTTTGAATAAAATCGTCAATGCTCAATCAGCTGATGCTATGCAGCAATACGAAGGTGAAGTGGTAGAGGTCCTTGTTGAGGGAGAAAGCAAAAACAATCCTGATGTGCTGGCAGGACATACGAAACGAAATAAATTAGTGAACTTTACTGGGCCAAAATCTTCTATAGGCAGCATCGTCCAGGTAAAAATTAATAAAGCGAAGACTTGGTCTCTTGATGGAGAAATGGTCGAAGCGAAGGCAGAGGTGAAGTGAGTGGCTCAATACACACGTAAGCAGATTGTTGACGAAGCCCATAAACTAGCTAAGATGATGGCAGATATTGAAGAAATTGACCGTTTTAAAAAGCTCGAAGCAAAGCTGAATGAAAATAAAAAGGTTCAAGATTATATCAACCGGATTAAAGCCCTGCAAAAGCAAGCGGTAAACTTTCAGGCTTATGGAAAAACAGAAGCCTTGCAGAAAGTAGAAAATGAAATTGACCGTTTACAGGAAGAATTGGACAGTATTCCGGTGGTGGCAGAATTTAAGGATTCCCAAATGGTGATTAATGATATTCTGCAAATGGTATCAAGTACCATCTCCAGAGAAGTGACAAATGAAGTTATTCGGTCAACTGGAGGAGATGTACTTAAAGGAGAAACAGGTTCAAAAGTGGATAGCAGCCCTTGTAATCACTGATTTTAATACTTCCGTCAGAAGAGAATTCTCTTCTGACGGATTTTTTTTGTACAATTCTATGGGCGTTTGCATAGAATGAATTACACACGTCCTAAAGCCATTATTATTTTTAGTCACCAACCGCCCAGCTCAAACATAGGATGGGTGGTAGAATAAGGAGGAGTGAATCCTATGTCATATTTTGAACGTGATTACAGGGAGATCATTACCAAGGCTGTAATCGGGAAAGGTAAGAAGTTCACAGAAACGAAGCATACCATCAGCCCCTCCCATCGTCCAACTAGTATTTTAGGATGCTGGGTCATTAATCACATTTATAACGCGAAGAAGAAAGGCGATCATGTCGAAGTGTCTGGAAGTTATGATATCAACGTGTGGTATTCGTATAATGATAATACGAAAACAGAAGTGGTAACAGAACGAGTCAATTATTGTGACCAAGTTCCACTTCATGTAAAAGATCATAATTGTATCCATGACGACGTTGAAGTGATTGCGAAAGCAGTGCAGCAGCCAAACTGTCTTGAGGCGAACATCTGTGCCCAGGGTCAGAAGATCTGCGTAGAGGTAGAAAGAGAGTTTGTTGTTGATGTTATTGGTGAAACCAAACTTTGTGTGAAGGTCGACCCTCATGGCTGTGATCAAGAGGATGACTATGAAGTCGAATTATCATCCGATGATTTCTCGGCGATTGAGACTGACTTCCTTCCATCGTCAAGCAGCAGCTCCAATGGCAGTCACGAGTAGAAAGCTCAGTCCTTGCTGATTCAGCGAGGATTTTTCTTTTTTTGCAAGGACAAGCGTACACGTTCAGGGCGTCTTGTTAAATGTGCTATAATTGTACCGTGATGAATTTTGTACGTTTTGGAGGATTTTTGTATGGCACAATACACACCCATGATGCAGCAATATTTAAAGATTAAAGCGGATCATAAGGATGCGTTTTTATTTTTTCGTTTAGGAGATTTTTATGAGATGTTCTTTGATGATGCCCTAAAAGCATCGAAAGAACTGGAAATTACATTAACAAGTCGGGAAGGCGGTTCTTCCGACCGGATTCCTATGTGCGGAGTGCCTTATCATTCTGCAGAAAATTACATAAAGCAATTAATTGGTAAAGGCTTTAAAGTGGCGATTTGCGAACAAGTGGAGGATCCTAAAACTGCCAAAGGGGTTGTTAAGAGGGAAGTCGTTCAGCTGGTTACCCCGGGAACAGTCATGGAAGGGAGTATGCTCGAGGACAAAGAGAATAACTACTTGGCATCGTTAACTGAGTTTTCTGATGGAACTTTTACGGTCAGCTATAATGATTTGACCACAGGGGAAAATAGCATTGCTCTTGTGACAGGCGGCTTTGACGCAGCGATCAGTGAACTTTACAATCGGCCGGTTAAAGAGGTCGTGGTATCAAGTGAGATGGAGGAAGAGCAGCTTGAAACTCTGGAAGGAAGGCTCGGCTGCACGGTTTCCTTTGAAGACCGTACAGTGATTGAGGATGCTTTCAGCGGTTTAACGGAAGGAATCCATCAAGAGAAGTTTTTAACTGGGTTTGGCCGGATGCTTCAGTATATTAAACATACACAAAAGCGGGCTCTTGACCATCTGCGGCCGGTTCAAGTCATTGAATTACAGCAATATATGTCTCTCGATATGTATTCCAAGCGTAATTTGGAACTGGTTGAAACGTTAAGGAAACAAGGGAAATCCGGGAGTCTTTTATCAGTCTTGGATCAGACTATTACATCCATGGGAGCGCGAATGCTGAAAAAATGGCTGGAACGTCCGCTGCTCTCCAGTAAAGAAATAGAAACTCGTCATGACCAAGTGGCAGGGTTTTTGGAGCATTACTTTGAGCGGGAGGATTTACGTGAACAGCTGATCTCTGTCTATGATTTAGAACGACTGGCCGGCCGCATCGCATATGGGAATGTAAATGCACGCGATTTAATTCAACTGCGCCATTCTCTATCTCGTATTCCTGATATTTTGTCAACCTTGCAAACATTCGAACATCCAGCGATGAAGCATTTGTTTGAAACCATCGATCCTCTTGAGGATTTGAAACAGTTGCTTGTGGAGAGTATTGGTGAAGATCCTCCTCCTGCGATTAAAGAAGGAGGGGTGATACGTGACGGCTTTAACCCTAAACTGGATGAATATCGAGATGCTTCTAAGAACGGGAAGCAATGGATTGCTCAATTAGAAGCGAAGGAAAGGGAATCGACTGGAATTCGTTCGCTTAAGATTGGCTATAACCGAGTGTTTGGCTATTATATTGAGGTAACGCGCGCGAATTTGAAGCACCTTCCGGAGGGGCGGTACGAACGTAAACAAACGTTAACGAATGCTGAACGGTATATTACCCCTGAGCTGAAAGAGAAAGAATCCCTCATTTTAGAAGCTGAGGAGAAGAGTGTTGAATTGGAGTATGAACTCTTTCTGGAAGTACGCGAACGGGTGAAGGCATACGTTCATAAATTGCAGTTTCTGGCAGAGCAGATCAGCCGAATTGATGTTTTGCAAGGTTTTGCCCAAATAGCTGAAAAGAATGATTACCATCGTCCTGCCTATCATGAAAAGCGAATCGTAGACATTAAACAGGGCAGGCATCCAGTTGTAGAAAGAGTAATGAAGGGAGAATCCTTTGTTCCTAACGATATATATATGGATGAAGAGACAGATGTTCTGCTTATTACCGGACCCAATATGTCGGGAAAGAGTACGTATATGCGTCAGCTTGCTTTAACGGCTATTATGGGTCAAATGGGAAGTTTTGTCCCCTCCGAATCTGCAATTCTGCCAATCTTTGATCAAATCTTTACCAGAATAGGAGCTGCTGATGACCTCGTTTCTGGTCAAAGCACCTTTATGGTTGAAATGCTGGAAGCGAACCATGCGCTTAGTCATGCTACTGAGAAAAGCTTGATTCTTCTTGATGAAATTGGCAGGGGAACAAGCACTTATGATGGAATGGCGTTAGCTCAGGCGATCGTTGAACATATTCATCAGCATATCCGTGCTAAGACGATGTTCTCTACCCACTATCATGAATTAACGAGTTTGGATCTTGAGCTGGATCGATTAAAAAATGTCCATGTAAGAGCGGAAGAATATGAAGGGAGTGTCGTGTTTCTACACCAGATTAAAGATGGAGCTGCGGACGAGAGCTACGGAATCCATGTCGCCCAGCTAGCCAATATGCCTGACTCTTTAATTGACCGGGCAGCTGACTTACTTGCTCAATTAGAAAAAGGCTCAGAAAACGAAGTAGCAGCTGCGTCAGAAGATGATCAGCAGCTAAGTTTATTTGTGGAGGAATCCAGGCCAGCCCCGAAAACAAAAGCGGAAACTCCCCTTGAAAATCAACTTAAGAAGCTTAATTTAATGGAAATGACACCTATGGATGCTATGAATGAACTCTATCGTCTGAAGAAACAAATCAAGTCTTGAGGAGGTGTGCCTGATGGCAAGAATCCAGTTGATGCCAGACCATTTGTCTAATAAGATAGCAGCAGGAGAAGTAGTAGAACGTCCTGCCTCTGTCGTTAAAGAATTAGTAGAAAATAGCGTAGATGCTGGGAGCACTTGGATAACGGTCGAGCTTAAGGAAGCTGGCCTTGAAAGTATTCAGATTACCGACAACGGAGCGGGGATGGAAGAAGAAGATTGTGAACGGGCATTTTACAGGCACGCCACAAGTAAAATTACCAATGAGCATGATTTATTTCATGTTCGCACACTGGGCTTTAGAGGGGAGGCACTTGCAAGTATTGCGGCGGTCAGCCGGTTAAAGATCCAATCTTCTACTGGTGACCATGCTGGCACGTGTCTGGAGCTTGAAGGAGGCAGACTTTTGAGTAAAACGAAAAGTGATGCCAGACAAGGGACTGAAATTAGCGTCAATGAGTTATTTTTTAATACCCCTGCGCGCTTGAAGTATATGAAAACGATTCATACCGAACTCGGACACATTACCGATGTTTTAAACCGGATGGCGCTTTCCCACCCAGACATCAGATTTACATGCACTCATAATGATAAACAATTGTTCCAAACAAATGGCAGAGGGGATCTTCTCCAAGTCATCGCAAAGATTTACGGCGTAAATGTGGCGAGAAAAATGGTGCCGATTGAAACGGAAACCTTGGATTTTAAAGTAAAAGGCTATATTGCAAAACCTGAAATCACAAGAGCATCCAGAAGTTATATGTCGACAATGGTAAATGGCAGGTATATACGAAGCATTGCTTTAAACAAAGCAATTCTGCAAGGTTATCATACATTACTCCCCATCGGTAAATCACCAATATCGGTGTTGAATATTGAGATGGATCCAATATTAGTTGATGTTAACGTTCATCCTGCTAAACTTGAGGCCCGCTTTAGTAAAGAAAAAGAATTATTTCAGGCCATTGAGGAAACCATTAGACAAGCGTTTAGAAGACAGACACTGATTCCTCACGTAGAAGATACTAAATCGAGGCCGGTTAAACAAAAAAGTGAGCAGAAAACCTTCCAGTTTCATGAAAAGCAACCAAGTGATCATCAGGAAGAGGCTCATGAGGAGAGGGAAACATCCTTCGCTGACCTTATTCAGCAGGCACCCTCTCAACCTTCAGATAGTTATGACCAGGTTCAGCATTCTGTGGTCCGGGAAATGAGCGAGCAGGAACAAGCTGTCCCGGAAGAAGGGGGAACAGAGACTAAAGAAGAAACAAAAGAAAAAGACGAAGAAAGAGTTCCGCCTATGTATCCTATTGGCCAGCTGCACGGGACCTACATCATTGCACAGAATGAAAATGGCATGTACATTGTTGATCAGCATGCTGCTCAGGAAAGAATTAAGTATGAATTTTTCCGTGATCAGCTCGCTGAAGTTGATCATGAGGTACAGGAGTTACTCGTTCCGTTAACGTTTGATTTTTCACGTCAGGAAGCTTTGAAAATTGAAGAATTTAAAGAGGATTTAATCAAAGTTGGACTGTTTTTTGAACCGTTTGGTACGACCACGTATATTATTCGCAGCCATCCGCAGTGGTTTCCAAATGGATTTGAAGAAGAGGTCATTCAGGAAATGATAGAACAGTTAATGACTGAAGACAGAATCGATGTCTTAAAGCTGCGGGAAGAAGCGGCCATTCTTATGTCTTGTAAACGATCCATTAAAGCCAATCATTATTTAAACTTATCCGACATGACAAGACTTCTGGAAGATTTAAGAAATTCTACCGATCCATTCACTTGTCCGCATGGACGGCCAATCATTGTCTTCTTCTCGGAGTATGAAATGGAAAAAATGTTTAAACGAGTCATGTAAAACCCTGAACCCACTCTCGGGAGTCAGGGTTTTTTATTTTTGCTTCCTATGCATAATTTTTCATTAAGAAACATGAACTGAATAAAAGGGAGGCTGCTAAGAAGATGCAAAAGGAAGTGTATCCTTTGCCTTATATGGTTGTGAATGGAGAAGGTGTGGTAACGGCAGAACCCAATTCTGCCGTTATCGAGTTAGGTGTACAGACGGAAAATAAAAATGTGGCAGCTGCTCAACAGGAGAATGCTGAAACGATGCATCAGATCCTCCAGTCTTTATTGACTTACGGGGTAGGGGAGGGGGCAATTCAAACTTCCCAATACACCGTATCACCTAAGTATGACTTTGTAGATGGGGAGCAGATATTAAAAGGATACCAAGTAAATCATCTTATTCGGATTACCCTAGGTCAAGTTGGAAATACGGGCGTAATCATTGATGGTGCAGTTTCTAATGGAGCGAATCAAGTAGCTGGAATTACGTTTACGGCAAGAGATTTGGAAACCTACGAGCAGCAGGCGCTAAGTGGGGCATTGGATGATGCGCTGGTAAAAGCAAGAACATTGGCTTCGAACATGCAAGTAAATATGAATCCTGTTCCGATTAAAATTATTGAAACGACAAAGGCATCGGGTTCTATAACTCCTGTGTACTTCAAGACTCAGGCAGCGGCTACGGCAAGCCCTCTCATGCCTGGGCAATTAGAAATAAGAGCAGGTCTTGAAGTTCAATTCGAATATGGAAAAAGAAGGGAGTAACAGCTGGCTGGTGATGCGAAGAGAAAGTTACGAATATCTAAAACTTAAAAAACCATAACCAGTTAACATAATAACGTTACGTCAACTGGTTATGGTTATATTTATAAGAATAAATGCATTATGAAATATTTTTTTGCTGTAAGAGAAAACGGAAGTAGTTTTCAATTTGTTTAATTTCCTCCGGCTGTACCCCGAACCAGGCTTTTTTATCAAAAAAGACGGGGTGGTCATAACCCTGATTCTTCAAGTGTTCTTTGATTTCCCGCATCTCATCCTCTGTTTCATCACTTAGTCCTAATAAATAATCAGCCGTAGTGTGAAGGGCATGAGCAATTTTGGTTAAATCCTCAAGATCAGGAGAAGTATATTGACGCTCCCAATTAGAAACGACCTGAGCAGATACACCAACTTTTTGAGCTAACATGGTTTGAGTTAACCGCCGTTCTTTACGTAGAGATCGAATTCTATCATGGACCACGAAAAGACCGCCTCCTTTTTTACATCATACCATAAACTAACGAAATGCGATAGTACAACTAACGAGTTTTTTGATTTTTTATAACGGAATCCGTTAGTATATATAACGGATTCCGTTATTTTAGGTCGTGAGGTATGATTCTATCAAGGTTCATGTATAATGAAAGACAGTTAGGAAGGTGAAGATATATGAAGCCCTTAGTCGTTTCTGTAGTTGGACCGACAGCTGTCGGTAAGTCGCGTTTAGGAGTGGAAATTGCTAAACAGTTTTCGGGGGAAGTGATCAGCGGTGATTCTATGCAGATTTATCGCGGTATGGATATCGGGACAGCGAAGGTTACAACAAAAGAAATGGAAGAAATTCCTCATCATATGATTGATATTAAAAATCCTCAGGAATCCTTTTCCGTGGCAGAATTTCAAGAAAAAGTCCAATCGCTGATAGTTGAAATTACAGAAAGAGGTCATTTACCTGTTTTAGTTGGAGGAACTGGTCTTTACATACAGGCAACGTTATTTAATTTTAATTTTTCGAATCAACCTAAAGATGAAGAAGTATACAAACGCCTGGAAGAAGAAATGGAAAGTGAGGGATCTGAGGCCATGTACGCCCGTCTAGTGAAGATTGATCCTTCCCAGGCTGCAAAGATCCATCCCAATAATGAACGGCGTGTGCTGCGCGCTCTGGAGGTTCATGAGGCAACGGGGAAAACAATGAGTGAGTATCAGGATCAGCAGGTGGAAGATGCGGGTTTTCGGCCAATCGTGATAGGGCTGGAGATGGACCGGGAACAGCTGTATAAGCGAATCAATCTGAGAGTTGATCAAATGATGAAAGAAGGATTGCTGGCGGAGGCTGAGGCTTTTTACCGGGATGGTTTAGAAGGTTCCCAATCTATGAAGGCCATTGGCTATAAGGAATTTATTCCATACTTAAAGGGCGAATACTCACTCGACCGGGCCGTTGAATTATTAAAAAGAAATTCGAGAAGGTATGCGAAACGACAATACACTTATTTTAGAAATAAAATGCAGGTTCAATGGTATGAAGTGTCTGAAGAAAACTATAAAGACAAATTTACAACAATTTTACGTGATTTAGCAGGAATGATGCAGTAAAACATAGAATGGTATTAATATAGATAGAAAAGAGGAGGAAGATTCATGGCTCAGACCGTAAATATTCAAGACAACTACTTAAACCAATTAAGAAAAGAACGTATGCAAGTGACGGTCTTTCTGCTCAATGGTTTTCAATTGCGTGGAGTAATAAAGGCGTTTGATAATTTTACTGTATTACTTGAAACGGATGGGAAGCAGCAGCTCATCTTCAAGCATGCAATTTCAACATTTGCTCCAATGAAAAATGTGACATTGGATAAAGAATAGAGAATGACAGCGGGCGCACATATGCGCCCGCTTTTTCTTTTTGTGCTGATGCTTGACCCCTGCCGCTGTGCCTTCTGATACATAAGGAGGGATCATGAATAAGTTTATTTTTTTCATCTGATCTGCCTTCCTTAATGACTTCCCGTAGGCGTTTGTCACAGCTTTTGGAGATCGTGCGTATGATGAAGGGAAATGAGGAGGGGTCTATGTGCATCCGCAAGCTAAAGCTGTTCGATCTGGTACGATAAATATTGTGCTGAATGAAACAAAAGGAAATACCATTGCCGTTCAGCAGATTCAGGCTCAAGAAACATCGATCAAACCATTTCTTAGGATTGATGAATTCTTTTCTACCATAATTGGAATGAAGGATTTAAAGAAACGAGTGAAAGAAATCTATGCTCAAGTTCTAATTGCCCAGAAACGAAAGGATTTGGGGCTTAAGCCGAATACTCAAGTATTGCATATGGTGTTTAAAGGAAATCCGGGGACGGGAAAAACGACGGTTGCGAGAATGGTGGCTCAATTATTTAAGGAAATGAATGTTCTGGAGAAGGGACAGTTTATAGAGGCGGACCGATCGGATTTAGTCGGTGAATATATTGGTCATACCGCACAAAAGACCAAAGATTTAATTCATAAAGCCATTGGAGGAGTTCTCTTTATTGATGAAGCTTATTCTTTGGCGCGTGGAGGTGACAAGGATTTTGGAAAAGAAGCGATTGATACGATTGTGAAATGCATGGAAGATCATCACGACCGTTTAATTATGATTCTTGCTGGTTATCCAGAGGAAATGGACCAATTTCTAAGGATTAATCCTGGTTTAGCCTCTAGGTTTCCCATTCAATTGCCATTTTCTAATTATTCAGCGGCAGAATTATCTGCAATTGCCTCCACGATGCTGGAAGAAAGAGACTACTGTTTAACGCCTCAAGCAGAACGGAAGCTGTATGATCATTTGAATTCTGTTTGTGCTCACTCGCCTTACAACTTCTCGAATGCAAGGTATGTTCGTAATTTAATTGAAGAAGCTATCCGAAAACACGCTTGGAGAGTGATTAGCAGTAATAATCAAAAGAAGACTGCCCTGATGACGCTCGAAGTAAATGATTTTTGTGGAATTAACCATCTTTCCTGCCCCTAATCCTGCAGGAATACCGTTTGCTGGTTATTTTTGATATTATGAAAGGAAGGATGGTTTAGAAAAGAGGGTGACCTAAGTTGATGGATAAAGAAAAAATAATCCTTGTAGCAAGAAAAGCACCAAGAGAAGATGAAGAGCGGTTTAACTATTCTCTCGAAGAGCTGCAGTCTTTAACGGAAACAGCGGACGGGGAAGTTTGTAAAGTTGTGATCCAAAATCGGGAACGTGTTCATCCGGCAACCTACTTAGGTGAAGGGAAGTTAGAAGAAATAAAAATTCTAGCTGAAGAGTTTGAAGCTGATTTAATTATTTTTAATGATGAACTATCTCCTGGTCAGTTAAGGAATATCTCTGATCGGACAGAAAGACGGGTAATTGATCGCAGTCAGTTGATCTTAGATATTTTTGCAAGCCGTGCTCATACCAAGGAAGGGAAGCTTCAAGTTGAACTTGCTCAGCTTCAGTATCTGCTTCCGCGGCTGGTTGGGCAAGGGACTGCATTATCGAGGCTGGGTGGCGGGATAGGGACCCGTGGGCCAGGGGAAACAAAACTAGAAACAGACCGCCGCCATATTCAACGGCGGATAGATGATATTAAAAAACGGTTAAACACGGTCGTTAAACAGAGGGATCAATATCGGAAGCGGAGAAAAGAAAATAAAGCGTTTCAAATTGCGATCGTCGGATATACCAATGCCGGGAAGTCGACCTTCTTTAATCAAGTGACGGAAAGTGATTCTTTTGAGGAGAACTTGTTATTTGCCACGTTAGATCCTTTAACAAGGCAATTCAGTCTGCCTTCGGGCTTTCAGGCACTGCTGTCAGATACGGTAGGTTTCATTCAGGATTTACCGACTACCTTGATTGCTGCCTTTCGCTCAACGCTTGAAGAAGTAACGGAAGCGGACTTCATTCTTCATATGGTAGATGCTGCTCATCCGGATCATCTGCACCAGGAACACATCGTGCTTAAACTGCTTGAGGAACTGGGAGCGAGCCAATTGCCAATGCTTACTGTTTATAATAAAAAGGACCTAGTGGAAGGAGATTTTATTCCACCGGCGTTTCCTTCTTTATCGGTCAGTGTGCATGATCCCATTGATGTGAAGCGGATCCTACATAAAGTAGAAGAAGTGATCAAGGACGACTGGTATGAATACGATGTGTTTGTCTCTGCTGACGAAGGAAAAAGACTACAGGAATTCAAAAAATTCAGCATGGTAACCAGCATGCAATTTTATGAAGAACGGGAAGGGTATGCGCTTCACGGATACATCCATCCTGACCACCCATTAAAACACAAGATTATACAAAAGTAAGGAAGAATGCGGCCCATGAATATTGAACATGCTTTACGAGAGACGGAAGAATCCATTAGAAATTACCATGATGATATTAATCGGAGGGTGGAAAAAAACCAGCGAAAAGTGTTACAAGCTTTTCAGGCACTGCGAGTTAGTGATGCGCACTTTAACCCGACCACGGGGTATGGGTACGATGACTTTGGGAGAGATACACTGGAAGCTCTTTATGCGGCGATCTTTAAAGCGGAGGATGCACTCGTTCGTCCTCAGCTGATCTCAGGTACACATGCGATAACAACCAGTTTATTTGGGGTTTTGCGCCCTGGGGATGAACTGGTTTATATTAGTGGAGAACCTTATGATACACTCTCAGAAGTAATTGGGAGCAGTGGAAAAGATACGGGCTCCTTAAAGGACTTTGGCATCACTTGTCAGTCCATACCGCTTACCCCTGAACATGATTTTGACAAAGCAGCAATCGAACGAGCATTATCAAACCGAACGAAAGTGGTGGCCATTCAGCGGTCGAAAGGCTATTCTGAACGGCCTTCCTTTCGTATAGAAGAGATCGAGAAGGTTATTCAATACGTCCGTTCTATTAAAGACGATGTGATAATTTTTGTAGATAATTGCTACGGTGAATTTGTAGAAGAACGGGAGCCCTTGGAGGCAGGGGCGGATTTAATCGCAGGTTCTCTCATTAAGAACCCTGGCGGCGGGCTGGCAAGAATCGGTGGTTACATAGCGGGGAAGAGAGAGCTGATTGAATTATGCAGTTACCGGCTCACTGCGCCTGGATTAGGGAAGGAGACTGGTGCTACGGTAAATAGTCTCCAGGAAATGTATCAAGGAATCTTTCTTGCTCCTCATGTTGTTGGAGAGGCTCTTAAAGGAGCGGTGTTTACAGCTAAATTTCTAAATGATCTCGGCTTTAAGACCAACCCTTCCTACGATGTTCCGCGGACCGACCTCATTCAGTCGGTAAGTTTTGAAAACGCCAATCAAATGATTCGGTTTTGCCAGACCATTCAAGCGGCATCACCGATTAACTCTCATGTGACCCCGCACCCAAGCCCCATGCCTGGGTATGAGGACGAAGTTATTATGGCCGCCGGCACATTTATCCAGGGAGCCAGCTTAGAGCTAACGGCAGATGGTCCGATTCGGCCGCCATATACAGCCTTTGTCCAAGGTGGGTTAACCTATGCTCATGTTAAAATTGCTGTCACGACGGCAGTGGAACAGCTGCTGAGTGAAAATATCATGTAAGATAATAAGCGCTTTCTTTTTTTATGTAAACAATCCTCACATTCATTGACATATCACCTTCGTGTCGTATAATGAAAGTATCATTTCTTTTGGGAGGAGGCAATTCGATGAGTGATGAAATTCGTCGTTCGATGCCGCTATTCCCGATGGGGATTGTTCAATCTTTAACTGACCTGTCTGCGCGGCAAATCCGTTATTATGAGCAGCACAAACTTGTGACTCCTGCAAGATCAGATGGCAACCGCCGTCTGTTTTCCTTTAACGACGTAGATCGTTTGCTAGAGATAAAAGATCTCATAGAAAAAGGGGTAAATATGGCAGGAATTAAACAAGTTCTGGAGCTGACGGACCAGCCCAAGAACGAGCCGTATAACGAAGAGCGCGTAGAAGAGGTCCACAATGAACTTTCTGAAAAAGAACTTCGTCGTATGTTACAGCAAGAACTATTCACTTCGGGAAGACAAGGTAAACTTGGATTACGACAGGGAGAATTATCACGATTTTTCCATTAAAGCAGTTCGGGAGGAGACGAGGCAATGGGATTAACCAGAGAAGAAATTTATAAGAAAATCGATGAGGAAAACGTTCGTTTTATCCGGCTTCAATTTACTGACATGCTGGGAACTATTAAAAATGTGGAAATACCATTAAGTCAGCTGGATAAAGCTATCGATGGATTAATGATGTTTGATGGATCCTCGATTGAAGGGTTCGTACGCATAGAAGAATCGGATATGTACTTAGTACCAGACTTAGATACTTTTGTAGTTTTCCCATGGACTTCTGAGAAAGGTAAAGTGGCACGCTTTATCTGCGATATTTATAATCCTGACAAAACCCCTTTCGAGGGCTGTCCGCGTTATAATCTTAAACGCAATCTTAAAAAGATGGAGGAACTGGGTTTCTCTGCATTCAATATTGGAACAGAACCAGAATTCTTTCTATTCAAACTCGGGGAAGATCGGGAACCTACGCTGGAATTGAATGATAAAGGCGGATATTTCGACCTTGCACCTACTGACCTTGGGGAGAACTGCCGCCGGGACATCGTTTTAGAACTTGAAGAGATGGGATTTGAAATTGAAGCCTCTCACCATGAAGTGGCTCCAGGACAACATGAGATTGATTTTAAATATTCGGATGCTGTGAAACATTGCGATGATATTCAAACGTTTAAGCTTGCCGTTAAAACGATTGCGCGTCAGCATGGACTGCATGCCACCTTTATGCCTAAACCGTTATTTGGCGTAAATGGGTCCGGAATGCATGCCAATATGTCCTTGTTTAATGAAAATGGCAACGCATTCTTTGATGAAAAAGGTGACAAACAGCTTTCTAAAGTTGCCTACAATTTTACAGCGGGCATCATTAAACATGCGACGAACTTTACAGCGGTGACAAATCCCACTGTAAATTCCTATAAGCGCCTGGTTCCCGGCTATGAAGCTCCTTGTTATGTAGCTTGGTCCGGCCGTAACCGGAGTCCGCTGATTCGCGTTCCGACTTCACGAGGGTTAAGTACCCGTATTGAGGTACGTAGTGTGGATCCATCTGCTAACCCATACATGGCTATGGCCGTCTTACTTGCTGCAGGACTTGATGGAGTAAAAAATAAGTTAGAAGCTCCAACTCCTGTAGACCGTAACATCTACGTTATGAACAAAAAAGAACGTGAAGCTCATGGAATTAAAGATCTTCCAGCTACATTATTTAATGCGCTTGAAGAATTGGAGAAAGATCCAATTATGGTAGAAGCGCTTGGCGAACACCTTTTCGAACATTTTGTTGAAGCAAAAGAAATCGAATGGGATATGTTCCGGACGCAGGTTCACCCTTGGGAACGAGAGCAGTATTTACAAACGTATTAATTTACTCACCCTTGATGTTCATAGCATCAAGGGTTTTTTTGTTAACAATTAGTAAAGGGTGCAGAGGTGCTTTTTGATCTCTACAGCCAAATAGAAGCTGAGGCAAAAGAAAATGATTCATCAAAACACCCGAATCGAGTAAATCAAAGATCCGGGTGTTTAATGTGTGGATAGAGGTCAGGGTAAATGCTTCAAATTTTTCCTGTGAAAATTCATATACTTAATTTGCCCTTAAGCGTTTTTGGTTAGTTCCAGCCTCTAACAAGAATTACTAATCTAATTGCTTCATAAATTCTCTCATAAATGCAGGCAGGTCGGTCGGCCTTGCATGAGCGGAAATAAGGTTATCGTCTACATGGGTGGGTTCAGTGAAGTATTGGGCTCATGCTGTTTCAACACCTGGTTTGCAGGCAATATTCTCATCCTTCTTCAACCAAACGGTAATAAGGAAAGTAAACCTCTAGAGATTCCCCCAGCATCCTCGGTTACAATAAAGAATTTTACTCACTTCTACCAGCCACCATCTCCACATTTTATCGTTCGTCTTTTTGATGGCAAATTATACATTTCGTCCATTATTTTTTTCTTTGTCCTATCCAAAAATCAATAAATGAAAAAAAGACTGGCCGGAGTTCGGTCAGTCTTTCTAGTCGTCTAGGAAATTATATTAAGATTCGTGTTTGGATAACTTTTTGCGATATGAAGCTACATCCAGCTCCAGCGCCTGGGGAGCCCCTCAAGGTCATTAGACGATCGCCTGCGCTTTTGTCCTTTAATGTACAGTACGGTATAAACCGACTACTTTACCTAATATCGAGACATCATTTAAGAGGATCGGATCCATTGTCGCGTTTTCCGGCTGCAGCCGGATGTGATTCTTTTCCTTAAAGAAGCGCTTAACAGTAGCTTCTTCGTCTTCTGTCATGGCAACTACAATGTCCCCGTTTTGAGCGGTTTGCTGCTGTCTGACAACGACCATGTCACCATTTAATATTCCTGCCTCGATCATACTTTCCCCTTGAACAATCAATACAAAGGTGTTCTGGTCTGACCCGGCAAGCGAATCAGGAAGAGGAACATATTCTTCAATGTTCTCGACTGCAGTAATGGGAGAACCTGCGGTAACTTTACCAATGACAGGTGCGTAAGCTGCTTCGCTTCTAGGAATACTGTGGTCTTCTTCAAGCTCTATTACTTCTATTGCTCTGGGTTTTGTCGGATCCCTGCGAATATAACCTTTTTTCTCGAGTCTGGATAAATGCCCGTGAACTGTAGAACTGGAAGCTAGACCAACGGATTGGCCGATTTCACGAACGGATGGGGGATACCCCTTTAATAAAACCTGTTCTTTTATAAAATCTAGTATTTCCTGCTGCCGTTTTGAAAGTTTACTCATAGATTGACACCTCATACATAGGATTATAGTAACCACATTGTACCATGCAAAAAAAATAAATACAAACAAGCGTTCGAATAAATAGGTTGACAAGAACCTTTGTTCGTATATAATTGGAATTAACAAAAGGCGAACAGAAGTTCTTGGGAACGTTCGTTCTTAAAATGGAGGGAAATCTAATGTTTAATAAACTATCAAAGCTTGATGTTACTTATCTTGTTCTATTTATTGCGAGCTTAGCATTCTTATATTTCTCTATGGTGATTACAGGATAAAGTATATTATGATAAGAAGTAGTTTTATTAGAGAGGGTTAAGTTATCATGAGAGTAATACTATATTGCCGTGTAAGTACGGAAAAAGAAGCCCAGGTTTCTTCCTTGAAAAGACAAAGGGAAGAATTACATGCGATGGCAGCTGAGCACGGTATGGAAGTGGTGGATTGTATAGAGGAACAAGCGAGCGGATACGAGGTGGAACGGGAAGGTCTCTACCGCTTGCTTCAGTACTTCTCCAGTGAAGAAGCAGAAGGGCTCCTCATTCAGGACGAAACAAGACTTGGGCGGGGGAATACCAAAATTGCTTTATTTCATCAACTGCAGAAACTGGGAGTGAAGATCTACTCTCTTTCCCACGATGGTAAATTAGAAATTTCAGAATCTGATTCTATGGTTTTGCAAATCGTAGGGATTGTAGAGGAGTATCAGCGAAAAATACATAATATGAAGATTCGCAGAGGCATGAAAAAAGCTGTTCAGAATGGATACAACCCGGCTGAAAACCTTTCTAATCTTGAGGCTGCTTCTGGCAGGGAACGAATTGAATTTCCAATCGAAGAAGTAGTGCGTTTAAGGCAAAATAAGCTGACTTTTAAAGATATAGCTGCCACTCTAAGAGGGTTGGGTTATGATGTATCAAAAGCTACCGTTCATCGCAGGTATCAGGAATACGAATCACTTGAAAATAAAGAATGATCGCGTTAATATAGAAAAGACAAGGGCTTACTGCGCTTGTCTTTTTCATGGATACTTCCAAATAAAGGGGTATGTAATATGTTATCTAAAGAAAAAATCAATCGTATTAACGAATTAGCTAATAAATCAAAGCAAGAGGGCTTAACCAAGTCTGAGAAAGAAGAACAAAAGGAATTGCGTCAGCAGTATTTAGGGAATGTCCGTAAATCCTTTAAGAATCAGTTAAAGGGAATGAAGGTTATCGACCCGAATGGGAAGGATGTAACTCCTGAAAAGCTGAAGCAAATGCAGAAAAACGAAAAAAAACACTAATGAACTTTCCGCACCTGAGTGAAGGTGCGGATTCTTTGTTTGGAAGTCATTGGTGTTCCGGGCAGAGCTCTCGCTTGAAAAAAACAGGAAATCACTGTAGAGTGCTTGTCACTGGAGCATTTTCATTATAGGATAAAACATGTTACATATAACAGAAACGAAAGGAGATTTTTGAACATGGCAAACAGCCTTGAACAAACTTCAATAAACACGATTCGTACACTAGCAATTGATGCAGTAGAAAAAGCAAACTCTGGACATCCGGGGATGCCGATGGGCGCTGCCCCTATGGCCTATACTCTTTGGACGAAATTTATGAACCACAATCCTAGTCATTCTCACTGGTTTAACCGTGACCGTTTTGTATTATCGGCAGGGCACGGCTCTATGCTTCTGTACAGCCTGCTTCACCTTTCCGGTTATGATGTGAAGATCGATGATTTAAAGTCTTTCCGTCAATGGGATTCCAGAACTCCAGGACACCCTGAGGTTCACCATACAGACGGGGTAGAAGCAACAACCGGACCGCTGGGTCAGGGACTTGCAATGTCTACAGGTATGGCGATGGCTGAGGCTCACTTATCAGCAAAATACAACCGTGACGACTATAATGTAGTCGACCACTATACGTTCGCAATTTGCGGAGACGGAGATTTAATGGAAGGCGTTTCTCAAGAATCTGCTTCTCTTGCCGGGCACCTTGGCCTTGGTAAACTAGTCGTTCTTTATGATTCCAATGATATCTCCTTAGACGGTGATCTGGATCGATCCTTTAGTGAAAGCGTTGAGAAGCGCTATGAAGCTTATGGATGGCAGGTTATTCGCGTAGAAGATGGAACGGACACGGAGGAAATTGCCCGTGCGATTGAAAGTGCTAAACGGAACACAGATCAGCCGACGATGATTGAAGTGAAAACTGTGATTGGATACGGTTCTCCAAATAAATCAGGTAAGTCTGCTTCTCATGGTGCTCCGCTTGGAGAAGAAGAAGTGACAGCTACTAAAGAATATTACAAATGGGAACATGAACCATTCCATGTACCTGAAGAAGTTTATCAGGATTTCAAAGATAAAGTCCAAGCGAATGGACAGCAGCAAGAAGATTCTTGGAATGATCTAATGAAAGGATACAAAGAAGCTTATCCTGAGTTAGCTGAAGAACTGGAAGCTGCTATCAAAGGCGAACTTCCAGAAGGTTGGCAAAATCAGCTGCCTACGTATAAAGCTGGCGAAGACAAGTTAGCTACCCGTGCTTCTTCTGGAGAAGTTATTAATGCTCTTTCCAAAACAGTTCCTTATCTGTTTGGCGGAAGCTCTGACTTAGCAGGCTCTAACAAAACAGCTGTTAAAGAAGAAGAAGATTTCTCAAAAGAGAATTATGCTGGCCGTAATATCTGGTTTGGCGTGAGAGAATTTGCCATGGCATCTGCGTTGAATGGAATGGCGCTGCATGGTGGACTAAAAGTATACGGTGGAACCTTCTTCGTATTTAGTGACTATCTACGTCCTGCTTTACGTCTATCAGCAATTATGGATGTACCAGTCAATTATGTATTTACTCATGACTCTGTTGCCGTTGGCGAAGATGGTCCTACTCATGAACCTGTAGAACAGCTTGCGTCTCTTCGCGCGATTCCTAACTTGTCCGTCATCCGTCCTGCAGATGGAAATGAAACAAGTGCAGCTTGGAGACTTGCATTAGAATCTAATAAAACACCTACAGCACTAGTTCTTACTCGTCAAGGACTTCCAACTCTTGAAGGAACGGATGAAAAATCCTACGAAGGCGTGAAACAAGGTGGCTATGTAGTCAGTGATTCTGAGAAGGAAGAACCCGATGCGATTCTGCTTGCTTCAGGTTCTGAAGTTCAGCTTATTGTCCAGGCACAAGCCGAACTGAAGAAAAATGGCTACGATGTACGAGTTGTAAGTATGCCTTCATTTGATCGCTTTAATGCTCAAAGTAATGAATATAAAGAAAGCGTACTTCCTAATCAGGTTCGTAAACGTTTAGCTGTCGAAATGGCTGCGTCCTTCGGCTGGGATCGTTATGTAGGTCTTGATGGTTCAGTAATTGGAATCGATACCTTTGGCGCCTCTGCACCTGGAGAAACAGTTATTGAAAATTATGGCTTTACCGTTGAAAATGTTGTGAAACATGCTGAAAACCTTATGAATTCCTAAAGTCTCTTTGATCAAGCTGCTGCTGTACTAGCGGCAGCTTGATTTAATTATAGAATAGTTCACCGGGAATCTATGACAAAAATCGAAATTGCTGAACTCGAAGAAATGACATCCTTCGCTCCCCTATGCGGTTATACTACGACTTGAGGGGTGATTAAGGATGCACTTTGCTATTTTTGCTGTGAAGCCAGAAGTCAGTATCAGCTATTATTATAAAGTTGAAATGATGAAACGTTTTCTGCTGGAATGTCTCCGCTTTCCACAATCGGAGGTTCATCAAAAGCAGCTGGAATATATAACTGAAGCTTTTCCTTACATAGATTGGCTGAATCATAGAAGGAATGTGAATGTCATAGAGAAAAACGATATTTCTGTAAACATTCCTTTTGTAGATGAAGAGAGGGAATATGATATAATAAAGTATAAGAATATAAGCTGTTTCTTTCAGTGTAGTAGTCTCTGTCAGGCAGACCGTATGATTTTTCAGCCCTTAAGAATGTCCCATAAATCCTTTTATATTCTGGAGAAGAACGGGGAGCATTATGGCTGGATATCATCTCTAGCTCGTCAGCGATTATTATTGTAAAATGCCCTATTGTATTCAGAAGAGCATTTTACTATACTGTTATGGGATACAACACGAAGGAGGAAGACGAATCAATGACACTGGGGATTGTATGGGTGATCATCATTGCTATTTTAGCTCTTGTCGGTGGTGTAGCTTTAGGCTTTTTCATCGCAAGAAGATACATGATGAACTATTTAAAGAAAAACCCGCCAATTAATGAACAAATGCTGCGCACATTAATGATGCAGATGGGACAGAAACCATCTCAGAAAAAGATAAATCAGATGATGCGTTCTATGAACAACCAAATGAAGTAATTATTTCTGCAAAAAGCCTTCTTTCAATAATAGAAAGAAGGCTTTTTACTAGGAGTAAATAGGTATACTTTTCAAATTAGATTATATTTCTGCGTGAAGAGAAGCGGAAAATCTGCTTTTATCCTATATGAAATAACCAAGATCATAGAAATGTATTTTAATCAGCCATCCAGTTAAAGGTTCATCATTGTGTCATCGTTTTTTATATCTGGGTTTGATACAATAGTATCTAGCAATTCGTTTGGAGGAAGAAATCATGACTGACGTTAACATTTTTATCGCCTTCGGGGCAGGTTTTTTATCTTTTATTTCTCCCTGTGTACTTCCTCTGTACCCTGCTTTTCTTTCTTACATAACAGGAATGAGTGTGAGTGAATTACGGGGAGATAATGGGATGCTGAATCGAAAAAGTCTTGCCCATACGATTCTCTTTCTGCTTGGTTTTACGACCATCTTTATTATTCTGGGCTTTTCGGGATCCTTGCTGTCTCAATTTTTCATAAGAAATGAGGATTTGATCCGGCAGCTCGGATCCATCATTATTATTTTCTTTGGTTTTGTTATTATTGGCGTGTTTAATTTCTCATTCCTAATGAGAGATCGCAAAATTGCCTTTAAAAACCGTCCGGCAGGATTTATAGGGTCATTTTTGATTGGGTTAACCTTCTCGCTGGGGTGGACGCCATGTACAGGACCGATTCTCTCTGCGGTATTGGTTCTTGCTGCAGACCGGCCTAATTTATTTATGCTAATGATGGTATCCTATTCTTTAGGGTTTTCCGTGCCTTTTCTTATTCTTTCATTCTTTATTGGAAAAATGACATGGATTAAACGACATAGTGGGATAATTGTGAAAACAGGCGGCTATGTAATGATTGTCATGGGAGTGGCACTGTATTTTGACTGGATGACGAAATTAACCTCTTATTTAGTTAATTGGTTTGGTTTTCAAGGGTTTTAACCGTGGATTTTAACAGTGCTTTATATTATGATGAAAATATCGACACTAATCAAAGGAGCATCTATATGGCCCGCACGAATGACATAATACTACGTACAACTACAACTTTGATTGCATTTATTCTTTTTGGATTCTCCATCTATTTATTTCTGGCCGGTCATAATGCCCCAGGAGGAGGATTCATAGGCGGGCTGATGACCTCAGCTGCGATTGTTCTCATGTATATGGCATATGGCTTTCAATCCATGCAGAAGGTTCTTCCTGTGAACTATCGCTATTTAATCCCTGTAGGGCTGCTGATTGCCTTGACTACAGGAATGGGCTCATTTGTTTTTGGTCAGCCTTTTTTAAGTCATACTTTTGCTTATTTTCATCTTCCTGTCCTGGGAAGAACAGAACTGGCAACTGCTTTAATGTTTGATCTGGGAGTTTATATAACGGTTATCGGTGTGACAATGACGATCATTCTATCGATCGCAAATGATCGTGATTAAGGAGCAGGAGGAGCAGCTATGGCGAGAATTTTAATTGTGGATGATGCTAAGTTTATGAGGATGACGCTCACCGCCATTTTACAAAATGGACATCATGAAGTGGTGGGAGAAGCGGAAAATGGAAAAGAAGCTGTAGCTAAGTTTCATCAATTAAATCCAGACTTAATTACGATGGATATTACGATGCCGGAAAAAAGCGGAATCGAAGCATTAGCAGAAATCAAAGCTCATTCAGCGGATGCGCGGATTGTAATGTGTTCGGCAATGGGACAGCAGAAAATGATTGTGGAAGCCATTGAACGAGGCGCCAAAGATTTTATTGTGAAACCTTTTGACGAAAAAAGAGTTCTTGATGCCGTTGAGCGAGTCTTAAATCAACCGTGAATGGGCTAAAAGAAAGAGTGAATGGATATGTATTGGTTAATTGCAAGCACAATTCTGGCTGCCGGAATGGCCACGGGAATGATTTTCATCCGGCTTCGGGCAGCTAAACGCCCGGCGAGTATTAAGAAAATTGTTTTACCTCCGATTTTTATGAGCACGGGAGCGTTCATGTTTCTCTTACCGGAATTCAGAGTCGCGTGGAGTCAAGTAGCGGAAGCTCTCGTTGTGGGAATTATATTTTCCATCTTTCTCATTCGGACTTCACGATTTGAAATGAGAGACGGCCAGATCTATTTGAAGCCTTCGAAAGGATTTGTTTTTATCTTGGCTGGTCTGCTTGTGATACGGATCATTCTAAAAATCGTTATCGGGATGAATGAGACTCTGGGTGAGACGAGCGGGATGTTTTTCTTACTTGCCTTCGGGATGATTGTTTCCTGGCGGATCGCGATGCTCAAACAGTTTCTCCAGCTTGATCGGAAAAGGCATACTTCTGATGCAAATGCATGAATATTAGAAAAGGCCGGGGTATAACCATCCCGGCCTTTTCGATTCGTCCGCATTAGTTAAGCAGGACGAGCACTATGAGGTTTGATCAAACAATGGCTGATAAGGAGCAAGATCAATTTTCTTCTCTTCAAGTTTCTTTATCAGAAATTTATGATCCCGTTTAGGTGTAGCCAGAATGTAGCCTTCTATAATGACTTCTTGAGTAATTTTCTTTTGTTTCTTTTCGAGCGCTACCTGCCCGATCCGCCCGGCGATTTTCTGGCGTGCGATATCTCTAAATAATTCCGGCACAGGGGACACCAGCTCTTCCAGTAAGTCTTTCTGGTCCTGTTTCCACATATGTCTGGTCAGCTCAATATAATGTTCTTCCCAGTCAATGATGGATTTTCCATCTTCTTTCGGCAAACGCTTCAGAAACTTACGGAACATAAAGAAACCGCCTATACTCATCAAGCCTACCATGATGACGACCCAGGTAATGATAAACAGGGAAAATCCGAGAGACATTTTGTAATCACCTTGTTTCATTTTCTAAGTATGATTGATTAGGTTAATTATAAAAGGTTGCTTTAATAAATACAACCTGTGTTTACTTTTATGTCTGCATAGTTCGTCCTTTATGAATGCCAGAATAATTAAAAATCTGCTTAATTGTTTTACTTCTAAATTCTTTTGTTTTACAATAATAGTTGCAGATTTGTGTCCTTTTTTGTTGAAAGGCGCAAATGAACAATTGGGGAATGGGGAAGCCTGTCGGGCTCGCCATTTAATTTTGATGAGGGGGTAAATGGAAACATGGCTAGCAATGTATATAATGCTCGCAAACAATTTGACCTTAATGGCCAAACGTACAACTATTACGATTTGAAAGCCTTAGAAGAAGCGGGACATGGAAAGATCTCCCGTCTGCCTTTCTCTATCCGTATTCTGCTCGAATCTCTGCTTCGTCAGCACGACGGACGTGTGATTAAAGATGAACACGTGGAGAGTTTAGCAAATTGGGGAACTAGTAAATCAGCAGGGGAAGATGTTCCATTTAAGCCTTCCCGGGTAATTTTGCAGGATTTCACAGGTGTACCCGCAGTAGTCGACCTTGCTTCACTTAGAAAAGCTATGGTTGATATGGGAGGCAGCCCGGATAAAATTAATCCTGAGGTCCCTGTGGATCTGGTTATTGACCACTCCGTACAGGTGGATAAATATGGCACGCCGGATGCGCTGAGAGCTAACATGGAACTTGAATTTGAACGAAATCAAGAGCGTTATGAATTTTTACACTGGGCTCAAAAAGCCTTTGATAATTACCGTGCAGTTCCACCTGCAACAGGTATTGTTCACCAGGTGAACCTTGAATATATTGCAAATGTAGTTCATTCAAATAAAACGGATGATGGTTCTGTAGATACTTATCCAGATACATTAGTAGGTACTGACTCCCATACGACTATGATTAATGGTCTTGGAGTACTTGGCTGGGGTGTAGGCGGTATTGAAGCCGAAGCAGGAATGTTAGGTCAGCCTTCTTATTTCCCTGCTCCAGAAGTTATAGGTGTGAAATTAAATGGAAGTTTCCCTCAAGGAACTACCGCAACAGACTTAGCGCTGAAAGTGACTCAAAAACTTCGTGAGCAAAACGTTGTTGGAAAGTTTGTTGAATTCTTCGGACCTGGCTTACAGGAAATGCCGCTGGCAGATCGTGCAACGATCTCCAACATGGCTCCAGAATATGGTGCTACATGTGGTTTCTTCCCAGTCGATGGGGAGTCTTTAGAATATATGCGTCTAACTGGCCGCAGTGAAGAGCAGATTAAATTGGTAGAAACATACTGTAAAGAAAATAATCTTTGGTATGATCCATCATTTGAAGATCCAGATTTCACGAAACTGGTCGAAATCGATCTTGGAGAGTTGGAACCAAATTTATCTGGACCGAAACGTCCTCAAGATTTGATCCCGCTTTCTCAGATGAAGAAGTCCTTTAACAAAGCGATTACAGGACCTGCCGGTAATCACGGCTTTGGACTGGATAAAGCTGAATTTGATAAAGAAGCAGAAGTAGAATTCTCAAACGGAGATAAAGCAGTTATGAAGACAGGTGCGCTTGCGATCGCTGCCATTACTTCATGTACGAATACTTCGAACCCGCATGTAATGCTGGGCGCAGGACTTGTAGCTAAGAAAGCCGTTGAGAAAGGTTTAAACGTACCATCCTATGTGAAAACTTCTCTGGCTCCAGGATCAAAAGTAGTTACTCGCTATCTTGAAGATTCCGGCTTAATGGAGTATCTGAACAAACTTGGCTTTAACTTGGTCGGTTATGGCTGTACAACATGTATTGGTAACTCTGGTCCTTTACTTCCTGAAATTGAAAAAGCAATTGCTGATCATGATTTAACAGCATCTTCAGTACTTTCAGGTAACCGTAACTTCGAAGGCCGTATTCACCCGCTGGTGAAAGCAAACTATCTGGCTTCACCGCCACTAGTGGTAGCTTACGCATTAGCAGGAACGGTGGATATTGATCTGAAAACAGAACCTATTGGCAAGGATATGTCCGGAGATCCAATTTACTTTGATGATATCTGGCCGACTCAGGAAGAAATCAAGCAGGAGATTTCAAACTCTGTTACTCCAGAGATCTTCCGTAAAGAGTATGAAAACGTATTTAATTCCAACCAGGAATGGAATGAAATTAATACAACAGATGAGCCATTGTATGACTGGAACGATAACTCTACGTACATCCAAAACCCGCCATTCTTTGAGGGGCTGTCTAGCGACCCTGAAGAAGTCAAGCCGCTTAATGGCATGCGCGTAGTAGGTAAATTTGGTGATTCCGTTACGACAGACCACATCTCACCTGCAGGAGCTATCCCGAAAGACATGCCTGCCGGCGAATATTTACAGGAAAACGGTGTAAGTCCCCGAAACTTTAATTCTTATGGTTCACGCCGTGGTAACCACGAAGTGATGATGCGTGGTACGTTTGCGAATATTCGTATTCGTAACCAATTAGCACCTGGAACAGAAGGTGGATTTACCACTTACTGGCCAACTGAAGAAGTAATGCCGATCTATACAGCGGCAATGAAGTATCAGCAGGATAATACCCCGCTTCTCGTTATTGCTGGAGACGACTATGGTATGGGAAGCTCCCGTGACTGGGCTGCTAAAGGAACGGACTTACTGGGAATTAAAACGGTTATTGCTCAAAGCTTTGAGCGAATCCACCGTTCTAACCTGGTCATGATGGGTGTTCTTCCGCTTCAATTTAAAGAAGGAGATACCATTGAATCTCTTGGACTTACTGGACGCGAGACGTTCGATGTTCAGGTAGATGAGTCTGTAAAACCACATGATTTAGTGAAAGTTACGGCTACTGACGAAAAAGGCAGCAAGAAAGAATTTGATGTTGTCGCTCGTTTTGATAGTGAAGTTGAAGTTGATTACTACCGTCATGGTGGAATTCTTCAAATGGTACTTCGTAACAAATTAAGCTGAATATGATTAAAAAACCGCCTTTCATGGCGGTTTTTTATTTTTTTTCACGCTTTTCTTTACAAAAGCGTGTTTTATTATATAAAGTAAAACATAGACTATCCTATATAAACCTTGTACATATTTTTGAAGAGCTTATTAAAGAAAGGGGCGAGTAAATCATTGTCAAGAAGGTCGTAGCAGGTGTAGTGATACTCGTCTTAATTGGAATGCTTGTGGTAACTGTAGCTGACCATAAAAAAGACCAGCAGAGAAAAGAAGAAGCAGCTGCGGAAACATCCAACTCCGAGTCGAATCAGGATGGAACGATGATGGTCGCTCCTAACGCCCCGAAAGAGCTTAAAACAGGGGAAAAAGCACCTGATTTCTCTTTGGAAACTTTAAGCGGAGACCTCTTAACTTTAGCTGACTTAAAAGGGAAAAAGGTTTTTCTGAATTTCTGGGCGACCTGGTGTCCCCCTTGTCAGGAAGAAATGCCGGAGCTGGAAAAGTTCTATCAAGACTTCGGAGATGAGGTTGAGATTGTAGCGGTCAACGCCACAGGAAGCGAGAAAGATGTCTCAGAGGTAAACAAATATATGAACGGCCACAATTATCATTTTCCAGTCGTTTTAGATAAAGAACTAAAAGTCAATGATCTTTACCAGGCGCTTACAATTCCGACTACTTATTTTATTGGCAGGGATGGAAGGATCCAGCAGCCCAAAAAAGTCGGCCCGATGACTTATGATTTTATGGTCAAAATGAAGGAATCACTGGAATAGGAATATTTTGCTTATCTCTTGGGAATGCTTATTCTTAAAAGGAGAGATTCCCATGAGAAAAAGGCAATCCTTAACATTTAATGAGCGTGTTCAGGCTAACATTAGAAGTATAGAAGAAGACCAAAAATTATTAGACGAGATTGATGACCGCATAGAAAAGCGCCATAAGGACAGATTAGAACAAATTCCATCCTAAAAAAGATGGAATTTGTTTTTTTTGTACAGGGGTTTTTTCATTGGGAAACGTAAGGGAGGAATTCCTGCAAGTCCGAATCGATTTTTAAACGAGGATTTTAATGAGTCGTAATATGCCAAAACCAGACAACCGAAGGATAATGTTGACCGTTTACAGGAGAACATAACGAATGCCATTGAAAATATCGAAGCTTCTCATCAATCACTGGAGTTTGCAAATGAAACTGGGCAACAGCAAATTAAAGAAAAGAACGAACGACGCGAACAATCCATCGAGGGTATGCGTCAGAAATCAAAGATGAAGCAAAAAATCTATAAAATCGATAATAGATAGAAAAGGATGGGATGAAAGAATTCCATTCAAAAGCAAACCCGGACCCTTAACTTTTATAGGGTTTAGGTTTGCTTTATTTTACAATAAATGAAGGCATTGTTTGGCAAATCCACTCGTCAGACATAACTTTCCTCAGAGAGCAGACCATTTTCGTGCAGAGTCCTCCGTTCGTGGGGGTCCCGTAGGAGTCTTAGTATGCAGACAACGTTTCTACCTGCGGGAATAAAGAGCGAACCACGCTGCCGCTGTGTTTATCCTAGTCTTGTCTTCCGGGCGCATATACTTTTGTTCAGGGCTTGTTCTTCTACATATAAAACGGATTATGATAAAATGGGAAACGTTGATAGGAAGGACGTGAGGACGCGATGATGGATTTTATTAAGGAATGGAACAGCTTGGAGGAAGCACCGCCGATATCCGAAGTGGAAGCGCTGCGTTATTTAAATGACTCCGAGATTAATGATAAAGAATTGAAAGCTCTTTTATATGCATCCCTTGCCTATCACCGAATTAAGCGTCACCCTGATCAAGATTCCCTATCTGATCAGTTTATTGATGAGGCAAGAGTAATGAATGATAACCATACAGTAGTTAACGAAATCTATGAATCTAAGCAGCTCATGCAGGCTTATACTTTACTAAAGAATACACCTATTGAACAATGGGTCATGCATGAAACTGACCATGATTCAGCGAAAGCTAAGAAAGCACGTTCCATTCATCAAGACCTTCTTAAACTGAAGGAGCAGTGGGACAACAGCCTGGCTGAAAAGGCAGTAATGGAAACTTCCAGCAGATTGCGGATCTATAAAGAGGTTTATGAACAATTAACGGATTTGCAAGCAGTTATGGAAAATGCAATTTCAACAATTGAAAAAAGAAGAATTCTTGTTCCGGTAAAAGAAATAAATGAAAAGGCCAGGCGCTTATCCGATTCGCAAGATGAATTATACAAACGTCTGCCGTCTTTTTTAACAGAAAGTGCACGGGAAAATCCTTTAGAAGCCTTTGAACAGATGGTCGGTCTTACCGATGTGAAAACTTATATTACGCGATACTACCATTTTCTGAAGTATCAGCAGCAGCGCAGAAATTTCGGTTTTTCTATGGTAGATGAACCTGGTCTTCATATGATAATGACGGGAAATCCCGGGACGGGAAAGACCACGATGGCCCGTTTATTAGCGGATATCTACTATGAACTCGGTATTTTAGATACTAAAGAGGTGGTGGAAGTAAACCGTTCCCATTTGGTCGGATCCTACGTAGGGCAGAGTGAAGAAAATACGATGGACTACGTTAAACAAGCGATTGGCGGTGTCCTTTTTATAGATGAAGCCTACAGCTTGAGAAGAGATGGACAAACAGGGAGCGATTATGGCCAGGCAGTTATTGATACACTCGTTTCAGCGATGACTAGTAAAGAATTTGGCGGGAAATTCGCAGTAATTCTGGCAGGTTATCCTGAGGAAATGCGCCAGTTTCTTTGGTCCAACCCGGGGCTGCGGAGCCGTTTTCCTGAACAAAATCATATTGAGCTTCCTGATTATGGAATGGATGAGCTCATTACGATTGCTGAACAAACAGCTATAGAGAATGATTTCTTTTTCACCAAACAAGCGATTAATGATTTTTCAACGTTAATTGACAAAGAAAGAGTGGATGATTCATTTGGCAATGCACGCACTGTGAAAAACCTGGTCATGAAAACGATTTTTCATAAAGGAGCTTCAGAAGCTGAAAGAGATAAACATCACTGGCTGGACCATATGAGGATCGATCAGCAGGATGTGAATTGGGAAGCAGAAGCCGAATTATCAGACCACACACCGATGGAAAGGCTGGATGAGCTGATTGGCTTAGGAAATGTAAAATCAGAAGTGAAGAAACTTTCTTCATTTGTAAGAGCCCAGCAAGCAAGGAAAGAAGCAGGATATCCTGTTGTTCCTATCCAGCTGCATTCTATTTTTTCAGGTAATCCGGGAACTGGAAAGACTACCGTAGCCTCGATATATTCTGATGTACTGAAGAATTGCGGTTTATTAAAGCGGGGCCATATGGTGGTCGTGTCAAGAAGTGACCTTGTCGCTGGTTATGTCGGTCAAACGGCGATTAAAACGAAGCGGAAAATTCGTGAAGCGCTTGGCGGAGTGTTATTTATTGATGAAGCCTATTCCCTTTATAATGGGGGTAGGGATGATTTTGGCAGAGAGGCGATTGAAACCCTGGTAGATGAAATGACGAAGCACAATGAAAATTTAGTCATCATATTAGCAGGCTACCAGTATGAAATGGAACAGCTAGTCGAAAGTAATCCGGGACTTGCCTCCAGGTTTAAAAAATATTTTTATTTTCCTGATTATAATGAAGAGGAACTCTTAGCTATGACCCATTACCAATCTGAAAAATACGGCTATCAATTAAATGAAGCAAGCCAAGACTTCTTGTTCGGCGAATTTAAAGAGCATCGAATTCGAGGAAACGGACGATTCGTCGATAATTTAGTGAATGAGGCAATCCAGTATCAGTCCATTCGAGTAGTCTCAAACGAAGTGGACGACATGAACCAGCTGATCGAAACGGACGTGGAGAAGGCGTGGCACGCTTTAAGAAGGGAGCGCTAATGATGAAAGTGACAGAAACCCCTATAAAAGTAAGGTATCAGGAAACAGATATGATGGGTGTGGTTTATCATGCGAATTATTTAGTGTGGTTTGAAATGGGCAGGACTGATTTTATTGAAGGCCTGGGATTTAAATATTATGAGATAGAAAATCAGGGCGTCGTTTCACCGGTAGTGGATGCTAATATTCAATATAAAACACCGGTCAGGTATGGGGAAGATGTCCACGTTCTCACTTGGGTAGAGGCTTATGACGGACTTCGAATTACGTATGGGTACAAAGTGGTTCACGAATCCGGAGATATTGCTGTGACAGGTCAGACGCAGCATGTGATCGTCAAGAAGGAATCTTTCCGGCCGGTCTCCATCCGAAGAAGCTTCCCCGATTGGCATAAGGCGTATTTAAATGCTATGGAGTCTGATCAATAATGGCATTTGGACTAAAAAGAGAAGAACTTGTCAGGTGGAAGAGAAGCGTAAAAGAAGGTGAAATTGCTTTCTTGACCCATTTCTGGATTGATGACCGCTTCCCCGGCTGTGATACAGTGACGAAGGTAGGCTGTGCCGATCTTAAAAAGCTGACGGACTGGGGAAGAACCTACGGGTTAGAACCGAACTGGATCCATAACGATCCCCATTTTCCTCATTTTGACTTATTTGGCCCTCGCCAGGTTGATATATTAAAAAAAGAGAACCAATGGGATCAAATTGAAAGGTTTTCTTTAAATAAAAAAGTCTGATCCATGTGTCTGAACCTATGGACAGATAAACCAGTCTGCCTCGCTGAAAAAGCTGACATCCTTATTAAATAATAGGACAGCCTGAGAAACAGCTTGTTTCCTGTTATATTAAAACTCAGAAAACCCGAACCAATGTAAATCAAAGGTTCGGGTTTTTTGGTGAATAAAATTATTTTACGACCATCTTTTCATTGGCAGGCATAGCACTCTACCTTTAGCTGTCATTTTTTTCATAGTTAAAATTGGGCTCCTGCCATGTTTCATCAAAATCTACGGTCAGCGAATGACTGTCAAAATACCAGGTGTCTTCCTCTTCAATAAAGTAATCGATCGATCCTGCTCTCTTCAGTGCTACAGGGTTTTCAGGTTGTTCTATTTTGATGGCTAGAGAGAATCCAGGCTGTAATCCGGAACCTCCGTAACGCACATAAAATCGAAGCGAAGTATCTTCTATTTCTAACTCATTCTCATACCACTGGGCTGCTTTTTCCGTTACATTTAATTCCATAAGGTTCTCTCCTTTCAGTACTTGGTATCTGCTTTGTATTCCCTTTAACCGCCAAGGGATAAACGATTGATTAGGAAAATAAAATTCCGGACGGTGGTCGCCCGGAATTAAGAATTGTGTTTCTTCTCAGGAACAGGATCAAATCCTCCTGAATGGAAGGGATGACATTTGCCAATACGTTTGATCGTTAAATAGAGGCCTTTGAAAAATCCGAACCTCTGAAATGCTTCTAATCCATAGGCAGAGCAAGTAGGCTGAAACCGGCACGAAGGCGGGAAAAAAGGGCTGATTGCTTTACGGTAAAACTGGATGATAGCGATCATCACATATTTCATAGTCTATCCCTTACTCTCCGCGTTCGTCTTTTTTATCATAACTCAAAACAGCGGTAGCATCATGAAGATGAATGGACTCTTCATTTCTGCAGGTAACCTCAAAGGATTCCACGAATTCGTATTCATAAAGATCTGCTGCTACCAGCCGAACAATATCTTCAACGAAACGCGGATTCTCGTAAGCTTGCTCAGTGACCATTTTTTCATCGGGACGTTTTAGAACTGGATGAATTCTCGCACTAGCATTACTCTCCGCCGCTTCTAGCAGGGCTGTTTTCCAATCTATGTCTTGTTCATTAAAATCATCTGTCAACTTCACTTTCATAGTCACATTGCCACGTTGGTTGTGGGCGCTGTATTCACTTATTTCCTTCGAACAAGGGCAAAGAGTGGTAATTTTGCCGGTGAGGGTAACTGAAACATCATACCCTGTTTCTTCTTGATAATCCACACTGATTGAAGCTTCGGCATGGTTCATTCCTGTCAGGTCAGAATAAGGACCTTTTCGTTCGAAAAACCACGGGAAGCTGACTTCTACGCTTGCATCTGACTGTTTTAACCGGCCGGCTAATTCTGCAGTGAAGTCTTTCAGTGTTGCGACATCTATGGCAAATCCTTCATGGTGGTATTTATCAAGCTGCTCCGTAAAGCGGCTCATGTTCGTTCCTTTGCTTCCTTTTTTAATGGATGATCCAAAAGTAAAGGTGCCAATAGTGGTCTGGATTTCAGGTGTCAGCTGACTTGGGATTCGGATCGGATGCTTCACATTAGAAATCCCTACCAGATCAATATCAAAGAGAAAATCTTTTCTTGAATTTTGAAGGTCTGCCATTTTGTCTTTATCTACGGGTTTCGTTCTAGGGCCTGGATCTACAGAGCCGAATAATTTATGGCGTTCTTTCTTGGAAGGTAATTGTTTTTGGTTATTTAATTCAGTTTGGTTCATAGCAAGGTCTCCTTTCAGGCCTTCTTATACGTCAAAGTATACAATATGTAGAGGGGTTTATACAATTTATTGCTTTTCTAATGTGCTTACATACATGCCATGTTTTAGCATGTCTTGAAGAGAATGAGTTTATCCCTCTTTTCATCAAATAAGCCAATGACAGCAGCCTGTCATTGGCAGAAGATCTATCCCTTTACATCCAGGTGATTTTCGGCTCCGTTTTGTTGATGATCCGCTTAATATTGGTACTATGCCGGTATATGACGAATAAAGTCATTACAGATACCACAACGGTTAATCCATACTCCTGCTGAAGAAGGGTGACAATTACAGTGACGATCCCTGTAATCATTGAAGCAAGCGACACATATTTACTTAAATACAGCATAAGAAAGAAGGTGCCGATAGCAATGATGAATAAGATGGGATTGACGGCTAAGACAACGCCCCCAGAAGTTGCTACGGCTTTTCCTCCTTTAAACCTTGCAAATACAGGATACATATGGCCGACGACTGCGAATAATCCTATGATAAGTATGATAATATCTGCTCCAAATAGAAGCGGCAGGAGGGTGGCCAGGGTCCCTTTTAATATATCGGCACTAGTGACGAGCATACCTGCTTTGATTCCAAGAACACGAAACGTATTCGTTCCTCCTAGATTACCGCTTCCATGTTCGCGAATATCCTTTCCGTAACCGATCTTACCGACAATCAGCCCCGATGGAATAGAACCTAATAAATAGGCAATCACTCCAAAAATTATATATTCCATAACGCACAACTCCTTAAAGTCTTTACTAGTTTTATTTTATCATGCCAGAGGTTTGTAAAGAACTAGATAAACGGTGAATTCTCTTAAACCAACTCAGTTATTCATTTCCTTCTTTTGCAAATTTCGCTATTATGTAGCCAGGAGGGAATCTATGAAAAACAGCCATTTACGCAAAAAAAAGAAGAAGTTTAAACGATCCCTCATTGCTGTAATCCTTACTATAGCAGGAATTACTGCTATCCTGTGCTTTAAATTCTATCCTTTTGATTCTCAGACAAAGATCGATTATTTTAAGCACACGCATACGATTCTATTGAATGATCGCTTGCAGAGTGATTATAGAGCAGAGATGCTGGATCAAAAGATTTATGTACCTTTTTCGTTCATCAAACAGAAGATCGACTCGCACATCATTTATGATGAAGCTTCCCGGTCTGTCGTGGTCACCACTCCTCAGCAAGTGTATCAGCTTCCTGTAAATAAGCGCCATTATTATAAGAATCGAAAGAAGTCTCCCTTAGATTTTCCGGCTGTTAAAGAAGTAAATGGGAACATATTGATTTCGACAGATTGGTTGGAGGATGTGTATCCATTAAAAGGACATTATAAATCGGACACGGGAGTTTTGTTTGTCTATCAGAATGGGTACGAGCAAGAAAAAGCTGTGATAAAGAAAGATGTGAAAACTCCCTGGAAACGGCTTCGGCAAAGGTCAACCGTAACATCTCCTTATTATATCAATTTGAAAGCGGGTGACAAGGTCTTTGTTATTGACCAGAAAGGTTCTTATTTCAAAGTCCGTACAGACAGCGGGTACGGTGGATACATATCAAGGAAAGCCCTTATCAAGAAAGGAGTAACAACCATTACCGAGAAAGCTGCAGGCTCCAACCATCCAAAATTGAAAAAACCAGCATCCCCTTTCCACTTAGTGTGGGATGGGATATACGTCAAGGATGCGAATCCTGAAAAGTTAGCCAACCTCCCCGGAGTTCGCGTATATTCCCCCACGTGGTTTACCTTGCAAAACAGTAAAGGTGAAATCGGAAATATTGCTTCAAAAGCCTACGTGCGGCAAGCTCATGATCACAATGGTCTGGTATGGGCATTGTTTTCCAATGGTTTTGATCCTGATTTAAGCGCTAAAGTACTCCCTTCATTTTCGAAAAGACAGAAAATGATCAGTCAGCTGCTTCATTTTGCGTCAATTTATGAACTTGATGGAATAAATTTAGATTTCGAAAACGTCTATGAGGAAAACGGAGATGATTTTACCCAGTTTGTCAGAGAGTTGACTCCCTTAGCCCATCAGGCAGGGCTCACTGTTTCAATCAACGTTACTTTTCAATCCACGAGCGGGCAGTGGTCAAAATTCTATAACCGGAAAGAACTTGCAGAAGCAGCAGACTATGTGATGGTGATGAGCTACGATGAACATTGGGCAAACTCCCAGGAGGCAGGCAGTGTCGCCGGCCTATCATGGGTAGAAAGTAATTTACAGCGGCTATTAGAAGAAGTCCCTTCAAGTAAGCTTCTCCTGGGAGTTCCGTTATACACCCGCTTATGGATAGAAGATACCCATAAAACCGATGAACCGAAGATGAGCTCAAAATCTATGTCTATGGACGAAGCAAGAAATTGGGTAGAGAAACATCATGTTACACCCAGAATAGACCAGGGCTCCGGCCAGCATTATGTGGAAACAACAAGCAAAGGTAAGATCTATCGTATGTGGCTGGAAGATGAAACTTCTCTCAGTAAACGCATTTCATTGGTGGACAAATATCATCTAGCTGGTTTGGCTTCCTGGAGTAAACGGTTTGGAAGCCATGATATTTGGGAGAAAATAAAAACAGACCTCCGTAACTGAAAGAAGCTTAGATCAAGCAGTTCTTCTCTAGAGACGAACAAATGTTTCTGAATAGGTTTGGTGAGACACTAAATTGGGAATATATCAATGATTTATTTAACGATACAGGGGGAAGGCAATGATCACTTTTAAAAATGTAACTAAAACTTATCCTGATGGGACTACGGCGCTTAAAGCCATTGATCTTCAGGTGAAAGAAGGAGAACTACTCACCTTAATCGGTCCAAGCGGATGCGGAAAGACCACTACTATGAAGATGATTAACCGGCTGATTCATCCTACAGAAGGGACAATCACGATACATAACAAGGATATCCGGGACTACAATATACATGAACTTCGCTGGAATATTGGTTATGTATTACAAGAAATTGCGCTCTTTCCACACATGACAGTGGAAGAGAACATTTCCATCGTACCGGAAATGAAGAAGTGGAAGAAGAAAGAGCTCTCCAAGCGGATCGATGAACTCATGCATATGGTGGGTCTGGATCCCGAGAAGCACCGCAAAAGAAAGCCAAGCGAACTCTCCGGTGGTCAGCAGCAAAGGGTGGGTGTCATAAGAGCCCTGGCCGCTGATCCTGATATTATCCTCATGGATGAACCCTTCAGCGCCCTTGATCCAATCAGCCGCGAACAGCTGCAGAAAGATATTCGAAATCTTCAACAGGAAATCCAGAAAACAATTGTGTTTGTGACTCATGATATGGACGAAGCAATGGCGCTGGGTGATCGGGTGTGCTTAATGAAAGAAGGAGAAATTATCCAGTTAGATACTCCGCAAAATCTAATTCTGCACCCGGCAAATGCTTTTGTTAAGGATTTCATCGGAGGCAGGAAATCACCTTGGCAGACAGCAGTCGATGTGATGATTGATCAAACAGAAAATCAGGTCTATACGGAAGAGGATTTTGCTAATCACCGGGTTCCAGCCCGGGGGACTTACGCATTGAAGAATTCGGCGGGCATTTACAGCAGCGCTGTTCATGAAGGGAAGAAGATTGATCTTCCAGCCCTGGCCAATGGAATGACTCTGAAGGAAGCGATGACCGTATTTGAACAGCATGATTATCCCTTGCTGCCGGTTGTGAAAAGAGACGAATTAATTGGCACCCTTTCTTATAAAGATATGGTTTATTACCTCAAAGAGAATGTTCGAACGGAAAATGGGGTGGTTCAGTCGTGAATGAATTTCTGGACGTCTTTCAACAGCGGCAGGATGTATTATTAGAAAAAATTTGGGAACACTTGCAAATATCAATCATTGCCCTAGTCATTGCGACATTAATTTCGGTTCCGCTGGGGCTTCTTCTCACCCGTAAGCAGAAGGTGGCTGAGCCAATTATCGGTCTCACAGCCATCCTTCAAACGATCCCGAGTCTTGCTGTGCTGGCGTTTTTAATTCCTCTTTTCGGAATTGGTCAGACCCCGGCTGTCATTGCGTTAACCGCGTACGGCCTACTGCCGATTCTCCGTAATACGTATACTGGAATTAAAGAAGTGAATCCGGCATTGAAAGAGGCAGCTACGGGAATGGGGATGAGTTCATTCCGCCGGTTATCTAGAGTAGAACTGCCGCTTGCCATGCCAGTAATTATGGCGGGGATCCGGACGTCAATGGTTCTCATAGTCGGCACAACGACCATAGCTGCGTTAATCGGCGCCGGCGGTTTAGGGGATTTAATTCTGCTCGGTCTTGACCGAGGAGGAGATATTAACCTCATCTTATTAGGTGCTATCCCCGCTGCGTTACTAGCGATTTTATTGGATGTTATTCTCCGTTTGTTTGAACGAACCTCTGCAAAATCAGGCTTTCGTTCGCTTGTCAGCCTGTTAGTCATCGCTGCCTTAATAGCTGTAGGTCCCCTTGCATTCGGAGGAAAAGCGAAAAACGACCTGGTATTAGGAGCGAAATTAGGCTCTGAACCAGCGATTTTGATTAATATGTATAAACTATTAATTGAAGATCAAACAGACCTGTCTGTCGGGTTAAAACCTAATTTAGGAAAGACAGATTTAGTCTTCAGCGCCTTGCAGGAAGGAAGTATTGATATCTACCCGGAATTTACCGGAACCGCTATCGTGTCTCTGCTTGACCAGCAGGCAAATAGCAACGAGCCGGAAGAGGTTTACCAGCAGGCTGAAAAAGGGATGGCTGAAAAATACGATATGGCATTTCTTCAGCCTATGAAATATAACAATACCTATGCTGTAGCCACAACGCAAGAACTTGCGGACAAATACAACTTGAATTCGATCGGGGATTTAAAAGCGGTAGAAGATCAAATCACTGCCGGATTCACCCTGGAATTTAAGGATCGCCAGGATGGCTATCAAGGCATGAAGAAAGTATATAATCTGGATCTTGGCACGGTGAAAACGATGGATCCCGGACTTAGACAAGGCGCAATTTCTAAAGGGGATGTGGATGTCATCGATGCCTATGCGACTGCCGGTTACATGGTGGATCTGGATTTAAAGGTATTGGACGATCCAAAACATTTATTCCCGCCGTACCAGGGAGCTCCGCTTATGCGTAAAGAAACATTAGACAAATATCCGGAAATAAAAGATGTGTTAAACCAGCTGGGCGGAAAAATTAACGGGGACAAAATGCGGGAAATGAATTATGAAGTCGATTTTGAAGATCGGGACCCAGAAGCGGTTGCCCGGGAGTTTTTAGAGAAAGAAGGATTACTAAATAACTAGGAGGCGGAATGATGTCCTTTCAAAACCCGACGCAAGAGCAAATTAAGAAGTTGCTGAATGAATCGAAAACGATCGCAGTGATCGGCCTGTCAGATAACCCCGGCCGAACGTCATACCAAGTGAGTCAGGCGATGCAGGAGGCCGGTTATCGGATTATTCCAGTGAACCCCACCATTCAGGAATCACTTGGCGAGAAAGCGTATGCTTCGATTTCAGATATAAAAGAACCCATCGATATCATTAACGTTTTCCGCCGGCCGGAGCACTTGCCGGAGATAGCCAAGGAATGTAAAGGGGTGAATGCTAAAGCTTTCTGGGGTCAGCAAGGAGTTAGCCACCCCGAGGCTTATGAGCAATTAAAAGATACAGATATGCTCGTAATCATGGATATGTGTATTAAAGTTGCTCAAGCAATTCTACGCTGAAAAATGAAAATTCTTTTTTTAAATCCCTGTGAAAACGGGGGTTTTTCATTTTCAAAAAAAGAATTGTATTTGCGTCTTGGGATAAAACCGCTACAATATAACAAGCAATGTTTTTATTCGAACGTTTACAGTTGCGAACATTTGTTCTATTATAGAAGTAGCTGGTGTCGATCTGAAAGGAGCCGATGGAAAATTGTCAAAACAACAACAAACGTACTCAGATGATTCCATACAAGTACTTGAAGGATTGGAGGCCGTACGGAAACGGCCGGGGATGTATATCGGGTCCACGGACCACAGAGGTCTCCATCATTTGGTTTATGAAATTGTAGATAACGCTGTAGATGAAGCTTTAGCTGGATTCGGAGAGCAAATGACAGTAACTCTTCATAAAGATGGCAGTGTTTCAGTTCAGGATGAAGGAAGAGGGATGCCGACAGGGATGCACAAAACAGGTAAGCCGACACCTGAAGTCATTCTCACTGTCCTGCATGCAGGCGGAAAATTCGGTCAGGGCGGCTATAAATCAAGCGGAGGGCTGCACGGTGTTGGAGCTTCTGTAGTGAATGCTCTTTCTGAATGGCTGGAAGTTCACATCTGCCGTAATGGAGAGAAGTTCTACCAGCGATTTGAGCATGGAGGACTACCCGTCACTTCTCTTGAACATAAAGGAAATACGAGAAAGTCAGGGACGACTGTTCGATTTAAACCGGATACGACTATTTTTTCTGTTACGAAGTACAACTTTGAGACGCTCTCGGAGCGGCTTCGCGAAGCGGCCTTCCTGTTAAAAGGGTATCGCATTAACCTGGTAGATGAACGGGACGAGTACGCAAAGGAATCTTATCAGTATAATGATGGGATTGAATCTTTTGTTGCTTATCTTAATGAGGAAAAAGATACCCTTCATCCGGTCGTTTCTTTTGAAGGAAGAAATTCAGATATTGAATTGGATTTTGCCTTTCAATTCAACGATGGATTTGCAGAAAGCATGTTATCTTTTGTTAACAACGTCCGGACAAGAGATGGAGGCACCCATGAATCCGGAGCTAAAACAGCTATCACACGAATTTTTAATGATTATGCAAGACGGATGCAAATGCTAAAAGAAAAGGATAAAAATCTTGAAGGAAATGATATCCGAGAAGGATTTACATCGATCATCTCTGTACGGATCCCGGAAGAATTTCTTCAATTTGAAGGCCAGACCAAAAGTAAACTGGGAACCTCAGAAGCAAGGTCGGCGGTTGACGCTGTAGTGGCTGAGCAGCTGTCTTATTTCCTGGAGGAAAATCCTGATATAGCTTCCATGCTTATAAAAAAAGCTATTAAGGCAAAAGAAGCACGGGAAGCCGCACGTAAAGCCCGCGAGGATGCCCGTTCCGGTAAAAAGAAAAAACGGAAAGACTCACTTTTAAGCGGAAAGCTGACGCCTGCCCAGTCAAGAAATCCGGACAAGAATGAACTTTATTTAGTTGAGGGAGACTCTGCAGGAGGTTCAGCTAAACAAGGCAGAGACCGGAAGTTTCAGGCGGTGTTACCGCTGCGAGGAAAAGTAATCAATACGGAAAAAGCTAAGATAGCTGATATCTTTAAAAATGAAGAAATTTCTACGATCATTCATACCATTGGGGCAGGGGTGGCCGGCGATTTTACGCTGGAGGACTGCAATTATGATAAGATCGTGATCATGACCGATGCGGATACAGATGGAGCACACATTCAGGTTCTGCTGCTCACCTTTTTTTACCGGTACATGAGACCGCTTGTCGAAGCGGGGAAAGTTTTTATAGCCCTTCCGCCTTTATATAAAGTTTCTAAAGGAAAAGGAAAGAAAGAGAAAACTGAGTATGCCTGGGATGATGAAGGCATGCAGAAACTTCTTAAGGAATTTAAATCTGGCTATATGATTCAACGATATAAAGGTTTAGGCGAGATGAATGCGGATCAGCTGTGGGAAACCACGATGAATCCGGAGTCTCGTACTCTCATACGTGTGACGATAGATGATCTTGCACGTGTAGAACGCCGGGTAACGACACTGATGGGTGACAAAGTAGAACCTCGCCGTAAATGGATTGAATCCCACGTTGCTTTTGGTCTAGAAGAGGAAGCAAACATTTTAGAAAACGACAAAATTCAGACATAAAAGGGGGATATTCTGTTGGCTGAGGCAGAAAAGTATTTAGATTTACCTTTGGAAGAAGTATTAGGAGACCGTTTTGGACGCTATAGTAAATATATTATCCAGGAACGTGCTCTGCCTGATATTAGAGACGGGCTGAAGCCTGTGCAGCGAAGAATATTATTTGCGATGCATCAGGAAAAAAACACGCATGAAAAAGCGTACCGGAAATCGGCAAAAACGGTCGGTACCGTTATTGGTAATTACCATCCCCATGGAGACTCCTCTGTGTATGATGCGATGGTTCGTTTAAGCCAAACGTGGAAAGTCAGAAAAACGCTCGTAGAAATGCACGGTAACAACGGAAGTGTGGATGGAGATCCACCGGCTGCTATGCGTTACACGGAAGCACGTCTGTCAAGCATTTCATCTGAGTTATTAAGAGATATTGAAAAAGAAACCGTGGAATTTATACCTAACTTTGATGACACGATTCAAGAGCCAACTGTTCTGCCGGCAAAATTCCCGAATCTGCTGGTTAATGGATCGACGGGTATTTCGGCAGGCTATGCGACAGAGATCCCTCCGCATAATTTAGGAGAAGTGATCGATGCTGTAATTATGAAAATAGATAAACCTGCCGCTACTGTTCCAGAGCTTATGACGAAAATTTTGGGACCAGACTTTTCCACTGGAGGCACCATTCAAGGGATAGACGGGATTCGGAAAGCTTATGAAAGCGGCAAAGGGAAGATTGTATTGAGAGGACGGGCAGAAATTCAGCAAGTCCGCGGCGGCAGAGAACAGATCGTCATAGATGAAATTCCCTTTGAAGTAAATAAAGCTTCCATGGTAAAGCGGATGGATGAATTAAGAATAGACCGGAAAGTTGAAGGAATTTCTGAAGTACGCGATGAAACCGACCGTACCGGACTCCGGGTCGTTATTGAGCTAAAGAAAGATGCGAATAGCGAAGGCGTGCTGAATTACTTGTATAAGCATACAGATTTACAGATTTCCTACAACTTTAATATGGTAGCTATTCACGAGCGCACTCCGAAATTATTAAGCTTGCCGATGATCCTGGATGCCTATATTCAGCATCAGCATGATGTTGTAACCCGGCAGGCGAAATACGATTTGAATAAAGCAAGAAAGCGTGCTCATATTGTGGAAGGACTTATTAAAGCCATTTCCATTCTAGATGAAGTGATCGCTACTATTCGTGGTTCGAAAGATAAACAGGATGCAAAGCAGCAGCTGATTGCTCAGTATGATTTTACTGAAGAACAGTCTGAAGCAATTGTTACCTTACAGCTTTATCGGTTAACTAATACCGACATTACGCTGCTTCAAAAGGAAGCGGATGAACTGAAGAAGCAAATAGATTATTTAGAAAAGCTTCTGAACAGTGAAAATGAACTAATGAAAGTTATTAAAGCTGATCTTCGTTCGATGAAGAAACAATATAATGACGACCGTCAGACTAAAATCGAGGATAAAGTGGAAGAACTAAAGGTCGATTTAGAAGTTACCGTTGCCAGTGAAGATGTCCTGGTATCGGTCACAAAGGACGGTTATGTTAAGCGGACAAGCTTAAGGTCCTATGCCGCTTCCAACGGTGAAGACTTAGCCATTAAAGACCGCGACCATATTTTGCGGCTGTTTGAAATGAATACGAAAGACACAGTTCTGCTGTTTACCAACCTGGGTAAATATTTGTATCTGCCTGTCCATAAGCTGCCGGATATCAGATGGAAAGATCTTGGGCAGCATGTGGCTAACATTGTCCAGCTTGAAAAGGAAGAATTCTTTGTTGAAGCTATGCCAATTAGAGAGTTTGAGGATGATCAATTCTTATTATTCTTTACGAAAAATGGCATGGTGAAGAAAAGTGAACTGTCCTTGTACAAAGCACAGAGACATTCTAAATCACTTGTGGCCATAAATTTAAAAGGTGATGATGAGGTTGTAGATGTGCACCGCACTTATGGAAATTCTTCTATTTTCATGGCATCCAGCAAAGCTTATGGCCTTTGGTATCATGAGGATGAAGTGAAACCTGTCGGCCAGAGAGCAGCTGGCGTGAAAGCTATCACTCTGAAAGAAGGAGAAGCCGTAGTATCCGGGCAGGTTTTCGATCCGGCAAAGGACCCTTCCATTCTTATTACGACTCATCGTGCGGCAGTTAAGCGCATGAGGTTGAAGGAATTTGAGGCAACTTCTCGGGCGAAACGCGGTGTGGTCATGTTAAGAGAACTCAAATCGAACCCGCATAAGCTCATCGATCTTCACTTAGTTCAAAGTGACGAGGAAGTGATCATTAAATCTGCAGGTGACAAGACGTTGGCCGTTCGACCGATGGATTTTAAAGCGAATGACAGATACAGCAACGGATCTTATGTTATGGATACCGAGCAGTCAGGCGTGGTTACAGAAGCCTGGGTTAAGCCGGAATATGAGAAACCGTTTGAGCAACTGGATGAATAAAGACTAAGAATGAACAGCAGCCTTAAGCCCATGGTGGCCTAAGGCTGCTTTTTTATCGTTTCTTTGTCTTCCTGCTAAAGCAGATAGGAACAGCAGAGATAAAGGCCATTGATAGTGAATACATGAATAGAGAGTAAACTTAATGGAAATGAAGTTCATTTTAAGGAAAGGAAGACGTGGAATGAAGCGTAGCAGGAACGCGATGTACAGAATAGATCGTGGAAATGATCTGCAAATGGGGTTTGAAGACATCAATGAATTATCCAAAGAGTGCAAGTTTTCCAATTGTACGCATTACGGCTGGGCCTTTCTGTTCGGTAAAGCAAGCAATTTCTAATGGCCAACTCCCCAGGGATCAATTTATCCGCTTTTTCAGAGAACATCACGAATCAGAACATATCGCCAGTCAAAAGAACAAAACCAAAGCTGTGGACTATATGAAACAAAGAAAACTTTTTCAGGATCCTTTATAAATAAATAGAATAATTGGCCACTCTTCCTTATAGGGGACGAGTTTTCCATTTGATTATTCTGTTTGTTTTTTCTGAAAACTGTGATAAAATGAACAAGTATTCAGCAGATAGGGGATGATGTATGGCAGAGTTAAAGAATACAATAATTCGGACGTCCCTTGAATTATTCGATGAATATGGGTTTCACGGGGTGACGGTCAATCAGATTGTGGCGGCTTCGAATACCTCGAAAGGCGGCTTTTACCATCATTTTCACTCGAAGGATGAGCTTCTATTTGTCATTCACGACACGTTTATTACATACGTATTGAAGGAAGCAAAGTCGGCCGACAGAGTGCATACTTCACCTGTTAATAAAATCCAGGCGATTATCCAGGCGTTTGTGCAGGTATTTGATCTGTATAAACCCCATATTGCTGTTTTTTATCAGGAGAGTAATTATTTAAAACCTGAATATGAAGTGCTGATCAAGCGGAAGCGTGATGAGTTTAAGCAGTTGATCTTTGCTGTCATTAACGAGGGCCAGGAGGCAGGTTATTTTCGCAAAGAACTGCCTACAGAAATCACAGGGATGGCGATTCTCGGGATGGTTAATTGGATTTATAAGTGGTATAAACGCTCGGGCACTTATTCCATCAATGAAATTGCCGAAGTATTTGTTGACTTAGTTCTGCATTCGCTGTTACCGGTGCAAATGGAAGAAGATTACTTTCGTCAGATGCTGCAAGTTCCTTTTTTTTACGAAAACAAGTAAACGCTTTCATTTTATTTTTTTGCCGTACACCGACCAACCAGTCGGTCTTAGAGATTAAAGGAGGAGACGTATGAATTTTGAATTAACGAAAGAGCAGGAAATGACCAGGAAAATGGTGAGGGATTTTGCAGAGGACGTCATTCAGCCTCGTGCGGTGGATATTGATAAGAAGGCTGAGTTTCCGGAAGACATCTTTAAGGAAATGGGGAAACTTGGTTTGCTCGGCATTCCTTTTCCGGAAGAGTATGGCGGAGCCGGCGGGGATACCGTGACGTACGCTTTAGCCGTAGAGGAAATCGGACGTGTCTGCGGGTCGACAGGATTAAGTTATGCAGCGGCTGTTTCACTGGGAGCAAGTCCTATCTATTACTTTGGTACCGAAGAGCAAAAGCAGGAATTCCTCGTGCCTTTAGCGAAGGGGGAAGCACTAGCCTCTTTCGGCCTGACTGAACCAAACGCAGGTTCTGATGCTGGAGGAACGAAGACGCGTGCGGTCCTTGAAGGCGATCAATACGTCATCAATGGAGAGAAGTGCTGGATCACTAATGCTGAGTATGCCCGTTCCATCACCGTTACCGCAGTTTCAGGCAAAAGAGATGATGGGAAGAATATTATATCTGCTTTTATTATTCCTAAAGACACGCCAGGAATGAAGATTTCCAGTCCTTATGACAAGATGGGGGTACGCGGCTCGAATACTTCTGAAATTATTTTGGAGGATGTTAGAGTTCCGAAAGAAAATATTTTAGGAGATCCATCAAAGGGATTTAAGCAATTCCTTCATACGCTGGATGGTGGAAGAATTTCAATTGCCGCGTTAGCTGTAGGAATCGCACAGGCTTCATTAGATAAAGCTCTTGCTTACGCAAAAGAAAGAAAACAATTTGGTCAGCCCATATCCAAATTTCAGGCCATTCAATTTAAGCTGGCCGATATGGCTATGGAAGTAGAGCTTGCACGTAATATGGTGCTTAAATCTGCTTGGTTGAAGGATCAAGGGAAATCGTTCACTAAGGAATCGGCGTATGCGAAGCTGTTCGCTTCTGAAACCGCTTTCCGTTCCTCAAATCAAGCGATTCAAATTCATGGCGGATACGGATATATGAGGGAATACGAAGTCGAACGTTTCCTGCGTGATGCCAAACTGCTGGAGATTGGGGAAGGGACATCGGAAATTCAGCGGATGGTTATCGCACGTCAGCTTGGATGCTAATAAAGATCAAGGAGGAACTTTCATGGCGCTTTTAGAAAAAACAGTGGGTCAGCTGCTTGAGGAACAAGCAAGAAATTATCCAGACTATGAAGCTATGGTTTATCCAGAGAAAAAGCTGAGAAAAACATACCGTGAATTTAATGAAATGACGAATGAAGCTGCTCGTGGCTTTATGTCATTAGGGATTGAAAAGGGAGAGCATGTAGCCATCTGGTCAGATAACAAACCTGAATGGCTGGTTTCTCAGTTTGCTACAGCAAAAGCCGGTGCCGTATTAGTGACGGTGAACACGAATTATCGGGCTCAGGAGCTTGAATACTTACTTAAACAATCTGATGCCACTACGCTTATTTTGGCAGAAGAATTCAGAGGAACCTCTTATATCGATATTTTAAAAGAGATCTGTCCTGAACTGGATACTTCTTTGAAAGGAGATCTTGATAGCGAGCGGCTCCCCAGATTGAAGAATATTATTGTGCTCAGTGAAAAAGAGTACGATGGCTGCTTCACGTGGCAGGACCTTCTGGACATGAAACGGTCGGTGAATGACGATCAGCTGGAAAATCGCAAGCAGTCTTTACACTGCGAAGATGTAATTAATATGCAGTATACATCTGGAACCACAGGCTTTCCTAAAGGGGTTATGCTCAGCCATAATAATATCGTCAATAACGGAAACCAGGTAGCTGATTGTATGCGGCTGACTCCGGACGACCGTTTATGTATCCCTGTCCCGTTCTTTCATTGCTTCGGCTGTGTGCTTGGAACGATGGCGGCAGTTTCCAAGGCGTCGACGATGGTTATCTTAGAGCAGTTTCATCCGAAGAAAGTATTGGAAGCCGTTCGAGATGAAGCTTGTACGGGACTTCACGGAGTGCCAACGATGTTTATTGCTGAGTTGAATGATGCTTCGTTTGAAAATCTTAAACCAACGACTCTTCGAACTGGAATTATGGCCGGATCTACGTGTCCAATGGAAGTAATGAAAGGCGTAATTGATCAAATGGGCGCGACAGAAATTACGATTGCCTATGGGCAGACGGAATCATCACCTGTGATTACGCAGACCAAAGCAGACGATCCCATCGATCTGCGCGTTTCGAGCGTAGGCAAGCCTCATCCGAATGTAGAAGTGAAAATTATTGAGCCGGCTACCGGAGAAGAAGCAGAACCAGGAATGCCTGGGGAACTGTGCACAAGAGGGTACTTAGTGATGAAAGGCTACTATAAAAATGAGGAAGCGACAGAATCAGCTATTGATCGCGAAGGGTGGCTGCATACCGGAGATATTGCGGTGATGGATGAGAACGGTTATGTGGAAATTACCGGCCGAATGAAAGATATGATTATTCGCGGCGGAGAAAATGTATATCCACGCGAAATTGAAGAATTTCTCTATCAGCACCCCGATGTCCTGGATGTTCAAGTGATCGGGGTCCCCGACCAGAAATATGGCGAAGAGATCATGGCATGGATTATCCCTAAAGAAGGAAAAAGTTTAACAGAACGGAATATCCGTTCTTTCTGTGAAGGAAAGATATCGAAACATAAAATACCTCGTTATATCTCCTTTACGGAGGAGTATCCAATGACCGCCAGCGGTAAAATTCAAAAATTCAAGCTTCGGGAAGACGCTCTAGAAATGATAGATTTGAAAGCTTAATAGAAAGGGGTCAACAACGCATGTTTAAAAAAGTACTCATTGCGAACCGGGGGGAGATTGCCTCTCGTGTGATCCGGACGTGCAAACGAATGAATATTGAAACTGTCGCCGTTTATTCGGAAGCCGATCAATATGCTCCATATGTCAAGGAAGCGGATGAAAGTTACTTAATTGGGAAACCACGAGTGAATGAATCCTATTTAAATATTGATAAAATTTTAAAAGCAGCGAAAGACTCCGGGGCAGAAGCTATCCATCCCGGGTATGGGCTGTTAAGCGAAAATGCAGACTTTGCCCGTAAAGTGGAAGAAGCAGGAATCGTATTCATTGGTCCTTCAGCAGAAGTCATAGCGAAGATGGGGGACAAAATTGAAGCTAGAAATACGATGAAAGCAGCTGGGGTTCCGATTGTACCCGGGACGAACAAGGCTGTCGCAAGTGCTGAGGAAGCAAAAGAAATCGCGCGTGAATTCGGCTACCCCGTAATGCTGAAGGCTGCCGCTGGTGGAGGCGGAATCGGCATGCAGGCGGTGAAAGAGGAAGCGGAGCTTGAGAAGGCTTTTGAAGGAAACTCTAAGCGTGCCGAAACGTTTTTCGGGGACGGGAAGATGTTTATTGAAAAACAAATCGTTCAACCTCGTCATATAGAAATTCAAGTACTTGCCGATCATTTCGGAAATGCTGTTTACTTATTTGAGCGTGAATGCTCTATTCAGCGCAGGCACCAAAAGGTCGTTGAAGAGGCTCCTTCACCATTCATATCAGAGGAAACGCGCGCTAATATGGGAGAAAGTGCTTTGAAAGCCGTCAAAGAACTGGGGTATACAAATGCAGGGACGATTGAGTTCCTTGTCGATGAGGAGCAAAACTATTTCTTCCTCGAGATGAATACTAGATTACAAGTGGAACATCCTGTTACAGAAGAAATCACGGGCGTTGACCTTGTGGAACAGCAGCTGAAAGTTTCCTATGGGGACAAACTCGAGCTGAAACAAGAGGACTTATCGATTCATGGACATGCGATCGAAGTAAGAGTGTACGCTGAAGATTCCAACACGTTCCTTCCATCCCCAGGAAAATTGACCAAATTAATATTGCCGGAGGGAGATGGAGTCCGCCATGAGTTAGCAGTGGAAAGCGATTCCCAGGTGACTCCGTTCTATGATCCGATGATTGCTAAGTTAATCGTTAAAGCAGAATCAAGGTCCGAAGCAATCGATAAGATGACGAAAGCTCTTCATCAATATGAAATTGAAGGAATTAAGTGCAACTTGACGATGCTGAAGCGGATCATTACCCATGAAAAGTACCACGAAGGTGACACGAAAACGACTTTTATTGAAGATTATTATTTACCAACATTAACCAACCAATAAGGAGGAAGAACAATGAGTGAAGTAAAAGCATCTATGGCAGGAAGTGTATGGAAATTGGTAGCAAAAGAAGGGGAAGACGTTACAGAAGGACAGGATATCGCCATTCTTGAATCGATGAAAATGGAGATTCCTATTCCTTCAGAAGCGGCAGGAACGGTCAAAGAAGTCAAGGTAAGCGAAGGAGACTTTGTGAACGAAGGAGACGTTATTGCTATTATCGAATAATGAGGAGCGTAGGTTATGCTGACCGTACCGAAAGAAGTAATCATTAAAGAAGTCGGTCCTAGGGATGGATTGCAGAATCAGCCATCCGAGGTACCGGCAGAGGATAAAATTGATTGGATTAATCAGCTGACTGAAGCTGGGTATTCCTATATCGAGATCAGTTCGTTTGTGCATCCTAAATGGATTCCCCAGCTTAAAGATGCAAGACAAGTAGCGGCCGGGATTAAACGAGACCCTTCAGTGACCTATGCGGCTCTGGTACCGAATATGAAAGGACTGGAGGGGGCGCTTGAAACGGATGTTGATGAAATATCAGTGTTTATGTCTGCGAGTGAAACCCACAATAAGAAAAACATTAACAAGTCCCTGAATGAAACGTATCCCGTTTTAAAAGAGGTTATTGATGAAGCAAGGCTCGCTGGCAAGACCGTGCGAGGGTATGTATCGACTGTATTTGGCTGTCCCTATGAAGGGGATATCCCAGTAGAACAAGTAATTGAAGTGAGTAAACGTTTATTTGATTTAGGCATTGAGGAGCTGTCTCTCGGCGATACCATTGGAGCAGCTAATCCGTTACAAGTGGATCGCGTACTTACGGAGCTTGAGAAGCATTTTACTCTTGGGCAGCTGGCGATGCATTTTCATAATACACGGGGCATGGCGCTTGCCAATACGCTTGTTTCCCTTGAACACGGGATCGTTACTTTTGACGGTGCACTCGGTGGCCTTGGAGGCTGTCCTTACGCTAAAGGGGCGTCTGGGAACGTGGCGACCGATGATCTTGTCCATATGCTTCACCAGATGGACATTCGTACAGGGATTGACGAAACGAAACTTCAAAAAGCGGCTCAATTCATTCAATCCAAATTGAGAAGTCCGCTTCCGAGCCATCAAATGCAAATCTGGAATAAGCAGCAGCAGGAGGAGGAGGGGGAACAGTGAATGAACTTGTTACAGTGGAGGTAATGGAGGAACACGTCGTATTGCTGACACTGAATCGTAAAGAAGCCGCGAACGCTCTTTCATCTGCTTTGCTCGATGCCTTAACTGAATCTTTACAGCAATTAAAGAAACAACCTCAATTAAGAGCAGTAATGATTACAGGAAGCGGAGAGAAAGCCTTTTGTGCAGGGGCTGATTTAAAAGAAAGAAAAGGAATGACCAATGAGCAAGTTGTGGAAACCGTGGAGAAAATTGGTGAGACTATCCGTTTAGTGGAAGAACTTCCCGTACCTACGATTGCTGTGATCAACGGTGTGGCTTTTGGAGGAGGACTGGAGCTAGCGCTTGCTTGTGATATCCGGGTGATGAACAGCGACACGAAAGTCGGCCTTACCGAAACCTCATTAGCAATCATCCCTGGCGCCGGCGGTACTCAGCGGCTGACCAGACTTGTAGGATTGGGACAAGCTAAGAAAATGATCTTTACGGCAAAACCAATCACAGCGGATAAAGCGCGGGAGATCGGTCTTGTAGAAGAAATCGCTCCATTAACCGATTTGATGGCATCAGCTGAAGAACTTTGCAAACTCATTGCCCAAAACGCTCCGATTGCACTGAGACAAGCTAAAAAAGCTATTCAGGAAGGATTCAATACTTCACTTTCTTCCGGCCTTGAGATTGAAAGACTCTGCTATCAGCAAACCATTCCCACCGAAGATCGGTTGGAAGGATTAGAAGCCTTTAAAGAGAAGCGGAAACCTGTATATAAAGGAAAATAGAGGAGGGGAAACCATGGGAGTAAATGAAACATTAGAAGAAAAAAGTCAAAAGATCGCCTCCGGCGGAGCTGAAAAGTATCATGGAAAAAATGCGGAAAAGGGAAAGATGTTTGTAAGAGAACGCTTAGAATTATTATTTGATGAAGACATTCAAATCGAGGACGCTTTCTTTGCGAATTGCCAGGATGAAAGTCTTCCCGCGGATGGAGTCGTAACCGGCATTGGGAAAATAAACGGAGAACAAGTATGTGTAATGGCGAATGATTCCACTGTTAAGGCTGGTTCCTGGGGGGCACGGACGGTAGAAAAAATTATCCGCATTCAGGAAACCGCTATGAAGCTGCAATTACCGATGCTTTATTTGGTAGACTCTGCGGGTGCACGGATCACGGATCAAGTAGAAATGTTTCCAAATCGACGCGGGGCAGGCCGAATTTTTCATAATCAAATAAAATTATCTGGACGGGTGCCGCAGATTTGCCTGCTATTTGGCCCGTCAGCGGCTGGTGGTGCTTACATACCTGCATTTTGTGACATTGTGGTCATGGTTGATGGAAATGCTTCCATGTATTTAGGTTCCCCGCGCATGGCAGAGAAAGTTATCGGCGAGAAGGTGTCCTTAGAAGAAATGGGCGGCGCCAATATGCACTGTTCGGTCTCAGGATGCGGCGACGTATTGGTGAAAGATGAGAAAGAGGCCATTTCGTTTGCGAGAAACTATTTAAGCTATTTCCCTCAAAATTTCAAACATATGCCTAAAAGACAGGAATCCATCGATCCTAGTGAATTTGATAAAACGATAGAAGAGCTTATTCCTGAAAATCAGAATGCTCCTTTTGACATGTACCAATTGATAGATAGACTGATAGACAGCGGCACATTCTGTGAAATTAAAAAGAAATTTGCGCCGGAACTGATTACGGGCTTAGCAAGATTAGACGGAAGGTCTGTGGGGATCATTGCGAACCAGCCGCGAGCAAAAGGCGGAGTTCTTTTTCCTGATTCGGCAGACAAAGCAGCTAAATTTATGCAGCTCTGCGATGCGTTCAATATACCGCTGTTGTTCCTTGCTGACATCCCCGGTTTTATGATTGGAACGAAAGTAGAAAGAGCGGGCATCATTCGTCACGGAGCTAAAATGCTTTCTGCTATGAGTGAAGCTACGGTACCAAAAATATCGGTGATCGTTAGAAAAGCTTATGGAGCGGGACTTTACGCTATGGCAGGCCCTGCGTTTGAACCAGATGCTTGTTTAGCGCTTCCTTCTGCGCAAATTGCAGTGATGGGACCGGAAGCGGCTGTTAACGCGGTTTATGCTAATAAAATTGCTGCTCTTCCAGAAGAGGATCGTGCCGATTTTATTAAAGCTAAACATGAAGAATACAAAGAAAATATTGATATTTACCGTCTTGCGTCTGAGATGGTTATTGATGACATCGTTCAGCCCGACCGTCTGCGTAGTGAGCTGTCCCGACGGTTTGAAGCTTATGAAAGCAAAGATGTCCAGTTTACTGAAAGAAAACACGGAGTAAACCCTGTTTAATCATAAAAATCAGCCGCAGCTTGGAGCTGCGGGATCAGGCTGTCGAAAACACTTGGCAGTCTGTTTTTTTGATTAAATATGTAGTGCGTAAAGGTAGGACGAGCAGGATTTAGGGAGAAAGATCAGACTCGTATTTCTAATTGTGACCACAAGGCACAATTACAAGAGGCATGCAGAAAACCAGAGGGGTTTCTGCATGCCTTATTTTGCTTTTAGGAGTTTTTTTTCCTTTTAGGATTCAGTTGAAGCTGATTGGCCAATTTCTTGTATCTCTTTAACTGCGCCAGGGTTCTCTAAAGCGCTCAGGTCACCAGAAGGTTTGTTTAAATAAGCTGACTTTATCGCTCTCCGCATCACCTTTGCATTTCTAGTTTTAGGAAGGTCATGAACCGCAAAGACTTTCTTAGGAGCCAGCGCCTTGCCCAGTTTGTTATTCAGATGGGACTTAAGCTCGTTCATTAATTCTTCGCTTGCTTGAATAGAAGGATTTAAAACTACGAATCCCACTGCTTCTTCTCCTTTAATATCGTGAGGAATGCCGATAACTCCAGCTTCGACTACGGCATTATGCTCGACGAGGACGGATTCTACTTCAGCAGGTCCCAGGCGTTTTCCAGCGACATTCAGTACATCATCAGATCGGCCGGTAATTGTGTAATAACCTTCGTCATCGACTATGACCCAGTCCCCGTGGACCCAAGTGTCCTTGAAACGGTTCCAATACGTATTTTCATAGCGAGCATTTTCTTTATAAAATCCGTGAGTCATTCCTACCCATGGTTTTCTCAGCACCAGTTCACCAACCTCATTCGTGAGCGTAGAACCATGCTCGTCATATACCCCAACATCCATACCCGGAAGAGCGGCATTAAAGGTAACAGGCTGAATGGGCTTTACGAGAACATTTCCTAAAATGCCGCCAGAGATTTCCGTACCTCCAGAATAATTAAAAATCGGTACGTTTGATTTCCCAGCATGTCTATACAGCCAGCGCCATGGTTCTGGATTCCATGGTTCTCCTGTTGAACCTATTAATTTGAGAGAAGAGAGGTCATGCTTTTCGATCCATTTCTCTCCGTGCTTCATCATCGACCGAACTAAGGTTGGGGAAATACCCAAATGAGTAACTTTGTATCGGTCGACAAGGTCCCATAAACGATCGGGTTCAGGATAGTCTGGCGTTCCTTCAAACATAACGATCGAAGCGCCATTTAATAATCCTCCATATACGAGGAACGGTCCCATCATCCAGCCCATGTCGGTATACCAGAACATGGTATCCTCTTTTGTTACATCCATACAGATGCCGGCATCAAAGGCAGCTTTAATTGGAAATCCTGCGTGAGAATGAACCGCACCTTTAGGTTTTCCGGTGGTTCCGGAAGTATAGATCAGCATGAAGGGATCATCTGCTTTCGTAGTAACTGTACTGTAAACGGTTTCATTTTTCAGCAGATCAGCCCAGGAAACATCCAGGTCTTTGGTTAAAGGGGTATCTTCCCAAATGCGGTTTACGACGACTACATGCTCTAGGGAAGGCGCCTGTTCAGCTGCTTTATCAGCTTCTTCTTTCATATTGACCAATTTTCCTCTGCGAAAAAAACCATCGGCCGTTATTAAGACTTTTGCACTGGCAGCATTCATTCTTGTAGCCACGGCGTCCGCTTTGTAGCCGGAAAAAGCCGGGGAAAAGATCGCTCCTATTTTAGATATAGCTAACATGGCCATTAATGTTTCAGGAAGCATGGGCAAATAGAGAGTCACAACGTCTCCTTTGGTTACCCCCAGCTTGCTGAGGCCGTTGGCTATGGAATTCACTTTCTCTTGCAGTTCATGAAAAGAAAAGGAAATTTTATCGCCGTTATCTCCTTCCCAGAAGAGCGCCACAGCATCTTTCTTAAGCGGATCAGCTGCCCATTTATCGAGAGCATTATGAACGACATTCATTTCTCCGCCTAAAAACCATTTAGGGTATTGAATTCCATTTGATAAATCGAGGGTTTCAACATAGGGAGTTTCCCACTCAATTCCTAGTTCTTCAACGGCTTCGTCCCAAAACCAATCTATATCTTGTATAGACTTTTGATAGAATTGATCATAGTCCTCCATGCCATGTTTTTTCATCCATTGATAGAGTCTCGTTTTTTGTTTTTGTTCGTCGGTAGGGGCCCAGGCTGTAGTATATGTACTCATTGTTCTTCCTCCTTAAAACAAATTATTAAACTGGTTCTGTTTCTATTATAACTGAAATGAGTGCATTAATGAATAATGATTCATTCACCTTAAGGAAACTGCTTTGTCTGAAAAATTGATCGGAAACGGAGTGTAAGAATAAAGGAAGGAAACCCAGGGATCTATGGGAATCATTTCCTTGATATCTGTTGAAATCTTTACATGAAATTATTCTTCTGATGCCTGATAAAGTTTATCTTTAACATAGGATATATTGTTTCTGGCATTATTTAATGGTAAAGTCTTAAACGGAAGTCCGGCAACACCATTGTAGAAGTTTTCCAGTTCATAATTTAGGGGTTTTTGTTTACCATGCTAAATAAATTAATGTTATTCTATAATGGGAATACGAATTAGCAGATAGGTCACTAGGAGGTTTATTATGAGAATAGTAGTAGCTGGTGGAGATGGATTCTGTGGTTGGCCAACTGCATTATACCTTTCCAAGCAAGGACATGAAGTAACGATTGTAGACAATTTGGCACGCAGGAAGATTGATGATGAACTTAAATCTAACTCTGTGACTCCTATAGAAACATTAGAACAACGGGTGGCCAAATGGAAAGAGCTTACAGGCAGAGAAATCCGGACATTTATCGGCGATTTAAATCACTATGATTTTCTGAGTGAGGTATTTCGTCAGACAGAACCAGAAGCCTTTGTTCATTTTGCTGAACAGCGTTCGGCTCCGTATTCGATGATCGATCGTGAACATGCCGTTTATACACAATCGAATAATGTCATCGGGAACTTGAACGTATTGTATGCAATTAAAGAATTCGCACCTGAATGTCACTTAATTAAATTAGGGACAATGGGTGAATATGGAACTCCGAATATTGATATAGAAGAAGGGTATATTGAAATAGAACATAAAGGTCGTAAAGATCTGCTGCCATATCCTAAGCAGCCCGGTTCTTTTTATCACTTATCTAAAGTACATGACAGCCATAATATTATGTTTGCCTGCAAAATCTGGGGAATTCGTGCGACTGATTTGAACCAGGGTATTGTGTACGGTCTCCATACAGAAGAAACGAATCTAGACCCTGCTCTTATGAACCGTGTTGATTATGACGGGGTTTATGGCACAGCCTTGAACCGTTTTATTAATCAGGCTGCCATTGGCCACGATATTACCGTTTACGGAACAGGCGGCCAGACACGAGCATTTCTAAATATTGAAGATACTGTGCGATGTGTAGAAATTGCTGCTGAAAACCCTGCTGATAAAGGGGAATTCAGAGTCTTTAACCAATTTACTGAATGGTTCTCTGTGCAGGAACTAGCAGAAAGAGTTCAGCAAGTTGCAAAAGAAGAAGGATTAACAGCTGAAGTAAAGAAAATTGAAAATCCTCGTATTGAAAATGAAGACCACTATTACAATGCGGTGAATACGAAACTGCGCGACTTAGGTTTAGAACCTCATTTATTAACGGATGACGTCATTCGTGATATTTTACGTACCGTTGTGGAGTATAAAGATCGCATTATCGAGGAAAATGTACTACCATCTATAACTTGGAAGTAAGGAGTTATCTACCTTGAAAATCGCCATCATTACTGAAACATTCTTACCATCCATTGACGGTGTAGTTACCAGGCTGAAGGAAGCAATTAAATACTTACGCAAGCAGAACCACGAAGTTATTGTTATTGCTCCTGATCTTGGTGTAAAAGAATATGAAGGGGCGATTATTGAAGGGGTAAAAGCAACTACGCTGCCTTTTTATCGGTATAAGGAGTTTTCTTTACCGCAGAGAAAGGTAAAAGATCTGCTTTTAAAACATGATCCAGATGTCGTTCATGTAGTAAACCCTGCTATTGTTGGTGTTTCCGGAGTCTATTATGCAAGCAAGTTAGGCTATCCGTTAATCGCTTCCTATCACACCCATATCCCTAAGTATATGGATTACTACAAACTTTACCCTTTAAAACCTGCGGTATGGTGGTATTTCCGTAAATTGCACAATTATGCCGATGTCAATTTGTGCACATCTAAGGCCATCCAGGGTGAGCTCGTTGATAAAAATTTTCATAATGTTCATGTGTGGGACCGAGGTGTTGCCGTCGATCATTATCATCCCAGACACAAAAATGAAGAGATGAGAAATCGGTTATCCAGGAATGAACCAGATAACAAACTCCTTGTATTTGTCGGAAGACTTGCTCCTGAAAAAGAAATCCACAAAATCAAACCTCTTCTCGAACAAAGAGATGATATATCACTGGCTATTGTAGGAGATGGACCTGAGAAAGAGTCTTTGGAAGAGACCTTCGCAGACACAAAAACTGTCTTCATGGGGCTCCTGGAAGGAGAGGAATTAGCTCAAGCTTTTTCTTCTTCTGATGCTCTCATCTTTCCATCTGTTACGGAGACGCTTGGATTAGTAATCTTAGAGTCTATGGCTTCCGGCCTTCCTGTGATCGCTGCCAAAAGCGGTCCGACGATGGAACAAGTGGAGGATGGTAAAAATGGGTTGTTATTTGAAAACGAAAACACCCAGAGCATGATCGATGCCATCAGCCGGCTGGAAGATGAAGACCTCTATGACAGCCTTTGTAAAAATGCACGGAAGGAAGCAGAAAGACATAGCTGGCAAAAACCATCCAAGCAAATCCTTGATTATTATTACGAAACCATTGAAGTTTATCAAACGAACCAATCTGAAGAGCCTTCAAAGAAATCTAAGGTAAAGGTCACAGAGTAACATTTTCTGTGACCGTTTTTTTTTGTAATCACAAAGCCACTCATTACTATTATTGTTCGAACTTAGTAGCAACTCCGACTTAACCACAAACCATAAACTTCAAATTCAGCTATAATAGTCCCTCTTTATACTTAGTAGCAACTCCGAACTCTAAAACAAAAAAACAATCTCTAACCCATGAAAAATTGCCTAGTAAAATTTAAAAGCTCTGTTTCAAACGAATGGCTGTATTTATATACGGTATAAATCGTACAAACGGGAAGTGAGAGAGAAGGTGTATCAACGGTAATCATTCGTCCTTCTAAAAGCTCTCGTCTTACCGCAAAAGCAGGGAAGAAGGAGACTCCCATGCCTTCTAGAATAAATCGCTTGGCAGCATGAGACTGCGAAATTTTTAAGAAACGATGGGTAGTTGTTCTTTCCTGAATGTTTCTTTTTAGAGTGTCCCAGTATCCAGGGTGATGATCCGTGAAAATTATTGACTGATTTAAAAGTGCCTCCCAGTCTAACGCAGGGGCGGATTCTAAATCTAATCCATCGTGTGCGGTTACGAGGGAAACTGAATCAGAGAATAACTCTTCACAATAGAGACTTGAATTCCTTGCAGGTAAACAAGAGAAGGCTAAGTCAAGCACATCTCGTTTTACTAAGGATTGAAACTCTTCTGACTCTGCCACAGTGATTGCCAATTCTAAAGCAGGGTGATGTTCAGTAAACCTTCTGATTATACTTGGGAAGACACTGTCAACGAGGAGAGGAGTCATCCCGATTCTTAAAGTTTTCCGATAACCTTGTTGGAAGCTTTTCACCCGATGCAGCATGGACTCATAGTGATCGATCATCTCAGCAGCTTCCATACGGAACTGTCTGCCGAATTCAGTCAATAATAGACCACGGCCTTTTTTAGTAAACAATTTTTCATTTAATTCTTCTTCCAGCTGTTTGATATGCAGACTGACAGCAGGCTGGGTAATATACAGCTGCTCAGCTGTTTTTCGGTAATTTAACAAATCAGAAGCCAGTGCAAATGTTTTCAGCCATTTAATTTCCAATCGAAAACCTCCCATAAGTATTACTTATTAAAAAGATAACTATTACTTAATTTTAATTATTGTTTATTGAACTTACAATAGATCATAAGGAAATAGGGAGGGGATCATATGTATGCACCAGGGCTAAAAGGAATTACGGCTTTGGAAACGAGAATAAGTAAAATTGACGGAGACAAGGGAGAGCTGCATTATCGGGGCATTCCCATTGGAGATGTTATTCAGAAAAGGTCATTCGAGGAAGTGGTCTTTCTATTATTAGAAGGATCTTTTCCGAATAAAGAACAATTCGAGTGGTTAACAAGGAAAATGAAGGATTGGAGAGCCTTAACGAAGGAAGAAATGGATTGGATTGAACATTTGAGTGAGAAACAATCCCACATCGCTGTTATCCGATCAATCATTTCCTTCATGGATGACTCGGAGGATTTATGGCCAATTTCTAATGAGGATGCTATTCACCTCATTGCCAAACTGCCTGCAATCATAGCTTACAGTTACCGCAGGAGAAATGGATTACAGCCTGTAGAACCAGATGGAAAGCTTGATCACGCAGAAAATTTTCTTTATATGCTGTTTGGAGAAAAGAAATCGAAGCAGGAAGCAGCTGCTCTGGAAGCTTATATGATATTGACCGCAGAACACGGGCTAAATGCATCTACATTTGCCGGCAGAGTAGTAACATCTACACAAAGTGATCTATACTCAGCTATAACGGCAGCCATTGGTGCTTTAAAAGGACCGCTGCATGGAGGGGCGCCGTCGGGTGTGCTAAGCTATGTAGATGAAGTAAGTCAGGATAGTGTGGAAAATATTATAAAAAGAAAAATCACCAGGAATGAGAAGGTTATGGGATTCGGACACCGGGTGTATAAAGGGAAAGATCCGAGAGCAGAAGCTTTAAAAGTAAAATTAACTGAAATGAATTCAAAACCAGACTGGGTTAACCAAATGATGAATGTGGAACAAGAAACCGTTTACTGGCTGAAGGAACTTAAACCTGACCGAGAATTATTCGCAAACGTAGAATTTTATGCTGCGGCCATAATGAAATCCATTCAGATTCCTGCCGAATTATTCACACCGATTTTTTGCTCAAGCAGAATCGCTGGCTGGACTGCACATATGATTGAACAATCGAATCGCAATGTCATATTCAGACCGAGAGCCAGTTATGTAAAATAATTTTATTCTGTCTCATTATCTTAAGTATACTTTGGATATGAGACAGAATTTGTTTTATTTATTTTACTTCCTATAATATATATTATGTAAACTAGATTATTTTTTATTTTTTGTTGAAGATCTTACCTACTATCTTGTACGTTGAAACCCCCATTTATTTTTGATCTCTGTAGAATTTTTCTTTTTGTAATTTTCTTCATCTATCTTAGATGTTTATAGATTATCGTTGTTTCAATTGATGCATGACTGAGTTGATTTCTTAACTTAGGTACATCATTATTTCGGAATGATATCTTGTTGTAAATGAATGCCTCAAATTATGAACAGTTAAAGATGGTCTGCCATATGCTTTAGCTTACTTTTCAATTGTCGCGTGCCCTCGTTCGGGTACCGTTATCTTTGTTATACTTTTACCAATCAGATCTTGGTCCCACCAATAAACATAATAAAGCCAGCATTAGATGCTGACTCTGGATTTTGACTTATCTTTGGTTACTCAAGGTTATTTCTTCTGATTTACCCTGCCACTCAAT
>CAVTYY010000010.1:0-51858 GCA_963739045.1 uncultured Bacillaceae bacterium | reverse complement strand
ACTTGGGTACTCAACACTTATAGATTGGGCGAAGGTTCTGGATGGGGAAGAGGTTACAGCCATGGTCGATGTGAAAGTCACTCCGGCTCGTGGTGTAGGTTTTGATAAAGTGGCGGAACGTATTTATCGTTTTCCAGAGGTGAAAGCCGTGTATTTAATGTCTGGGGCCTATGATTTGTCGGTTTCGGTAAAAGGAAAAACAATGATGGAAATTGGACATTTTATTTCAGAGAAGTTGTCTACTCTCGATTCTGTCCTATCTACAACAACCCATTTTGTTTTGAAAAAATACAAGCATGATGGGATCATTTTAGAAGATAATGATGACGATGATAAAAGAATGGTGGTCTCGCCATGAGCTCCTCCTCTTTTCTATCTAAGCAGGCAGCAGAATTAAAACCGTCGGGTATTCGCCGTTTTTTTGATGTAGCGGCGCAGATGGAAGATGTCATTTCCCTCGGAGTAGGCGAGCCGGACTTCGTTACCCCATGGAATTTTATCGAACAAAGCGTCCATGCTCTTGAGCAAGGCTATACCTCTTATACAGAGAATGCTGGAATGATGGATCTCCGTAAAGAAATCAGCCGGTATCTAAATGAAAACTATCAATTAACTTACTCGCCGGATGACCAGGTAATCGTTTCTGTTGGAGCCAGTCAGGCGATTGATCTTGCGTTACGCTCCATTGTTGACCCAGGTGATGAAGTGATCGTGGTAGAGCCAACTTTTGTGGCATATGTGCCTACGGTAAAGTTGGCTGGAGGGATACCTGTTACCATCCACACGAAAGCAGAAGATGGTTTTAAGCTGAAACCTGAACAACTGGAAGAGGCTATTACACCTAATACCAAAGCGGTTATGCTTTGTAATCCAAATAATCCAACGGGAACCTGCTTATTAAAGGAAGAATTAGAAGAACTAGCGACCGTCATTGAAAAGCACGATTTACTGGTTTTATCTGATGAGATCTATGCTAAGCTCACTTATGATGAGACTTACACAAGTTTCCCATCCATTGAAGGAATGAAAGACCGGACGATTTTAATCAGCGGCTTTTCGAAGGCTTTTGCGATGACGGGATGGCGGCTTGGTTATGCCACGGGACCTGCTGAAATTATTTCAACGATGGTGAAAATTCACCAGTACACCATGATGTGTGCGCCTACGATGGCCCAGCACGCTGCACTCGAGGCACTGAAAAACGGAAGCCAAATTGTTCAGGATATGATGGAAAGCTATAAACAAAGAAGGAATTTTATTGTTAGCAGCTTAAATGAAATTGGATTGGATTGTCCAAATCCAGGCGGAGCATTTTATACATTTCCATCAATCCAGGCAACTGGATTGACTTCAGCCGAATTCGCAGAAGAATTATTGCAAGAAGAACAAGTAGCTGTGGTGCCAGGTGACGTCTTCGGGGCTAGTGGCGAGGGATACATTCGGTGCTCCTACGCAACATCTATTAAACAGTTAGATGAAGCTATGAATCGTATGAAACGATTTATGCAGAAACGAGTTTGAAAACTCCTCTTTTATGTAGAAAAAGGTGCTTCTCATTGATTTGAGAAGCACCTTTTTTTATTTGTCCCTGAAAGAAGTAATAGATTCTTCATCGTGTTTAATAGAAAACGGCTCTCTCCCAGCGCCGGATTAAATTTAATGGTTACTTTACCATTAAGATAAATACTATATTTAAAATTCGGTATAATTTGAATTTTTGAAAAATTTATTGACCGCTAACCTAATTTATTGATAACATAAACCTAATACTTCAGAAATTGACAGAAAATAACTGTAAAATCTAATCGACTCTGCTGGAGAAAAGCAGAGCAGCCTCTTAGATATTAAACCAGTTATATGTACAGATAAGTATGCTTCTTTACTTATGATGTTCATATTTCTGGTTTTTTATATTATATAAAGGAATGGAGGGACTAATTTGAAAGAATTAATAGATTTAGACAAAAAACACTTTTTACACCCTACTTCATCCATTCAACAGCAACAGGAACATGGTCCGAAAGTAATCATGCAAAGTGGAAAAGGGATCCATTTAACAGACGTACAAGGAAAGCAGTATATCGATGCCATGTCATCTTTATGGAACGTACATATTGGTCATGGAAGGGATGAGTTGGCAGATGTGGCTGCAAAACAGATGAGCAGCTTGGCTTTTAGTTCAGCTTTTTCAACCTTCAGTCATGTGCCAGGGATTAAATTGGCTGAAAAAATTGCATCTATAGCTCCGGGAAACTTAAATGCAGTTTTTTTCACTTCAGGAGGATCAGAATCAAATGATACGGCTATCAAGCTCGTACGTCACTTTTGGAGGATACAAGGAGAACCGAAGCGGAGAAAAATCATTGCTTTAAAGCGTGCTTATCATGGAGTAGCAGCTGCTTCTACAAGTGCTACGGGTATCCCTGAGTTTTGGGATATGGCTGGTTCTACTAGGAATGATTTTGCTCATGCTGATTCCACATATCGAAAAAATACGACTGAAGCCATTGCTTCCTTACGAAACATGTTTGAAGAAGAAGGTCCAGAAACGATCGGAGCATTTATAGCTGAACCTGTTCAAGGGGCCGGAGGAGTATTAATACCTCCGGATGATTACTTTAGAGAAATTCGGAATTTATGCGATGAATATGGAATCTTGCTTATAGCAGATGAGGTTATTACTGGATTTGGTCGAACGGGAAAAATGTTTGGCATGGAGAACTGGAATGTTTTACCGGATATCATGACGTTCGCAAAAGGTGTGACAAGTGGGTATTACCCCCTTGGTGGAGTAATTGTATCAGATGACATCCATGATGTATTGAAGGAAAAATCAGTGGGTACATTTTTTCATGGTTTTACTTATAGTGGACACCCTACAGCTGCAGCGGTAGGGTTGAAAAACCTTGAATTAATAGAGAAAGAGTGTCTCGTTGACAACTCTCGAAATATGGGCAAGAAGTTGTTAGAAGGGTTTAGACAGATAAAAAAAGAGATCGATATAGTTGGTGATGTACGAGCACTAGGGTTATTAGGGGCAGTGGAACTAGTGAAAAATCGTGATACAAATGAAAAGTTTCCCCCAGAATGGAAAGTCGCACCTAAAGTGATTGAAATGTTACATCAGCGTGGGGTGATTTGCAGGTCTGTTACATATGAAGGGATAGATATCGTATGTTTTGCCCCACCTTTAATCATCAGTGAGGACCAAATTGACGAAATACTTATCAAATTGCATGAGTCAATCCTATCTGTAAAAAAAGAGATAGAAAGTTAAATCTTATTAAATAGCTCATTTTATTAGATTTAATCGATGATAAGAGGAGGAAAATTACATGCAAGGTGCCCATCTAATTTTTTTAAATGGAAATGTACTGACAATGAATGAAGACTCCCCGAAAGCAAGTGCAGTGGTGGTAAAGGATGGAACGATCATGCATGTAGGTGATGATGAAGAAGCCTTAGATTGGAAAAGTGAGAACACTGAGGTCATTGATTTAAAGAAAAAGACACTTATGCCTAGTTTTATTGAAAGTCATATTCACCCTTCCTTATATGCCATGTCCTTATTAGAAATAGATTGTAAGCCTAATACTACGCCATCTATTAAAGTGCTTTTAGAAAAAGTAAAGGATAAAGTCTCTCACACTTCGGAAAGTCAATGGATTATAGGATGGGGATGGGATGACAGTAAATTAGCTGAAAAACGTAATCCAACACGTTGGGAATTAGACGAAATTGCTCCTGATCATCCTGTTGTTTTAAAGCGGACTTGTGCTCATATGTCCGTAGCTAATTCAAAAGCTCTAGAGATGAGCTGTATTACAGAAGATAGTCCTAATCCTAAGGGAGGGAATATTGAACGTGATGAACATGGAAGACTAACAGGACTTTTACAGGAGAAAGCTCAAGGTCTACTTGCTACCCCAAAGTATGAACTTGACGATATGGTAAAAGGAATGGACCTAGCTCAAAAGCAGTTTGCAAAATGGGGGATTACAACCGTTCATGATATGTCTACTCAAACAGATGACTTTCAATTGTACCAGTTCTTATTAGAGAAAGGAGAATTAAAAGTTAGAGTGAGACCTTGGATGTGGGCAATCGATCAAAACGGCTTTGATGGTTCCTTAGAGGAAGTTTTAACTGTTGGTTTGAGGAGCGGCTTTGGAAATGACATGTTAAAAATTCAAGGCCTGAAATTCATGCTCGATGGAAGCGTGGGCGGGAAAACCTCCGCTGTTTCAAAAGCGTATATAGGAACAGAAGAAACAGGTATTTTATATAACACAGTAGATGAGATATATCCTTTAATGAAAAAAGGGATTGAAAAAGGGCTTCGAATTGGAGTTCACGCCATTGGCGATCGCGCTATTGAGACGTCGATTAAAGCTTTTGAAAAAATTAACGAATTTCAAGATATTACTTCAATGCGTAATCGCATCGAGCATTGTGCCCTGCCTACGGAAGATCACTTAAAACGTATGAAAGGATTAAAATTAATAGCTGCTTCCTCCGTAGGTTTTCTTTATCACATCGGAGATAACTACTTAGATAAATTGGGCAAAGAGCGTATGAAAAGTTTATTCCCTCAGAAGTCTTTCAAGGAATTTGGTATTGTTGCTCCAGGAAATTCAGATCTACCGATAAATGATGCAAATCCTTGGTTGGGAATTTATAGCGCAGTAACAAGGAAAACGGCTGGTGGTCAAGTGCTTGATTTTGAACAGAATCTATCTGTTTGGGATTCATTAAAAGCTTATACGAGTGATGCTGCTTATAGTTCTTTTGAAGAACAATGCTTAGGAATAATTAAGAATGGTGCTAAAGCAGATTTGATGATTCCTTCGCACGATCCCCTGCAAGTGGATGTTGAAGATTTAGTGAATATTACAGTTGAAAGAACATATTTAGATGGAACGTTGATTTATAGTGAGTCGGATTCTAATCATTATGAAGTTGTGGGAGGGAGAAGGTAATGTTTAGTGAACAGCAGCAGATCATTTTAATTTCTATCATAGGCGTCTACTTTATTTTCTTGTTCGGACTATCCGTCTATATGAATCGAAAGGTTAAAACATATGAGGATTATAATGTCGCTGGACGTACAACCAAACTCATGCCTCTTGTTTTAACATTCGTTGGCACAGCAATAGGAGGATCGATTTTACTCGGGTATATGACAAATGGATACAGCTTTGGAATGGGACAGCAATGGTTAGCCATTGGGTTTACTTTGACCTCTATCCTTATTGCCGCGTTTCTATTAAAGCGAATTCGATTTCTTGGCGAAAAATATAATATGATCACATTAGGAGACTTTACGGCAATGCGCTATGGTGAAGGGGCCAGGATACCTACGGTGATTAGTATTCTGACAGCTTATTGTGCAATTACAGGAATGCAGTTTGTAGCAATTGCAACAATCTTAAACCTTACGATTGGGATGAGCATAACAACAGGAATTGTGATTAGCTGGGTGCTTCTCACTTTGAAAACGTACTTTGGAGGACTCAAGTCTGTTATGCTGCAGGATGCCATACATGGGACCATACAAACCATTGGGATCTTTCTCTTATTTGTGGTTGTTCTCTACATGTCTGGCGATTGGAGTTCGATTGCAGAAAATGCAAAGAGTGCAGCTGGCGGAAATATGCTTAGTATATTTAATATTAGTCCATCAGAATTCTTAGTTTATTTGCTTACCATAGGTGGTTATCAATTTGTAAGACAAGACCTGTGGCAGCGGTTTTGGGCTGCAAAGGATATTAAGACAGCTCAAACTGGATTTTGGGCTGCTATCGTTCTCGGCTTCCTGACGGCCTCCATTATCATAGTCATCGGAGTTTTAAGTAGGTATGGATTACAATTAACGGATATTAATCCATCATTAATTTACTATGAAGTCGTTGGGGCAGTTTTGCCATTCCCATTGGTTATTGTGATGATGATTGCATTATTAGCTACAGTCATATCTTGTGCAGATTCCTTCTTTCTTGCTGCTGCTTCATCAATCGTGAATGACCTCGTTAAACCAAGAATGAGTGTCGTTAATGATCGTAAAATGCTGGCTTTTAGTCGAGGTTCAGTGGTTATTGTATCGATCATATCCCTGCTGTTGGCTCTATATATTCCGAAGTTGGTCACGCTTTGGATTACCGGAAGTGCGATGCTTGTATCAGGACTTCTAGCACCCGTACTGTTTGGGATGTTTTGGGATAGAACAACAAAAACGGCTGGTATTTCCTCTATGTGGGCAGGACTGGTTATTTCAGTATTTTGGCAGGTTGCAGGTCATCCATTTGGGCTTCATCCGGTATTTATAGGATTGCCTGTATCGATAATCACCATCTTGGTTGTCACCTCATTAACGAAACAAGAAAGTCATGAGATGTTTGAGGAAATTAAGAAAACGGTTTAGAACCTATTGAGATGTGAGGGGATAGTTTGATCACGATTACTGACGAAGAAATAAAGAATCACTTTACTATGAACGAATGTATGAAAGCAGTGAGAAAAGCATTAATTGTTGATAAGACAGAAAATAATGAAAAGCCTCTTCGTTCGACCATGGATATAAAGGGCAACAATGGAACAATGCTTTATATGCCTTCCTATTCTGAAAGTATTGGTTATACATCAATCAAAATTGTTAGTGTCTTCCCTGAAAACAGGAGGCACGGTATGGATTCTTTACAGAGTAAAATTCTGCTGACTGATGCCGCTAATGGAACTCATCTTGCTTTAATAGATGCCTCTTGGCTGACAGTTATGAGAACAGGAGCGTTGAGCGGGGTAGCAACAGATCTATTAGCAAAAGAAGTTTCTAAAAATTGCTTGCTGATTGGATGTGGTCAACAAGCTCGAGGACAAATTAGTGCGATCCTTGAGGTTAGGGATATTGAAAGGATCTATCTTTACAATCCTACTTATAAAAAAGCAGAGCAACTCACTCATTATATCCATAATGAATTAAAATGGAATGGAGAAGTCGAGATTGTAAAGGATCCTAATCAAGTCGTTGGGGAAGTGGATATCATTGTCTGTGCCACGAATTCAAAAGTTCCTGTATTTGATGGTTCAAAAGTAAAGGAAGGTACTCATATCAATGGAATCGGATCATTCCAGCCATCCATGCAGGAAATCGATTTAAATGTATTGAAAAAATCAAGTAAGATCGTGGTTGATTCCATAGAAGGTGTTCTGGAGGAAGCTGGAGATTTCCTTATCCCTATAAACAATAATGAATTTTCAGAGGGTGAAATTTATGGGGAATTAGGAGATTTAGTAGTAGCAACAAAGACTGGTCGTGCTAAGGATGATGAAATAACCTTCTTTAAATCTGTTGGATTTTCTATTTTAGATTTAGTCGTGGCTGCAGAAATATATAATTCTTTTAAGAATAGTTATTAGTAACGACATGGTGGTGTTTGGCAGTAGTATTAATTCTCTTGGTTGAAAACTATTTACACTAATTTGCAAAAATACTTTACTAAATATCTTAAATAAACTCGTGTGCAATTTGTAAGTAAGGTAATATTTGAAGGTCCTTGATCCTCTCAATAGTTCTCTAAACTTTTGAGAGGATTTTTTAAATAGGAATTGGAGGATCTTTCTCTTGGTGATTTTTCATATCTTCAATAATATTTCTTAATTTACAACCCCTTAATGAGCTCTCTATCCATTTCCCGTATTTTATCAAAAGAGGATGTCAGAGAGTCAGGTACAATCCTTCTGCCATAGTCCCAGGCATTCTGCTCAATTTCTGACTTTAAAGCAGCTATTTCCTCATCTTCTCCATACATAAGCGTTCGTAAATCGTGTTTATGCTTCTTAAACGTCATATAGTAACCAATTTCATGATAAAGGATAATTTTCACAATATTTTCTTCTGTCTCTTTCACCTTAATTTTGCCCATATATCCATTAATTTGAAGGTAATTGAAGTTTATCGTATTCGTTGAAACATTATAGCTCATAGGTGCAGGCAGTTTGTTATTGAATTCATAATTGATATCTAATTGGTGCTCTTGCAGTGTGTCTTGGATAATCTTTTCGATATTCCATATGTATAACATGGCTACTCCCCATCCTTTTGGTATGCATTTCATTCAGTATAATTTAAATTTAGGCTTGAATCATTAATAAAAACTAAAATTGAGTCAAAAGAAATGGTTATCAATTGGAAAAGCATAGTTTCACTGGAATGAAAACAGCCATTTTGGAAATGATAGTCCTAACAAAACAGGCAGGAAAGGCGGGAATACATGGACTGGGAAGTGGCAGATCTGACGGAGGAACAAGAGCAGAGAATCAAGGAAATCGAAAGCGAGTTAGGGTATGTTTTGATTGCCTATGACAATGGCAGTCACGGATTTAAGACTTCGGATGAAAAAGTAGATTATTATTCCATGTTACACCAAACGATTGACCAATGAGGATACTTTCTGCACCCGCTCCAGGAGATTGGATAAAATGTCTTTGATCCGCACAGTTTAATGACCAGGAGGTGCTAACAGTGACAAAGTATAATGATCCTCGTCACAAGCTTGAGAATGACACCTTTTCTGCTTCAGGTACCAATATTGATGCAGTAAAAAGGCAAAATGAGCGCTCTGGGATGTCCTATAATGAAGTCAAAGAATTATTAGCAAAGACGACAGGCGGACATGGAACGAGCATTTACAGTGACACAAATGTTGACCAAGTGAGAAAAGATAATCAGAAATCTGAAAGTGAATAACCTTGCTGGAATGGGTGCTTGTCCGTCTGCGTCATGCAGTAAGGGCAGGTGCTTTTATTTTTAGGATAAACGGTGCTACGATGGAGAGACAACGTAGAAGTAAGCAGATCCTGACATCATTCATCCTACACAAAAGCACTATAAAAAGTCAGAAAAGAAAAGGTGAGCGAATGACAAATGTAAATCATACCGGTGCCGCTGGATGGAACCTTGCTAACAGCTATGCAGGGCTGCCGGAAGTTTTCTTCACTAAGGCAAAGCCCACCCAAGTGGAAAACGCTCAGCTGGTGGTTTTTAATTCACCGTTGGCGGAAACTCTTGGATTGAAGGCAGAGGAACTCCAAAGCGATGAGGGGATAGACTGGCTTGCGGGAAGCAAAATTCCAGAAGGTGCAGAACCTCTGGCACAAGCTTATGCCGGCCATCAATTTGGGCACTTTACGATGCTTGGAGATGGTCGCGCTGTGCTGATTGGTGAGCAGATCACACCTCAAGGAAAACGATTTGACATTCAGCTTAAAGGGTCTGGACGTACGCCATTTTCCCGCGGAGGAGACGGGCTTGCACCACTAGGTCCCATGCTTCGTGAATATATCATAAGCGAGGCGATGCACGGTCTAGGCATTCCTACTTCAAGAAGTTTAGCAGTGACTGCTACCGGAGAAACGGTGATCCGTGAAAGCGAACAGCCTGGCGGAGTGCTCACACGTGTGTCATCCAGTCATTTACGAGTGGGAACCTTCCAATACGCAGCGAACTGGGGTTCAAAAGAGGATTTGCAGATTCTAGCCGACTATGCACTGGATCGTCATTTTCCGGGGAGTGAAAATACTGACAACCCTTATTTATTTTTACTTCAGCAAGTGATTGAGCATCAAGCTGAATTGATTGCTCAGTGGCAGCTCGCTGGATTTATTCACGGAGTAATGAATACGGATAACATGACCATCAGTGGAGAAACCATTGATTACGGACCCTGTGCATTTATGGATAATTATGATCCGAAAACGGTCTTTAGTTCGATTGACGTTCAGGGGCGATATGCGTATGGCCATCAGCCAGGAATCGCTGTATGGAATCTCGCGCGATTCGCTGAAACTCTTTTACCGCTGATTCATGATGATGAAGATCAGGCTGTTCAGCTGGCAGAGGACGCCCTTTCGAATTTTGCAAAGGTTTATCACTTCCAATGGGCTGCCGGAATGAGAGCGAAGCTGGGAATCTTTAAAGAAGAGGAACAAGATGAACCTCTCATTGAAAATCTACTCGATATCATGGAAAAGCAAAAAGCAGATTATACAAATACCTTCCGTGCCTTAACACGGGATAGACCTCAAGACACCGGCATGACCGGCACGGTAACATTTGATCAGTGGCTTAAGCAGTGGCAGGCTAAATTGGAGCGGCAAGAGGAATCGAAAGAACAATCGCTACAACTCATGCATACAGCTAATCCAGCCATTATTCCGCGAAACCACAGGGTGGAGGAAGCATTAGAGGCTGCAGTGGAAAAGGGAGACTACAGCGTGATGGAGAAGCTGCTTGAAGTTCTTAAAGATCCCTATGCTTACACGGCAGAACAGGATGAATTTGCTGTACCGCCTGAACCATCACAGCAGCCGTATCGTACGTTTTGCGGGACTTAATTATATTTCACTCCATACTCCTTTATTCAACCGGGGAGACTGAGGAATACAATGGGAAACGTCTAGAAACCTGCATCATGCACGACAAAAAATCCGAACGAGGATGGAATAATGTTGTTATCATTTCATCATCGTTCGGATTTAATTATGTCTAAAGACTACTATTCCATTCTCATTTATTTTGGTTGTTTGGAGTAATAATAAAGTAACACTAAAAAATCTCTCTAATTAGATTCTAATTCATGCAAACTTTCTCAACCACGTTCGTTAATATCTATTCGATAAATTTCTGCAAATTAACTGATGTATTTCCCAGGAAATAATGATTTTCCTAGAATTCGACTTTTAACCATAGGATTCGAAATTTACATCTGTTCAGGTTTGTAGCTTCTGGGTGTAGGGAAACTTCTTCTTATAATGCAGATATTTTGCAGGATTTTAGAAAATGGAGAAGAATATCTTAAGGAATGTTCTGAGTAGAAAAATCGGGCCGATACATAGGAATATTCAGGTTCTTTATTTTTTGAAAAGACCACGAACTTCTCTGTTAAATCAAAGGTGCAGCAGTCTGAAAGGGGTAGAGGATGAGAGAGTTTTTAGGACTATTAAAAGAAGGTAATAAGTCTGCGTTAATGGCTACGGTGATGAATGCCATTATAGCGATTATAAAAACGATTGCATTTTTTATTACTGGTAACGTAGCGATGTTCGCAGAAACGATGCACAGCATTGGCGATACAGCTAACCAGTTTTTTGTATTTATCGGATCGGCTCTTAGTAAAAAAGCTCCTACTGAAAAATTCCCCAACGGCTTTGCGCGGCTCGTCAATTTAGTGTTGCTCGGAGCGGTACTGATTGTTGGGATTTTGGCGTATGAAACGATAAGAGAGGGAATTCGTCACATTATTGAACCATCTGAATCTGACACATGGTTCTGGTTGAATATTGGTGTATTAGGGGTGGCGGGAATATTAGAAGGTGTTGTTCTCTTTAAAGCGATGAAGGAAATAACTTCCGATATGGAAGGAGAGCAGATTAAAGGCTTAAAGGTCATACCTGAGAGCTTTAAAAACGTAGGTAACGCTAAACCTGCCACAAAACTGGTGTTTCTAGAGGACTTTGTCGCTACCAGTGGTGCTTTTATCGCGGTATTATCGATTATCATTGCCACTTATACGCCGTTCCATTCTGCGGAAGGGTATGCATCTATTCTTATTGGAATTATGCTGTTTTTTGTGGTTGGAAGAGTATTTCTCGATAACGCAGCAGGCGTTCTTGGTGTGGCTGATAAAGAGATGGAAAAGAGAATCGGCGAGCTTGTGTTCCAGGAAACTCACGTGAAAGACATTCAGGAGCTCATGGTTCTTAAAGAAGGGGACGAACTGCATGTGGAACTTAAGGTGGAGTTTGACCCTGATATGTCGATTGCGAAGGCAGCTGAAGTTCTTGATGATATCGAGAAAAAAGTATTACGGCACAAAGGGGTAACAGACGTGATTATTGAATCTGATAAGGATGACCAAATCCCTCACTGGAAAAATAAAGATGTCAACAAGTAACACATTGTAAATATTTACTGGGAAGTAAAGAGGCTGGGACATAAGGAAATGCCCCCAATTTAAAGACGAACAATTAGAGGAGTCTGAATCGCCGCTCCGTAAATACACTCCGCTTTTCGCGGGCGGCTGGTCTGCCTCCTCGTGCTGCGCACTCCGGGGTCAAACCTATGCCTTCCTCCCGCAGAAGTCTCCGTGTATTTCCTACGCTGGAATGGTTTCTATTTTTCACTTCCTTCTTCCTGTTCATTAGAGGAGCCTGATTAAGATAAATGGGAAACGTAAAATATGTCCTGTGTAAACGTCAAGAAATCCCAAATCATGCTGTAGGAAAAAAACCGAACGATGAAGGAGCGTTAATCCCATCACCATTCGGCTCTAATAATGGCTGACGGACTTTTTTCCCAACCTCTTCTTTTTATGATTCAATGAATTTAGTTACGATTGTTCTATTGTATGGACCAGATTCCCTTGTTTGATTTTTTTCCTTATGTTCTGTGCGGCTTCTACCATATTTCTAAGAGCGGCAGTCGTTTCGCTAATTCCTCTTGTTTTCAGACCGCAGTCTGGATTCACCCAAAACTGGCGGGGGTGCAGAACGTTTAGGGCACGGATAATATTTTTTTCCATTTCCTCAACACCTGGGATACGCGGGCTGTGAATATCGTAAACTCCGAGTCCAATTCCCTTTTTATAAGCTGTTTTCTCAAAATCAGCTATGATTTCTCCATGACTGCGAGCGGCTTCTATGGAAATCACATCGGCATCCAATTGGTCAATGGCTTCCATAATTTCCCCGAATTCAGAATAGCACATATGAGTATGGATTTGAGTTGTCGGCTGGACACAAGAGGTTGCGAGCTTGAAAGCATAGACCGCTTCCTCCAAATATTCCGACTGTTTCTCTGGTTTTAAAGGCAATCCTTCTCGCAAAGCTGGTTCATCTACTTGAATCATATGAATGCCTTGTTCTTCTAAAAATCTAATTTCTTTCTGAAGGGCTAAAGCAATTTGTTTCGTTACGTCGAAACGGTTGATGTCTTCTCGGACAAAAGACCAATTAAGAATAGTGATCGGGCCCGTCAGCATGCCTTTGACTGGTTTGTCTGTCTGGGACTGAGCATAGGTGATTTCTTTCACTGTCATCGGGCCAGTTAAAGTCACATCTCCATAAATAACGGGAGGTTTCACGCACCGTGAACCATAAGACTGGACCCAGGCATACTTCGTAAAAGCAAATCCGTCTAGTTTTTCTCCAAAAAATTCGACCATATCGTTGCGTTCAAATTCCCCGTGGATCAGGACGTCCAGACCGATGTCCTCCTGCCGCTGAATCCATTCTCTGACGTTAGACTTAATAAATTCCTGGTATTCTTCTTCCAGCCATTCGCCACGGCGCCATTTCAACCGGCCTTGTCTAATGTCTCTCGTTTGGGGAAGGCTGCCAATCGTGGTAGCAGGCAGCAGAGGAAGGTTGAAAAAATCTTGCTGAATCCCCTGACGAGTAGGATAGGGGACCTCACGTTTTGGTACTAAACTCTTCCAAATTTGCATTTCTTCTTGAACGTCTTGGTTGTTCCTGCTTGCAGAACTTAACAATGCTGACAAAGACCGCTTCTGTTCTGCCATTTTACCCTCAATTTGATCTCTTCCATGATTCAAACCTTCTGTTAATACTTTGGTTTCCTCCAGTTTTTGATCCGCAAAAGAGAGAGCATTTCTAAGGTGAGAATCTAATTCCTTTTCTGTTTTGATCGTGACAGGAACATGCAGTAGGCTGCAAGAAGGCTGGACGATTAAATGATCTGGCTCGACCTTGGTTAGGATGGTTTCCAGCTGAGTGAATGCGTCATCTAAGTCTGCTTTCCAAATATTTCGTCCGTTAATGACCCCAGCAGCCAGGGTTTTATTTTTAGGAAAACCATACTTCGTAATCGCCGCAAGATTTTCTTCATGATCATGGACAAAATCGAGACCAATACCATCGACGGGAAGAGACACTAACTCTTCGTAGTGATCAGCCGATTCGAAATAGGTTTGCAATAGAATCTTCATACTGGATAATTCTTCTTGGATAGACTCATACAGCTGGTTGACCAGCTTAAATTCATCTTTATTTCTAATCTCAGCAAGCACCGGCTCATCTATTTGCACCCATTCCGCACCAGCGCTCTCAAGTTCTTGGAGCACTTGGATGTAATGGGGAAGAAGCTTCTCTAAAAGCGCGGGGAAATAGTCTTCATGATAGCCTTTGGATAATTTTAATAAGGTAACAGGTCCAAGCAGTACCGGCTTTCCGATGATTCCGAGCTTTTCTTTCGCTTCCAGGAAGTAAGTCAGCAATCGATTTTCTATAAGCTGAGGTTCTGAGTCCTCTTGAACTTCAGGAACAATGTAATGATAATTTGTATTGAACCATTTCGTCATTTCGGAAGCGATCGCATGATCGTTTCCGCGGGCAATATCAAAATAGGTTTGCAGCGAAGTTTTCTCTTGATGCTGAAAGCGTTGAGGGATGAAACCAAACATCACGGCAGTGTCGAGTACGTGATCATACAAGCTGAAATCTCCTACAGGAATCAAGTCAATTCCTAGATCTCTTTGTTTTTTCAGGTACTCAAGCCTTAGTTTCTGCATTTCAGTGGAGAAGTCATCTTCGGAAAGCTTTCCTTCCCAGAATTTCTCCAGTGTTTTCTTCCATTCCCGTTTCTCTCCGATTCTTGGATAGCCAATGTTTGAGCTTTTTACCATATGGATTCCTCCTCATTTTCCAGACAATAAAAAAATCCCTCTTATTCTACAAGAGAGATTCTGATGACCGTTATTCTATTCAATCTGTGAAGACAGACGAATCTTGTTACGGAACCACAACACCTCCCTATACCTCGTAGGATTAAGTGTATAATCAGCAGGCAGGTCTCCTGACTCATGATCTTCGCAGCTATGCGTCTTCCCATCTCTATTCTTAGAAAATAGTGACCTATTTGCAAAGCTGCTCCCATTTACAGTGGCGGGACCGTGCCGGAGTTTCACCGGACTTCCCTTTTAAGTTGAATAAGCGAATCTACCCCTTAAACAACACCTGGTTGATCTACGATATTCAATTTTCATTTAAAAACGAAAAAACCTCTCAGGCAGAGAGGTTTAGGTACGCACCTCTCTTATTTCGCAAAGTGTTTACTCTGCTGGAATTAGCACCACCATCAATTTTCTAAATTGATAGGTTGCTGGGCTTCTAAGGGCCAGTCCCTCCACCGCTCTGAATAAGAGAATGTATTCAAATGATTACAAGCATACTAGCATGGTTGATATAAGCTGTCAACGGAAGTTGCGAGATGATCGTATAGATAAAATCATAAAAATTTGGGAAACTATAAAATTCCTCGAAGACTCTTGAGAACCGTAATGGAGGGTGTTATCATGCGGATTTTTACATAGTGCATAAAAGTATCTCTATGGAATTTAACAATATGTATAATGGAAATTATAAAATTAGATGTAAAATATAATTAAGTTACAAAATTTTCTGTAAATTGATAAAGTTCAAAAAATAATGCAGAGAAAGTGAGGTTGCAGGATTTTATTCCAATAAAAAATGAAAGCGCTTACTATAAGCGTGTTGATAATGATGAATAAAAGAGTTTACATAAGGAGGAATTTTAATGTCTGATAAAGTGCAAATTGGATTAATTCAAGCTTCTCATGACGTAGATGGTAACGAGCCTGTTGAGGTACATAAGCAGGAGTCAATTAAGAAACATATTGGACTTGTTAGAGAAGCAGCAGAAAAAGGGGCCCAGATTATTTGTCTTCAGGAAATATTCTATGGTCCTTATTTTTGTTCCGAGCAAAATCCTAAGTGGTACGATGCAGCTGAAGAAATTCCTAATGGCCCGACGACAAAACAATTTCAGGATTTAGCCAAAGAACTAGGTGTTGTTATTGTGCTGCCAATTTATGAAAAAGAGGGAATTGCGACCTATTATAATACCGCTGCTGTAATCGATGCGGATGGCTCCTATTTAGGTAAATATCGAAAACATCATATACCTCAAGTAGGTGTAGGTGACAAAGGTTATGGGTTCTGGGAGAAGTTTTACTTTAAACCTGGGAACTTGGGATTTCCTGTATTTGATACGGCGTTTGCGAAGGTAGGCGTTTATATTTGTTACGATCGCCACTTTCCTGAAGGCGCACGTTTACTTGGATTAAATGGAGCGGAAGTTGTGTTCAATCCTTCAGCGACAGTAGCGGGGCTGTCTGAGTATTTATGGAAGCTGGAACAACCGGCGCATGCCGTGGCGAACGGATACTATTTAGGGGCAATTAACCGTGTTGGCTATGAAAAACCGTGGGAAATGGGTGAATTTTACGGACAATCCTACTTAGTTGATCCGCGGGGTGAATTTGTAGCTGTTGCCAGCCGTGACCAGGATGAAGTGATCATTGGGGAAATGAATAAGAAGTTTATTCGTGAAGTTCGTGATACTTGGCAATTCTATAGGGATCGCAGACCGGAAGCGTATGAAGATATGGTCGAACTTCTTAAATAAGAAGGTGATCGGACGGCAGAAGTAAAGGTTTTACATAGAGTGAAAAGAGAGCCTTATAGATTTTCTCTATGTAAAACCTTTTTTAATAGTTAACCTGAATAGATTTGAAGTTATCTAATAAGGAGGTTAATAGTATTGACCCAGTTAAAAAGCAAGGGAATTTCATTAGAGAATCTGCGAGAGAATTTTGAGGAAGTTCATGCGGGGTTGAATAATGGAGAAGCGATAGAAGAAGCAAATCGATGTTTGTATTGCTATGATGCTCCTTGTATTAAGGCGTGTCCGACCAGCATCGACATACCAAAATTTATTAAGAAAATTGCTTCTGGAAATTTAAAAGGTTCCGCAACTACAATCATGTCCTCGAATCCAGTTGGCGCGACTTGTGCACGGGTGTGTCCAACAGAAGAACTTTGTGAGGGGTCGTGTGTTCTTAATCACTCAACGAAGCCAATTCTAATCGGGGACTTGCAGCGTTTTGCCACGGATTGGGCCATCAAAAATGAACAGCAGCTCTTCAAAGCTGGTGAAAGAAATGGCAAGAAGGTAGCTATTGTTGGTGGAGGTCCCGCTGGTCTTTCAGCTGCGCGGGAACTGGCGCGACTTGGTTATGCAGTGACCATTTTTGAAGCGGAGGATCAGGCAGGGGGATTAGATACATACGGAATTGTGTCTTTCCGGCTTCCACAGACCATTTCCTATTGGGAAGTCGATCAAGTGGAGAAATTAGATGTAGAAATTAGGACCAATACAAGAGTGGGTACGGACGTGAGCTACGACGAACTCAAGGAGAACTATGATTCGATTGTTTTGGCGATTGGAATGGGAAGTGTTCCCATGCTTGGCATAGAAGGGGAAGGGTTGGACGGCGTTCATGATGCGATTGATTTTGTGAAATCCACAAAGTCAGGTCCAATTACCGAGGAGTTAATGGGAAGAAAAGTCGTGGTCGTCGGAGCAGGTAATACCGCGATTGATGCGGCCACCTGTTCAGCCCGTAAAGGTGCCTCTAACGTGAAAATTGTATATCGGCGTACCGTCAATGAGATGACCGCGTACGATTTCGAATACGAATTCGCCAAGCAAGACGGAGTTGAATTTAACTGGCTTACCCAGCCAATTGAAATTGTCGGTGATGAGCATGGAAAGGTAAAACAGCTTACATGTGTCCGAATGGAGTTAGGTAAAGCGGGAGCTGATGGCCGCAGAAGACCTGAGCCTGTCGAAGGTTCTGAGTTCACGATGGAAGTAGACGCCGTTATAAAAGCAATTGGGCAGACCCGTTATATGGATTTAATCGAGAGTTTCGGGCTGGAACACAACGGCGGAGTAGTGAAGGTGGATCCAGTGTCCCATCAGACCTCAAATCCTCAAGTGTTTGCTGCTGGTGACGTGATTTTCGGAAAAGGCCAGGGCGATGCGATGGTTGTAACTGCTGCACAGCAAGGAAAAGAAGTGGCGATGTCACTCCATAAGCAGCTATCTCCAACTCCGACAACAGCAGTCTAACCAGAACTTAATTTTAAGGAGGCGTATTATATGGCTGATATAAGTTTAAATCTTGCAGGAATTAAATCTCCTAACCCTTTCTGGCTGGCATCTGCTCCTCCAACGAACTCCGGCTATCAGGTGCAGCGTGCGTTTGAAGCAGGCTGGGGCGGAGCGGTTTGGAAAACCCTCGGGGATCCGATCTTAAATGTTTCTTCACGGTTTGCGGCAGTTAACTATAACGGACAGAGGATTTCTGGGTTTAACAATATTGAATTAATTACGGATCGACCATTGGAAGTGAATTTAAAGGAAATTTATGAAACGAAAAAACGATTTCCTAATCATGCCATTATTGCTTCCCTTATGGTCGAGCCTACGCAGGAGAAATGGCATGAAATTGTAAAGCGTGTTGAGGATGTCGGAGTAGATGGCTTAGAACTTAACTTTGGTTGTCCGCATGGCATGGCCGAGCGTGGAATGGGTGCAGCTTCTGGTCAGGTGCCAGAGCTTGTTGAAAAACAGACCGCTTGGGCTAAGGAAGTTGCCCAAACCCCAGTGATCGTAAAACTGACCCCGAATATTACGGACATTACTTTCACTGCGGAGGCAGCTGTTAATGGCGGAGCTGATGCAGTAAGTATGATCAATACGATAAACAGTTTAGCTGGCGTAGATTTAGATTCCTGGAATACTGTTCCCAATGTTGCTGGTAAAGGAGCGCATGGAGGATATTGTGGTCCGGCAGTCAAACCGATTGCGTTGAATATGGTAGCAGAATGTGCCCGCCACCCTAGGATTAACGTACCTATTTCTGGGATGGGAGGCGTCTCCAGCTGGAGAGAAGCCGTAGAATTTATGCTGATGGGAGCGACGGGAGTTCAAGTATGTACAGCTGCCATGCACCATGGCTTTAGTATTGTCGACGATATGATCGATGGATTGAACAACTACTTAGATGAAAAAGGGATCGACTCTGTTATGGATATTGTTGGGAAATCAGTTGAAAGATATTCGGAATGGGGGAACTTGGATTTAAATCATCAAATCGTTGCTCAGATAAATAACGATGTTTGCATTAATTGCAATAAGTGTCATATTGCCTGCGAAGACACTTCTCATCAATGTATTGATATGTTAAAAGACGAGAATGGCCACGATATTTTGAAAGTCAGGGAAGAGGACTGTGTGGGCTGTAATTTATGTTCGCTAGTATGTCCGGTAGATGGAGCTATAGACATGGTGGATTACGCAAATGGCAAACCGCCAATGACCTGGAATGAAAGACAGGCAGCGATTGGTGCAGCTTCTTCATGTGATGTAAATCTCGTTAAATAATTTTATTTAGGAGGATGATAGTATGAAGAAAATTATCAAGAATGGTGTCATTGTTACAGCGGCCGATACTTATAAAGGTGACATTTTAATCGAAAATGAAAAGATCGCTTTGATCGGACAGGATTTAACAGATCCAGCGGCCGAAGTGATTGATGCAGGGGGAAACTATGTTTTTCCTGGTGCTATTGACCCGCATACTCACTTGGAAATGCCGTTTGGAGGAACGGTTAGTAAAGATGATTTTGAAACCGGAACGATCGCAGCCGCGTATGGAGGTACGACTACAGTCATCGACTTTTGTTTAACAAATAAAGGGGAGCCACTGCAAGGTTCTATTGACCAATGGCATGCCAAATCGAAAGACAAGTCTGTGATCGACTATAGTTTCCATCTGATGATTGGAGAAATCACGGATAGCGTTCTAGAAGAACTTCCTCATGTGATCGAAGACGAAGGGATTACTTCCTTTAAAGTGTTTATGGCTTATAAGGATGTATTTCAGGCAGATGACGGGACATTATTCCGTACATTAGAAGAAGCGAAGAAGCTTGGTGCATTGGTTATGGTGCATGCCGAAAACGGGGATGTGGTCGACCATTTAGTTAAAAAAGCCTTAAAAGCAGGTAACACTGACCCGATCTATCATGCGTTAACCCGCCCTCCAGAAGCAGAAGGGGAAGCTACGGGGCGTGCGGCACAACTGACAGGACTTGCCGACTCTCAATTATATGTAGTACACGTCTCCTGTTCAGAGGCGGTAGAGAAAATAGCAGAAGCAAGGAAGAAAGGCTACGAAGTCTGGGGAGAAACATGCCCGCAATATTTAGTTCTGGATCAAAGCTATCTTGAGAAACCGAACTTTGAAGGGGCTAAGTATGTATGGTCACCGCCTCTTCGCGAGAAATGGAATCAGGAGGTATTATGGAACGCTCTGAAAACCGGGCAGCTGCAAACATTAGGATCTGATCAATGCTCCTTTGACTTCCATGGACAAAAAGATTTAGGTAAGGGAGATTTTACTAAGATTCCTAACGGGGGTCCGATTATCGAAGACCGCGTAAGCTTGCTGTTCTCAGAAGGAGTGAAAAAAGGAAGAATTACATTAAATCAGTTTGTAGAAATTACGTCTACGAGAATCGCTAAATTATTTGGAATTTATCCGCAGAAAGGAACAATCTCTGTAGGAGCGGATGCTGACCTGGTTATTTTTGATCCTAATATAGAACGCACGATTTCTGTAGAAACAAGTCATATGGCAGCTGACTACAATCCGTTTGAAGGGATGGAAGTGACTGGTCAGCCGGTTAGTGTGTTATCAAGAGGCGAATTTGTTATTCGCGATAAAAAATTCGTGGGCGAACTTGGCAAAGGAAATTATTTGAAACGGGCTCGCTATGGAGAGTTGAAAACCTCCGCTGCTCAAGAACTTCCTGTAAATTAAACTGCTGTTCTTACTGATTTGCTATGGAATGTATAGGTCAGCTGCTTGGCTCAATGGAGGTCAAGCGGCTGGCTATGGTCATTATATTAATTCAGGAGGAGTGCAATGGATAAAAAAAATCAGCACTTAATGTCGCCGGACCTCATGCCTATTCCGCATCACGCTAAGAAGATTGGTACGCTGGGTTTTTCGTTTATGTGGGTGGGAATGGCCGTTGTGTTAGCTGCCTTTGCTATTGGAGGCGCAGGTATTCAATCGATATCTTTGCCTCTTGTGGTCATAGGAACGTTAGTCGGCACACTCTTAATTGGTCTTGCGATTACATTAACCTCAGACATTGGCATTGAACATGGTATTTCGTTTCCGGTTTACATGAGAGCCCCTTTTGGAACAATTGGAACCCATTTCCCTTCTCTTGTAAGAGGACTTGCCGCTTCCATGTGGTTTGGGATTAATACCTATTTTGGATCAACGGCAATGAACGGAATTCTTAACATTTTATTCGGATTTGATAATTGGTTCATTTGTTATCTCATATTTGCTTCTATCCAACTCCTTAATACAGCTTTCGGCATAAAGGCTGTAGAGAAGTTCGCAGATTTAGCAGCACCGATTATTATCATCATTGGAATCTGGATGTACTCGACGTTAGCTGACACAGCGGTCCAAAATGGGAAAGATATTTGGTCTTGGGTGGAGAGTCCAGCTACTGGTGGAGCAGCGGTTACGGCCTTTGTTATCGTTGTCGTTGGTAACATGGGGTATTGGTCTACACTTGCTGCTGACATTTCCTCTATTTCCCGCTTTATTAAAGCTCCTCAGCATGAAAGGAATTGGTTTAAACGGAATAAAGGTGCATTAGTCGGCAGTTTAATAGCATTGCCTCTTACTCAAACGTTTATCGTGGTGCTTGGAGCTGTTTCTTATATTGCTGTTTCGAATTTTGACCCTGTTGTTGCCTTACAGCAGTCTGCAAGCGGATTAGTTCTTGGTATCTTACTCCTCATGATTGTTTTAGCACAATGGTCAACAAACGTATCTGCGAATATCGTTCCAGCTGCAACCATTTTTTCAAATGTTGGCGGACCAAAAGTACCATTCTGGGCCGGAGTATTTATCGCCGGAATTGTTGGAACTGTCATCCAGCCATGGAGTGTATTCAATTTACTTATTCCTGTACTTTTAATTATTGGTGCTATTATTTCTGTTATCGTCGGGATCATTTTTTCAGATTACTACTTAATTAGAAAAAGAAGAATCAACGTCCACGACTTATACAAAAGAGATGGTCAGTTTGCTTATGACGGAGGGATCAATTGGGCAGGAGTCATTGCCTGGGTGATTGGCAGCCTGCTTGCCTATAAGTTCAGCACTTACTCTTTCTTTATCGGATTCGGCGTCGGGGCACTCGCATATTATGTATTAGCTAAATACTGGTATTTTAAAAAGCATGTTCAATCGGAGATAGAAGATCCAGATGATCAAAAATATTTAGGCATTACCGTCGGCCACGATTGGGAAATTGGCGAAGGATTCCAAGAAGAGAAATTAGGTAAGAAAACGGGGACAGAGGACGTCCCTAAACAATTAAACGTTGAATGATTTTTCAGGAAAAATGAAAGGAGGAATCAAATGTCATCTTATAGTGAGTTTGCAGCGGAAAGAGAGAAAATCGATTATTTGCTGGAACAAGGATATGTGATTAAAGGAGTGACAGAAAATTTAAGTGGAGCATTTCTCGAGTTTGTCTATGAGGGAAATGATCCTGCAAAAGAAAAGAAGGAAAGGCTACACATTCTTCATCCAGATACTAGAAAATATTTCTCAACGATTTTGATTCAGCAGCAGAAAAGGCAGGAAGTACTTTAGCTGTTAAAAGGCTGGATAATCGAATATAACTATTAACTAGAGAGTTGGTACATTCCAACTCTCTTTTCTATGAAAAGAAAACCCATTAGAAGTTCCTTCGCGATTCTGAATATAAATTTGCTTTCCGCAACCAGTATAGGCGAATGTCTGATTATCCATTTATCTTTTCCCAGGGATTAACTAATTGGGTTAAATGTCGTGCAGATTCCGGAGACTTAATTTCGAGATAATAAAGTCGTTGACCGATTAGGTAGGGTGGCAGGAATCGATTCGCCCTTTCCTCGCCCGCCCCTGGCTTATGATGCTCTCAGAAATCTAAAATCGTCTTCGCTTTTATAGTCGGTTTATGCTGGTCGAGTCTATCGAGGCGATTCCACATTTGAACACTTTCCTGTGGGAAATTCCGATTCTCGCTCTTTCACTCCCTGTGATCTATAAAGGTACATTGATTTGTAATAAGTGTCATGTTTCATCCAGACTACAGATAGGTAGGGGGAGGACAAAAAATAATTTCCTATGTTAGACCGATTATAATTACACTAGTCTATATTATTGTTTCTGACCTTCTCTTATTCTTCGACAGAGATCATTATTTATTTCCGTTCTCCCTTAATCATAAAGAGGTCCGGGAAATTGCGAGACTCCTGTGGATGTACATGATAGGTGAGATCCCGGAAGGCAACGCCTGAGGAAGCTCACCACATCCTCATTGAAAGTGCTCAATATGCGGAATCGCCCTGGTAGACACGACTCGCATAAGCAGGAACATCAAAAGGGATTTGAGATCTTATTATGGCCGGTGGATGTACCGGTGAGCTCTGTGGGAACTGCGAGTGGCTGAGGCCCCATGAGCTGGCCGAGTGAGTTTGCGCCGGACCTCTAAACTCCTGTTTAACATAACCGAAATCTTCTATATCTTGAAACTAAATCTTCAAGAATTGGGAGCTTTATTGGAATTCAACTCTCATCAAAATAAAGTTAATAGAATTTCTTAGGAGAAAATCATCCTTCTGGCATTAGATTTTTTTTCAAAATTATAGTAATTTAAAATGAGAGGTGGGAGAATGAAATATCACTTTAAATTATCTATAGATAACATATTAAAACGACCACATTTCCAAAACGCACGAGTAATTGCAGGCAGCAATGGATTAAATCGGATAGTGAAATGGGTACATGTATTTGAAGTTATTGAAGTGAGAGGCAATCTCAAAGGCGGAGAATTAGTTCTTTCCACTGGGTTTGGCTGGAAAGAGAATGATGACTTATTTATAACCCTATTAAAACAGTTAATCCAAAGAGACGTAGCAGGATTATGTATTGAACTGGGGAGCTTTATTAATGAAATACCGGATGAAGCTATAGAATTAGCCGATAAACACGATTTCCCCATCGTAGTCTTTGATAAAGAAGTGTCATTCGTGGAAATTACGCAAGACCTTCATTCTGATTTAATCAATCAGCAATATGAAATTATTTCTAACATAGAAGATTACTCTCAGCGGTTGAATAAGAAATTGTTAACCATTGACAACTATTTTGAAATACTTAAATATTTGCAGCAATACATTAATTGTCATCTTATTTACATATCTAATGACCATAAAATTGTCACCGTCCCTACAGTGCGAGAAAAAGAAAAAAATGAAATGTTAGCTAGTTTAGATGACTTTTCCGCACATCCTTCCAAAAATATATTAAAGCAGCCGGTACAAGTCTTTGAAAGAGAGTTTGCTAATGTTTACTTGTATTCTGACTGCAGGGAATTTGGTGAATTTGAGTCTTTACTGTTAGATCGAACTGCCACGGCATTAGCCCAGTATTTCTTACGTGAGCTTTACACAGAAGAGAAGAAAAAAGCGGAAGAAACAGAATGGATGCTGGAGTGGCTTCGGGGAGAACATAGTATTGAGGAAATAAAAGAACGTTTAGCAGGTTATAAGATGAATGGCTCAGTGACAGGGGCTGTAGTACTCATTGTTAAACTGAAGTTGAATGGAAATAAGCAGTTAAGTAAAGATATCACTTATTTGAATATGCTCATCCAAAATATCTTTGACCAAAATGGTTATTTTGTTTTTCCGGTCGAAAAACGAAATCTGCTGACTTTTGTTTTATTAAATAAGCAAAGAGAAGAGGACTGGAAAAGCAGGGTGACCAAAGGGATTGAAAGGATTAAAAATATAAATAGGTTAAATGACCCGTCTGTCTCTTCTTTTCAAATCGCAGGGGGGAAATATGTTCGGGATTTAACTCTTTTATATAGAAGTTTTAGCACGGCGCAAGAAACCCTGTCGATCCAGGGGAAGCTTCCTGCAGATCAATCGAAGTACTTTTTTGAAGATATGCATATGTACCGTCTTATTTCTCTAGTACATAAACATAGTAACTTAAATAGTCTTGTGAATGATTATTTAGAGCCTATTATTGCCTATGATAAGCACAACCACACGAATCTGCTGGAAACTCTTAAAGTTTACTTAGCTTGTCATGGATCGAAAAAGGAAACGGCAGAAAAGATCTTTGTAGTTAGGCAAACGTTATATCACCGGTTGGACAAGCTTGAAAAACTTCTTGGAGAGGATTTTATGGATTCGGAGAAAAGACAGGCAATTGAATTTTCAATTCTTGCTTATGAATATCAGCAGTCAATAGCAAATCAATCTTCATAGAATTCTCATTATGAAAGCTCTGCACAACAAGGTCTGACCGAAATGGTCGGGCTTTTTTTATGTCTAAATATTTCAAGTGTTGTCATTGTGTGAATCTCAGAGAATATCTGTTTGACAAAATGTCTAATGAATCTGGTTTACAGGTGTTAGATAATCAATATAAATTAAGATAATTCAAAATTATTAGACATCATAGATCGCACGGGTGAGTCTGAATTAAAAAGGGGTACTCTGCAGCGTTAGAATATTCAGCTTTGTATTTTTTGTAAGCGTTTTCTTTTTTGCGGTGATTGCTTGAAAACTAAGGAGGTTTTCTTTAATGACAAAAACAGATATAAGTGGCGAAATGCTTACCAAAGATGAAAAATTTGTGTGGCATTCCATGAAACCTTATAATCCCAACGCCACTATGGTTGCGAAAAGTGCGGAAGGATCCTGGATAACAGATGTTGATGGAAATAAATACTTAGACGCTATGTCTGGTCTATGGTGTGTCAATGTAGGATATGGAAGAAAAGAATTGGCAGAAGCAGCATATGAGCAGTTAATGGAATTATCCTATATGCCTTTAACTCAAAGCCATGAGGCTGCGATTAAATTAGGGGAAAAAATAAATCAGCTGTTAGGTGAGGATTATGTCATCTTCTTTTCTAACAGCGGATCCGAAGCGAACGAAGCTGCTTTTAAAATGGCAAGACAGTATCATCAGCAAAAAGGGGATTTTCACCGCAGTAAAATAATATCCCGTTATCGAGCGTATCATGGAAGTTCTTCCGCCTCACTTGCAGCCACTGGGCAGGCACAGCGCAAGTATAAATATGAACCGCTTGCTCAAGGGTTTCTTCACGTAGCGCCGCCGGATGCCTATAGAAATGATCATAGTGAAGCAGATCGCTGGGGCGCAAAGAATATTGATGAAGTCATGACCTGGGAGATGAGCGAGACTATTGCCGGGATCATTATGGAGCCCATTATTACCGGGGGTGGTGTTATTGTGCCACCAGATCAATATATGTCAGAAGTGAAAAGCATTTGTGAGAAACATGGGGCACTGTTAATTGTCGATGAAGTCATTTGTGGATTCGGACGAACCGGGGAACCATTCGGATTTATGAATTATGGAGTGAAGCCAGATATTATTACGATGGCCAAAGGGCTTACCAGTGCTTATCTGCCTTTATCGCTGACAGCAGTGAAGCGGGAAGTTTATGAGGCCTTTAAAGGCACAGAACAATACGATTTCTTCCGCCATATTAACACGTTCGGCGGTCATCCTGCCTCTTGTGCGGTTGCTCTTAAAAATATCGAAATCATGGAAAATGAAAATCTATTTGCACGGTCAAAAGAATTGGGTAAAAGAGTGATGACTGAACTGCAGGACCGTTTGCAATCCAATAAATTTGTAGGAAATATCAGAGGGAAAGGGCTGTTAATTGGAATTGAATTAGTAAGCAGCAAAGATACTAAGGAGCCGCTCGACACGTCTCTTGTGAATCGTGTCATTAGTTATTGTAAACAAAAAAACGTCATTATTGGAAAGAACGGGATGACAGTTGCAGGCTATAACAATGTGATTACCCTTGCTCCGCCTTTAAGTATTGAGGAAGAGGATATTACTTTGCTGCTCGACACTTTAGTAGACGGCCTAAACGAACTATAAACTGTGGGAGAATATTTTTATAAAATGGTGAAGTCTGGAGGGGACATCCGTGCGTATAGGCATTCCAAAAGAAATAAAAAACAATGAAAATCGAGTCGCTATCACACCGGCAGGCGTTTACACTCTCACCAAGCAAGGCCATCACGTATATGTGGAAAGTGATGCCGGGTTAAATTCAGGGTTCTCAAATCAAGATTACATGGAAATGGGAGCAGAAATTGTACAAGCAGCGGAAGAAGCTTGGACCCAGGAGATGGTCATGAAAGTGAAAGAACCCGTTCAAGAAGAGTATCGGTACTTTTACGATGGATTGATCCTGTTTACCTACCTTCATCTTGCAGCTGATCGGAGTTTAACTAAAGCCTTAGTAGACAAAAATGTTACAGCAATCGCCTATGAAACCGTGCAGACAGCAAGTGGACTGCTTCCTCTATTAACTCCGATGAGTGAAGTGGCCGGTCGAATGTCCACCCAAATAGGAGCGCAGTTCTTAGAAAGAAATAACGGAGGCAAAGGGATCCTTCTCGGGGGTGTTCCGGGTGTCAATAGAGGCAAAGTTACCGTTATCGGCGGCGGAGTAGTGGGAACGAATGCTGTCAAAATTGCGGTCGGATTGGGGGCAGATGTAAATATTCTTGATCTGAATCCAGAAAGACTGCGCCAATTGGATGATATCTTTGGCCGTTCTGTTAATACTTTAATGTCCAACCCTTTGAATATCCAAGAAGCTGTGGAAGAGTCTGATCTTGTCATTGGAGCGGTTCTCATCCCTGGGGCAAAAGCTCCCAAGTTAGTAAACGAAGATATGATAACAAAGATGAGAAAGGGTTCGGTCGTCGTCGATGTGGCTGTGGATCAGGGAGGTATTTTTGAAACTGTGGATCACGTAACTACTCATGATAACCCTACTTATGTGAGACATGGAGTTGTCCACTATGCCGTGGGCAATATGCCAGGGTCCGTGCCGCAAACGTCCACCCTTGCCCTTACCAACGTAACGATTCCCTATGCTCTTCAAATCGCTAACAAAGGGTTGGAACGTGCCTGTGCAGAGAACCAGTCGTTATTAAAAGGGATAAATGTCCTCAATAAGAGCATTACGTATAAACAGGTAGCGGAAGCTCATCAATTGGAATTTACAGATGTTGAGAAAGCGTTGAATTTAAAACCCGTCGTGTGACTGAAAGGGAGGAAAATCGTTTGCCAACTCAAATGGATACGAAAGTGAAACAATATAAGAATTTCATAAATGGAGAATGGGTGGAGGCTTCTACAGGGGAAACATTCAAAAGTATCAATCCAGCGAATAGAACCATGGTCCTTGCTGAATTTGCTAAATCAAAGGAAGAAGACTATCACAAAGCTGCAGATGCTGCGCAAGAGGCTTTTCGAGAATGGCGGAAAGTTCCTGCTCCCGTACGTGGAGAAATGATTTTAAAAGCTGCTCAAAGGTTGGAAGAGCGGGAAGATGAATTTGTAAAAGCCATCGTACTAGAAGTTGGAAAGACCATAAAAGAAGCGCAAGGAGAAGTGAAAAGAGCTTTAGCTGGGATGCGGATGCAAGCAGCGGAAGGGACGCGCTTAACTGGAGAGACCATCCCCTCTCAGCAAGAAGGAGTCTTTGCCTATACAATTAAAGAGCCTCTAGGTGTCGTTGGGATTATTACCCCGTGGAATTTCCCCTTAGGAATTGCAGCCTGGAAAATCTCCCCCGCGTTAGTGGCAGGGAATACCGTCGTATTCAAACCTGCTAGTAATACACCACTAATCAGTGCTATGCTCGTTGAATTACTGATAGAAGCAGGCGTCCCAAATGGAGTTATTAATTTTGTAACGGGTCCCGGCGGTGCTGCCGGAAGGGCTATTTCAAGCAATGAAAAGGTCAAAGCCGTATCCTTTACTGGCTCTACTGAAGTAGGTACGAAGCTTGGCAATGAAGTCCAGGAAAGAGGAGCAAGGATGCAAGCAGAGATGGGAGGAAAGAATCCATTTGTAGTCCTGAAAGACGCTGATCTCGACCTGGCCGTTGAACATATTATTTTTGGCGGGTTTGGGGAATGCGGACAACGGTGTACGGCCACCAGCCGGGTGATTGTAGAAAGAGAGGCAGCCTCTTCATTAATCGAAAAGCTCGTAGCAAAGACAAAAGAGATAAAGATTGGTGATCCCTTAGACCCTGAAACGACCATGGGGGCATTTATTGATAAGGGGCAGGTGGACAATTACAAACACTATATTGAACTTGGTCAGTCGGAAGGAGCGCAGTTGCTGTACGGCGGTCAAGCTTTAACGGATAAAGAATATGAGAATGGCTGCTTTGTAGAACCTGCCATTTTCACAGAAGTAACTCCGAGTATGCGAATCGCTCAAGAAGAAATTTTCGGTCCTGTTCTTTCGATTATGATCGTGGATTCCTATGAGCAGGCGCTGGAATGGGCCAATGATGTTCGTTATGGTCTTTCCTCTGCCATTTATACCAAAGATCTTTCTAAAGCGAATGACTTTACTAGAAATATAGAGTCCGGGGTCACTCACGTAAATTTGCCAAGTACTTATAGCGAAGCCCAATACCCATTTGGAGGGATTAAATCGACCACCATTGGACCGCGAGAACAAGGTTCAGCAGGCATTGACTTCTACACTTACACAAGAACGGTTTATACGAAGCCGTAAGTCATTTCGGCATGAGGACTATGGAAGGACTGTTTGGTCCTACTTACATAGCCCTTAGACAAGTGTGATTTGTATTTATTGCGCCTTAGTACGGAATTACTCTTTCTTTCTACATCTTGATCAATGGGGGATGGGTGGTAATTCTAGTGGTGCACTTTGTTAAACGGGAAGAAAGGATCTTTTTAAAGGGGAGAGGGTTAAATGGCAGCGCTGGAAGGTATTAAAATTATCGACTTAACCAGGATCCTTAGTGGTCCTTATTGTACAATGACGCTTGCTGATTTAGGAGCAGAAGTCATTAAAGTGGAGAGTCCTAAAGGAGATGATACACGCCAATGGGGACCGCCGTTTGTCGGGGAAGAGAGCACCTATTTTCTAAGTATTAATCGCAATAAAAAAAGTGTGGTTATCAATTTAAAAGAAGAAGATGGCAAGCAAATCTTTTTCAATATGATTAAAGATGCGGATGTGGTGGTGGAAAATTTCCGGCCTGGAACGCTCGAAAGACTGGGGATCGGTTATGAGACATTAAAGAAACATAATCCTGCTATTATTCTTTCTTCCATTTCCGGTTTTGGTCAAACGGGTCCCTATGCCCAGAAGCCAGGCTATGACCTTTTAGCCCAAGGGTTAGGCGGCTTAATGTCTGTCACCGGAGAAAAAGGAGGAAACCCGGTAAAAGCGGGTTTTTCTATGGCGGATATTGGAACGGGAATGTGGGCAGCATTCGGAATCTTAGTTGCTTTAATTGAAAGAGATAAATCAGGCAAAGGTCAATGGATCGATGCTTCCTTACTCGATACCATTGTGTCCTGGCAAACCTATTTAGCAGGCAGCTACTTTGCTACCGGGAAAGATCCGGAACCTATGGGAGGAGCCCACCCAAATATCGTTCCCTATCAAGTATTTAAAGCGTCTGACGGCCATTTCATCCTGGCAATAGGCAATGATAAGCTTTGGGAGGATGCTGTAGAAGCGATGGGAGCAGAGCCCCTGAAGTCTTCTCAATTTAAAACTAATCCTCAACGGGTGGAGCATCGGGATGAACTGCTTGCTCTTATGGAAGAGCAGTTTCAACGGAAGTCTGTCAACGAATGGGTGGAGTTATTTGAAAGCTATCAAATCCCCTGTGGTCCCGTGAATCACTTATCGGATATTCTAAATGATCCTCACATCATTGACCGGGAGATGGTCGTTCACAAAGAACACGCCACTCTTGGGTCGCAAAAGATGATTAACCTTCCATTGAAATTCTCAAGAACTCCAGGAGAAATCAGGTCTTTCCCTCCAGGCTTAGGGGAACATTCAGAAGAAGTCTTAGAATCTATGGGGTATAGCAAAGAAGCGATAGAATCATTATTGGCAAACGGTGTTATTGCGTCTAAAGAAAAGGTAAAAGGGTAAGGAACTGTAAAGGCTCTTGACTCATTATTTTCCAGGAACCTGGATTGGAATAAGCATTTAATTTAGGAGGAATAACTATGACTCAAACAAAAGTAAAGCTGTTAAAAAATTATATTGGCGGGCGATGGGTAGAGGCGAATACCGAGAAAACGGAAGAAGTGTACAATCCGGCTACAGGTGAGGTGATCGCTCATGTTCCGATCTCTACTCAGTCAGATGTGGACGAGGCCGTACAAACGGCGAATCAAGCATTTGAGGACTGGAAGGAAGTCCCTGTCCCTAAGCGTGCTCGTATCCTATTTAAATACCAGCAGCTGTTAGTCGAGCATTGGGATGAGCTTGCGGAAATCGTTACGACCGAAAATGGCAAAAGCTTTAAAGAAGCGCAAGGTGAAGTCCAGCGCGGGATAGAAAATGTCGAATTTGCTGCGGGTGCTCCTTCCTTAATGATGGGTGAGCAGCTGCCATCCATTGCGGCTGATCTTGAGTCGGGGGTTTACCGGTATCCGATAGGGGTGGTCGGGGGGATCACTCCGTTTAACTTCCCTATGATGGTGCCAGCCTGGATGTTCCCGATGGCGATTGTGACAGGGAATACATTCGTGTTAAAACCTTCCGAGCGTACGCCATTGCTGGCAAATCGATTAGCTGAATTATTTGAGGAAGCCGGGTTGCCTGCTGGGGTATTCAATATCGTACACGGCGCTCATGACGTAGTAAATGGATTATTGGATCATAAAGACGTTGCCGCTATTTCCTTTGTTGGATCTCAGCCGGTAGCAGAATATGTATATAAACGCGGCACTGAGAAACTTAAACGTGTCCAGGCACTTGCTGGGGCAAAGAACCACTCTATTGTTTTGAAAGATGCCAATATGGACAATGCCACCACACAAATTCTTAATGCCGCTTTCGGTTCAGCCGGAGAACGCTGTATGGCTGCTTCCGTTGTTGCTGTGGAGGATTCAGTTGCCGATGAATTTATTGAAATGCTCACCCAAAAAGCGAATGAAATCTCGATTGGAAACGGCATGGATGAAGGAATATTCCTTGGACCGGTCATAAGAGATAAGCATAAAGAACGAACACTGCAATACATCGACACAGGTGAAAAGGAAGGAGCCACACTAGTTCGTGACGGAAGAAAAGATGAAGATGCTCAAAGAGAAGGCTATTTCGTTGGGCCGACCATCTTTGACCATGTCACCACGGAAATGAAAATCTGGCAGGATGAAATATTCGCTCCAGTTTTGTCTATTTCCAGGGTGAAGGACCTTGAGTCTGCGATTGATTTAACCAACAAATCCCGCTTTGCTAACGGGGCATGTTTGTTTACGAAGGATGGAGGAAGTGTACGACAATTCCGTGAAACAATTGATGCGGGGATGCTAGGAGTGAATATCGGTGTGCCTGCTCCCATGGCGTTCTTTCCATTCTCCGGGTGGAAGGATTCCTTCTATGGCGACCTTCATGCGAACGGCAAAGATGGATTGCAGTTCTATACTCGGAAAAAGGTTCTGACGACCAGATGGGTGTAATATGCAGGAAGAACTATTTAAGGGATTTTATACCAATTACTCATTGACAGAAAATTTAGATTGTTATAATATGTGAAATAGAAAGTAGCTTGTAGAAAGGCAACCCCTTTCAACTTCCCGCTGCTCTTACGTTTTGAATAGTTATTTAATATATCAACTGTAAAAGCTGTCTCATCTCTGACCGCCAGAGAAACCAACACAGCTTAAAAGCCAGTATGAACTCCTATATTAAGGGGTGAATGCTGGCTTTTTTTATCTTTATGGGCCCATATCAAGAGGAAAAACAAAATTAGGAGGCATTTATATGTGTGCAATGGAAATGAAACAGGCAAAGGTCCAAAATGGAAAAGGATATAGAATTTATGAACATATCGACCATCAAAGGCTGTATCATATTGAGCTGGAAACGGAAGTGGTGGATCAATTTCTAGAAGATTTAAATGAGGTAAGCGACGAGCAGCTTGAATACATTCCGTATATGCGATTAATTGTTGCCGATAAACTGGAGACTCTGACTGATAAAGAGTTTGGTCACACAATCCGAAATATTTTACATGACCGGAATTCAGGTGGGTTTACGATTGGATTGCAAAATCGCACGACAGATCCAAAGGATTATGTGAAATTTTCAACGGCTCTTTCGCATCTTGTTGGTACACCAAACTTCGATGCGATGTCAGGGAAATATTATGCGCGCTTTACTGTGAAACATACGGATGATAGTGACTCATACCTTCGTCAAGCTTATCGACTGTTTACTCTTCATACAGATGGCACGTATGTGGATGAGCCGACAGACTGGCTGCTCATGATGAAGTTTGCGGAACAAAATGCTGTAGGGGGAAGGTCGAGAATTCTACATTTGGATGATTGGGAAGATTTAGAGTATTTCTATCACCATCCAATGGGATCTTTTCCATTTACTTATAAGGCACCGGCAAGTAAAAATGTGTCCCAAGAAGTATACCGCGAGCCTTTTTATGAGCAGAACAACAAACCGTGCATCTGCTTTATTGACCAGTTTGTGTACCCGGAATCGATTAAGCAGGCCAACTATTTGAAGGATTTGTCGGATTCAATGGAGAATTCCAGATCAACGATCGGTCTTAATCTGCCTGCAGGAGATCTGATTATGCTGAATAATCGTTTTTGGCTCCACGGAAGAGAAGCCTTTGAAAAAAATACCGAGCTGCATCGGGAGTTGTTGAGACAAAGAGGAAGATTCGCTAAATAATTTCGTTTCAAAAGGAGGAAGCAACATGTATCAGTTTTTAATTATAGGAGGAGGGATTGTTGGGCTATCAACTGCTTATTCCTTAGTTCAAAAATATCCCCACGCCAAAATTGCTGTCATTGAAAAGGAAGAAGAGTGGGCAAGTCATCAGACGGGAAGAAACAGTGGGGTCATCCATTCAGGGGTCTATTATAAGCCTGGAAGTTTAAAAGCTAGAATGGCTAAGCAAGGATCGGCTTCTATGGTGGCTTTTTGCAAGGCTCACGATATTAAGCATGAGATATGTGGGAAAGTGCTCGTCGCTGCGGAACAAGAAGAACTCCCGCGTATGGAAGCCCTTTATGAACGGGTACAAAAAAATAAATTAAATGTCACAAAAATTACTCGGGAAGAACTGCTTGAAATAGAGCCTCACGTGAATGGATTGGCTGCATTGAAAGTGCCTACTACGGGGATCGTGGATTATAAACAAGTGACAGAGACGCTTGCTTCTCTTATTCAAGAGGCTGGGGTAGATCTCTTTCTCGGTACAAAGGTTAAGAATTTAGAAGAAGCGCAGGAAGAAGTAGTGATTGATACTAATCAAGGATCCTTCAAATCAAAGTATTTAATCAACTGTGCAGGACTTCATAGCGATCGGTTAGTGAAAATGGCGAATATCCATACGGATCTGAAAATCGTTCCCTTTCGTGGGGAGTACTTTACACTCACAAAGGAGAAACGTCATTTAGTCAAGGGACTGATCTATCCGATTCCTAACCCTGATTTCCCATTCCTAGGGGTTCATCTGACCCGAATGATTGATGGAAGCGTCCATGCAGGCCCTAATGCAGTATTAAGTTTGAAACGAGAAGGGTATCATAAAACTTCATTTAATCCGAAAGATGCTATGGATATCTTTACCTACCCAGGCTTTTGGAAAATGGCGGAGAGTAACATGAAGGAAGGATGGAAGGAGATTCTTCGTTCTTTCCATAAAAAAACGTTCGTCAAGAGCTTACAGCGTCTGGTTCCAGAAATAGAAACGAAGGACGTGATTCCGACACACGCTGGTGTTAGAGCGCAAGCTATGCTGAAGGATGGGAAACTGGTGGATGATTTCTATATCATTCGCGGCAAACGGTCCATCCATGTATGTAATGCACCTTCACCGGCAGCAACGGCATCGTTAGAAATTGGAAAAGAAATTGTAAGGCAACTTCCTGATGATGCCCAGGTCAAAGTTAGTTAAAAGCATAAACAAAAAGGATTTGGTTCCGAATGGAATCAAATCCTTTTTGTCGTCTAGGAATTTATAAAGTATGGGGTGTGGGTAACTTTTTGTGGTGGGAGGCTGCATCCAGCTTGAGCTCCTAACTCCTCGAGGTCATAAGTCAATCGATTGCGTGAATAAAAAGCAATCCACTCCATCGCTTGTCTTATGCTTGTCGGGGCTGACCAGGCGTTTGCGCTTTAATTCTTTATAAATGAAGCTGATATTGTTTATAGGAATCTTTCAAAGCAGCAGCTAGAGCATTGCCTGCTTTCCCGAGATAGCCTTCGTTCAACTGTTTTAGAGGTTCTTCAATATCTTCTTTCAAGCTGAATCCTTTCAATAAGTGTTTGATGTATTCTCTGCTATGTTCTGTTGCAAGCGTGCAGGAGGCATCCACAATCACCCCATATTTTTTATCAATCTCAAGAGTGAGAGTTAAAGACTCCGAGATATGGTTCGCTGCCATACCGGTTGGTAATTTAGAGTGCCCTGCTACAAATAGAGTGTTCATTGTTCTCCTCCTCATTCGTTTAATAACTATATTCCTTCTGTAAACGATCAACTTCATTCATTAGCTTCTTTCCAACAATGGGTGCAGCCTTATGATAGACAGGATCAAGTGCTTCTTTCCATCTTTCTTCCTCTTCGTTTGTTAGATAGTGAATTTTAAGAGCTTTTGTTTTCATTATATATCTCTTCTGCTGATCATTCGTTTCAATCGAATGACGGCGATTCCATTCTGTTGTTTCTTTCAGTGCCTGCTTGATTATTTTCTTATTTTCAGGGCTAAGCTTGTTCCAGAACTTACCATTCATTAATACGACATAGCCAAGATAAGCATGATTACTGATGGTTAAGTATTTTTGATGTCTATACAGTTTTTTTGTATAGATGTTGGAGAAGGTGTTTTCCTCCCCATCAATAAATTGAACTTCCAGGTTACGGTAGACTTTATTAAAGGGAAGCACGCTAGTACTTGCATCCAGCATTTTAAATTGAGATTTAATGACAGGACTCGGCATGATTCGAAAATGCATGCGTGTAAAATCTTCTGGTAAAATAATAGGCTTTTCATCATTCGTGATTTGTTTATAACCGTTATACCAGAATGTAAGGCCTTTAACATGATCGGAATCCAAAGTGTTAAGTAGAATATTCCCGATTTTACCTTCGTAGGCTTTTTGAACAGCTTTCTGCGTGGGAAAAGCGAATGGCAAATCTAGTACCTGCCATTTTGGATAGCGTTTGGTTAACTTTGAAGTGGCAGGAGCAATCATTTGGACGTGTCCATCGAGAAGCGCTTGATATTCATTTTGATCATTGTAAAGGGAGCCATTAGAAAAGATTTGAACCTTTATTTTTCCTTTCGTTCGTTCTTGGACGAGCGAAGCAAACTTTCTTGCAGCTCTTCCTTTAGGTGTGTTTTCTGCAGCAACATGGCTGAATTTAATAACAATTTCATCCTTCATTCCTTCTTGTTCGTCGTCATATTCTAAAGAACTTGAGGCCTTACTTAAATCAAAACCAAAGAACAAGGCAGTCAGGATACCAGTAAGAATAAATAAGGTAATGGCCATGACGGTTCTCACAAGGATCCCTCTTTCCGAAATCGTTTACAACAGTGTAACACATGGCTGTCAGCATGGTACACTAGGTTTATTATCGAAGGAAGGAAGAACAAGGATGTCAATGAAACGGATACCGATTCGCTGGAAGATTACCATTCTATCGTTTGGAGTCGTTCTCTTTTCTATATTAATAGGTGGGATAATCTTAATCGGCAATAAGATTGATACCAATGAAAGGGAGTTAGGAGAGCATGCTCTCATCACCGGAAGAACGGTGGCTAATCTTCCAGGTGTGAAACAAAATCTAACCGAATCTGAAGGTTGGAAAGAAGTCAATCCCATTGTGGAGAGAATTCGTACCATTAACTCAGCCGACTATATAGTGGTTTTGAATATGAACAGAATTCGCTTCTCACACCCCGTTGATGAAAAGCTGGGTACCGTTTCTGCGGGCAAAGATGAGGGACCGGCATTTGCAGAGCATAGTTATGTTTCAAAAGCAAAAGGAGAAATGGGAATAGCTGTACGCGCTTTTGTTCCCGTAATGAATGATAAGCATGAACAAATTGGTGTTGTCATTGTGGGTAACATGCTTCCTTCCATTTTTGAAATCATCCTTGGTATGAAAAATGAAATTTTACTTGTTTTCTTCCTGACTGCCCTATTCGGAATCATAGGCTCATGGCTATTAGCTCGTCATTTAAAAGAACAAACTTTTCACCTTGAACCCCATGAAATCGTACAGCTGCTTGTGGAAAGAACGGCAACCTTTCAGGCCATGAATGAAGGAATCATAGCCATAGACATTAATGGAAAAATTACGATTTTAAATCAAAAAGCTAAAAGAATTCTGGGGATTAAAGGCGACCAGACAGGTCAAAAGATAGAGAGGGTTATCCCTGACACACGACTGATAACAGTATTAACTAGTGGGGAAACTATCTATCATGAAGAAATGCGAATTGGTGATAAGCTGATCATGAGCAGTCGGGTTCCTATTTTGGTAGAGGGACAGATTGTAGGAGCAGTTGCCGTATTCCAGGATCGCACGGAAGTTACAAAGCTTGCGGAAGAACTTACCGGGGTGAAAGCATTTGTAGATGCTCTACGTGTTCAAAATCATGAGCATTTAAATAAGCTGCACACCATCGCTGGGTTAATCCAATTGGATAATAAAGAAAAAGCATTGAATTTCGTCTTTGATGTCTCAGAAAAACAAGAAGAATTATCCAAGTTTCTAGTCAATAAAATGAAAGATTATAGTGTGTCCGGATTATTACTCAGCAAAGTCAGCCGTGGGCAGGAGCTTGGTGTAGAAGTAACTATTGATAATCAAAGTCAAATGGAAAAGTACCCCCCGTTATTGGACAAGCATGACTTCGTACTCATACTTGGGAACTTGATTGAAAATGCCTTTCATTCTCTTCAAAATTTGGAAAGAGAACAAAAATGGGTAGATATATCAGTGCATCAGGATAGCCAGGTGTGCACGATTGCAGTGGAAGACAACGGGAAAGGGATCTCTAATGATCAGCTGCCAAAAGTTTTTGAAAAGGGGTTTACGACGAAAGGGGAGCAAGGATCCGGATATGGACTATTTTTAATAAATGAAACCGTGAAGAAAGGAATGGGGCATATAGAAGTCGTTTCCAAGGAAGGAGAAGGAACGAGTTTTATATTAACTTTTCCAATGGTGCTTGAGGAGGAATCTTATGGTTAAAAAGGAAGTCATAAGAGTGCTGTTAGTAGAAGACGACCCTATGGTTCAGGAAGTAAACAGGCAGTTTATTGAGAGAGTTCCTGGATTTGAAGTTATCCATATTGCTTCCAATGGAGAGGAAGGCCTGCATCAATTAAAACAACTGAAGCCTGACCTGGTCATTTTGGATATTTATATGCCTGAACAAGATGGGGTTTCTATGATGGAAAGAATCCGCTCCAATCAAGTGGATGTAGACATTATGGTCATTACTGCTGCAAATGATAAAGACACGATTAGAAAAATGCTTCAGAATGGAGCGATAGACTATATCGTTAAGCCTTTCAAATTTGAAAGGCTGGAACAATCATTAAAGCATTATTTCAAGTACTATTCGAATGTTTCTTCTAAAGATGAATTCCGCCAACATGAGATCGATCATTTTCTTGGCCCTGTATTAATAGATAAGGCTAAAAAGAATCCGGATGATAACGAGCTTCCAAAAGGATTAAATGCTCAAACGTTAAAGCAGATTTTACTCTATTTACAAGGGCAGACGGAATCTGTGTCTGCAGAAGAGGCGGCTGATGGGGTAGGAATTGCTCGAGTTACGGCCAGAAGATATCTTGATTATTTGCAAAAAAGCGGAGAGGTAGAAATGGATATTCAATATGGCGGCGTCGGCAGACCGGTGAATAAATACAAAATAGAATAAGCTTCGTTTTGGCTCTCTTTTATTTGCCTGGAAGAGAGCTTTTTTATGGTCTGGGAAAGGATGAAATATATGGGTGTGGGTATTTTTTTGCGGTGTGATGCTACATCCAGCTAAAGTGCTTTGCCCCGCGAGGATATAAGTCACATCAACGAAGTGGATAAAAGGCGATCCACTTCGTCGCTTGTCGTAGGCTTGTCGGTGGTGAACAGAAGCTTGCGATTTTGTTATGACCAAAAAGACCAAAATGTCCAATATGTTCGTAATATTCAAAAAATAACATGAAAGCGTTAACATATAAAAAGATTAACTTTGATTGGGAGGGCGTACATATGAAAAAGATATTAACACTGTTAGCTATGATTATTTTTACTATTGGATTAACGGCGTGCGGTAATGAAGAAAAGTCAGGAGGTTCTGGCGGTGGTTCCGGTGGTTCTGATTCTAAATCGATTGTATTAGGTACAGGGGGAACATCTGGAACTTATTATCCTATTGGAGGAGCACTTAAGCCTATTTTCGAAGAAAGTGACCTTGTTGGCAATGTAACGGTAGAATCAACGGGAGCTTCCGTTGCCAATATTCAAAATATTAAAGATGGGTTAAACCAAATGGCTATTGTAATGAGTGATGTAGCTTATGATGCGATTAATGGAGAAGGTCAGTTTAAAGGAAAGAAAGTCGATGTCCAGGCGGTAGCAGGTATGTATCAAAATGTAGTCCAAGTGGTTGCATTAAAGGACAGCGGAATTACTTCCATTGAAGATTTGAAAGGGAAAAAAGTAGGTGTTGGTAAAGTTGGTTCAGGAGTAGAACAAAGTGCAAAAAAAGTGTTAGGGGCAGTAGATTTAACGTATGATGATCTATCGAAAGTGACTCATACTGGTTATGCCGATAGTGTCCAGGAGATGAAGAATGGAAACCTTGATGCCGCTTTCTTCACTTCAGGTGTCCCCAATAGTAATATCACTGATTTAATGCAGCAAACAGATATCAATTTTGTGCAGATTAAGGGAGATGTCGCCAGCAAGCTGATGGATAAATATCCTTTCTATAAGAAATATACCATCGAATCCGGTGACAAAGCTCGCTATAATCTTGACGAAGAAGTACAAACGGTCGGTATTCAGAATATGATTATCGTTTCCCCGGATTTAAGTGAAGATATGGTATACGATTTGACTAAACGCTATTATGAATACCTTGGTACAGACAGTGTATCAGTAGGAGCACTCAAGCAGCTTGATAGAGATGAAATCGCCAAAGGGCTCATTGCCCCACTTCACCCAGGAGCTAAGAAATTTTATGAAGAAAAAGGCATTGCAAAGTAATAAACCAAGGAGAAAAGGGCATCACTTTGGTGCCCTTTTTCACATATGAGCCAGAAGAAATTACTTATAGCTGCTGTGTGCGTTGGACTTCTTGTTAGTTTGTTTTTCATTTCTATCCCTGCAGTAACCATTACAGCCCAGGGGAAGAGGGTGAAAGTTCTCTTCTACAAGGATCATACAGATTTCTCTATTCGCTGGCGTCATTCTGTGGAGAAGGAAGACTGGGAAGAAATATTTGCTGTTTCGGATGGGACAATAAAAATTGATTCTACTCGTTTTAAAACGTTCGGAGCAGGCGTTCCAAGTCACGCAGGGAAGGACACTTATATTAAGGATGGCTGGGTATATATGACAGGAATTGACCGCGTCATCGGTAAAGAACTTGTAATTGGAACAGGCTTGGATACGAGGCATCGATTCATTCATAGAAGGAAGGTTTTTCCATTTAATAAAAAAGAAACGGCTTACACTATAAAGTTGGAAAGATTAACGGTCTATCAAAGCATTTACTATTATTTGGATCATTTAATGAGGTGAGAAAATGGAGAAAAAAACGATGAATGAGGTTGAAGACTATGATCGGGAAAGTTCGACGAGAGGAAACTATGCTAAGCCGATAGCTGTTTTCATTTCACTATTGGCGATATCATTATCTTTATTTCACTTATATACGTCTTATGCTGGTTCTCTAGTGGATATTAAACAGAGAAGCATTCATTTATTTACGTTGATGAGTCTAGGTTTTATAATGTATCCGTTTATGAAACAGAGGAAAAAGGGGGGGATCCCCTTTTATGACTATCTAACCGCAGGGCTTTCTATTTTTGTTGGAATTTATATGATCGTCACGGCGGAAAGAATCATTCAATCCGGCGGCCAAATAAACAATATGGATTTCTATGTTGGTATACTAGCGATCTTATTATTGTTTGATATTACGAGAAGAGTGACAGGCTGGGGCTTAACCTTATTAGGAGGAGGGTTCTTAGTCTATGGTTTCTACGTGAAACTTTCCATTTATCCTCAATTAACTCCTGCTGTAGTTACCAGTGTAGCTAAACAAATTGTTTCTCAACTCGTCTTTATCACAGAAGGAATATTGGGCACAGCGATTGGAGTTTCGGCGAGTTATATTATTCTATTTATCTTATTTGGTGCCTTCCTATCCCGGTCAGGTATGGGGAAGTTATTTAATGATTTAGCTTTGGCTGTAGCAGGACACACTAAAGGCGGGCCAGCTAAAGTAGCCGTAATTGCCAGTGGGTTTCTAGGTTCCATTAATGGATCAGCAATTGCAAATGTAGTAACAACTGGCGCTTTTACAATTCCTTTAATGAAAAAAATCGGCTACAAAAAGGATTTTGCCGGAGCAGTTGAATCTGCCGCCAGCGTAGGGGGACAAATTCTGCCTCCGATCATGGGAGCGGCCGCCTTTATTATGGCAGAAAATTTGAACATCCCTTACACTCAAGTGATCTTAGCAGGCATTATCCCAGCTTTGTTGTTTTATGTAGGGATCTTATTACAAGTGCACTTCCGAGCGGCGAAAAGGGGACTTAAAGGGCTGCCGAAAAGTGAACTGCCATCATTGAAATCCGTATTGGTGGAAAGAGGCCATTTAATTATTCCCATGATGATTTTGTTATTTCTTTTGTTTTCTGGAAAAACGCCATTTTATGCGGCGTTTTGGTCCATTATTGCTACCATTGTCATTTCCGGATCCAAACAAATGCTGCCTATTATATCAGCGATTTCTTTGTTCCTGATTTTCCAGCCTCAAGTAATGAGTATGATCAGTGGAAACCCTGTTCCTAATGTACGTTCAGATTGGTGGCAGCTATTGTTAATTATAGTCGTTCCCTTGCTGATTAACCTTTGGAGAAAGAAGTTGAATTTAAAAGCAGAAGAAATGGGGGTTAAGGAATGTCTGGACGCACTTGAAGACGGTGCAAAAACAACCGTCCCAGTAGCGATTGCGTGCGGAGCGGTAGGGATTATTGTTGGAATTGCTTCATTGACTGGTGTAGCGCTGGAGATTGCAAATAGTATCGTTAGTATTGGTGATGCTGTCAACAGTCCATTAATTCAACTAGTTATCACCCTGTTCTTAACGATGATAACCTCTATTATTCTAGGGATGGGGCTTCCGAGCATACCTACTTATATTATTACAAGTACAATGGCAGCTCCTATTCTATTACAGCTTCCACTCTATAGAGACATGGCAGGGTCTACAGAAACAGCAACCTTTATTGCTCATATGTTTGTTTTTTACTTTGGTATATTTGCAAATATTACTCCCCCAGTGGCATTAGCTGCTTTTGCAGGAGCTGGGATAGCTGGCGGTAGTCCAAATAAAACTGGATTCCAAGCCATGAGACTTGCAATTGCCGGATTTATTGTTCCTTTCATGTTTGTGTTCTCTCATGAAATGCTTATGATTGATGCTACTGTATTCAATGTCTTAATAATTACCATCACCTCTTTAATTGGTGTGTTTTTGTTATCCATTATGACAGAAGGATATTTCCTGAAGGATGTAGCTGGCTGGATGCGAGTCTTGGCAGGGATAGCAGCTTTGCTATTAATTTATCCAGGTTTAACGACGGACTTCATTGGTCTAATCGTGTTTGTTTTTATTCTGGTTACGAATCTAAAGAACTCAGGGAGAGTATCACAGGAGCAATCTCCCAAATATTCCACGAAGTAAATAAGGAATAAAAAAGAAGGGGGAGGGGAGAATGAAGCTCGTTACGATTAAGCATGAAGGCAGCAAACTAGCTGCTATCCATATAGATAAGAAATTTTTAACTTTGAGATCCTTGAACAAGATCTTTCACACGGATTGGCCAGAGGGGTTATTTCAACTGATTCACCCTGAGAACTTTTCATCGTTTCAAACATGGTGGAATAAATCAAAAGGCGAAGCGAGATTTGGAGACCATTATCTCTCTGAAGAAGAGATAGAGTGTCAGCCTCTTTACAGAAATCCCAGAAAAATTTGGGGAATTGGTTTAAATTATCAAGACCATGCGTCCGATCTAAATGAGAAAGCACCGCAAACAGAACCCGCCAGCTTTATGAAGCCGGATACAACGATCATTGGATACGAGGACACCGTCATAATTCCCATGCAGTCAGAGAGAACCACGGCAGAAGCGGAACTTGGCATTGTGATAGGAAAAAAGTGCAAGGATGTGTCCGTAGAAGAAGCCAAAGAAGTCATTGCAGGGTATACACCGGTCATAGATATGACTGCAGAAGATATCTTACAGCGTAATCCACGCTATTTAACGAGAGCCAAAAGTTTTGATACCTTCTTTAGTTTTGGTCCACAGCTACTCACACCGGACGAAATAGAAGATGTATTGGAATTAAATGTTGCTACAGAAATTAACGGGCAAATTCACAGGAAAAACGTAGTAAAAAACATGACATTCAATCCATATGAGTTAATTTCTTTTCATTCTAAAGTGATGACACTTCTGCCAGGCGACATTATTTCGACAGGAACGCCCGGAGCGGCAGTGATTAAAGATGGAGATCAAGTGGGTTGTCAGATTGATGGTTTTACGAGCTTGAAGAATAGAGTGAAAGATGTGAAAGTCTAAAAGGAGAGGATAAACATGGATCTTCAGTTACACGGTAAATCAGTGGTGGTAACGGCTGCAAGTAAAGGGCTTGGAAAAGCGACGGCAATGGAGTTTGCTAAAGAAGGGGCACATGTCCTGATTTCGAGCCGAAGTGAGCGGGATTTGCAGGCGGCAGTGGAAGAGATTAAGGAACAGAGTGGTAATGAAAGGGTGGACTATATTGTCTGCGATATGATGAAGCCTAAACAAATTACACAGCTTGCAGAAAAAGCTTTGGAATGGAATGGGACCATTGATGTGCTCATTAACAATGCAGGAGGACCTCCAGCAGGGATGTTTGACGATTTCGCAGATGAGGATTGGCAGAAAGCGTTCGAACTTAATTTGTTAAGCTTTATTCGTACAATTAGAGCGGTGCTGCCATCGATGAAAGAACAGCAGGAGGGCAGGATTCTGAACATTGCCTCCTCCTCCATTAAGCAGAGTTTAGATAACCTCATTCTCTCTAATACTTTCCGTGCCGGGATTGTTGGCCTTTCCAAAAGTTTATCTCAAGAGCTTGCGCCGGAAAATATTTTGATTAATACAGTTGGTCCGGGACGAATTGCTACGGACCGCGTAGCTCAATTGGATGAGAAAAGAGCTGGAAAACTTGGCCTATCAGTAGAAGAATTAAAAGAAAAAACGGAAAAGAATATTCCTATAGGCAGGTATGGTGAACCGGAAGAATTTGCGAAAACCTTGGTTTTTCTTGCCTCTGGCCAGAACACTTATTTAACGGGACAAGCCCTTGTTGTTGATGGTGGTTTAGTTAAAGCATTGTAGTGCATCATGAATTTTGTTAGAAATTGTTTAATCAAGAGTAAGAGAGTTTCTTTTAGTCCTTGCTCTCATAATGGAAAACTAATACTCCTAATTAATCTCCTATCACATTGAAATGGATAGGAGATATTTTTATGCCTGCATATTAGTTTGTCTTACTCATAAAGTGTTTATTAATTTAACCTGCTGTATTGCACTTTTATATGGAAGATCAATGGCAGTTAAGTAAACTGTTACTGAAACATTTCCATATGCGTTTATTTATAAGTTGTAATAAGAGAAAAAAGGGATGAATACCTTAATAAAGTTGAATCAAATCCATGAGCTAGTTCAATGGACACTACTTCTGCTCTTAAAAAATTATCGTTAAAAGAGGGGAGTCACATGAAGAAGGTATTAGTATTAGGCGGTACAAGGTTTTTCGGAAAACAACTAGTCTACAAGCTGCTTGACGAGGGACACCACGTCACGTTAGCAACCCGTGGTTTGACCAAAGATCCATTTGGCAGCAAAGTACAAAGGCTAGTCATCAACCGGAAGGAGAAACGCACTTTAGAAAAAGCGTTTAAAAATAAGCGCTGGGACCTTGTCTATGACCAATCCTGCTTCTCCTCGCAGGAAGCGCTGGATACAGTTGAAGCGCTAAGGGGTAAAGTCAAGCGCTATATTTTCACCTCCTCTCAGGCAGTTTATGACTATGGTACAAATCATAAAGAAGAAGAGTTTGATCCACTCCATTATTCGGCTTCACATGAACACATACCTGAAACAATGAAATATAAAAGATATCAAGAAGGCAAAAGAACTGCAGAACAAGTGCTGTTTAAGGACGATGATTTTGATGTTACCGCAGTTCGTTTTCCCATAGTAGTGGGGAAAGAAGATCATACGGAAAGGTTAAAGTTTCATGTAAAGAGAATCTTAAATCATTGGCCCATAGGAATCGTAAGAAAAGAATTGCGTTACAGTTTTATCTCTTCAGACGAAGCGGCAGATTTCTTATTTAAGATAGGGGCATCAGCTTTTATGGGAGCTATTAATCCAGGATACAGGGATGACCTGTCTCTAGCTGGCCTTATTCATAAGATTGAAGCTTTTACGGGAAAGCAAGCGAACGTGACCAATGAAATTACAAACGATAATAAATGTGTCTACGAGCTTGAAGGATCTTGTTCCATTAATACGGATCGAGCGGCCGGGCTTGGTTTTACCTTTTCAAGCATAGATCAAACCTTTGACCCTTTAATAGAATATTATTGTAATCAAATAAAAGAGTAATTTCCTGCTGTTTTCTTTGGGAAGCTTATGAAGTAATAACTAATGGGAGGGGAAAGAATGGATCAATCAGTGGTGATCAATGGTGCAGAGTTAGGAAAAGCCCGCACTTACATTATTGCTGAAGCTGCCTCTAATCATGACGGAGACCTGAATAAGGCTAAACAATTAATCAAATCTGCTGCAGAAGCCGGGGCGGATGCGGTCAAATTTCAGGCATTTAAAGCAGATAGCCATTATTCCAAATATACCCCTGACTTTACTTATTTAAAAAAGCACCGAACCTCCACCTATCAACTTATTCAATCCTTAGAACTAAATCGAAACTGGATCTCTGAACTCATGAAATATGCGGAGTCTCAAGGGATAACTTTGTTATGTACGGCTTGTGATTACGAAGCCGTCGATCTACTCGCTAAAATGAATATATCTGCTTTTAAGCTGGCTTCCTTTGATTTTCCAGACCTTCAATTAATTAAGTGTATCGCTAAGAAAAAGAAGCCGATTATACTTTCCACAGGGATGGCTGATTACTCTGACATTCAAGCGGCAGTAAATGCTTGTAGGAAGGAAGGGAATAACCAAATCGTTCTGCTGCAATGTACTTCTCTTTATCCATCACCTGCAGAGTTATCCAATTTGCAAGCGATGAAAACGATGCAGCAAGCATTTGGCTGTCTTGTTGGCTATTCAGATCATACTCTTGGAGATCATATTGCGATTGCCTCTGTAGCAATGGGAAGCTGTTTAGTTGAAAAGCATTTTACCTTGGATAAGACTCTTCCGGGGCCAGATCATCAATTCGCTCTCGAGCCTCATGAATTAAAAGCGATGATTGAAAAGATTAGAGAAGTAGAGAAAGGCATGGGTACGGGAATGAAAGACGGTCCTCATGATCAAGAGAAAGAAATGTTTGCAAAAGGAAGAAGAAGCCTCCACACAACTAGAGTGCTGCAACCAGGAGATGTTATCCAGCCAGATGATTTATGTATTAAACGGCCGGGTTTCGGGATTCTTCCCCAGTTTTATGAGCGGATCATCGGGATGACAGTGAAGAAGAGAATTAGTGAGGATTATTGGGTGAGATGGGAGGATTTTAAATAGCAGGGCAGGGAAGTAGAAGGTATGATGGCCTGTACTCTTAACGATAGATTCAAGGCAGGCTTTACATTTTCTACCTTGTTCATTGTGACTCCTTCAATGGCACAATTTCCTTTTAAACAGAAAAAATTCCTAACATCACTGCAGTGGATGTTAGGAAAAAGAGTGTAAACAACTTAGGTGACCCAACCATGTAAGAATCATCCATGATCTTACATCTTTATGAAACCAGTACCTTATAGAAGGATCATTCTTGAGAGAATTCGTTTCCTCCTGCTTATGGTTAAGTCTAATTTTAATATTTATTCGAGTTACACAATGTCTGGCCGGTTTACTGTTAAACGGAAGGCTGCCTGTTATGAGAAAATAATGGACTCTTTCAGGTCATCGCCTGTACCCTGCATGCTTTTTAGTAAATACAGCCATCATACATGTAGTTGAAATCAGATGGCATGATCTTAATTGACGGGCTAGATGATCATTCTTACACAGAGTATGTGTCCCGTTTTAAGACCCTTGCCTTTGTTCGTTTGGAAACGAACTCGCTATGGTTGAGTCACCTAAGTTGTTTCGTGTGTGTATTTATTTGAATTTTCTATCTATTCGTATTATAACACGTTTGCTCACAGGGTACTAGATATTTTCGCGATCTGTGTAGAATTTTAGAGCGGTTTAAAGGTAGTCGGGAGGAATACTCCAATGATTGGAGGGATTCATTAATGTAGAATTGGTCCGATTTTAAGAGATTTTCTCGATCCTGCCACTAGTAGAAACGGCAGTGATTTTCCTCTGAAGATTATTCTTCCATAATTTATTTCCAAGCTTTTTGTTTCTCTTTAATGGAAAATGGGAATCTTCTACAAGAACACATTTTACTTAATTGAAAAGAGGGATGGTATGGATACAACAAGATCTGCTTCACGACAAGCCAAAGAGGCGAAAGAAGAAATTAAGCCGTGGATCCGGCGTTCGGCAAGAGTGGGTTACATGGCCAAAGGAGTCGTTTATGCACTGGTAGGCATCCTTGCCTTTATGGCAGCTATTGGGGCAGGCGGCGGGAAGACTACCGGGACGTCAGGAATGCTTCACTCTGTAGCTAAAGCTCCCTTTGGTAATATCTTATTGTGGCTGATTGGTATTGGATTAATTTTTTATATTATTTGGGTATTTATTAAAGCCATTAAAGATCCTAAGAATGTGGGAACTGGTGCCAAAGGGATTATTTCCAGGATTGGTTTCTTTGTGAGCGGTATTATTTATGGAGCTCTTGCCTTTAAAGCGATGAAAATTGCCATGCACGCAGGAAGCGGCGGTGGAGGATCTAAGAAAACCTTTTCTGCGAAGCTGCTTTCCCACTCTTATGGTCCGTGGGTCATTGGTGCGGTTGGAGTTATTATTATTGGATACGGGATTTATGAATTATACAGCGGACTAAGTCAGAGCTTTATGGATAAATTCCTTACCGGAGAGATGGATGACCATGAACGGAAAATTGCAAAAAATTCTGGAACGATGGGACTGACTGCCCGTGGGATTGTGTTAAGCATGATCGGGTTTTTCTTTATTCAGACGGCAGTTACTCATGACCCGGACAAAACTAGAGGGCTGGACGGCGCCTTATCTGAGCTGGTCCAAAAGCCTTTTGGACATTGGCTGCTGGGGATCGTTGCGATCGGCCTTATTTTATATGGGATTTATCAAGTTACACGCGGACGCTATGAGCACATGAGCTTTGGGAAGTACAGTTGACAGGTGATGGACGGTTTTAGACTAGTCATGAGATTATTTTTGTAGTCATTTACAGGAGGAGTTTAGCCATGAAGCGAGCCATGTTAATTATCAATCCGTCTTCTGGAAAAGAAAAGGCACTGGATTATGAAGAGGATGCAGTCGGAATTCTCGGGCAGGATCATGATCTAGTAATGGTTAAGTATACAGAAAAGCAGGGAGATGCGATTCGATTTGCTGCTGATGCTTGGGAGAGTCGTGTAGACACTCTCGTTTCTATGGGGGGAGATGGAACGATTAATGAAAGCATCAATGGTCTCGCTGAAAAGGAAAACACCCCCAATTTCGGCTTTATTCCACTAGGAACGGTTAACGATTTTGCAAGAGCCCTCCATATTCCGAAACCAACCATTCAAGCGCTTAAGGTTCTGAGCGAAAAGCATACGGTACCTGTAGATATTGGTAAAATCAATGACCAATATTTTATGAATGTGTTAGCGGTGGGAGCGATTGCTGAAGCGGTGTATGAAGTAAGCCCTGAGGAAAAGTCTAAATTTGGACCCATTGCTTATCTTATTGAGGGCGCGAAGGCATTAAAAGAAGAAACTCCCTTTGATCTCCGTTTGACGTATGATGGGAAGGAATGGAAAGGCGATGCTTATTTAATGCTGGTGGCGATGACCAATTCGGTAGGCGGAATTGAATCGTTTGCTGAGGAGGCAGAAGTGAACGATGGCGTATTTCATATCTTTATTTTAAAAGAATTGTCGCTTCCGAACGTATTCAAAATTATTCCCGATCTCTTTCAAGGAAAATTGCAGAGTAACGAGCAAATTGAGTATTTGCAAGCTTCTCAATTAAAAGTAGAATCTAACATGGATTTGGTCGTTAACATTGATGGAGATGAAGGGATTTCGTTACCGTTTGAAGCGCAGGTCCTTCACAAAGAATTGAATATTTTTGTTCCAAAAGAGTAGGCAGCCCCTGCTCTTTTTTATATCATTGAAATAACTACTGCTACTCATGAAAGGAAAGGTCTGATGAAAATAGAGACTCAGCGATTGTATTTACGGGCTTATGAAGATCAGGATGAAGATTTCCTTAAGGCAATGCTGACGGACCCAGATATGGTTCGATTTATTGGAAATGGAAGCATAAAAGATAGTAAGCAAACAAGGGATTTTCTGAACAGGATTTATCAAACTTATGAACAGAATCCCGATTTTGGGTTAAAAGTTCTCATGAGAAAGGAGGACCAGACTCCTATTGGCCATGCTGGACTAATCCCTCAGAAGGTGGATCACAAGGAGGAACTGGAAATCGGTTATTGGATCTACCGTCCCTATTGGCAAAGGGGTTATGCATCAGAAGCTGCAGAGGCGTTAAAGCAGTATGCATTTCAATACGACATTACAAACCGGCTGATTGCATTGATTCAGCCTGGAAATACGGGATCGATTAAGGTAGCTGAGAAAATAGGGATGAGCTTAGAGAAGGAAATTATCCACTCTGGTAAAGACGTATATGTGTACGTAATTCATTCATAAGTGTGGATATAATAATTTGATAGAGGAAGAAGGAGGGAGTACAGGGTGATTGAACTGAAGCATTTTGCCCGTTCCCATTTTCATCAACTGCTTCAATGGATTGATTCGCCAGAGTTCCTGTTGCAGTGGGGCGGACCGCAATTTACCTTTCCGTTAGACGAGGAGCAACTGGAAAACTATCTGTCGGGGGCGAACGAAAACAACACCGACTCTTTGATTTACAGTGTTTTTCTCAACGAAACAGGAGAAATGATTGGACATATTTCACTCGGGAAGATTGATAGAAATCATAAGTCTGCTAGAGTCGGGAAGGTTCTCGTAGGGGCAGAAGAAGCTAGGGGACAGGGAATTGGGCAGAAAATGATCGAAGAAATTTTAAAAATTGCTTTTGATGAACTGGATCTGCACCGCGTTAGTCTTAATGTCTTTGATTTTAATCATGCTGCTATTTCTTGTTATGAAAAAGCTGGGTTTACTAAAGAAGGGCTTCTAAAAGAAGCAAGAAAGGTCGATAATCACTATTGGAGTTTATGGGAAATGGCTATCTTAGAACAGGAATGGATGGAAAGAAAGTCTTCCCGATGAACTATCATAAAAACGAAATACAAATGGAGGGTGAGGTATGGATTCTCTTAAAATAGTAGAGCTTCAGTCCCATGATGAGATCTTGCAAGCTTTTCCCGTAATGAGCCAGCTGCGTACACATTTGAATGAAACTACTTACTTGGGTCTGGTCACTGAGGCAAAGCAAATGGATATGTACAAGATGTTTGCTTTGTATGATCACGAAGAAATAGTCGCTGTCACGGGGTTTAAACCTATGATTACTCTATACTATGGAAGGTTTGTTTGGGTTTGTGATTTAGTAACCAGTGAAAGAAAACGATCCTCTGGTTATGGGGAGAAGCTATTAACGTTTGTACATAAGTGGGCGGAAGAAAACGGATACGAAAGTGTGGCGTTATCTTCTGGATTGAATCGCGGCGATGCTCATCGCTTTTACGAAGAGAAAATGGATTACGATAAAGTAAGTTATGTATTCAAGCATTCTATAGATCAAGTGTAAAAACATTAATTTTTCGTTCAGTTTTAAGATGTATAAAGATATAAATAACAAAAGCGCGCAGAGTAACATTTACTCTGCGCGCTTTTTTGCTTGTTCTCTTACTTTTTATATTTTCTCTTGCCGTTAAAAGCCTTGTTCTGGATGTTTGTGTTACAAGCTGTCATTATATTCGCTCTTACTTTTGCTGCACCCTTCAAAATCGCTGGATTAATTGCGATTACACTGATGGGGTTATTTGCTTTTATGAATGTACCGGCGCTGCAGATCTTAGTGGTACATTTAGCGGAAAAATATGTTCCTTCCGCTGTGAATGTTGCCTCTGCTTTAAACATTGCTGCCTTTAATA
>CAVTYY010000009.1:0-14868 GCA_963739045.1 uncultured Bacillaceae bacterium | reverse complement strand
GGCAAAGAAGCTTGATCAATAGTACGACCCATTATTTTGGGGATAAATAAACACTTACAAGTGAAGGGAATGGGTTTTATGAAAATGATTAAACCTTTAGCAACCGCAGCATCGGCGGGTGCCATAGCGCTCGCACTACTTGGTGCTCCAGGCCACAATGTACATGCAGCAGAGGGATCCGGAGACTTTGATTTGACCATCATGCACACGAATGACACGCATGCCCACCTAACCAATGTAGCTCGGCAAGTAACTGCAGTGAAAAACATCCGCGGCGATCGTGCGAATTCTATTCTGCTAAGTGCTGGTGACGTTTTTTCCGGAACACTTTATTACAATCAATACAAGGGACTTGCTGACGTCAAATTTATGAACATGATGAAATACGATGCTATGGTACCGGGAAACCATGAGTTCGATGACGGTCCTAAAGGATTTGCTGATTTTATTAAAAAAGCTGAATTTCCTATATTAAGTTCCAATATTGATTTCAGTGCAGATAGTGACCTTGATCCTCTCTATATGGACAAGATCGGCACCCCGGGGGAAGATGGTAAGATTTATCCAGCCTCTGTACTCGATGTGAATGGAGAAAAAGTGGGTGTGTTTGGACTTACTACGGAAGAAACAGAAATTCTCTCCACCCCTGGTCCGACCATTAGTTTTGAAGATCATATTGAAAAAGCGAAAGAAACTGTGAAAATGCTTGAAGATGAAGGTGTGAATAAAATTATTGCCGTGACTCATTTGGGGGTTAATTACGATAAAACGCTTGCCCAGTCCGTAGATGGGATTGACGTAATTGTCGGGGGTCACAGTCATACGGAACTTGATGAAGCTATTGCCTATAAGACGGACAGTGAGCCGACGATTGTTGTCCAAGCGGAACAGTACGATGACTTTTTAGGTGACCTGCAGCTTTCTTTTGATTCTAATGGAGTTCTCAAAAGCTGGGATGAAAACTTGGTCGATCTTGGACCAGATGCCACACCTGTAATCGAAGAAGACAAGGAAGCAAAAGAATTATTGGACGAGCTTAGCCAGCCAATTGAAGACTTGAAGGAGCAGAAAGCCGGCGATACCACCGTTGCCTTGAATGGAGAGCGCGGCGATGTGCGCCAGCATGAAACGAACCTTGGTAATTTAATTGCGGACTCCATGCTGGAAAAAGCTAAGACGGCAGATCCTGATACTACGATTGCTTTGCAGAATGGCGGCGGGATCCGAGCTTCTATTGATCAGGGAGAAATTTCCCTTGGTGAAGTGTTAACCGTTATGCCTTTTGGTAATACACTCGTAACCTTAGATTTAAAAGGATCAGAACTATTAAGAGGATTAGAAAACAGTGTAAGCGATTATGAAAATGTTGGCGGTCGTTTTGCCCAAGTGGCAGGTATGAAATATGTATATGACCTATCTAAAGATGTAGGCGAGCGCATTGTAGACGCGAAGGTCAAAACAGAGGACGGTTACCAGCCAATCGATCCAGAAGCTACCTATACTGTTGCAACGAACAACTTCGTAGCAGATGGCGGCGATGGGTATGCTTCGTTTAAAGAAGCGAAAGATGATGGCCGGATGAATGAATTGTATTTTGTAGATTACGAAGTGTTCACAGAGTACTTAAAGAACCATAAACCTGTATCTCCAGAACGAGAAGGACGCAGCATTGAAAAGGTAAACGAACGAGTAAAAGGTACTAACCGCGTGGAAACAGCGATTGAAATTTCTAAAAAAGGCTGGGACAAGGCAGATACGGTAGTGCTTGCCCGTGGAGACAAATTCGCTGATGCGCTTGCAGGTGCTCCTCTTGCTTATAAGAAAAATGCTCCTATCTTACTAACAGGAACAGATGATCTGGATTCAAAAGTAGCCGATGAAATTAATCGTCTAGGTGCTAAAAATGTTATCATCTTAGGTGGCACAGGTGCTATTTCAAGTTACGTGCAATATCAGCTGGATGGCATGGGGGTTAACGTAGACCGAATCTATGGTAATACCCGTTATAAGACAGCAGCCAGCATTGCCGCACGTCTTGGCGGCAACCCGGATAAAGTAGTGGTAGCAGATGGTACAGACTACCCGGATGCCTTGGCTGCAGCTCCTTATGCTGCCAAAAACGGTTACCCAATTCTATTAACTAAACCAAACAAATTACCTAACATTACGTCTATTGCTTTGAAAGGTTTTGATAACAGCGTGGTCGTAGGCGGACCCAATGCGGTATCTGATTCTGTTAAAGACATGCTTCCAAATGCCAAACGTTATAACGGAAGCAATCGATTTGAAACTGCAACCGCCATTGCCACTGAGCTGGAATCACATACAGGGAAAGCTTTCATTGCGACAGGAGATGGATTTGCTGATGCACTGGCAGGGTCTGTGCTAGCAGCAAAACAAGATGCTTCCATTTTATTAGTGAAAGAAGACCAGCTTCCAGCAGCAACTGAGAAAGCTATTAAAGATCTTAATATTCATAACTTCCACGTTCTAGGCGGACCTGGAGCAGTTAGTGAGAAAGTATCTGGTCAATTAGAACAAAAATAGTTTTCTAAGAGCCTGGCACAAATGAATTATGTTCAGCACAATGCCCGAACCTTTGAAGTACATAGGTTCGGGTTTTTTGTTAGTTGAGATAAACAATGGTATTGCTACTAACTGAATGTTTACTCCTGGTATGGCCAAGGTCTCCTCAGCACTGGATCAGATCCGTGAAAATAAAAAGATAGTTGTTTTCATTCTATAAACTTCAGCTTTACCTTTCTGTAGTCAGGAAGAATTATGTTCTTATCCATAGGATATGGTATAATTCCACAGTGAACGATCAACTTTCTCAAGTATTGAGGTGACTGTAGTGAAGAAACTACTAAGAAAAGTGTATCACTTGCCGAATACGGTTAAACGAGCACGGTTAAATAAGACGTCTTCCATTCATGAAAGTCCCATTTTCGTAATTGGAAATCAAAAAAGCGGGACATCAGCCATAGGGGCATTGTTAGCTGATTTAGCTGACAAAACAGTTGCCATTGACCTTCCTGACATTTGTGAACCGACCCAAATAAAACTTCATAATCATGAACTTTCCTTCCCCGATTTTGTGGAAAGAAATAAATATGATTTTTCAAAAGAAGTAATTAAAGAACCTTCGCTGACTTTTCTGTATGAAGATATTATTAAATATTTTCCTAATTCTAAGTTTGTCTTTATTGTCCGGGACCCGCGGGATAATATTCGAAGCATATTAAACCGAGTAAAAATTAATGGCGATTTAACTCGTATTGATGATCCAGATAGTCAAAAAAAGTTAGCACAGGCACCGAAAGACTGGGAACGTGTAATTGACAGCCGCTGGATGGGGATACAAGGTGAGAATTATATTGAGTGGATGGCTCATCGATGGAATTATGCGATTGATATTTATAACAAGCATAAGGATAATATGCTGCTCATTCGCTACGAGGACTTTGTAAAAGACAAAGAAGGCGAAATAGAGAAGCTTGCCCGACAATTAGATTTAGTTCCGACAAATGATATCTCGTCCAAAGTTGATATCCAGTACCAGCCAGCCGGAAATAAAAAAGTAAGTAAAATGGACTTTTTTGGTGAAAATAATTTGAGGAAAATCGAAACGATTTGTGAAACCAGAATGAAAGAATTTGGTTACGAGACTTCCTTATAAATACATTTCAGACCTGAAAAGAGGGAGATCTTTCCTGATTTTTAGGTTTTTTTTACGTAAAATTATTTGCAGTTATGTGTCACCTACCCGCGTTTTCTGATACAATCAGCTTTGGTATAATAAAATAATTTTTGTAGATCCAAGACTTCCTTATCAACTTGACTAATCTTCCTTGATATAGGCAAGAAAGAATATTGTGATAGAGAAAAAGGTATAAAGAAAGTAGAAATTATGATTAAAAAGGGGTTAGTTAATGTGAAGGTAGCGGTTCTCATTCCTTGTTATAATGAGGAACAGACCATCGGCGGAGTCATTGATGATTTTAGAAAAGAGCTCCCTGACGCCGATATTTATGTATATGATAATAATTCAAAAGATCGCACATCAGAAGTTGCCCGTGAGCACGGGGCCAATGTGAAGAAAGAGTTAAGACAGGGAAAAGGGTATGTCGTGCGCTCTATGTTTAGGGAGATTGAGGCTGACTATTATGTGATGGTCGATGGCGATCGCACTTATCCAGCCCGCTTTGTTCACCAATTATTAGAGCCGCTTCAAAAGCAGGAAGCGAATATTGTCATCGGGGACCGGCTTTCTAACGGCACATACGAAGAAGAAAATAAGCGGAAGTTTCATAATCTGGGGAATAATATGGTCAGAGGCTTAATTAACTTTTTGTATAAAAGTGATTTAAAAGATATTATGACTGGATATCGGGCATTTGACCGCTTGTTTGTAAAATCGGCCCCTGTAATGAGTCCTGGATTTGAAATTGAGACTGAAATGACCATTCATTCTTTAGATAAGCGGTTTCTAATTAAGGAAATTCCTATTGATTATCAGGACCGCCCAGAAGGAAGCGAATCAAAGTTGAATACTTTCAGTGACGGCATAAAAGTGCTGAATAAGATTTTCACACTATTTAAAGAATACAAACCGATGCTGTTCTTTTCCGTATGGGCAGTAGTATTTCTTATCCTCGGGCTAGTGGCCGGGATCCCGGTTATCGTAGAATTTGCAAAGACTTCCTTTGTTTCTAAAGTTCCATCTGCGATTCTCGCTGTAGGATTAATCATATTGTCCGTTCTCTCGTTTGCCTGCGGATTAATCCTTGACACGGTCGCTGCTAATTTTAAGAAGCAATACGAAATTGAACTAACTCGAATTAAACAGGATGATAAGAGCCATGGGCATGTTTCTTAAAGCATTACAGATCCTTGTCAGTTTAATCGCAAGTTTGGCAAGCACCGCAGCAGTGATCCCTTTTTATCATTCCTTTGAGGAAACTCCGGGCTGGGTGACTGGCCTTATCTTTGTGGTTTTTTCCTTGTTTTATTATGGAGTCTTTCAGGCTTTCATTAATAACAGCAGCCGAGTCGGCCGATTTATGAAACGCCCGCTCGTTTGGACGTTTACTATATTGTTCGCTGCTTTTCTTGTAGTCAGTCTGCAAGGGTCAATGGATTCTCTGGAAGAGAATCCTTGGTTAAATCGCGCGTACGTGTACATTTTGGTTTCCATTACCTTAATGATAGTGGTTCTTTTTACACTTTATTTTCTTGTACATCACTCTGTGGAACTTCATTGGAAAGAAGTATCTCATTGGAAAATCCTTTTGTATGCTATCCCTTGCATAGCCGTGTGGCTGCTATACTTAGCAGGGTTTTACCCGGGGAATATGAGCCCGGATTCGCTATCCCATTGGCGGCAGATCCACACGCATGAGTTTAGCAATTGGCATCCCGTCATTTATACATGGTTTATGATGCTGCTTACTTCAGTCTGGGAGTCTCCGGCTGTGGTGGCTTTAGCTCAAATTGTCATTCTCTCCGTAATCTTTGGATACGGAATGTTCAGCTTAGAAAGAAGTGGTATGCCCCGCAAGTGGATTTGGCTGATTACGATACTTTTTGCATTATCACCAATCAATGGGATTTATTCAGTGATATTGTGGAAAGATGTACTCTTTAATTCGTTTGTACTCTTGTTTACAGTCCTTATGTATAACGCTGTAGCCTCTCAAGGATCCTGGCTGCGCTCTAATTGGCACATGGTTTTATTAGGGATCACCGTCCTTGGCATCAGCTTTATCAGGAATAATGGTTTACCTATCTTCGTCGTCATGGCCTTGCTGTTAATTCTAGCTTATCGCTCTTATCTGAAAAAACTGGTCATTACGGTAGGGGGAGTCGCTGTCATTTATTTTGTTGTGACGGGCCCACTCTATAATTATCTGGATGTAACACCCGCAGACCCGGATGAGACACTTGGAATTCCAACCCAGCAATTTGCCCGGGTGATTACGGAAGATGGTCAATTAACTTCGGAGCAAGAGAATTATTTAAATGAAATCATGCCTCTTAAGCTCTGGAAGAAAAATTATAACCCTTACCTGACCGACCATATTAAATTCGCAAAGGAATATCATTCGGATATTATTTTTGATGATTTTCCTTATTATTTAAAAACATGGGCAGCCGTTTTGAAAAATAATCCTGGGCTCTACTTTGCCGCCTATTTTGATGAGACATCGATCATCTGGCAAATGAATGAGCCGGAAAAAGGATACACGAACATCGATGCTAAAGGCATCCATCAGCCCAATGATTATCATTTAAAAGCTTCTCCGCTAAGTGATTCCCTGCATGAGTTTCTATTGTCTGTAAATAAGACGACAGAAGAGCATGTAAGGGGACTGATGTGGCGCCCAGCCGTTTATACAGCCATTATCATTCTAGCTGGATTTGCAGCAGTTCTTAAAGGTGGACTAAGAGTATGGTTGATTCCTCTGCCTGTTCTTTTGAATACAATGACCTTACTGTTAGCTATTCCTGCACAGGATTTTCGTTATCAGCTTGCTAACTCTTTAGTGTTTTACCTGATGATTGCCGTCGCCTTCCTAACACTTAAAACGAAGCGGGTAGATCAGTATGAATAAATTTATGCAATCATTGAAAGAAAATCGTTTAGGCATGACTTTAATGGTCTTTGCCTCGTTAATGACTGCCCTTGGACAAATGTTTTGGAAAATGTCCGGGGGCGGGATTAACGGATTATTAATTCTGGGCTTCTTTTTATATTTTTTTGGAGCGGTCTTTATGATTGTTTCCTTCCGTTTTGGCAGCTTATCGGTCTTGCATCCACTATTAAGTATTGGATATGTGTTTGCTTTATTTCTAGGAAGTATAATTTTACAGGAGGCGATCACGGAAAGTAATTACGTGGGAACCTTTCTTATTATCGTCGGTGCGGCGCTCATAGGGGGTGGGGACAATTAAATGGTTAATAGTCGTTCTCTTGTTTACCCTTTTAGGTGCGATTGGCGGATATTTTTTTAAAAAAGCTACAAGCCATGGAATAGCGTTGAATCGTTACTTTATCACTCAGTTATTTATTGGCGGCTGCTTTTATGGAACGGGAGCCATTTTAAACATCATAACGCTCCATTATTTACCTTATACGATTGTTTTCCCGTTAACCTCAATTACGTACATTTGGACTATGGTTTTGTCATACTTTTTACTTAAGGAAGTTATTACGGTAAAAAAAGTAATTGGAGTATTATTTATTATATCGGGATCATTCCTCTTGATTCTCTAAAAAGAAGGCTTTCATTCTTATAATGAAAGCCTTCTTTTTTTGTTAGTTCGATAGACTTATCTTTAAGAAAATCTTGTAGGATTATGTAGAAATTGGGGCTTTCCTATTATATAGTAAACAATGTACTAAAGGTACGTTCAAAATTTTCAGAGTGGGGGAGTAGTTTTGAAAAAAAGCTTTTTAGTGATGTTGTTTACAGTTTTGTGTTTTTCTTTTGTACACCACCCGGTTGAGGCGGCAGACAACGGTAAAGTCGTTATTCTTGATCCGGGTCATGGCGGACTTTACGGGGGAACTTCAGGGTATTCAGGAGTACAGACAGGATACTATGAAAAGAAAGCCAATCTGGACTCTGCAATTAAGATTCAGCATGTTCTAGAAGATAGAGGATACACCGTACATATGACTAGAACAAATGATAAAGATTTCGGCACGCCGGTACATAATGACCTACGAAATAGAATGGAATTAGCGAATAAATGGGCGGAAGGTAATAATAACAATTCCATCTTTTTATCTATTCATCATAATGCTGCTCCATACGGACCAGGAGTTCGTGGGTATGAAACCTATTATTTCGACATAGACAATGGAATTGACCCAAACTATCCACCGGATGATATGCAAATTAAATATTCACCAGAGAGCAAGCGGCTGGCAAATATTATTCATAGTGAAGTTTTAAATAATGTTTCTATGACGGAGGGACCGCAGGGGATTACAGGCAATGATCTCTATGTAACTCGTAATGCACAAATGCCATCAGCTTTACTTGAATTGGGTTACATGTCCAACCCGCAAGAAGAGAAATTAATCAAGTCAGACAGCTTTCAACAGCAATTTGCTGATGCGGTAGGAGATGCGGTGGATAAATATTTCTCCGTGTATGAAGTGTATGACTACCAGAATAATCGTCTTGAAATTTTCCATGACAAAGATGCCGCAATTGATTTTGCAAAGTCTAAGGAAAATGTTTATGTTCTTGATAAAATCGGCCAAAAGCGTATTTACAATAACTTATCTAAACGGTATGGCGTCTACCATTCCTCGAATGCTTCTATTAATCAATTATTCTATACAGAAGAAGATGCCTTTGATTATTCAAAATCATGGAAACACACGAGAGTCGTAGATAATCAAACAGGGGAAATCCTTTGGTCCAACTACCTGCCAAGAAAGTATACGGTTGTCCATCCATCTAATGGAGTCCTCTTTAAAGGGTATCAAGCAGACACGGCAATCAGTTATGCAAAGAAATGGAAGCACACATCAGTCGTGAATACAGAAACTGACGAAGTTCTCTGGACCAATTACTTAACGAAGAAGTTTCAAGTTAAGCATCCATCTAAAGGCACATTAAGAGAGTTCTATCATGAAGCACCTGCAGTGGATTATGCTAAACAATGGGATAATACGAAAGTAGTCAATTCCGATAATGGTTCCACAGTCTGGAACAATTCAGAGAAAGACTCCTTTCAATTCAACACCAAGAAAGTGGCATCCAACGATCGGGAAAAAACGGCTGTAGAAGTATCGAAAGAGCTTTATCCAAATGGATTCCCAAGCAGTCATTCTGAGAAAACCGTACTGCTATCCACAGCTTCTACTCATGCAGACGCGCTATCTGCAGGACCGCTTGCTGCCCAACTGGGAAATGCTCCAATTCTGCTGACCGCTTCGGATGAAATGCGTCCTGAGGTTGTCAATGAAATTAATCGATTAGGTACGAAGCGAGTCATCCTCTTAGGCGGGCCAAATGCAATCAGTACGAACATTGAAAGCACTTTGAAGTCTAAAGGGTATAAAGTGGATCGAATTGCAGGAGAAGACCGTATTGAAACCAATCAGAAAATTAATGCTCAGCTGAACCATGTAGATGGAGCGATCGTTGCATCCAGTACGAGCTTTCCGGATGCATTAGGCGCGGCTCCAGTTGCTGCCATTAACGATTGGGCAATTGTCCTTACGGATGACAAGATGGATGACCAAAGTTTAGCCTATACAGATTCTAAAATGCTTGCTATTGTTGGAGGTACAGGAGTAGTATCTTCTAACATTGAAGATCAGCTTATTGAACGAAACGGCAAGGATCAAGTGATTCGTCTAGCGGGTACCCAGCGTTATCAAACACAGGAAAAAGTACTGGGTTACTTCCAGAGTGATATCCACTCTTCCTATATGCTGGCAGCAACCGGGCGTAAATTCCCAGATGCTCTGACGGCGTCTTCGCTGGCAGTTAAATACCATGCTCCTCTCGTATTAATTGGAAGAGACCTGGATCCGGCGACAAAAAGTTTATTAACTCAGTATGGCAAAACAAATGCAGTAGAAAACTTACGCGTAGTGGGCGGGGTTCTTAGTGACAAGATCATCCAAAACACAGCAAGTTATCTTAAGTAAAGAGGACTAGGAGGTATGAATATATGAAACATCTATGGCTTTGGGGAATCATTATGGTCTGTTTACTAGCAGCCTGCTCAAACGATCAAGCATCTCCTGAAGATCTGGAATCATCACAGGATCAAACGGATGCCTCCGGTCAGGATGAACAGTCCGCTCAAGATACTGCAGACGATAAAGAAGCGAATACTGATGACAAATCAAGTGAAACAGACAAAAATTCCAGCGACGATACAGTAAATGATGACTCAGAGAGTGAATCTGCTAACCAGGATACCACTGATGGAACGTCCTCTAATGATTCTGACGATAACAGTCAGACAATAGATGGTAATTCCTCTGATCAGGATAAAGAACCTAAGCAGGACTTAAATAAAGGCTTTAACCAGTACCGTCCTAAAGAAGGATTAGAAAAAACGTTCGTTCAGGACGAAGAATATGAACTGACCTATAACACCGTGGCAGTGAATAATACTCTAGTTCAGCGAGTAGTAAAGTTTGGAGATATTGTAACTCTTCAAATCTTGAAGTGGACTTCTGATGGTGCCTCCATTGTTTATCAGGAACAGAGTCCTAAGAGCACAAAGAATCAGTTAGACTCCTATGACCCTTATGAGCCCCCAGTTAAAATTGTGAATATGAATAAGAAGGGGAAAGGGACTAAAGAGCAGTGGGAAGTTATTAACACTGATAAGCAAGTGAAAGTACCTTATAAAACCCTTGATCATGTGGTCGTAGTCAGACAAACATTAACCAGTGAAAGTTCCGGTAATAAAACGGTCGTGACCGATTACTATGCCAAAGATTTAGGACTGATTAAAGAAACAAGAGAAGTCAAAGGAAACAATGGCTATACGTCTAAGTCAGAGCTGGAACGTGTCAAGAAATAACCAAGTTCTACAATAGAAAACAAATAAACCCCTATTCCAGTCTAGGAATAGGGGTTTATTTTGTATAAATTGTCTTTTGCAAGGACGAGAAATGTTATAATATTGCAGGTGGCGTAACAAAAGAATTTAGAAGTGAAAGAGGTCCTATTTGTGAAATCGAAATTAGGTTTAGCTAGTGCATTGTTTCTGCTGGCTACATTGTTATTAAAAATATCGGGAATGGTACGAGATATCGTAATTGCCTATTACTTTGGGGACAGTTATGTAGCTGATGCCTATTTAGCGGCTTTTATCATTCCTAACATGATTATTCTGTTCTTCACCACGGGTATGAAGAATGCTCTAGTTCCCAGTTACATAGAAGCGCTGGAAAAACAACGCGATAAGCATCATTTGAACCAAGTCTATAGTGGAACGATCATAATCAGTTTTATTATTTCGGTCTTAGGAGCAGGACTTTCTAAGTTCTATATCCCGCTTTTATTTCCTGACTTCAGACCGGAAGCCGAACACATTGCTATTCTGGTAACTTCCATCTATTTTGCTGCTATTTTCTTTATTGGAATGAATGCCGTGTTAGAGGCGTTGTTTGATGCAGAAAATAAGTTTTCACTGTCGATGGTTTCACAAATAATCGTTATTTTTGGCTTGATCTTTGGCGCGGTCTTTTTTGCTGATCAATACGGAGTGTATGCACTTGCTTATGGGTACTTAGTGGGGGCTGTTCTTTCATTAGTATTTAAACTCGCCCTATTATGGAAGCGAAAGATCCCTAAGATTAAATGGAAGCTCGATTGGCCAGAGGTGAAAGAGTTTTATATTATCTTTATCCCTGTTGCTTTAACTGTAGCCGTTGGGCAAATTAATTTAGCGGTCGATAACATCTTTGCCAGTTACTTTAAAGAAGGGGCCGTAACTTACGTAAACTATGCGAAGAATTTAGTCCATTTTCCTCAAGCGATATTTGGAGTGACCATCGGGACCATCATCTTTCCGATTCTTTCCAAAGCAAATGCCAGCAATGATAAGGCGCTGTTCAAAAAAGGGATTGAGCAAGGACTGACTACGATGTTCTTCATTCTGCTTCCGGCCGTAGTAGGTATGATGCTCGTTCTCCCAAATATCGTAGAGCTGCTTTATCAGCGGGGCCAGTTCACAGCAGAAGCTACGAAAGCTACCAGTCAAGTAGGGTTTCTATACTTCGGTTCTGTGATCTTTTTTAGTCTCCATAACGTTATTAACAAAGGTTTTTACACGATGAAGAAGGGTCATTTGATCATGATGGTTGGCGGTCTTGCCATTCTGCTGAACGCTGGACTGAATTATTTGTTCACCTCATTTATGGGATATCTCGGTATTCCATTAGCTTCATCCGTGATGGCGGTCTTTTATGTAGGCGCCTGTTTTCTAATCTTTCTAAAACTTGTGGATGGATTAAATTTAAAAATGATTGGGAAAGAATATTTGAAAATTATGGCAGCCGTTGCCGTCATGTCTCTGTTTGCCTATGGAGCTCTGCACTTTATGTCGGGTCTTGGGAACCTTCTGCAGATTATAGTAGTCACTATCATTGGTGCGGTTATTTATACGGCATGTGTCTTCTTATTAAAAGTAGAAACGATCCAAATATTCCTGAATCGATTCCTTAACAAATCAAAGAGCAAGGAGAAATAAAACGATGAATATAAAGAAAACTCTTATGAATGCTGGAGAACCAGTAATCAACCCCATTACCAAAGCTGTATTGAAAAATCATTACCAGAGGAACCTCTCCCTGGCTGAGCCTGGTTCTTTCCAGAAAGTGGTCGTACTTGCTCCGCATATGGATGATGAGACCATTGGATTAGGCGGGACGATCCGCAGACATGTGGAATCAGGAGCAGAAGTTCACTGCATTTTCAGTACGGATGGAGCGAGCAGTGAAAGTGATTTACCTAAGGAAGAGCTAAGTCGGATGCGGAAGCTCGAAATGGAGAAGGTTAATACCGTTCTTAACATGGAACAGATTCATTATATGGATCTGCCGGATGGTCATGTAGAGAGCAATGAGCTTTCTCAGCAGAAATTGTTAAACCTGCTTGAACAAATCGATCCAGAGCTGATCTACTGCACTCCATTCGTAGACGCCCATCCCGATCATACGGCGACGTCGGCCCTCCTTACTGACACATTGAAAAAGTGGAAAAAAAAGGATGTAATAATACGATTGTATGAAATCAATTGCCCAATACCTCCGAATGAAATAAACTGTGTAATAGACATTTCGTCAACTTACGACACAAAGAAACAAGCCATTGATATGTTTGAGTCTCAAGTCATTGCGTTTGATGGCTTCCTCGAATTAAATCGCCTGAAAGCGAACTTAGTGAAGGATTCTTCTGTTCTCGCCGCTGAAGGGTTTATTCAGCTATCCCCTCAAGCGTTTATAGAAGAGTTTGATACGTTAAGAAAGAAGAATTATCCCTACTCTTCCTTATTTAAACAAGCGAACCGGACGGTTACACTTTTATGGGCTGTTTACAAAAACTACCCTCAGAAAAAACAGATGTACCAGGAAAGGCTATTTAAATAGGGAGCAGGCGATAAAAATAGAAATACTTAAGATACTGGAGGATACATCAATATGTTGGAGTGGAGAAAGAATAGCAAGCTAGCAACAATCGTTTTTGTAAGGAAGGTGATCCAAGGTGCCGTTTAAATTTTCTCAGTTACTCTTTATTCCGATATCCGTTCTTGCCTTCCTGATCGGCGGAATTTTTGACAATGCAGTCGTAGGTCTTTTAATCACGCTCGGGTTCGGTATTTATGCTTTATGGAATACAAAGAGTGCCCTGGCATTACTCTTTTTATATTATCCAGTCCGGCCGTTTCTATTAGAATTTAACCCTAGTCTAAAAGGTATCGGGGACATTATCATCATCTTCTTAGTGCTGAAGATTGCTTATACGAATCGAAAAAATATCAAATCTTTATTCCATTTTCATTGGTTTGAACTGGCTTACTTCGGTTTCATTATCGTTGGTGCCATTTCGGCTTATTTAACCGGTGTTTCTGTAACGGCCATCATCTTTGAGGCTCGTGCGCTAATGATTTTCTATTTGCTTTTCTACATTGTAAAGCGTCTCGATATAACCAAAGAGGATATCAGAAAGGTCGCATGGACGGTCTTTTTCGTCACGATTGTGATCTGTATCCACGGTTTAATTGAAAAGCTTTCCCTAAGAGGACTGTTGCTTCCGCAAAGCTGGGAGGACATGTCCCTCTCTGCTAAAAATAGAATTCGCATTTACGGCTTAATCGGCAATCCAAATATGCTCGCTGCTTTCCTTTCCTTTGCTTTTATTGTGCTTCTCTATTTAAAAGATCAGTTAATTGGAAAGACCAAGGCAATTTGGGCAGTGAATGTCGGGCTTGTGCTGCTTATGGGCGTATGGTTCTTAACTTATTCAAGAGGTACGTGGATCGCTTTCACAATCGCTTTACTGCTTTATGTTGCATTCATGAAGAATTGGAAAGTGCTCCTCAACTGGGTGATTACTCTAGCTTTAGGAATTGTACTAGTAGGACTACCCTCTAACTTTGCGACCAATTATATGGAGAAAACCAACTTTGGTTCCCAGCAGCGGGCCAAGCAAAATCAGTTCGATGACAGTGAAGGAAGCTTCAAAAACCGCATGAAAGGCACCTTTGATGAGAACTTTATTGAAGGAAGCCAGCGTTCGGGACGGCTGTTTATTATTAAAAAAGGCTTTTCCATCTATCCTAAACATCCAATAATCGGGACAGGCTTTGCAACATTTGGGGATTCAGCAACCCTGTCATATGGCTCGCCCATTTACGACGAATATAATATTGACAGAGAGTTCTACTCGGATAATCAATATATCCAGGTCATCGTCCAAACGGGAACGATTGGCGTTATCCTGTTTGCTATCTATTTACTCAACATGCTGTATCTTATTTGGAAACAGAGGAAGAAATCTCCTCATTTCTCTTACTTGATGATGAGTGTGCTACTCGGTGCCTTTGTAGCTGGATGTGTTTATAACGTTTGGGAGCTAGACGTGTTTACTTTATTCTTCTTCCCAATGCTTGCCTATCTGCTGCATTCCAGTGAGTCAACTCAAGCTTTTAAAAAAGAGTGAGGTGAAACGATGACAAAGGATAAGAAAAATATATTAGTCATTACCAATATGTACCCGGGTAAGATTAGTTCAACTTTTGGTATTTTTGTAAAGAATCAAGTAGAGGCTTTGCGGAAACGCAATATGAATATTGATGTTGCTGCCGTCAAAGATCCTC
>CAVTYY010000008.1:0-19567 GCA_963739045.1 uncultured Bacillaceae bacterium | reverse complement strand
ATGTGGAGAGTCAGATAGATGAAGGGTCTGTTTTTACGGTAAGTATTCCTTTAATATAAGTAGAACGCTTGAACAACAATGATGCAGGGACATAAGTCTTTTAGCCATGAAAAAATCCGAATGATGATGAAATTGTAACGACATTCTTCCATCATAGTTCGGATTTTTGTCCTGCCTGATGCAGTATTTGTATACTCCCATTCTATTACTCGGACTCCAAGACTCAACAAAGGAGAATGGAAGTGAAAAATACCAACCATTCCAGCGCAGGAAATACACGGAGACTTCTGCGGGAGGAAGGCATAGGTGTTACCCCGCAGTGCGAAATCACGAGGAGGCACACCAGCCCCCCGCGAAAAGCGGAGTGTATTTCCGGAGCGGTCCGCCAGGGTAAACCACTGCACTTCGCTTGATTTCGTCTTTAGATTGGTGCCATTCCCTTATGTCCCAACCTCGTTCTCAACATCATGGAAAAATTGCTGGAACGGTAAAAAAAAGGACTCTGCTGACGGCAGAATCCTTCTCCTATTTAATGCTGCCTAAATTCGTGAAGCTTTTTATTCAAACCTTTCGTCTTTTCATATACCTGTTGATATAAAGGGTATAACGTCTGATATTTCGCTACATTCTCTTCAATAGGATCCACAATTTCTTTAATCGAAATAAATACTTCCGCACATTCCTCTAGCGTTTCAAACCACCCGCAGCCTTTAGCTGCAAGCATAGCAGCCCCCATGCCCGGCCCCTGCTCACTTGATAACCGGACAATTTGAGCATTAAAAACATCGGCTTGAATTTGCAGCCACGTCCTATTCTTAGCGCCGCCTCCAATGGAGACCACCTTATCAATTATTTTTCCATTTTCCCTAAAGATCTGAATGGAATCATTTAAAGAAAAGGTTATCCCTTCTATTACAGCCCTTACAAAATCGTTTTTAGTATGAGAACTGTCCATACCTATGAAACTAGCACGGATAACAGCATCTGCATGAGGAGTTCTTTCTCCAGCTATGTAAGGAGTAAATAATAAACCATGGGACCCAATCGGTGTTTCGTCCAGCTGATCCAGCATCTGGTCAAAATTCATTTCTTTCGCAAACACCCTTTTAAACCAGCTTAGACTATCACCTGCGGCTAAAGTTACCCCCATCGTGTAGTAAGCATTTTCCTTACCGTGGTTAAAATAATGGACCTTTCCCTCAAAATCCAGATCGGAGGACTCTTCATAAGAGAGCACAACACCAGAAGTACCAATACTGCATAGTGTTTCTCCCTCTGATAATATCCCTGCACCAATGGCCCCGCACGCGTTATCCGCTCCTCCTGCGAACACTTTGACAGATGGAGATAACCCGGTGAATCTTGCTGTATCATCCGTAATCGTGCCAACGCATGCGCTAGACTCGGTAAGCGACGGACACAAGTCCACTGCGATCCCAAACTGGTCACATAATTCCCTGCTCCATTCTTTCTGAGCAGCATCTAACAATAATGTACCTGCCGCATCAGAGAATTCACTATGAATCTTCCCTGTCAGACGATAACGCAAATAATCTTTAGGCAGGAGAAAAGTAGCAGCACGGTCAAACAAATCCCTCTCATTTTCCTTTACCCAGAGCAGCTTAGGTAGAGTGAAACCTTCCAGGGCAGGATTTTTGGTGATCTTAAGTAATTGGTCCTCTCCAACCGTTTCATAGATCGTTTCACATTGCTTAGTCGTTCTCGTATCATTCCAAAGGATCGCATTGCGCAAGACTTGGTTTGTCTCATCCAGCAGCACTAGTCCATGCATCTGCCCTGCAAAACTAATCCCTTCTATCTTCTCACCCGCATCCTCCACTGGCATTACCAGTTCTTGCAAAGCTTCGAGAGTTTTCTCTACCCAAACCTCCGGGTCTTGCTCGCTGTATCCCGTTCGTTCCTGAATTAAAGGGTAGTCCTTGGAAATTTCGTTTCTAATTTCTCCTTCTTTATCCGCGAGCAGCACTTTGACAGCACTCGTTCCTAAATCTATTCCAATTACATAGTTCATCATGTTCCGCCTTTCTTTACTTGGATAGAAAAAGCGCTCAAAAACATTGAAGTCCCTGAGCGCTCTGAGTCGTTTACTTCATTCCTACAGGAACATTTACACTTAACAAATACTGATTCAGTACCGATTTCAACCATTCCATCCGCCCTGATTGGTTCTCGATTTCACCAAGACTAAGAGCATGCTCTTCTAACAAAATAAAGTTTGTGTCTCCCTCAACAATTTTCTTTCCAATCCCTTCGGAGAAACTACTATAACGGTTTTCGATGAACTCTTCCAACACTCTATCTTCCAGTAACTTGTGAGCTACTTTTAAACCGATAGCAAAACTATCCATTCCTGCGATATGAGCGTGCAACAGATCATCGGGCTTAAATGATCCTCTTCTTACTTTAGCATCGAAATTCAACCCGCCTTTACCCAGGCCGCCATTTTTCAAAATTTCATACATGGCTAAAGTAGTAGAATATAAGTCAGTTGGGAATTCGTCAGTATCCCACCCCAACAGCGTGTCTCCCTGGTTAGCATCCACTGAACCCAGCATGCCGTTCACACGAGCATAACGAAGCTCATGTTCAAAGGTATGACCAGCAAGGGTAGCATGATTAGCTTCAATATTAAATTTGAAATCATTGGAAAGGTTGTATCGTTCCAGAAAAGCAAGACTGCTTGCTACATCATAATCATACTGATGTTTAGTCGGTTCTTTAGGTTTGGGTTCGATTAAAAACTGACCCGTATAGCCAATTTCTTTAGCATAATCAAGAGCCATATGATAGAACCGTCCTAAGTTATCCAGTTCAAGTTTAAGGTCGGTGTTAAGTAATGTTTCATAACCTTCGCGACCGCCCCAGAAGACATAGTTTTCCGAACCAAGCTCCTGTCCAATTTCCAATCCTTTCTTCACTTTAGCAGCAGCATAGGCATATACATCCGCATTATTGGTCGATGCAGCGCCATGAACGAAACGGGGATGGGTGAACATATTAGCCGTATTCCATAGCAATTTAGTTTTACTCGTTTTCATATATTCTTTAATCATTGAAATGATTTCATCAAGATTTCGATTCGTCTCTCCGAGTGTACTCCCCTCCGGAGCTACGTCAACATCATGGAAACAGAAAAAGGGGACATCGAGCTTTTCAAAGAGTTCGAACGCAGCTTCCACTCTTGCTTTAGCTAAATCCATGCCCTGCAAATGATTCCATGGACGCTCCATATTTCCAGCACCAAAGGGATCCGATCCATCGGCTGTAAATGTGTGCCAGTATGCCATAGAAAAGCGTAGATGTTCTTCAAGTGTTTTATCGCCTAATTTTTCTTTTGGATTATAGTGCTTGAATGAAAAAGGATTGGTCGATTGTGTTCCTTCATATTGAACTCCATTCACTTCATTAAAATAACTCATGGTTCTAATTCCTCCTAAGAATATTTGCTTAAAGTTCATAGATAGCAGGACGCTTTACAATTTCTCCAGTTTCGCTCTCAAATTGGAGCATGGGCCATAGAGAATCAGCAGTGGTAATCACTTCACTTCGGCTTCCATCCACTAAAATTGTGTCCTCAGATTTAGTTCCAGTAATCGAAGGATTCCATGCAAAGGCTTGGAATTGTTCGACCTCAAACGAACTAGCAGGAGTTAGTAAAAAATCACGATTCTCATAGCCTATCGATCCTCCTTGATGATGCAGCAGCCACTCGTCTTTATAACCTGCTTCAGAATACGCTTCCCTCAACGTATGTAAGAGTTGTTCCGCCCTTACGCCTCGTTTTGTATTTGAAATCATTTGGGCATCAATCCACGCGGCTTTCTCATGAATAGATTGAAGACTTTGCTCCACCTTACCTACGTGTACAATCCTTGTTAAAGCTACCGTTAGTCCTTTTTCCTGGACACAGGAAATGACCATACACTTTTGATAGAACGGTTTCATCGTTGGAACAGGGTGTCGAAACTGCGCAATCCTTTCATCGGCTGCCACTAAAGCAACTGTAGGGGTTAGACCGGCAGCCATAAATTGACTGTTTAATTTACCCGCGATTTCCATTTCAGTCATTCCAGGCTTCAGCCCCTGACAGAACTTCTCGGTAATAGACGCCGCTTTAAAACCTAAACTTCTTATTCTTTCTACTTCGGGGGTGGTTAAAGAAAAACGCAAAGGCGCGATATTTACGACCTGGTGGTCTAATACGTTCAGTCCCGTATCAGAGGCAAGACGATGAATAGCAGGACCCTTCGCGACCGCTTCTTCAATCGACTGGTACCATGGATAATCAATAACTTCATAGGAAAGGCCGGTCATTTCCTCAGCAGTAATTCTCGGTTTTTCAATCGTATCGGCAAGAAGAAATACATGCTCCTTAGTGATTAACAGGCCGCACTCTCCGGTAATACTGTTATAAGGAATACCGTTAAAGCCACCGCTTGTTAACCAGGCAAAGTTATCTTTTCTTTGTAATAGGAGTGAATCAAAATGGTGCTCCTCCAAAAAATCATAAATTCGCTTAAGTTTCAGTTGTAAGTCGCTTTGAGTATCTGATAACGCTTTCAAAAAAAGTCACCCTCCCTTGCTATGAAATCTACTTCAATCATCGATGAATCTCTCTTTGTTTGTAGTATAGATTATATCACTTCCTTCCTTTGTTTGTCTAATTAATAAACAAAGTTTATAATGATAATACTGCAAATGAATTTTTTTAATATATGAAGTTCTATCATTCAGAGTTTATAATAAAAGGAGAATAGTCAAATGATGAGGAGAGAAACACAAATGCCAGAAACAGGCAACCAGAAATTAGTAAAGAAAATAAATAAATCGATCGTGCTTAAAATGATTCGAAATCATGCGCCGATTTCCCGTGCAGCTATTTCACAGCAAGCCGGACTCAATCGCGGTACGGTTTCTTCTCTAGTCAGCGAATTAATTGATGAGCAGCTAATAAGTGAATCCGGTATGGGCGAATCTAGAGGCGGGCGTAAACCAGTCATCCTGCTATTTAACCAAGCGGCTGGCCATTCCATCGGGATTGACCTTGGCGTTAATTATTTGCTCGGAGTGCTCACGGATCTCAAGGGGAAAGTGATAGAAGAGCGAAAGATTGAGATTCACAGCTTGTCGGCAGAGGAGATTATTTCTTCTATTAAAAGCATGATTCAAGAGTTACATACTTCTGCTCCTGAAAGCCCTAATGGAATCGTCGGAATAGGGATTGGAGTTCCTGGAATAGTGAACCATGATGGAGAAGTATTATTGGCTCCCAACCTAATGTGGGATCATATTCCTTTAAAGAAAATATTGGAAGAGGAATTCTCTATTCCCATATTAATTGAAAATGAAGCCAACGCAGGTGCCTATGGTGAAAAGCTTTATGGAGCAGGAAAAGAACAAGAGAACTTAATCTATATTAGCGCCGGCATAGGAATAGGGGCAGGACTTATCCTAAACAATGAGTTATATCGTGGATTAAAAGGGTATTCTGGTGAAGTCGGCCATATGGTTATTGATGTGGAAGGAAAACATTGCCGCTGCGGCAGACAGGGATGCTGGGAACTTTATGCTTCTGAACAAGCTATTCTAAATGAAGCCCAGGCGCTGGAGCTCAACAAGGAATCTGCCGACCCGCTTACATTAGAACAACTAATCAAACTAGCTGACAAAGGTCATCAAGAAGTGATTGATCTCTTTATAAAGACGGGAAAATACCTTGCTGTTGGAATTCTGAATATGATTAATACCTTTAACCCTGAACAAGTTATTATCGGGAATAGAATGGCCATGGCAGAAAAATGGATTAAACCTGTGATTAGTGAAACGATGCAAGAACAATCCAAAGAGTTTAACCAAGAAGGAATAGACATCTCTTTTTCTAAGTTAGCCACCCATTCTTCACCTTTAGGTATGGCTGCCTTTATAACAGAGAATTTCCTGGAAAGCGGCATTGCCCAAATCCATTAATGCACCTCAATCAGTTAAAGCCTGCAGCCTCATAAGAGACTGCAGGCTTTAATGGTTTGTCAGGTGCTTCTTTTTATTACCCTTTTAAGAACACAGTTTTCATCGTAGTGAAGAATTCTTTTGCTGCCTCTCCCTGCTCTCTTGAATAAGAGCTGGAAGCTTTCATTCCGCCAAATGGCGCTTGCAATTCGACTCCAGCGGTTTCAGAGTTAATTCGGACTAAACCGGCTTCAATATCATCGATGAAGGAAAGAATGTGGTCAATATTTTTCGAGAAAATAGAAGCGCTCAAGCCAAACTCTACATCGTTCGCTAATTCAATCGCTTCTTCAACAGTTTCTACTTCCATCAATGCCAATACAGGGCCGAATATTTCTTCTTGAGCAATCGTCATGGAGGAACTTACTTTATCAAAAATAGTGGGTTCGATATAATACCCGCCATTTTCATCACTGATCGGTTCCCCTCCAAATAACAGTTCTGCTCCCTCTTTTTGTCCAACTTCAATATAGTTTTTCACAGTTTCATATTGGCCTTTCGTTGCACAAGGGCCCATCCAGGAAGTTTCCTTAAGTCCGTCGCCTACACTAATGGCTTCTACTTTCGCAAGTAATTTCTGCTTGAACTTTTCATAAACCCCTTTTTGTACGATCACACGGCTGCTGCACGTACATTTCTGGCCAGTAGATTTCAATCCGCCGCTGATCGCTGCATCTACAGCTAAATCAAGATCACAATCTTCAGCCACGATTATTGGGTTCTTCCCGCCCATTTCAAGCTGATACTTTCCTCCACGGGCTGCGACGGTCTTTCCAATGTGGTTTCCCGTTGCGTTTGAACCCGTGAACGTTACCGCTGTTACTTGTTTATTCTCTGCTAATCCTTGCCCAATCACAGATCCCTTACCAGTTACAAGATTAATAACACCCTCTGGAAATCCGGCTTGATCGAAACAATCCATCACTTTAGCAGCAGTAACTGCCGCTTCCGTAGCTGGTTTCAAAACAACTGAATTGCCATAAATCAAGGCAGGTGCCGATTTCCATAACGGAATCGCAACTGGGAAGTTCCAGGGCGTAATAACTCCCACTACTCCCAGAGGAACACGTTTACTAAACATAAGGGCCGAGCTGTCGGTAGAAGGAATTACATCGCCTTCTTTTCTCATGCCTTCTCCTGCATAATATCTCAGAATGGCTACTCCTCGGGCGGTCTCCCCTTTAGCTTCCGGAAGAGTTTTTCCCATTTCCCTTGTCATCGTTTCGGCAATATCATCAATGTTAGCTTCCAGCTTATCAGCAACCTTGAACAAGTAATTCCCCCGCTCAGCACCTGAAAGCTTTTTCCACTTTTTCTGAGCTTCTGTCGCCGCTTGAACCGCTTGATCTAAATCTTGTGCACTGGAGTTCTGAATGCTGCCTACAATTTCAGACGGATTCGCCGGATTGGTACTTTCAATCACTTCACTTGAGTCTGACTCGCTCCATTTGCCATTAATATAATTTAAAAAGGTATTCGTTTCTGTTGTCGTTTTCATCTTTATTCCTCCTTGAGATTTTAGTTAGATACGGATGATGTATGTTGTACAGCCAGTTTTTCAACTGGATTACTTAACGTCCCTACTTCCGGAATGGTAATTTCAATGAGATCCCCATCCTGTAACGTAAAATCATTATCAGGAATAATGCATGTGCCCGTAAATAGTACGGTGCCATCAAAGAGTTCATTATCTCGGTGCAAGTATTCAACTAGCTCATCATATTTTCTTTTCAACTGAGAAGTACTGGCACTTTCTTCGAATATTTTCGAACCATTTCTGCTGATTGTACAAGTAATTGTTAACTCATAAGGATTGTTAACGGTTTCAGCAAGTCGTATAGACGGTCCAAATGAGCAGGAATGCTTCCAGATCTTCGCCTGGGGCAGATACAAAGGATTTTCACCTTCAATATCGCGGCTGCTCATGTCATTGCCGACAGTGTAGCCAACAATCTTCCCTTGTTTATTAAGTACTAAGCCTAACTCCGGTTCTGGAATCTGCCAGTTTGAATCATTACGGAGATAGACTGGCTGATTCGGTCCAATCGTTCTGCGGCTGGTCGATTTCATGAAAAGCTCTGGACGTTCTGCTTCATACACTTTGTCATAGTAGGAGTCACTCACTTCCTCCTTTCCTTCGTGAGCTTCATAATTACGGGCTCGTTTACTTTTCAGATATGTAACTCCAGAAGCCCATACTTCCTCAGCCTTCAAAGGAAGCAGTAAATGTAGGTCTTCTAGCTTCTGCCCAATAGGTTTAGAATCCTGAATAGCTTCCTTTACCAAAGAGAGACATGCCACATCGTTTTCTTCCGCTTGCTCAATGATTTCCAGAAAATCCTGATAAGGTAACAGGTGAATGGACTGATCCTCCTTTACGACGGCTAATTGACTGGCTCCATCCTGCGTTTTAAATTTAATAATATTCATTGCATCACCTTCCGTTTTATAATATAAAACACCGTTTTCATATAGTGACAAAAAAACATCCACTTTACGAGCTTGTTAAAGTAGACGAATAGCCCAGCTTTTCAGAAATACTGCGGCTTGCTTGTTTAAGTCTTTCGACAACAGGGTGGATCTGTTCCCCGGAGAATCTTGTGGACGGTGCAGACATACTAATTGCCGCAGCCACTTTCGCTTCATGATCATAGATCGGAACCGCGACACATGTAATTCCCGGCTCATTTTCTTCATCATCGACCGCATAGCCAAGCTTGAGTACTTTATCCAGTTCATTGAGAAAGTCCTGACGTGAGGTTAATGTTTTGGAAGTGAAGGTTTGGTAATGATAATCACTTAAAATTTCGTCCTTCTTTTCCTGTGGCTGATAGGCGACCAATACCTTCCCTACGGCACTAGAATGAATGGCTACTCTTCTGCCAATCCGTGAATACCCGATAATAGCATTAGGACTCTCTACTTTATCAATGTACACCCCGGTTTTATCATCCAATATTACTAAGTGAACAGCCAGCCCCGTCTCTACTGAAAGTTCGACTAAGGAAGGCTTGGCAATCGCTCTTATATCCATGCTGTTCATCAAGAAATTTGACCGTTCTACCAGCTTCATCCCCAGGCAGTATTTACCTGATTCAGGATTTTGTCTGATATAGTCATGCTCTTTTAATGTTTTAAGCAGCGAATGAACCGTGCTTTTGTTCAAGTCAAGCTTTAAACTGATTTCTGAAATTTTCAGTTCAGGCGTCAGTTCATTGAACAGATCTAGAATTTTAAAGGCTCTGTCAACAGATTGAATGATCGGCATGTTGTGGTGACTCCTTCGTTGATTACTCTTGCATTAGTTACAATATATATCCAGAGTAATATGCAGTCAAGTGGAAGAATTCTGAAAACATTAAAAAATCGGCAGACCAGGTGCACCATAACAGGAAATAAAATTTCTAAAATCTATACCTTTTCCCAGCCTTTATTTCTAGCGGAATTCTCAATCGACTCCATGACTCTCTGGTTCATCACCCCGTCTTTAAAATTAGGCTGAGGTGAATAATTGGCAGAGATCCCTTGAAAGAATTCATGCACAAGATGAATAAACGTATGTTCATAGCCTATGCTGTGGCCAGGCGGCCAGTATGCTCCAGCATAAGGGTGCTGCTCTTCTGTGCAATGAATGGTGCGAAATCCCTGTAATCCTTCAGGAGAATCGGTGAAATAGACATCCAATTCATTCATTCTTTCCATATCCCATCGGATCGAGCCAGTCTCACCGTTGATTTCAAATTTGTTCTTATTACGGTTCCCACCAGCAAATCGTGTCGCTTCAAATATCCCCATTGCACCATTTTTAAATCTAGCTAAGAAAGCTATCGCATCGTCCACAGTAACCTGACCATACTCTTTCTGGTTAGAAGTTCCCCTCAGACCGCCTTCTTCACTAGGAACAGGGCGTTCTTTTACAAATGTTTCCATCATCGAACTGACTTCCTCAATTTCTCCCACCAGGAACCTCGCTAAGTCAATGCTGTGTATACCAATATCTCCTAATGCCCCTGAACCTGCCACCTCTTTTTTCAGCCGCCAAATCAGCGGAAAAGAAGGATCGATAATGAAATCCTGAAGATAGTGAGCACGGATGTGGTGGATTTTACCTAAATAACCTTTTTCAATTAATTGTTTGGCATACTGAACAGCAGGTGCAAACCGATAATTGTGACAGACCATGTGAATGACATTATTTTTTTCCACTGCTTCAAGCATTCTTTTAGCATCTTTCACGTTAAGGGCGAGCGGTTTCTCAGAGATAATATGCTTACCTGCCTCGGCAGCCTCTATGGCAATTTCAGGGTGGGTATGGTTAGGCGTAACGATATCGATCACATCTATATCATCTCGCTGTATCAGCCGGCGCCAATCTATTTCATAGCTGTCCCATCCCATATCCTCGACTGCTTTTTTCACAGCGGATTCATTACGCCCCGAGATGGCTTTGAGGCAAGGCTTAGGACTATCCGGGAAAAAGAATGATAAATCACGATAAGCATGACTATGCATTTTTCCCATAAATTTGTAGCCAATCATTCCGATATTTATTTGCTCCCCCATAAGAACTCCTCCTCCACGTTCAAATTAAAACCAGCAGCTTAGAAGTCAGACTTAGTGACCCTTCATGCTTAATAAGTCATCGATATTTTGTTTGGAAAGATTTACTGGCAAAGGATCCGGCTTTTCACATGTACTTGAGAGTTTATAGTGCTTCCCTGCCTGAGAAGAGTCATAGATTCCTTGCATAGCATCCAGCACATGAAAGGCAAGGGCACCACTTGCTCTAGGAGCTCGGTTATTCATTATGGCATAGGCAAAGTCGGCTGCTCCAAGCCCTCTGCTGTTTTCTGTAAATCCATGAGTTAACGGGTATTCAGACCATCGTTCCTCATCGAATCGCCTTACATACACAGGACCATCAAATCTGTTGGGGTCCGGGACAACCATACTTCCTTCTGATCCGTAAATCTCCATATGAGGCAGCCGGTGGTGCCACGTATCAAAGCTTGTGATGAGAGAAGCAGATGCTCCATTTTCAAAGTCAAGAATTGCGTTTACCTGGGTGGGCGTAGTGACCTTGATTTTCTCGCCATACCTCTTCTCACTCGTAATGGTTCTTTCCGGATAAGTCATCTTAGCCGTCCCCGTCACTTGATGGATCGGACCCATTAGAAAAATCAGCGTCGTCAGGTAATAGGGACCCATATCAAATAGAGGCCCTCCGCCTGTCTGATAATAAAAATCAGGATTGGGGTGCCAGTGTTCATGTCCAGGATTCATCATGAAAGCGGCAGCGGAAACGGGATCGCCAATCATTCCTTGATCCATGATATGTCGGCAGGTTTGAATACCACCCCCCAAGAAGGTGTCCGGTGCATTGCCGACCTTCAGCCCTCCTTCTTCAGCCGCTGATACTATTTTTTCTGCATCGGACCTTGTTACGGATAACGGTTTTTCACTATACACATGTTTCCCAGCTTCCAAACTGAGCAGCGCCACTTCCGCATGGACAGAAGGAGGGGTTAGATTCAGCACAAAATCGACATCTGGTTCCTCCATGAGTTGAGTCGGAGTACACGCCATTGGGATGTTATAGTGAGCAGCCTTTACTTTTGCTCGTTCAAGATCAACATCAGCACAGGCTACAATATCAAAAGCTTCAAATGCTGCGGAATTCTTCAAATAGATATCACTAATGTTCCCACAGCCGACAAGTCCTGCTTTCAATTTACTCATCTCTTCCCCCGCCCTTTCTTGACGCCCAATTGAATCCGTTTCGCATCAAGGTAACAACCTCTGGCATCTTCACAATTTCTGCAACATGCCCCAGCGAACAATAAAATACTTCTCCTTTTCCCCACTTCTTACTCCATACCACCGGCATCTCTACTTGGCCATTGGCTTCGTGAGGACCTGCAGCCACTGGAAATCTGGTTGTCGCATGGACATGAATGGCAGGGTCAACATGCATGTAGTACTGTTCTGATTCTACAACGAAGTCTTCCATCCCTTCTGTAAGCGGATGGGTTTTGTCTTTAATGTGCACTTGATATCGAACATGGTCATTGCCAGGATGAGCGACCCATTGACCGCCGACCATAAATTGATAATCCGTCGCCATGCGGAAAGAATCACCGAGCCCTCCGTGCAAGCCTGCGAGACCCGTCCCTTCTTCTACAGCCTTCATTAGAGCCGCCAATTGATTGTCATATATCGTCCCTTGCGTCCAGTTGGGTACAATAAGATCGTAGTCAGATAAATTATCCTCTTCTAAAGCCGCCAGGGAATCTGTAATTTTAACGCTGAAGTTTTCTTCCCTGAGTATTCCAGCTAAGATCTCAGCAACCTCGGCCGGTTCATGACCTTCCCATCCTCCTTGAAAAATCAGTGCATTCACTTGATAACCCGCCTTTCCTCTTCCATTTGCTATTCTTCCATCAGCCATAAAATACTCGTTACACCCCTCGGATAGAAACGACTGGCTTTTATTTCCCCTGCTATTATCTGGTCACTCCAGCTCCAATAAGAATGTTCCTTATGGGTCAGCCACTTTACGTGAGCTTGATCGGCAATTCTCTCTTTTTCCTCCCATGGAAAACCGAGAATTTGCCGGTAAATAAACTGGCAAAGATAAATTTTACTCAGCCACGAGTTGTCACTTGTTGACGATAATTTCCAGCCTCTATCTTCAAACAGACAAATTCCCGGCTGCAGGACATATGAGATATGTTTCTTAAGCGATTGAATGAAAAATCCGTATTCACCATCTTCAGCTAATGCTTCTTTTCCATCTGTAAAATATGGGAAGATTAAGCCTTCGATCGCAGGAATGATTTTGGACTGGTTTCCTTCTGTAATCACTGCCGGAATATATCCATCGCGAGTCATTTCACCTGCGATGGTTTCCGCACAACGCACAGCTTGTTCCTTCGCCTGATAAGATAGATCTGGAAGCTCAAGCTCCGTGAATAATGTTTCTAAAGCAATATACACCGACCAGCTTTTCACAGCCAAATAGATGTTATTTCTTGCTTGTCCAAGCGAGACATCCAAGCTGTCATAGGTGGTGATTTCTGCTCCGCCTTTGGTAAATGAGCTATCGAGTCCCATCATTCCATTTCGTTGATCCGGCTGCGGATGGTCACGATTTAACATGCTGGCAAAGGATTCTTTAATCACTTCCAGGTGAGTTTCTGCAAAGGAGTAATCTTCTTGGTCTGCAATGTAAACGGTCGTACAGCAAAGCCAATTCACTAACTCTTCATGGGTCATGAAGGAGAAGCAATCATCAATCCCGGCAAACTCATAGGCGGATCTGCCAGGGGCGGAGAATACGTTTGCTACCCCCATATCATGGGTAAAGCTGATTCCTCCAGAATGATTCTCCTCTGAGTCAGGAAATTTGACCGAATCTTTATAAGAGTACCTTTCTATAAATAATTCGAGCTCATTCTTCACGGTCCAAGGAGACATCTTTAATTCATAGAACAATTGGTCTACGGTTAAATCAAGCGTATTCATCATTCGATACTCGCCTTCATTTACGACCCAGATAGGTTTATTCTCTTCGGCAAGCAGCTGAGTGTTTCCGTAGTAGCTTTTAATTGAATGGGCCACCATAAACCTTTGCTCATCCGAAAGATGATCCTTTTCTAACAGTTCATTGCTCTTTCTGCAGACGGATGTTAGCCGCGAGAAATGGCTAAGAGCATAATCCGCCACTTCTTCAATCGAATGAAAGTAACGGGTATAGTAATAGTTCGTATTAATTCCACTCGTTACCAGCCCGTCCCGGTAAAAACAGACGGCAAATTGAAAAGTTTTCTTCTCTTCAGGACCAACTTCCATAACCAAGCCGCCACTCAACCCTAAGCCAAAGCCTAAATTAAATTCGTGTTCTACATCTAAGACTTTATCAATGGTAAATCCCAGACCCGGTTTAACATCTGTATCTTTGGTTACGATGGCTGTACGTCTCCCCTGACCAATTCCGGCGAGGGATGGATGAGCGGAATCATCGACTCTCCTCATAGCAGCATAAGGATCTTCTCCCTGGTACCCAAAGAAGGCTTTACGCGATTTCTTGTGATGAAGATTATTGAGCGTTACCTCCACAAACACAGCTGGAAGGATCGAATCTTTAACCGTCTCTTCTTCCGCCTTTACAGGGTCGGGCAGCTCTCTAACGGGAGAATATATGGTGAATTCCATATCTCCTGCCTTCCAAGTATCCGTTCCCGCATTAAAATCACGTTCAATCTCCTCGTCACGGAAATAAGTAATGAGTTCTTGATCAGCATCCGTTTGATCATTTCCAACCGCAAACCGCGCTAAATCTTCAGAGGAATCCCCAAAGAAAGGCAATGCCTGGTAGCTTCCGCCTTCCTTGGTTTCCATTCCTATGTACACATTTTCGTCCGCGGGCTTCCCTACATCCATTCCGAGTCCCCCGCTTGGACCTTTGTGCCCTAGAGTGAAACTGGCAAACGCACCAATTGGGGAATGATGGGCATTGAAAAACTTATCGTACTTCATAAGCGGTCCTCCAATCTTATCTCTAATCGAAAAATATTAATGATGGCTACACCCTTCTTGATAAATAAAATAATTAAAATCTGCATGTTTCTTCTGGCCACTAAGATCCTGAGCACATAACCCCACGTAAGTACCTGTGAAACGAATATAATCAGGGTCATCATCAGATAAATGACTGATATCAATCGATTCCTCTACCAATTCCCATTCATCGCCATTCAAAGAATAATAAAATGACACCGTCTCATTTCTAACGGAGGCTTTTAAAAAGTAATTTGAATGGAGAGGAAGCTGGATCTCCTGGTCTAACAATTCCTCATACTCCCCGTACTTTGAGCGGATAATCCCTAATACTGCCCCTAGTTCCTCATGGTAAGTAATTCTCAAATAGACATAATCGTTGGTATCGTAGTAAAAAATCAGTCCAGCCATTTGCTGGAAATGTTCCGGGTGATAGTCTACGCGGGTTTCTACTTCTGCCTTCATGCTTTCCAACCGTCTTGCCACTAAGCTTTGGTTGTGGGTAGAAATCAATGATTCTTCTCCGTAGAGACGGAGGATGGCCAGGACGTTCATTTAAGGAAAGCCATTCTTCTGTAAAGGGTCTTCTTAAAGAATTCCATTGAAGGCCAAGTGATTCTTCATTAAATTCATCCCGAGCCTTCTGTTTCTCCCATTCTCTTACAGGTAAATCTGGGCCATCTACTACCATTTGCGGGTTAGGCCCCCCTTCAACTCGGATCCAGTCATCTTGAGTCCAGTAGCACTTTTGCAAGGCTGTCTCTCTTCCTAATATACATTGATCAGCTTTGACTGGACGCCCGCATAAATGAGCTAAATACCATTCACCATTTTGCGTTTCTACTAAACTGCCATGCCCTGCTTTCTGCAACTCAGCTTCTGAATTGAGAGAAGTAAGAATTGGATTTTCAGGATCCGTTTCATACGGACCAAACAAGCTTTTCGAACGGCACATCGTTACAGCATGCTCATATCCTGTGCCACCTTCAGCAGTGATTAAATAATAATAGCCATTCCTTTTATACAGGTGCGGTGTTCGGCTGGACCTAATTCAGTGCCTTTAACACTATTTTTGATCGGGCCAACCAATTTATTTTCTTGAGAGGAATATTCCTGCAGAGCAATACCCGCAAAAGAATTGGTACCTTTTCTATGGTCCCAAATCATATTCAGCAGCCACTTGGTGCCATCTTCGTCATGAAATAACGAAGGATCGAACCCGCTGCTATTCAAATACACGGGATCACTCCAGGGTCCATCGATAGCTTCAGCGGTAACTAAATAATTGTGAGTATCCTTAAAGGCACCTCTTCGACTCTTCACATCCGTATATATTAAATAAAATGTGCCATCTGAATAGCTTAAACAAGGAGCCCACACCCCACCGGAATCAATGTTTCCAGACATATTCAATTGAGAAGTTCTCGTAAGTGGATAGGTTAACAATCTCCAATTCTTCAAATCTTTCGAATGATTAATCTGCACCCCAGGAAACCATTCGAAAGTTGAAGTCGCAATATAATAATCATCCCCCACCCTCAAAATGGAAGGATCCGGATGAAAACCAGGCAGGATAGGGTTTACAATAGAATTCATACTTTTTCCCTTCTTTGTTTTTATCGCCGTGTGGCTGCCGTTATCCTTTGACAGAGCCTGCGGCAATTCCTTTAACAATTTTCTCCTGAGCTAATAGATAGATTAATAGCAGCGGCAGACTGCCGAGCATTAACGCCGCCATAATCCCCGGAACATTCACGGAAAACTGACCATAAAATTGGCGAAGGCCAAGGAGGAGGGTAGCATTTCCATCTGAATTTGTAAGAACGAGAGCGAAGACAAACTCGTTCCATATTTGAATAAAATTATAGATCGCTACCGTTGCAACTGCTGGAGTTAATAATGGAAAGAGGATTCTCCAAAATAACCGGAAATGGCCACAGCCATCCATTTTCGCGGACTCTTTCCAGTTCTTTAGGAAGCTCCTGCAGAAATTGGGTAAAGATAACAATTGATACGGGAAGTGCGAAGGCTATATACGGTCCCGGTAATGCCCAGATCGTATCGTATAACCCTAAATTTTTAGTCAGCATGAAAATAGGAATCAGAGTCGTGTGAATCGGAATCATCATTCCAACTAGAAATAGGAGAAACAGAGGACGATTAACTTAAAGTTCATCCTTGCCAGCGGGTAGCTCGCCATGGCAGCCAATATGATGACAGCAACGACGGAAATTACCGAAACCAGCACACTGTTAAAGAAATAATGAAAGAAATCAGACTCAAACAGCAATCGATAATTTTCTAAAGAAAAATTTTCAGGCGAAGCCCAGGGAGAGCCCATAAATTCAATTTGACTTTTGAAAGAGGCCCACCATGATGAAAAAAGGAACACCCGTAAACAGCCGACGCAATAGCTAATACATAGAGCGGTATTTGATTTAATTTCCTTAACATTTAATTCGCCCCTTTCCTTTTTTGGTCAAAGAAGATAATGAACGCTGTGACTATGAAAGCAATAATAAACATGGAGAAAGAAATACTGCTCCCGTAACCCATGTTGAAATTAGTAAACGTTTGTTCATACATATAGGTGGCCATTAATTCTGTAGAATTATTCGGTCCGCCGTCAGTCATAACATAGATCAAATCAAAGTACTTTAGTGCTCCAATAATGGATAGAATCGCAGAAGTGATCACCGTCGGCATTAATAAAGGCAGGGTAATATTGAGAAATTTCTTTCGGATTGGCGCCATCAATTTCAGCAGCTTCATAAAGATCCTCGGGGATTCCCACAATGGCAGCCCTGAATAAAATCATGTAGAACGGAGCAAACTGCCAGCAGACTGTAGCAATGACTGCCCAGATAGCGGTCCCTTCATTACCGAGCCATCCGTGCTGCCAAGATCCAATCCTAACTGGCCGAGCAGCTGGTTAATTAAGCCAAAGTTTCCGTCATAAATGTAAATAAACAAAATACCTATGGCTACAGTCGACATAAGAAAAGGCATGAAGTAAATAGACCGAAAGAAACGCATGCCTTTGACAGGACTAAATAATAAGAGGGCCATAATTAAACCTAATGGCAGTTGAGTCAGTAAAGACGCCCCCACGAGCAGGAAATTATTTTGGAAGGAAGTCCAGAAGACCCCGTCACTAAGCAAGGTGATGTAATTCTGAAGACCTGTAAACACCATATTATTATCGATTCCTGACCATTCGAAAAGACTATAATAGAAAGTCATTACAATAGAATAGACCACATAGACCCCGTAAATCAGTAAAGCAGGGCGAGGAATCCTGCAATCACCAACATCTCTTCCCGACGCTTTTTCGACCTTTGGGGTTTTGGTCTTTTTTTCTTCCCGGCTTGCTTTTCCCTGCTTGCCGCTTTTCTAAATTCCTCTGAAGAATCTAATTTTCTCGCATGATCTTGCAAGTACGTCACCACCCTTAAGATAAGAAAACTACACCAAGCAAGTTGCTACCTGATGTAGTTTTCATTATTATTTGAGGACTTCTTTCGCTTTTTCTTCTACTTGTTTCGCCGCTTCTTCCGGTGTCATTGAAAGACCAAATATGGCTTGAGTGGTATCTAAGTGAGCTTCTGCCAATTCTGGCGGAAGGGTCTGATCATAGAACGTTTGTAAGTATTCTGCCTGTTCCAGCACCTTACTGATCTGCTTTACATATTCATCATCGTACTCAACATCTTTCACTGCTGAGATGGCCCCATCTTTATTAGCCAGCTCTTGAGCGGTCTCTTTACTTGTTAATTCCTGAACGAGCTCTTTTGCAAGCTTCTGATGCTTACTCTTCTTGGCTACTGAGAATACAGGACTTACTCCGCCTACTATATCCTTATTTGAACCTTTTCCTCCTTTAACAGATGGGAAGAGAAAGAATCCTAGTTTCTTTTCAAAGGCAGGCATGTCCGCTCTAGTCGTCCCCAGCATCCAGCTTCCTTGAATAATCATTCCGGCTTTTTCTGCATACATAGACTAACAAGACTGGCCGGTATCGAAATTCATCCCATTAAACCCATTTGGAAAGTCATCGTTTTTCACTAACTCTTGTATTTTCTTTCCTGCTTCTACATAGGCATCGTCGTCAAACCCTCTGCCTTCACGGTTAAAAGCTTCACTAAATAAATCCGGACCGCCAATTCTTTCGGCCAAATACATGTAATAGAAAGATCCTGGCCATTTAAGTTATTAGCAAGGGAAAAAGGTAAAATATCATCAAGATTTAAGTGTTTCTGCTATATTCTTTAAATCTTCAAAGGTTTTCGGTTCTTCCAATCCATATTTCTTACAACATCTCTTTGTTATACCAAACGGGAACAATATCCATCACTGCAAGATGGTACCCGTAATTTTTACCATCTCAAAAGTAGCTGGAGTTAACGCAGATGGAAGAAATCGTGAAGTGTCGATCGTATCGGAAAGATCAGCCACTTGTCCTGAATCAACAAATTTTTCAAGCCAGCCGCCTCCCCATGAATGAAATACATCTGGAGGAGTTCCTCCGCCCATGGCAACTGATAGCTTTGTTTTGTAAGGGTCGTTCTCCTGTCTTACTACTTTCACTTTTACACCATCATGAGAGTCTTCAAATCTTTTAACAGCTTCTTTTAATGCTTTTTCAGATGGACCAGTTTCAATATGCCACAAAGTAAGTGTAGTATCTTCCGAATCTCCACTAAGCTTTTTTGTCACCAGATCCTTGACAAGCAGCGGTGAAAAGCAAGACTGCCATCCCGAGTATCCATAGTTTACGTTTTAACATTAAAGATCCCCTCTCCTTTTTTGTTAGCGTTTTCAAAATGGCTGCAACGGCGATTCACTCCCTGGGTTACACAGACCCTTCCCCTTAAAAAATTTGCAAGAAACTAAGTTTGTTCATTGGATGAACTAATTAATGCCATAATAACTTATTGAAAAAATAATAGCAAGCGGATTTTGAAATCGCTGTCATTTTGTG
>CAVTYY010000007.1:0-34892 GCA_963739045.1 uncultured Bacillaceae bacterium | reverse complement strand
GACCTGCGGTGGTATGTCAATGAAAAATTGAGGACAAATGGAGTTGTCAAGGGTCACTTTATCGAAAAAAGGCCATAAAAAACTAGACCAGTATCTAAATGGGAAATACTGGTTTGTGTGAAAGGGATGGTGCTTACGTGCTTAGGTCATACCTTCACGCCCCTTTCCGGCGAGAAGAGTTGGTGTTTGCGTAGTAGCGCATCCACCAGACGCACCAGTTTTCTTGCGGTTAAGACGAGAGCTCTCTTGTGTTGATGCTTTGGTACTTCCTTATACTTTTTCTCGTAATACGCATGATATTCCGGGATTTGCGTTCGTACCGAGTTGGCGGCTTCAACTAGGTAATAGCGCAAGCTGCTGGTTACCCTCGACGGGTAAGGGAAGTATCCTCAGCGGTAAATTGACCTGATTGATGTTTCAGCCAGTACAGTATGTCATACTTAGCGATTTTCGTTTCATCTTCGAACCGGTCAATCTGCCCCATTTCAGCGATGATCCAGCCGACGGACCCGGTCCGATGCCAGGAATGGATTCTAAGGTTTGAGATAAACCAGCGATCAGCCATCCCATTGTTTTGTGGATACTTCTTTGACTTGACGTTTACACGAACGGATGACCTGAATGGAGGAGAGTAACTTGCATTGCACATCTAACGAATCTTCCACGACCTGTCCAAACGATATGACGAACGGACGGCACGTTGGATGGAAGCTGCAACTTTTTTCGGGTCCGAGAATCGGTTTCGGCCCTTTTCCTGAAGAAAAGCGGCCATCTTTCCAGCGGAAGTTCGGCGAGCTCCATCCAGACTGTACTTCTCTAGAAACAGTTCCATCATCGCATTTCCAAAAATGGAGGAGTCCACTTCCTGAGCAATATGCGCTGCGCTTAAAGTTCAAGTGTTGAAGAAGGTGCTGTTTTTCCTTCGTGATTGCTTTCCAGATAGAGATGATAGCGAGAACAGGTAAGCTGTTGAAGAGCGACATATTGGCTTTCTTCGTCAATCGACATCGTATTGCCGACCGAAGCGCATGTAATCAGCGATGACAAAAGCATTGATATCATAAATTATATTCATCTCTCTGGTACTTCCTCTTGAAAATTTGCGATCTGTTTGGGATTCATCACAAAGACTTGAGTCTCTAACCTTTGAAGGTCCTCATCGTGATGAAGGAACATCGACGGATGAAAACTGTAGACCGAGGTTGATTCTAAGCCAATCTTCAGGGTGTCAATCTCTTCATCAGTGGTCAAATCAAGCAGTCGTTGTTTCAAATTCATCGCTCCAGGGAGATCATTCGATACGGTACACGTATCAAGACGGTCCCCCTCCTGATCAAGCACACAAACTTTCATATCTGAGGAACTGACGTCTAAACCAACAAATAGTTTCATGGGAAATCCTCCTTTCGATTTAGAATCATTGGGTCTTTCTTGGACGCCTCGAGATATCTCTAGTGTGAACGCCGATCAACAACCTCGTGTATAAGAGCTCACTCTCCATCGAAAGCCGCCCCGGAGCTACTACCATCCGGGTTCGAGAGGCAGAGGGCTCAGCCTGCGAGTATGGAGTGCTGCACGTGCACTGAGAAACAGTCTTACATTGTGGTCGTGCCACAGGAGGAGGAAGAATTGTCCCAAATGATCCTATTATCATTATCTAGAAATATCTCGGGACGTCCAAGGATATCCCCGAGAAAACTCTCAATTGACTGAGCTTAAATATACTATACGAGGAGGGCTTGAGATGAACGTATTCAGGAGGGAAATGAAGGCGCACCGGAAGTCGTTGATCATCTGGTGTGTGAGTATGATTTTTCTAATCGCCTCTGGAAGTGCGGGAAAGTATGCAGGGTTTTCATCGACAGGGGAGTCGATGAATGACCTTATGCAAGCGATGCCGCAATCGCTGCAGGCGATTACCGGCATGGGAAGCTTTGACTTGTCGCAGGCAACTGGATTCTACGGGGTGCTTTTCATCTATATGGCGTTGCTTGCAGCGATTCATGCTGTTCTGCTCGGCTCGACGATCATTTCCAAGGAAGAGCGCGACAAAACGGCGGAGTTCTTGTTTGTTAAACCGATATCACGAAGAAAGGTAGTAAGGATTAAATTGCTTGCTGCAGTAGTCAACGTCCTCGTTTTATCTCGCTGCCTTACTCACCAGCCTGGCGATTGTCGGGTATTACAGCGACGGAGCTTTTTATGCGCCGATGTGGGCGTGACGATTGCGGGAATGCTGATGCTGCAGCTCATTTTCTTAATGTTAGGGGCATGGGTGGGTGCTGGATACAAGAAATCAGGCAAGGCAAATGCTATATCGGCAGCGATACTATTCCTGACCTTTCTTTTGTCGCGATTGATTTAAATGATAAATTCGCCAGCCTAAAGTATTTCTCTCCCTTTAAATATTTTGAAGCGAAGCAAATGATCAATGGAGAAGGGTTAGAAGCCGTTTATGTCGTGCTTTCGGTCGTTTTAATTGCCGTCTTCCTCTTCCTGACCTTTGTCTTCTATAAGAAAAGAGATTTAAGAGTGTAGCGAACCAGCCTCGTCTCTGCTCAAGAGAAGAGGCTTTTTGCATTCTTTTAAAAAAATAAATTTCTCCCATGACTTTCCCCGTATGAATCGTTATCTAAAGGAAGAGCTTAAAAGAAGCAGCTTTGATCAAAGCCAGTTGTAAGTCTATTGCGTTTGTGTACGTGAAATGGAATAACCTGTTCATGGATCCGTTTAACACATGCGCTTTCTACATTCTTTATCTTAATCCGTAAGAGGTTGTCTTTTTTTTCTAGATGGTTTCATTCTTTTAATCGTCTAGGGATTCGGGAAACGCCGAGACTCCTGTGGGAGATGAGTAACAGGTGAGGCCCAGCAAGCCTGAAGGGCTGAGGAGACTCAGCGTACGCCCACGGAAAGCGAGGTGTTTCCCGAAACCCGTTCATGTTATTTAGAAGTAACCGATCCTAAATTTGAAAAGTGGGTGGTAGAAATGGAAGTGAGTGATCTATATGAATCGTTAAAGAAGGATGTGGATCGCTTCGCTTACTCGATTGCCCGCCATGAACAGGAAGGCAAGGACCTGGTCCAGGATGCCTGGGAAAAGTCATTAAAGGAAGACGATCTTCTCGACCTTCCCCGTCACAAACAGAAGGCCTGGTTTTATCGAGTGATGAAGAATAAACTGATCGATCTGCGAAGAAAGGATCAGCGCTTATCTCAATGGGAGGAACAGATGGACCTCCCCGTTCACGATTTTCCTTACCAGCATCTTGAGATGACCGAGCTACTGTCCCATTTATCAGAAGAACTGAGTGATATCGTCTTTAAGCGGTACTGGATCGGACTATCCAGTAAAGAAATCGGGCAGCAGCTGGGTCTGCCGCTTCGACGATTCGGTTCAAGCTTCAGCTTTCGATCAAGCAATTACGAAAATATTTGGAGGAGGAGAAACGATGAAACAACGAATTGGAAATATTGGAAGGTTAAATTTAATGCATGCCACAGAGGAAAGTGTGAAGGCGATGAGCGAGTCAATAATATTGGCACGGTCTATTACCGTAAGGAAACGGCGCACCTGTTACCGTTATTGAATGCGGGTAATATCGGGAGTTGTCAGGAGATCCCGGATGGATACCATTTTACGAAGGGGACGTTATTTGTCGATTCGGAGTACTTGAAATCCATTACGGAACCTTTAGAATTATTTGCCACCAACGACGTTGTGATAGATGAAGAAGTAACAGCGGAACAGCTGAAACAATCGCAGCTTCAATTGCGAGTGAACGGTCAGGTGTACACGCCTGCTCATCTAGCAGGCGCAGCAGCCGGCTTCATCGCGGAAGGCACCTCAGAATTAAAAACGTATGAAGGGGCTCAATTCCGCTTCGAAAAGGGAGAGTTCCGGCTAACCAATGCTTTTCTTAAAACCGCAACGAAACCAATTTATTTAGTGGTCAAAGGGATCGTTCATTTCGCTCCTGATCTGGATATGGAATTATTTCATGATAAATTGTACCGTTTAGATGTGAAGGGAGTGCTTTCGCTTTATGAAAGTCAGGAACCCTTCTTTCACCAAAAAGCAGGCTCATTGATTGGCAGCCAAATAGAGGTGATCCCTGATGGCTATCAAGTGATCGAGCAGACGCTTCGTTTGAACAGCAGATCGATCCGCCGCTTCCGAGGAGGGAAGCTGTATACGACTGCCCCTATCCTGATCGACGCAGATGTTACGAGGGCAGCCTTATCCGAAGCCCTTCATTCGATCCACTCTCATTCGATCGTCGTCTGTCATGAAGATGTGGAGGACCTTATTTATGAATGCGCGCCTCTGCCGGAAACCGAGGTGCTTTCTATCAGAATTCCTTCATTTTTATCGAAGACGAAGAACTATGGACCAACGATCAGCTGAAAGCCCTCGATCAGCCCGCGCATTTTATAGTAGACGGCCAGCTAAGGTTCGCGGAAGATGTTCAGCCTGAAATAGTGGAAACGCAGATCGCTGCGCTGGATAACCTGGAGGAAGTGATCGTTCCGCAGACCTCGCTTAAAGGCAGTCTGCAAAAGGTTCTCCGTGTCAATAAAGGGATGATTGAAACGGCGGATACGGATAAAAAGGAATCGAATTTAAACAATTTAGGCGAGCTTACTCTTTAAGCTAAATATAAACCCGAGGTACACGCGGACTGTGTGCCTCGGGTTTTTTTCTATTGAATAGCCCATTCCATTCTGTTGGTTAATATGTTTCTGGTTAATTCGCCAGTCAAGTTAAATACTTGCAAGTTAAATTCAGGCTCTTTTTGACCAGAAAACTCCTTCCAGGACTCAGCTATATATTTTAAATCCTCTGCACTTATTAAGGCGATATCCGTATCTTCTTCAGAGAAAGCTTTTAACTTCTGAGCTTTGGATATAGATTCATTCGTATAATCGGAAGTAATAATAAGAAATAACGTGACCCGCATAGGTTCTGTTCTGATATAACCTAGGAACTGGTCAAAATGGCTATCTGGAAAATTATAAGGGTTTTCTACACTTTTATTATCCCAAAGAATTACTTCTTTTTGATTGTATTGTAATTTCCCATCCGCATGTTTAGACCCTTTCATGTCAACTAAATCTATCCCCAACTTCTTTTCAAAGATATATTGAGTGGCTTCTTCGAATTTGTGTTCTACGTCAAGGTCTTTATCAATTATTTTATTAATTCTTAGCGATTTATAATTCCTGCTTGCTAGTTCTTCATAAAAGTCATAAAGGCGAGACCTGGAATCTGTAGGGTCAGAATCAGAAATTGAAGCTAAATTCTCATAGTAATCAATGATATTCTTAATCTTCTCTTCCTTAGTCCCGCTTATTCTGGCGCCATCTAAATTTCGTAGTACTTCTTTCAACTCAGTATTGCTTAAGAAGTTAAGAGCGCTGGTAGGGAGAATATTATGTTTAATAATCCTGTCAATTAAGGAATTCTTAGTACCGCTCATGCTAAGACCTAAAGGGGAGAGAATACTTTTTAATTGGGCGACATTTAAGTCATTTAGTAAGCTGAGATAAGTTTCCTTCCGTAGTTCACTGCCTAACTCGTACCTTACTACTCTAGCTATTTCATGTGGAATAATATAATACGCTTCATTATCTTTAAAACGTAAAATGATTCCTCTGGCCTGTAAATCCTTCAATGATTTTTCTACTTGTCTTAAACTATGTAATTTATTGCCTTTTTGAGGAAACCTTCCTACCCTGCTTTCTATGAGATAGTGATCTCGATTACTAAGTCCTAATTCAGTTTTTAATACATTTAGCATGTTGATCTCATGAGCGTTAAGCGAATCATCCTTCTTCCATGCCGCCACAAGAACAGCAGTATAAATCCTAAGTGCTTCTTCAGGAATAGAAGTTTTTATAAACTCTTCATCCTCACTTTCCTTTAGGATCTGTTTTTCAAGGTCCTCTACGCAAGCAAATAATTCATTTTCAGAAAGTGTATATCCCTCGTTTTCCATCAAGGACATTAGTATCATTTCATTAACTAATGCAATATCTCGATCAGCTTCCAAAAAATCTAGATTTAATTTTACTCTATCGCTATTCTGAAATTCATCGATATTTTTAAGGATGACCTCTCTCATTTCTTCTTCACTTTTAAGTCTTACATCTTTCAAGAAACTATCTACTATTCTGGACAAATAAAGCTTTGACATCTTAGGAAGTACTTCTTCCATTTTCATCAACTACACCTCTTTCTTTAGTGATAATGCTACGGTCACATTGCTTATGACCTATTTTACCTTATTTTTGGGAATTTAACTAATAAACCAATGAATATTCAGATAATTTACCATGGTTATAATTTTTAAACACTTGAGGAGCAGGGGAGCAGTTTTGTTGTTATATTTCATCTGTATCAGTATTTTCTCTTGAATTAATGCACTTTTTGTCTACAATTGCTTGCGCTTATCTCAAAAAAATTGTTCACCTTAATGCAGTGATCATGTGTAAAGTGATTCTTTTTATATAGAAACACGTAAGGTATTAAAAATCTAAAATAACCAGAGCTGGTGGTGAATATCCATATAGAGATGTGGATGGACTAGTAAAAGTGAGGGAAACAAATGGATGATATGTATCCCATTTTAGAAGCCATAACTCCTTCCTGCCCAAATCCGATGGTCCTTGCTACGGTTATTAAAGTGGAAGGATCGGCTTATAAGAAGGCGGGAGCAGCGATGTTATTGAGAGCGAATCAATCAAGAGTAGGAATGTTAACGGCAGGATGCTTGGAAGACGATCTTACCGCCAGGGCAGAACTAGTCTGGGCGCGAGGAGAATCCTGTACGGTCCGCTATGATATGAGAGATGAAGATGATTTGTCCTGGGGGCAGGGAGCAGGATGCAACGGGGTAATCACTCTGTTGCTTGAGCCGGTCATCGGCAAGACTTTGCAGCATTTATTAACGCTGAAGAACTGCTTAGATAAGAAGAAGATCGTCACACGAATCAAACGGTTTACCCGAGAGCTGGAACCCCTAGAAGCGATGTATGTTGTGGAGGATGGTTCAGTATTTGGTGACGTTCTTCCTGATTGGAATTTAGATGATTTCAGGGAAACAACGAACGATTATTCATTTAAAAAAGGGCTCGTCTTAGCAGGAAATTCCGCTGATCTGTTTTTTGTTCACCCGATCTTTCCCCGGCCGCATGTGTATGTATTTGGAGCGGGTGAAGATGCTCGGCCGCTTGTTTCATTGGCGGCACGCGTGGGATTTGGGGTGTCGGTCATCGACTGGCGGCCGGGGTTATGCGTGCGAGATTATTTTCCCAGTGCTGCGCAGCTGCTCGTGGAGAGGCCGGCAGAAGCGATACCCAAGTTATCTTTTACAGAAAAGGATTTCGCTGTTGTGATGACGCATCAATTTCAAAAGGATCAGCTCATTCTTCAAGAGCTGCAAAAGAAAAAGCTATTCTATCTTGGTGTGTTAGGACCGAAAAACCGTACCGAACGATTGTTGGGAACGGAAAAAGTTACGACAGCCATTCATTCTCCCATTGGACTTTCTATTGGAGCGTCCGGTGCTGAGGAGATTGCCGTCAGTATTGTGGGCGAGATGATTCAGAGGATGCGGAAGGCACAGGCATGAAAATCATCGGAATTTACCTTGCCGCAGGAGGAAGCAGCCGGATGGGGTTCGATAAGCGCTATTTGCAAATCAATCATGAGCCATTAGGAAGTATTGGTCTAAAGAAAGCTTTGCGTTCTAAGCTGGATCATACGCTGGTAGTCGTGCGAAGAGCGGAGACCTTCGGATGGCTGGATCCGTCGTTTTTCTCCGCTCCTCTCACATCCAAATGGAGTCATGTCCCAAGTGAACACGCAAGTCAGGGGCAGTCCTTCTCGCTGAAATGCGGTGTACTCCGGGCGGTCGAAGAGGGAGCTGATGCCGTGCTGGTCCTACTTGCGGACCAGCCTTTCATTACTACGGCCATTATTAATCTCTTGATCGATACCTATGCCTCTCAAAAAGAAACGGCATCATATATAGCGGCTGGAAATAATGGCGTGCCCATGCCGCCGCTTCTGCTTTCTGGATCCTGCTTTCCTTATCTCAATCAGTTAAAAGGAGACCAGGGAGCCCGGAGAATTCTGCGAAAAGACTTGGTACATAACGGCAAAATCATCCCTCAGGCTCCGCTGTGTTTTTACGATGTCGATACCTTGGATCAGTATTCATTATGCACAAGAATGACAGGGAAGAAGTGATCAAGTGGAGTATATCGGGAAGAGTGTGATTCGCAAGGAAGCACTGGAGAAAGTTACAGGGAAGGCGAAATACACCAATGATTTTCAAGAAACAGGCGAGCTGCATGCCAAAATGGTAACCAGTCCTTATGCGCACGCGTCCATTACCTCAATGGATTTTTCAGCGGCATGGAAAATCCCCGGTGTAACCGCGATCTTAGGGGATGAGCCTTTTCCGCTTGTCGGGGAAGAGATTAAAGACCGGTCGCCGATTGCCTATCGAACTGTGCGGTATCACGGGGAGCCGGTGGCCGTGGTCGTAGCAGAAAATCCAATCATAGCGAAACGAGCTGCCGATGCCATCCTGGTTTCCTATGAGCCGCTTCCTGTCGTGAATTCTCCCCGGGAAGCTTTTCGAAACCCTTCTCATCTCGTGCATGAGAACCTGGCAAGCTATGAAAAACAAGAGCACGTCTATCCGGTTCCAGATACTAATATTGCCAATCTTACTAAAATCAGAAAGGGAGATCGGGACAAAGGATTCGGGGAAAGTGAGGTTACTGCCGAGTTTCAGATTTCCTTTACTCCGTCGGATCACGCAGCGATGGAAACCCGCTGCTCGATCGTGGAGATTCGAGCGGATGGAACGGTTGTCATTACGACCAGCAGTCAGGCTCCTTTTGCCATAAAGAAATTAATGAAGTGGTATTTCGGAATCGAGCCTGGAAAAGTGATTGTGAACACGCCTTTAGTTGGCGGAGCGTACGGAGGGAAAGCGTCTGTTCAATTAGAGATCATTGCTTATTTAGCATCGAAAGCAGCCGGAGGTCGTCCGGTTAAACTGTTTAATACGCGCGAGGAGGATATGATTACCTCCCCCGTTCATATCGGCCTCGATGCTACGGTAAAGTTAGGAGCTACGAGAGAAGGCGTGTTAAAGGCGGCAGAAATTCAATTTCTATTTGATGGAGGGGCGTATTCCGATAAGGCAGTGGATATCACCCGGGCTGCAGCGGTCGATTGTACAGGGCCTTACCGAATCGACCATATCTGGTGTAATTCCTATTGCATGTACACGCATCATCCTTATGCGGGTGCTTATCGAGGATACAGTCATTCGGAAGTGTTATTTGCCTTTGAGCGCACGATGGATGTGCTGGCTGATAAATTAGGAATGGATCCGCTTGAGCTTCGGTTGAAAAATGCGATTCTCCCAGGAGACCTCACGCCCACTCAAGTACGGTTGAACGAGAGTACCGTCGGAAATCTTCCCGCCTGCATTAAACGGTTAGCAGACTTGATGAACTGGAAGGAAGGACGGGTTACCCAGCTGAATGAGCGGATACTGAGGGTGAAAGGAGTCAGCTGTATTTGGAAAACGTCCACCTTCGACACAGATGCCACGTCCGGCGTGCTGCTGACCTTTAACTCTGACGGCAGCATCAATCTGATGTCAGGAGTGGTGGAGATTGGAACAGGGACCAAAACGGTGCTGGCTCAAATTTTGGCGGAACAAATGAAAATGGATATCAGCCAGATCCATGTCAAAATGCTCGTAGATACACAAACCACACCGGAACATTGGAAAACAGTGGGGAGCAGATCCACCTTTATGGCAGGAAGAGCGGTTATGGAAGCGGCTGAAGATGCGAAACGCCAACTAAGAGAGCTTGCTTCAGAAATTTTACGAGCGGAACCGGTGGACATTGAGGTGGCGTATGGAAAGGTTTTTCTGCGTGAACATCCGGAAGTGAGCCTGGAGATGAAGGATCTTGCCTATGGTTATAAGTATCCGAACGGAAATACGGTGGGCGGCCAGATCATCGCCAGCGGAAATTATACGTTAACGCGAATGACTTATTTAGATCCGGAAACAGGCGCAGGAAAGCCGGGGCCGGAATGGTCGGTTGGCGCTCAAGGGATCGAGCTGGAACTCGATACCCGGGACCTAACTTATCGCCTAATCACTGCTTATACGGTGGTCGACATTGGCCGCGTATTAAATCGCAAAGCCGCTCTAGGTCAGATCATGGGGGCGATGAGCATGGGCATTGCCTTCGGAGGAAGGGAAACCTTTGTATTCGATGAGTATGGGCGGGTGTTAAATCCACAGTTAAGAACGTATCGGCCCCTCCGGTATGGCGAACAGCCGAACTATGTGGTGGATTTTATTGAAACGCCTCACAAGGCAGCTCCCTATGGTGCCAGAGGTGCGGGAGAACACGGGCTGCTTGGGATGCCAGCCGCGTTAGGAAACGGTTTATCTACGGCAATCGGTAGGCCATTGCATCGGTTACCGCTTCTCCCCGAGCAATTATGGCGCGTGAAAAAGGAGGGAAAGCGTGCTTCCCTTTAATTTTGACTATCATAAACCGAAGACGGTGGAAGAAGCGGTAAGGCATTATCAAACGGGGGTGCAGGAAGGCAGGAATCCCTTTTACATGTCCGGGGGGACCGAGCTGCTGACGCTTGGCCGCCTGAGCCTAGTATCCACCGATATCGTGATCGATCTAAAAGGGATTCCTGATTATACTTCCATTACCTCTCAGCAAGATTACCTTGTGCTGGGGGCAGGAGCGACCTTAACGGCCATTGAGGAAGCGGACGTTTATCCATTAGTCAGTCACATCGTAAGCGAGATCGCTGATCGCACGGCCAGGAATAAGATTACCTTAGCCGGCAATATCTGCGGTCAGATTTTTTACCGGGAAGCTGTCCTGCCTTTCTTGCTCGTTGATTGCTCAGCCGGAGTGATGGGTCCAGAGGGAATAGCCATTCAGCCATTCAATAAAATTTTTCACAAAGAAATTCAGCTTAATGAAGGAGAGTGGCTGTTTACAATTATCGTGAATAAATCTGATTTAGACCTGCCTTATTTTTGTAGAAAAAGAAGGCAGCAATGGGACACAGGTTATCCGCTAATTACGTTAGCCGCGGTAAAAAAGGAGCAGGAAATCCGAATGGCCATCAGCGGGTTATGCCCTTTTCCCTTTCGTTCCCTGGCAATGGAAGCCGTGCTGAATGAGTCCGAGCAGTCTGCAGAAAAACGAGCAGATAAGGCGTTAAGTTATGTCCCGTCTCCAGTTTTATCAGACGTAGAGGGCTCAGCCGATTATCGCTTGTTTACCTTAAGGAATATGATGCTGGACGCAATCCAGCAGTTGGAGGGGGAACCAAATGGAGCATGATCCGATCTACAGCTTTCTGCTTTCAGTTAATGCAGAAAAGAAAACAGTCACTGCGCGGCCAGCCGATACGCTCTTATACATCCTACGGGAGAAACTTGGTCTGACCGGTGCCAAACCGGGCTGCTTAAATGGCGATTGCGGAGCCTGCACAGTATTAGTAGACGGGACACCGATGAAATCCTGCCTGATGCTTGCCATTGAAGCAGAGCCTCATGAAATAACGACCATTGAAGGACTGAAAGATACATTAATCCAGCAAGCTTTCGTCGAAGAGTTTGCCTTTCAATGCGGCTACTGCACCTCAGGATTTCTGATGAACGGGTATGCGTTACTTCAAACGGTTCCAGAAGCAGATGAAGCCGTCATTACAAAGTGGCTGGAGTCCAATATTTGCCGGTGTACCGGTTACGCAGAAATCAGCCGGGCGATTCATGGTGTCCTCGAGCGTTTGAAAGAAAAGTAAAACAGCCCCTTCCATGAGAGTGTGTGCTCGCTGGAAGGGGCTGTTTTATTTTGTAAATGAATCATGGTTTCGCCGTATAAATGGAGATTTACCTACGTAATCAAGGTTTCAACATCTTCTCTATCATCTCGACAAAATGAGTCAGAACGCTAGCGGTAAGTCCCCAAATCACTTTGTCTTCATACAAATAAAAATATTCCTCAATCTGCCGGGTTCTCCAGTTATAATCTCTGCCGCCGGCGATTAATTCATAAGGGAAATTTTCCTCCGGCTGCGCTTGGAACTTCACATAATGAACGCGAGGTTCCGTCTTCATAAAAAATGACAGCGGAACAGTAAACACTTCCTGGACTTCCTCAGGATTCGGTTTAATGTTAGCGGCAGGCTGGCTGATGTAGCCGGCATACGGATAGACAATCATTCCGAACGGAGAAACGATATAATCGAGCGGATGCACATCCTCCAGGTCTGCTGCCTGAATCCCTAACTCTTCCGTCGTTTCCCTGATGGCGGCCTCTTTAGCGTTCAGGTCGTCCCCCTCAATTTTACCGCCCGGAAAACAAATATCGCCTGGCTGTCTTCTTAAATGGTTGGACCTTACTTCAAAGAGGACATGAGTTTCGTTATCTTTTTCAATCAGGGGTAAGAGAATGGCAAACTTCTTAAACGCTTTACTGCCAAGAATCACAGGAGTATGTTGTTTCGTTTGATTTAAAATCGATTTCGGATCCACAGCATCACCTCAAATCTATTATCCTTCTACTATAACAAAGGTTTGGTGATGGGTTTGCAAGATTAGCTCATTCTTTCCTGACTTCTTCCTAGTAAAATAGATGTATCTTTAATACCAGGATGTGATGAAAGATTTAATTACCTAAATGAAATCCACCCTGAATGGCCGCTATCAAGAAATTAAGAAGCAGCAGGCAGGATCTGATGCTGTTCTAGTTTGGCACGTTCTTCTTCATTCGCCGGTTTGTAGCCTTTTTCTATTAATTCTTTTATGTAAATCTTATTGTAAATAAAGGAAAATATGATTCCGGTTACTGATGCGCCAATCCCTAGAGTAAATGAACCGAGCACCGCTTCGATGATAAACATGATCACCGCCCATTTTAAATCCCCGCGAAACAAAGCTGGAAAGAAGCCAAAGAAAAAAGTTGTCCAGCTGAATCCAAGTTTAACCTCCTTTATTAATCCTGACTCATTTTTTAATGTCACTCTCATGTGATCTCTCCCTTTTCTTAATAGATTCAAGATTAAGGATGCAGGCAATAATATTCGGGTAATAATTACTATAAATGCATGAAAAAATTACCTAACCATAATCTATATGTACTATATTACTACATATTCATTTAAAAGTAACCTGGATTTTTTCTATAAATTGGATTTTTAACAGAAGAAGGCTTCTCATTGAATAACCGGTTCAGAGAGAGCACAAAATGACAGGTTTGGAAGAAGAAAGTAGGCTATAATAAACCCAAGGAGCTGAAGCGCTATGACAATGGCAGAGTCGTTGCAGAAGGCCATCGACTATATGGAGGAACATTTGCTAGAGCCGATTACGACTGAAGATATTGCGCGGCAGTCTAACATATCGCCCTATCATTTCCAGCGGACGTTTATGATCTTGACTGAGCGCTCGGTTGGAGAATATCTTCGTCATCGGCGATTAACTCTGGCCGCGGAAGAATTGCTTCATTCTCCTATAAAAGTGATCGAACTGGCAGGGAAATACGGCTACGACACTCCGGAGTCGTTTACGAAAGCCTTTCGCAAGCAGCACGGTGTGACGCCTAGTGAAGCAAGAAAGGGAATGGGACAGCTGCAATCGTATAATCGAATGGTCATACAATTAACCTTGAAAGGGGCAGAACCTATGAAATATCGGATGGTAGAAAGAGAAGCGTTTCAGACGATCGGGGTCAAACGTCAATTTGTTTGTGCGAAGGAGCCAGGCATCCCTGGTGTAGAGGATTATTGGGCACAAGCGAACCAAGACGGCACAACGGAAAAACTCTCTCAACTGAATGAAGGTGAGATCAAAGGACTGCTTGGTGTGACGGATAATTATGATGAAGAACACAATACCGTCGATTACTGGATTGCAGTTGAACATAACGGAGATGGGTCACCAGAATTTGAGAAGATCGAATTTCCGGCATCCAAATGGGTCGTTTTCGAGGTAAGGGGGCCGATTCCGGAGGCCATCATTGATTCATGGAAGCAGATTTATTCAGAATGGTTTCCTTCCCACAACGTGGAACCCGCCAGCCTGCCTCCGCTTGAAGTATATAAGGAAGCGGATTTGCAGCGCGCGGATACGTATTCGGAAATCTGGTTTCCGGTTTTATAACGGGTGAAAAGGGCGAAGAATAATCTTCATAATCTTCTGCCCTTTTTTCCGTTTAGGATGAAGGTTTGTTTGCTTCCTTGATGATCTCTGCATAAAACTGGATGGCGTGAATGTAATTGTCGACACTGACAAACTCGTTCGTGCCGTGCATCCGGTTAAGGTCCTCGGAAGATATTTGCACCGGCAGGAAACGATACGTATCCTTGGCTACTTGATCGTATTGCCGGGCATCTGACCCCGCGAACATCAAATAAGGAGCGATAACCGCGTTCTGATAAACATTTCGTGCCGCTTGCTGAATTGATGAAAAGGAGCGGCTATTCGTGGAAGAAACTTCGGATGCCTCCGTTCCTGACATGTTCACATGGATATCCGGATCATCTATCGTCTCCTCGATAAAGGTTTTTACCTCTTCCATGGAATCCCCAGGCATCAGCCGCAAGTTAATGATGGCCGATGCCTGCTCAGGCAGGGCATTGTACTGTTCGCCGGCATTGAAAATCGTCGGGGCGATGGTCGTCCGGATCAGGGCGGCTGAGGCCGGCTGCTGCAGGAGAATCTTTTCAATCAATGGTTCGAACACAAATTTGTTGGCAAATACATACTTCATTCCAAAGCTCATCTCCGGCGCCACATAGTCAAATAAATCCTCACCGGGTCCCTTGAGATCGCCGTTAAATTGAGTGTCCTCCAGTTTAGCGATCGCTTTGGAGAGCCTTCCAATATTCGTGTGGTTCTTCGGCTGAGAAGAGTGCCCCCCGCTGCCTTCAATCGACAGTTCCGCAGTAGCTGATCCTTTTTCAGAAATGCCGACAACTCCTACCGGCTGATCAACGCCGGGAACCATATCGTTCACAACGGCACCGCCTTCATCAAGCACGAAATCAAAGGTGACGCCCCGTTCTTTGAGCGTGCGGGCAATCACTTGCGCCCCTTGTTCGCCGCCGATTTCTTCATCAAATCCGAACATAAAATAGGTATCGCGATCAGGGGTAAATCCCTGGTCGAGCATGGTTTCTGCTGCCTGGAGAATGCCGATCACCCCGATCTTGTCATCCAGAGTTCCGCGGCCCCAAATGTTTCCGTCGGTGACCTTGCCGCTGAAGGCCCCTTGCTTCCAATTGTCTTCCGTACCCTCAATTACCGGAACGACATCATAATGGCTCGTCAAACCGATCGCATTGCGGCTGGCATCGGTCCCTTGCCATTTGAATACAAGACCATACTGGTTGATTTTCTCTACCTCAAGCTCCTGATAGACACGGGGAAACGCGTCTTCTAGAAAACGGAGGAATTGATCGTACTTGTTAAAATCAATTTTACTTCGATCCTGATAGGAAATCGTTTGGTATGTAATCGCTTTGGAAAGGTGTTGAACGGCCTCTTGTTTATTCACCTTCAGCTCGGCCGGGTGGGCCTCCGGCTGTTTGGAATCAACCCTCACCGTATTGAAAACGGTTACAATAATAAATATAAAAAGCAGTGACCCCGCAATGACCAGCCCAAGCTTCCATTTCTTCATATCCATTCCCCCAATCGTACTCTCTACTCATTCCCTGTCCCTGCCGGAAAATCCTTTTTCTCCAGGCGGTTTCGGGAGTGTCAGGGCAGGAGCAAGAGAACGATGAGAACGATGAGCAGACTTACCTTCCATTTGACGTACCGTTTACGCAAGCGAAGGGTCATCACGATCATAAAAAGGAGCAGAGGAATTAACGCATATTTTACAGGAAAGGGCAGAAAAGGCATGAGGAAGGAGACAAGCAGAATATAAGCAACATAAATGAATTCTCGTCCGCTTCCTTGGAAAGCAACAGCCTCTTTTTTTCTTTTGGACTCCATACGATTCCCCACCTCCTCTTTTTCCCTGATGGTAACACGGATGAAAGAATGATCAAGACTTCCTCGCAGTATTAGACCAAAAATAACCCTGTTATGTAAGCGCTTTAATTATGGTAGGATGTAAGTATGTGGAAGTGAAATTCCGCACAACAGAACATACGATTATGATTCGCAAAATATCTACCTATCTGTAAAACTTCTTTAACAATAATCAGGTTCAATAGAAGTAATAATCCCCTTAATTTTCCTTAATAATCGAGAGAAGCGGAGGAATCAGCTATGAAAAATTTCGGTAACCAGGTTCAGTTCAAAGTCTATCAAAACATGCCCAGCCCCGATCCTAACCGTCTCCCTGTAGTGTACGAAGAATGGGAAGAACGCGCGAGAGAAGTACTGGAAGAGGGACCCTTCTATTATGTTGCCGGAGGTGCCGGTGGTGAGAACACCATGCAGGCCAATCTTCAAGCCTTTCAACGATGGAAAATTGTCCCGCGGATGCTCAGGAACGTGGAGGAGCGGGATATTTCCATCGAATTATTTGGCCAGGCGTATTCCTCGCCGTTACTGCTCGCTCCCATTGGCGTTCAGTCGATCATTCACCCCGAAGGAGAAATCGCTGCGGCTAGAGCCTGCGCCGCGATGAAGATCCCGTACATTGCCAGCTCCGCTTCGACCAAACCGATGGAAGAAATAGCCGAAGCGATGGGGGATGCCCCTAAGTGGTTTCAGCTTTATTGGAACAAGGATCCGGAAGTGACCGCGAGCTTTTTGACCAGGGCAGAGGCAGCTGGTTATTCAGCGATAGTGGTCACTTTAGATACCGCGATGATGGCCTGGCGGGAGCAGGATTTAAAAAACGTCTATTTGCCGTTTCTGATTGGCGAAGGGGTAGGTAACTACTTTACAGATCCAGCCTTTTGTTCAAATCTGGAAGAATCTCCTGAAGAGGATCCGGCTTCAGCGATCATGCACTGGACCCAGACGTTTGGCAATCCGAGCTTAACATGGGAGGATCTGGCGTTTTTACGCAAACATACGAGCCTGCCGATTTTGCTGAAAGGAATTTTACACCCGGATGATGCCAAGCTTGCCGTTGAGCATGGCGTCGATGGAATTATCGTTTCCAATCATGGCGGACGCCAGGTAGACGGAGCGATTGGTGCGCTGGAAGCTCTGCCGCAGGTCTGTGAGGCTGTTCAAGGGAAAATTCCTGTGCTAATGGATAGTGGGATTCGGCGCGGATCGGACGTGGTTAAAGCTTTAGCTTTAGGAGCCAAAGCAGTCCTGGTCGGGCGGCCGTGCATGTATGGTCTTGCGGTGGCCGGTGAAGAAGGAGTCAGGGAAGTGCTCCAAAACATGCTGGCAGATACGGACTTGACCCTTGCTCTTGCAGGAGAGCGGTCCGTTCGGGAATTGAACCGGTCAAATCTGAGAAAAGAAGAATAAATAAAAAGGCTGAGACAATAGGAGATGCCTCCCATAAAAGACGAACCATCAAGGGAAGGGCAGAAGTTTACCTCTGAATGACCGCTCCGGAAATACACTCCGCTTTTCGCGGGCGGCTGGTTTGCCTCCTCGTGCCGCGCACTGTGGGGTCAAACCTATGCCTTCCTCCCGCAGAAGTCTCCGTGTATTTCCTACGCTGGTATATTTTATCTCTCCACTATCCTTTGTCGTTGATGGCAGAGTAATTAAATGGAAACGAAAATATACTTCCAGTGGAAACGTCTAAACAAAAATCCGAAAGATGATGGAAGAATGTGGTTAACATTTCCTCATCTTTCGGATTCAATAATTGTTAAAATTCTTTTATCCATGCCTCTTTGTTGTATATTAAACTATTTACTAGATTGATTGAGAATATCTTTCCGTTCCGCCTGAGTAACAACAGAACAGCCCGAGTCACATGATTCCTTCAAGGCACAAGTGCCGCATTTACCTTGACGGCTCTTCTTGAAAAAGGAAATCACCATCCATACAGCATATCCGAAGATGAGCAGTCCTAATATAATGCTCCAAATCACAAGAAACCCTCCTAGGTTAGAAAGAATTGACCCGCTTTATAAATGCCCAGTGCCACCGCGTACGCCACTACAAATGAATACACGAGAGAAAACAGGGTCAGCTTCGTGCTGCCTGTTTCTTTTTTCATAATCGCAACGGTCGACAGGCAGGGGGTGTATAACAGCACAAACACGAGGAACGTGTATGCCGTTAATGGTGTATAGAATTGCGGCAGCAGGTTTGCCATCGTTTCACCGGCAGGAACATGGTAAAGAATGTTCATCGTAGAGACGACGACCTCTTTCGCTAGAAAACCAGTGATTAATGCCGATACCGCCTGCCAGGATGCGAATCCAAGCGGCGCGAATATCGGGGCAAAGACTCCGCTCACTATGGCCATAAAGCTATCATCGATCGGCACGTTCGCTCCATGCGGTCCGAGGTACGAAAGCAGCCAGATAAACACCGTTCCGCCAAAAATAAAGGTTCCTGCTTTTTTCACAAATCCTTTTCCTTTATCCCATGTGCTTCGCAGCAGCTGTCCAAGCTGCGGTACGTTATAAGGAGGAAGCTCCATCACGAAATAGGATTTCTCATTTTTAAGAAATAAAGAAAAGACCTTCGCGACTAAAATCGCCACCACAATGCCGAGTGTATACAGGGATAAAACGATGACGGCCTGGTATTTTTCAAAGAAGGCAGCAACGAATAAAGCATACACCGAAAGCCTCGCAGAGCAGGACATAAACGGTGAAATCAGAATCGTCAGCAGCCGTTCTTTCGGCTGTTCAATCGTTCGGGCTGCCATAATCGAAGGAACATTACATCCGAACCCAATCACGAGCGGAATAAAGGCCTTTCCGTTCAAACCGATGAATTCCATCAGCCTGTCCATAACAATCGCTACCCGGGCCATATAGCCTGAATCCTCGAGCAGAGAAATGAAGAAGAAAAGGATAAAGATCTGGGGCACAAACACGAGCACCCCGCCGACGCCGGCGATAATCCCGTTTAAGACAACCGCCTGAATAAACGGCACGGCGTTCATTTGATCAAGCACGTACTGGGCGCCTGTCGTAAGCGGCCCCGAGAAAAAGGCATCGAGCGCATCCGAAATAGGTGTGCCGAGCCACCCGAAGGTTAATTGAAAGACTACTAACAGGACGCCAAGGAAAAAAGGAATCCCGAAAACGGGGTGGACCGCGATATGATCGATCCAGCTTGTGAGCGAAAGTTCTTTCCGCTGTCCTTCTGTTTCGGTGACTTGCGAGACGACGTCGCGAATAAAAGCGGTTTTCCTTAAATGAATTTCTTCTTCGAGGGCATGTCCTTTGGCTTCGCGGATCTCCGCTTCTACTTCTTGCTTCACCGTTTTTAGCGAAGGGAAGGACTGATCGAGCGTGTGTTGAATAATTTCATTGTTCAGCAAGTACTGAACCGCCACCCAGCGCTTTTTCACATTCCCTTGTTCACCGATCTCTGTTAACAGCTTAGAAATGGCCGCTTCAATCTCTGGACCGTAGTCAATTTTGAAAGGGGGAGCTGTTTCGAGCGGTTCATCTTTAAAGAGCCGGACAATCTCCTCACAGCCTTTTCCTTTGCGCGCTACCGTGGAATAACTCTTGACCCCAAGCAGCTCGCCGAGACGTTCGACGTTGATCGTAATGCCCCGTTTATTCGCCAGATCCACCATATTGAGCACGATGACCAGCGGAAGATTCGTTTCCAGCAGCTCTGCCGTTAAATAAAGGCTTCGCTCCAGCTGATTCGCATTTACAATATTTAAAATCTGGTCCGCTTCTTCATTTAACAAAGCTGTGGAAGCCACTCGTTCGTCATCAGACAATGGATTTAAGGAATACACACCAGGAAGATCAATTAAAGATTGAGACGAGTCTTTAATCTGGCCGACCTTTTTATCAACCGTAACGCCGCTCCAGTTCCCGACATATTCGTAGGCCCCGGTAATCTGATTGAACAAGGAAGTCTTGCCGGTATTCGGGTTGCCAAAAAGAGCCGTATCCATTACAAACGGGCTCCTTTAATGCAGTACGTATCTTTTCTGCGGATGCCGAGCCTCTGTCCCGCGCATTCGAGAAGACAGGGACCGCCTAAAGGACAGTATCTCAGCACCTTGACTTCTTTCCCTTCATACACGCCCATATCCTTCAGCCGCCGCTTCACAAAAGGCTGAAGCTCGGTTAAATCCTGTATTTGAAATGATTCATGTCTTTGAATTTGATTTAGATTCATGATCGTTCACCTCTGCGATATTGATACTCATTATCAATTAAAGTTTAATGGAAATCGGCAGAATAGTAAAGGAAATTAAGCAATTAAAATGGTTTTTATAAGCAGGTGCGCGCCTCATGCATTGAGCTCCCTGTTTCTCCGCAAAAAAAGTTTGCAGAGAACCACTTGGTCCCACTGCAAACTTGCTCTTGAGGTATATTTATCAACGGAAATCATGGGATATCAATGAAATTCGAGAATATATCAACGGAAGACAGAATATATCAATCAACCCCAGAATAGATCAACGAAAAGCCGTCAATTATCAACAAACGCAACCGGCAATCCCTATTGAATCTGCCGCTGGCGTTTAAAGCGGAGCACTTCTTCCACCGCTTTCTTATACCCGCCGGCGTTTTTCAAGGATTCCCCGACTTTCCGGCTGTTTTCCGCAAAGGAAGAATGGGATAAGATACGGTCGGCTGCCTCATTTAGTTTGGCAGCATCTACCTCATCCTGTTCCACGTGAATCCCTGCCTCTAGCTCTTCAATTCGTTCGGCGATGATCGGCTGATCGCCGCCGGCTGGGATAACGATCATCGGAACGCCAAAATATAACCCTTCACTGGAGCTGTTCATGCCGCCGTGTGTAATAAAAACGTCCGCATGCTGCAGCACGTCTAATTGCGGCACATAGTTATATACGTCCACATTATCTGGGATATCTCCAAATTGACGGATGTCTGTTTTCTTGCCAACGGACATTAGAACCGTAGCGCTGCTATCCTTAAATGCTTCAAAGCATTTCTGGTAAAACTCCGGCTGATCATTAAAGACGGTCCCCATTGAAATATAAATCAGCGGCTTGTCGGGAAGGTCTTCAAACGAAAAGCTCTCCACATCCTTGCGCTCCTTCAAGGAGGGTCCGACAAAGGTAAAGGATTCATCGAATTCCTCTGCAAAAGGCTGATAAAGCTCAGACGTATAAACAAGGGTGAGCTCTCCCGGCTGATTCATGACGTCAGGAAAACTGTGCACAGAAAATTGATAACGCTCCTGCCATTTCTTTAGAATCTGCGTGAGTTCATTGTCCTCAGGGATCTCCATTTTCATATTTTCACGATTTTTCATGAATTCTTCCATCACCTTTTTATTTAAAGCGAAGGTGGTGCAGGAGGATATTGCCGGGATCTGCAGCTGCTCGGCGATTATTTTCCCTGCAGCAAAGTTATTATCATAGATCACATAGTCATAGTCTTCGGCTTTGACAACAGGCAGCACTTCGTCTATGACTTCATCCATCCCTTTGACGAGACGTTTCACCATTTCCTGCGGGTTGAAGTCTTTGCGATCCTTCTCTGAAATCGAATCAGGCAGAAAATTTTCATATGGACGAAACTCTGCTCCTGTTTTTTCGATTTTCGTGCGATAATCTTCAATACAATAGTAGACCACTTGCTCTCCTCGCTCGATCAATTCTTCAATCAAAGCGATGGTCGGATTAATGTGGCCTTCTCCTGGAAAATTAAAAACTAAAACGTTTGCCATCTTCGTCATCTCTCCTTTACTACTTACTCATCGTTTTTGATAACATTCATGTGGCTCGAAAATTGATTTTATAAACCCTTTCAGATTGCTGAATAGTGGTTTTGTTGTTCTAATAGAATAAAAAGGTTCCATCAAAAGATCCGCAGCATCGACTGCAGAGGATTTTGATTAGTGAAGCGTATCATTCTTATGAAAAAGCAGTAAAGAAAAGTGGGGGGAGGAAGAGAAAGTTGATTCCTTTGTCATGCTTATGAAGCGGGGAACTAGCATAATCGTCATAAAAGTGAAGAGCTGTTAACTGGAATTTCTTCATCTGTTTAGCAAGCTCTCTCATTGGTAAAAGTGAAAATGGAAGTTTCGTTCTCCCAGATAGGGTGAAAAGATTGCGGGAAACCAATTGTTTTCCGCCCTGTCCTGTCTGTTTCCAATATTGTAGAAGAGTGGATATTCTAGCCCGAACTCTTTTTTGTAACCGTGCACTAAAGATTAACAAAAGGAAGGATGAATGATAATGAATAAAATTATAGAAGCAGCTGTGGGAGATGCCTCAGAAATACTGGCGATCCAAAAAGCTGCCTACCTGAGCGAAGCTGAGCTCTACAATGACTATACGATCCAGCCGCTTCACCAACAGGTCCATGAGGTGGAGAAAGAATTCGATGATCGCTTAATATTAAAATATGTAGAAAACGGAAAAATCTTAGGATCTATTAGAGCTTTCGTAGAGGGAGATACCTGTCATATTGAGAAGTTAATGGTGGACCCTCAAGCCCAAAATAAAGGAATTGGACGAGCATTAATGGAAGAGACTGAAAATAGGTATTCCGACTATCGATTCGAACTGTTTACCGGCAGCAAGAGCACGAAAAATATTTCCTTTTACGAAAAGCTCGGCTTTACAGGCTATAAAACGGAAAAGCTTCCGAGAGAAGAAACCGTGTTTTTATTTATGAAGAAAGAATGATAAAACAAAGACGCTCCCCAGGTTCTGCTGGAGGAGCGTCTATTTCTATCTATGGGAGGTCTCCCGTTCCTTTGTATTTAAGCATATTTGGTAATTCCGCCGGTCTCTGGATTAACTAAATACCAGCCAGCTATTTCTGAATGGCGATGGCCTGTGTCGTATACATGAATCAAATATTGAGCTTCAGTGATCGAATCATATTCTACACGAACCTCAGGCTCCCGGGTTAATCCTAAATGCTCCCGAACCCGCTGTTCTGCGTCCTTCTTGCTGATCGACCTTTCTCTTAAGCTAGCACCGCTTATTTTTAATTTTGTTCCTGTGTGCAGCTGATTAGGCTCAACCCCGGGGTTTAATTCATAGAGATCTTCAAGTGAGAGATTCGCATATTGCCTGGCAATTCCATAGAACGTATCGCCTGGCTTAATCGTGTGGTAGCTTTCATCGGGACGGTTTTCAGTGATTTTTACTTCAGCACCCACCTCTAAGTGATGCGGTTTCACGTCTGGATTGAGCGAGGATAATTGATGGGTAGATCGATGTCCGTAAAGCTGTGAAATACTCCAAAGCGTATCGCCCGGTTTGACGGTGACGGTTTGATTTCCCTTAGCGGAAACCTGACCGGCTCCCAAAGCGATTCCTATTGCCGCTGCTGCAGCATACTTGGCCGCTTGTTTCATTTTAGCCCCTCCATTTAAGATGGCTTACCTTTTTTATATACCGTTTTCCAGGTTTTTCTAAACTAATAGGTGAGGGGAAAACTGGGAATCTATGGATTTTTGCGTTACGATAAAAGGTAGAAAATCTTACGGAGGAGCGTCCGATATGAACAAGAACTTGGAAGTCATTCAAGCCGATATTACGAAGCTGGAAGTCGATGCGGTCGTGAATGCGGCCAATCGTCAATTGAAAGGCGGTGGGGGCGTAGACGGAGCGATCCATCGTGCCGGTGGTCCTGAGATTATGGAGGAATGCCGGAAAATAGGCAGCTGTGAAACCGGTCAGGCTGTGATCACAACTGCCGGCGACCTTCCTGCAGAGCGAGTGATTCATACCGTGGGTCCCGTGTGGAACGGCGGGAATAAAAATGAAGCCGACCTGCTTGCCGATTGTTATCTTCATTCCTTAGAACTTGCCACAGAGCATGGGTTACGAACCATCGCTTTTCCAAACATCAGCACAGGCGTTTATGGATTTCCAAAAGAGAAAGCCGCCGATATTGCTATTAAAGTAGTAAATGAATATCTGCAGCAGAATAAAAACATGGAGAAGGTTTACTTTGTCTGCTTTGATGAAGAAAATAAGCAGCTTTACGAAAAGCGTTTATCACTCTAATGTCTTTTTTATCTGGAGGGAAGAACATTAAGAATAGAAGGTTTTATTCATATGTAGCAAGCGGTTCATTAGGCATGCTTCTCATCGGCCTTTCAGTGTTAAGATATCTGCTTATTGCTGACGATTGGAAAGGATATGCGCTGACGGCCATAGGTTTTATTATGGTAAGCAGTTACCTCTATTTCTTAGAAGCACAAGCTGGTTTATCTAAACGATTTATTACGATGAAGTCATTTGCAACAGGGGCCTTATTCGTCGTCATTTCAGCGGTGTTCTTTATGAACCATTAATGAAAGGAAAGCTCAAATTTTTCTAGCAAATCCTTTAGCGCAGGTCGTTCATGCCCGTTTCTTCCTTTTACATGGGAAGCGGTTATTAAAGAATTCAGCACAGCTTCTTCAACTGCCTCGCCGATCGCCCGGAAGGCAAGATCCATGTCTTCCTCATGAATCATTTTCAGATTTAGACATTCAGCAGGTTTTTCGTGCGGGATTTTGGTGGCTGTGGAAAACCCGAGAACGATTTCCCCGCTTCCCGTCGTCATGATCGAACCTGTCCGCGAAAGCCCTGTGCTGGCCCGTTTAAGAATACGGTTTAGCTGACGCTCTGACACCGGCAGGTCGGTCGCGGCAATGATCATGATCGATCCTTTATCTTTCTCTTCTCTGATTTCCAGGAGGGCGGATTTCAGTTCCCGTCCGAGCGGCTGGCCGTTGACCGTTAAGTCGCTTAGGATCCCGAAGTTTGAGACAACGAGCACTCCCATCGTGTATTCGCCGTGCTCCAGCGTCAATTTACGGGAAGAGGTGCCAATTCCTCCTTTCAGCGAATAGCACAGCATCCCTGTGCCAGCGCCGACAGTTCCCTCCTTAAATTCAGAACCAGCTGAATCCAGGGCATGAAAAATGTCTTGTTCCTGGACGAATTGCGCCCGCACATCGTTGAGAAACATATCGTTGCATTCGCCGACCACGGGGTTCACCGTCCCTGTTGTGCGGCCGATTTCTGGATTTTGGAGCATCGTGTGTTTCATAAGGGCCTGGGCAGCGGTCCCGGCATTTAAGGTATTCGTTAATACAATCGGCGTTTCCAAGGTGCCCAGCTCATTGATCTGGATCGTTCCCATCGTTTTACCGAATCCATTAATCACATGGCTGGAAGCGATCAATTTTTCTTTAAAAATATTACCTTGATGAGGAATTACTGCGGTGACTCCCGTTTGCTGATCGCCGTCACTCAGGGTTGTATGGCCGACGGTTAAGTCCGACACGTCAGAAATCGCATTCCATTCCCCGGGTTCAAGCTTCCCGATCTTAACACCGTAGTCCCGGATCCGTTTTTGTCCTAACATCACGATCACCTTCCCCGTTTGGAAATAAGTATGCTCTTAGTCTATCACGGTCAGGCGAATCCCTGAAAAATTGAAACGATTATTTTAGTCGTTCGTAATAGGAGTAGAAGTACTTTTTACATAGAGGATGTGAGAAAAATGAAGGAAGAGACGTTATTCAAAATAAGAAAAGTCCTCATTCGAGTCGGTGTGGGCTTATTCTCGCTATTGTTGGCTTATCTCGTTGTTTATAAGTTCTCTTATCTTCCTGAGGGGTATAAAGTCATCTCAAAAGGAAACTCAGAGGCGGTCCTGTCCACGTATTCTGTATGGGGTACGGAAGATCAATCGATCCACTATGTTCCTGAGGTAAAAGATAGCGAGTGGGAAGTACACTATTTAACTGAACTTGTTCACCAGTTAAAGGCGGTTTATCTCATCTTTTTTACTACGTTGTTTCTGTGCATCTTCTCGCTAATTTATGAAATACAAAGAGCTAAGCCTTTGATTAATGTTATTTGGGCAAAGGGTACAAGTATTAGTGTACTCGTTGCTGTTATACCTATTGCCCGGCTGCTTGCGAAGATTCAGGATCTGCTTTGAGTTGTGTTGGAATTGGGGGAGATGGCATGAACAGCGTATGCCTTCAATTATTTCATTAACTTTTGGAGATTACCCTTGAATAGAGGGGCAGCAGCATTCCATCAGCAGTAAAAACAAGAGGCAGCTAATGAAGCTCCCTCTTGTTTCGTTCATTCAATTTCAGCCGGTTGCTTGCGCTGTTTTTTCCACCGTTACTCCTCTAACAGCAAACACTTTCTTCGCTACTTGCAACGCATTTAATACACTCGGAAATCCTGTATAAGGAATTAAGTGAGTGATACTCTCGACAATTTCGCTCGGAGTTAAGCCTGCCGTCAGACCGGTGTTAATGTGCAGTTCTAGTTGAGGTTCTCTGCCTTGCGTGACTAGAGAGGAAATGGTCACAAGCGCACGCTGCTTGTTACTGAGACCTTCTCTTGAATAAATATCGCCATAGGCAAATTCAATGATATATTTGCCGATATCGGGAGCAATATCCTCGAGATCTTCGGCAATTTTATGGTGGGTGGATGTTTCTTCATTTGCGTTTAACGTGTATTCTGTTAATTTATCTAAACCCTGCTGATAGCGTTCGTTATTCATTGGTGATTCCTCCTGAAAAATAATAGCTCGTTAACAGGGATTACTATACCGCTCATATATCTATGCGTAAAATATATATTCATTATAAGAGGTATTCAATAAAAGCATAGGATTTACTGATCCTTATGCAGATCGGTAATCTTCTTAATCAGTTCCCGGGTCGCATGGGACACATAGCGGCCTTTTTTTAGCAGCAGTCCTAACTTCCAGGGGATGGCGGGACGGATAATAGGGATGGCTTTGACAGAGTCAGGGTCCACTTTTCTCACGATAGATTGTGGGAAAACCGACAGTCCCAGGTTTTCGCCAATCATTCCGCTGATAAAATCCCACTGGGAGCTTTCATACGCCACATTCGGACGAAATCCTGCCTTCACACATTCCTGAATAATTCGGTCGTGCAAAGCAAAGTCCTCGCTGAATAGAATGAAATCTTCCTCTGCTAACTCTTTCATTTGTACTTGTTCCCTTTGAGCAAGGGGATGAGAGTCATGAACAAACAGCATCATCTCTTCCTCGACAAACGGAACCACTTCGAATTCCTCCTCGTCGGCGGGAAGCACTACCACGCCAAGATCGAGCAGTCCATCCTTCACATCTTTCTTCACTTTGTTCGCCCCGTCTTCCACGAGCTGGATGTCAATTTCCGGATAAGCGGTATGAAACGCTTTAATAATCTTAGGAAAAAATAAGAACCCAATCAGCGGAGGGATGCCGATTTTGATCTTTCCTTTTTTTAAATTCATTAGATCATAAAGGTGAGTCGAAAAGCTGTCCAGCGATTCGATAATCATCTGGGCTTGTTCGTAGGCGATCTCTCCGGCTGCCGTCAACTCAATTTGTCGCGAGGACCGGTCAATCAATTCCATTTCCAGTTCATCCTCAAGATTTCTTACCATTTTGCTTAACGAAGGCTGGGAAATGTGAAGCTCTGCTGATGCTTTCGTGAAGCTTTTCCATTTCGCGACTTCAATAAAGTACGTTAATTGGCGGATATCCAATTGATTCCACTCCTATCTATAACTTAAAAGCATAAGATTAATAGTTATAATTCATTTTACTTATTAGTCTGCGGGAAGTAAACTGTCAGGAGTATTAGAATCATGCAGGCAGGAGTGAAAAGAATGGTAGAGAATAAAGTGGTTATCATTACAGGTGCGGCAAGCGGAATTGGATTTGAAATTGCGAAGACCTTTGCTGAAAATGGCAGTCAAGTCGTCTTAACGGATATAAATGAAGCAGTGGTCGAACAAGCGTCCCAGGAGCTAAGGCAAAATGGATGGTCAGCTATTGGTTTAAAAGCAGACGTAACGAGAGAATCCGAAATTGAGAACATGATGAAGCAGACTTATGAGAAGTATGGCCGCATCGATGTGCTGATCAATAATGCGGGCTTGCAGCATGTGTCCCCGATTGAAGAGTTTCCCACAGAGAAGTTCGAATTAATGCTGAAAATTATGCTTACGGCGCCGTTCATTGCTCATAAGTATGCGCTGCCTATTATGAAGGAGCAAGGATTTGGAAGAATCATTAATATGTCCTCCATCAATGGACTGGTAGGATTTGCGGGGAAATCCGCTTATAACAGCGCTAAGCATGGATTAATCGGCTTGACGAAAGCCGCCTCTCTGGAAACGGCCGCTCATGGAATTACCGTTAATGCGATCTGTCCCGGGTACGTAGACACACCGCTCGTTCGCGGCCAGTTAGAGGATATTGCCAAGACACGAAATGTCCCTTTGGAGAAAGTACTGGAAGAAGTTATTTATCCTCTAGTGCCGCAAAAGCGGCTGCTGAAGGTGAGTGAAATCGCTGATTATGCCATGTTCTTAGCTAGTGATCTAGCTAAAAGTGTGACGGGGCAGGCTGTGGTGATTGATGGTGGGTACACGGCTCAGTAAGACGGGCATTGATTGCCCGTTCTCATTTCGCCGCTATATGACTGAATTGTTGACCGCGAAAAAGTGAATAGCCTCAGTTTTCAGGTTGATTCACCTCGACAATCAAAAAGACTTATGAGACTTCTAAGAAAGTGTCTGATTTCCTTCCAAGAACCATTGGGGGAGTCGGGCGCTTTTTTCTTTATATTCATTTACAGGATTTATACAAATGATTAACGTTTTTAAAATACTAGATTAACATTTAAAAGTTACATTAAGATTGCAAAGTAAATAGCAAGTACTCGGAGATATGAGAGAATTCTTGTTCAGCACAAATTCTATAAGGAGACTTATAGTCAATTTTTGTGACCAGGATTTCTCTCTTTTTGTTTGGAGTGATTACAAGTGAAAATAAAAAAAGAATTAATGAATGCACTAGCAAAGGAACAATTAATTGTTTCTATTAAACATCCAAAAGGATTGGATCAGTTTCTAAAGACGGATCTATCCACCGCCTTTCTTATGATGGGAAATATTAATAATTTGCAAGGCTATGTCGAGGCGATGAAGAGAAAAAATAAATTCGTGTTCCTGCATTTAGATATGGTTCAAGGGATCCGGAATGACCTGGAGGGCTTGAAATTTGTTTCACATTACATTAAGCCTCATGGCATCATTACGACAAAAAAGCAACTGCTAACATCTGCAAAGAACCTCGGTTTTTTAACTATTCAACGATTGTTTCTTGTCGACACGGATGCGGTCAAAAATGGTATCGAAGTCACGAAAGAGATACAGCCGGATTTTATTGAAGTGATGCCGGGTTTAATGAATTCCGTTTGTGAAAAGATCGTGAATGAAGTGGATCAGACTTTAATTACAGGTGGATTAATTCATGAACAAAGCCATATTCAATCCGCCCTTGATCATGGGGCATTTGCGGTTTCGACGAGTAACCTAAAGCTTTGTAAAGATTATATAGAAAACAGGAAAGGATGAATGACATGAAGAGGTTAGAGTTAAGTAAGATTGCCAAGAGCTACGACAATCAACATTTAGCCGTATCCGACATCAATCTAACCATTGAACCTGGGGAATTTTTTGTTCTCGTTGGTCCTTCTGGCTGTGGGAAAAGTACGATGCTGCGTATGATTGCGGGACTAGAAACGATTACTTCCGGTGATTTGAAAATTGGAGGAGACATCGCGAACCACTTACCTCCGAGTAAGCGGGAGCTGTCCATGGTTTTCCAAAATTATGCCCTGTACCCTCATCTGTCAGTCGAACAGAACATTACGTTTGGGCTTCACACTAAAGGACTGAACAAGCAGGAACGCAAGGATAGATGTGTAGAGGTTGCAAAACTATTAGGGCTTGAAGACTACTTAAAACGAAAGCCAAAACAGCTGTCAGGCGGTCAAAGACAGCGAGTGGCTTTAGCACGGGCAATCGCAAGCCGTTCCCCTATTTGTTTAATGGACGAGCCATTATCCAATCTGGATGCCAAGCTTCGGGCTCAAATGCGTTCTGAAATTAAGCATCTTCAGCGCAAGCTGGGTTTGACTTTAATTTATGTAACGCATGACCAGGTCGAAGCCATGACGATGGCAGATCGAATGATGATTCTTAAAGACGGTCAGATTCAGCAAATTGGCAAACCTTTGGATATTTACAACCAGCCTGCCAATCAATTTGTAGCAGAGTTTATCGGCACTCCACCGATGAATATCATTGAGGCCGCTTTTGATCCATCCATGAAAGAAATTACGGTTGGAGAAAACGGTACAATAACAGATCTCCCTGAAGGGTTTAAAGCGGATAAAGAGCTCATGGTTGGCATTCGTCCTGAGCATATTATGGCTGTTGAAGGCGACCATATGCTCAATACTTTACAGGGAACGATCTATCATTCGGAGATTCTCGGTAATGAAACCATCACAGAAGTGGAGCTTGGGGATACAAGGTGGTCTGTTCGCCAGGCAGGTCAAAAGATTCATAGCATTGGAGACTCGATTCAGATTGTAATTCCAAAAGAACACCTCGTATTTTTCACTCCGGATGGGGAACGTCTACCGACTCAAAACGATCAGAACGTGAGGAAGAGGGTGGGCGTCTAATGGAAACAGCAAAAGAACAGGTCCATAACAGGCAGAAACTTGCTCTCCCCTATGGTTTGAAGAACTTATTTACCGGGCTGCTTTATTTATTGCCTTCTTTAATACTCCTGGGTGTATTTATCTTCTATCCAATGATCAAGACTCTGTATCTAAGCTTCTTCCTAACCGATCAGCAAGGAAACACGGCTGCTTTTGTCGGGCTTGATAATTTTAAATATCTATTAACGGATCCAGGATTTTTACACAGCTTTAAAGCTACGATTCTATTCGTGTTCTATACGGTACCAACGAGCATCATCATTGCCTTGTTTCTTGCTCTGATGACAGTTAGTAAGTTAAAAGGGATCGGATTATTTCGGACGATCTTTTCCTCTACGATGGGGATCAGTGTGGCAGCATCTTCCGTCATCTGGTTATTTCTTTTCAATCCAAGCATAGGCATGCTGAATCAGATCCTCGGAATTTTTCATTTGCCGGCCGTCCAGTGGCTGCAAGATCCGCATGCGGCCATTATTGCGGTATCCATTACAACGATATGGATGAATATCGGCTTTGCTTACCTGATTATTTTAGGGGGAATGCAAAATATCTCTGAGGATCTCTATGAACAGGCGCGGGTCACAGGAACTGGATACTGGTATCAGTTATTTAGAGTAACTCTTCCCATGCTTTCGCCCACTCTCTTCTTTATTACAACGGTATCGTTCATTAATGCCTTCCAAACCTTTGGACAAATCGATATTTTGACCAAAGGCGGTCCGAGTAATGCAACGAACCTGATTGTGTATTCGATCTATCGGGATGCTTTTGTCAATTATCGGCTGGGGGAAGCGAGTGCTCAGGTGGTTCTTCTGTTTTTCTGTATTTTGATCATTACGATCCTTCAATTTAAGTTAGGCGAAAAGAAGGTGCATTATCAATGAAATTGGTAAAGAACATATTTATTTACGGGCTTCTCATTCTAAGTGCCTGTTTGATCCTTTTTCCTATTGTCTACACGTTCATGGTCAGCTTCATGAATGGAGGAGAAGTTCTTCACGGAAATATGATTCCAAAGCAATGGTCCTTTGAAAACTACCGGCTTGCTTTTCAAAAATTGCCTCTTCTCCATTATTTAATGAATAGTTTCATCGTTTCATTTGTGGTCATGATCGGTCAGCTGATCGTTTCCAGCCTGGCAGCCTTTGCCTTTGTGTTTATTCCCTTTAAAGGGAGGAACGTTTTGTTCTTCTTATTTATATCCACCATGATGATTCCCTGGGAAGCGACGATGATCCCTAACTTCATCACAGTCACAAACCTCGGCTGGGTCAATACAATCACTGGTTTAACCGTTCCATTCTTTGCCCTTGCCTTTGGAATCTTCCTATTAAGACAAAATTTCAAGACGATTCCTAAGGAAATGGACGAGGCGACACAGATTGCCGGGTTGAATCGGTTTCAGTTTTTCCTGCGAGTGGTTTTGCCTATTTCCAAGACCAGCCTGGTTTCATTAGGGGCTTATAGTTTTCTGACAACTTGGAATATGTACCTGTGGCCGCTCCTTGTCACAAACAATGACAAAGTGAGAACGGTGCAAATTGGATTGAAAGAAATGCAGTCGCAAGAGGTGGCTACACAATGGGGGGTGGTAATGGCAGCAGTGATTATCGTGATTTTGCCAACGTTATTGCTTTTATTCTTAGGTCAGAAACAGTTGCAAAAAGGACTCATGGATGGAGCACTTAAATAGGTTTTAAAAAAATTACCCAATTAGAGGAGTGGAACAACATGAAAAAGATCACTAGTGCAGTTATCGTATTACTTATTTTTTGTCTGACCGTTTTATCTGGATGTGGAAACCAAACTTCAGGCCAAGAAAGTTCTGGTCAAGAAGATACACAAGCAAGTTCAAGTGCTGATAAGACAAGCAGCGACGGGAAAACAGAGGTGGTTTTCTGGCATGCCATGGGTGGAGAACTTAAACCTGTCTTAGAAAACATTGTGAAAGAATTTAATGATAAACATCCTGATATTGAAGTGAAGCCTGTCTTCCAAGGTACTTATGAAGAATCTCTTACGAAGTATCGCAGTGTTGGAGGAACAGAAAATGCGCCAGCGATCATGCAGACTTTTGAAGTCGGTACAAAATACATGATTGATAGTGGCTATGTACAGCCCGTACAAAAGTTTATTGATGAGGACAATTATGATCTTAGTCAGTGGGAACCGAATATTCGTAAGTATTACAATGTGAACGGAAAGCAGTATTCTATGCCGTTTAACTCGTCCACTCCTATCTTAATTTATAACAAAGATGCGTTTAAGAAAGCGGGTCTTGATCCAAACAAACCACCACGTACTTACAGTGAACTGAAGGAAGCAGCGAAAAAACTAACTATTAAAAATGGGGACAAGACGGAGCAATATGGTTTCTCTATGCTTAATTATGGCTGGTTCTTTGAAGAATTACTGGCAGAACAAGGCGGGTATTACGTAAACAATAAAAATGGCCGTGAAAAGCCTGCAACAAAGGCATCCTTTAATAGCCCTAAAGGGGTTAAAGTCTTTAACCTGTTAAAAGACATGGATAAAGAAGGTTCATTCTTTAATGTTGGTTCTAATTGGGATGATATTCGTGGCGCCTTTGTTTCCGGAAAGACAGCGATGTATCTAGATTCTTCTTCAGGAATTAACAGCATTGTAGATAATTCAAATTTCGATGTTGGAGCTGGTTACCTGCCACATCCAGACGGGCAAGATGGTCAAGGAGTTGTCATCGGCGGAGCATCTCTATGGATGTCCAAAGGAATTGGTGATAAAAAGCAGCAGGCCGCCTGGGAATTTATGAAATATTTAGCTTCCCCAGACGTGCAGGCAGAATGGCATACGAAGAGTGGCTACTTTGCGATTAACCCGAAAGCCTATGATAAAAAAGTAGTAAAAGAACAGCATAAAAAATACCCGCAGCTTGAAGTAACCGTTAATCAACTGCACGATACAAAAAGTACCAAGGCAACTCAAGGCGCGCTGATTTCCGTATTCCCAGAATCAAGAGAGAAAGTAGTCACAGCTCTTGAAAAGCTTCATCAAGGAGGAGACCCACAGGATCTTCTGGATAATGCAGCAAAACAAACGGATCGTGCGATTGAAATTGCTAATAAAACTAAAAAATAACTGAGGCTTAGGTAGGAATAAAAATGACTAAAATGATATTTGCTCACCGTGGAAGCAGCGGGACACATCCTGAAAACACATTAGCTGCCATAACTGATGCCATTGCAGTTGGTGTGGATGGGATTGAGATCGATGTTCAGAAAACCAAAGATGGAAAGTTAGTCGTTATCCATGATGAAACCGTGGATCGAACAACCAATGGATCTGGTGAAGTGATCCAGATGACACTGGAAGAGATCCAAGCTCTCGATGCAGGGAGCTGGTTCTCTAACAAGTTCCAAGGAGAACGAATTCCTACTCTTGATCAAGTATTAGATCTTGTAAAGGATACATCCGTCCAGCTCAATATTGAACTGAAAAATGACCTAGTGGATTACCCGAATCTTGAGGAAGATGTAGTTAGATTGGTGAAGAAGTACGAAGTGATGGATCAAGTCTTAATCTCTTCCTTTAATTATCAATCGTTAGCCAGGTTTTCTTCTATGAATACTCCTATCGAGTTAGCTGTGCTGACGGAATTACCATTGCCTAAACCGGACGAATTCCTTAGAAATCATGCAGCTTCCTGCATCCATTGCTCGTTGGAAGCTTATGAGGAAATGATGAACTCCAAAGAAGGCGAACAGCTCAATTATCGAGTCTTTACTTTGAATTCAGATGATGAGCTTATGAGATGGGCACATTCTCTATCTTGTGATCTTTTCACCGATTATCCTGAGAAGGCTTCTACTATATTAAATAAGAAAAATTCTACTCTTTAAGCAATTAAAACCCACAGTCGCTGTGGGTTTTTTATAGAAGTTCTTTTTAAGATGCGAGATGTGTTCTTAAGAAGGAGTAAAAAAATGGAAGAGATTAAAAGTGCTACTGTTAAGAAGAATCCTTCATAAAAAAATATACCTCCAGAATAAGAGGGCCAATGCAGAATAACTATTCGGTTTCTTTCCTATAATTTATTCAATATAGAAATTATATAATAAAATTTCCTCTGGAAGTCTAGGAAACTTCAAGGAGGAAATAAATTTATAACTGTTCCCTGCTAAATTTCTTACCTAT
>CAVTYY010000006.1:0-25717 GCA_963739045.1 uncultured Bacillaceae bacterium | reverse complement strand
GGAGGGGTTGAGATGAACGTATTCAGGAGGGAAATGAAGGCGCACCGGAAGTCGTTGATCATCTGGTGTGTGAGTATGATTTTTCTAATCGCCTCTGGAATGGGAAAGTATGCCGGGTTTTCATCCACAGGGGAGTCGATGAATGACCTTATGCAAGCGATGCCGCAATCGCTGCAGGCGATTACCGGCATGGGAAGCTTTGACTTGTCACAAGCGACCGGATTTTATGGGGTGCTTTTCATCTATATGGCGCTGCTTGCAGCGATACATGCGGTCCTGCTCGGCTCGACGATCATTTCCAAGGAAGAACGCGACAAAACGGCGGAGTTCTTGTTTGTTAAACCGATATCGCGAAGCAAGGTGGTGCGGATCAAACTGCTTGCTGCTGCGGCCAACGTCCTCGTTCTTGATCTCGCTGCCTTACTCACCAGCCTGGCGATTGTCGGGTATTACAGCGACGGAGCTTCTATGTGGCTGATGTGAGCGTGACGATCGCTGGAATGCTGATGCTGCAGCTCATTTTCTTAATGTTAGGGGCATGGGTGGGAGCCGGATACAAGAAATCAGGCAAGGCAAATGCTGTATCAGCAGCGGTTCTATTCCTGACCTTTCTTCTCTCTGTCGCGATTGATTTAAATGATAAATTCACCAGCCTAAAGTATTTCTCTCCCTTTAAATATTTTGAAGCGAAGCAAATGATCAATGGAGAAGGATTAGAAACCGTTTATGTCGTGCTTTCGATCGTTTTAATTGCCGTCTTCCTCTTCCTGACCTTTGTGTTCTATAAGAAAAGAGATTTAAGAGTGTAGCGAATCAGCCTCGTCTCTGCTCAAGAGAAGAGGCTTTTTGCATTCTTTTTAAAAAAATAAATTTCTCCCATCACTTTCCCCGTATGAATCGTTATCTAAAGGAAGAGCTTAAAAGAAGCAGCTTTGATCAAAGCCAGTTGTAAGTCTATTGCGTTTGTGTACGTGAAATGGAATAACCTGTTCATGGATCCGTTTAACACATGCGCTTTCTACATTCTTTATCTTAATCCGTAAGAGGTTGTCTTTTTTTCTAGATGGTTTCATTCTTTTAATCGTCTAGGGATTCGGGAAACGCCGAGACTCCTGTGGGAGATGAGTAACAGGTGAGGCCCCGCAAGCCTGAAGGGCTGAGGAGACTCAGCGTACGCCCACGGAAAGCGAGGTGTTTCCCGAAACCCGTTCATGTTATTTAGAAGTAACCGATCCTAAATTTGAAAAGTGGGTGGTAGAAATGGAAGTGAGTGATCTATATGAATCGTTAAAGAAGGATGTGGATCGCTTCGCTTACTCGATTGCCCGCCATGAACAGGAAGGCAAGGACCTGGTCCAGGATGCCTGGGAAAAGTCATTAAAGGAAGACGATCTTCTCGACCTTCCCCGTCACAAACAGAAGGCCTGGTTTTATCGAGTGATGAAGAATAAACTGATCGATCTGCGAAGAAAGGATCAGCGCTTATCTCAATGGGAGGAACAGATGGACCTCCCCGTTCACGATTTTCCTTACCAGCATCTTGAGATGACCGAGCTACTGTCCCATTTATCAGAAGAACTGAGTGATATCGTCTTTAAGCGGTACTGGATCGGACTATCCAGTAAAGAAATCGGGCAGCAGCTGGGTCTGCCGGCTTCGACGATTCGGTTCAAGCTTCAGCTTTCGATCAAGCAATTACGAAAATATTTGGAGGAGGAGAAACGATGAAACAACGAATTGGAAATATTGGAAGGTTAAATTTAATGCATGCCACAGAGGAAAGTGTGAAGGCGATCGAGCGTGTGAATAATATTGGCACGGTCTATTACCGTAAGGAAACGGCTCACCTGTTACCGTTATTGAATGCGGGTAATATCGGGAGTTGTCAGGAGATCCCGGATGGATACCATTTTACGAAGGGGACGTTATTTGTCGATTCGGAGTACTTGAAATCCATTACGGAACCGTTAAAATTATTTGCCACCAACGACGTTGTGATTGATGAAGAAGTAACAGCGGAACAGCTGAAACAATCGCAGCTTCAATTGCGAGTGAACGGTCAGGTGTACACGCCTGCTCATCTAGCAGGCGCAGCAGCCGGCTTCATCGCGGAAGGCACCTCAGAATTAAAAACGTATGAAGGGGCTCAATTCCGCTTCGAAAAGGGAGAGTTCCGCTTAACCAATGCTTTTCTTAAAACCGCAGCGAAACCAATTTATTTAGTGGTCAAAGGGATCGTTCGTTTCGCTCCTGATCTGGATATGGAATTATTTAATGATAAATTGTACCGTTTAGATGTGAAGGGAGTGCTTTCGCTTTATGAAAGTCAGGAACCCTTCTTTCACCAAAAAGCAGGCTCATTGATTGGCAGCCAAATAGAGGTGATCCCTGATGGCTATCAAGTGATCGAGCAGACGCTTCGTTTGAACAGCAGATCGATCCGCCGCTTCCGAGGAGGCAAGCTGTATACGACTGCACCTATCCTGATCGACGCAGATGTTACGAGGGCAGCCTTATCCGAAGCCCTTCATTCGATCCACTCTCATTCGATCATCGTCTGTCATGAAGATGTGGAGGACCTTATTTATGAATGCGCGCCTCTGCTGGAAACCGAGGTGCTTTCCTATCAGAATTCCTTCATTTTTATCGAAGACGAAGAACTATGGACCAACGATCAGCTGAAAGCCCTCGATCAGCCCGCGCATTTTATAGTAGACGGCCAGCTAAGGTTCGCGGAAGATGTTCAGCCTGAAATAGTGGAAACGCAGATCGCTGCTCTGGATAACTTGGAGGAAGTGATCGTGCCGCAGACTTCATTAAAAGGCAGTCTGCAAAAGGTTCTCCGTGTCAATAAAGGGATGATTGAAACGGACGGTGCGGAATAAAAAGGAATCGAATTTAAACAATTTAGGTGAGCTTACTCTTTAATAAATAATAAAGCGCCGCAAACGATCTGAAATAGGATCGTTTTGCGGCGCTTTTATGTTAGTAATAGGGGCCAGTGTGGGTGTCGGGTCTCGCCGCATGTTTTTGAAATAGCCGCGAAAAACTCGATTTCCCCGCGAAAGCAGATTTGGCTCTCAGGAAATCATCTCGACAAAATGAGCCAGAACGCTTGCAGTCAATCCCCAAATTACCTTGTCCTCATACAAATAAAAGTACTCCTCAATCTGCCGGGTTCTCCAGTTATAATCTCTGCCGCCTGCGATCAATTCATAAGGGAAATTTTCCTCCGGCTGCGCTTGGAAATTCACATAATGAACTCGAGGTTCCGTCTTCATAAAAAAGGACAGCGGAACAGTAAACACTTCCTGGACTTCCTCAGGATTCGGTTTAATGTTATCGGCAGGCTGGCTGATGTAGCCGGCATACGGATAGACAATCATTCCGAACGGAGAAACGATATAATCGAGCGGATGCACATCCTCCAGATCCGCTGCCTGAATCCCTAACTCTTCCGTCGTTTCTCTGATGGCAGCCTCTTTAGCGTTCGGGTCGTCTCCCTCGATTTTACCGCCTGGAAAACAAATATCGCCTGGCTGTCTTCTCAAATGGTTGGATCTGACCTCAAACAGGACGTGAGTTTCGTTATCTTTTTCAATCAGGGGTAAGAGAATGGCGAATTTCTTAAACTCTTTACTGCCAAGAATCACAGGAGTATGTTGTTTCGTTTGGTTTAAAATCGATTTCGGATCCACAGCATCACCTCAAATCTATTATCCTTCTACTATAACAAAGGTTTGGTGATGGGTTTGCAAGATTAGCTCATTCTTTCCTGATTTCTTCCTAGCAAAAAAGATTTATCTTTACCACAATACCAGGATGTGGTGAAAGATTTAATCACCTAAATGAGATTTTCCCCTGAATGGCCACTATCAAGAAATTAAGAAGCAGCAGGCAGGATCTGATGCTGTTCTAGTTTGGCACGTTCTTCTTCATTGGCCGGTTTGTAGCCTTTTTCTATTAATTCTTTTATGTAAATCTTATTGTAAATAAAGGAAAATATGATTCCGGTTACTGATGCGCCAATCCCTAGAGTAAATGAACCGAGCACCGCTTCGATGATAAACATGATCACCGCCCATTTTAAATCCCCGCGAAACAAAGCAGGAAAGAAGCCAAAGAAAAAAGTAGTCCAGCTGAATCCAAGTTTAACCTCCTTTATTAATCCTGCCTCATTTTTTAACGTAACTTTCATGTGATCTCTCCCTTTTCTTAATAGATTTAAGATTAAGGATGCGGGCAATAATGTTCGGGCAATAAATACTATAAATGCATGAAAAAATCACCGCTCAATAATCTATATGTACTATATTACTACATATTTATTCAAAAGTAACCTGGGTTTTTTCTATAAATTGGATTTTTAAATGAAGAAGGCTTCTCAAAGAATAAACGGTTCAGAGAGAGCACAGAATGACAGGTTTGGAAGACGGAAGTAGGCTATAATAAACCCGAGGAGCTGAAGCGCTATGACAATGACAGAGTCTTTGCAGAAGGCCATCGACTATATGGAGGAACATTTGCTAGAGCCGATTACGACTGAAGATATTGCGCGGCAGTCTAACATATCGCCTTATCATTTCCAGCGGACGTTTATGATCTTGACTGAGCGCTCGGTTGGGGAATATCTTCGTCATCGGCGATTAACTCTGGCCGCGGAAGAATTGCTTCATTCTCCTATAAAAGTGATCGACCTGGCAGGGAAGTACGGCTACGACACTCCGGAGTCGTTTACGAAAGCGTTTCGCAAGCAGCACGGTGTGACGCCAAGTGAAGCAAGAAAGGGAATGGGACAGCTGCAATCGTATAATCGAATGGTCATACAATTAACCTTGAAAGGGGCAGAACCTATGAAATATCGGATGGTGGAAAGAGAAGCGTTTCAAACGATCGGGGTCAAACGTCAATTTGTCTGTGCGAAGGAGCCGGGCATCCCTGGTGTAGAGGATTATTGGGCGCAAGCGAACCAAGACGGCACAACGGAAAAACTCTCTCAGCTGAATGAAGGTGAGATCAAAGGGCTGCTTGGGGTGACGGATAATTATGATGAAGAACAGAATACCGTCGATTACTGGATTGCAGTTGAACATAATGGAGATGGGGCAGCAGAATTTGAGAAGATCGAATTTCCAGCCGCTAAATGGGTCGTTTTCGAGGTAAGGGGGCCGATTCCGGAAGCCATCATTGATTCATGGAAGCAGATTTATTCAGAATGGTTTCCTTCCCACAACGTGGAACCCGCCAGCCTGCCTCCGCTTGAAGTGTATAAAGAAGAGGACTTGCGGCGCGCGGATACGTATTCAGAAATCTGGTTTCCGGTCTTATAACTGGTGAAGAGGGCGAAGAGAAATCTTCCGCCCTTTTTTCCGTTTAGGATGAAGGTTTGTTTGCTTCCTTGATGATCTCTGCATAAAACTGGATGGCGTGAATGTAATTGTCGACACTGACAAACTCGTTCGTGCCGTGCATCCGGTTAAGGTCCTCTGAAGATATTTGCACCGGCAGGAAACGATACGTATCTTTGGCTACTTGATCGTATTGCCGGGCATCTGACCCCGCGAACATCAAATAAGGAGCGATAACCGCGTTCTGATAAACATTCCGTGCCGCTTGCTGAATTGATGAAAAGGAGCGGCTATTCGTGGAGGAAACTTCGGATGCCTCCGTTCCTGACATGTTCACATGGATATCCGGATCATCAATCGTCTCCTCGATAAAGGTTTTCACCTCTTCCATGGTATTGCCTGGCATCAGCCGCAGGTTAATGATGGCCGATGCCTGCTCCGGCAGGGCATTGTACTGTTCGCCGGCGTTGAAAATCGTCGGGGCAATGGTCGTCCGGATCAGGGCGGCTGAGGCAGGCTGCTGCAGGAGAATCTTTTCAATAATAGGTTCGAACACAAATTTGTTGGCAAATACATACTTCATTCCAAAGCTCATCTCCGGCGCCACGTAGTTGAATAAATCCTCACCGGGTCCCTGGAGATCACCGTTAAATTGAGTGTCCTCCAGTTTAGCGATCGCTTTGGAGAGCCTTCCAATATTCGTGTGGTTCTTCGGCTGGGAAGAGTGCCCCCCGCTGCCTTCAATCGACAGTTCCGCTGTAGCTGATCCTTTTTCAGAAATGCCGACAACTCCCACCGGCTGATCAACGCCGGGAACCATATCGTTCACAACGGCACCGCCTTCATCAAGCACGAAATCAAAGCTGACGCCCCGGTCTTTGAGCGTGCGGGCGATCACTTGCGCCCCTTGTTCGCCACCGATTTCTTCATCAAATCCGAACATAAAATAGGTATCGCGATCAGGGGTAAATCCCTGGTCGAGCATGGTTTCTGCTGCCTGGAGAATACCGATCACCCCGATCTTGTCATCCAGAGTTCCGCGGCCCCAAATGTTTCCGTCCGTGACCTTGCCGCTGAAGGCCCCTTGCTTCCAGTTGTCTTCCGTACCCTCAATTACCGGAACGACATCATAATGGCTCGTCAAACCGATCGCATTGCGGCTGGCATCGGTCCCTTGCCATTTGAATACAAGACCATACTGGTTGATTTTCTCTACCTCAAGCTCCTGATAGACACGGGGAAACGCGTCTTCTAGAAAACGGAGGAATTGATCGTACTTGTTAAAATCAATTTTACTTCGATCCTGATAGGAAATCGTTTGGTATGTAATCGCTTTGGAAAGGTGTTGAACGGCCTCTTGTTTATTCACCTTCAGCTCGGCCGGGTGGGCCTCCGGCTGTTTGGAATCAACCCTCACCGTATTGAAAACGGTTACAATAATAAATATAAAAAGCAGTGACCCCGCAATGACCAGCCCAAGCTTCCATTTCTTCATATCCATTCCCCCAATCGTACTCTCTACTCATTCCCTGTCCCTGCCGGAAAATCCTTTTTCTCCAGGCGGTTTCGGGAGTGTCAGGGCAGGAGCAAGAGAACGATGAGAACGATGAGCAGACTTACCTTCCATTTGACGTACCGTTTACGCAAGCGAAGGGTCATCACGATCATAAAAAGGAGCAGAGGAATTAACGCATATTTTACAGGAAAGGGCAGAAAAGGCATGAGGAAGGAGACAAGCAGAATATAAGCAACATAAATGAATTCTCGTCCGCTTCCTTGGAAAGCAACAGCCTCTTTTTTTCTTTTGGACTCCATACGATTCCCCACCTCCTCTTTTTCCCTGATGGTAACACGGATGAAAGAATGATCAAGACTTCCTCGCAGTATTAGACCAAAAATAACCCCGTTATGTAAGCGCTTTAATTATGGTAGGATGTAAGTATGTGGAAGTGAAATTCCGCACAACAGAACATACGATTATGATTCGCAAAATATCTACCTATCTGTAAAACTTCTTTAACAATAATCAGGTTCAATAGAAGTAATAATCCCCTTAATTTTCCTTAATAATCGAGAGAAGCGGAGGAATCAGCTATGAAAAATTTCGGTAACCAGGTTCAGTTCAAAGTCTATCAAAACATGCCCAGCCCCGATCCTAACCGTCTCCCTGTAGTGTACGAAGAATGGGAAGAACGCGCGAGAGAAGTACTGGAAGAGGGACCCTTCTATTATGTTGCCGGAGGTGCCGGTGGTGAGAACACCATGCAGGCCAATCTTCAAGCCTTTCAACGATGGAAAATTGTCCCGCGGATGCTCAGGAACGTGGAGGAGCGGGATATTTCCATCGAATTATTTGGCCAGGCGTATTCCTCGCCGTTACTGCTCGCTCCCATTGGCGTTCAGTCGATCATTCACCCCGAAGGAGAAATCGCTGCGGCTAGAGCCTGCGCCGCGATGAAGATCCCGTACATTGCCAGCTCCGCTTCGACCAAACCGATGGAAGAAATAGCCGAAGCGATGGGGGATGCCCCTAAGTGGTTTCAGCTTTATTGGAACAAGGATCCGGAAGTGACCGCGAGCTTTTTGACCAGGGCAGAGGCAGCTGGTTATTCAGCGATAGTGGTCACTTTAGATACCGCGATGATGGCCTGGCGGGAGCAGGATTTAAAAAACGTCTATTTGCCGTTTCTGATTGGCGAAGGGGTAGGTAACTACTTTACAGATCCAGCCTTTTGTTCAAATCTGGAAGAATCTCCTGAAGAGGATCCGGCTTCAGCGATCATGCACTGGACCCAGACGTTTGGCAATCCGAGCTTAACATGGGAGGATCTGGCGTTTTTACGCAAACATACGAGCCTGCCGATTTTGCTGAAAGGAATTTTACACCCGGATGATGCCAAGCTTGCCGTTGAGCATGGCGTCGATGGAATTATCGTTTCCAATCATGGCGGACGCCAGGTAGACGGAGCGATTGGTGCGCTGGAAGCTCTGCCGCAGGTCTGTGAGGCTGTTCAAGGGAAAATTCCTGTGCTAATGGATAGTGGGATTCGGCGCGGATCGGACGTGGTTAAAGCTTTAGCTTTAGGAGCCAAAGCAGTCCTGGTCGGGCGGCCGTGCATGTATGGTCTTGCGGTGGCCGGTGAAGAAGGAGTCAGGGAAGTGCTCCAAAACATGCTGGCAGATACGGACTTGACCCTTGCTCTTGCAGGAGAGCGGTCCGTTCGGGAATTGAACCGGTCAAATCTGAGAAAAGAAGAATAAATAAAAAGGCTGAGACAATAGGAGATGCCCCCCATAAAAGACGAACCATCAAGGGAAGGGCAGAAGTTTACCTCTGAATGACCGCTCCGGAAATACACTCCGCTTTTCGCGGGCGGCTGGTTTGCCTCCTCGTGCTGCGCACTGTGGGGTCAAACCTATGCCTTCCTCCCGCAGAAGTCTCCGTGTATTTCCTACGCTGGTATATTTTATCTCTCCACTATCCTTTGTCGTTGATGGCAGAGTAATTAAATGGAAACGAAAATATACTTCCAGTGGAAACGTCTAAACAAAAATCCGAAAGATGATGGAAGAATGTGGTTAACATTTCCTCATCTTTCGGATTCAATAATTGTTAAAATTCTTTTATCCATGCCTCTTTGTTGTATATTAAACTATTTACTAGATTGATTGAGAATATCTTTCCGTTCCGCCTGAGTAACAACAGAACAGCCCGAGTCACATGATTCCTTCAAGGCACAAGTGCCGCATTTACCTTGACGGCTCTTCTTGAAAAAGGAAATCACCATCCATACAGCATATCCGAAGATGAGCAGTCCTAATATAATGCTCCAAATCACAAGAAACCCTCCTAGGTTAGAAAGAATTGACCCGCTTTATAAATGCCCAGTGCCACCGCGTACGCCACTACAAATGAATACACGAGAGAAAACAGGGTCAGCTTCGTGCTGCCTGTTTCTTTTTTCATAATCGCAACGGTCGACAGGCAGGGGGTGTATAACAGCACAAACACGAGGAACGTGTATGCCGTTAATGGTGTATAGAATTGCGGCAGCAGGTTTGCCATCGTTTCACCGGCAGGAACATGGTAAAGAATGTTCATCGTAGAGACGACGACCTCTTTTGCTAGAAAACCAGTAATTAACGCCGATACCGCCTGCCAGGATGCGAATCCAAGCGGCGCGAATATCGGGGCAAAGACTCCGCTCACTATGGCCATAAAGCTATCATCGATCGGCACGTTCGCTCCATGCGGTCCGAGGTACGAAAGCAGCCAGATAAACACCGTTCCGCCAAAAATAAAGGTTCCTGCTTTTTTCACAAATCCTTTTCCTTTATCCCATGTGCTTCGCAGCAGCTGTCCAAGCTGCGGTACGTTATAAGGAGGAAGCTCCATCACGAAATAGGATTTCTCATTTTTAAGAAATAAAGAAAAGACCTTCGCGACTAAAATCGCCACCACAATGCCGAGTGTATACAGGGATAAAACGATGACCGCCTGGTATTTTTCAAAGAAGGCAGCAACGAATAAAGCATACACCGAAAGCCTCGCAGAGCAGGACATAAACGGTGAAATCAGAATCGTCAGCAGCCGTTCTTTCGGCTGTTCAATCGTTCGGGCTGCCATGATCGAAGGAACATTACATCCGAACCCAATCACGAGCGGAATAAAGGCCTTTCCGTTCAAACCGATGAATTCCATCAGCCTGTCCATAACAATCGCTACCCGGGCCATATAGCCTGAATCCTCGAGCAGAGAAATGAAGAAGAAAAGGATAAAGATCTGGGGCACAAACACGAGCACCCCGCCGACGCCGGCGATAATCCCGTTTAAGACAACCGCCTGAATAAACGGCACGGCGTTCATTTGATCAAGCACGTACTGGGCGCCTGTCGTAAGCGGCCCCGAGAAAAAGGCATCGAGCGCATCCGAAATAGGTGTGCCGAGCCACCCGAAGGTTAATTGAAAGACTACTAACAGGACGCCAAGGAAAAAAGGAATCCCGAAAACGGGGTGGACCGCGATATGATCGATCCAGCTTGTGAGCGAAAGTTCTTTCCGCTGTCCTTCTGTTTCGGTGACTTGCGAGACGACGTCGCGAATAAAAGCGGTTTTCCTTAAATGAATTTCTTCTTCGAGGGCATGTCCTTTGGCTTCGCGGATCTCCGCTTCTACTTCTTGCTTCACCGTTTTTAGCGAAGGGAAGGACTGATCGAGCGTGTGTTGAATAATTTCATTGTTCAGCAAGTACTGAACCGCCACCCAGCGCTTTTTCACATTCCCTTGTTCACCGATCTCTGTTAACAGCTTAGAAATGGCCGCTTCAATCTCTGGACCGTAGTCAATTTTGAAAGGGGGAGCTGTTTCGAGCGGTTCATCTTTAAAGAGCCGGACAATCTCCTCACAGCCTTTTCCTTTGCGCGCTACCGTGGAATAACTCTTGACCCCAAGCAGCTCGCCGAGACGTTCGACGTTGATCGTAATGCCCCGTTTATTCGCCAGATCCACCATATTGAGCACGATGACCAGCGGAAGATTCGTTTCCAGCAGCTCTGCCGTTAAATAAAGGCTTCGCTCCAGCTGATTCGCATTTACAATATTTAAAATCTGGTCCGCTTCTTCATTTAACAAAGCCGTGGAAGCCACTCGTTCGTCATCAGACAATGGATTTAAGGAATACACACCAGGAAGATCAATTAAAGATTGAGACGAGTCTTTAATCTGGCCGACCTTTTTATCAACCGTAACGCCGCTCCAGTTCCCGACATATTCGTAGGCACCGGTAATCTGATTGAACAAGGAAGTCTTGCCGGTATTCGGGTTGCCAAAAAGAGCCGTATCCATTACAAACGGGCTCCTTTAATGCAGTACGTATCTTTTCTGCGGATGCCGAGCCTCTGTCCCGCGCATTCGAGAAGACAGGGACCGCCTAAAGGACAGTATCTCAGCACCTTGACTTCTTTCCCTTCATACACGCCCATATCCTTCAGCCGCCGCTTCACAAAAGGCTGAAGCTCGGTTAAATCCTGTATTTGAAATGATTCATGTCTTTGAATTTGATTTAGATTCATGATCGTTCACCTCTGCGATATTGATACTCATTATCAATTAAAGTTTAATGGAAATCGGCAGAATAGTAAAGGAAATTCAGCAATTAAAATGGTTTTTATAAGCAGGTGCGCGCCTCAGGCATTGAGCTCCCTGTTTCTCCGCAAAAAAAGTTTGCAGAGAACCACTTGGTCCCACTGCAAACTTGCTCTTGAGGTATATTTATCAACGAAAATCATGGGATATCAATGAAATTCGAGAATATATCAACGGAACACAGGATATATCAATCAACCCCAGAATATATCAACGAAAAGCCGTCAATTATCAACAAACGCAGCCGGCAATCCCTATTGAATCTGCCGCTGGCGTTTAAAGCGGAGCACTTCTTCCACCGCTTTCTTATACCCGCCGGCGTTTTTCAAGGATTCCCCGACTTTCCGGCTGTTTTCCGCAAAGGCAGAATGGGATAAGATACGGTCGGCTGCCTCATTTAGTTTGGCAGCATCTACCTCATCCTGTTCCACGTGAATCCCTGCCTCCAGCTCTTCAATTCGTTCGGCGATGATCGGCTGATCGCCGCCGGCTGGGATAACGATCATCGGAACGCCAAAATATAACCCTTCACTGGAGCTGTTCATGCCGCCGTGTGTAATAAAAACGTCCGCATGCTGCAGCACGTCTAATTGCGGCACATAGTTATATACGTCCACATTATCTGGGATATCTCCAAATTGACGGATATCTGTTTTCTTGCCAACGGACATTAGAACCGTAGCGCTGCTATCCTTAAACGCTTCAAAGCATTTCTGGTAAAACTCCGGCTGATCATTAAAGACGGTCCCCATTGAAATATAAATCAGCGGCTTGTCGGGAAGGTCTTCAAACGAAAAGCTCTCCACATCCTTGCGCTCCTTCAAGGAGGGTCCGACAAAGGTAAAGGATTCATCGAATTCCTCTGCAAAAGGCTGATAAAGCTCAGACGTATAAACAAGGGTGAGCTCTCCCGGCTGATTCATGACGTCAGGAAAACTGTGCACAGAAAATTGATAACGCTCCTGCCATTTCTTTAGAATCTGCGTGAGTTCATTGTCCTCAGGGATCTCCATTTTCATATTTTCACGATTTTTCATGAATTCTTCCATCACCTTTTTATTTAAAGCGAAGGTGGTGCAGGAGGATATTGCCGGGATCTGCAGCTGCTCGGCGATTATTTTCCCTGCAGCAAAGTTATTATCATAGATCACATAGTCATAGTCTTCGGCTTTGACAACAGGCAGCACTTCGTCTATGACTTCATCCATCCCTTTGACGAGACGTTTCACCATTTCCTGCGGGTTGAAGTCTTTGCGATCCTTCTCTGAAATCGAACCAGGCAGAAAATTTTCATATGGACGAAACTCTGCTCCTGTTTTTTCGATTTTCGTGCGATAATCTTCAATACAATAGTAGACCACTTGCTCTCCGCGCTCGATCAATTCTTCAATCAAAGCGATGGTCGGATTAATGTGGCCTTCTCCTGGAAAATTAAAAACTAAAACGTTTGCCATCTTCGTCATCTCTCCTTTACTACTTACTCATCGTTTTTGATAACATTCATGTGGCTCGAAAATTGATTTTATAAACCCTTTCAGATTGCTGAATAGTGGTTTTGTTGTTCTAATAGAATAAAAAGGTTCCATCAAAAGATCCGCAGCATCGACTGCAGAGGATTTTGATTAGTGAAGCGTATCATTCTTATGAAAAAGCAGTAAAGAAAAGTGGGGGGAGGAAGAGAAAGTTGATTCCTTTGTCATGCTTATGAAGCGGGGAACTAGCATAATCGTCATAAAAGTGAAGAGCTGTTAACTGGAATTTCTTCATCTGTTTAGCAAGCTCTCTCATTGGTAAAAGTGAAAATGGAAGTTTCGTTCTCCCAGATAGGGTGAAAAGATTGCGGGAAACCAATTGTTTTCCGCCCTGTCCTGTCTGTTTCCAATATTGTAGAAGAGTGGATATTCTAGCCCGAACTCTTTTTTGTAACCGTGCACTAAAGATTAACAAAAGGAAGGATGAATGATAATGAATAAAATTATAGAAGCAGCTGTGGGAGATGCCTCAGAAATACTGGCGATCCAAAAAGCTGCCTACCTGAGCGAAGCTGAGCTCTACAATGACTATACGATCCAGCCGCTTCACCAACAGGTCCATGAGGTGGAGAAAGAATTCGATGATCGCTTAATATTAAAATATGTAGAAAACGGAAAAATCTTAGGATCTATTAGAGCTTTCGTAGAGGGAGATACCTGTCATATTGAGAAGTTAATGGTGGACCCTCAAGCCCAAAATAAAGGAATTGGACGAGCATTAATGGAAGAGATTGAAAATAGGTATTCCGACTATCGATTCGAACTGTTTACCGGCAGCAAGAGCACGAAAAATATTTCCTTTTACGAAAAGCTCGGCTTTACAGGCTATAAAACGGAAAAGCTTCCGAGAGAAGAAACCGTGTTTTTATTTATGAAGAAAGAATGATAAAACAAAGACGCTCCCCCCAGGTTCTGCTGGAGGAGCGTCTTTTTCTATCTATGGGAGGTCTCCCGGTCTTTTTTATTTAAGCATATTTGGTAATATTGCCGGTCTCTGGATTAACTAAATACCAGCCAGCTATTTCTGAATGGTGATGGCCTGGGTCGTATACATGAATTAAATATTGAGCTTCGGCGATCGTATCATATTCTATACGAACCTCAGGATCCCGGGTTAATCCTAAATGCTTCCGAACCCGTTGTTCAGCGTCCCTCTTGCTGATCGACCTTTCTCTTAAGCTAGCACCGCTTATTTTTATTTTTGTTCCTGTGTGCAGCTGCTTAGGCTCGACACCGGGGTTTAATTCATAAAGATCTTCAATCGAAACATTCGCATATTGCCTGGCAATTCCATAGAACGTATCGCCTGGCTTAATCGTATGGTAGCTTTCATTGGGGCGGTTTTCGGTGATTTTTACTTCAGCACCCACCTCTAAGTGATGCGGGTTCACGTCAGGATTCAGCGAGGTTAATTGATGGACAGATAGATCTCCGTAAAGCTGTGAAATACTCCAAAGCGTATCATCCGGTTTGACGGTGACGGTTTGATTTCCCTTAGCGGAAACCTGACCGGACCCCAAAGCGATTCCTATTGCCGCTGCTGCTGCAGCATACTTGGCCGCTTGTTTCATTTTAGCCCCTCCATTTAAGATGGCTTACCTTTTTTATATACCGTTTTCCAGGTTTTTCTAAACTAATAGGTGAGGGGAAAACTGGGAATCTATGGATTTTTGCGTTACGATAAAAGGTAGAAAATCTTACGGAGGAGCGTCCGATATGAACAAGAACTTGGAAGTCATTCAAGCCGATATTACGAAGCTGGAAGTCGATGCGGTCGTGAATGCGGCCAATCGTCAATTGAAAGGCGGTGGGGGCGTAGACGGAGCGATCCATCGTGCCGGTGGTCCTGAGATTATGGAGGAATGCCGGAAAATAGGCAGCTGTGAAACCGGTCAGGCTGTGATCACAACTGCCGGCGACCTTCCTGCAGAGCGAGTGATTCATACCGTGGGTCCCGTGTGGAACGGCGGGAATAAAAATGAAGCCGACCTGCTTGCCGATTGTTATCTTCATTCCTTAGAACTTGCCACAGAGCATGGGTTACGAACCATCGCTTTTCCAAACATCAGCACAGGCGTTTATGGATTTCCAAAAGAGAAAGCCGCCGATATTGCTATTAAAGTAGTGAATGAATATCTGCAGCAGAATAAAAACATGGAGAAGGTTTACTTTGTCTGCTTTGATGAAGAAAATAAGCAGCTTTACGAAAAGCGTTTACCATACTAATGTCTTTTTAATCTGGAGGGAGGAAAATTAAGAATAGAAGATTTTATTCATATTTAGCAAGCGGGTCCATAGGCTTGATTCTCATCGGGCTTGCAGTGTTAAGATATCTGCTTATTGCCGAGGATTGGAAAGGGTATGCGCTGACGGCCATTGGTTTTGTTATGGTAAGCAGTTACATCTACTTCTTAGAAGCACAAGCTGGTTTATCTAAACGATTTATTACGATGAAGTCATTTGCAGCAGGGGCCGTGTTCGTCGTCATTTCAGCCGTGTTCTTTATGAACCATTAATGAAAGGAAAGCTTAAATTTTTCTAACAAATCCTTTAGGGCTGGTCGTTCATGCCCGTTTCTTCCTTTTACATGGGTAGCGGTCATTAAAGAATTCAGCACAGCTTCTTCAACTGCCTCGCCGATCGCCCGGAAGGCAAGATCCATGTCTTCCTCATGAATCATTTTCAGATTTAGACATTCAGCAGGTTTTTCGTGCGGGATTTTGGTGGCTGTGGAAAACCCGAGAACGATTTCCCCGCTTCCCGTCGTCATGATCGAACCTGTCCGCGAAAGCCCTGTGCTGGCCCGTTTAAGAATACGGTTTAGCTGACGCTCTGACACCGGAAGGTCGGTCGCGGCAATGATCATGATCGATCCTTTATCTTTCTCTTCTCTGATTTCCAGGAGGGCGGATTTCAGTTCCCGTCCGAGCGGCTGGCCGTTGACCGTTAAGTCGCTGAGGATCCCGAAGTTTGAGACAACGAGCACTCCCATCGTGTATTCGCCGTGCTCCAGCGTCAATTTACGGGAAGAGGTGCCAATTCCTCCTTTCAGCGAATAGCACAGCATCCCTGTGCCAGCGCCGACAGTTCCCTCTTTAAATTCAGAAGCCAGCCGAATCCAAGGCATGGAAAATGTCTTGTTCCTGGACGAATTGCGCCCGGACATCGTTGAGAAACATATCGTTGCATTCGCCGACCACGGGGTTCACCGTCCCTGTTGTGCGGCCGATTTCTGGATTTTGGAGCATCGTGTGTTTCATAAGGGCCTGGGCAGCGGTCCCGGCATTTAAGGTATTCGTTAATACAATCGGCGTTTCCAAGGTGCCCAGCTCATTGATCTGGATCGTTCCCATCGTTTTACCGAATCCATTAATCACATGGCTGGAAGCGATCAATTTTTCTTTAAAAATATTACCTTGATGAGGAATTACTGCGGTGACTCCCGTTTGCTGATCGCCGTCACTCAGGGTTGTATGGCCGACGGTTACGTTCGATACGTCAGAAATCGCATTCAATTCCCCGGGTTCAAGCTTCCCGATCTTAACACCGTAGTCCCGGATCCGTTTTTGTCCTAACATCACGATCACCTTCCCCGTTTGGAAATAAGTATGCTCTTAGTCTATCACGGTCAAGCGAATCCCTGAAAAATTGAAACGATTATTTTAGTCGTTCGTAATAGGAGTAGAAGTACTTTTTACATAGAGGATGTGAGAAAAATGAAGGAAGAGACGTTATTCAAAATAAGAAAAGTCCTCATTCGAGTCGGTGTGGGCTTATTCTCGCTATTGTTGGCTTATCTCGTTGTTTATAAGTTCTCTTATCTTCCTGAGGGATATAAAGTTATTTCCAAAGAGGAGAGCGAGGCGGTTCTGTCCTCCTATTCTTTGTGGGGGACCAGTGAAACAATTAATTATGCCCCTCGAGAAGAAGCTGATTACTGGAAAGTACGCTATTTAACTCACGAGGTTCATGATCTAAAGTTAGTTTACCTGCTCTTTTTTTCTGCGGTTTTTCTATGTATCATCTCCTTGATTTATGAAATAAAAAAGAGCAAGCCTCTAATTATAATTATTTGGGCAAAAGGAGCAAGTTTTGCTCTATTAATTTCTCTTATTTCCTTAATTCAGCACCTTGGAAAGATTAATGATCTGCTTTGAGTTGAGGGTGTGAAAGACTTTTTGGCTTTTGACGGATACCTAAAACTTCCATCGAAGAGGTGCGGCAGTAAATGGCTATTCCTTTTTTAAAGAAATAAGCTTCCTCAATCCGTCAAGCTCAGTCTTGCTTCCTGTTACATAGTGTGAAAAAATAAAGGTGTTTAAATATGCAACAAATGAGGGAGTAAAATGATAAAAACCTTATTAATTTCACCCTATCAAGGGCTGGCGGAAATCGCTAAGAACTATCGAAACTATGATCACGACTTACAACTTGATATAAAGATAGGAAATTTGGAAGAAGGAGTTCGAATTGCTAAACAGGCTGAAGCCGAAGGGTATGACATGATCATCAGCCGGGGTGGAACAGCAAGTTTAATTGAAGAACAGGTGAATTTACCTGTGGTTGATATCAAGATCAGCGGCTACGATATGCTGAGAATTTTCACTTTACTTAAAGGAACCCAGGGGAAGGCTGCGCTGGTGGGTTTCCCGAATATTTCCCGGGGCGCGTCAACCATCTGCAGTATTTTGGATATGGACGTGAAGACCATTACTATTGAGAGTGGAGCGGAAGTGGCAGACCTTCTTACGGAATTGAAAAGTAACCATTATTCCGTAGTGATTGGCGATGTAGTGACCGTTCAGCAGGCGGAAAGGATTGGCTTGCAAGGAATCCTGATCACTTCGGGAAAAGAAGCGGTGATGGAATCCTTTGAAGAGGCGAAACGTCTCTATCACTTGCTGCAAAGAGTTCAGGCACAGGCGGCAGTTTCTTCCGAAGTCATTGAATCTTTCCCTCAGCCTATGACTATTGTTGATTTAGACGGCCAGCTTTTATTAAATAACGAATCCTTTAGACAGGAACTGGACGAGGAGATTCTGCATACCACTGATTTTCAAGACTTGGTTGGCCAAATGAAATCGGATCATACAGACATGTGGAAAAAAATAAGCTATCACGAGAAAAATTACCACATATATGGATATCCCCTTAACCTGGAGGAAAAGAAGCTGAATTTCATTTTTCAACAGGAACGATTAAAAGCAGATGATGGATTCGAAATTCTGACCGATCTTTCTTATATCCCGATTTCCGGTGATAGCCAGATCGCGCAGAACATAAGAGAAAATATTCCTCTCTATGCAGAGATGGATTCTCCTTTATGGATTGAAGGTGAACAAGGGACAGGAAGAATGATGTTTGCTTGCAACCTTCATTTTGAAGCTTTCGGGCACCGCGCCCCGCTGCTGTCTTTTGACCTTTCCAAAATTACCATCTCCGAATTGGAGCACCTTTTTTCTAGTGGTATCCGTCAAATTCCTAAAGAAGGCACCATAGTGCTGCACCATATTCACCAGATTTCAAGGGAGGACCAAATCGGGTTGAAAAAAATGATTGCCAGTCTGGTCCCCGATTTTAAAGTCATGATCATTTCGCATGAAAAAATCGCTGATCTGGTAAAAGAAGGACAAGTCGCCCACGAAATCTATTATACGATGCCGAACGCGATTATTTATTTACCTCCGCTGAGAAATCGAAAAGAGGATATAAAAAATCTTGTCCAGGCCTTTATTACTCAGAATCATATGAAGTACGGGTACGAAACGGTCGGTTTGCGAGAGGAAGCAATTCAGCCCTTATTAACGTATACGTGGCCGGGGAATATCGATGAATTGAAACAGATGGTCGAAAAGCTGGTGCTTACCAGTCCCCATTCCTATATTGAACGTGCAGATGTTGAGAAGGTTATGGAGGCTTTTGAAGCGGAAGACTCCTATACTCCAGAAGATTTTGTGAAAGTGGAAGGCACCCTGAAGGATATGGAAATTAAGATCATTAACAAAGTGATGGAACAGGAGCAGCACAATCAGTCTCGAGTGGCAAAAAGATTAGGAATGAATCGAACGACACTATGGCGCAAACTTAACTCTTAAGTTTGCGTCTTTTTTGTTGCAAAATTAAACATAATATATAATTTTCAGGGATTTACATCTTTTTCTTTAGTTTTTAACAATCGGACTGTTGCAAAAGTAGATTGTAAGCGTTATTATTGTTTTATGAAATCGCTTTAATTCGTTATATTGTTTAATTATGTAACAGTTATGTTAAAATGAGGAGGAGAAAAGATGAAAATTAAAGCAACCCTAGAAAGAATTCCTGGCGGTATGATGGTGGTCCCTCTCTTACTAGCGGCTATTTTAAACACAGTGGCACCAGATCTTTTGCGAATTGGTAATTTCACGCAGGCGCTATTTGTAGATGGAGCCGGGACTCTGATTGCCTTATTCCTATTATGTACAGGTGCCCAAATTAACTTAAAAACGGTTGGGGTCAGCCTGGGGAAAGGCGCTACCCTGCTCACAGTTAAATGGGTCGTAGGGGCAGCGTTTGGTTTACTTGCGTATCTTCTTGCCGGAGAGAACGGACTTTGGATCGGGCTTGCTCCGATAGCGATTGTCGCGGCGATGACGAATAGTAACGGTGGATTATACATTGCGATTGTAGGACAGTACGGAAACAAAACGGACCGAGCTGCTTATTCCCTGCTAGCCTTGAATGATGGTCCTTTCTTTACGATGGTGGCGTTATCGATCTTTGGTGCCATGGGCTTTGTGGATGGTCTGTTTTCAATCACTTCCTTTATTGCCGTGTTACTTCCAATTGTGGTAGGGATGGTACTTGGAAATCTGGATGATGAAATGAGAGAGTTTCTCGATCAAGGCAGCTCTATGCTCATTCCGTTCTTTGCATTTGCGCTGGGGATGGGAATCGATTTTGGCAAAATTATTGAAGGCGGTCTCGGTGGAGTTGTACTTGGTGTTGCGACTACCTTGATTACAGGAACGGCTGGGTACTTTGTATTTAAAGCATTTAAATGGAATCCAATTGCTGGAGCGGCAGAGGGTTCTACTGCGGGCAATGCTGTGGCCACGCCTGCTGCCATTGCTGCAGCTAATGCAAGTTTTGCGAGTGTGACAGAATTAGCAACGGTCCAGGTTGCGGCATCTACCGTAACTACGGCCATTCTCTTGCCTATCTATATTGGTTTCCTAGTGAAACGATTAGAACGTAAAGGGGTGCAGCTTCCTGAAGATTACTCAGAGGAGCCAAAAGGGAAAGAAACAGCCTAGAAGGGTTTAAGGAAGTGGGGAGTATAGATGAATTTACGCTTTGGAATCATAGCGGACGATTTAACGGGTGCCAATGACAGCGGCATTCAATTAAAAGAAAAAGGGTTAGCCACATCGGTGTACTTTGAAGTTCCCGAGGATTCAGGAGAGCTAGAAGAAGCGATCGTAATCGACACAGATTCACGGGCGCTAAGCCGTAGTGAAGCCTATCAAGCTACTAAATCTGCCGCGCAATTTTTATATCAAAAGGGCTACCATACGATTTATAAAAAAATGGATTCGACGATCAGAGGACATATTGGGGAGGAGTTAAAAGCTATTGAGGATGTCATTCACCCCACGTTTATTGTCGTAGCTCCTGCTTTTCCTCCTTATGGAAGAACGACAAAAAATGGTGTCCATCTTCTGCATGGTCAGCCTATATCTGAAACCGAAATATCCAAGGATCCAAAGCACCCGGTCACAACGGATCATCTTCCTACACTGATAGAAGATGAAACGGGTAGAGAGGCAGCATTGATCACAGAAGAAATATTACTTGCAGACCATGAACAATGGCTGGAATATTTAGATGATCTTAAAAGTAAAGGGATTAAATATCTCGTTGCGGATGCTGCAAACGAAGAAGATTTAACTGCGATGGCTGAAAGAATGAACGAGTATTGCTCTCAAATCGTCTGGGCCGGGTCAGCTGGATTAGCGGAAGTATTACCGAAAGTTTTAGGAATAGAAAGCAGTCCTCAACATCATGGGAAACAAATAGCAACTGGTCCTGTGTTAACGGTTTGCGGGAGTCTTTCCCAAACGACTCAAGAGCAGGTCCAATACGCCTCCAGCCAAAAAGGGGTAGAGTCTATCATTGTGGACACGGAAGAGATTTTCACGGACAAATGGCAGAACGCACTCGAAGGATACGTTCAAGCGTGCATCGATGCTTTCAACAAGGGGCAGGATGCGGTTCTATATGTCCCTTCTACTCAAGAAGTAAGAGAAAGTGTCAAGAAGCGGGCCGCTGACTTAGGACTAAATTCATTAGCCGTTGGTAAAAGAGTGTCTCAAGCACTCGGCGCTGTTACTCGGCGGGTGTTAGAGGAACAAATAAATTTACAATCCCTTGTCTTAACGGGTGGAGATACCGCGAAGGACGTAGCTAAGTGTCTCGGGGCAACAGGGTTTAAATTAAGCTATCAGCTCGAAGCTGGAATTCCGGCAGGGGAGCTTCTTGGTACAGAAAGGTCGATTCAAGTCGTAACTAAAGCTGGAGCATTCGGCACAGAATCTTCCATTTACCTGGCGATGAAGAAATTGAAGGGAGAGCGTAATCATGAGCAAAAAACCGATCATCGGTATTACTATGGGTGATGGAGCCGGCGTAGGTCCGGAGATCATTCTAAAAAGTCTTGAAAGCAGGGAAGTTCTGGAAAACTCGATCCCTGTTGTCATTGGAGATAAGAAGAGGCTGGAAAAAGCGGGGGAGATTCTCAATTCTGCTATTTCCTTTGTAGAGGTGCAGCCTGAGGATAATTTCAGCACCCAGCTTCCTGAAAAACAAGTCTACTGTCTTGATCTTAACCTTTTAGACAGCGGCCTTCCATTTGGAGAAGTATCTGCAGAAGCAGGACACGCAGCTTATGAATATCTGAAAACTGCCATTCAGCTCGCTAATCAAGGGAAAATAGATGCGATTTGTACAGCTCCGCTGAATAAAGAGGCGCTGCACAAAGGCGGTCATCTTTATCCCGGGCACACAGAAATCTTGGCAGAATTAACGGATACTAGTAATTTCGCTATGATGCTTTCCTCTCCAAAGCTTAAAGTCATTCATGTGACCACTCATGTCGGTTTAAAGGATGCCATTGATCAAATCACTCCTGACCGTGTATACGATGTGGTGAAAATGGCGCATGAAACCTTGAGTCAAGCAGGCATTGACAATCCTAAGATTGCTGTTTGCGGCATTAATCCTCACGCAGGGGAAAACGGACTGTTTGGCTACGGAGAAGAAGAAAAACAGGTGATCCCCGGAGTCGAGCGTGCCCGTCAGGAGAATATGGATGTTCAAGGTCCATTGCCGGCGGATACGTTATTTTTCCGAGCGGTGCGCGGCGATTTCGATATTGTCGTAGCGATGTATCACGACCAGGGCCATGGACCGATTAAAGTTTTGGGATTAGATGCGGGAGTCAATATAACCGTAGGCTTACCAATCATACGTACCAGTGTGGATCATGGCACAGCGTTTGATATTGCTGGAAAAGGGCTCGCAGATGAGAAAAGTATGCTGGAAGCCTTAAGACAGGCAATAGAACTTTCTCCAACAAAATTATAGAAAATTAATGAGGCGGGTACTAAAGTCTTTTAAACAAGATTAAATCCGGCCGATGAGGAGATGTTAACAACATACTTCCTTTATCGGTCGGATTTTTTTCTGCATAATGGACTTCTGAACATTGACCCCGGAGTGCGAAAGCACGAGGAGGCAAACCAGCCGCCCGCGAAAAGCGGAATGTATTTCCGGAGCGGTCATACAAGCTAATCTTCTACTCTTTCTTTGATTGTTACTAAGTTAGTGTCATTCCCTTGTGCCGCCGTCCCATTCATTTTGTGAAACCATATTCGTTCAGCCGGTTGCTTGCGCTGTTTTTTCCACCGTTACTCCTCTAACAGCAAACACTTTCTTCGCTACTTGCAACGCATTTAATACACTCGGAAATCCTGTATAAGGAATTAAGTGAGTGATACTCTCGACAATTTCGCTCGGAGTTAAGCCAGCCGTCAGACCGGTGTTAATGTGCAATTCTAGTTGAGGCTCTCTGCCTTGCGTGACTAGAGAGGAAATGGTCACAAGCGCACGCTGCTTGTTACTGAGACCTTCTCTTGAATAAATATCGCCATAGGCAAATTCAATGATATATTTGCCGATATCGGGAGCAATATCCTCGAGATCTTCGGCAATTTTATGGTGGGTGGATGTTTCTTCATTTGCGTTTAACGTGTATTCTGTTAATTTATCTAAACCCTGCTGATAGCGTTCGTTATTCATTGGTGATTCCTCCTGAAAAATAATAGCTCGTTAACAGGGATTACTATACCGTTCATTTATCTATGCGTAAAATATATATTCATTATAAGAGGTATTCAATAAAAGCATAGGATTTACTGATCCTTATGCAGATCGGTAATCTTCTTAATCAGTTCCCGGGTCGCATGGGACACATAGCGGCCTTTTTTTAGCAGCAGTCCTAACTTCCAGGGGATGGCGGGACGGATAATAGGGATGGCTTTGACAGAGTCAGGGTCCACTTTTCTCACGATAGATTGTGGGAAAACCGACAGTCCCAGGTTTTCGCCAATCATTCCGCTGATAAAATCCCACTGGGAGCTTTCATACGCCACATTCGGACGAAATCCTGCCTTCACACATTCCTGGATAATTCGGTCGTGCAAAGCAAAGTCCTCGCTGAATAGAATGAAATCTTCCTCTGCTAACTCTTTCATTTGTACTTGTTCCCTTTGAGCAAGGGGATGAGAGTCATGAACAAACAGCATCATCTCTTCCTCGACAAACGGAACCACTTCGAATTCCTCCTCGTCGGCGGGAAGTACTACCACACCAAGATCGAGCAGTCCATCCTTCACATCTTTCTTCACTTTGTTCGCCCCGTCTTCCACGAGCTGGATGTTAATTTCCGGATAAGCGGTATGAAACGCTTTAATAATCTTAGGAAAAAATAAGAACCCAATCAGCGGCGGGATGCCGATTTTGATCTTTCCTTTTTTTAAATTCATTAGATCATAAAGGTGAGTCGAAAAGCTGTCCAGCGATTCGATAATCATCTGGGCTTGTTCGTAGGCGATCTCTCCGGCTGCCGTCAACTCAATTTGTCGCGAGGACCGGTCAATCAATTCCATTTCCAGTTCATCCTCAAGATTTCTTACCATTTTGCTTAACGAAGGCTGGGAAATGTGAAGCTCTGCTGATGCTTTCGTGAAGCTTTTCCATTTCGCGACTTCAATAAAGTACGTTAATTGGCGGATATCCAATTGATTCCACTCCGATCTATAACTTAAAAGCATAAGATTAATAGTTATAATTCATTTTACTTATTAGTCTGCGGGAAGTAAACTGTCAGGAGTATTAGAATCATGCAGGCAGGAGTGAAAAGAATGGTAGAGAATAAAGTGGTTATCATTACAGGTGCGGCAAGCGGAATTGGATTTGAAATTGCGAAGACCTTTGCTGAAAATGGCAGTCAAGTCGTCTTAACGGATATAAATGAAGCAGGGGTCGAACAAGCGTCCCAGGAGCTAAGGCAAAATGGATGGTCAGCTATTGGTTTAAAAGCAGACGTAACGAGAGAAACCGAAATTCAGAACATGATGAAGCAGACTTATGAGAAGTATGGCCGGATCGATGTGCTGATCAATAATGCGGGCTTGCAGTATGTGTCCCCGATTGAAGAGTTTCCCACAGAGAAATTCGAATTAATGCTGAAAATTATGCTTACGGCGCCGTTCATTGCTCATAAGTATGCGCTGCCTATTATGAAGGAGCAAAGATTTGGAAGAATCATTAATATGTCCTCCATCAATGGACTGGTAGGATTTGCGGGGAAATCCGCTTATAACAGCGCTAAGCATGGATTAATCGGCTTGACGAAAGCCGCTTCTCTGGAAACGGCCGCTCATGGAATTACCGTTAATGCGCTCTGTCCCGGGTACGTAGACACACCGCTCGTTCGCGGCCAGTTAGAGGATATTGCCAAGACACGAAATGTCCCTTTGGAGAAAGTACTGGAAGAAGTTATTTATCCTCTAGTGCCGCAAAAGCGGCTGCTGGAGGTGAGTGAAATCGCTGATTATGCCATGTTTTTAGCTAGTGATCTAGCTAAAAGTGTGACGGGTCAGGCCGTCGTGATTGATGGTGGGTATACAGCTCAATAAAACAGTTCTTTCACAAGAAAGACAGGAGTCTGGTCGCGCACATACGATCAGGTTCCTTTTTTAAAGTGGAAGGTTTAATTGATTTCGAGGTGGGAAATCAGCGTAGCCAAGAAATTCGTACTGGATCCGCATGGTTTATTAAAATAAATAGGAGAGGGCTGACCACTTAAGCTGTGGTCAGCCCTTTTCCTAATCTCTCACGTATGATTCAAAAAAAATAGACCAAACCTCCAGCGATTTGGTCTACTTATAAGCAGCTGTTTTTCCCGATACGCGGCCGCTTACATCATTAGTGGTTTTCTATTTGTGGAGTGGGCTTATAAAGCAGAAGTTTTGTATTCTATCAACATAAACTTGGCAGATACAGGGTTCATTTCTATCGTTTGAGTTCGGTCCTGGAAGTTTAGCAACTTCCAGAAGGAAATTACTCTAGATGAACTTACAGGAGCTGGCCGT
>CAVTYY010000005.1:0-1050404 GCA_963739045.1 uncultured Bacillaceae bacterium | reverse complement strand
CTTCATGTGTTTCTGCATAGGAATGAATCTCATTATTGACTTCCTGGATCGCTTGTGCCAACCATGCTTCCGACTGTTCAGGAGTGTTTAATAAAGAAGCTGCATGCCATTTATTATGTAATTTAGAGGCAGCTATTTGGCTAGCAACATCTCCTGCACGGTGTCCTCCCATACCATCTGCAACCACTGCAAGCGTCTGACCGGCTTCATTGGTAACAACCCCGCCTGCATCTTCGTTATGATTTCTAACTCTGCCCTGGTCTGTTAAAAAGCAACTCTTCATGGTTTCACCTCGTTTCTTCGGTACGCTGCTACGCGCAAATCCACCCAGGAGAAGAAGTGATCTTCTTAGTCCTTCTCCTGGAACAAATTCCCTTCAACACATACTATAACTACAGTTTTTGCATAACAGAAGCTTTTTTATTCACTTGCCGTTTTCACTAGTCTAGTCAAAAAGAAGCCATCTGTATCCCATTGGTGCGGGAACAGCTGTAATCCATACTCATTTAACCCCTGGGATTTCTGCAACGGTTCAGGAAGCTCTTCAGGAAAGGAAGGATCTACCTGGAAATCTGGATGCTGAGTCAGGAAATGCTTGACTGCTTCCTCGTTTTCATGACGGTCAACCGTACAAGTACTATATACCATTTTCCCTCCTGGTTTCAGCAATGCGCTTACTTCATGAAGCAACTCATCCTGAATGCTGCGCAAGGAAAAGATATCTTCTTCTTTTTTATGATACTTAATATCCGGTTTTCCTCGTAACACACCAAGCCCCGAACAGGGAGCATCAAGCAAAATGCGATCAAAAGATGCTTCAGGATGCTTATCCTGTAAATTCCTGGAATCAGCTTGTTGAGCCGTTATGGAGGATAGCTGAAGCTGTGCTGCCTTCTCTTTTACAAGTTTTGCCTTCTTACCGTGTAAATCATAAGCCATGACACGGCCCTGATCCTTCATTTTCTCTGCAATATGCGTCGTTTTCCCTCCCGGAGCACTGCATGCATCAAGCACTGTATAATCAGGCTTAAGATCCATCATTTCTGCGACGAGCATCGAGCTTTGATCTTGAATACTCAGCTTTCCCTCCAGGAAAAGCGGATGATGAAGGATTTGTCCTTCTGTTATGATCAGACCTTGAGAAGATAGAACGCTTGATTTGACTTGATAGCCATCACTTTCTAATTGGTCAATCGCTTCTTCTCTCGAAATTCTCAACGGCTGCACTCGAACCGACATAGGGAGGTGATGCATATTTGCTTCACACATCTTAGTCGTTGTTTCCAGTCCGTACTGCTTCGACCATCGTTCCACCAGCCATTTAGGGTGACTTGTCTGGACGGAAAGTCTTTCTAGAGGGTCCGAAATTTCCGCAGGATTATGCACTCCATTTCGCTGAACATTCCTAAGCACACCATTCGTTAATGATGCCACTCCTTTATGTCCGCGTTTTTTGGAAATTTCTACAGCTTCATGGATGACAGCATGATCGGGCACGCGCTCTAGAAACCTCATTTGATAGACAGACATATACAATAACCACTTCAGCCATGGTTTCATCTTCTTCTGCTTAGCAATATAGGGTTCAATGTAGTATTGAATTAAATCTCTCTTTTGAAGAGTTCCATAGACAATTTCAGTTAAAAGCCCGCCATCTTTACGCGATAGGTTATTTTTTTTGATTTCCTGATCAAGGAGGACATGACTATATCCTCCCTGCTCCCCTATGCGAGTAAGCAGATGGAGTGCTGTTTCCCTTAGTACGAACTTAGTCATGTTCTTCCCCCAGTCGTTCTCCTAATTCCAGCGATTGTCCGGCCCCATTAATAAAGGATTGACCGTTCATTCGTTTTTTTCCTGATGGCTGAAGTTCAACGATTTTCACAGCTTTCCCTTCACCCGTTTGCACGAGAAACCCATCTTCCTCTATGCTTACAATCGTGCCAGGAGTTTTATGAAAAGTACCTTCTGCTTTCTCTGCCCACCACACTTTAAGAGGCTTGCCCCGCCAGTAAGTGAAGGCAACCGGCCAGGGGTGAAGGCCGCGAACGTGGTTATAGATAACTTGCTGGTCTCTATTCCAATCAATTAACTCTTGTTCACGCTTAATATTAGAAGCAAAACTAACCTTTGATTCGTCCTGCTTCTCTCCGTTTAGCCTTGCCTGATAGCAGCTGAGGAAGGGTACGAGATAATAATTCCGCCCCGGCTGCCGAAAGTTTATTATGTAAGCTTCCTACGTGATCCTCATCCGTTATCGGAACAACTGTTCTGGCGAGCATATCTCCGGCATCCAGTTTTTTGACCATATACATGATCGTCACACCTGTTTCCTCTTTCCCTTGCAGAAGAGCATAATGAATAGGAGCGCCGCCGCGCAGTTCCGGTAAAAGGGAAGCATGAATATTAATACATCCAAAGGGAGGCTCCTGCAATAATGCTTCTGGAAGTATTTGACCGAATGCCGCGGTTACGATGAGGTCGGGTTTATACTTTAGAACTTCTTCATACTCATCTTTAATTTTCTCTGGTTGGAAAACAGGAATGTCGTGCTTTACTGCTGCTTCCTTAACTGGAGGAGGAGTAAGCACTTTTTTTCTGCCTTTCGGCCGGTCAGGCTGAGTAACGGCCAATACGACTTCATATTTCTCTTCCATTAGCTGCTCTAAGATAGGAACTGCAAAATCCGGGGTTCCCATAAATACGATTCTTGTCATGATGAGTGACTCCTTTCTACATCAGCTGATAAGGCTGAAAATCAACCGTTATCTGCAATCCATTTTCCTGTTTCATTTCTTCTTCATAATAGTGGAGAATCCTTTGAACTAATTTCCGCTGCTCTGGTTCCTTCTTGTATTTTACCATGCATTGATAGCGATATCTATTATTGATCCTGGTAAGCGCTGAAGGAGTTGGCCCTAATACATAAGACTGCTCGGAAAGATTCTGCTTCATAAATTGGACGATCTTCTGAGTGACTTCTTGAACTTTCAACTGATTAGGATGGGAAATGGTGAATAACGTTAAGAAATAGTAAGGAGGATAATTAAATGCTTTACGCAGTTTCATTTCCTCATTAAAGAAAGCTTCGAAGTCATAAGTACTCGCAAGCTCAATGCTGTAATGTTCAGGCGTATAAGTCTGGACAATGACTTCTCCTGGTTTTTCATGACGGCCAGCACGCCCGCTCACTTGGGTGATCAGCTGAAAGGTCTTTTCGGCAGCTCGGAAATCAGGCAGATTCAATAATGAGTCCGCGGCCAGCACCCCGACCAAGGTTACATTTCCGAAATCCAGCCCTTTGGCAATCATTTGCGTACCAAGTAGGATATCAGCTTGCTTATTTCCAAATTGGTTTAAGATACGTTCGTGGGCGCCTTTTCTTCTCGTAGTATCTACATCCATTCTTAATACGCGAGCTTCCGGGATTAATTGCTCCAACACTTCTTCTACCTTTTGAGTCCCTGTTCCAAAATAGCGAATGGTTTCGCTTTCGCATTCAGGGCATTTCTGCGGTACCGCTTCTTCATAAGAGCAATAGTGGCACTTTAACCGCTCCTGCCTTCTATGGTAGGTGAGAGCAATATCACAATGGGGACATTCCATAACATGCCCACAGTCCCTGCACATGACAAAGGTAGAAAAACCTCGTCTGTTTAAGAACAGAACCGCTTGCTCTCCTTTTGCTAATCTGTCCTCTAACTTCTCTTTCAGAACCAGAGAAAACATCGAGCGATTCCCGGAGTGAAGTTCTTCCCTCATATCGACTAATTCAACGTCCGGCATGTTCGCATTATTCATTCGCTTTTTCAATGACAACAGCTGGTAATTGCCTTTAATAGCTCTTGCATATGTTTCCAGGGCGGGCGTGGCACTGCCGAGAACTACTGGGCATTGGTGATTCTTTGCGCGCTCAATAGCCACATCACGCGCATGATAGCGGGTACGATCTTCTTGTTTATAGCTGGTCTCATGCTCTTCATCGATAATAATTAAACCGAGCTTTGTAAAAGGAGCAAAAATAGCAGAACGGGCTCCAACTACTACCTGAACTTCTTTCCGCTGGATTTTTCTCCATTCATCATACTTTTCCCCAGCGGACAGAGCACTGTGGAGGACGGCCACTTTCGAGCCAAACCGTCCTTTGAACCGTTCCACCATCTGAGGGGTTAAAGCAATTTCCGGCACAAGCATAATGGCTTCTTTTCCTTCATTCAATACTTGCTGAATGGATTGCAAATAGACTTCGGTCTTCCCGCTTCCGGTTACCCCATGCAAAAGAAAGACATCATGACTGCGCTTCTGAATCGTATTTAAGATCGGTTCGATTGCCGCCGCCTGCTCTTCCGTAAGTGCAAATGGCTTCGTTCTTTCGAAGTGATGATTTTCATAAGGATCACGAAAAATCTCTTGTTGGTATTCTTTTAGTAGCCCGCGATCAATTAATGGCTTTAAAGAAGCGGAGGTTGTAGACAGGGTCTCAAGCAGCTGCTTTTTAGGAACCGATTCTTTATGCTCCGTAAAATATTCAATAATCCTTCTTTGCTTTACAGCTTGTTTCGATAGGTCTTCCAGGGATTCAATTAAAGTAAACTCATCTACTCCAGGTTCAATAACACGGGTTACTTTTTTAGTTTCCCTGCTTTTCACTTCATAGTGGACGTCCACTTCCCCGTTCTGGATATGTTTTCTTAGTTGGTGGATCGATACATTCGATTTTTCAAATTCTTCATATTCCATGACTGCACGGCCATCAAACACCTGCTCTAACTCAGAATCAAGCGAGTCTTCCGTCATTTTCCAAATTTCTTTACGGTATTTGGCCTTCATGATTTGCGGAAGCATCACTTGCAAACAAGAAATGTAATAGCTGAGCGTTTGATGAGACAACCATTTCCCTAACTGTAATAGTTCTTCTGTCAGGGCAGGCGTAACATCTAAGCAATCGGAAATATTCTTTACTTTGGAAAAAGAACTCTCGTCAGCCAGTCCCACCACATACCCCATGATTTTTCTGGGACCAAAAGGAACAATCACCCGGATTCCCGGCTGAACAATCCCTTGAAATTTGTCGGGAATTTTATAGTCAAAGGGGCGATCAGTATTTTGTGAAGCAACATCGACAATCACTCTGGCAAAGTTCAATCCTCTTCACCTGCAAGTTCTTCGACTGCTTCCCTCAGAATCTGTTTAGCGAGTTCGTCCTTAGAAGTTAAAGGCATCGTAGTTTCGCGGCCGCGCTTTGTAAGAAATAGAGAAGAGTTCGTATCATGTCCAAATCCAGTTCCTGCTTCCGACACATTATTAATGACGATGGCATCGAGATTCTTTTTTTCAAGCTTTTGCCTTCCATACTGTTCCACATCATTCGTCTCAGCTGCGAAACCTATCAAATACTGATGTTCTTTTTTACTGCCTAATTCTGCCAGAATATCTCTCGTTCTCTCCATTTCAACTTCATAGTCACCGTCTTGTTTTTTCATTTTCTTTTCGAAAGTTTTCTTAGGACGGTAATCAGCTACGGCTGCTGCTTTGATTACAATATCACTGGAATGATAATGTTCTAACACCTGATGATACATCTCTTCTGCTGTGGTAATATCTATTCGGCGGATCCCTCTTGGGGTAGTTAAATTCACAGGTCCTGTAACCAGCGTGACTTCAGCACCTAGTAAAGAAGCTTGACGCGCAAGGGCAAACCCCATTTTACCTGAAGAAGGATTCGTGAAGTAGCGTACAGGGTCAATTTTCTCTTGAGTCGGACCTGCCGTAATTAAGACCTTCTTACCAGCAAGTACCTTATTTTGCATTTGTTCCTCAAGCAGTTTCACAATGCTTTCTGGCTCTTCCAGCCGTCCTTTACCAACATATCCGCAAGCAAGATAGCCTTCTCCGGGTTCAATGAATTTGAAACCCCACTGATCCAGCTTTTGCATATTACTTAGCACGGCTGGATGACTATACATGTGAACATTCATTGCAGGTGCAATATAAACAGGGGCTTCCGTTGCAAGCAGAGTCGTCGAGAGCATATCATCCGCTAATCCGTTAGCAAGCTTTCCTATAAGATTAGCTGTAGCAGGAGCTAACACAAATACATCGGCCCAATCGGCAACGTCAATGTGCTGAATTTGAGTAGAATCTTTTTCATCAAATGTATCTGTATAGACCGGCTGACGTGAGAGTGCTTGAAATGTTGTTGGCGCTATAAACTGCTGGGCGCTGTCTGTCATAATGACTTTAACTTCTGCTCCGGCCTGAACCAGCTTACTTGTCAGGGCAGCAGCTTTATAAGCGGCAATCCCTCCCGAGACTCCTAAAACCAATCTCTTTCCTTTTAACATTGTACCCTTCTCCTTTACCCTCACATTTGATAAATAAGAGCCGCGCTTGTTTACCTCTTAAGCGCGGCTCTTCCGGAATATTATATAGAAGCTCAGATGATTATAAAGTTTCAGTTCGTGACTGAATTTCATCAGAATAAGTATATCCTAATTTACCATCACGAATCTCTTCTAGAGCCACTCCCACTTGCTGATGAGAAGTTGGGTTGTCAATCATAGGCGCACTACCTTGCTTTAATTCTCTAGCTCTTCGGGCAGACAGCGTCACCAAAGTGTACTTGGATTTAATCTTTTCCTGCAATGCATCAATACTTGGTTCGAGCATCATAATCAATCAACCTCCAATGCTTTTTTAAATTGGTGAGACACACGCTCACGCTTACAATGTTCACTTACCACGATGGATTGAACCTTACTGACAGCGTGATCAATTTCATCGTTAACCACCACATAATCATAAGCATCCATCATGTCTATCTCTTCTTTGGCAGCATGTAGACGATTCTTCACTTTATCCGCCGTTTCTGTTCCTCTGTTAACTATTCGATCCTTGAGTTCCTCAAGAGACGGCGGGATTAGAAAGATAAAGACTCCTTGCGGAAAGTTCTCTCTTACTTGAAGAGCCCCTTGTACTTCTATTTCTAGAAAAACGTCTTTTCCTTCATCAATCGTCTTCTCAACGTATTCCCTGGGTGTACCGTAATAGTTTCCAACATATTCTGCATGTTCAATCAACTGACCCTCGCTGATCAGTGTCTCAAATTCCTCACGAGACTTAAAAAAATAATCCTGCCCATCCACTTCTCCCTCACGCGGTTCTCTGGTGGTCATGGAAATGGAATAGCGCAAATCTGTCGATTGATCAAACAATGCTTTTCTAACCGTTCCTTTTCCTACTCCGGAAGGTCCGGAAAGAATAAATAAAATCCCCTTTTCATCTATCACTTCAGAAGACCTCCCTAACTCTCATCTGACATTTCATCACTGCTGATCACACGCTGGCCAACTGTTTCAGGCTGTACAGCAGAAAGGACCACATGATCACTATCAGTTATAATAACGGCGCGTGTGCGACGTCCGTATGTAGCGTCTACTAATTTATTATTATCACGAGCGACCGTAATAATACGTTTAATTGGTGCAGACTCCGGTGAAACAATGGAAATAATCCGATTCGCAGATACAACATTACCAAAACCTATATTAATTAATCTTAAACTCAAAGCGTGACTCCTCCTTTAACAAACACGATTATCTATTCCCATTTCTATTATATGAAAAAAACAAGAGAAATCACAATTGTTATTCTACATTTTGTACTTGTTCCTTCAATTTTTCTATTTCACTCTTTAAGGAAACGACTCCTTCAGTTATTTGCTGATCATTTGATTTTGAGCCGATCGTGTTTACTTCACGGTGCATCTCCTGCACAATGAAGTCTAGTCTTCGGCCGATAGATTCTTCTATTGTTAATGTGTTTGAGAATTGCTGAAGGTGAGAGTTTAACCGGGTTAACTCCTCAGTGACGTCACCTTTGTCGGCTAACAATCCCACTTCCTGAAGCACTCTTGATTCATCAGGGTTCATTTCTTCACGGGTATAAGCTTCGATTCTTGAACGAATTCTTTCTTTATACTCCTCAACGACAAATGGCCGCCGTTCCTCCAGCTTGTGAAGAATAGCATGAATTGACTCACAGCGCGAGCTAAGATCTTTCCTTAATCTTTCACCTTCTTCGCTTCTCATTACAATTAAACGATTTAAAGATTCTTGTACGGCCGCAAGTAAAGAGGCTTGCAATCCATCTGTATCGCCCTCTTTTTCCTGAACAGAAAACACATGCTCTAACTTGGTAACCATATCAATTGTGATTTCTCCCGTCAACTGGTACCGCTTCTTTACATCCTGCAAATGGCTGATATACTGGTCGACGATTGCCCAGTCAATTTCAAGTTTTCTTGTAAGTAACCCCTGACCTTCAATAGTGACAAACAGATCAATGCGGCCGCGGGCAAGAGACTCTTTAATTTGACTTTTCATCTTCTCTTCTAGAAATAAAAGAGGCCGGGGGAGTTTAGTAGAAATATCTAAAAAGCGATGATTAACACTGCGGATTTCTACGTTTAACCGGACTCCTTCCATATCAAGCGATTTTCTTCCGTATCCTGTCATACTTTTTACCATATCAATCACTTCCAAGCTGCTAAAATCATTCTGCTTCTAATTTCATTTTATCAAATGATGATAAGGAAAAGCGAGCATTGTGAAGAATCTCATTCATATATTTAGAGATTCACCGGAAATCCGTGCTATACTACAAAATTAGAGAGGTGAAATGCCATGTCATTTGACGGAATTGTCACTCGGGCGATTACACATGAATTAAATGAAAAACTTACGTCCGGGCGAGTCATGAAAATTTATCAGCCAACGGATACCGAACTGGTATTCACAGTAAGAAAACACAGAGAAAAACAAACGTTACTATTATCTTCGCATCCATCCTATGCACGAATACACTTAACAGAGGATCAATACCATAATCCTAAAGAGCCGCCTATGTTATGCATGCTTCTTCGAAAGCATTTAATCGGCGGGTTTATCGAAAGTATTGAACAAGTAAGCATGGAGCGGATAGTAAAATTGAAGGTCCGTTCAAGAAATGAAATTGGCGATGAGACCACTAAAACATTAATGATAGAAATTATGGGGAAACATTCCAATATCATCCTGGTCGACGAGGAAGAAGGACACATCCTGGATAGCATTAAGCATCTGCCTCCTTCCCAAAACCGCCACAGGACCGTAATGCCTGGACAGCCCTATATATTACCTCCGGAACAAGGGAAAGTCAGCCCAGTCGATCTAAAGCCGGAAGATCTTGTTAAAAAGCTCGATTTTAATGCAGGCAAAATGGATAAACAGCTGCTGTCTATCATTATGGGTTTCTCTCCCATGCTGACAAAAGAAATTGCCAATCAGGCAAATCTTGGAGGCGCAGAAGCTTACAGAAATGCTTATGAGAAGGTAAGAGAAAGAATTCTGAATTATGATTTCGAACCCCAGGTTTACCGGGATCGAAAAGAACAATTTTATGTACTTCCTCTCCTTGCCTTTGGCAGCCGAGCTGAAACATTTGAATCTGTCAGTACGATGCTCGATGCTTTCTACTCAGGAAAGGCAGAGCGCGACAGAGTGAAACAGCAAGCAGGAGACCTGTATCGGTTCTTAAAAAATGAACGGGATAAGAATATACGAAAAATAAAGAAACACGAGCTAACATTGAAGAAATCCGAAGCAGCTGATGATTATCAGCGTACAGGGGAATTGCTTACCGCACACATGCATCTCGTCAAATCAGGGGACTCAGAAGTTACCGTTGCCGATTATTATGACCCGGATCAGTCGGAACGCAAGATTGAATTAAACCCGAATAAAACACCTAGCGAAAATGCCCAAAATTATTTTCAAACTTACCAGAAACTAAAAAAATCAAAACAGGTCGTCCAGAAAGAGATCAAAAAAGCTGAAAACGAAATTGCTTATCTGGAACGGCTTATTCAGCAAGTTGAGTCTGCAAGAGAACAGGATATTGATGAAATTCGGGAAGAATTAAGAGAAGAAGGATATATGAAGAAGAAATCAAGTTCTTCTAAAAAGAAAAAGAAACCAACGAAACCAGAGCCTGATGCTTATGAAGCTTCAGATGGCACGTTAATCTATGTGGGGCGTAACAATAAACAAAATGATTATCTGACCAACCGTCTGGCGAATAAGTCCGATGTATGGCTTCACGCTAAAGATATCCCTGGTTCTCATGTGGTTATAAAACAGGATGCGCCTAGTGAAGATACTCTCTACGAAGCCGCACAGCTTGCTGCTAATTTTAGTAAATCCAGTCTCTCGTCTTCAGTGCCGATCGACTATACTCAAGTCAGGCACGTCAGAAAACCATCGGGAGGTAAACCTGGTTACGTTATTTATGATCATCAGCAGACGTTATTTATAACTCCTGATCCCGTCTACGTTCGTAAGCTTAAACAAAAAAGCTAATTCTGATATTTAAAGCCACTATGGAATCCATAGTGGCTTCTTTCTTAATTTGCCCAGACCCATTCTTTCCAGCAAAGATTTCAATTGTTGAAAGAAAGAATTATATATTTTGAGGCAATTATTTCGAAGTCAAGTCTTTACGTAAAGTGCAAGATTGTGTAAGACTCGATTTCGAGATGTTTGGGCCCGTTATTAACAATGAGAGGTCCCATCCAGGTCATCAAGATGCTAACTTCGAAAAAACATAATAATAAACAATGGAGACATTTCAGCTTTGATGAAGAAGTATTTATTTTGTACCGCATTTTTTGATATTTTCGTTCTCCCAATTATCATAAAGAGGTCCGGGAAATTGCGAGACTCCTGTGGGATGTACATGATAGGTGAGATCCCGGAAGGCAAAGCCTGAGGAAACTCACCACATGCCCACGGAAAGCGAGTGATTTCCCGGACCTCTAAACTCTGGCTAACATAAAGGAAATCTTCAAAACATCTCGAAACTGAGTCTTCAAGAATTGGGAGCTATAGAGGGATAGGGAACCTAGAGCTTTTAGTTAAAATATTAGTATAAAAAATATGTAAAAAGAATACCCGCCCCCGCATAAGAGAAAACAGCCTGCGCCCAGTACCTTTTCCTTTCCCTTCTGAGCAGCAGCAAATTTAAACTTACAAACACAAGCAGGCTCCCCATTAAACTTAACAACGGCTCTAAAGAAAACATAGGATCCATAAAAGCGTACGCCACCCAGGTGTACAAATAAACCATACAAGTCATTACACCTAAAGCAGCATTCAATATAATAAAAAAAGTATGTTTTTTTGCATTCATCGCCATCACCAAATCTTTCTGATGACTACATGCTACTAGCCCTTAACCCAAATAACAACTCATCGATATTTAAGATTCTGTAAATATTTGCGGATCTGCTTTCCACTTTTCAAGTTTCTCAATTTGAGTTTCCGAGAGTTCTTCATTATCTTTCATTAAAGTTAACAGCTCATCATAGGCTGCCAAAGACTGATACGTAAGATTACTATTCTTAAAAGCTTCTTCAGCAAGAGTCAAATTATACGTAAAAATAGAAAGCACGTCTACAATTTCTACCCCTTCATTCTGTAAGGCTTCGGCTGCTTCAATAGATGATTTCCCTGTAGAAATTAAGTCTTCTATGACTATAGCTCTCGAACCCTTTTCTACTACCCCCTCAATTCTGTTTCCTTTGCCGTGCTTTTTCGGTGAAGAGCGGACGTACACCATCGGTAATTCTAATAAATCCGCTACCCAGGCCGCATGCGGAATTCCAGCAGTAGCACAACCCGCAATTACATCTATTTTCTCTACTTTATTACGGATGATAGTGACAAATCCTTCTGCGATTCTTTTCCGAATAGAAGGATAGGACATCGTCAAACGATTATCACAATAGATAGGGGACTTTAACCCTGAAGTCCATGTAAAAAAATCTTCCGTTTTTATTTGCACCGAACCGATCTGAAGTAAATCATTTATGAATGGATTGCTGTCCATGTTTTAATTCCTCCTTTATCATTTGAAATGAGCGGAGCGGGTTTTCCGCTTGGGTAATACTTCTTCCTACAACGATAGAGTGACTTCCCTTCTTACCTGCTTCGAAAGGAGTTGCGACCCTTTTTTGGTCATGATGTTCATCCCATTGCCGTCGGATTCCGGGAGTTAAGGTCACAAACTGCTTACCGCACATTTCACGAACGGAGGAGACTTCTTTCACTGAACAAACCACCCCATCCGCACCTGCGTTCTTAGCAAGCAAGGCATAATGTTGAACAATTTCCTGTAACGGTGCCTGGACTTTTAATTCTTCCTCTAGCATAGACTGATTGGTCGAAGTCAATTGAGTGACCGCGAGCAGCAGCGGTGGTTTTTCTAAAGCTGCTAATCCCTCTTTTGCTGCAGCAATCATCTCACTTCCCCCTTGAGCGTGAACATTCACCACATCCACTTTCAATGAGGCCAGAGATGCCATTGCCCGTTTTACAGTCATTGGAATATCGTGTAATTTTAAATCTAAAAAAATCGGGTTTCCCCTATCGTTCAGCTGCTTAATAATAGAAGGGCCTTCTTTATAAAATAACTCCATTCCTACTTTAACAGGCACCCCTTGCAATTGGTTTTGCTGAAGAAAAGTTAATGCTGCATCCGCACTCTCAAAATCAAGAGCGATATACAATGGATCAATGGTTTTAATGATGAGCACCTCCAATGACTTCAGTGACCGATGAGTACCCGTACTTTTCCAACGTAAGAGGCAGCTCTTCAATAAGTTCTTTGCATACAAATGGGTTTTTAAAATTTGCACTTCCTACAGCAACCGCACTTGCTCCAGCAAGTAAATATTCTATAATGTCATCGGTTGTTTCAATGCCGCCCATTCCAATAATGGGCAGGTCCACCGATTGATAGACTTGATGAATCATCCTTATGGCGACCGGTTTGATAGCCGGCCCTGACAGACCCCCTGTTTGGTTTGCGATAATCGGCTTACGGGTCTTCGGATCTATTCTCATTCCTGTTAAAGTATTGATCATCGTTAATCCATCCGCTCCACCTTCTTGTACGGCTTGAGCCATAGATACGATGTTCGTTACATTAGGAGACAGCTTCACATAAACGGGAACACTGCTTACCTCTTTCACCTGTTGAGTTACCTTTCTTGCCAGTTCCGGATCGGTTCCAAATTGAACGCCGCCTTCCTTCACATTTGGGCAGGATATATTAAGCTCCAGCGCACTTACCGAGGACTTGGATATTTTTCTTGCTACTGTCACGTATTCTTCTACTGTACTACCAGCAACATTGGCGATGATCGGCGTTTGATAGTTTTCAAGAAACGGTAATTCACTGGCCATAATCGAATCTACTCCAGGATTTTGCAAGCCGATCGCATTAAGCATTCCACTTGAAGTCTCAGCGACCCTGGGAGTTTTATTTCCATATCTCTGCTCTCCGGTAGCTGCTTTAATAATGATTGCACCAAGAATAGATAAGTCGTAAAACTGCGAATACTCCCGTCCAAACCCAAAGCACCCTGATGCAGGCATAACTGGATTTTCCAGGGAAAGTCCAGGAAGATTTACTGATAAATTCATGTCAAAATCACCTCGTCCGGCTTAAATACAGGGCCGTCACAGCAAATCTTCCGGTACCCCTTGTCATCGTTGGATGGGACGACACAGGCGAAGCAGGCGCCGATTCCGCAGCCCATGCGTTCTTCGATGGAAATGTATCCAGGCAGATCAGCTAATTGCTCCTTGACAGACTGAAGCATAACCGTCGGCCCACAGGAGAAGAACATGTCGACTTCTTCTTTAAGATGAGCAGTTACATCCGTTACAAACCCTTTCGTTCCCAGACTGCCATCATTCGTCGTGACATAAACATTCCCTAATTCTTGAAATTGGTCTAGAAAAAACACGTCATCAGCGCTTTGGAATCCGATTACACTCGTAATTGCTACGTCCCTTTTATAAAGTTCTTTCGCTAGGTAATAGAGAGGTGGGACCCCGATCCCTCCGCCCACGATTAAAGCACGTTTTGTCGTCAGCTGATCGAGCGGATACCCTCGGCCGCCGGGGCCGAGGACATCGATTTTTTCACCAGGGTTCTTTTTGCTTAAAGCATCGGTTCCTTTTCCCATGACTTTATAAAGCAGGGTAATGGATCCCTTGTCTTTATCCACGTCCGCAATCGAAACGGGACGTCTTAAGAAATAATCCTGACTGACCTGAATGTGAACAAATTGTCCTGGTTCTCGCACGTGATTCGCTATTTCTCCAGATAATACTAGTAAAAACGTGTCTCTGGCTATTTTCTTGTGCTCGAGGATCTCCATCCATTCTCTATTCATCATTGAAACAACGCCTCTTTTGCTTGTATGGTTCTGGCTGTGAAAGTCATGGCATCGATCACATCCACAATGGTTTTAGCGGTATCAAGGCTGGTCAGACAAGCAATGCCATGTTCTACCGCTTCACGGCGAATTCTAAATCCATCGGTACGGGCCCTTTTTCCTTTATTTAGTGTATTCACTACGAATTGCACCGACCCGTTTTGAATCAGGTCAATAACATCTCTCTGTTCGGACCCCACTTTACCTACCGCCTCAACCGGAAGACCTGCTTCTTCAATCGTATGGGCGCTTCCTTCTGTTGCGAATAACTGAAAACCTAATTGATAGAAGGTTCGAGCAATATCCAGCATTTCTGTTTTATCCTTATCAGCTACGGTCAGGAGAACAGAACCTTGAGTCGGAATTTTCAGACCCGCTGCGGTCATCCCTTTATATAAAGCTTTCTCAAGGGTTTGGTCATATCCGATGACTTCGCCCGTCGATTTCATTTCAGGTCCCAGGGTGATATCTACGCTTCTCAGTTTCTCAAATGAAAACACAGGAACTTTGACATATACTCCGTCTGGTTTTACGGCAACGCCGGAAGTATAGCCAAGATCGGCAAGCGTTTCTCCAAGAATAACTTTCGTTGCGATTTTCGCCATAGTTACACCCGTAATTTTACTTAAGAATGGAACTGTCCTGCTTGCACGCGGATTTACTTCAAGTACGTAAGCTGTATCATCCTTGACAACAAACTGAATATTAATTAATCCCTTCATATTCAGCTCTGAGGCGATTTTAGTCGTAGCTTCAATACACTCTTGCTCCAGTTTCCTTGTAAGTCTTTGAGTAGGATATACAGCCATAGAGTCTCCTGAGTGCACCCCGGCCCGTTCGATGTGTTCCATAATGCCCGGGATTACCACGTCAGTCCCATCTGTAATGGCATCTACTTCAATCTCCATTCCAGTAATGTATTTATCTATTAAAATAGGATGACCATTGTGAACCTTCACATTTTCTTGCATATATTGAAGCAGCTCATCCTCCGAATAAACAATTTCCATCGCCCTGCCGCCCAGGACATACGACGGTCTGACTACCACCGGATAACCAATGTTTGTAGCTGCAGCTACTGCTTCTTGTTCACTAGTTACACTTTCCCCGCCAGGTTTAGCTATTTCCAGCTTGTTCAGCAGCTGTTCAAATAAATCCCGGTCTTCCGTTTGGTTGATGGCTTCCATAGTGGTGCCTAGAATGTTCACTCCGAATCGATTTAAACCTTCAACTAGATTAATGGCAGTTTGGCCGCCAAATTGAACGATGACCCCTTCAGGTTTCTCTAAATCTATCACGTGCATCACATCTTCAAGCGTTAAGGGTTCAAAATAAAGCTTATCCGATACACTAAAGTCCGTCGATACGGTTTCAGGATTGTTATTCATAATGATGGCTTCATAGCCCATTTCTTTTAGAGCAAGCACAGAATGGACCGTGGCATAATCAAATTCTACCCCTTGGCCAATACGGATCGGGCCGGAGCCTATGACGAGCACTTTCTTATTTGCTGTGACGATCGATTCGTTCTCCTCTTCATAACTGCTGTAGAAATAAGGCGTTTCTGAGACAAATTCTCCCGCACACGTATCGACCATTTTATAAACAGGACGAATGTTCTGCTCCCGCCGGTACTGAGTAATTTCATCGCTGTCCATTTTTAGTATGCGAGCCATTTGCAAGTCAGAGAATCCGGCTTCCTTCACTTGTTTCACCATGTCATATTGCAGCCCTTGTTCCTTCAGTTCAGCTTCGAGCTTAATGACTCTTGCCAGCTTGTTTAAAAAGAATGGATCAATCCCCGTTTTTTGATGAATGTCTTCAACGGATACATTTTTCCGAAAAGCTTCGGCAAGCACAAAGATCCGCTCGTCATCTGCTGTTTGCATTCTTTCCAATAAATCTTCAGCTGATGTATCTGTGATGGAATCCAAATAGAGCTCTTCCGTTTCCCCTTCTAAAGATCGGACACCCTTTAGCAGCGATTCTTCCATCGTTCTGCCAATCGCCATAATTTCTCCCGTTGCTTTCATTTGTGTGCCAAGCTTGCGGTTTCCTTTGGCAAACTTATCAAACGGCCAGCGAGGAATCTTGGTAACCACATAGTCGAGAGCTGGTTCAAAGCAAGCATACGTAGTTCCTGTAATGGGGTTTTTAATTTCATCCAAGGTCATGCCGACAGCAATTTTTGCTGCAAGTTTTGCAATTGGATAGCCCGTAGCTTTGGAGGCAAGAGCTGATGATCGACTTACCCGCGGATTGACTTCGATAATATAATACTGGAAACTGTCAGGATCAATGGCAAGCTGCACATTGCACCCTCCTTCAATTTCCAAAGCTCTTATAATATCCAGAGAAGCATTTCTCAACATTTGATATTCGCGGTCACTCAGCGTTTGGGAAGGAGCGACTACAATGGAGTCCCCAGTATGAACGCCTACTGGATCAAAGTTTTCCATATTACATACAACGATCGCATGGTCATTGCCATCCCGCATGACCTCATATTCAATTTCTTTAAAACCAGCAATGTTTTTTTCAATCAGACACTGGTGAACAGGAGACATGGAAAGACCATTACGTGCCGTTTCTCTTAGTTCTGTTTCGCTATAACACATGCCTCCGCCGGCTCCACCCATCGTGTAGGCAGGTCTGACAATGACCGGATACCCAATCTTGTCAGCAAATTGCAACGACTCTTCCACTGTACTTACGATCTCACTATCAGGGACAGGCTGCTTCATCTCATGCATAAGTGAGCGGAATTTCTCCCGGTCTTCTGCTCGTTCAATTGCATCTAAAGGACTACCTAGTAGTTCTACGGCATATTCCTTTAATATTCCTGATTCGCTTAACTCTACAGCTAGATTTAAAGCGGTCTGTCCGCCGAGCGTAGGAAGAATCGCATCAGGTTTTTCTTTTCGAACAATTTTAGATAAAAATTCCAGCGTAAGCGGCTCCATGTATACTTCATCTGCGAAAGTATGATCTGTCATAATGGTTGCGGGGTTAGAGTTGGCCAGAATAACTTCATAACCTTCTTCTTTCAGAGATTGACAGGCCTGAGTACCTGAATAGTCAAACTCTGCAGCCTGTCCGATAGTAATAGGTCCTGAACCAATGACTAGAATTCGTTTTATATCTGTACGTTTAGGCATGTGGAGCCCTCCTTCTTTTTCGCTTGTTCGTCTGTAATTCTTTGGAGAAAATCATCAAATAGATAAGCGGTGTCTTCAGGTCCTGGCGAGCTTTCTGGATGATATTGAACGGAAAATACATTAAAGCGATTATGCTCCAGACCTTCGACTGTCTGGTCATTTAAGGAAACCTGGGTTAATGTTAATTTTGTTTGAGTTAGAGAATCCGGATCTACTGCATACCCATGATTTTGGGAGGTAATAGAGGTGCGGCCAGTTTGTAAATCTTTCACTGGCTGATTGATGCCCCGGTGTCCGAATTTCATTTTTTTCGTATTTGCTCCTGCGGCTAAGGCAATGAGCTGATGGCCGAGGCAAATCCCGAATATAGGAACACTTCCCATTAGTTTGCCAAGCGTTTGGATCGCTTCCGGACAATCTTTAGGGTCTCCCGGACCATTAGAAAGCATCACTCCATCGGGACGAAGCCGCTCTATTTCTTCTGCAGAGGTGTGATAGGGAACGACCGTAACATGACAATTTCTTCTAGTGAATTCACGCAATATCCCATGCTTCATTCCAAAATCAATGAGTACAATCCTGTACCCCCTGCCTGGAACGACATAAGGCTTGACTGTGGAGACTTGTTTCACCTGATCACGAGCGAGAGGAGTATCTTCCATAGCTTGCAGCACTTGTTCGACTGGCCGGTCAACGGAAGTAAGCATCGCCTTCATCGTTCCATGTTTACGAATAATTTTCGTAAGTTTGCGTGTATCAATTCCGCTTATCCCGGGAATTCTTTTAGCTTTTAAATAATCGTCTAACGTTTCTTCGCTTCTGAAATTTGAAGGATGTTCACAATGCTCTTTTACAACAACGCCCAGAATCGCCGGATCAACGGTCTCAAAATCATCGCGGTTTATTCCATAATTTCCGACCAGCGGGTAAGTAAATGTCACTATTTGACCGCAGTAGGAGGGATCTGAAATGACTTCCTGATAGCCTGTCATTCCCGTATTGAATACGATTTCCCCCATCGTTTCTCTGTTGCTTCCGAAGCCTTTTCCTACAAATGTCGTACCATCCTCAAGAACGAGTTGTTTCATCATTATTCTCCTCCCATACTATTTTTCCATTAACGATTGTCATAACTGGAAACCCTTGTACTTCCCAACCGTGAAACGGGCTGTTTTTTCCTTTAGATACCAACGCATGACGATCTATATTCTTCATGGTTTCAAGATCTATAATGGTGAGGTCTGCTAGTTCTCCTGCTTGCAGTCTTCCATAAGGTAAATGAAAAATTTCACTTGGGCGTACGGTTAACCAATCAATGAGCTGCTCTGTGGTGGCTGTTCCGCGTTTAACAAAATAAGAATATAACAGTGGGAATGCTGTTTCCAGGCCAGTAATTCCAAATGGAGACTTTAGAAACCCTTGTTGTTTTTCTTCTTCTGTGTGTGGGGCATGATCAGTCGCGATACAGTCAATAGTTCCGTCTAAAAGCCCGTCTATTAGCGCTTGCTGATCCTCAACGGACCTCAGTGGCGGATTCATTTTATAGAGAGCATTATCTGAGGGGATTGAGTTTTCATTTAACAGCAGATGGTGAGGCGTTACTTCTGCAGTCACATGAATGCCTGCGCGCTTTGCATCTCTAATAACTCGAACAGACTCCTTAGTAGAAACGTGACAAACGTGATAGTGGCAGCCGGAAGCTTCAGCAAGAAGCACATCTCTGGCTATATGAACGGATTCTGCAATATTAGGGATTCCAGGAACATTCAGCTTTTCGTTTACTGATCCTTCGTGGGCAACTCCGCCATACACAAGTGAATTGTCTTCGCAATGGGCAACAATCGCTTTATCTTGCTTTTTAGCAGCTATCATTGCTTCATACATTTGGCCGGCACTTTGAACGCCGACCCCATCATCCGTAAAGGCAAACGCCCCTTCTTCAGCCAAAGCCTCCATATCTACCATCTCATTTCCAAGCTGCCGGGTCGTAATCGATGCATAGGGTAAGACTCTCACATAAGCATCTTGTTTAATTTTATCTATTAAAGCTGCCATCGTTTCTGCTTTATCAGGAACTGGTCTTGTATTCGGCATGGCACATACAGTGGTAAACCCGCCTTTAGCGGCAGCTTGCGTACCGGTTGCGATAGTTTCCTTTGCTTCACCGCCTGGTTCTCTCAAGTGAATGTGAACGTCAACAAACCCAGCAGAGATTAAGTGACCCTTCATATCCATGACCTCATCTGCTTCAACTTCTATCTTTTCTCTAATTGCTTTGATCTTCTCTTCCTCAATAAGAACTTCACAAGGTAATAACTTTCCTTCAGTCAATCGTTTTCCATTCACTAATTTAATCGTCATGCCGTTCCCTCCTCAAGTAGATGCCGGATCAGGGCCATTCTAACCGTGACCCCGTTCGTCATTTGTCTGAAAATCCTCGATTTACTGGATTCAACGAGAGACTCCTCAATTTCCACCCCTCGATTGACAGGGGCAGGGTGGAGAATGATCGAATCCTTTTTCATCCTCGCTTCCCGTTCTATAGTTAAGCCATAGTCTTCTAAATACTGGGTCGTTTTGCATGCTCCTTCATGACGTTCATGCTGGATTCTCAACAGCATCAGCACGTCACACATGTCCACAGCTTCATCTATGGATATGTAATCTTCAGAAATCGTATCGTCTCTCCACTCTGGTTTGGCTACAAAATATACATCTGCTCCCAGCCTTTCCAGTGCGTAAGCATTTGATCTTGCTACTCTGCTGTGTTTAATATCACCAGCGATCACAACCTTCAGCCCTTCAAAGCTTGCAAACTCATCTTTAATCGTATACAGATCGAGCAGTGATTGCGTAGGGTGTTCTCCGGTGCCGTCTCCCGCGTTAATAACGGAAATGGATAATTGTTCTGCCACTTTTGAAAGCAGTCCGGTTTCTGATTGTCTGACAACGGCCAGTCTCACGCCAAGCGCTTCTAGTGTTCTTAACGTGTCATAGAGACTCTCCCCTTTAGTTAAACTGGATTCTTTCTCATCGAGCTCAACTACATCGAGACCAAGTCGTTTCTCCGCCATGTAAAAACTGTTTTTCGTCCTTGTACTCGGTTCAAGAAAAATATTTGCAGCGAATAGATCGGGATAAGTGACAGTGAGCTTCCCGTTTTCAATTGATTTGGCCGTGCTAAAGATTTTTTCTAACTGCACGTTTGTTAGCTCTCTCATGGAAAGTAAGTGTTTCATAATTCTCTCCCTCTCCTTTTTTCAGCGGTTGTCAGCTTGTTAAATTAATGCAGCCTATCTTAGGTCCCCAAACGACATAACATTTGATCTGCCAGAACAAAAGCGCTAGGGGCTTGCGTTGGATGCAGCTTCATACCTCTGGATGATAAAAAAAACAGCACCCCCGGGTGTGGGGGTGCTGCGTTTGCATAACAAACGAGCTAAACCCTGCTACACCCTTCGAAGCCTCTCAGGACCTCTTTAAAACGTGTATTGGTTCAGTTACGCTGCGCCATTTCTATCTTCTTCTAGTTCTGGGGCTTTAAACATATTGCCATTCCCCTGGCTCTTCTCTCTTCCAGGCAAAATTAAATTCAGCAGGATGCCGATGATTGCCGCTAAGGCCATCCCCGCTACTTCAACATTTCCTGCCTTTATCATGGCACCGCCAACACCAATCACAAGGATGACGGAGGAGATAATTAAATTTCTCTTTTCACCAAGGTCCACTTGATTGTCAATCAGCATTCTCAGACCGCTCGATGCAATAATTCCGAATAACAGAATGGATACTCCGCCCATTACTGCCGGAGGAATAGAGCTGATGACTGCTGTCACCATGCCTATAAATCCAAAGAATATTGCAATAACAGCGGCTCCGCCTATTACAAACACGCTGTACACTCTAGTAATAGCAAGTACGCCTATATTCTCGCCATAAGTTGTATTCGGAGGACCGCCAAGCATAGATGCAATCATAGTTGCCACTCCATCTCCAAGAATGGAGAAGTTCAGACCTGGCTCCTTCAGGAAATTTTTCCCAACCACTTTAGAAAGCACCATTTGATCTCCCGTATGTTCCGTAATGGTGACAAGAGCAAAAGGCATCATAAAGAAGACAATTTTCCAGCTAAAGACATCCAATGGCGAAAAGTCTACAAAGGGAATAACAAATTCCGGCATTTGAAACAGGTTTCCGAAAAAGTCCCCTACTGAACTTGATGATGCCAGGGAGGTCCATTCTGCTTGAATACCACTTGTGTCCACAATGCCCTGTGTAAGGGCAAACAAATACCCCCCAATAATTCCAAATAATATCGGTAATAAGGAGAAAAATCCTTTAAAATAAATCGAGGCAATTATGGTGATACCCAAGGTGACCAGGGCTACTATAAAATGATGAAGGCTATAGATATTTTCTTCTTTACCCGGAAGATACATGGCCATGTCAATCGCCGTTGAAGCTAATCCCAGCCCAATGACTATGATGACGGGACCGACCACCACAGGAGGCAGAATGTTCATCAGCCATTTTAATCCGAATAATGAGATGAGGAGAGCAATGATACCATATACTAATCCGGCAAAGAAACTGCCGACCATTGCCCCTGCTACACCACTTGACTTCGATACTTCAACAATTGGATAAATAAAGGCAAAGCTCGATCCAAGATAAGCAGGAATCTTTCCTCTTGTTATGGCTAGATAGGCAAGCGTTCCTGTCCCGCTTGATACTAAAGCTACAGAAGGGGAAAGCCCTGTTAAAAATGGGACAAGAATAGTAGCCCCAAACATTGCAAATAAGTGCTGTAAGCTTAACACCAGCCATTTATGTTTCGCTGGTATATCATGAATTCCTAATACTGCGCTTTTCTGTGTCATGGTAAGATTCCTCCTTTATGCATAAAAAAAACCTCTTTGCTTAAAAGTGCGCAAAGAGGCAGACGCGGGTCCGCGCCAACAACTTACGACCTTCTAAGCCTCACTGGACTTCCTATTAAAGGTGTAATTAGTGTTTACTTTTCAAATATCATCACATGGTCCTGATCATCCGTTTCCGTTAAAGTAACGGTTACGACTTCGTCTTGAGATGTAGGAACATTCTTCCCAACATAGTCAGCTCGAATGGGCAGTTCTCTATGCCCACGGTCTACTAAAACAGCCAATTGAATTTGAGAAGGTCTTCCATGGTCCATCAGTGCGTCCATTGCGGCACGCACCGTCCGACCGGTATATAACACATCATCCACAAGAATGACTTTTTTCCCATCAATATCTGTTTTTATATTAGTTTCTTTCAGCTCTGGCTCTGCCTGCTCCTTTTTAGGAGTCAAATCATCACGGTAGAGCGTTATATCCAGCTCTCCATCCGCCAGCAGGCCGCCTTCAATGTCCTGGATTTTTTGCTTTATACGTTCAGCAATCGGCACGCCTCTCGTTTTAATTCCGACTAACACGAGATCCTCAATTCCTTTATTCTTTTCAATGATCTCATGAGATATTCTTGTTAATGCTCTTCTAATCGCAGCATCATCTAATACTGTGGCCTTTTGTTTCAAGAAATCACCCTTTCTTTGTCTAGAACTAAAGCGCAAGTACGGCAAAAAGTTATCTACACCCACTTCATTATTATAATTTCCTAGAAGATAAAAAAACCCTTTTTCTTCATGAAGACAGAAAAAGGGTTTAAAGATACAATTCATTGTATCATCGCCGTTCCCTTCTCAGCCTCACGGGACTGTTCTTAAAGGTGCATTAAATTCTATGATTTATTATGTCAAATAAGTCTAAGCTTGTCAACGGCGATTTTCTAAAAAAGCGATCATATCTTTGAAATCCTGAGGAGGTTCGACTTCAAATTGCATCCATTCCCCTGTACCAGGATGTTTAAAGCCAATTGATTTAGCATGAAGAGCCTGTCCGTTTAAATCTAACGTCTTCCGAGGACCGTATTTGGGATCACCGGCAAGCGGATGATTGATATACCGCATATGCACACGTATTTGGTGAGTTCTTCCGGTCTCAAGCGTACACTCTACGTAAGTGAAATCATCGAAATGCTCCATCACCCTAAAATGGGTAACCGCTTCACGTCCGCCTTCAACGACAGCCATCCGCTGGCGGTCTTTAGGATCTCTGCCAATCGGGGCATCAATCGTGCCATATTCATGAGAAATCAAACCGTGAACAACTGCCACGTATTTTCTTTCTACTGTTTTACCAGAAAGTTGTTCCACTAAAGACTGATGGGCACGGTCATTCTTAGCCACCATTAATAAGCCGCTTGTATCTTTATCAATCCGATGAACGATCCCCGGTCTTTCGATACCATTGATTCCTGACAGATCATTGCAATGATAAAGAAGCGCGTTAACAAGCGTACCACCCTCGTGACCCGCGGAAGGATGAACGACCATACCAGAAGGCTTGTTCACGACCAGAACATCTTCATCTTCATAAATTATTTCTATGGGAATATTCTCGGGAGCAAGATCCAGCGGCTTTGGTTCAGGGATACTCCAAGTGATGGTATCTCCCTGCTGGACTTTATAATTATTTTTTACTGTCTCTCCGTTAACAAGAACAAGGTCTTCCTGCAGCCAGCCTTGGACTTGCGAACGTGAAGCATCCGTAATGACTTCAGAGAGAAGTTTATCAATTCTTTTTGACTGATCACTTTCAAGTACTTGATACTGTTCACTCAATTGCGTTTACTTCCTTTCTTCCTGCTTTCATCTACAAGAGTGGCGATCATAATTAAAATCACGCCGACGACAAGGGATGAATCGGCAACATTAAATATTGGATAATCGTAATTAAAAATATACACATCGATAAAATCTACGACTTCTTTTCGAATCATCCGGTCAAGAAAATTGCCGATGGCTCCAGCTAATATTAAGGATAGGGCGATTCCTACCCATTTACTTCGTTTGCCATATTGCTGCAAATAATAGATAACCACGATAATTACGACGATAGTAATTAAATAGAAGAACCACATCTGTCCGGCTAATATTCCCCAGGCAGCCCCGGTATTTCGATGAGAAGTTAGATATAAAAAGTTATCAATTAAAGGAATGCTTTCTCGATATTCCATCGAGTGGACGATCATCCATTTCGTTAATTGGTCCAGTCCAATAATCACAATAGCGATAAGATAATACACGTACATAAGCGGCCTCCAAGTTTTATTTTCCTTTGCCATTGTACCATAAATCACACAGATTCGTTACGAAGAAAAAGCGCTGGCGCAAAGAAGAGGCAGGACAAATGCGATGGATCAAATAACGTATTTTTTATGAACTCCAAATCCCAAACGCTGGTTGCTGCCTCGTATTACATAAATTTCCCAAACTAGATACATCCCATTTTTCGAGAGGATGAAAAAGGTACCGCTTGTTGCGGCACCTTAAGGGTTTACACCTGATAATGTTTTTTTACAACAGCAGCACAGCGCAAACACAATGAAGGATGCTCTTCATCCTTTCCTACGTCCTCAGAAGCTACCCAGCAGCGCTCACACTTATCACCTGGATGCTTTTCAACTGCAACATCCACATACTGATAAGGCTCCGTGCCTTCCGCCTGGTCCTTCACTGTCACTCCTGAAACGATCAATAACTGTTGTAAGTGATCAATTTCTTCTAACAGCCTGCGCGTTTGGTCATCTTTAGGCACAAGAGTCACTTTCGCTTCCAGTGACTTGCCGATTACTTTCTCATTTCGTGCTTCTTCCAATGCTTTCAAAACATCGTCACGCACTTCCATAAAATGATCCCATTTTTGGACAAGGGATTGATCTGCCTTTAACTCAGCCTCAGGCATATCCGATAACTGTACGCTTAACGCCTCTTCCCCCGGTAAATAGCTCCATACCTCGTCTGTGGTATGAGGAATTATCGGTGCCATAATCTGCACTAATGCCTTTAGAGTCTTATAGTAGACCGTTTGAATGCTTCGGCGGGAAGGGTGATCTTCTGCCTCAATGTAAAGAATGTCTTTCGCAAAATCCAGATAGAAAGAGCTTAAATCAATCGTACAGAAGTTATGAACTTTGTTATATACAACAGAAAATTCATAATCCTCATACGCATCGCGAGCATCCTTCACTAATTGATTTAAACGATGAAGCATATATTGATCCACTTCCTGCAGTTTGCTGTCTTCTACTGCATTCTGCGCAGGATCAAAATCATGCAGGTTTCCAAGTAAAAAGCGGAAAGTATTACGGATCTTACGATATACTTCTGCCACTTGCTTCAGGATTGGATCCGAAATACGCACATCTGCCTGGTAGTCCGCAGAGGCAACCCATAACCGAATAATATCAGCGCCAAGCTGCTTCATTACTTTATCAGGAATAATGACATTGCCCAGTGACTTACTCATTTTTCTTCCGTCGCCATCGAGAGCAAACCCATGGCTTAAGATTCCTTTAAAAGGCGCTTTCCCTGTCACTGCTACAGCGGTGGACAAGGAGGAATTAAACCAGCCCCGGTATTGATCAGAGCCTTCCAAATATAAATCAGCCGGCCGCTGAAGATCTTCACGCTGTTCCAATACAGACTGATGAGAAGAACCGGAGTCAAACCAAACATCCATAATGTCGGTTTCTTTAGTAAATTTACCATTCGGACTATGTTCAGAAGTAAATCCTTCTGGTAGCAGATCTTCCGCTTCTTTCTCAAACCATATGTTTGACCCATGTTTGCGGAACAGTCCCGCGACATGCTGGATGGTTTCATCCGTAATAATCGGCGTTTCATCCTCGGCATAAAATACCGGGATGGGCACACCCCAGGATCGTTGTCTGGAAATGCACCAGTCTTCACGGTCGCGTACCATGTTGTACAGTCGCGTTTCTCCCCATTTAGGCGTCCATTCCACTTGCTGAATTTCATTTAAAAGCTCGTCTCGGAAATCTTTGATCGAAGCAAACCATTGGTCTGTGGCACGGAAAATTGTCGGTTTCTTCGTCCTCCAGTCGTGAGGGTAAGAGTGCGTAATAAATTCGAGTTTCTCTAACGCGCCTGCTTCATCGAGCTTCTCAGTAATTGGCTTATTCGCCTGGTCATAGAATAAACCTTCAAATCCAGGAGCTTCTGTCGTGAAGACCCCTTTATAATCCACTGGACACAGAACATCAAGACCGTATTGTTTACCAACCCAGAAGTCATCTTCCCCGTGTCCTGGGGCTGTGTGCACACAGCCTGTTCCGCCATCTGCAGTTACGTGGTCTCCCAGTACCACGAGAGATTCCCGGTCATAAATTGGGTGTTGAGCCGTCACTCGATCAGCTTCTTTACCTTTAAATACTTTAAGGACTTCATAGTTTATCCATTCTAATTTCTCTGCCACTTCTTCCAGAAGGTCTTGAGCGATGATAAATTTATCTTCTCCAGTTTTCACCACAGCATAATCATAGGCAGGATTTAGAGCAATCCCTAAGTTGGACGGAATCGTCCACGGGGTGGTGGTCCAAATGATGAATTTCTCGTCCCCTTCAAGGAGATCTTTTCCATCTTTCACGCTGAAACTAACATAAATGGAAGGTGACCGCTTGTCTTGATATTCTATTTCCGCTTCTGCAAGAGCAGATTCTGAAGAAGGTGACCAGAATACAGGCTTTAATCCTTTATAAATATATTCTTTTTTCGCCATTTCTCCAAACACCTTGATCTGCTCTGCTTCGTAGTCCTTATTTAATGAAATATATGGGTGGTCCCAATCCCCTCGGACACCCATACGCTTAAATTCATTTCTCTGGTTATCTAACTGCCCCAGAGCATAATCTGCGCATTTTTGCCGAAATTCTGATATACTCATTTTCTTTCGATCGACTTTCTTTTTTGCAAGAGCAGACTCAATCGGCAGACCATGGGTATCCCATCCGGGCACATAAGGTGCATGATAACCTGTCATCGATTTATAGCGTACGATAAAATCCTTCAAGGACTTATTTAAGGCATGCCCCATATGAAGGCTGCCATTGGCGTACGGCGGTCCATCATGAAGGACAAACAATGGGCGATCTTTTGTCCGCTCCTGGACCTGGTGATATATATCTTCCTTTTCCCATTTTTTTTGGATTTCCGGCTCACGATTCGGCAAATTACCACGCATCGGAAACTCAGTTTTAGGCATTAATAAAGTTTCTTTATAATTCATAGCTTATTTCCCCTTTCATATTTTACAAAAAAAGGTCTCCTCATCCCTTAAAGGGACGAGAAGACCTCGCGTTACCACCCTGATAGACTGAGCCTGACAGCACAATCCACTTGTCTTATTCGTATCGTGAATGACTCGATTACATCTACTATACGGTTCGATATAATTACTCGAGGGTGATCTTCTACTTAAGAGATGCTTCGGCCTTCCACCATCGCCGAATCGCTGTTCATGCATATCCCAGAAAGTATACTCTCCCTGTCAACGTGTTCTTATAGAGTTATGTTCTTGAATTATATGTAATTCAAAGAAGACCGTCAAGAATTATGGCGTGCCAGTTCCTTTTCAACTTCCTCTTTATCATCGATTTTGGTATCAAATAAGTGGTCCCAGTCATCATTATCGATCATATCCACCTGGGCTTCTACAAGCATTCTTAGCCGCATCTTAAATACTTTGGCCTGCTTTTTCATTTCTTCCACTTCTATCGCCACACTGCGCGACTTTTGAAGCGCTTCGTTTATTAATCTATCTGCATTTTTTTCTGCTTCTTTAATAATAAGCTTTGACTCTTTGTTGGCGTTCGTTTTCACTTCTTCTGCTGTTTCCTGAGCTACCAGAATCGATTTGTTTAAGGTCGTCTCGATATTATTAAAGTGGCCGAGCCGTTCATTTAACTGGTCAACTTCACGCTCTAATTCCTTACGCTGGCGAATCACCATTTCATAATCCTTAATGACTTGGTCCAAAAATTCATTTACTTCGTCTTCATCAAATCCCCTGAACCCACGGGTGAATTCTTTATTATGAATATCTAATGGTGTTAAAGGCACACCAGCCACCTCCTTAAGTAATCGATACAAATTTTCCCTGTTAGTATTCTTTCGACATAAAAAACTGAAATCCTTCTCTAATTCCTGGATTTAAATTAATTTTGCTGTCGTTATTTTAAATTTATCTTTCTTAGTTTTCCCGTGGATCTCCACAATCTTGCTTCTTCCTTTACCGCGCACGCTAAGAAGATCCCCTTCCCGGAGAAGAAAAGAGGGACTCTCTACTGTCCGAAAATTCACTTTCACAATTCCACTATCAATATGGAGACTCGCTTTATTACGGGACATTCCATAAATTTCTTTAACTACTACATCGAGTCTTAAGGAAGACAGTGTAGAATCTCTTGTCTGCCATTGCTCATGACTCTCCATTAAGCAAGAGACAGGTTTCTCCTCAAAGAGTACATTCGCTTTTTTGACTCCCGTTAAATTCATTCGTATATAATCGCTGATTTCAGTTCCCGTTATGATTTGAATTAGACCATCACGTACGATTAAATCCCCCATTTTCTCTCTGCGAATGCCAAGCGACATAAAAGCACCAAGAACGTCTCGATGCTCTAAATTAATAAATTTATCAGGATAGGAAGCTTCCAGCAGAACCAGCTGATAATCTTCAGAATCCACACTTTCATACTCGGGTGCCAAAATAGCCCTTTTTCTTTCGGAATGTTCGCTTCCGCCGAACATTCCTTTCTCAAGCGGAGATTCACCTGTAATGGAACGAAAAATATATTGTTCTCTCGGATTTAAAAAATCAGTCAGCTTCCGTTGAAATCTCATTTCTACATCGCTCTGCCATGATAACACCTGATCAATAAACGGGCGTTCTTCTTCTCTAAAGTGCTGATATACATCCATACTATCACTCTCCCGAACGGTAAAAAAAGAACAGATAGCCGTGAAGACTCTTCTTCACCCCACCTGTTCTATTCATCAGTATCCTAATAAAATTTTGTAGAGTTCCCACATTCCTGCTGTTGCAAACCTTAAAACAAGAATAGCAACAATCGGAGAAATATCGATCATTCCAAGAGGCGGAATGATTCTGCGGAAAGGCTCTAAGAATGGTTCGGCTAAACGGGCTAAAATATTACCAAAGCTAGATTGGCGCGCTCCCGGAAACCAGGACATTAAAATATAAATGATTAATACCCAGCTATAAATTTGTAAAGCAGTTGTTAATACATTGAACAAAGAGTACATCCGCTACCACCTTCTATTAATATCATCTTCTTCTTTTGCTAGTATTTCTGAAATGGAACCCGATATTTCTACATTATCCGGGGTACAAAGGAAGGTCTGAGAACCCAGTTTTTGAATATCTCCCCCGATAGCATAAACGGTCCCGCTGAGAAAATCCACAATTCGCTTTGCCTGGTGATGATCGACTCGCTGCAGATTGATAACTACGGCTCTCCGATTGACCAGCTGGTCCGCAATATCCTGGGCTTCATTATAACTGCTCGGCTCACTAAGGACCATTTTAGAAGATTGCTGGGCACTTTTCAAACTTACTACATTCTGCTGACCTTCAGCTTTTCGTTTACTGCGCTGTGCTGGAGCCTGTTCTTCAGCTTCTTCCTCCATCATTTCCTCATCAACGTATTCATATTCATCGTCCAATGTAAAGAACGAACGGAATTTATTTTTCATACTCATTTCTAACCACCTCAGATTAGTTTTGTTCTCCTACTAAGCTTGTCCCAATTCTTACATGGGTAGCTCCTTCTTCAATGGCTAATTGAAAGTCATTGCTCATCCCCATAGAAAGCCATTCACAAGGAGCATGTACGTATTGTTTGTCTCGAATGGAGTCTCTTAGAGCACGAAGCTTCCTAAACGTAGCTCTCAGCTGCTCTTCTTCCTCAATATGAGGAGCCATAGTCATTAGACCTGCCACTTTAATATTAGAATAAACTTTCAGCAATTCTATAAATGACTCGACCTCATCAGGATCCAGACCGTGCTTAGATTCTTCGCCGCTAATGTTAACCTGAACAAAACATGGCACTGGGCTTTCGGCTCGCTTGTTAATTTCTTTAGCGAGGGACTTACGATCGAGTGAATGGATCATCGTGACTTGTTCAATAACATCCTTTACTTTTCTCGATTGCAAGGAACCAATGAAGTGCCATTTCGCCCGCTCTCCAATTACGTCATATTTCTCAAGCAAGCCTTCTTTGCGGTTTTCCCCAAGGTCAGTGATTCCAGCTTCCACGGCTTCCTGTGCCCTGGAGGTAGAAACATACTTAGTTACAGCAATAATGGTTATCTCTTCCGGGTCCCGATTACAATTACTGCAAGCTGCTTTTACTTGTTCTTGAATATGAGCAAGGTTATCTGCTACCGTATTCATTCTTTCTCTCCTTCCAAAGCTTACCTCTTCCAACCAATGTAACCTAGCATTCTGCCGGTGCTGCCATGGTCGCGGCGATGGGAGAAAAAGAGATCTTCTTCCTCATATGTACAATAGCCAGTCATGGAAATATTGTCATCTGCCAGACCAGCTTTAACGGCTATTGCCTGATTTAATTTCTTTAAATCCAACAGGTACTTTCCCTCTGACAAAGAAATGGCAGCTTCTTCTCTTAACTCGGCAGGTACTTGGTTTATTACCTGTTCATCAACTTCATACTGATCGAAGCCGATACACGGGCCAATAACCATCTTTAATGTGGAGAGGTCAGCTCCTAGTTTGTTAAATTTCTCAATCATATGCTGAGCCATGCCTTGAACGGTTCCCTTCCATCCTGCATGAGCGATTCCTATCCACTTGGTTTGCTCATCTAGAAAGTATAAAGGGACACAGTCCGCGTAGAAAGCTGTTAATAAGACATCAGGAAGGTTCGTAATTAAACCATCTACACCCTTGACTGCGGTGTCATGATCGAGCACACCTTTTCCGCAATCTTCCGGAGTAATGACTTGAATCTTAGTTTGATGAACTTGTTCGCCCATTACCCACTGGGTCAGCGGAACATTCAAATCCATGGCGAGCTGTTTTCGGTTTTTCAGCACAGCTGAATATTCATCCGGAACGTGCAGCCCTAAATTAAAGGAATGAAAAGGAGGCTCGCTAAACCCGTCTTTTCTAGTTGTTATTCCGGCAATCAAATTCTCAGTATTATTAAAACACATGTATTGTCTTGAAGACTTGTATGTGAAGGGTTCGGTCATTCTACCACCTCAATTTCCCTCCATTTTATCACATAATACATTATTTTTCCTGTTTTATTCCGGAGAATCTAACTTTTTCACTGCTGCTGAACCGCTGTACCCAGACTTCTTCACTAATATTACGTCTGCTCCAATGTTAACAATCTGATCCCAAGGGATGACTAATTCCTCTTCTTTTCCAAAAAGACCCATAGCTTTTCCCTTTAATGTGACAACTAATCCCTTTAGCCGCCCTCGATTTGTATCTATGTCTAAATCACTTATATACCCTAGGCGCTCTCCAGTCTCCATTGCAATCACGTCTTTAACCTGCAGATCAGAAATTTTCATAATTGTCCGTCCCCCTTTCTCTAACTATATGCAAGGAACGTCTAACACTTTCTAATTTAAAGTACTAATAAAATAGGCAGTTCTTGAAACTCTGAATAGAAGCGGTTTATTAAGTTCCTATTGCTTTAGATATTTCCGTTCTGATAAGGATGACCTCTTCCCTTCTTATGACACGAGGGTCTGTGCGATACAGCCGTAGGTGTGATTTCCCCGTTCACCCAAACGCTGGTAATCATTTCGGTAATACTCTAAATTTCTTCAAAAAAATAACACGGCTTAACCAGCCGTGTTAATCACATTTTTATTGAAACATGGATGTATTCATCTCTTTAATGGCTGCTTTTTCCAGCCTTGAAACTTGAGCCTGAGAGATGCCAATTTCTTCAGCCACTTCCATCTGCGTTTTCCCTTGAAAGAAACGTTTCGTTAATATCATTTTTTCTCGATCATTTAACCGTTTCATACCTTCTCGAAGTGAAAGCTCATCAAGCCATACCGAATCCTTTTCCCGATCATCCTTCAACTGATCCACTACAAATATTGGATCTCCTCCATCATTGTAAATAGGTTCAAATAGAGAAACCGGATCCTGGATAGCATCCATTGCAAAAACTACATCTTCATGGGGAATACCCAATTTCTCAGCAATCTCATGAGGGGCAGGATCTTTTGACGTTTCTCCTATCATTTTCTCTCTCATTTGCAACGCTTTATAAGCGGTGTCTCTTAATGAGCGAGAAACACGAATAGGATTGTTGTCTCTTAAATACCTGCGAATTTCACCAATAATCATAGGAACTGCATAAGTGGAAAACTTAACATTATGGCTTAAATCGAAGTTATCGATTGATTTCATTAAACCAATACAACCAACTTGAAATAAATCATCTCCGTATTCTCCACGGTTATTGAAACGTTGAATCACCGATAACACAAGTCGGAGGTTACCATTAATTAATTCTTCTCTAGCTTCAATTTCTCCGCTTTGTAACTGCTCAAACAGGGCCCGCATTTCTTTGTTTTTTAGTACTGGCAGTTTTGATGTATCTACTCCGCAAATCTCTACTTTATGTCGTGACAATGTAAGACCCTCCCAGGAAGCTATAATCAGTTTTCAGTATCTCCCTGGAAGGAAAAATTATGCATTTGTAAAATTGGAATATTAGACCATTTTGTCAAACTCTCTTTGAAGTCTGCGGATAATCTTCTTTTCCAGCCTTGAAATATAAGACTGAGATATCCCCATCATATCAGCTACATCCTTTTGAGTTTTCTCTTTTTTACCTATCAGTCCAAAGCGTAATTCCATAATTTGTTTTTCACGATCATTCAACTGTTCCAACGCAGACTTTAAAAGTTTTTTATCTATCTTTTTCTCAATTCCCTTGGTGATAATATCCTCTTCTGTTCCTAGGATGTCTGAAAGAAGCAGTTCATTTCCATCCCAATCTACATTTAGCGGCTCATCAAATGAAACCTCCGTCTTAAGCTTATTACTTTTTCTTAAATGCATTAATATTTCATTTTCAATACAGCGGGAGGCGTACGTAGCAAGCTTAATTTTCTTCTCTGGATCGAAAGTATTCACGGCTTTTATTAAACCGATCGTGCCGATGCTGATTAAATCTTCAATATTTACTCCAGTATTTTCAAATTTCCTAGCAATATATACAACGAGCCGCAAGTTTCTCTCGATCAACACAGCGCGGGCTGCCTTATCACCCTTAGGAAGCCGTTGAAGAAGCTCCTGCTCTTCTTCTCTAGATAACGGAGGCGGCAGTGCCTCACTTCCGCCAATATAGTAAATTTCGTCTTGTTTTATCCCTAATTTAATTAGCAGCCGATAAAAACCTAGCCTTAATTTAAACAGCCATTTGATCATAGAAAATTCCCCTTTCATTTCTAAGCAGATTTGCCGCGGACCATTAGGTGAGGGTGAATAAGTAATTGATATAGGCGATCATGGGTTAAATCATGATGCTGGACACCGAGCAGGGGGTTCTCAATTACTAAACTCCCTTCCTTCGTTTTCACAGTAATACGATCAACAAGCAGAGTTACAAGCAGCTGACCTCCCATTCCCGCACCCTGGTAGGGAACAAGTCGAATAGAGGACTGCAGAAGTTCTGAGCAATCATCAAAGTGAGAGAGAATGTTCTCCACCTCTAACTGCTTAAATTCTTCAGCATTCAAAAATTGATTAAACACATTTCCATCTGCTAAAAAAACCATTTTTCTGCTAACGGGATCAATCAATTGGTTGCCACTGTCCACTAGTCCCTTACATTCAGCAGTCTTTCCATTCCAGTTAATCGAGACATCGTAAATTTCTTCAAGTTTCATTCTGTGGAGACTCACGTGCTCCATCCGCCATTTAGTAAAAAACCAGGAGATGGGAAAGCCAATCAATACAAAAATCCAACTTACCGGATCTCCATACCCTGCATTGTGAGTGATCATCGTACTACCTTCAAAGCTCACATCGCTGGACAAAAAGTAGTGAATGCCCAACATACCGCCACCGATCGCAAAGGTAATAAAGTAAAAGCTTACCAGCTGCACCAGCCAGGAACGAATAGAGACAAAAGAAAAAGCAATAAATATAATGACAAAAGAAAATAATAATTTCCCTAAACTAGTCGTAAACCACGAATGGGGCAGGTACACGGTGATAGGTACGATGATGGAAGCAAAAAGCGCCCCGAACATTACTCTTTTTGTAGAAGTTTTCGTTCTAGTTAACCCTTGCGTAAGATACAAAATCATTCCATCCATCAGTATATTAAGCAGCCAAACCGCATCTAGATAGATCCTCCCCTCTCCCTTCCTACTTTCATTATTGAAAGTATAAGCTTGTCCTTCTAAAAAGTCTGTCAGTTTATGAGCCTTGAAAAAGCTAGTTTTGTAGCTTGCTGTCAAAACCATTTTGATATGGTTAATTGAAGTGCCGATAGTATTTCTGATTGCTTTATTTTCAAACTATAGAAAGTATGAAACCTCACACTATCTGCTATTGTTCGCAATTTACTTGAAGTGGTTCTTCTACTTTAAAACCAGCAGGAGATCTAACGAAATTTCAGGTAATTATCTTGAAATCAAGTCTTCAAGTAAAGTGCAGGATTGTTTAAGACTCGACTTCGAGGTAATTATGGCCCGTTTCCTGATTAAGAGTAAGGGTGGCGGGGAAACGATTCGTCTTGTTCCATCGCCCAGACACTCGAGACATAAGCCGCTCATCAACGGAAGGAAAAATCGCCTTCCTTTTGATGGTCGGCTTAAGCTGGTCGTGTCTATCGGGGCGATTCCACATTTGAACACTTTCCTGTGGGGGAACTGCGAGCTTCCTCGCTCGTTTCACTCCCTGTGGGATCTCGCCTAGTACCTTCTCCCACGGGAGTCTCACCGTTTCCCCGCCACCCTATCCATAGGTTGATGAACGGACCTTATCCAATGTCTTCCGATTTACTTGTTAACTAACTATTCTTTGTAACAGACCGTCATTCCAATCATACAAAGAGCATCACTATTTGTTTCCGTTTCATCCATTCAATGTAGAAGGGACAGTAAATATCGCCAAGTTTCCCGACTAACCATTCAATGGAGAAACAAGCCCCTTCCCAAGGAATAGTACATCCACCCTCCATATTAGAGCAAGTATGCTCCTGGGACTTTCATGCTACCGTTGGAATTTTCGCTTTTTCTTGAAGGAGGTTTCGAGATTCTATTATGGCAAGGGGGCGGAGGGAAACGGTGAGACTCCTGTGGGAATTGCGGGACAGCTGAGACCCCACAGAGCTTTGCTCGAGGAGACTCAGCGACCGCCCCACGGAAAGCGATCCTTTTCCCGCAACCCCTAAACTCACACTAAAGTCTCGAAACTGAGTCTTCAAGAATTGGGAGCTTATTTGGAATAAGGAACTTTCTAAATGTTTTTAAAAACCAACCATCTTCAAGATAAACATAGACATAAAAAAAGAACCGCTGCTAGTAGCAGCGGTTCTTCTTAGAATATTATCTGCGGCGATTCCTATTTCTTAAGAAAGTAGGAATGTCGAGAGTATCTTCTTCTTGATTATTTGATTTCGGCTGAGCCTGAGGAGTTTCGCGCCTTGGCTGTTCCTCTCTCTGAGGTCTTTCCATTACGTTTGGCTTAGACTGATTCGTGGAAGGACGTTTCTTCTGTCCTTCAGCCAATTGACTTTCGTCAAATCCAGTAGCAATGACTGTTACCACAATTTCATCTTTAAGATTTTCATTAATTACTGAACCAAAGATGACATTTACTTCTTGATCGGCTGCAGAGGTGACAATATCTGCTGCCTCCTGCACTTCATACAAACTCAGATTCGTACCGCCGCTGATATTCATTAGAACACCATGAGCTCCGTCAATCGATGTTTCAAGAAGCGGAGAGGAGATGGCTTTCTTAGCCGCTTCAGCTGCTCTGCTCTCTCCAGTGGCAATACCAATACCCATAAGAGCAGAACCTTTGTCCACCATAATAGTCTTAACGTCCGCAAAGTCTACGTTAATAAGACCAGGTACAGCAATTAAATCTGAAATACCTTGTACACCTTGTCTTAGTACATTATCTGCTTCTCTGAAGGCTTCAAGCATAGGAGTATTCTTATCCACAATTTCTAACAGACGGTCATTTGGGATTACGATTAATGTATCAACACTGCCTTTTAAGCCATCGATTCCTCCAGTTGCCTGAGTTGATCTTTTGCGTCCTTCAAAAGTAAACGGTCTTGTTACTACTCCGACAGTCAGAGCCCCTAATTCTTTCGCAACCTGGGCAATTACTGGGGCAGCACCTGTACCTGTACCGCCGCCCATTCCGGCAGTTACAAAGACCATGTCCGCTCCTTGAAGAGCTTCTTCTAACTGCTCTTTGCTTTCTTCTGCTGCTTTACGGCCAACCTCTGGGTTAGCTCCAGCACCTAGGCCGCGGGTAAGTTTGCCGCCAATTTGCATTTTCACTTCTGCTTTCGAAAGGTTAAGGGCCTGGGCATCGGTATTTACCGCAATAAATTCAACACCCTGTACCCCATGTTCAATCATTCGGTTGACGGCATTGCTTCCGCCTCCGCCAACTCCAATTACTTTAATTGTTGCTAATTGGTCCATACTTGTATCAAAATCTAACATCTTCCGTTCCTCCTAAACACGAGATTACAAGATTTATGCTCATCTCCGCACTTTGATTATTGTTACTTCTATCCTTAGTCAAAGAAATACTTTAACAGATTAGATAAACCTGACTCTTTTTTCTTTTCTGATTTTTCTTTTTCTTCTTTTGGTTGTTTCTGCACTCTTTTCTGCTTTTGAGGCGCAGGCTGATCTACATTAGCAGAAACCGATGGAAAGATCTCTTTCCCTTGTATTTTCGCATTACGATAAGCGAATTGCAAGATACCGACTCCACTCGTAAACTGCGGTTCTCTGACTCCAATATAATCCGGGATAGCCAATCTTACATTAGAATGAAAGATGTCCTGGGAAAGTTCTAATACTCCTGGCATGTTCATGGCTCCGCCAGTTAATACAAAACCTCCGGGCAGTTCTCTTACACCCATCCTCTGAATTTCTTGAGCGGCTAAGACAAAAATTTCTTCCAGTCTAGCTTCAATCATATCAGAGATTTGCAATTGATTGAATGCCTGTTCGCGATTACTTCCAATAATCGTAACAGAAAAACCTTCTTCTTCATTTGCATCATCGAAAAAAGCATGTCCATGTTCTACTTTTACTTGCTCAGCTTCGTCCGTAGAAGTTCTCATACCTATTGATAGATCCTTCGTAATATTGTCGCCACCAAAAGGAATTAAACTGGTTCCTTTCAAATGCCCTTCTTCAAATACTGAAATTGTTGTAGATCCTCCCCCTACATCTAACAGGGCAACACCTAAATTAGTTTCATCCTCTGATAAGGAAACGGTACCTGCTGCTAAAGGCTGCAAGCATACATCTAACACTTCAAGTCCCGCTCTTTCAACGCATTTGAGTGTGTTATGTAATACAGTCTTCGCACAAGTGATAATCATACCTTCCATTTCAAGACGAACACCAATCATGCCGCGAGGATCAGTAATTTCATCCTGACCATCCACGATAAATTGTCTCGGTACAACATCAATAATTTCTCGCTCCGGCGGAATGGATACCACCTGTGCTGCATCAATCACTCTGGAAATATCTTCATTTCCTATTTCTCTCGTCTCACTGGATACTGCTACGACACCATGGCAGGGTTGAAGCTGAATGTGATTTCCATTAACCCCGACGACTACGCGATCGATTTTCATATCCACCATTCTTTCAGCTTGTTCTACAGCTGATCGAATAGAATGCACAGTTTGATCAATGTCGACGATAGCCCCTTTTTTCATGCCATTAGATTTTGCGGAGCCCACTCCAATTATATTTAACGAGTCATTCATAATTTCTCCAATAATTACTTTGATACGACTCGTACCTATATCTAAGCTTACTAATATTTCATTCTGATTCACCAATGACGCACCTCCTGATAACAAGCCATATGAGTAGTACAAAGCATATCGAATTCACGTTTAAAATACAATCACTGAAATAAAAACGTAAATGAATTGATAAATAACCTGATTCAAATGTCTCACCATGATTTAAAAAACTCATACAATAGTTGTTTTCCACAACGTTTAACGAATATCCTTTTAACTACGGCTATTTTTTTCAAATTTCCTTCCAAGCAGCTTCTGATCAATAACTTTCCTGCGTATAATCCCTAAATTCTGGAACAGTCGGAAACCAAAAGCAAAAACTGCAGCAAGATATAAATCCACTCCCAGCTGTACTCCTAGAAAAGCTAGAATTGCTGCCAAAAAAACGTTGAAAATGAATCCGGTAATGAATACAAGATCATTAAAATTCTTTTCTAACTGAGCACGGATCCCTCCAAGAAGTGTATCAAATGCTGCTAATACCGCGATTGATAAATAATTTGAGTAAGCTTCAGGAACTTGAATATCAGTTAATAATCCAAGTGCCACTCCAATGACTAAAAATAAAATCGGCAGCCACATGCTCATTCACCTGTTTCTTTCCAATCTTTCTCTTTCAAAATATCTAATTGTAAAGGATCTTCATATTTGGGTAGCACTATCGAATCTTCTGTTATAGCTTTTAAGTCGAGATTATCGATAGCAAAGAAATCTTTCGACTGGCTCGCTTCAATATAATCCCGCAGTTTATCTGGATTTTCAGATAGTACTTGAATGGTTACAGGCAGCGGAGGCAGGGGACGATTATTAACATAAGTGTACCCATTTACGTTTCTTATGGGGGACAAATTGGTTAACCGTTCTTTTCCAATCGCAATTTCTTCTGCTCCAAATCGGTTAAGCTCATTAACTAGTCTGCTAAGGAGCTCAGGTGATATAGAAGGATAGGTCTGTCCCGTCGTACTTTCCTGAAAAATCGGTGAGATAGTTAGAGAAACACCCGCACCCTGGGCCTCCATGAGCCCTGTTTGCTTTTCCAGCTTATGAATGGACTCTTTCAGTGTATCAACTTTCTTCTGAGAAGAGTTAGCATTATAATTATCCAATATTTGGTCAGCATCCGAGATTTTCTTTAATAAGTCTTCCTGGGTCTGCTGTTCATTCCTTAATTCTTCCCGAATCTCCCATTGGTCTCTTGTATCTCTAGCTTTCGGTTCTGCCGTAGTTTTAAACTGGATCGCGGTCATAAAACCTATACATAAAAACACCAGCGAAACCATCCACTTTACTCGATTCTTCATGACGTACGCCCTTCAGCTGCTAATCTGGCTTTCATCGTTATTCCGCTTTCTTTACTCATTTCAATATCGATATTTTCTTTCTTCAACTGATCGATAATTCCTTGAGTCAATTCAAGACTCGAGGCGAGGACATCAGGATCGCCAATTGCCGTTATTTCAAAAGGAGCAGGGTGCTGAATCCCATCAAGAGTTATGACAGGACCTGTGCAGGCAATATAGCTATCACTAAAATATCGCTGTCCATTGATAGCAATTGCTTTCGCCCCCGCCGTTAATAATTCATTAATGACAGCTTGAACATGCCCTTCATGAACAATATACTGATTCACATTTTCCTGATCAGGGATATACATGGCATCACTTAGAGTAACCTTTACCCCCGGCCCCTCTACGGGGAGCTCTCCGGCAAGTAATTGAAGCTGCTTTTTCCTCTGAACAAAGTCCGCCATCACTTGCTTCGAATCAGCCAGATTATCTTCGTACTCCTGGATTTTATTTCTTTTGTTTAAAAGTTCCTGCCTTAACTGCTTGTTCTTTTCCTCTGTATCGAGAAGTTGTTTCTGGAAAAAATATTGTTTTTCCCAATGGGAGTCGTTAAGCTGCACCATTTCAGGACTTTTCTTCGTCTGCTGAAAACTGTAAGCGACTAGAAAACCTGAACCAAGAAGAACGAGCGACAGAATGAAAAGTCTACCTCTCTTGTTCATCATTACTATTATCCTCTTTTGATTGTTTGCTGGGATAGGCTTCAAAATAAGTTCCTACATCAATGTGAACGATCCCTTTGTCATTCTTAGTCAATTGACCGACTATAGAAGGATAAGCGGGCATTTTTGAGGAGAAATTCCGTATTGAAGCCACTACTTCATATCCATCATTCATATACAAAATGATTCGATAAGGATTATCTTCTTCAGGCTTCCAATGAACTTCTGAAATTAAACTGGCAATACTGTCTGGCAATTGTTTTAGTTCCTGGGACATTTCTTTTAAGTAGGTCGATTTAGTGAATCCGTATAAAATCGGGGCATCCCCGGTAGGTATTGTTGCTGATGCTTTCAGTTTTGTTCCATTTTCCAAAATAGGCTGAAACTTGTCTTCTTCCTGAATATAACCTATGCGTTCAGCTTCTTTCACATCAATTATTACCGTGCCAGGCAGCCGTCTCTTCACTTTAGCATTTGTGATTTGAACATGCTTTTCAACCGCTTTTTCTACATCGCCGGGATCAATTTTCCAATAGTTGTCTTTTGTTGTTATTGTTGATAATTGTTTAATTTCCTTAGCACTCACATGTTGTTCGCCCTCTACAACTACCTTATTGACATTACTCAAAGGAGATTGTAAATAGACAACCGTAGCAATTAACAAAAAAAGGATTGATAAATATAAGATCAATCGCCGATTCGCTTTCTTTCTTCGTGTTTGCTTTAGTTTCGGTATGCGATCTTCTATGGAAACAACTTTTCTCTCTTCCATAACGGGCATTTCTCCTTATTACCGTGCCACCCTTGTGATCCACCACTTAGCTGTTTAGAAAGGTAAAATCGTAAGTGAAAATACTGTGCACATCTTTTAAATGATAACTCCCATTATATCACAATTTATAAGTAATAGACTGATAGTGTCGACTCAGATTGTAACAAAATTCAGTTTTAATTGTCATCAAAGGTTCAGAAAAAGAAGCGGATAGTTCTTAAGCTGATAAAAACATTTATTCTCCGCCTCTGACCAATGCTGAAAGTTAATAATTTATGTAGTTTATTTTATCATTTTTAAGTGGCTGGTGTGGGGCGTTTGACAAATAATCACAAAAAAACTGTGCAATGTAATAATTTGCACAGTTTTCATCATCAGGATCAGCCGTTGCAGCTTGTTCACCTTTTTGTTATTTAGTGGAGTATCGGCTCACACTTAACAGTAAGCCTAATGATGCAAGGGTGAGTGTCAGGGAAGAACCACCATAACTGACCAGCGGCAGCGTTATACCGGTTACGGGGATCAGGCCAGTGACTACACTCACATTAATCATCACTTGGATAGAGATCATACCTACGATACCCAGAGATAACAATGTTCCAAAGAGGTCAGGAGCATACAAACTTGTCCGAATTCCGCGCCACAGCAGCACAAAAAAAAGACCAAGAACGACTACTCCCCCTAAGAACCCTAGTTCCTCTGCTAAGACGGCGAAAATAAAATCCGTCTGTGGTTCAGGAAGATAAAAGAACTTCTGCATACTGTGACCCAGCCCCATTCCCAGCAAGCCACCCGGGCCAATTGCATATAAAGACTGAATGATTTGAAAACCGCTGCCCAGTGGATCTTCCCATGGATGCAGAAAAGCGGTAATCCTCTTGATTCGGTACGGGGCCGAAGCTATCAAACCAATCATTCCTGCCATTCCAGCAGCTGCAATCCACATAAAGTGACCAATCCTTGCTCCTGATGCAAACATCATAACAAGGCATGTAGCTACCATCACTACCCCTGTCCCTAAATCAGGTTGAAGCATAATTAATGCAAATGGGATCGCGATGAGTGCCAGTCCAGGCAGAAAGCCTTCCTGAAACGATCCCATTTTCTTTTGACGTATGGATAAGAACCTTGCCAGGTAAAGGATAAGGCCCAGTTTCATAAATTCAGATGGCTGAATACTGAACATCCCCACGCCGATCCAGCTTCTTGCACCTCCGCGGACCATGCCTACTCCAGGAATCAGCACAGCAATTAGAAAAAAAAGACACACATACAATATCCATTTAGAATGCTTGTACCACACATAATAAGGAATTCGCGACAATGCAATCATCGCAGCTAACCCAGCAGCGGCGAAAAGCATTTGCCGCTTAGCAAAGTACCATCCATCGTTAAACTTGTATTCTGACCAAATATTTGATGAACTATAAACCATTATGATCCCAATGACCAGAATGCCTACAATCGCTGCAAACAACCATAAATCCGGCTTCTTCTGTTTTGATTCCATAAAAAAAGCCCCACTCCCATCTAATGGAAAACAGGGCGTAAAGCTTTGCCGCATTAAGCCCTTATTAGAGCTTATGCACGGCATCGATAAACATGTTGCCTCTTTCTTCAAACGTCCGGTATTGATCCCAGCTGGCACATGCAGGGGAAAGCAAGATAACATCTTCCTGACTGGACATGGAAAATGCTTCTTTTACTGCCTCTTCCATCGTCTCCACTTTCGTAATCTGCGGTATGCCGGCCTTCTCTCCTGTTTCCGACAGGAGTTCTGCGGTTTCGCCAAATACGACCATCCCTTTTACAGAAGAAAGAAAAGGAAGAAGATCATCAAAGCTGTTGCCGCGGTCCAATCCTCCTGCAAGCAGGACTACAGGCTGTTGAAATGATTTCAATGCATAAGAAGTTGCCAGGATATTCGTAGCTTTTGAATCATTATATATATACCTATCTAGTTTCTTTTCTATAAATTGCAATCGATGAGGAACTCCCGTGAAACGAGTCAGAACTTTAGAAACTGCCTCATTTTCAATCCCTGTTAGTTTGACTGCGGCTACTGCTGCCAAAATATTAGACAGGTTATGTTCGCCCACTAACACGATTTCATTTCGTTTAATAACGGGCTCGTCCTTAAAATAAACCCAATTCTCGTCCACCCAAGCCCCATCTACTTTACGATGAATAGAGAAAGGGACCAGCTTAGATTGAATGGTGGGAAGAAACTTGCTGATCTTTTCATCATCAGCATTATACACCAAGAAATCCTCTTCCTCTTGGTATTTAGCTATTTTGGCTTTCGCCTGATGATAATTATCCAGTGTATGATGGTAATCCAGATGAGCTTCAAACAAATTCAGCCAGACCGCTATATTTGGTTTAAAGGTCAACGTACCTAGCAGCTGAAAGGAGGACAGCTCGACAACCATCGTTTCCTCTTCTCCGGTATGTCTTGCAACTTCACAGGCAACCTTTCCAATATTACCAGCAATAGCAGCTGGCTGATGAGCGGCAGCAATCATTTCGTAAATCAAGGTTGTTGTAGTGGTTTTCCCATTCGACCCAGTTACAGCAATTAAGTTTCCTTCATGCAGCCTGCCAGCCAGTTCAACTTCCGTAATAATTGGAATTCCACGAGTTTCTGCCTCGGCAACTAACACATTTTCATAAGGGATTCCTGGATTCTTCACCAATAAATCGATATTATCCAGAGCTTCTATTGGATGTCCACCTGTAATGACTTCTGCCCCTTTGCGAGTAAGTTCTGCCACTGCAGGATCGTCCATTTTCGCTTTCAAATCATTAATCCTTAATTGGACACCACTGTCTAGCAGAAGTTCTGCAGCAGCTGTACCGCTTTTAGCAAGGCCGAGCACTAGGACATGGTTATATGGAAAATTGATTAAAGTATTCAACTAAACATCACCTCAATATATACACCTAAGACTGCGAAAATTAATCCAAGCGTCCAAAATGTTGTAACTACTCGCCATTCCGACCAGCCCTTTAATTCATAGTGATGGTGCAGCGGGCTCATTCGAAATATTCTCTTTCCTGTTGTTTTAAAGGAGGCGACCTGAATCATAACGGATAGTGTTTCCAGTACAAACACACCGCCGATGATCACAAGCAATAATTCAAGCTTCGTTAAGATAGCAATAATGGCAATCGCTCCGCCTAACCCTAAGGAGCCTGTATCTCCCATAAACACCTTTGCCGGATGGGCATTAAATACTAAGAAACCCAATAGTGCCCCTACTACGGCTAAAGCAAAAATGGCTGTTTCCATATTTTGATCTCCGTACCAGGCTAATATGCCAAATGCACCAAAGGCGATAGCAGCCGTTCCTGCTAAAAGACCATCTAAACCATCTGTTAAGTTCACCGCATTAGAACCGCCCACCAGCATGAAGAGGATGAGCAGGGCGTACCCCCACCCTAATTCAATTTGAAAAGAAGTTCCGGGAACTTCGATAAAAGTCGGAAATCCAGTTTGTTTTAGGATAACGTAAACAACAATAGCAATTATTATTTGTCCGAGCATTTTCTGCTTAGATGTTAAACCAAGATTTCTTTTTAATGCCACTTTGATGTAATCATCCAGAAATCCTAATAATCCATAACCGATCAGGACAAATAATAACAGAAACAAATGGATGTCTGCTTTCTGGGTATCAAACCAGAAGGATGCCAGAAGAGTCGCAGCTGTCACTGCCAATATGATCATGACTCCACCCATTGTCGGGGTGCCCGATTTCTTCTGATGGGATTTAGGTCCTTCTTCTCTAATACTCTGGCCGAATTTCAAGCGTCTTAAAAACGGGATAATAATCGGCGATATCACGACAGTAAGAATGAATGATAGTACCATCGTTATTAACAATATGTAGTCGTTCATTGCTGTTTTCCTCCTTTTACATGATCGTCATCGCCTGTTTATTCAGTCTGTGAGATCTAGCAGTAATTCTTCTAATTTCATTTTCCGGGAAGCTTTTAACAATACCACCGTATCTGGGGTAATTGTATTTAGTAATTGACTTATTAATTCTTTTTTATCGGTAAAATGACAAACTTCCATTCGAGGATTTTTCTCCGCTGCTGCTGTAGAAATTTCTTTTGCCTGGTCCCCCAGGGTGTAGACAGCATGAATTCCTGCTGGTATAGCTTCGCCCACGCCGGCATGAAGAGCCAAGGATTTTTCTCCAAGTTCAAACATGTCACCGAGAACTAATACTTTATGCTTCTTTGCTTGAAGCTGCTGCACTACTTCAATCACAGCTTTCATGGAAGTAGGAGAAGCATTATAGGCATCATTAATAATAAGCGAACCTTTAAGCCCTTCATGCTTTTCAAACCTCATCCCCGACATCGTTAAATGGTTAAGTCCCTGCTGGATGGACTTAGTTGGCATTTGTAATTGCTCACATAGGGCAATGACAAACGCCGCATTCTTAACGTTATGACTTCCTGCCATAGGTAATTCATACCTTGTGCCATTTAGAGAAAACACGCTGCGGTTATCCTCTGCCGTTTCTACAGAAATTGTATAGTTACACGGTTGTTTAAATCCACAGGAAATGGAACGCCCCTCTTTTTTCAACTGGGCCAGAAGCGCTTCGTCTCCATCTATGATAACCTTGCCATTTGGTTGAAGTCCCTCTAATATTTCTGCTTTAGCCGAAGCTATGGCTTCCCGCGACCCTAGATTTTCGAGATGGGATTCACCAATGTTCGTAATAATTGCATAATCAGGCTTAGATAAACGAGACAGCAGCGAGATTTCTCCTGCATTATTCATCCCCATTTCCAGTACCAGGGCTTCTGTCCCTTCTGGCATCGAGAGTACAGTAAGCGGTAAGCCTATGTGATTATTGAAATTGCCTGCAGTCTTATGAGTTTTGTATGTGGTAGACAGTACTGAAGCAGCCATGTCCTTTGTAGTCGTTTTTCCGTTCGATCCAGTCACTCCAATGACAAGGGGCTTGATTTTTCTTAAATAATACTCCGCCAGCTGCTGCAAAGCTGCGGTCGTATCTTTCACATAGAATACAGGAAAATCCGTCGGCACAAACTTGGGAAGTGCTCGATTTTGCTGCCATAATGCAGCTACCGCCCCTTGTTGAATAGCCTGCTTCAGAAAATCATGAGCGTCAAAGGCATCTCCAACAATAGGGACAAACAAGCTTTGTTTAGCTTCTTTTCGGGTATCGGTCATAACTTGATGAAGGGCGATGCTATCATTTGCCGCCCCTTTATAATTTGTGAATAGATCGACTAACTCAACTGCCTCTAACTTCATGTGTTACTCTCCTTACTATGCCTTAATAGTTCTCTTGCAACTTCACGATCGTCAAAGTCATATCTAACATCATTAATTTCCTGATAGGTTTCATGGCCTTTTCCGGCAATTAAGATGATATCTCCTTGTTGAGCCCTGGAAATGGCCTGCTTAATCGCTTGCTTACGATCTTCAATGACTTCGTAGCCAGAGGAAAGATGGCTAGTCATATCTTCCAAAATCCGGTAAGGGTCTTCTGTTCTAGGATTGTCTGAAGTGAAGATAATATCATCCCCATATTTCATTGCAACGTCTGCCATCACTGCCCTTTTCGAGCGGTCACGATCTCCTCCGCAGCCTACGACTACGTGAATCGTTCCACGACAGAAATCTTTCATTGTTTTTAAAACGTTTTCCAGCGAGTCTGGAGTGTGAGCATAGTCAACTACTACGCCGAATTCCTGTCCTTCAAGCACAGGCTCAAAACGTCCGCGCACTCCCTTTGAATGTTTAAATGCCTGCTGAATTACCTGAAGCGAAACTCCACTGACCAGTGCCGCTCCTGCTGAGGCAAGCATATTATATACACTAAACAATCCCATAAGAGGGCTATCAATATGAATAGAACCCACAGGTGTCCCCATCCTAAAGGACACACCTTTTTCATGTAAATCAATATCCGTTGCCATAAGATCTGCTTTCTGGTTCACCCCGTATGTAAGGACGGGTTGTGCAGTGGACCGGATCAGCTTCTTAGCAGCCGGAGAGTCATTATTAATTACGGCAAACTTTGCCCGTTCCACATTATAGCTGTTTCCCAGCTGGGCAAACAATAGGGACTTAGCCCTTAAATAATCATCCATATTTTCATGATAATCCAGATGATCCTGGCTTAGATTAGTAAAAACGGCGACATCAAAGTCAGACCCAAAGACTCTTCCTTGATCAAGGGCATGAGAGGATACTTCCATTACAGCAGTATCCACTTTAGCTTCACACATTTTCGCGAAACTTTCTTGCAAAGAAAGAGAATCGGGTGTTGTATTTTTCACTGGGTAGGGAGTACCTGCTATACTCATTTGAATGGTCCCAATAAGCCCAGTAGTTTGTTGGTCTGCCCGGAAGATTTCGTCCAGTAAATAAGTGACAGAAGTCTTCCCATTAGTACCTGTAACACCAATTAAATTCAACTTCTCTGTTGGGTTATGGTAATAAGCAGACGCCAGCATAGCTAAAGCTCTGGAAGAATCATTTACAATAATCACCGGGACCTCCGCCTCAAGCTCCTCTTCTGCTACTATAGCAGCCGCTCCACGCTCCACTGCATCTGGCGCAAACTTATGTCCGTCTACTTCATAACCTCTAATGCAAACAAATAGATCTCCAGGTCTGACCGCCCTGGAGTCCATTGAGATGTTTTGTATGGAAATATTTTCAATTTGATTTTTCGTCTTATAATAAGGTACATATTTTAACAATTCGGTAATTTTCATTTATCTCATCCTAACTTTACACATTCCTATCCATTATAGCAAAAGTTACTGGATACAGGGACTAGGAAACCCATTTTATAAAAATTAATTTCCTAGAAAGATTCGTATCGTAGATCCAGATTTCACTTTAACTCCCGCTGCTGGTGCTTGAGTAATGACCTTATCTCCTTTACCACTTGCGTCCACTTTTAAATCTGCCAGCATCTGGGTTAGGTCTTTTTTCTTCATGCCTGTGACATTAGGAACTTCAACGAGCGGTTCTTCGGGCCAGGCATATTCTTTTTCCAGCCCATCTTTACTTGGCTTGACTCCAAGAGTACGCAGGCTGTCTCCCATGATAGATCCAACTATTGGTGCTGCTACTACTCCGCCGAATTGTACCGTGTTTTTCGGGTTGTCAATGGCAAGATACACGACTAGCTGAGGATCATTTGCTGGAGCAAAACCAATAAATGAAACGATGTGATTATCTGTCATATACTTCCCGTCCGGTCCTACTTTCTGAGCTGTACCGGTCTTGCCGCCAACCCGATACCCTTCCACATAAGCGCCGCGGCCTGTTCCTTGAGCAACAACGCTTTCCAGTGCTTCACGAACTTTTTTCGAGGTTTCTTCAGATATGACCCTTCGTTGTAATTTAGGTTCATTTTTATCGAGAACCTTCCCGGTTAAAGGGTCGAGCCAAGCTTGACGGACATAAGGCTCATAGTAATAACCGCCATTTACTGCAGCTGCAACGGCCATTACTTGCTGGATCGGCGTTACCGAAACCCCTTGTCCAAATGCCGTGGTTGCCTGTTCTACCGCACCGATTTTATCAGGGTTAAACAGAATACCTTTACCTTCTCCTTCTAAGTCGATACCGGTTTTCTGCCCAAAGCCAAATCGATCAATATATTCAAATAATTTATCTTTACCGAGACGCTGGCCAAGTTCGACAAAACCAGGGTTACAGGAATTTTGGACAACTTCCAGGAAGCTCTCACTGCCATGACCCCCGCGTTTCCAGCAATGCAGTGTTGCCCCGTCTACTTTAACTGCTCCTGAATCGAAGAATTGGTCTTTTTCTAAATCGACCTTGTTTTCTTCCAGAGCGGCAGCCAGAGTAATAATTTTAAAAGTAGATCCCGGCTCGTACGTGCTCCAAACAGGTAAATTCCGATTGTATACGGAAGGTTTTACCTCTTGGTAATTAGCTGGGTCGAAGTTCGGCCTCGATGCCATCGCCACTACTTTACCAGTTTTAGGATCCACAACGATCGCTACCGCCCCATCCGGGTTGTACTTGGCTTGGGCTAAATCCAGCTCCCTTTCCACAATAGATTGCACCCGGTAATCAATAGTAAGCTGCAAATTTTCGCCATCTACGGGAGGGGTGTAGGTATCTGCCATATCCGGCATACGCTTTCCTTTAGCATCTGAAAAAAATGAAAGGGCCCCTTTTTCTCCTTTCAGCTGGTCATCGTAATAAGCTTCTAAACCTAAGAGACCCTGATTGTCGATACCGCTAAACCCTAAAACATGGGAAAGAAAGGCACCGTGTGGATAATACCTTTCAGAGTCCTCGGCTATGTACACTCCCGGCATAGCAAGAGATTGGATGGCCTCTGCTTGTTCTTCTGAAATCTTTCTTCCTTCCGGATGAATCTTTTCAATCGAAATCTTTTTGGTTACATGCTTGTACGCTTTTTCTTCACTCATATTTAATATCTGAGCCAGCTGCTCAGCTGTAGCCTTTGGATCCTTTATTTGCCGCGGAACTACCATAACTGTAGGGGCTGACTGGTTCCCGACTAGTACTTCTCCATTCGCATCTAAAATTTTTCCTCGTTCTGGTTCGAACGTGATATCCCGGCTCCAGGACTCTTCAGCTTTGTTAATAAGAAAATCGCTCAACACAAACTGGACATAGCCCAGTCTTCCGGCAATAACCATAAAAATAACCATTCCCACAAGAAAAACAGTGACTAATCGTTTCCTGACAATTACTTGCGATACTCGTTTCATAACCATAACTCCTTTAATAGTTCAGTAGAGTCAGCTTGTATCACTATATGCAATTGAGAAACGATTAGAACACTGCCGGGAATGGCTGTTTATTGTGGCGGTTCCAGTTCGACTACTAGATAACCGTCTTTTTTCAATCTAGTTCCTGGATCAATACTTTGTTTCGTTACATAACCGCTGCCCATCGTTTCAATTTTCAAATGAAATTCTTGAGCTAAGCGATGAACATCTCTTAAGGACCATCCTTTAACATCAGGCATCGCAGGCTGGTCAGTGATAATCATTACTCTTTCATCCGTAAGTAATGTTGTTCCTGCCTCTGGAAGGGTACCTACCACATCTCCGCCTTTTCCTATAACCGTAACATTTTTGTAAGTTTCCTTTAGTTTAGCTTCGGCTTTACTCGGCGTTAACCGACTGACGTCTTCAATGGAGTGCTCCTTCACTTGCTGTTCGTTGCTCTTATCAGGCTGAATATCTAAATAATGCAGACTATTCTCCATAACCGTGTCAAAAATGTAGGAGACAGGTTCAGAACCACTCTCATCCCCAGCTAATTCAGGCTGTTTCACCGCTACATACATTAACAGTTCAGGATCCTCCTTAGGGGCCATACCCATAAATGAGAAGAGATAATTCTGATGCCCGTACATGTATTGACCGCCTGCTCCAGGGATCTGAGCGGTTCCCGTTTTCCCAGCCACTGAGAAATCACTTAATTTATAGTCCGCTCCCGTTCCATGCTTGCCAGTGATGACAGTCCCAAGAAGGTCGCGCATTTTTGAGGCGGTTTCCTTGGAAATTGGTTTTCCTATCACGTTGGGTTTGGTCTTTTTAATGGTTTTGCCATTTTCACTAGAAGTTATTTTATTTAATACATACGGCTGCATCATTTTTCCATCATTTGCAATCGAAGTGGCCGCAGTCATAAGCTGGATTGGTGTAACAGTAGTACCTTGACCAAAAGAAGTAGTTACTTTTTCAATCGGCCGTTCATATAGAATTTTCCCTTTTTCTTCTCCTGGCAGATCAATGCCTGTAGGTTGATCCAAATGGAAGTCTGACAAATAATTACGAAATTTCGCCGGACCTAGAATATCCCACATTAATTTTGCCGCGGCAACATTTGAAGACCTTTGTAGCCCTTCATCATAGGATATCTTCCCCCAGGTTTGATTGTAATCATGAATTTCGGCAGAATTTTTGGTTACTTTAAATGAGCCAGACTTATATAATTGATCGCCTTTGTAGACACCTTCTTCCATAGCGGAAGCCCAGGTGAACATCTTCATGGTCGATCCCGGTTCCAATGGGTAAGAGATCAGGTCATTGTACCAGTTATCAACGTTCCCAATATCATTTGGATTATAACTTGGCCGGTTACTCATCGCAAGCACCTGACCCGTTTTCGGATCCATAACCGCTGCCATAATTTTCTGCGGGTGGTATTGGTCATCCACCTGGCTCATTGCATCCTCCAGAAATGTCTGAATTTTCTGATCAATGGTCAAATAAACGTTTTCTCCATCGTCCGGCTTCGTCATCACTTCTTTAGGATCAAGGAGTTTTGTGCCGTATTTATCTCTTTCATAGCTTATTTTTCCTTTTTTTTCTTTTAAGTACTTTTCCATCTGTTTTTCAATTCCCGTAATCCCTTTGATTTTCCCGTCTTGTGTGCGGGCAAATCCAAGAACATGGGAAGCGAACATTCCGTTTGGATAGTACCTTTTCGCTTCTTCTTCAAATTGAATTCCTCTCAATTTTTTATCTTTAATTTCTTCCATTTTGTCTTGCGATAATTCTCTGCCTTGAGTACCGAACTCCACCTGAAATCGCCCTTCATCTATCCCCTGCTCGATTCTATTTTCTATTTCCGTCTCATCCATATCTAATAAAGGAGCCAGCACGGAAGCAGTCTTTTCAGGATCTGTCACATGCTTTGGCTCCTCTAAATTGTCGGAATACGCAGGGTCTACTATGGCGTAGATTCGATAGGTTGGTCGGTCATAAGCAAGAACCATTCCATTTTTATCAAAGATTTTACCTCGATCTGCATCAATTTCATACGTACTTGTTCGTGCCTTTTCCGCCCATTTATTCAAATTGACTCCTTCAACACTTGAAGTTGTTTCGATGTACAGAAAGCGACCTGCAATTACTAGAAATATCAGCGAAAAGACGATAATTAATAATGCTGCGCCTTTATGGGTATTGGAACTCTTCATCATGAATCACCCAGCTTTTTAATTGGTTACTTTACCCGCTTGCTTGACAACTGAATTCTTTATAGATAATCCATTTTCTTTGGCAATTTTCAGTATCCGGTCTGGATTGCTAAGTTCTTTCACTTGATACGCCAGATTCTCATTTTGAGATTGCTGGGCATCAATTTTCTCTTCTAAGTGCTGGATGTCCCGGTTGAGTCCATCGGTGGAAGCGGAGAAATGAACTAAGAATACAGAAGTGGCAATTACGGCCGCTGTAGTAATCGAATACAGGAATTTTTCACCGGTACTTATCCATTTCTGTTTATGGACCTTTACCTTTACCTGTTTCTTTCTTTCAGGCTGTTGTAAAGGCTGCTGCTTTCTCACTTGCTCTGCACTCATGTTTGTTTCCACCCTTCTTCAAATTGAAATTCTTTAGACCACGGCTTTATCTTTTCAACAACTCTAAGCTTCGCTGAACGTGAGCGTCTGTTATCCTCTAGTTCATCTTCTTCTGCTACGATAGGCTTCCTGGTAATAAGTTTAAATGGTGGCTGTTTATCTTCTGGAATCATTGGAATGTTTTTTGGCAGAGGAGGATTTGAGCTCCATTTTTTGAAAGCTTGTTTACATAAGCGGTCTTCTAAGGAATGAAAGGTGATAACAGCAATTCTTCCTTCCACCGCTGTTACGCGAGCTGCTTGATGCAATGCATCTTGAAAAGCTCCAAGCTCGTCATTTACTGCAATACGAATGGCTTGGAAGACTCGTTTAGCCGGATGGCCACCTTTTCTTCTTGCGGGTGCAGGTATTCCCTCTTTAATGAGTTCTACAAGTTCCCCCGTGGTTTCTATTTCTCTGTTTTCTCTGGCAGCCTCGATCTTTCGGGCAATCTGTTTTGAAAACTTTTCTTCACCGTATTTAAAAAAGATACGTACTAAATCTTTGTACTCCCATTCATTTACTATTTCTTTCGCTGTTAAGGGAGCTGTTTGATCCATACGCATATCCAAGACAGCATCGTTCTGATAACTAAACCCGCGATTGTCTACGTCGAGCTGAGGACTTGAAACCCCTAAGTCGTAAAGAACGCCATCCACTTGGTCAACCCCAAGCTCATTCAATTCAGATTCTAACCTTCTAAAGTTAGCATGAACAAAAATAATACGGTCTTCATAAGCTGATAGTCTCTCTTTTGCAGCCTGCAAAGCATTTTGATCTTGGTCAAATGCGATTAATTTCCCCTGTTGATTAAGCCTTGAAGCAATCATCTCTGAATGACCGCCTCCGCCAAGGGTACAATCCACATACACCCCGTCAGGCTTTATATGTAACAGGTCAATGGTTTCTGACTTTAATACACTGTAATGTTCAAACATAAAATCACTCGTCTCTCTCTATCAAATATCAACATCTAACATGTTCTCTGCAATTTCAGAAAATGATTCTTCTGAAGCTTCAAAATATGTTTCCCACTTTTCACCGCTCCAAAATTCAATTCGGTTCGATACACCAATAACGACGCACTCCTTATCAAGAACTGCATACTTCCTTAATGGTGGAGGAATATTAATTCTTCCTTGCTTATCTACTTCACATTCCACAGCACCAGAAAAGAAAAATCGGGTGAAAGCACGGGCATCTTTCTTAGTAAGGGGCAGCTTCTTCAGCTTCTCTTCAAGGATCTTCCACTCATTCATAGGGTAAGCAAACAAACATTGATCTAAACCTCGTGTTAGCACGAAGCATTCCCCAAGATCCTCTCGAAACTTGGAGGGTACAATTATTCGCCCTTTGGTATCAATGTTATGTTGATATTCACCCATGAACATATAGCTGTCCCCACCTTCTGTTACAACATTACCACATCGCCCCACTTTTCTCCACTTACTTTTTATTCATTCTCTAACTAATAAAAAAATCCTGCCTCGAAAGGTAGGATTTTAAGGGTTTTAATGACTAGTTTTTTGGTGGAGGCGAGTGGAGACCAGTTCTATACAAAGACTAGATAATGGGAGTGTTCAAAAGATAGATGATGGTTGTTCATTTTTGTGAAAACGTCCACACCATATTCATTCACCCACGGCAATATACTCCACACACGTTCTTGTAAGCCTTCTTCCGGACGCAAAAGTAAATCGAGTTCATTAAAACAGGCAATTTCTTTTTTATACTTCTCTTCTAGTCTTCTTGTCATTCTCTGCTCTAGAAATTGAACATCCTTATATAAGTGATGAAGGTTTGTCTCAGCGAGAGCGCCGAGATCTGCTCCAAGCTCCGCCGCCTTAGCTCTTAAAGGCTTATGGATCTTATCAATTTCTGCTTTAACTTCTTCACTTAGCTTTTCAATTGGCGGAGAGCTGACAGAAGCAAGCCAATTCATTTTCATTTCTCTTGTGCCTGACTGCACACTGCGTTCAGGTTCCACCTGTAGCCTGGACATCGTCTGCTCAGATTTGCGATCAATAAGAGTAAAAGAAAGTCGTGGCAATACGGGCGGCATCCGTAAACCGAACGCTTGAAATGCAGGTTTTAACACAGACCAGTAGCTTACTTCCCCAGGCCCGCCGATAAATCCAAGCACCGGAAAAACGCTTTCCTGCATCAAGGGTCTGGTTACAACATTATTACTCAGTTTCTCAGGGTTTTTCTCGGCAATTTCTTTCATCTGTTCCTCCGTGAAGAACACTTCATTGTTCTTGCCTTGATAGTGATGGTCATCTGTTCTCGTCAGCAGAATCCGATCCCCTCCATCATGATAGAAAAGGTGAGCATCCGTAAGTTCACTGTCGAGAGAAACAGAGTAGCCCTGCTGCTTATTCTTTTGAATAGCAGCATACACTCCTTGAGAAATTTCTCGATTATGATCAAGCATGGACTGGAAATAACCTGATTCCAACTGGCGTAACTCAGGACGATGGGCATCCACAAGCACTAGCCCTTCCTCTGGAAACAACATATAAATTAATTTAGCAAAGAAATCGGTATAACTGGCTGATTCCTGCAATGCTTTGAGTGTACGTTCATAAAAACTCTGTGTGATCTCCGTTTCTCTGACCATGGAGAAAATTTCATTCAGCCAGGCTATTCCTTGATCCTTATCAATATCCAAGTCAGAAACAGAAGATTTTTGCTCAGGCTCTTGGTGAATGGCATGCTTCTTCATCCGCTTTTCACTTTTTAACATTACATGATTAATCTCATCGAAATCATGATCCTCTCCCGCAATCCAAAAGACCGGGATAACAGGTTTATTAAGTTCCTCTTCCTTTTGCTTAGCTAATTGTAAGATTGAAATCACTTTGTGAACGGTATACAGCGGCCCCGTTAACAGACCGGCCTGCTGACCGGCAATTATGACCGTGCTCTCCCTATCTTTCAAACGCTCAATAGAATGAAAGGCGGAAGAGGGCGCTTGCCATTGATCATTCATTCGATGAAGAACCCGCGCTAATTCTTCCCGTTTAAACTCCCGCTCTTGAAGATCATTCCATCTGTTTATCCACGTATCTTGTTCAAAAGGAGGGTAGTCAAATTTATCTTGTACTGCAGTAAAATCATGACGATAGTCCTTTACTATTTTCTGATTAGGCTGTATTTGAATGGGATCGATTCGCATATAAGAACTTCTCCTTTATTTACACTTATAATGGTATGTACCATTATGTATTGTACAAAAAAGCTCCCTGAACTTCACCTAATCTGTTTATGAAAAGAACATTCGATTAATCAGGCCGAAAAGCGACAAACTTGAATAAACGGCAAAAAATAATAAAAAGCTGAGTCTCCAAAAGCTCTTTATGGCTTTAAACAACCGAATTTCATCATGTACTTTATACTGAATAACCACGGATAAGGCAAGGAGTAGTAATAACATAATAATAATATACGCAAAAAAACTTCTTTCAAATAAAACAAATAACAGAACATGGACAGAAACGATAAAAATTGGCGCCGTCACAGTTACGGACTGATGAAGAGCTTTTTGTTTATGCCTGTACCATTTACGCGCAAAGAAATAAAAGAGAAATAAAAAAGGAAACGGCAAAGTGATGACCATGGCCAGTGAGCTGATTAAAAAGTCTGTCATACTTTTCCCTCTCTTTCATTCGCAAATTCTAAAGCATGAATCGCTTCAATGACAAAATGATGATAAGGAAGTTTATGCTGACTCTTTTTTGCCACGTAGCCATTAATGGCATCAATTTCTGTGGTTCTTTTTTCCATGAGGTCTTTTACCATGGAAGAGTAATTACCACCAGTATTCTCTGCAATTCGCAGGATTTCTTCCCACTCTGTTTCAGGAGAACGATCCAGTACACTTGCTGCCTCTTTACACAACTCGTATCCGAGCGTCCGTATGGAAGGGTTGGATTTTAGTGCATGATTACGAACCCGGAATAAAGCTGTTAAAGGATTAATAACAGTATTTATCATTAATTTCTTAACCAGTAATTCATAATAATCCTGATAGGAGGATACTTTAAAGTCCGGGTCTGATAACCGTGAAGCTAACCGTTCAAGATCCGCCATCTCCACATCTGAATAGGCGGCAATGGTAATTTTTCCTGCACCCGTATGATTGACAGCCCGGTCACTGAGCTTTAGAGCCCCATGCTCCACAGTCCCCACCAGTACTGGGTTAACTAAGGAACTTAGTTTATCAAGGTGACCCATTCCGTTTTGCAGAAAAATAACCGGTATGTGAGCAGGAAGCTGCTTGATTGATCTAAGAATCTCTTCTATCTGATGCTGTTTAACCGTAACCAGGATAACGTCATGACATAGAAACCCATCACTTAATAAATGTGCCTGAACCTCGACGGTCTCAGCACGATCACATGCCACACCACGAGTGTTAAGTGTATCCCTCTGCCCCTGCCTTCTCACATACAGATGAACGCTATTATTTCTGCCCAGGTGTGCCGCGATTAATAAACCAATCGACCCCGCACCTATGATGCCAATATTCAATATATCCCCCCCTGAACCGTCTGACTTCTTTAGTTTATTGTAGCAAATAATTACGTTTATAGGGTAGGACAATTTTATCACGAGAGGAATTGTGCGTTTCATTATGTAAATAATTATATTATAATTAAGGGAGATACAGATAAGAAAGGGGAATCCATCATGATGGCTACGATTAAAGTTCAGCCACTGCTGGTGAATTATAAAACACTTGAAGAATTTAAGCGTTTTAAAGAATATGGTAACCAGGAATTGGCCATGCTTGAGGATCTGGAAAGTAATATCGTTGAAAATGATAGTGAGTCACCATTCTTTGGAATATATTATGGCAGCGCTTTAGTGGCAAGGATGAGTCTTTACCGCGTCCAAGCGAAATATGACCATTATTTTGTTCCTCCGCAGGATTACTTAGAGCTTTGGAAACTGGAAGTGCTGCCCGATTACAGAAAGCAGGGATTCGGAAAAGCCTTAGTAGATTTCGCTAAAAGCTATAAGCTTCCGATTAAGACCAACCCCCGTATCAATTCTCATGTTTTTTGGGAGAAGATGGACTTTCAGAAAGCCCAGTATGATATGGAGAGGGATTTAGGTGAAAACCCATTAATTTGGATGCCTTCCGGCGTTGAGGAAAGAGAAGTAACCGAATAGTCCCCATAGATGAGGCCCCTACAAGAACGATGTAGCGGCCTTTTTATATTTATAATGGACTTTTATGCCGTTCTTTTACCCATGTAACCAGTTTATCCATTTCCATCCAGGCAGCTTCGAATTGCTTAAGCTGACCTTTTAATCGTTTATTATCTTCACTTAATTGTCTAAGCTCATATTCAAGCTTTTGCTTGCCCTGGGTTTCGTATTGCTTCATCTTCATCTCTTTTAGAAAAGAGATCGCTGCATCCAATGACATCGGCGGATCATCTAAAGCACTAGCCGTTGCGAAGACTGCGCGCTTTTCTTTGCGGTTCAGCTTGGCTTCTTGAATCTCATTCTGGTAATCTTTTCTCACTGTAGCATTCCACCTGAAACCGCAAGCAGCTGGTGTCCGACGAAGACGTTCAGCTACTTCCTGAAATGCTTCGAGTTGAGTCTTCCCTTCACAAATATATTTGAGAACCGTTTCTGCCAAAAGAGTATCTTCCTCTTCCTTCCAGGCATCTTGTCTCGGGGCGTCCATACCATCCCTCCTCTATCGTTTGTTTATAGTTATGCACGACAGAAGGTTGATAGAATAGCATTTAAGACTTTTTTCTTGTTTTTAAGAAGTTTTGTACAGCTTGTTTATGTTCTTCAGATTCCCAGAGCGATGCACATTGCTTCACTTCCAGTTCCATCTGTCTGTTCAATTCAACTGCATTAATTTCAGCTAAGTACTGTTGTTTAAACCATCTTAATTGCACGGGTGTTTTATTAAGAAAGTCCTTCAATATTTCTGTTCCATTTATTTCAGCTTTCGTAATAATTTTGTGCAGCCAGCCTGAATGAAGCGTATCCTCTGCCTTATGTAGATTAGCTTGCATCAGCCAGCGAGCGGCATGAACAGGAAGAATCCGTTTATATAACAAGGTCCCTCCTCCCCAGCCGGGACAAATCCCCAGGTTGGCCTGGACAAACCCATATTCCCCATCCGCTAAACCATACCTGAAATCGCAGGCTGTCGCTATTTCGCAGCCGCCTCCCCGGGCAATTCCATTCAATATAGCTATGGTAGGTACAGGGAAAAGAGCAAGTTTCAGCAAGACTTCTTTCATAGGGTGCAGAGTTTGATAGGCATCGTCAGAACTAAGGTCTCCGTGAAGTTCATTCAAATCTCCACCTGAACAAAAAGCTCTTTCCCCTGCTCCTGTAACAATAAGAAACTTTAATTCTTCTTCAAATTTTAAAGCCTCCTCAAGACCATTATGTAAATCCTCTGTCATTTGCGGTGTGATCGAATTCAATTTATCTGGACGATTCAGCACGATGGACGCATATCCTTCCTCATGCCAATGAAAATTAACCTCTTTCATATCCACCCTCCCCCTTTAATGTTCACTCATAAAATAGTAAACCTTTATTCAGCCTGCACTGCGCAAGCTTTATTATTATATAATTTTCCAGACAACAAAAAAAGAGCCTGAATCATCAGGCTCTTTCCCATTACTACTGTTCAACTACTTGCTTTCCATTATACTGTCCACAAGATTTGCAAACATGGTGTGGTTTTGAGTACTCTCCACAGTTTTCACATAGGACCATTCCAGGTACATGTAATTTCTTGTGAGTACGACGTTGGTTCTTCACTTTTTTAGAAGTTTTACGCTTAGGTACTGCCATGTTGTACACCTCCTTTTATTACAACTTGAAAACCATCACTGATTTTCTGATTTGTTGTCTTCATCATCCAATAATGATTGCAGCTTAGCCATTCGAGGATCGATTTTATTTCCTTGCTCTTCCTCGGAAACCACCTGCCAGCCCTTCCCTTCTTGGGGGGCTTGATCATGAGCCTTATCGTTCTCTGAAAACACACGGGTCGGAACCTCTAATAGTACATTTTCCTTGATATAAGGCGTTAAGTCAAGCATTTCTCCATGAACGGGATGAACTTCCGAGTCATCTTCCCCTTCAACATAGGGAGATAAACTAAACACTTCTAACGCGTCAATGTGAAAAGGGTATTTCACATCAACCAGTGTTCTAGCACAAGGTAAAATCATTTCACCATCAATTGAAAAGTTTACCGTGACTTCTTCCCCGTGAAGGTTCGCTTGACCCTTCACATGAACAGGATCTATCCTGCGAATGTCATTGTTCATATCCTCTAGTTCTTGAATATCTACATCATCTTCAAATATAAAGGGCTGATCGCCGCTTTGATTGAGTTTTTGTAGAGGAAATTTCATTGTTATCACCTCATGGCAACAAGAGTTATTGTAAAAGGATTTTACCCATTTGTCAACATTTTTTCTTTACACCCTTGTAAAATATCTTTCTTGTTTATTTTACCAAAAATATCAAAATTTATTGGCTTCAAGCGAATTTTCCGCCTCTTCATGATAAAATAAACAAAACGCACGTTCAATAGATATGAACAAAAATATAGCTGTGAGGTGAAATCTTCGATGAAGGCTTGTGGAGTAATTGTAGAATACAACCCGTTTCACAATGGACACCGTTATCACTTGGAACAGTCCAGACAAGTATCAGAAGCTGATTGTATGATTGCAGTGATGAGCGGGAATTTCCTGCAGCGAGGCGAACCTGCAATCATCGATAAGTGGCACAGAGCGGAAGCAGCCTTACACACAGGTGCTGATTTAGTCCTGGAACTTCCCTGCATCTACGCTGTTGAGCATAGTGACTACTTCAGCAAAGGTGCAGTAAATATTCTCGCTGAAACTGGCGTAGATTCAATTTGTTTCGGAAGTGAACATGGTTCAATCGATGATTTTATCGAAGCGAACGAAATTTATAACGCCAAAGCACCTGCTTATCACGATACCGTCCGTCAATATCTAAACAGAGGCTATTCGTTTCCTGAGGCTTCAAGGTTAGGTTACAAGAGTATCGGTCTGACTGAAGGGAAAATGGATCTATCGATGCCCAATAACATATTAGGCTACAGTTATGTAAAACAAATTCTCAATCTTTCCCGATCAGTTCAGCCGCTTACGATTCAGAGGACAAGCAATCAGTTTCATGAGGAAACCATCAAAGGCAGCATTGCCAGTGCTACAAGCATTCGTAAAGAACTACTTCTACAATCTTCGCTGACGGATGACATATCCTCCGCGATTCCATCTATTACTCAAGATAAACTTACTCAATATAAAGAGAAAATGAAGACGTGGCACAGCTGGGAAGATTATTTTCAGCTGCTGCAATATAAAATACTTACCTTAAAGGAAGCAGATTTACGGTCTATTCACGGAGTCGATGAAGGACTTGAATACCGAATCAAACGTACTATTCGACGGTCCGTGAGCTTCCTTGATTTTATGGAACGTTTAAAAACTAAAAGATATACGTGGACTAGATTACAGCGGACACTGGCTCATATCCTTATAGGGACGACAAAAGAAGAAGCCCGCGTAATGCTGGATGAACCTCTTCCACCTTATGTAAGATTACTCGGAATGAACCATACCGGTCAGGCCTATTTAAATCAGATAAAGAAACAAATGCGAATTCCTTTGGTCACTCAGCCTCAGCACATGGATCACCCGATGCTTGATCTCGAGGAAAAAGCATCGATTGCCTATTATAGTATTTTAAATGCCGAAAGAAGAGTGGAAGCGCTGCAGGGAGAATATCATGCTCCTCTTGTGGTCCAGGACTAATAAAGCCCATCAGCTTAAACGCTGATGGGCTTTTACTTAGGATGCAGCTTTTAATTTTTTTAAATAATTCAAGGCGTCTTCAAAAGTATCTACAGGCACTACTTTCATATTCGTTCCAATATCTTTAGCAGCTTTCTTTGCTACTTGATAATTAGAATCCTTCGCTCCACCTTCATTAGGAGCAAAGAATATTTTACACCCTGCTTTATCCGCTGCCACTACTTTTTTGTCAATACCGCCAATTCTGCCAACCTTTCCATCATAACTGATTTCACCCGTGCCGCAGATTTGATAGCCTTTCGTTAAATCTGCTTTCGTTAACTGGTCATACATTTCTAGAGAAAACATCAGCCCTGCGCTAGGTCCGCCGATTTCTCCACTCTTAACTTTAACTTCCGGGTCTACATCCACGGAACGATCGGTAACGAGGGAAATCCCCACGCCTACCCGATCAGGATCACTAGGAAATGGCGCGAGCTTTACATCTTTAGTTAAAACATCATCTTTACGCTTTATCGTAAGAGAGACTTCATCGCCTTCTTTTAAACCATCTACATAATCTATTAGATCACTTGATTCTTTAATCTTTTTACCATCAATCTTTGTGATTTGGTCCCCCGTTTTTAGTTTCTTTTCAGCAGGCATCCCTTTAAGAGTTTGAACGACATACACACCGTCATAATTAATGTCTACTTTTTTATTCGCTGCTTTATAAGCAACGACCTTCGCTGCCTCTTGCGAAGACTCCATCATTTGCAGCTGAGCTTGAAAGTATTCATCCTCGGAAATGCCTTTCGGGCGAATTTGATCTAACGGGTAAATTTCATGGTAGGGACGAATTTTTGCGATGAGCCACTGTATAGGTGTAGCACGGCCGCCCCGAACTGTGACTAAGTGCATATCCCCTTTGCTTTTATACCCGTCCGCTACTTCAACTATTGGATTGAGGGCATCTGCACTTCCTGGTTTATAAACGTAATAAGGGAGACGATAAGCCCCTAAAAAGGCCACAATCAGGATTGTAATAACCCCGGTAATAACTATTCCTCTATTCCCTTTCATAACTTAAGACTCCTTCCAATCTGCCATCCTTTGCTGTATTTGTTTAATTTGAGACGCTGCGGCTGTTTCTCCTGCCGTGACAATTTCCTGAATGTTGGTAAAAGACCGCGAACTAAATTTAGATACATCCGGCCTGATCATAACATCCGCGTCAGAGGAAACACCCATAGCTGTTACTAATTCATCCTGCATAATATCAATGCTTTGAATGATGACATCATAAATGGAAGTGATATTAGGGTCCGCTTCGAAATGGGCACAATCTACAGCGATAACGATGTCTGCCCCCATACTCTTCACTACAGAAACAGGGACACGATCCATTACCCCTCCATCAATATACAAACGATCGTTAATCCTTTCAGGAACGAAAATCCCTGGAATCCCAATACTGGCGCGGACCGCTTCACTAGCAGGTCCATCAGTGAAAATCTTTTTCTCTCCAGCATAAAGATCTGTCGCTATGATTGACATAGGCAAATTAAATTGATCAATCGTTTTACCAAATGTAAATAAACGGATATATTCCTTTATTCTGCGCCCCTGAATAAACCCCATTTTGGGAACAGTAAAATCAAGGTAATACTTCCGCTTAAAGGTGAAGGCTAATTTGTATAAATTATCAATAGTCTGGCCAGCAGCAAAAAAAGAACCGACTAAAGCTCCCATGCTGCTCCCGGCAATCAAGTCCACAGGAATCCCGTGATCGTGAAGAACTTTCAAGACACCTAAATGAGAAAATCCGCGAGCTCCCCCGGAACCAAGGGCTAATCCAATCTTAGGACGGTCCACCTATCATCTCTCCTTGACGTCTCATCTTTGCACTTATTTTATGGCATAAATCAACCACATATGAGCGTACATATTGAAATAGAGATACGCACAATCGGTGAGTGGTCCAAATATATTTTCATTCTACTATGGATGATTTTAGAAGTACAGAAAACTGTAAATGGAAAGAAGGGGCTTATCATTGCCAGATTAAAAACCTTATTTCTCACAACCTTATCACTGGGACTGACCTCTGCACTTATTTTCTTTCCAAAAGAAGCGTTAACAGCCAGTTTAAGAGGCTTAAATCTCTGGTGGGAGATTGTATTTCCTGCTTTACTTCCCTTTTTCATTACAGCTGAGCTGCTGATTGGATTCGGAGTGGTCCATGGACTGGGTGCGTTGTGTGAAAGAGTAATGCGGCCATTATTCAATGTCCCCGGAGCAGGAGGGTTTGTATGGGTGATGGGTATGGCCAGCGGGTATCCCTCCGGAGCAAAATGGACAGTTGATTTAAGGAAGAGTGGACAAGTTACCCGGATTGAAGCCGAAAGACTAGTGGCATTCACCAATGCTTCCAGTCCGCTCTTTTTATTTGGGGCGGTCGCCGTAGGTTTTTTTCACAATTCTTCACTTGGCCTGCTGCTTGCCCTTTCCCACTACGGAGGGAACTTTATTATCGGGGTACTTATGAGGTTTTATAAACGAAAAGAAGACAAAGTCAGCCAAGAAGCTCCTCCAGCTTCGTTGCGGATGGTCTTTGAAACGATGCATACTTCCCGGTTAAAAGATGGACGAACCATAGGCAGGCTGATGGGAGACTCCGTAATTAAATCCGTGGATACTTTACTAATGGTGGGCGGATTTATAATGCTGTTTTCCGTACTTACAGAACTAATAAAGCAGACGGGGGCCGTTCATCTATTTACGTACATGCTCCAGTTCACTGCTTTACCAGCAAGCTTCCACATTCCACTCATAGCAGGGCTGCTTGAAATGACAACCGGAATTGGTGCCGTAACCTCCACAAATAACAGCTTGCTCGCTCAGCTAATTCTCGTCAGTTTTATCCTTGGATTTCATGGGTTATCGATCCAGGCGCAAATCGCAAGTATCCTGGCTGATTCCGATATTCGTTTCAAGCCTTATGCGTTTGCCCGTCTCGCTCATGGTGCAATAGCCGCAATGCTTATGGTTATTCTCTATCATTTTTACGGTCCATCTCATGCATTACAGACCTCTACACTTCCTAGTACGAAGACTGCACAGTCATTTACTTTTTCGACCTTGCAGGAGTTTCATGTTTACGGTCCTTTATTAACGATAATAACGATCGGTCTGATGACTTTGATCAAATGGAAGAGAAGAACAGTTGAAAATTAACAGCCGCTGCAGTTATCCCTGCAGCGGCTGACTTACTGATATTTTTCATTTAAGGCTTCTTCTACCGACGGCGGGACTAAATCTGAAATATTCGCCCGATACTTCGCTACCTCTTTAACTATGCTCGAACTTAAGAATGAATATTGATTATTGGTCATCATAAAAAACGTTTCAATCTTTTCGTTTAACTTACGATTCATAGACGTAATCTGCATCTCATATTCAAAGTCACTGACAGCTCTCAATCCTCGAATAATAGCTTGAGCATTCTTCTGTTCCGCATAGTCCATTAATAAGCCGCTGCACGAATCTACGGATACGTTCTCCATATCTGCAGTCGCTTCTTTAATGAGACGAACTCTTTCATTCACATCAAATAAAGGCGCCTTGCTCTGATTATTAAAAACGGCGACGATGATATGGTCAAATACTTTTGCCCCACGACGAATGATATCCAAATGACCATATGTAACTGGATCAAAACTTCCCGGGCAAATTGCTAAACGTGTCATGTTAACGCTCCTTCACTATAAATCGATACTCCAATGTTGCTTCCATATCTTTCTGATTTCACCAATTGCAGACGCCCTGCTGCGTCAGGAATTTCCTCTCTCGCATCATGTTCACACACAATGATACCTCCATCAGCTAACAGCTGGCTATCTAACAATTTTTCCATTAATTCTTTATAGGAAAACTTTTTATAAGGAGGATCCAGGAAAATCAAGTCAAACGATAACCCACGTTTGCTTGCTGCTTTTATAGCACGCCAGGCATCGGTTTTAAAAACTTCACAGCGCTCTTGTAAATCCAGGATCTCTAGATTTTCATAGATGGTCTGAATGGCTTTTTGCTGTTGATCGACAAATACACAGGTGTCAATACCACGGCTTAAGGCTTCCATTCCTAAACCACCGCTCCCGGCAAAAAGATCAAGAGCTGATCCGCCTTCAAAGAAGGGGCCAATCATGTGAAAAACAGACTCTTTCACTTTATCAGTTGTGGGTCGTGTTTTATGGGTAGGGACAGATTTCAACTGTCTTCCTTTATGTTCTCCTGCGATGACTCTCATGACTTATACACCTCTTTTGACAGCGTTCTCCATAATCCTACCATAAAATTGCGGGAGCAGGAAATTCCCCCTCTTAAACGTGCTTTTTGTCATTTAAAAGGAATTTTGGTTACTCAATGATTAGGTTTAGATCTAATGTAATTTCTTATTCCACAAAAGCTCCAAATTCATGAAAACTCAGTTTCGAGACTTTAGTGGCGTTTAGGGGCTGCGGGAAAAGGTTCGCTTTCCGTGGGTAGAGTAGAGAACTGATTTTAAAGAGGGAGATATCTCGCTCTCTCTTTTACTTTCAGCTCCCCCTCATCAAACCGTACGTGAGGTTTTCCCTCATACGGCTTTCCGATGTTCTTCTTTCTTCGGCATTACGGAGACCCTAATCAGCTAAACGTACGAGTTTATGCTGGATTTGTTTCTTTACTTCCTCCAGATGACCTTGAAGCGTGCGACGCTGTCTTTTCTTGTTGTTAAATAAGGCTAAACGCTTCAAAACATACCAATCGATCCGATTCAACCATCTCTTCGAGACAGACGACAAGCCATAATAATTCTTGAATCCTTGTAACTTGCGGTTCAAGCCTTCAACTAATTCATGAAGATCCATGTGGAGCTTGCTTCTCGGTTCGGTGAACGCTTTGATTTTCGCTCGCATTTTCTTCATAGCTTCTCGCTTTGGGAAGTGAGACATGACATAGATCGTCCAACCACCTTTCTTTTGATACGGTAGTTTCCGATTGTGAAAACCTAAAAAGTCAAAGCCACCCTCATCATTCCAGAGATTCACGAGCTGTGATTTCTCTGTATTAAGAGTAAGGTCTAACTTCTTCATAATTCCCTTAATGACACGAATGCTTTCTAAAGCCTGTTGTTTGGTTTTACACATGATGACAAAATCATCCGCATAACGAGTAATCTCTCCTAAATGTTTGAAATTCTTTTCCCATAGTTGGTCCATAATGTTCAAATAAATATTCGCTAAAAGAGGCGATATCACTCCACCTTGAGGGGTTCCGGTTTGAGGATTTCTAACATTTCCTTCTTCCATAATCCCTGCTTTTAACCATTTTCGGATGAGTTTTAGTACCCGTCTGTCATTGATTCGTTGTTCAACTAGCTTCATTAATTTATCTTGATTAATATTGTCAAAGTAGCCTTGAATATCAACGTCGACTACCCAAAAACCTTTCTTGCTAGCCTTTCGAATCCTTGCCAACGCTTGATGGGCATTCCGTTTGGGACGGAAACCAAACGAACAGTCATGAAAATCAGCTTCAAATATAGGTTCGATCACTATTTTCGTCGCCATTTGTGCCACACGATCTTTGATCGTAGGGATTCCTAATGGACGTTTCTTTCCATTGTCTTTCGGAATATAAGTGCGGAGGACAGGACTTGGGTGATAGTTCTTTTCTTTTAACTCCATATGGAGTTCATCAAGAAACTTATTCTCGCCATACTCCTCGACAATTTCTTCAATCGTCTGTCCATCCACTCCACTACTTCCTTTCTTACGTTTCACTCGCTGCCATGCTTCCCGTAACGTATCTGGAGAATAAATCTTGTCGTAAAGCGCATGAAATCTGCGCGTTGGGCTTTCCTTGGCACAAAGATATAACGTCTTCCAGAGTTTTTGAGCTTTAACATTATAGGTGTCGTTAGTCATTTTCTTGACATTCACTGACTCTTACCTCCTTTGGACATATAAACAAAGTAGAGGTCCTTTCCTAGACTACGTTTTGTTGTCGTAGTCATCACAGGTACTATGACCTCCTCCGACTCCCTCTCATCCGTCCACCCTTTCATGATTCCACATTTATAGGCTTCCGCTTTACTTCTGTAGAAGTGATGAGTAGGGTCTCCCTAGTTCCAATTAATTCCTTTCCGAACATATCGCTCCCTCTACTCCGAGAGATTCTTCGATGCTGATTCCAAGGTCAACACATCTTCCATGGTCTTCACCCGGACCGCCCGGGGTTCGACTTCTCTTTGTCCTGCGCAAGGCAGGGGCTCTTTACGAAGCGGCAGGATTCACTTAATGTTACAATCTGTTCGTTTGCTGGCACAGGGCTTTAACTGTAAGATTTCTCTACCAGTCACCTGTCAGCTACCGAGCGTCTTGGCACTTACTCGAATTGGACTTTCACCAATAAGCAATTAACGGCTTGCTAGGCACGCGGCGGGCGCTGAGCCTCCTCGAGCAAAGCTCTGTGGGGTCTCAGCTGTCCCGCAATTCCCACAGGAGATTCCTGTGGGATTTAGAATAAGGGCACTTGTATAGAAAAAAGCCCTCCGTTATGATGCATTTGTACAACCAAATACAAACATCAAAAGGAGGACTCCCCTTGAATCATAATCGGAATAATAAAATAAATCAAATGACCGAAGACACCCTGGTCATTGGAATCGATATCGCTAAGAAAACGCACTATGCATGCGCTTTGGACGATCGCGGACGCGAGCTTCAACGCCCCATTGGCTTTCATCAAAGTTTGGAAGGCTTCCGAGACTTTCACCAAAAAGTGAAAGGATGGCTCCAAGGTCACAAGAAGGACCGCGTATTGATAGGGTTTGAACCCACCGGGCATTACTGGATGAATCTCGCTTCCTACCTCATGGACGCAGATATTCCCTTCGTGGTCGTCAATCCCATGCATGTCAAAAGAACGAAAGAGTTTGATGATAACCTTCAAACGAAAAATGACCAAAAGGACGCTCGTGTGATTGGGAAACTTATGGTTGGTGGCCATTTTAGCTATCCTAGGATCCCAGAAGGGGTGGAAGCTGAACTCAGAAACGGTTCTTCCATGAGATGGAAACTTAAAGAGGAACAAGCCCGTCTGAAAAACCAGATGACAGGATGGTTAGACCAATACTTCCCGGAGTTTAAAACGGTGATTAAAGGCTTTGGTCAATTAGCTTGCGCCATGTTGAAGCACACACCTTTTCCTCAAGACCTTATCCAAAAAGAAGTCGAGGAACTTGTCCTGAACTACAAAGAAAAGGCAGGCGTACGTGCCCCTGCGAAGAAAACGATACGAGAAATGAAGCGTGCAGCGGAAGCATCCATTGGGCTTACAAAAGGGATGGAGATGGCAAGATTTGAGATCGATACCCTTGTCGACCAATTCCTTCTGATCGAACATCGACTAGAGGCAATCCAAATTCGATTGAATGAACTTGCTTCACAGCTAGAGGAATACGAGTACCTTGTCTCGATTCCAGGCATCGGAGAAAATACGGTCATTGATTTATTAGCGGAAACCGGATCTCTCAAACAGTACAAACACCCACGCCAACTCATTAAATTAGCGGGGTTAACACTTCGAGAGAACTCCTCTGGAACGCACAAAGGAGAGAAGAAAATTTCCAAACGAGGGCGGAAACATCTCCGCAGCCTTCTTTATCGTGCCATTTTGCCTTTGCTTCAGAATAACAGCGTATTTCAGGAATTGTATCAATACTACATTACACGTGCCCATAATCCTTTGAAGAAAAAAGAAGCAATGGTAGTCCTTTGCGGAAAACTATTAAAAATCTTTTTTGGTTTATCGAATCACCACGTTTCATTTAATGAGGACCGAATGAAAGAGGATCTTCACTGTCTCAAACAGGCAGCGTGAACCAACATTTATCGAAGAATGACCTCATAAGATGACATGGAGAAGCTGGCGCCAGGCGAGACGGGAGACTACGAGTCCAAGCAGGAGAAACAGGCCGGCCTCTGCCTTATGACGAGACCGAACGAAGGAATGTAGGCGCACGACGCCAAGAGACATGGGAGGGTACGTCCTCATAAGAAAGCAGAGATCCAAGATGCATCGCTTTATAATAGACAACACCCTAATTGAATTAGGAAACGCAACGCGTAACCATGAATGACTTATTTTTCAAGAAAAGGAATATAATGAGCTTAATTTCGCGCTTAAAAAAATTTTTCAACCGGTAAAAACAGCTTGTAACCCTTGATGTATCAACTTTTCCGGAGGGAGTCTCACCGTTTCCCTCCGCCCCTTTGCCATAATAGAATCTCGAAATTCCTTCAAGAAAAAGCAAAAATTCAAATGTCAGCATGCAGATCCCAAGAGCATATCTCCTCTAATATGGAGGAAATGATGATGCTATTCTTCGGGAAAGACTTGTATCTCCCTTGAATGGATAGTCGGGAAACTGGGCGATATTTCCCTTCCCTTCTACATTGATTGGATGAAACGGAAACAAATAGTGATGCTCTTTCAATGATTGGAATGACGGTCTGTAACAAAGAATAGCTCGTTAACAGGAACTCGGAAGACATTGGATAAGGTCCATTCATCAACCTATGGGTAGGGTGGCGGGGAAACGGTGAGACTCCCGTGGGAGAAGGTACTAGGCGAGATCCCACAGGGAGTGAAACGAGCGAGGAAGCTCGGCAGTTCCCACACAGGAAAGTGTTCAAATGTGGATTCGCCCGATAGACACGACCAGCTTAAGCCGACCATCAAAAGGAAGGCGATTTTCCCTTCCCTTGATGAGCGGCTTATGTCTCGAGTGTCTGGGCGATGGAACAAGACGAATCGTATCCCCGCCACCCTTACTCTTAATCAGGAAATGGACCTTAATTGTCTCGAAATCGAGTCTTCCACAATCCTGCACTTTACTTGAAGACTTGATTTCGAATTAGCATGTTGTAAAACAGAACAATATCCACTTTTAAAAATCAAGAAAAAAGGAAAATTCTTTACATGAATTGAATAAACCGTTTACTGCGCGGTCATACTAGCTTGTGAAGCAGATTACTGCTTCTGAAAACGGAGAAGACTTAAATCCCCATAAGTTCTTCCTCCGGTTTCTCCTCTCCCTTTACTTTTTTGTCTCATAACTGATTCAAAAAAGCAGGGCTGTTCGTATGGACAGCCCTATTTTTTTATGTAAAAATACCGCTCAGTGAAAATCGATTATACCTTCCAAAGCCATGCCAATCCATGCTAAAGTAAATGGAGGCAAGACAGAAAGGAAGATTCAAAATGATGCAGAAATTTATTGAACTCGGAGAAGGATACTCCGATTTATATGAGTTAATTGAATTAGGTAATCGTATGCCGGGAAGGATCCAGCACGCTATTGCCTTTTATTGCGAGAAAAATGGTAAATCAGCCGCTTCTTTTGCCCTCGTCATGCATCCAGCATTAGAAGATAAATTCCAGCCGATTTACATCTGCAGAGAAGGAATTCCGAACCCGCACGAAACGCCAAATCAGAGATATCAATTATTTAAAGAAATGACAGAGCGAGCAGATAAGAAAATCGCAGAATTCACGATAAAACCTTCCAATCTATTTCCAGAAATAGATTTGTTTTATCAGCATTTAATCGGCATTCTAAGAACGAATAAATTCCTTCCGCCGTTATCCTAATTTCTAACTGTAATAATGTAATAAGCCATGTTGAAACTGATCCAGCTAAAATTCCGAGACTTCTGTTATTGAAACGAAAATTTCAACTATTCACTAAAAAAGCGTTCGTGAAGGTCACGAACGCCAATTGTTTAAATCCCCATTTTGTAATCATACTGTTTTGCTTTATCAGGTTTAGCATTTTCATACTCTGTCCGCACCTGAGGTTTAAGTGAAGGAATAACTCGGGAAACAAATGGTAAACGCTCCAGCTTTTCCATTTTTTCTTCAAGTTCTTCTTGATCTACATAAACAAGAGCATATTTCAGCTTCTTCGAGGCGTGAATTAAATGTCCATGCTTTTTAATTTGTCTAATATTCTTCATATGTTGAAAATAGACAACCATACCTTGCCGTTTCGTTCTCATGGCTACTCCCTACTTTATAAAGTATTTGTAGTTATTTTATCAAATCCTGCCCTTTAGGGCAATCCTGCATGGATGATGAAAGGTGTGAGAGGATGACAATATTAACAGATCACGAACGTGCGTTTCAAATATTCCAGAAACAGCTACTTGAGTCAGACTACTTGAAAGAGGTTCGTTTTAAAACTTATGCAGGTCTCCCATTTTTGTACGTCCAGCCCAAACCGGCGTGTACTAGAGATGTCATAGAAAAGGAAATAAAACGTGCCGCTGCTAAGGGAATGAAAGGAAAAAGCCTGACCCTTACGATGAGTTTTGTACGTAAGAATCAGGCAGAATATGTTTACCGGGTACGTTTTTTAGTGCCGCAAAGAAAGATGTTCTGCTGTGGAAATCTATGTGACGACTGCATTCGATTTACGAATCCGTAGTTATGATGCGCAGCCGCATCCGCCGCCGCTTCCACATCCGCAGCCTGAGTCTGTTAACGCCATGCCATTCCTTGGAACTTTAATTTGGTCACTAACGCTGAAAGCAACACTCTGGCTAATCTCATCCAGCAGCTTCTGTACTTCTCGTTCTGCCTTCTTATACTGAGCGACCTTTTCATGCATGTCCATCTCCCGTTTCACACTGCGGACGCGTTTCATGATGTTGTTATAATCGGGATGGTAGCGTCCAAACCTTTGAACATCCTCGTAATGTTCTTTTATATCTTGAAAATTCTTTATTAAAATTTGGGCATCCTGGTCTTCTTCAAGTTCTTGTTTCGACTGTTGATAATGAACCATAGTCTCTGATTCCATCACCATTTGACCTATCAATTCTGAACGGTCAAGCATATCGACAATTTCTATTGTAGCTAGCATAATTGCTGTCCACCTCCACCTTTATCATATCAAATACTAAGACAGAATGAAATCAGGATTTCCTTTTACTGGGGGTTCTTTTTTTGATAGGGGAGATTTTCTGCCAGTTCTCTTGCTTAAACGGAGAAATAAACATAAGACAGCCCCGCCATATCATGCGGGGCCGCAGAAGAATTCCTAATCCTTTATCTTGCTTCACTTATTGTAAGCGGAGTAATGAATGATAGAGGATTCAACTACAAAGAGACCACTGAAGCTCGTAAAGCATTAATAATAAGGGTACTCAATTTGTCTGCGCTTTACGTTGCTTTCCTGTTTAACGTTGGTGATTAATTGCTGAATTTGCCCAATCGCTCCATTCAGCTCCTCAATATGTTTGGATACTTCCTCCCAATTCACATCCTGCATAAGTTCTCCCAGCTGTTTCATCCAGTCCTTCTTGTTATTTTGACCACCTTTTCTCACTTTAGGCAGGGAATCCCAAAATGGATCCTCTTCTCCAAGAATCATCCATTTTTCATAATAACTCTGGATATAGCTGTGATTTTTCCGTAATTGCTCCTTAACCCTTGGATTATCGTCTACAAATTCTTTGAACTTCTTCACACTAGGGTGTAATGCATCAGTATTCATGTTGGTCACACCTCACTATTAGAACTACTCTATAGCCTATGCAGAAGAAGTGCCCACGTTCATGGAAGTGTGACATAATCCTGCGTATAATAGCGGTGATACACACCCACTCCAATGTGGGTATATTTTTTCTCAAGCATCGTCTTTCTATGGCCGGAGCTGTTCAGCCAGCCGTGAATAGCTGCAGCTGCGTCGACATACTGCGATGCAATATTCTCACCCGCCATTACGTAATTGACCTGCCCATTTTGAAGCCTCTCTTTCAGGCCGTTTCCATCAGGCGAGACATGAGAAAAGTACTGACGAGTCTCCATATCCTGACTATGGAGAAAAGCCACTTGGGAGGCCTTAGGAAGCAATGTCAGGTTCCCAGCATTATGCTCTCGTCTGATAAAGTTTGTCATCGAAAAAACCTGCCGTTCCATACCATTTTCTACTTGCTCCCATTCTTCATTGGAAAGATTCTGGGATTGTGGAAGCTGGCCCCTGTAAACAATTTTATAAGGCTGAAGCTTTAACAGAATGTCATTGCGCAAGACCCTGACCGCTATTAATTGATTAGTGAAAGTATCAAAATATAATTGCGCTGTCCAATGATCGTTCAGTGAAATAAGCGGACGAGCTTTTAAATCATTTGCGTTTAGCTCCAGTTTATAATCTCCTTCAGTTGAAAGGCTGAGTTCCTTTTTAAATGAAAATTTTTTTTGGAGTTTGTCATAAGGTTCTCCAATATTAAATGGAGGATCTTTATCTTGAGTGCTGAAAGTTATACCGGTTACCACGGTGCCGTCTTTAATGCCGAATTGATTATACTCCTTTTCATCTTGATTGAAGGTCCACCACTCATAGCCGTAACCGCTTTTTTCAATTCGGACTGGTTCCCCAAACTCTCCGATTAGTTCCTCTGAAGAAGCCCCCATCCATTGAAAGAATGAACCGCTCGCTACTTTAGAAGATGACTCTCTCTGAGGGGTCGTCTGATCTGAATAGGTAACTGTATTGGTATCGTTATCAGTCTCGTCAGGTTCATTATTTTCCGGCAGAGCCATGAGTATCGCTCCCCCAATTAGAAAAACAATTACCACTAGGAAAAACTTCTTCATTTCGTAAAACTCCTCGTATTATCACTCTAATACCAATTATAGTTCAGATAAACTTCTCTATGAATAAAATAACATAAAACCATAAATTACGAAGGGTTGGACTAAAATTACTAAGGGATGAATTTCTTAGCAATGATCCAATCATAAGATAAGCGGCCTGCTATAATCAGCAAGCCGCACATCGAATTACTTAATGAAGTTCAGGTCGTTCGGAAATATCCTGCAAAGCTACGCCTGCAGCATGATCAGACTTGGCATCGATAGACAAATCGCCTAAAGAAATGATCCCCGTCAATTTACCATTCTCTACAACAGGAAGTCTGCGGATTTGGTGTTCTGCCATTTGTTTGCTTGCTTCTTCCAGCGTTGCTTCTTTCGCAACATGGTACAAATGATCACTCATCACCTGCTGAATTGGCGTGGTCTCCGCTTTTTTATCAGCATAACCGCGCAATACTAAATCCCGGTCAGTTACCATACCCATTAAGTTTCCCTCGGTATCACAAACTGGAACGGCCCCGATATTTTTTTGCTTCATGATACATGCTGCATCATAAAGGGTGTCATCCGTATGACAGACAGAAACATCACTTGTCATGATATCTTTTACAGTCTTCATATAGCTCCTCCTTAAGTAATCGAATTTCAATATATAGTGTCCCCGTATTATTAAAATTATTACATGCAAGCAGAACTCTTTTATAGTATAATTAAATGACTAATGAGTACCGTATGAAATAGGGCAGTGATGCAATTGCAAGTTCGCTTTTTTCATATTAATATTAAGTTAGATACATACCAACTTTGTGAGGTGGAAAAATGAGACTTAAAAATACGGGAATTGAAGGATTAGTTATCGACTTAAAACCGTTAACCCAATTCATGGAAAGCAATGGATTTATTTTAGGCGGCTCATGGGATTACGAGCGAGTGACTTACGATTACAAATTGAATGCGCCAGAGAAGAACATTACTTATTACATCCGTATCCAAGGCTATGCTATTGAAGGTGATGTGGATTCAGGACATGCTTCCATTCAATTAATGGAGCCATTACTTGGACGCCACTATTATCCACACGGAGTAGAATATGGTGAAGAAGAAGGATTTTCTGACAGCCTCATAGAAAAAGCAAGAAATAAAGTCAGCAAAGTTCAAGAGCTTGCTCTTCAATACGTGACAGAAGTTCCAGATCATGTAGTACTAGAAAAGTTAATGGCTTGGGCTAAAGAACAAGGAAATGAAGAAGTCCTGAACAAAGTACAGGAAATAGGAAAAGATTCTCACTGGAGACGAGATAAATAACAGCCATAAAAAGAAATCTTTTTCATTAACCATTATCCTTATGATCTGACAGGCAGACACTTAGTCGCACATCATGCTGTATGATGAGCGGCTTTTTTTACTATACTTCGACAAACATCGACCTACTTTTCTGTTCAAAATTCCAGGAATTTGCTATATTTTGATTGAGAAGTTATTTTGGAAAGGAGACCTTTACATAAATTGTTCCGTTATTTGACTAAACGACAATGGATTTTATTAACGTTAGCACTTATCTTTATCGTCGCTGCTTACTTTATCCTCCCAGTCTCTGTTCCTTTGATAGTGGCTTTTGTAACGGCTCTTTTTCTGAACCCAGCTGTACGCTGGATGCAGTTTCGATTCCGTATTAATAGAAAAATGTCTGTCACTATAGTGTTTTTATTATTCTTGATCTTATTAAGTTTATTAGGCACCTATGCTATAACAAGAATCGTTACTCAACTGGTTCAATTAGCAGATAATGCCCCGCTATATGTGAACCAGATTAATAGCGTTGTGATTGACTGGCAGCATAATATGAACAGTTTCGCGCAAAATATGCCGAGAGAATTTGTGGACAAGGTAACTAATGAAATGAGCGGCGCTGTAGACAAAACGACAGCTGCAATTTCAGAAAAGCTCCAACTAGCAAATATTGCAGCTGTAGCAACCAAGATTCCTCAGTATTTAGTAAGCTTTCTCGTTTATTTAATTGCCTTATTCCTATTTATGCTGGAACTTCCCAGACTTCGCGATAAAATGCATCAGAACTTCACAGAAGCTACCTCAGAAAAAGTGAAGTTTATGAACGCTCGTCTTGGTTACGTAGTGTTTGGGTTCTTAAAAGCTCAGTTTCTGGTCAGTATTCTTATCTTTTTTGGATCTTTAATCGGCTTGCTATGGATTGAACCCGAAGTAGCGATTATTATGTCTCTCGTCATTTGGATTATTGACTTTATTCCAATTATAGGTTCTATCGTGATTTTAGGACCATGGTCTGTTTATATGCTGATTACTGGCGACCTTGCTACAGGGGTGAAGCTAGGTATCTTAGCAATTGTCCTATTGGCAATCCGGCGCACGGTTGAGCCTAAAGTAATGGGGCGGCACATTGGTCTTTCTCCGCTGGCCACTTTAATTGCTATGTATTTAGGACTTCAGCTTATTGGTTTAGTCGGCTTTATCCTCGGACCTCTTGTCGTAATCGCATTTAACTCTGCAAAAGAGGCAGGGATTATTAAATGGAATTTTAAAATATAACAAGATAATAATAAGTTATAACAAGAGAATTTTCATAAATTAAATGCCCGAACCATTGACTTAAATTGGTTCGGGCATTTTGTATACCGTGTAAGTAATTGGAGCTGCCGTTCTATCCTAAGTATGCTCCTCTTTAAATGTTCAGCTTATACTTTTTGTTTCGTCGATGACAATAACTCCCTGCTAAGTAAAAACTCTTCATTATGGCATATAAATAGTAAGGTTATGCCAATGATCCTGCCAATTTTTCTTTTCCACTCTGTTCGTGTAGATATGAATTCTGTTTTTGTGCTTAAAATATGGCGTAGGTTTAACTTCCATATGTATTGCGTCTTCCAACCCATGCGGGGCAGCGAGGACTAGCTCATCTTTCTTATCAAGTGAAAGTCCGAGAGAAGTGGCAGTTTCAGGGAATTTCGCCATAGCATCATAAGAAGATTGATAAGGTGTAAACCCATTCTTAAGATGCATCCTTGCTTGATTTTTGACTGACCAGGGCACGTCTGGACGAAGAGACTTCAGCTGTTCTTCTATTCGAACATCTTCCGATTCATCATTAATCGCATGATGAAAATAAATGACATCTACATCAGGCAGTTTGGTTTTTTCCTTGAACCCATGCTGGAAGTCCCAAATCTTTGAACGGACAAACCCCGCGCACACCCACCAGTCAGGAAGATGTAAGGATTTTACTGTTTTTAATAGATGGATCATATCTTCGTCCATATTCACTAATTGTAGAAATTCCTCTTTCGTACTTATCATAAAAATAACCACCTCCCTCTATTTGGTCCTCATTCTTTTCTCATTTTCATTTAAAAAAAACCCAATCAGCAGTCAATTGGGTTTTTTTAAATGAAAATTGCGCTCATCCAAATAACTTTCTTAATTTTCTTTTCTTGTTCGTTTTTTTCGATTCTCATGTACACTTTTTTCTTTTTTGAAAACGAAAATCTCGCGAAGCCTTCCCGTATGGTAAAATCCATTATTAATCAGAACTTTTTGAGAGGCGATGTTATCCTTATCGCACTGTGCCTCCACGCCAGTAACTTGAGGGTGTGAAAAAGCCCATGTACACATTTGCTCTACAGCCTCTGAAGCATAGCCTTGATTACGCTCGGAAGCTACTACATGGTATCCAATTTCAACTATTCCCTCATCATCCGGTGCACCTTTAAATCCAATATCCCCTATCACATGTTCTCTTCCGTTATCCATCATCACCCAAGGACCAAATCCAAGCTGTTGGGTATTTTTTTCTAAATTTTCCACATAAAGGGGTAAAAGCGCTTTCAAACCATAGTGAGGCCAATTTTTATTCCAGGGCAGATGATATTTATAGTAAAATGCCAAAGGATTTTTCATTAGCATTTGAGCTAATTCAACATTAATAGGTATAAAATGAATGCGGTCTGATTTCATGTTCATCAGCCGTTCACCTCCTTCAGGTTAACTTAAATGCGTTGTCGACAATTATATACCTTTAATAGTATTAGTATAAACAATTCTCAAAAAAAAAGCAGCAAAAAGGAATATCCATCCGCTGCTTTCAAATCTTCAATTCAAGTGCCTAAAATGGCTTTAATCATACTCGTGGTTTTTCCCCCATCATAGAACACATATAAAAGTAAGTATACAGCGATTCCAGTGACCGCAGTGAAAAACCAGATTATACTTGTAACCGGACCCACTTTTCTATGCTTGGAGATCTTTCTCTTCAACGCTAACCGCAGCGTTATAATTCCGAATATCCCTCCGACTGTAGCGAGGAAAATATGGAAAATCAAGAAGATGGTGTAATAAATTTTAATGTCGTCCGGTCCTCCAAAGCTTGTATTTCCAACAAAAATCGTTCTGCTTAAATAAATAATAAAGAAAAGTAAAGCGCTAATTGCTGCACAAATCATCACTCTCTTATGGGCAGTTGGCTTATTGTTTATAATTAAACTCCAGCCGATGGCTATAAGGACAGCACTTAAAACAATAAAACTAGTGCTGATGGTTGGTAACAATGGCATATTCCCACCTCATTTCAAAAAATCATACTCTTTTTGTAAACTCTATTCTGCAGTCGTCTGCATGTAAATATTGAATCTGCTTTCAGCCCAGCTGACCTTGAAGCACCGAAATAAAAAGAGAAGCCTCAATGCTCAAAGACTTCCCTTCTCCCAATTACGATTCACTAGGAATGTGACTTGGTAAAGGATCAATCGTATCTTTCTCTTTATTGAACCAGCTGAAGAAAATATAAGCAATCACAAATCCAAAAATAATTTCCTGTGAAATCTTCATAATCACTCCGCCCAGCTGCTGATCTTCAATAAGCGGCATGTTCGTGAAAAATCCGGGACCGCTTAGTGAGCTTGGAAGGTTACTCAGCACTCCTGCCGGTACACACAGGCTCATTGCCTGTATCCATGCTCCTGAAGAGGCATACGTCTCATATAATGGATTGTGAGCAAATATAATTAATCCGCAAGCTGGAGTAATTAATACTCCATTAGCAAATATAAAACCAATCTTCAACAGTGGACTTAAAGTATCCATCTCTTCCAGAGGAGTAAATACGGCCCACCACATACAAAAGGCAGTGAATAAAATGATCGTCCCAATCACCGAATGTGCGACAACATTGGATTTTGTAAAATCGAAGACTACTGGCATGTGGTACAGAGAAAACAAGCCATTGAACAGCAACAATGAAATTAAAGGTTTAGTAAGTATTTTCAAAACTGTCCGAATCCCTTTGGTATGAAATACTTTTTCCCAGATCCATCCTGGTATTCCTTTAATCACGAGAATGGGGAATAACAGGTAGTAAAGAGCCATTTGAGTCATATGGGCGGTAAACATTATATGACCAACCAAATCGATTGGAGAACCCTTGATAATGTACAGCAGAAGCATACCTAGATAGAACATCAGCTGTTGAAAGAACGAAGGCTTTTCTTCCCCAGTTTTCCGGGCAGGACCGGTGAAATAAAAATACAAAGCGGAAAGTAACAAGATAAACAAGAAATAGTAAGGACTCCATAGTGCACGAAATCCAAACATATGAAGCTCTAACCACATAGTTGTCACCTCTATTTTATTGGATGCTCTCTTATCATTCTAACTAATTCAAAGAAAAAAGACGAGCCCACTCTAGTAAAAAAACAATTGTTCATAATTTAGCCATATCTCTTGACGTAAAAAAAGGCCGGAATAGTTTCCGGCCTTCCTTACATCACCACCAGATAATGGAAGTGAAAGTGATGATCGTCAATGTCCCTACGGCAATCCCTCCGTAAATCATTAACATAGGCATATCATGACCTTTGTTTTTCAAATGCATGAAATAATATAGCTGGAACACCACTTGCACCACAGCGAGCAGCAATAGAGTCGGAATAATGAAGTAAGAATTTACATCAAAGATCACCATTCCAAAAGCAACCAGAGTAAACAAAATCATTAAGGCAAAACTAATCACTTGCTGAATCATTTCCTCTTTATGCTTCTGTTTCTCAAACTGCATACGTTGACTTGGTGTCGATTTGGTATTATGTGCCATGGTTTAACCCACCTTTCCCATTAAATAAACAACGGTAAAGATAAAGACCCATACTACATCAATGAAGTGCCAGTATAAACTGGCAATGTAAAATTTAGGTGCATTGTAAAGGTTAAGTCCGCGTTTTGCGTTGCGGAGGATTAAAGCAAGCATCCATGATAAACCAAAGAGTACATGTCCTCCGTGAAAGCCGACTAAGGTGTAGAAAGCAGAACCAAAAGCTGAAGAACGAAATGTAAATTCGTATTCATGAATGTAGTGAGTGAACTCAAATATTTCACAGCCCAGAAAACCAAATCCAAGAACTATGGTTATAGCAAACCAAGTCATCATTTTACCGAAGTCATTATTTTTCATATGGTAAATAGCATAAACACTTGTTAAGGAACTCGTAAGAAGAAGCATAGTCATGATGAATACTAAATCAAGACCAAAAAGGTTCTCAGCAGTATTCTCCCCAACAGTGGAGTCATTTAATGCAAGGTAAGTACCAAATAGACTGGCAAATAGAACGGTTTCACCGCCAAGAAAGAACCAAAAGCCTACGAACTTATTTTTCCCTTCAAGAGTGGCTTTTTCTGGTTCGCGCGGCATTTCCTTAGGATTTAAAACATCTTCATGACTCATTCACTGCCAGCCTCCTTCTTTAACTCTTCTTTAGGGATGTGATGACCTAGATCGTCCTTGAGAGAACGAGTCAGCATCGAACCGAGTGTAATTGCCATTCCGACAAAAATAAGCGTCAAAAAGCTTTTACTTTCCGTTTGGTAAATAAAACCAAACCCGGCAATGAATATCCCCATTGATGTCGTAAACGGAAGAATGGATGCGTTAGGCATATGAATGTCCCCAAGGGGTTCTGCAGGTGTCATTCCCTTCTTACCTTCCGTTTTTTCAATCCATAAAGGATCCAGTCCCCGGACAAGCGGAGTCTGCGCGAAATTATAGTGAGGAGGCGGTGATGGAATTGACCATTCCAGCGTACGTCCATCCCATGGATCTCCTCCTACTTTCTCCCCTTTTACGGAAGTGTAAATGACGTTTATTACGAATATTAAGGTTCCAATAAACATGAAGAAGGCTCCGATAGAACTAATTAAGTTCCCCGTATCGAGTCCTAATCCTTCATGATATGTCCAGTAACGGCGCGGCATACCCATTAGTCCAAGGAAATGCTGAATAAAGAATGTTAAATGAAAACCAACAAAGAACGGCCAGAATGCTAATTTTCCAAGTTTTTCATTAAGTACTTTGCCGAACATTTTCGGCCACCAATAATGAATCGCTGCAAAGGCACCAAATACCACACCGCCAACTATTACGTAGTGGAAGTGTCCAACTACAAAGTACGTATCATGATATTGATAATCGGCTGCAGCTGCGGCCAGCATTACTCCAGTCATACCGCCAATAGTAAAAGATGGAATGAAGGCAACTGACCAAAGCATTGCCGAAGTCATTTTGATATTTCCGCCCCACATGGTAAACAGCCAGTTAAATATTTTAATACCCGTCGGCACTGCGATAGCCATTGTAGCTACGGCAAATATAGAGTTTGCAACAGGTCCCATTCCCACTGTAAACATGTGGTGAGCCCAAACCATGAAACCTAAAAACCCAATTAAAACGGTTGCAAAAACCATCGCAGAATAACCAAATAAGCGTTTTCTTGAGAAGGTAGAAAAGATATCACTGAACGCTCCGAACAGCGGCAGTATCAATATATAAACCTCTGGGTGTCCAAAAATCCAAAATAAATGTTCCCATATGATCACATTTCCGCCCTGGGCGACATCAAAAAATGCAGAACCGAACATACGGTCAAACATCATAAGAAATAGTCCCACTGTCAATGCAGGAAAAGCAAACAAAATAAGTGTACTTGTAACAAAGCTCGCCCAGGTAAACAACGGCATTCTCATATAACTCATCCCTGGAGCTCTCATGTTAACAATAGTTACCAAAAAGTTAATTCCACCAATTAATGTACCTGCACCGGCAATCTGCAGACCCATTGTATAGTAGTCTACTCCATGTCCAGGAGACGTTGTAGACAGTGGTGCGTAATTGGTCCAGCCGGCATCTGGTGCTCCACCAGTAAACCAGGAAATATTAAGTAAGACTCCTCCGAAAAAGAAAAGCCAGAAACCTAAGGAGTTCAGATAGGGAAACGCAACGTCACGTGCCCCAATTTGTAATGGTACAGCTGCATTCATTAAAGCAAATATAATCGGCATGGCTGCCAGAAATATCATAGTTGTACCGTGCATTGTTAACATTTCATTATACAATCCAGCAGCGATAAAATTGTTATCAGGCTTGATTAGCTGAATACGAATGATCATAGCTTCTAATCCACCAATAAGGAAAAAGAAACCTCCAGCGGCCAAATAAAGATGTGCAATCTTTTTATGATCCACTGTTGTTAAGTAATCCCACATCGCGGCACCGAGACCACGCTTTTGTGCTACTGCAGTACTCACGCTTTAACCTCCCTTTTCAAAAACCTCTTTATTATTTGTTGTCGCTTCCTCCAGCAGATTCAGGAGTAATTTCAGTATCTTTCATTTGCAGTAAATAATCTGCAATTTTACCTGCTTCCTCTTTAGAAACCAAGTTCATAGGCATCTTATTACCTGGTTTGATTTCATTGTTGTTAGTAATCCAATCGACGAGATTTTCTTTCGTCGGCTCTAAGATCCCTGCAATTTTAGTACGGTTTCCGTAGTTAGTTAAGTTAGGTCCAACTCCTGCAGCTGCATTCCCAATAGCATGACAGCTCATACAGTTCTTATTGAATAACTCCTGCCCTTCCTGAGCAGACGTAGACTCAGGTTTTGCTTTTGGATCTACGTTTTTCATATCTTCTTTCCATTGCTTAAACTCATCAGGGCTTACAGCAATAACACGGAAATCCATTAAAGAGTGGGAAGGACCGCACAACTCAGCACAATGGCCTGTGTAAACTCCTTCATCATAAGCTTCTAAGTACATCGTGTTCATGTTTTCACCAGGATTGGTATCCATCTTGCCTGCGATTGAAGGCAGCCAGAAGGAGTGGATAACATCACTGGATTTCATATTTAAGTATACTCGCTCACCTGTGGGAATATATAAATCCTCACTTGTAGCAATTTCCTGGTCGGCATAATTAAAGTGCCACCAGTATTGATTTCCTGTCACTTCAACTGTCAGTGTCCCTTTATCATCTTGTTTAGAACGATCAGCCAGATCAAACGTAGCTTGTACGGTAGGTACAGCTAAAACAAGCAGTAATAGTATAGGAATAACAGTCCAAATAACTTCAAGAGCTTTATTGCCTTCAGTCTGCTTCGGAATCATGTCCTCTTGGCCTTTTCTTTGACGGTAACGGACAAGCACAAAAGCATAAATGACCATTACGATAATAAATACAAATAACATGATCGCAATACTGATCATCATAAGATTAAACAATAACTCCGCACTATATCCCTTAGGTTTTAGCGCACTTACATTATCAACACCACTACAGCCAGATAAAAACAGGGCTAGTGCACTAAACAGGAACAGAGAACGAAATTTTCCCATCCAACCTCTCATGTTTGATACCTCTCTTTCTCTTTGTATAAAACCTTTTTATATATTTGAAACTGGCCCATAAGATTACGGGCCAGTTACATTAAAAGGGAAACGGCAAGGTAACAAGCACCATCGCTAAGAATATGATGGTCATATAGTTCAGAGAATAAACAAACATCCATGTTGCCCACTTATAATCATTTTTCATAAAGAAACCTGCAAGCCCTAGTATTAACCAGCCAAAGGATAATAAGAAGGCGACGATCAGAAACACTTTGCCTAAACTAGCTAAATAAATCGGTAATGGAAGTAAACAAGCTACATAAACAACGATTTGCCGTTTAGTCATTTTAAATCCATGTACTACAGGAAGCATAGGAATACCTGCTTCTTTATATTCATCTCTTTTTTTCATCGCTAATGCGAGAAAATGAGGGGTCTGCCAAATAAACATGATCAGAAAGAGTATAAAAGCTTCTGACCTCAAACTTGGTTCAACAGCTGCCCAGCCAATTAACGGAGGGACTGCACCGGAAAAACTACCGATAACAGTATTGATCGTATATTTTCGCTTTGACCACATTGTATAAAGTACAACATACACAAACCATCCAAACACTCCAAATGCGGCAGCCTGCCAAGTAGTAAACAGCAAGAGTACTGCCCCTAAAGCTGATAAAGCAATACCTGAGTATTTGATGACCGGTAAGGGAATGGTCCCTGTAACTGTCGGCCTCTTTCTTGTACGTGTCATGATCGGATCAATATCACGATCATACCAATTATTTATTATACATCCTCCAGCAATGACGGTAGCGGTTCCGGCCATTGTCAGCAAAAAGGTCGCCCAATAATCAAAGAAAGACGAGCCTGTAAAATAAAGCGCCAGCCAAAAACCCGCAAACGCTGTAATTAAATTAGAGTTTATGATTCCTACTTTAATTAGACTTTTAATATCTGCTAACAATGAATATTCACGGACATCCGGCTTACTGATCAACTGGGAAGAAGCGGTTTCGACTGTTCTTGGATTGTCCATCATAATTCCTTCCTCCTTCTAACTCCCTGAAACAATTTGTAAAATATTTTTTGCGAAAATTTTACAAAAGCCCTTGGAAGCATTTCCTTATTCACTGTAATTGTGTGACAGTTCACAGGAAACATCAAAATAATTGTATCATGTAATCTTTTTTCTATCTATTTAAACAGGATATTTTTATTTATTTGTGACAATTTTGTGAACCTGCAGTTCATCCTATTTCATCGATAAAAAACCTAGTTTAAGGGCATCTCCGATAATTTCAAACTATCAACAGCCTATTATTCCCCAAGTTTCTTTATAAACACTCATTTATATTAACTTATCTAAGCCAAATGTGCACGCCTTCCCTATTTAATGACTTCCACCCTCATTCTGACTCAATTATATTAATCGGGACCATCTGCAGTGATGCCGACTTGGCAGCAATAACAGGATTAAAAACACCCTAACATTGAAGAAGATTTCGGATAATAACCTTACTAAATTTCTAAACAGTAAAAAAAACCCTGGCAGGTACAGCGTTGCCAGAGTTCGAGAATTTTATATCTATTCAAACTCGATTAATAAATCTCCTACATGTATAGGATCATTATTGGTTACAAATATATTTTTAATTTCCCCATCAAATGGAGCCTGGACAGTCGTTTCCATTTTCATGGCTTCTGTAATCATAAGGTGGTCGCCTTTCTTAACCTTCTCTCCTTTTTCAGAAAGCAATTTAATAACAGTACCCGGCATGCTTGCCCCAATATGCTTCTCATTCGATTTATCAGCTTTAGGACGTTCTTCGACCGTTGATTTTACATTTTCATCTCTAATCAGTACTTCCCGCGGCTGGCCATTCAGCTCGAAATATACAGTCCGCATTCCATCTGCCTGTGCTTCTCCAACAGAGACTAGTTTAACAATCAAAGTTTTCCCTTGTTCAATTTCGACTTCGATTTCTTCCCCGAGCCTCATGCCATAAAAAAAAGTTGGAGTATCTAACACAGACATTTCACCATATTGTTCCGTAAAGCCTTCGTAATCCATAAAGACTTTCGGATAAAGAGCAAAGCTGATCATATCAAAACTTGTCACCTGACGATCCAGCTTGTGAAACAGCGTTTCTTTTAAATCCTGAAAGTCTACAGGATCTAATCGTTCTCCTGGACGCGCGTCAATCGGTTTACGCCCTTTAAGGATTATTCGCTGTAATTCTGAAGGAAACCCTCCATAAGGCTGGCCCAGTGAGCCTTGGAAAAACTCCACTACGCTATCAGGGAAAGCCAGCGAATCGCCATTTTCGTAGACTTCATCTTCACTGAGTTCATTTTGCACCATGAATAATGCCATATCTCCGACTACTTTTGAAGATGGCGTGACCTTCACAATATCTCCAAACATATCATTGACTCGCCTGTACATTTTTTTAACTTCATCCCAGCGGCTGCTAAGACCTACGGCTTTAGCTTGCTGCTGTAGATTACTATATTGTCCGCCAGGCATTTCATGTTCGTATACTTCTGTATGAGGGGCCATCATGCCGCTTTCAAAATCCTGATAATATTTACGAGTATCCTCCCAGTAGTGATTTAACTGCTCATATGCTTTAACGCTAATGCCAGGCTGGCGTTCATTACCCTCTAGAGCATAATACAGACTATTGGCACTCGGCTGAGAAGTCAACCCTGCCATCGCTCCAGTCGCAACGTCAACGACATCTACACCCGCTTCTATTGCTCTTGCATAAGTGTAAATACCATTCCCGCTTGTGTCATGGGTATGCAAGTGAATAGGTATATCAATAGAATCCTTCAATGTGGAAATTAATTGATAGGCCGCTTCAGGCTTAAGAAGTCCTGCCATATCCTTAATTCCTAAGATGTGAGCTCCGGCATTTTGTAGTTCTTTCGCTGTTTCCTTGTAATAAGCCAGGTCATATTTAGGACGTGAGGAGTCCAGAATATCACCGGTGTAGCACACCGCTGCTTCAGCAACTTTATCTGTCTGTCTTACGGCATCAATAGTAAGTTTCATTCCTTCTACCCAGTTCAAACTGTCAAATATACGGAAAACATCGATCCCCGCTTCTGCGCTCTTCTCAACGAATTCCTTGATCAGATTATCTGGATAGTTTTTGTATCCTACAGCATTCGAAGCACGGAGAAGCATTTGAAATAAGACGTTCGGGGCTTTTTCTCTTAATTTAAGAAGCCTTGCCCATGGGTCCTCTTTTAAAAAACGGTAAGCTACATCATATGTAGCGCCACCCCACATTTCCATAGAAAATAACTCAGGAAGTAATCTTGCAGTAGGCTCAGCAATATTTTCTAAATCTTTGCTGCGTACTCGAGTTGCCAGTAATGATTGATGGGCATCACGAAAAGTTGTATCTGTCAGCAGGACCTCTTTTTGCTCTTTCAGCCATTGAGCAAGTCCCTCAGGACCTCTGCTGTCCAGAATCTGTTTAGTCCCGTCTGGAACGGGTTCGAAAGGTTTCAAATGAGGAATCCGCGGTTTAGAATAGGTTGGTTTCTTACGGTTCCCGTACCCTTCAAATCCATTTATGGTTCGGTCAGCAATATACGTTAACATTTTCGTGCCCCGATCTTTTCGTTTTGGAAACACGAAAAGCTCCGGAGAACGATCAATAAAGGTGGTGTTGTATTCCCCTGATAGAAAGCTTTTGTGATGAATAACATTTTCCAAGAAAGGGATGTTGGTTTTAATACCTCTGATTCGAAATTCTTTTAAATTTCTCACCATTTTATGGGCCGCCTGATCAAAGCTTAGAGCCCAAGTAGAAAGTTTCACGAGAAGCGAATCATAAAAAGGGGATATGACAGCACCTTGAAACCCATTCCCAGCATCGAGCCTAACACCAAAACCACCACCCGTACGGTATGCCATAATCTTACCTGTATCAGGCATAAAATTATTAAGCGGATCTTCCGTTGTTACCCGTGATTGAATCGCGTATCCATGGGTGCGGATTTCCTCTTGGTGAGGGATTGTTACCTTGTCACTATGTAATGCGTGCCCTTCAGCAATAAGAATTTGAGTCTGGACAATATCTACACCCGTAATCATTTCTGTGATGGTATGTTCCACTTGCACACGAGGGTTTACTTCGATAAAGAAATAATCCTCTCCAGTAACCAGGAATTCCACCGTTCCGGCATTTACGTAGTTAACATTCTTCATCAGTTTAACTGCAGCATCACATATTCTTGCTCTCAATGATTCATCCAAAGAAACACTTGGTGCGACCTCGACGACTTTTTGGTGCCGTCTTTGCACGGAACAGTCCCGTTCGTACAAGTGCACTATATTTCCATCAGAATCTCCAAGGATTTGCACTTCGATATGTTTAGGCTCTTCGATAAGCTTTTCTACATAGACTTCATCGCTCCCAAAGGCAGCCTTCGATTCTGATCTTGCCCGGTCGTAAGCTTCTTCAAGGTTTTCAGAACTGCGGACGATTCTCATGCCGCGGCCGCCGCCGCCCATCGCAGCTTTAATCATTAATGGATAACCGTGATCTTTACCAAATTCACGCAAGTCCTCAAGGCCGCTTATCGGACCACTGCTCCCAGGAATAACAGGGATATCTGCTCTCACAGCTTGATCCCGCGCTTTCACTTTATCACCGAACATATTTAAATGGTCACTTGTGGGGCCAATAAAGATAATTCCTTCTTCCTCACACCGTCTTGCAAAGTTAATGTTCTCTGACAAAAATCCATAACCAGGATGAATAGCATCAACACCAACACTTTTAGCCGTGTCGATCATACCTTCAATATCGAGGTAAGCGTCGATCGGTTTCTTACCTTCCCCAATTAAATAGGCCTCATCTGCTTTATAGCGATGATAGGAACCAGTGTCCTCATTTGAATAGACGGCAACAGTTCGAATATTGAGCTCTGTACATGCACGGAAAACACGAATAGCAATTTCGCCGCGATTGGCTACAAGTACTTTGTTAATCTTCTTCAATTCTGCCATGACCTCACTCCTTGATTCATCATCTCTTGCTTAGATGGTTTTGCAGTTTCATAGCTTTCTTGTTCACTAGATTTAACTTTTCTTGCTATATTGTTAAGGATCCCTACTGAAATCATCATGATTAAAAGGGAGGATCCTCCATAACTAACAAACGGCAGCGGAACCCCTGTAATCGGCAGTAACCCGCTCATGGCACCCAAATTTATAAAAGCCTGAATGGCAATCATAGAAGAGATTCCAAGCGCCATTAATGCACCAAACGCATCTTTACATTTCCACGATATATATAGTCCACGAAGTACAATCAGAGCCAATAAACCTACCGTAATGGCAACTCCTACAAAACCAAGTTCCTCAGCTATGACCGCCATAATAAAATCGGTGTGTGGTTCAGGAAGATAGCCCAGTTTCTGAACTCCCTGGCCAATTCCTTCGCCGAATAACCCGCCTGTTCCAATAGCTACATAGGATTGAATTAAATGGTAGCCTTGCGAATCAGGTGATTGAAAGGGCTGGTAGGCGCCTGTAAACCTTTCCAGTCTCTCTGGAGTCACCATTTGGCTGCCCCCAATTACAACAATGGCCACCGTAACGGTAACAAGCAGCAGGATGTGTTTCCATCGGATGCCGGAGCACATGATAATGATACTGGCAATAAACCCTATAACAGCTGCTGATCCTATATCTGGCTGCAGAACAATCAGCCCAAGAATGAAACTTGTCAAAATTAATGGAGGCAGGACGGCCTTGTTAAAATTACCAATATACTGCTGTTTCTTTGCATATACAGCTGATAAATAAATGATTAACCCAATTTTCACAAATTCCGAGGGTTGGAACTTCATAAATTTCAAATCGTACCATGAAGTTGCATTGTTAATATTCTCTCCAAACAGAAATAACCCCGCAAGAAGAATAACCATCAATAATACACTTAATTTAGCAAGCCGTTGCCAGTGGCGGTAAGGTACGATCGATACAAACACCATAAGGATCAGACCTATGACCACCCATTGAAGCTGCTTAATCAGGAAAAAATCACTGCTTACCCCATACCTTACCGGTGCATAAACCATACTTGCGCTGTAAATCATGACTGTCCCAAAGGCTACCAATGCAAGGGGGGCAAACAATAAGGTAAAGTCATAGGATTTTAATTTCTTCATCATTTCATCATCCCTGCTCCTTCATTTTTTCTCTTTTAATGTGTTAAATTCCTTCAAATCTGACAAACAATTTTATGTAAGATGACCGATGGGGAAAATAAAAAAACTCAAATCACAACAGATGCAGTCGCAATTTGAGCTTGTCCATCATGATTTTTGTGCAGCCTCATGTAAGACGTTAAGTTGTTTTTCTAAATTATCAAGAATCTGCTTACCCTCTTCATCACTGATTAAATTCAAACGCACAGCAAAATGAATTTCTCGGGATAAACCGAACATTTGTGTATCTAAAACTTCCTCATATAGTGGACACTGAGGCATAGTCAAGTTGTCCATCTGAACTTTAATTAATCTTAATATCTTATCAGCATCAGCTTTTAGAAGGGCATAGGCTTTTTCACGATGATCCACAGCCACATCAGACAACATCAAAAATCCCCTCCAGTTACAGTCATTCTTTTTATCATATTATCGTTTAAAACAAAAAATTGCAACATTGGAACGGGGGATTCTACTAAAAAATTGAAAGATCATAGCGGTTTGATAATAATTCTAATAATCTCATTCCTACTACGCTGTTCCCTTTTTCATCCAGGGATGGACCATAGACAGCTATTCCGCCAAAACCATTTAATGAACCGAGAACAGCTCCTGAAACTCCACTTTTCGCTGGAATTCCTACTTTAATTGCAAAAGAACCCGAGGCATCATACATGCCGCAAGTTACCATAAATGTTTTGCAAATTCTGGCTAAATGCTTAGGAATAATCCTCCTCCCAGATTCCAAATCTCGTCCTTCATTAGCAAATAAAGCACCAATTCTGGCCAATTGCTTAACATTTAGTTCAATAGAACACTGTTTTGTGTAAGCATCAAGGGTTTCTTCTACACTTCCAGTGACGATTTGATGCTGTTTCATGTAAAAAAGCAGTGACCGGTTTAAAAAAGCTGTTTCAAATTCCGAAGAAGCAACTTCCCGGTTATAACTGATAGAATGGTCATCGGTCATTTCATGGATGAAACTTAGCAGCCTGCCTACTTTCTCTTCTGGAGTATCTCCATGAATCATATGGGAAACTGCTAGAGCTCCTGCGTTGATCATGGGATTTAACGGCTTAGAGGGACGATGCTGTTCCAGTCGGTAAATGGAGTGAAACGGATCACCTGTAGGCTCCATTCCTACCCTGTCAAATACGTAATCTTCTCCGTTATCCATTAATGCCAAAGCTAATGCGATAACTTTAGATATACTTTGTAACGTAAAACTCACGTCTGCACGTCCAGCGCAAATGTGTTCTCCATTAATATAGTGAATAGCCACGGCCAAATTTTCCGGGTCCTGTTTGGAAAGAGCAGGAATGTAATTAGCTACTTGACCGTCATAAGCAAATGAACTGACATTCTCCAGCCAGTCTTCTAATATAGTTTCTGTAATGTCTCTTTTCATCCTAATCAGCCTCCCTGTAGTGAAATCGAATTCATTTTTTGCTATGATTTGGTTGGTAAGATTTTTTATATAGAAAGGTGGCTTCTGCCATGATTGTGCAAATTGCCGGAAATGTGAAATATCCGATTACCCTTGATCCAACTGTATGGATTTTTGATGATCGAAAATTAACGTATGATGAAGTCTTTAACGAAGCAGAAGCAAAAGCTGCTGCGGAAGAGGAAGACGAAATAAAAAGAAAATCTCTTCGGTTTAACAGGGAAATTTATCAGCAGAAAATTAATCCGCCCGTAAACAAAAGTATCAACCGCTATGAAAAGCAGCGAATTTTAAAAGGTACATTTCTTATGCCCCTCATGCCATTCATTCATACAAGCGAACCAGATTCCAAAGCGGAAACTGTTTCTTTAGTAACAGATGAAGGGGACCATAAAATTAAAGCAGACTTACTTGCTGGCGCTCTGTTACTTTTTGCAGAGGAAGGCAAGCCTTTAAAAGAACAAGGTCCTGTCCATCTGTATTTTGAAGATGGGTCTAACCAGGATGAACCGATCAAGGGAATTAAAAAAATTGTTTTTCAATAGCCTAAAGGACAGCTATATACTAGCTGTCTTTTTTGTATAAAAAAAGCAGAGGAACACACTCTATAATAAAAAGTGGTGTTTCCTTTGAAGAAAATATTGTTATTTATCTGTCTTGCTCTCCTTCTTGGAGCCTGCCAGCAAACGAAAGAAAAGTCATTACTTCAAGAAAAGCCGGGAACTTCTGAAGTAAAGTATGTGTCCAATGCTGACCCAAGTAAATTACCGAAGAAATCAAGAAAACAAGTTGCCAAACATTTAGCTAAACTGGCTGTAGATGTACCAGACGTCCATGATGCTACAGCCATAGTTCTCGGAAAGTATGTAGCGGTAGGAATTGACGTAGATAAGGACCTGGACCGCTCCCGAGTTGGTGTGATTAAGTACTCAGTTGCTGAAGCCATGCGTCACGACCCCTACGGGAAACAAGCTGTGGTTATAGCAGATGCTGATGGAGTCGAAAGGCTGAGAGGCATTGGCCAAAAGATCTCTCAGGGAAAACCAATTCAAGGTGTTACAGATGAGTTAAGCCAGATCGTCGCAAGATATATGCCTGAAGGACCGATCAATGACCCGCCGAATACGAATACGAATCAGGAATCTATTCCTAAAAAAGAAAATAAGCAATTAGATAAAATTAATAAGAACCAGTCAAAAGAACAATGAAAGAAAAACAGCTAAATCCAAACGGATTTAGCTGTTGCTTCTTTCTAGAATTTCTCTTTCTTTTTCCGTTAGTTCATTATAGTATTGAACACCAAATTGAGAGCCTTCAGATACCATTTTTGAGTTATCAAAATTGGATAATTCTGGGTTTCCAGCTTCTTCAAGCGGCATGTCGTCTTTAGATGAAAAATTACTCTTCAGTGATTTCGCTTTGTCGACGGCCTGTTTTCTATTATCTTCATCCTTCAACATGTAAGCCAGGGCACCGCCTGCAGCAGCTCCAATAGCTGTGAACATCCAACGCTTTCTCACATAATCACCCTTTCATTAGCTTCTTCTTAGTTAAACTTCCCATTATTTCTAATGCTCAAACGTCTAATACATAGTTATTTTACTTCCATTTATCTTTGATTAAATATGCGAAATTATTTGAAATATGATAGGATCAAGATATAAGGTCTATTGTTATTGAGGTGAGAACATGCGTGTTAAATGTGTAATGTGTGATACGATTGAAAAAATAGACAGCTATTGTTTACAAGCCAAAAGGCTGAGAAATCGCAGGATTCACACATATATGTGTCAATCTTGCCATGATCGTATTGAAGTAAAAACGAAGGAACGATTAGCTACTGGTAACTTCCGCTTTAACCGGGAACGCAAAGAAGAAAAACATTTATCTTAATAGATGAGTAACCAGCTTTAGTAAATCATAAATACAGAGAAAAACGCTCGAAATCAGTTTTAGAATTCTGGTTTCGAGCGCTTTTTTTGTTTTCGCCTGAGGAGGATCGGGGGCTCCCCCTCCTTTATTTAATTGTAGAAGAAGACATTGCTCATTTACACAGGAACAAATCTCACCTATAGAAACCTTAGCTGAGATTAATGCTCGCTTCTTTCTTTTCCCTGTCTTTCTTTATGAAGCCTTAATCGGTATCCTCCCATGACAATAGCAGCTGCAAAAAGACTTTCCGGCAATGGTAAGTTTAACCCTAACACAAGGGTAAGTATAAAGGTTCCAATTACCAGAACAGCATAAACGACTACCGTCTTTAACAGAGGAAGCTTGCGGGCAAAACCTAATTTAAAGGTAATGGCGGCTAAGACAACCGTGGTTAAATACAGCAGTAAGAATGAACGAAAAAGCATGGCCACCTGGTGGTCATTGCTCAAGTCTATTTCACTTCCCAGTCCTTTAAAAAAGAAATCCGCAATCGGCCACAAATCAGATGGAACATGGATCGTTGCTAAATCCTTCATAACGCGCCTCCTAAAACTTCAATCCTAGCTATTATGATACTAAAATTCCCAGCTCGACGCTACCCTGTTCAAGCAGGATTAAGGAATGCCAGTTTATTTCTTAGGATAATTCTATTATAATGGGGATGAATAGAGGTGAGCGAAATGAAAAATTTCCAATGGGATATGGCTATCTTAGCTATAATCGTTATCTTATCTTTTACATCTGTAGGCTTTGCAATTGGTCAGCAAATATTTTGGCTTGCCGCTCTTTTATTCTTTTTAGGATTTGCTCTGATGGGCGTTGGCTTAACAAAGAAAAGAAAACGACAAAGTTCATGAATAAAGAGACTGAGCCGAAAGAAATTTATTCTCCAAAAAAACCCGAACCTTTGATTTTGGTTCGGGTTTTCTATGTGCGGAGATAGACAAAGAAAGTTTCGTCTACCTGGTAAGCTTTCTGCTTTTCCGTTTGCACTGCCTGTATAGTGTCAGGCTATTTCTATTATTTCTTTAAAGTTACATAGTCCTCTATTATTTGCTCATGAATATTGGACCTGCATGCCAGGATCGTTGTTTTCTCCAGCATGTCCACTTCTCCGCCATCAGCTCGAGTTACAACTCCACCCACTTCTTTTAAGATTATTATTCCTGCAGCAATATCCCATGGCATGAGTGTCATGGTTAAATAACCATCTAACAGTCCTTCCGCTACTAATGCAAACTCTAACGCCGCCGAACCATACGACCTTGTGCTCCTAATTTCCTTCACCAGTTCCTGCATACCCTTGTGGTCTACATGCGGATTTTCTGGTAACAGCCAAGTAGTATTTAGTGCGAGAATAGATTGATGCAATGGTCTGGATTCATTTAGTAAAGGCAGCTTCTCATCGTTCTTATAGGCTCCCTCTCCTCTTATGGCCGTATATAAATGGCCTTCCATCACATTGTAAATAAGACCGATCTCTCCAACTCCGTCGTGATAAACTCCTACGGATATTGCAAAATTTCTTTTTTGATGGACAAAATTCATGGTGCCATCAATAGGATCTACAATCCACACGGTACCTTTTAAATCGTTTAAATCATCTCCAAATCCTTCTTCCCCGAATAAAAGATGTTCCGGATAAGTCTCCTTGATTTTATTAAGGAAGAACCGCTCAGTATTTTTATCCATTTCTGTCACTAAATCATTGGAGTTGGATTTGGTCTCTATTGAACCCGGATCATCGATTTTATTCTTTATTTCTTCGCCTGCTTCTAATACCCACGCCTTAGCTTGTTCAAATAAATCCTGTCTAAATTGTTTATTCATTTGTCCGGACTCCTTTTTGTAAATTCATGTAATATCGTAACAAATTGTATCTCAGCTTGCATCTATATAAAATCAAAAAAAAGAGCAACCTTATTGTTGCTCCTATCCTTAAGACCATTCAATCAACTGTTTACGAAGTTCCGAAAGTCTCTTTTTACTCGCATCCATCTGCTCCATGTCTCCTGCTTTCATTGCGTCATGCAATGTAACCAATTCGTAATCAATCTCCATACGGATTACTGGGAGCTTTTCTTCAGCTTCTCGTTTTCGCAGCGCTTCCATGACATGTTTCATCGTTGCCTTAACCTCCCTTAACAAATCCTTACTTATATATATGTGCCAAGAGCTTAAGAAGTTTCGATTAGATTACTTATATGTAACCCATTTTCTTCTATTTCAAACTATCGGGACACAATGCTTAAGGATAAAAACAAATTATGCTACTATTTCAATTAGATTAAAGGAGTTGAAGAGATGTCTGAATTTCAAGGTTTTACAAAACAGGATTTCGAAGTTTTTACGATTCCGGGATTAGAGAACCGGATGACGGCTTTAAGGGAACAAATTTCACCTAAACTGGAAGCAATCGCTGAAGATCTCGCCCCTGACCTTACTATTTTAACGGGCGATGAAATGCATGTTCATGTAGCAAGGCATGCACGCCGTAGTAAAAATCCTCCCAACGATACTTGGGCAGCTATTGCAGCTAATAAACGAGGGTATAAAAAACTCCCTCATTTTCAGGTTGGGCTATGGGAAACCCACGTGTTTATTTGGTTTGCTGTCATTTATGAGAATCCTTTAAAAGAACAATTTGGTAACAATTTGCTGCATCAAAGCGAAGAAATCCGCTCTCTTATTCCGGAAGATTTCGCATGGTCACTTGATCACACTAAACCTGATACTATCGCAGGCTCGCGAGTAGATGAAGATAAATTTACTTACATGGCAGAGCGGCTTAAAACAGTAAAAAAAGCTGAGTTGCTTTGCGGTAAGCGTGTGGAGCGGGAAGATGAACGTTTACGTGACCCTGAATCATTTTTACAATTATGCAGAGACACATTTGAAACACTGATCCCTCTTTATCAATTGACTAATGAAAATAAAGAACGTTGATTTATGATTCCAATAATTTACACTTAATTCAAAAAAAGGTGAGGTCATAAGGAAATGCTCCCAATCTAAAAACGAACCATTTAGCGAAGTGCAGAGGATAACACTGAATGGCCTCTCCGGAAATACACTCGGGTGAATGGTTGATTTATTCCTTTCTCTTTAGTGCACGTGGACACCGGGTCCTAATAAGGAAAACGAGGTCCTGTGGAAATGGCTTGAAATCCTGCTCTATAAAGCACAATAAACCGAACGAGGGTGGTTAACATTCCATCCTCGTTCGGTTTTAATATTGGCTCAAAAGAATTCTTTCTTAGTATGTTTTACACATGAGTCAGCATTTTTTTCAGCGCATTTTAATTTTTTCTCCCGCTGCACTATTCTTCGCTTTTTTTACTGCTTGATAACATGAATAGCCCGATTCCTTTTCGAACTGGCCGCACAGCTGTTTTTCTTCGCTTTTAGAAGGCACGATCTGTTTAAACCTCTTATATGCCAGCATTATATCTTCTTGCTTCACTTGATTTTCATACGACTGCTCCACAAGTGAATAGAAATTCACTACATCTATAATTTCCTCTTTAGACCAAAATTGTTCATCAATAGGATAACGATAACTCATTATTTCACACCTTTATGCCCAAGTTTTTCTGATTTGCTCGGAATCTCGGATGATCCGCTCAAATAATTCTTTCACTGAAGGTACATCATGGATGCGTCCGGTAATTTGGCCAGCCCATGCAAACCCTTCATCTATTAATCCCTCGTAGATATATTTCTGATTGGCTTCTCCGCTGATATACGATTTTAAAGCGTCATATCCTGGCTGAGATTCTTCTAACTGCAAGATCTTATCCGTCCAGCTATTAGTCAAAGCTCGAGCAGGCGCCAGCAAAGATTTTTTTATAACTGAAGTAGAACGCTCATCAGCTGCCACAAGCGCCTGCTTATAAGCATCATGAGCATGCACACATTCTTTCGTGGCAATAAAACGAGTGCCCATTTCAATTCCTTCAGCCCCTAAGGCTAAGGCTGCCATAAGCCCTTTGCCATCTCCAATCCCGCCAGATGCGATGACAGGAATAGATACGGTTTCTGCAACTTGTGGTGTTAGTATGAAGGTTCCAATCCCGTCTCTTCCGATATGACCGCCTCCTTCATGCCCTACCACCATCACTGCGTCTGCACCGAGCTCCTCAGCTTTCTCTGCCTGTCGCTTAGCAGCCACCAATACTAACGTTTTTATTCCTGTTCCTTCCACAAGTTCCAGCACAGGAGCTGGATTTCCGCCTGTAATTGAAATCACGGATACTTTCTCTTCTATTGCCGTTTCTACCATGTCTTGATAAGGTCTTCCATGCTGTCCTATTGCGAAATTCACCCCAAACGGCTGGTTAGTTAGAGTTTTCATTCGTTTAATTTCTCTTCTTAATTCCTCAGGACTTCCCATGCTCATAGCTGTAATCTGCCCCAGCCCTCCTGCATTGGAAACGGCTGAAGCCAGATCCGCATAGGCCAAATGGGCAAGACCACCTTGAATGATCGGATATGTAATATTCAGTAATTCTGTTACACGCGTGTTCCAGTCCATCTCGATTCCTCCTTTCATTTATTTTACCATGATCGTTTTACTATTTCAGAATGGAATAAATATCTGGCTATGTTATGATGACTTTGCTATAATTCTAATGCTTTTAAAGATTGTAAAGAGGTGCCCGTTCATGAATCAAAACGAAACGCCCCTGTTCACAGGGCTTAAAAACCACGCAAACAAACAGCCAGTACAATTCCATATCCCAGGCCACAAGGGAGGAAAGGGTATGGACGAAGAATTTAGAGAGTTCATAGGTAATGACGCCCTTTCCATTGACCTTATTAACATAGAACCATTAGATGATCTCCATCATCCTCATGGAATGATTAAACAGGCCCAGGATTTAGCCGCAGAAGCTTTTGGAGCTGATTATACATTCTTTTCGGTCCAAGGGACTTCAGGTGCCATCATGACCATGATTATGAGTGTGTGCCATCCGGGTGATAAAATCATCGTTCCGCGTAATGTCCATAAATCCATTACGACGGCGATTATTTTTTCAGGAGCAACTCCTGTTTTTATCCATCCAGAGCTTGATAAAACTCTTGGTATTTCTCATGGTATTACCCCTCATGCAGTAGAGAAGGCATGTGAAGCTCATCCAGATGCTAAAGCTGTACTTGTTATAAACCCCACGTATTTCGGAATTAGTGCTGACTTAAAGAAAATTGTCGATATCGCTCATTCTCACGATATTCCAGTTCTAGTGGACGAAGCACACGGGGTGCATATTCACTTTCATGACCAGCTTCCTCTATCTGCAATGCAGGCAGGAGCGGATTTAGCTGCAACTAGTGTTCATAAGCTTGGCGGCTCTTTAACCCAGAGTTCCGTCTTAAACTTAAAAGAAGGGCTTGTATCGCACGAACGAGTCCAGACCATTTTGTCGATGCTGACCACCACTTCTACTTCGTATATACTTTTAGCTTCATTAGATGCAGCGAGACGTAATCTTGCGGTCAATGGCGAAAAGTTAATGGACGCTGCTCTGAAACTTGCTGAATTTGCCAGGCAGGAAGTGAATAAAGTTCCACAGCTGTATGCCCCAGGAGAAGAACTCCTCGGCACTGATGCGACCTATGGATATGACTCAACGAAGCTGATCATTTCAGTCAAACGTTTAGGAATTACTGGTTACGATGCAGAGGTATGGCTAAGGGAGAATTATTCAATCGAGGTGGAGCTGTCGGACTTATATAACATTCTGTGCATCATTACCCCAGGGGATGACATGGAGAACATAACCACCCTCCTAAATGCTCTCAGAGTTCTTGCTGAAGGACACCCTTCACTTGAGGAAACAAAGACAGTGGAAGTAAAGGTTCCTGAAATCCCATTGCTGTCCTTGTCACCAAGAGAAGCCTTCTATTCCTCCACTGAGGTCCTGCCTTTACGAGAAGCAGCAGGGAGAATCAGCGCTGAGTTTGTAATGGTATATCCACCAGGAATTCCCATATTTATTCCTGGAGAAATTATTACCGAAGAAAACATAAGCTATATCCATGATAATATGGAAGCTGGTCTGCCCGTACAGGGTCCCGAAGATGATACTTTAGAAACCATCCATGTCATCAAGGAGCATCGTGCCTTTAAATAATATCAGAACAAAAGCGGAATCACCTTGAACTACCCGGCGAGCATAAGACGATCGCCGGAGCAGATCGATTTTACCCGCGCTGGTGATTGACTTATGACCTTTAGTGGCCATGTGCAGTTAGTGGATGCTTCAAACATCAATAAAGTATCCACGCCCAAATCAAATAATCATTACCCAGACCACAAGAAAAGCCGCTCAAATGAGCGGCTTTTACTTTAATTTAAGCTTTTTTCGTATCATGACAAGAAGGACAGGTGCTGTAAAGAGTAGCTACTTTTTCACCTTCATAATGCTCAATCACTTTTTGACAATCCTGACAAACGATGGTACCCATTAACAACCCACTCCTTATTTTGTAATCGCTTTCAATATAATCCTATTTTAATATGGCACATTGTAAAAATCAAGCCCAAAAGTATAACATTATTTAAAATGTGACACACTTATAAGTTACACCCTTAATCAAGCGTATGAAAACCCTTATAACTTCAGTATAAAAAAGAATTGAAGCAACACGTTAACACCCAGTAATAAGACTGCCATTCAAATAGGAGGATTCAACGGAAAGTCAGGGATCACTGCCAGCAGATGAAGAATTATTCTGTCCCTTAAACAAGAACCGAAGCGGTTCACTGCTCAAAGGCTGAGTCTTTGCCCATGGAAAACGAAGGAGGTGGACGAAACGCATCTTCGTGTATCGCTAAATACAAAAAACCCGAACCAATTTACCAATGGTTCGGGTTTTCCGGTGTATAAATCTCTGGTCTCCCTGCCTCTTCCTGTTCTATTAAATCCATTTGTCAGCTTTTTGCGCTTAATCACTATTTGCTGGTGTTTTTATAAGGGCAGGATCTAGTAATTCATAACCTTTATCCCGCAGCCCTTTAACAATTCGCGGTAAAGCTTTCGCCGTCCACTCTCTGTCATGCATAAGTAAATTCGATCCACTTGCCAATAATGGCGTATTCACCATAATGTCAGCAATTTTATCAGCATCCATATATTCCTTATTCCAATCATACCCATAGGTCCAATTCATGACCAGCATTTTTTCATTGGCCGCCAGCTGTCTGGAATAATCCGTATTTTGTCCAAACGGTGCCCGGAAAAAATGCGGGCGTTCCCCGATAATCTTTTCAATTTTATCATTAAGTCCAACAATTTCCTTTTTCTGTTCTTCTTTTGATAAGTCAGGCAGCGAGGCATGTGTTTCTGTATGATTCCCAATCATGAAGCCCATGTCATGAATTTTCTTGAGTTTCTCTTTCCCTTCAGGCGAATTCAAAAAATGCCCATTCACAAAAAAGATCGCGGGTGCATTCATTTTTTTTAGGTTTTGTGCCATTTGAACCGCATGTTCATCGGGAGAATCATCAAATGTCAGCAAAGCTACCTTTGGATTGGCGTCTTTTATTGGCTTAAAGAACCAGTTTTCATTAATTTGATATTTAGGTGTCTCCGCAGAAGCTTGTTCGTCTTCCTTGTTAGAGGTGTTATTTTTTTCCTCGTCTTTATTCTTTTCTGTCTCTGAAGCATCACCACTGTCCTGATCTGATTCTCCTTCTTCCTTCTCCTCTTGGTTATCAGCAGAACTTGAGGCTACTTTCGTATCTTGTCCGTCACTTGTTTTACTCTCGTTATCTTTCTGTCCGGTCGAACCTGAACAGGCACTAAGAACTAGTAAAACTACAAGCCCGCAAAGGCTGATCCATTTCTTCATAAATCTTCCCCCTTATTTGCTATGAATTTCCACATCCTCTATTATAAATACAAATGGATAACAATTTCACTATCGTTTTAACAAAATTTATTATATAATATGAAATTGTGACTTATTCACTACTTTTTAATTAAGGTGATTACTATGCTATATTCTTTACGTCGATTTAAATTATTAGGCGGCAGGACGCTCAAAACGGGAATTTCCGTGTTTTTCACTGCACTAGTCTGCGGTTTTTTTGATTTACCGATTGTATTTGCTGTGATTACAGCCATTGTCACAATTGAGCATACCGCAGCGGATTCTATAAAAAAAGCTATCGTCCGTTTCCCCGCTTCAGCAATTGGAGCTCTGCTTGCCACTTCATTTTATGGGTTATTTGGCAAAGGCGCGGTCACTTTTGCTTTAGCTGCTATGGTAACGATCGCCGTCTGTCATAAACTTAAACTCGATGCAGGTATACTGGTAGCCACCATTACTGCTACTGCCATGATTCCTGAATTTCATGTGCATTATGTTGTTTCGTTTTTCACAAGATTGGGTACTACTTCTATTGGAATCATCATTTCAACTCTTGTGAATTTTTTCCTTCTGCCCCCTAATTATTCTCCGATGATTTACAAAAGTATTAATGACCTGTACAATCATGCTGGGCTGCTGCTGGAACGTATAATTTCTGATATTACAGCAGACTCTAAAGAGAAAAACCGGGGAATTCAGCGGTCTTACCGCCAACTTACCGCCCACCTGGAACGGACTTACCAGCTATCTCAATTTCAAAGGGAGGAGTGGAAATACCACAAGCATACGAAAGAGGAAATGAGATCCTTTCAGTTTGCTCAGAAAAAGCTGGGAGCATTACAGCAGATTGTCTATCATTTGGGGAATCTTCAGTATGTTCGAGCAAAATCCACTGACTTTAATGAAGACGAGAAGGAATTATTAAATCAATTAACTGAATACTATTCTAAAGTATTACAGGACCCCACCCACGCAATATGTGAAGGTCAATTCCAGCGAGTTGAGAAATTGGATGATGTATTCTGGAAATGGAAAGAACAGCACGTACAAGAACAATCTAAGTATCGACATCAACTCCCTCCACAAACTATTCTCATGTATGAATTGCTTTGCTTTCATGACGTGCTCGAGGAACTACACAGTATCTCTCAAACGCAGAAGAAAACAGTCAGCGAATGCTATATGAGCAATTTATAAGGAGGGAAATAAGGAAAGGATGATAACGAGATGCAGCAAGTCACCAAAGTATTTTATATTTCAGTTGTCGTAGCTACCTTATTTATCATTTGGGGGATTATCCCTAAAGAAACGTTACCCTACTGGAATCTACAACACATAACAACTCAAGTACAAGGGTTTCTAACTGACAAATTTGGATGGTTTTACTTATTATCAGCTACAGGATTTTTAGTGTTTGCCATTTATTTAATCTTCTCTAAATACGGAAAGTTGAAGCTTGGTAAACCGGAAGACGAGCCGGAGTACCCATACATCACTTGGTTTGCAATGCTGTTTAGTGCTGGAATGGGAATCGGACTTGTATTCTGGGGAGCAGCTGAACCTCTCTCTCATTTCCATAGTCCTCCAATTGCTTCACAGGAACCAATGAGTGAAGCAGCAGCCCAATCAGCGATGAAATATAGCTTTTTCCACTGGGGATTCCATCCATGGGCAATTTATGCCATCATTGCACTTGCTCTTGCTTATTTTAAATTTAGAAAAGATGCCCCTGGAGTTATTAGTGCCGCATTGACTCCTATTCTTGGAGAAAAAAGAGTTAAAGGACCTATTGGAACATTAGTGGACGTTATTGCCGTATATGCTACCATTTTTGGAGTGGCTACCTCTCTAGGTCTTGGTGCCCTGCAAATTTCCAGCGGTCTTGCATTTACAATTCCAGGACTTAAAGATACGTTTATACTGCAATTATCAATCATTGTTGTAGTTACCATCTTATTTATGATTTCTGCGATGACTGGTCTCGATAAAGGGATCAAATATTTAAGTAATACGAATATCGTACTAGCTCTCTTACTAATGGTATTTATGCTATTTGCCGGACCAACAAACTTTATTATGGATTATTTAACAACAACATTCGGTTCATATATTCGTGACCTGCCCTATATGAGTTTCCGGTTAACCCCATTTGAAGATAGTAAATGGGTGCAAAATTGGACGATTTTCTACTGGGCATGGTGGATTTCCTGGGCTCCATTCGTAGGAACCTTTATAGCCCGTGTCTCTAGAGGTAGAACCATTCGTGAATTTATTTTGGGTGTACTTCTTGTACCAACTATTTTCGGTGCACTATGGTTCTCCGTATTTGGCGGTTCTACAATTTCTCTAGAATATTTTGACGGAATAGATATCATGTCTGATGTGAATGAGCTGGGAACTCCAGTAGCTCTCTTCTCCATGTTTGATCATGTACCACTGGGCGGCATTATGTCCGTAATTGGCTTATTGCTGATCAGTACATTCTTTATTACTTCCGCCGACTCTGCTACCTTTGTATTAGGTATGCAAACAACAGGAGGAAGCTTAAACCCTAATAACAAAGTAAAATTTGTTTGGGGAATTATTCAAGCCGGAGCTGCAGCTGTTCTATTATGGCAAGGTGGTTTAACCGCCCTGCAAACCGCTGCTATTATTGCAGCTTTCCCGTTTACATTCATTATGATTCTCATGTGCTTCTCCTTAATGAAAGCATTTAAAGAAGAAGCTAAAATCGTGGATTTAAAAGGTAAGAATAAATAATGAGAAAAAGACCGCTCCTAATTGGAGCGGCTTTTTTTCATTATTAAACTGAATAACAATAAAGTTAAGTATAAAACAGCGGATTATCATTTCCGTAACAATTCGATAACATATGCAATCGGCCTCTCCTCCTTTGTTACACTTGAATAGTGTTGAGGAAGGAGTGGAAGAATCTGATGAAATCCTATGTGCTTGTTTCTTTTTTGCTCGTATTACTGCTTGCTGGATGTTACCCACACCAGAATAAAATTGACGTAATTAGTGCAAGCCCTTCTGAATATGATATCTACTTATATACGCCATCCGATGAAGAAAAAAGTGCAGCTAGTTATTTAAATGCCCTATTAGATTGGAAGATCAAAGAAGAGAACAATCACTCCCTTGCCTTTAAGAAAACACAATCGGATTCTGACTCCATCGGATTAACTGAGAATGAACTGCCTGCTCTAGTCATCAAGAAAAAAGGAAAAACTGTGGCAAAGATCTCAGGTAATAGTCAGCGTCATCAAATCCTATCTAAAATTGAGCGAGCTGTAACCCTAAATAATTAGTATCTCTAAGGAACCGAACAAAAAATCGGCTCCTTTTTTTATGCGCCTGAATGGATGAATAACATTAAATACTCTGTATCCTTGTTCTTCTTTACCTTTTATAAAAATATCCATCACCTCTATCTATAACGCTGTTGTTTTCTCGGACATCTTTTCCTGATAGGCTCCGTTGTTCATACGAACAAAAAAGTAAACACCAACTAATGCCCAAGAAGCAACCATGATCCATTCATACGGCCAAACGAGGGCAGCTGGCATTCCTGGAAAATATATGATAATAAACCCAAAACTCAGAGCGATTGCTAGGTAGCCATAAATGGGAGATTTCGCTGCTCGGAAAGGACGCTCCATATTCGGAGCTTTCTTTCTCAAAACAATAAATGACAGTGCTACAAGGAAATAAGCAACTACAATCCCTAATCCCCCAGCGTCTACAATCCACACTAAAGCGGATCTCCCTAGCAGCGGAGCAAGCATTGACAATATACCAATGAACAAAACGGAATTTGAAGGCGTTTTATACTTTGGGTGTAGGTAGCCGAACCAGGCAGGAAGCATTCCAGATTCAGCCATCGCATACAGAACTCGGCTTCCTCCAATAATGAATGAATTCCAGCTTGTAATGATCCCTGCCACCCCGCCAAGAATTAAGATCTTAGCGAAAAGATCGGAACCAAACAATTGGGCCATAGCGTCTGCTGTGGCTAATTCGGAAACGGATAATTGCCCAGGATTTAAACCTAATGCTACCCCCAAGGCTACGGCTAAGTAAAAAATGATGGCGGCAACTACTGAGATGATCAAAAATTTTCCGATGCTTTTCCTCGGAAGGTTCGCTTCTTCTGCCACTTGAGGAATCACATCAAAACCGACAAATAGAAATGGGACCATTACTAAAACCGTCATCATGCCGCCCATGCCACCCTTAAATGCAGGAGATAAATTCTCCGGATCTCCCAGCGCTCCTGCCCCAAAAATAAGGAGAAGTCCGACGCCGATAATCATCAAAGTAAAGACGGTTTGCAGGACTGCAGCTTGTTTCAAACCAATATAGTTGATCAGTGTAATAATGATTGCCCCAACCGATCCAATGAGAACCCAGTTTAAGTTAACATCCCAGCCGGCAATGGTCCAAAGGTATCCAGCTTGATAATCTGGCATTAAGTAATCTATTACAGTAGGGAGCGCAACAGCTTCAAATGTTACAACCGACACATAGCCGAGTGTAATCGCCCATGAAGCAACAAACGAAAAGTTATGCCCTAAGGCGCGGTGTACATATTCATGCTCACCGCCCACCTTTGGCATGGCAGAGGCTAACTCTGCGTAGTTTAATCCTACACAAATCACCAAAAATCCTCCAATGACAAAAGCAACCACTGTCCCCATTGATCCCGCTGACGTGAGCCAGGTTCCGGATAAGACTACCCAGCCCCATCCGAGCATTGCTCCTAATGCGAGAAACAATAGATCAAAGGAAGATAATACTTTTTTTAATTTTTTTTCCTTCATTAAAGATTCCTCCTATTTTATCCTGAAAATTCAGTATTTTTATGCCAAACAGAAGTAATGGAATTCTCGAGAATCGCTATTCCCTCCTCTAACTCTTCATCGGTAATAACTAACGGCATTAAGAAACGAATAACATTTCCATATACACCTGCTCCTAGTACTAGCAGACCATGAAGTTGAGCGGTAGAGATCATTTCTGCAGCAAGTGCCTTTGCCGGTGTTTTAATGTCAGAATCGCTGACGATTTCAATAGCAATCATGGCACCAAGTCCTCGCACATCCCCAATACACTCCGTTTTTTCTGATAACTGATTAAATCGTTCCATGACCATCTGTCCAATTTCAACCGCACGCTCATTTAATTGCTCGTCTTTAATAACTTCAATCGCAGCTAATGCTGCCTGGCAGGCGACAGGATTCCCACTATATGTACCACCTAATTCACCGGCACGGGCAGCATCCATAATCGCTTTTCGGCCAATGACCCCGCTGATCGGCATGCCTGCTCCCAAAGATTTTGACACTGTAATTAAATCTGGAATAATGTCGAAGTGCTCGGAGGCAAAATAACTCCCAGTCCGGCCGAAACCCGTTTGAATTTCATCTGCAACAAATAAAATTCCGTGCTGTTCACATAGATGTTTAACCGCATGAACGAACTTTTTATGCGGAACTATAAAGCCGCCTTCCCCCTGAACTGGCTCCATGAACACCGCAGCAATAGTTTCTGGAGCCACTTCTTTTAAAAGAAAATCGTTGAATTGATCAATCATAAAGTCAATATATGCTTCCTCACTCATTTCCTTAGGACGGCGATAAGTATATGGAAACGGCGCTTTGTAAACTTCTGGCGCGTATGGTCCGAATTCATATTTGTAAGGCTTGACTTTACTCGTCATCGACATCGTCATAAGCGTTCGTCCATGGAAGGAGTTAGCAAAGGTTACAATGGCTTGTCTTCCCGTGTATTTCCTTGCTACTTTCACGGCATTTTCTACCGCTTCTGCCCCACTGTTTTGCAGCAAAACCTTCTTCTCGTGTCTACCAGGGGCAAGTTGTGCCAGTTTCTCAGCTAATTCTACATAAGGCTCGTACATTATCACGTTAAAGCCTGTATGAATAAATCGATCGACTTGTTCGTGTAGGGCTTCTTTGACTTTTGGATGGCAATGACCAACATTAATGGTCCCAATCGCCCCAGCAAAATCAATAAACGTATTTCCGTCCACGTCAACAATCTTTGCCCCTTCCGCCTTAGCAGCGAACGTTGGAACTCCGTAGCTGACTGCATTAGGGACGACATTATGACGGCGCTCCAATAGCTCACTCGCTATCGGGCCAGGAATTGATGTGTTAATAGACGCATTCTCTGACATAAGACCACTCCTCGTTTAGTTAAAAAATGACGAACTTGGCCGTCTAGACAAATCATTTAATGTAGATAACATGTGCGTACGAATTGCTTCTTCCACCCCCTCAGCATCTCTCTTTTGTAATCTGGAAATAATGGCTTTATGTTCAGGGATTGATTTAACATCTTCTATTGGCATGGAGTAAAATTCATCCCGCAATATTAAATAGCAGTCGGACCATTGATTTAGCGTCTCTACCTCTCGCAAAAGAAACTTGTTATCAGCAACCTGTGCAGGAAAAGTGTGAATTTCTCCATTTACTCTCATAAATTCTTCAAAATCCCTCTCTTGATAGGCAACTGATTCTTTTTCCATCAAGTCATTTAGAATTTCCAAATCACGTTCCATTAACTTTGGAATAGCAAGTTTAGCAGCATAGGTTTCGAGCACAACTCTTAAATTAAAAACATCCTCGAGCTCTTTATTCGATGGATTATGCACAATCGCCCCCTTATTGGGAACCAATTCTATGAGGTTTTCATTTTCTAATCTTTTGAAAGCAGATCTAATCGGAGTACGGCTCATCTCAAGTTCCTTGCTTACCCACTCTTCTGTAATTCTCTGCCCCGGAATCAACCGTTTAAGCATGATTGCCCGCTTCAAATTCTCATAAGCGAATTCTTCACTTCTTTTCTTATTAGTCATTTTCAACCCACCAATGTATTCTTAAATTGTATACAATTTAATCTGTCCCCTATCCTAGCCTAAAATTTATAAAAAATCTATGAAATATTCAGAATTTAGTTATTATTGCATAAATTTGACACTTTTTATCTTGAAATCGGTAGGTATATTCACTCACACAGTTCAAATCGTTTACATAATATTGAGCAAATTACTGAAATATTTGTAGACAATGCTAGTCAGTCATTTATCCTAAAATTTCCTAAAACAAAAACCCCCTGAACTGAGTTCAGGGGGTTAAGAAATTAAGCTATTATTTACTAATGTGAATCGGTTGTCCCATAGCAACTTCTGCTGCTTCCATGGTGATTTCTCCTAATGTTGGGTGAGCGTGAATAGTCAAAGCAAGATCTTCCGCAGTCATACCTGCTTCGATAGCTAAGCCTAATTCTGCAATCATGTCACTTGCATTAGGACCCGCAATTTGAGCACCGATTACTAAGTCATCTTCTTTACGAGTGATTAGTTTTAAGAATCCATCACTGTCGTTAAGAGATAGGGCACGGCCGTTTGCGCCGAATGGGAATTTAGATGCTTTCACATCATAACCAGCTTCTTTAGCGGATGCTTCAGAATGACCTACTGTCGCCAGCTCAGGATCAGAGAAGACAACTGCTGGAATTCCCAGGTAATCTATTTCAGATTTTTCGCCACCGATAACCTCAGCGGCAATTTTTCCTTCATAAGAAGCTTTGTGAGCAAGTGGCGGTCCATCAACGATATCACCAATAGCAAAGATGTTATCAATGCTTGTACGGCATTGTTTATCAATTTGGATAATTCCTTTATCGCTAATATCAAGACCAAGCTCTTCAAGTCCAATTTCATCCGTATTCGGACGGCGGCCTACTGTTACTAGTACGTAATCAGCTTCTATAGACTTTTCTTCGCCTTTAACTTCATACTTAACCGTTACACCATCTTCGGTTTCTTCCACGCCTTGAGCCATCGCTTCTGTTACTACTTCTACGCCTTTTTTCTTTAAGCGTTTTTTAACAACAGAAGACATTTGTTTTTCAAAACCGCCGAGGATGTCCTTGGTTCCTTCAAGAATGGTGACTTCAGTGTCGAAGTTAGCATAAGCTGTTCCCAGCTCTGTACCAATATACCCGCCGCCAATGACTACCATTTTCTTAGGAACTTCTTTAAGAGAAAGCGCTCCAGTAGAATCTAGAACACGATCTGAGAATTTAAAGGTTGGAAGCTCGATTGGACGAGATCCTGTAGCAATAATACAGTTATTGAAAGTGTAAGTCTGAGAGTTCTTTTCATCCATAATTCGTACAGAATTTTTGTCTACAAAGTAAACTTCACCTTTAACGATATCTACTTTATTTGCTTTAAGCAGACCTTCAACGCCGCCAGTTAATTTATTAACTACGCCGCCTTTCCATTCTTGTACTTTAGAAAAATCAACCGTAGTATTTTCTGATTGAATCCCCATATCTTCAGAACCTTTTGCATGTTCAAAACGGTGACCCGCTTGAATTAAGGCTTTAGAAGGGACACATCCAACGTTTAAACATACTCCGCCTAAGTTGCCTTTATCTACGATTGTAACATTCTGACCTGTTTGAGCGGCGCGGATGGCAGCTACATAACCGCCAGGGCCCGCTCCTACGACTAACGTATCTAGTTCAATTGGGAAATCTCCTACTACCATACTTTACGCCTCCATCATAATTAGTTGTGGATCGTTCAGTAAACGCTTGATGTTATTCATTGCATGCTGTGCGGTTGCACCATCAATCATACGATGGTCAAAGCTTAATGAAATTGCAAGGACTGGAGCTACGACTATTTCGCCATCACGTACTACCGGTTTTTCTGCAATGCGGCCAATACCAAGAATGGCTACTTCAGGGTGGTTAATAACTGGCGTAAACCATTGCCCACCTGCTGAACCGATATTAGTAATGGTTGTAGATGCACCTTTCATCTCTTCAGAGGACAGCTTACCATCACGAGCTTTAACAGCCAAATCATTTACTTCACTGGATATAGAGAAGATTGATTTTCGATCTGCATCTTTGACTACTGGCACAAGAAGTCCTTTGTCTGTATCTGCAGCAATACCAATATTATAATAATGCTTCTGAACAATTTCATCCGTGCTGTCGTCAAGAGAAGTGTTCAACACTGGGAATTTCTTAAGAGTTGAAACTAACGCTTTAACTACATATGGAAGATAAGTCAGTTTGATATCCTGTTCTGCGGCTACAGCTTTGAATTTCTTACGGTGAGTGACAAGTTCGGAAACATCCACTTCATCCATAAGCGTAACGTGCGGTGCAGTGTGCTTGGAATTTACCATCGCTTTTGCGATTGCTTTCCGCATACCACTCATTTTCTCACGAGTTTCAGGATAAGCTTCGCCTTGAGCAGGCACAGATTGTGCTGAAGAAGCCTCTTCCTGTTTCTCTTCTCCGCTTTCAGCTTCTTGAGCTTGGTCGCCATTCATAAAGCTTTCGATGTCTTCCTTAAGAATGCGGCCGTTTTTACCAGAACCTTGTACTTTGCGAACATCTACGTCGTTGTCACGAGCAAATTTACGTACAGACGGCATAGCAATCACACGTTTATCATCATCCGCATCAGACTCATCCGTTTGGGCCGCTGGTTTTTGTTCTTTTTTATCTTCTTTTTCATCTTTACCAGTGTCTTGTTTGGATTCATCTTTAGCAGAATCTTCTTCTTTGGCTTCTTTTTTATCATCACTTTTATCATCAGAACTATCTTCGGAACTATCATCAGACTCATAGCCTTCTGCATCAAAAGAAATGATTACTTCGCCTACTGTTGTGGTTTCCCCTTCATCAACATGAACATCTTTAACAGTACCGTCTACAGGAGAGGGAATTTCAACAACTGCTTTGTCGTTTTGCACTTCGCAAAGTACGTCGTCTTCTTTTACCTCGTCGCCTTGTTTGACGAACCATTTTGCGATTTCACCTTCATGAATACCTTCACCTATATCAGGCAATTTAAATTCAAACGCCAAGGTCATTACCTCCTATATTTAGGTTTAATTAAAAGTTTAATACGGTGTTTACTTTTTCAACAATCGTGTTGTTATTTGGCAGCCATGCTTCTTCTGCAGATGAGAAGGCAAAGACGGTATCTGGTGCTGTTACACGAAGAACAGGCGCTTCAAGATGCAGAATCGCTTTTTCTTGAATTTCAGCTACTACGTTTGCTGCAATACCTGCTTGTTTTTGAGCTTCCTGCACAACTACAGCGCGATTTGTCTTCTTCACTGACTCAAGAATCGTTTCGTAATCGACAGGACTGACTGTGCGAAGGTCAATAACTTCCGCGCTTATTCCGTCCTCTTCCAGCTGATCAGCTGCTTTCAGGCAGGAATGAACCATAGCACCATAAGCGACAAGGGTTACGTCAGTACCTTCACGTTTTACATCAGCTTTGCCTAATTCAATGGTGTACTCCTCTTCAGGAACTTCACCACGGAAGGAACGGTAAAGTTTCATGTGCTCTAGGAAAATTACAGGATCATTGTCGCGAATAGATTGAATTAACAAACCTTTTGCATCATAAGGTGTAGATGGAATAACTACTTTAAGTCCCGGCTGCTGTGCCATTAATCCCTCTAGACTGTCAGCGTGAAGTTCAGGGGTATGAACGCCTCCTCCAAATGGAGAGCGGACAGTGATTGGCATTTGACGGCTGTTTCCTGAACGGTAGCGGTAACGTGCCATTTGTCCATTAATCGCATCCATAACTTCATAAACGAAACCAAAGAACTGGATTTCAGGTACGGGACGGAAATCTTGAAGGGCTAGACCTATGGACATTCCGCCAATTGCGGATTCAGCTAGTGGTGTATCAAATACACGATCTTCACCAAATTCATCCTGAAGACCTTCTGTTGCACGGAAAACCCCGCCGTTCTTACCGACGTCTTCGCCGTAAACCAGCACGTTTTCGTCATTTTTAAGTTCTGTGCGCATTGCGTCTGTAATGGCTTGAATCATTGTCATTTGTGCCATGATTTACTTCGACTCCTTTTCCTTATATTCTTCCATTTGTTCTTGTAGGTTAGATGGAAGTTCTTCGTACATAAGAGAAATGAGGTCTGTTACTTTTTGTTTAGGTGTATTGTCAGCTTCTTTGATGGCTGCTTTTACATCTTTTTTCGCTTGTTCAACGACTTCATTTTCTTCTTCTTCAGACCAAAGATCTTTATTTTCAAGGAACGTACGGAAACGAACAAGTGGATCTTTTTGTTCCCATTCGTTATCCATGTCTTCTGTACGGTAACGTGTAGGATCATCACCAGCAAGTGTGTGAGGACCATAACGATAAGTAAGTGTTTCGATTAAGCTTGGACCTTCTCCATCAATCGCTCGCTCACGAGCTTCTTTAGTAGCTGCATAAACAGCAAGAACGTCCATACCATCAACTTGAATGCCCTCAATTCCTGCAGCTACTGCTTTCTGAGCAATTGTTTGTGCTGCAGATTGCTTCTCAACTGGAACTGAGATAGCAAAACGGTTATTTTGAACGACAAAAATCGTTTGTGCTTTAAAAGCTCCTGCAAAGTTAAGACCTTCATAGAAGTCCCCTTGGGAAGCTCCGCCATCCCCTGTATATGTGATAGCTACAGCATTTTTCCCGCGCTTTTTAAGCCCTAGACCAACTCCGGCTGCCTGGGTGATTTGAGCACCGATAATGATCTGCGGGCTGACCGCATTTACGCCTTCAGGCATTTGATTCCCTTTAAAGTGTCCTTTGGAGAATAAGAAGGCTTGATATAGGGGAAGACCGTGCCAGATAATCTGAGGAACATCACGATATCCTGGAAGAATAAAGTCCTCTTTCTCTAAAGCAAATTGACTTCCCAGCTGAGATGCTTCCTGTCCAGCTGTAGGAGCATAGAACCCTAACCTTCCTTGACGGTTCAACGCAATAGAACGTTGGTCAAGAATTCTTGTATAGACCATGCGGCGCATAATTTCTTTTAAATCATCATCTGAAAGATCAGGCATGGCATCTTCATTTACTATTTCGCCTTTTTCATTCAGGATTTGAAACATTTCGAACTGGTTTTCAATGTTCTCAAGTGTTCGTTTCAAAATCGTTCACCTCTTCCTTTCTACTTTAAAAAATGGATGCTGTGAGTAGCTTTCCCAAATCTGCAAAAAAACTGTACCGATTTGCTCTTTACGTTTTACCCTGTACACATCTTTGTTAATCATAAGCAAGATTATTATCAAAACTGTTACATTTAAATAGCAAAAAATAATGGTACAATCTAGTTCCTCTTTGTAGTTTAGCTCAAAACGACAACTTTCGTCAATTACTTCGTATATAATAATCCATATACATAAATGAATGACTGTAAATGGAAGAATATTAAATAATAGAACCTCAAGATTCCCCCAAGACTGTATCAATTATTTTTTAAGCCTGTATTAATTTTACTGCGTTTTATTTTTACATGCAAATAAAAATAACCATCCCTTTAAGAATGGTTATTCAGATTGATTATTATGCAGTTTCCTTGGTGGAAATATTATTTATTCTTTTCACTCTTATTCGAAGATTCCTCATAAGTTACTTTCATTCCGGCCGATTTATAGAAATCCTTCTTTAATTGATTATATTCCTCTGTATATTGATTAAACTTCTTATTTGCCTGGGTAACTTTATCATAGTTATTATTTATTTTCTCTATTTGCTTCTGTAGATCTTCTTCCTTTAGATCTTTATTTTGCAGCATGTCATAAAGTGCTGAATCAAGTTTAAGCGAATCTTTATAGGAAGAATAAAGGTTCTGGTAAGCATCATACCTGTCCTGCATCGTCTTATAGAGGTCTTTCGCATTTTCTTTGGCTTCCTTCTTGTCTTCATCTATTTCACTGATAAGCGGTTTTATCTTATCAAATTCTTCTTTAGCGGCATCAATGCTTTCCTTCTCAAGTTCAAGTTTTTCTTTTCTTTTATCTACAATCTCACTGGCTTGTTTAGATAAGTCTTTAATTTTATCGAACTTATCCATGCTTAGATCAACGATTTGATTGTACAATTTGTTCTCTTTGTTTTCTAAGTCAACTAATGGATCCTGCTGTTCACGAAAACCGTCCTCTAAACTTACTGCTTTCTCTAAATGATCATAGATCTCTTCCTGGGCTGACTTGCCAGAACAAGCGGATAATGAAAAAACCGCTAGTGCAAGGAATCCCAGCAATAAACGACGAAACTGCACACAATTTTCCCCCTTATAACCTGTCACAATACTTCTTATGTATTTCGTGATCTCTTTCATAGTATAATATATAAAAAAAAATTGAAAGAGAATTCTTTTACTTATGTTTCCATTACATTGAAGCTTTTTATTTGCTATCTCTACAGCAAACATATGTTAAACTTGTTGGCAGATGTTTTATGGATGAAAGGATGGATAAGATGATTACGATGGAGGATATTGTAAGGGAAGGGCATCCGGCATTAAGAAAAGTTACAGATGAAGTAACACTTCCCCCTGCAGATGAAGATAGAGATACACTTAAAAATATGCTTGAGTATTTAAAGAATAGTCAAGATGAACAAATGTGCGACCGGTACGGGTTGAGACCAGGTGTGGGCTTAGCTGCTCCGCAAATTAATGTGAACAAGCGAATGCTTGCTGTGCACTTCACCGACTTGAATGACCGGCTTTACAGCTACGGGTTACTCAACCCCAAAATTGTCAGTCATTCTGTGGAAAAGACTTATCTGTCTACAGGAGAAGGCTGTTTATCTGTCGACCGGGAAGTTCCTGGATATGTACCAAGATATCGAAGGATCACCGTTAGAGCGACAGACTTAGAAGGCAATGACTTAAAGCTAAGGTTGAAGGACTATGCTGCGATTGTATTTCAGCATGAAATTGATCACTTACATGGAATTATGTTTTACGATCACATTAATAAAGATCAGCCATTTAAAGAACCTGACGGGGCAAAACCTGTTGACCGTTAAAATCCAAAGCACATAATTTTCAATAATGAACCCGAACCTTTGCATTTATCAGGTTCGGGTTCATTATATTTAGTAGTGAATTACGTTTAGGGCTGAGAACGTCTATCTGTTCAGCATGTCCTCCGGATGCTTTGAGGTCGATCACTTTATCTATTCGTTATCTAGTAATCCTAGTTCTTTAATGGCTTTAACTAGACCACCTTCATTCACATCAGATGTGACATAATCACTTACCGCTTTTGTTTCTGGCACAGCATTACCCATGGCGACACCAGTCCCTGCTTCACGAATCATCTCAATATCATTGAGACCGTCACCGAATGCATAAGTATCTTCTAGAGCAACTCCAGCCGATTCAATCATTTGTTTAATTCCCTCTGCCTTCGAACCGCCTTTAGGCAGGACATCACAGGAAAACTGATGCCAGCGAATGTAATCAAAATCAAGGTTCAATTTGCGGTATTTTTCAATTTCCTCCCCCTCACAGAAAAGAAGCGATTGATAAAGATCCGTCTTATTATAGAATGTGGAATCAATTTCAGGGTAAGTAAAATGAAGTGACCCTAGACTTTCATTTATATAATGTTGTTCAGAATGTGAAGCTTTCATTTCCTCGTGATTCATAAACACCATCGGATGGTTATTCTTTTGAGCTTCTGCAAATAAAATTTTCAAATGGTCGATGGATAATGGATTTTTATAAACAGGACGGCCTTCGAACACTACATATTGGCCATTAAAACTGACATACGATTCAATATTAAGAGTCGCCCTTATATCTTTGAACATAAAAGGAGCACGTCCTGTTGCAATCGCACAGTATACGCCCGCTTGCTGAAGCTCCTTAATAACTTGAATAGTTTCAACTGGCAATTCCTTCTGGTGATTAAGTAAGGTGCCATCAATATCAAAAAACGCGATCTTCTTATTCATATACATTTTCCTCCATTTTCTTCGGTAGCCTGACTATTTAATATGGCGGTTAAACTTTTATTAATGATTTAAAGATTGATGCAATTGGCTATACTTTAGCACGAGTGGATAGGTTTGAGAAGAACAACAAAGGATAAAAACATAAATTCTGCAATGTAAATGTTTCATTCTTTTCCAAACCGTATTATACTAAGAGTAACAGGGATTGGGCGGTTTAACGTTTTTGTGGTTTTCTTCATCGTTGAAAGGAGATGGGTGCCCCATGATGAAGCGTCTGCGAAGAAAGCTCAGGAAACGTTGGAAAAAATTAATGGAACGAAAAACTTACGCGTAATATATTCAGCTTGCTGGTAAAATGGCAGCTTCAACCACTTATATCATTACCATCCGGTAATTAAACGTGCTATTATTATTGACAGGACAAGAATGTGGAAATTATATCTAGTTAGGAGAGATAGAGTAATGATTTTTAAAGTATTGTATCAGGAACTCGCGAAAGAGGTTCCTGTTCGCGAACGTACGGAGGCCATGTACGTAGAAGCGGAAACTGAGAGAAAAGTACGCGAAAAACTGGCCGATAAAGGATTTAATATTGAGTATATCCAGGTGTTAGATGAGGATCACTTGGCTTATGAACAGCAATCTGAAGATTTTTCACTGGAGAACGTGTAACGGATGAAGTTTGTAAAAAATGACCAGACTGCTGTGTTCGCCCTTGGCGGACTAGGAGAAATTGGTAAAAACACATACGGCGTTCAATTTCAGGACGAAATCATCCTCATCGATGCAGGTATCAAATTCCCTGAAGACGAACTATTAGGAATAGACTACGTCATACCGGATTATACCTATTTAGTTCAAAACCAGGATAAGATTAAAGGTTTATTCATCACCCACGGACACGAAGACCACATTGGCGGTATTCCTTATCTATTACGCGAGATAAATATTCCGATCTATGCTGGTAAACTGGCAGCGGGTCTTCTGCGCAACAAACTGGATGAACACGGTTTATTGCGTAATACAAAAATGCATATTATTGGAGAAGATGACGTTATTAAATTCCGTAAAACGTCTGTTTCCTTCTTCCGAACTACTCACAGTATCCCGGATTCCTACGGGATTGTAGTTAAGACCCCACCGGGTAATATTGTGCATACAGGGGACTTTAAGTTTGATTTCACCCCTGTTGGAGAGCCTGCCAACATTGCTAAAATGGCTGAGATTGGTAAAGAGGGCGTGCTTGCACTCTTATCAGATAGTACGAATAGTGAAGTTCCTGGTTTTACTAAGTCTGAACGAGTGGTTGGGCAAAGTATCCAAGATATCTTTACTCGAGTAAATGGCCGTTTAATTTTTGCCACCTTTGCTTCAAATATTCACCGTTTACAGCAAGTCGTTGAAGCAGCTGTAAGGAATAACCGCAAAGTGGCAGTATTTGGCCGTAGTATGGAAGCTTCCATGGCTATCGGACAAGAGCTTGGATATATACGCGCCCCTAAAGACACATTTATTGACGCCCAGCAAATTAATCGACTTCCTGCCCATGAAGTTGTGATCTTATGCACGGGTTCTCAAGGTGAGCCTATGGCTGCTCTATCCCGGATAGCCAATGGTACGCACCGACAAATTCAAATTATGCCTGGCGACACTGTTGTGTTTTCTTCTTCCCCAATCCCTGGTAACACAATCAGTGTAAGCCGCACAATTAATAAATTGTATCGTGCAGGCGCAGACGTCATCCACGGTCCATTAAATGACATTCATACTTCCGGCCATGGCAGTCAGGAAGAAATGAAGCTGATGCTTCGTTTGATTCAGCCGAAGTTCTTCATGCCGATCCACGGTGAGTACAGAATGCTGAAAGAACATGCTAATTTAAGTCAGGATTGTGATATTGATCCTGGGAACTGTTTTGTTATGGATAATGGCGACGTACTGGCTCTAGGTAAGGATGAGGCCATGGTTGCCGGCAAAATTCCATCTGGTTCTGTCTATGTAGACGGCAGTGGAATTGGCGACATTGGAAACATCGTACTTAGAGATCGGAGAATTCTTTCTGAAGAAGGTCTCGTGATTGTCGTAGTCAGTATCAATATGAAGGAATTCAAGATTGCTTCGGGTCCAGATATTATCTCCCGCGGATTTGTTTACATGAGAGAATCTGAAGACCTTATTAAAGAAGCCCAGAAGCTTGTTAGGTCCCATGTTGATAAAGTAATGGAACGCAGAACGACTCAGTGGTCGGAAATTAAAAACGAAATCACTGATACGATTGCACCATTCTTATTCGAAAAGACGAAAAGACGTCCAATGATACTTCCAATTATTATGGAAGTATGAATGTAAAAAACCCCGCCGCTGGCGGGGTTTTTTTTACTTTTACTTAAGTCTTTTAATTGCTTTCTTCATATCAGGAAGATCCATTGAACCTGTTTCAAAGAAATTTTTAATAATATAGCTGGAGAAATTAACAGCTGACTGATATCCAATATGGCCCGGCAGTGGAGCCTGATCTTCGATGACGACATCGATCAATACAGGTTTATCTGATACAAAAGCCTGCTTCATTTTAGTTTCTAAATCCTCAGGTCCTTCAATTCTGTAACCTTCTCCTCCACATGATTCTGCAAATTTAGCAAAGTCCACTTCTCCAAGATCCGTTTCATAATTTAAGTGTCCCATTTGCTCTTGTTCAAATTTAATCATCCCGATTTTACTATTGTTCAGCACGATCATTTTAATAGGGAGGTTATATTTTACTGCGGTTACAAAATCATGCATAACCATAGAGAATCCACCATCCCCGCATATGCCAATGACCTGCTTGTCAGGGTAAGCAAATTGCGCAGCAATCGCTCCAGGAAGCCCGCTGCCCATAGTAGCTAATGACCCTGATATCACTAATCGCTGGTCTACAAATGGCAGAAAGCGCGTAACCCAGACGGTTACGTTTCCAACATCAGCGGAAACGATCGCATTAGGCTCCATCATCTGTTCAAGCTGATACATCACTTGAGGTGCATGAAGCGGAGATTTCTTTTCGCGCTTTTCTTTTTGTAAAGAAATCCGCCATTGGTTCATATTCTCCTGGCATTTTTCTAGAAAATCTTTAGATGCTGCTGGAGTAAGAAGCTTCGTTAAAGCGGTCATAGTCTCCTTAGCGTCTCCTGGTAGGCCGACGGTTATAGGATAGTATCTGCCAAGATTCTCTGGCTTGTTATCAATTTGAATGGCCTTTACATTATCGGGTAAAAAGTCTCGATAAGGAAATTGGGTCCCAACGAGTAAGATAAGGTCAGATTCTTTGATAGCATGATAAGCGGGCTTGGTACCAATCTGTCCATGCTGTCCGAGACAGTATGGATGATGGTCGGGAATGACACCTTTAGCCAGAAGACTAAGTACGATAGGGGCTCCCATTTTTTCAGCAAAAGCTAGCAGTTCATTTCGAGCATCCACGGTTCCTTTCCCTGCAAGGATCACAGGTTTTTCTGCATTCTCAATTAATTGTCGCGCCTCGTTCATCTGAACTTCAGCAGGCATCATTGACGGTTTATAATAGGAATCAGCCGTAAGGCGTGTTTGCTGTTTCTGTTTTTTTGCGAATAGATCATCAGGTACGACCAGTACAGACACGCCTTTGTTAGCATAAGCTTCACGGATTGCCTGATTAAGTAAATCGGGAAGCTGAGCTTCTGTTTCTACCCGTTTGTTGAAAACTGCTACATCATCAAACATACGCTCTAAATTAATCTCCTGAAAGGCATCTGTGCCTACTTCTTCACTTCGCACTTGCCCGACAATTGCCAGGACAGGCGCATGGTCTTCCCGAGCATCATAGAGTCCATTTAATAAATGAATAGCTCCAGGTCCGGCAATGGATAAACAAACTCCCAGCCTGCCTGTCAATTTACCGTAAGCGGCTGCTGCCAATGCTCCGGTTTCTTCATGCCGCACTTGGATAAACTTCATTTCCTCCTGCCTGGTTCGTAAATCTTCAATAAATTCATTAATGGAATCCCCAGGTAAACCATAAATATGATTAACTCCCCAATCAATTAATTGCTGGGTTAGAAATTCTCCGGTTCTTTGCTCAAACATTACTGCTCATCCTTTCAGAAATAAGAGTATACTATTTTGGTCTATAGACTTCTTTATTTCCTTATTTTCACCTTAGTAAACCGTAAAAAAACCCCCTACTGTAAAAGTAGGAGGAATGATGGAGGTTAATCTTCGACCACAAGGTTTTTCTCGAACCGGCTGATGTCTTTATCTGCCCCGATTACTATTAATACATCACTCTCGCGGATTTCTTCCGTAGCCATCGGAGATACAATCACATCTTTATCTCTCTTAATGGCTACTACGTTACAGCCATAGTGGGCACGGATATCTAAATCAACAAGAGTTTGACCGCTCATTTTCGATCCTGCTTTCACCTCGACCACACTATGATCATCTGAAAGTTCGATATAATCTAAGATATTGTTGGAAATAATATTATGCGCGATTCGTTTCCCCATATCACGCTCTGGATGCACTACATGGTCTGCCCCAATTTTAGTTAATACTTTTTCGTGATAGTCATTCTGAGCCTTCACGGTAATGGTTTTAATCCCTAGTTCCTTAAGCATAAGCGTTGTTAAGATACTCGATTGAATATTGTCGCCTATTGCCACAATAACATGATCGATATTTCTTAACCCCAGCTCTTTCAAAACATTTTCATCTGTTGAATCAGCGATCACAGCATGGGCTGCAATTTCTTTATATTCATTCACTTTATCTTCATCAAGATCGAGGGCAAGTACTTCCATCCCCTCTCTTGCTAACTCTCTGCAAATGCTCCCGCCAAAACGGCCGAGTCCAATTACGGCAAATTCCTTTTTCATCACATTTCCTCCATCTTTTCATCGAAAATCTAATGCTATTTTATCATATCTCCATCCATATTAAACCTATAACCGCAGAATGCACTTGCATTATTTTTTACCTTTTACATAATCCGCATCAAATAGAAACATTCTCATTAACAAGACAAGGGATGGAATCAACAGGAATAAACCAGCGATAAATACAGTAACGAGCGTTGCTCCCATGGTCGGATTTGTCACTCCGCTTGAAATAGTCACCTGAGGGTGAAGGAGATACGGTAAATGAGAGACGCCATACCCGAAGAAGGCAAATGCAAATTGAAACATAACAGCGATAAAAGCCCAGCCATAATATTTCCCCCAATAAACAAGAAGTACAGCTGCCATAAAGAAAGCCACGGAGATTCCAAATACCCACCACAACTGGACGGCCTTTTGGTAATGGTCAGGGTTCTGCTGACTTAATGCTATAAATGTAGTTAAACTGGCAATAATGGTGGGAGAACTCCAAAACAAGGCATATTTCCTCACTAATGCCAGGGCAGGTTGATCATTTGCTCGATGGGCATAATAAGTCAAAAACATAGAACTAATATACAGCACTGATACTATGGCCAAAAATACTACGCTCCAGGAATAGGGACTGGAGAGCAGCTCACTATAGACTAAATGAACACCGTTCGCGGTCTCTTCTATAAAGCCCCCTTCGGAAATAGTAAGCGCAGTAGATAAGGCAGCAGGTATCAACAATCCCGTTGCCCCATATAAAAACATGTAAAATCGGTTTTCCTTCGATCCATAGTTTTCGAAGGCGTAAAAGGAACCACGGATGGCTATCAGGACAATCGCGATGCTTCCAGGAATCAACAGGGACTGACCGAAGTAATAAGCCATGTCCGGAAAAAATCCCACTAAGCCTACAAAAAAGAAAACAAAGAAGACATTAGTTACTTCCCAAACAGGGGATAAATATCTCGATATTAATTGATTAATAATATGATGATTGTTGGTAATTCGAGCATAGAAGGCAAAGAAACCTGCCCCGAAATCAATCGAGGCCACGATCAAATAACCATAGAGAAAGATCCACAACACGGTGATTCCTACATGTTCATATCCCATTGTTATTCATCCTCCTTCGTTGCAGCGACTTGAGGATAGCGATGTTCCAGTTCTAACTCGGCCGGATTATTTTTAAACATTTTCCTTAAAACAGAAATACACCCGCCGGCGAGAACGGCATATACAGCTATGAACAGAAGGAACATTAAGTCTACGTGAGATGAAGTAGTCGCTCCCTCCGCTACTTTCATATATCCTCTCAAAATCCATGGCTGCCTGCCTACCTCGGCAAATATCCAGCCAAATTCAATGGCTAGCATGGACAAGGGCCCTGTTAAAACAATGCCCCATAATAACCACTTATTATGCTCGTTAAACTTTTTAATTTTTAACATGAGAAAGTACAGGAATGAGATTCCGAGTACATAAAAGCCAATGGAAACCATTAAGTCAAACATGTAATGAATCCAAAGAGGCGGTTGTTCATCTTTAGGAGTTTCGTCCAGTCCTGTAACTTCCGCATTGAAGTCTTCATGAGCAAGAAAACTTAACGCTTTCGGTATCCTGATCGCATGCTCCACTTCCTTGTTTTCATTCAAAGTTCCAAATACAATCAAGTCTGCTCCTTTTTCGCTTTCAAAGTGCCATTCCCCTGCTGCAAGTTTCTCTGGCTGATGGTCAGCTAAGAACTTCGCCGATAAGTCCCCGGCAAAAGCAGTGAGCAAAGCAAAAAAGAGGGATGTGATAACCGTTAATTTGAGCGCTTTCTTATGATAAAGTGATCCTTTTCTAAATAAAATAATCACAGCTGTAATCCCCGCTAAGACGGCCGCTGAGGTCATATATGATGATGTAATCACGTGAAACACTTTAGTGGGTGTAGCTGGATTAAACATCGCCTCTAAGGGCTTGATCGCAGTGATTGTTCGTCCTTCTAACTCGAATCCTTGAGGCGTGTTCATAAAAGCATTCACAGTAGTAATGAAAAAGGCAGACATCGTCGACCCAATAATAACCGGGATGGATAGTAACCAGTGGTAAATAGGCTTTTTAAATCGGTCCCATGTATATAAATAGGCACCTAGGAAAATCGCTTCAAAGAAAAAAGCGAAAGTCTCCATAAACAATGGAAGACTAATAACATTTCCCGCAATTTGCATAAAACTTGGCCATAATAAAGAAAGCTGCAATCCTATTGCAGTACCTGTCACGACTCCAACCGCAACAGTAATCGTAAAGCCTCTCGTCCACCTGCGAGCAAGTAATGTATAGTGTGGATCCTTTTTCTTAATTCCAATAAATTCGGCGATTGAAACCATGACAGGTACACCCACTCCAATTGTGGCAAATATGATATGGAATGCCAGAGTTAACGACGTAAGCATCCGGCTGAGAACTACGCTATCCAGTCCAAACATATGATTTCCCCCTAATTAACCTAAAGAATTTCAGGCAAAGAATACTGTAGTTATAGTATAAATCATGCAACCGCTTCATACATATCTCAGGAATGACGATTTTGTGACATACTTCACAATGTCCATCTTCATCTATCGTTCACGTTAATCCGAGCTGCTTCTTACGTAACCCAATTATATTTAATACACCTTACCCGTTCATTCCCCCACTCACACAAAAAACCCCTGCAGAAAAATCTGCAAGGGTTTGTGTAATTACATGGCATCCAGCATTTGGAACTGAGCTTTTACTAAATCGAAATACTCTCCTTTTTGATCCATTAACTCATCATGAGAGCCTTGTTCAAGAATTTCACCTTGTTGAAGGACGATAATGTTATCCGCTTCTCGAATTGTAGATAAACGGTGAGCAATAATTATAGCGGTTCTGCCTTTAAGCAGTTTCCCAAGAGCCTTCTGGATTCTAACTTCGGTTTCGGTGTCTATACTTGCAGTTGCTTCATCCAGGATTAATATTTTAGGATTAGCAAGCAGTGCCCGGGCAAACGATAACAACTGCCTTTCGCCGGCAGACAGAATATTTCCTCTTTCTTCTACTTCTGTCTCATAACCATCTTTTAACCGATGAATGAAATCATCGGCGCCAACGACTTTAGCAGCCTCCTTCACTTCTTCATCGGAAGCATCCGGCCGTCCAAAGCGAATATTCTCAAGAATCGTTCCCGAGAAAATGAAGGTATCTTGTAAAACAACGCTGATTTGCTGTCTGACACTGTCAATCGCAGCATCTCTCAAATCAATCCCGTCGATCTTCACTGCACCTTTCGTTGGATCATAAAAGCGGCTGATTAAGTTTGCAACCGTAGATTTACCAGAACCCGTGTGCCCCACGAGGGCTACTGTCTGTCCCTGCTTCATTTCTAATGATATGTCATGCAGAGCCACACGCTTATCATCGTAGGCAAACTGGACATGATCGAACACGATATGACCATTCATGTCGACGATTTCACGTGCGTCTTTCTTTTCCTCTACATTAGGGCGTTCATCAAGAAACTCAAAAATACGCTCTGACGAAGCCATCGCCATTAACAGTTGATTGTACATCTGCCCTAATCTGGAAATCGGCTCCCAGAACATCCCCAGAAAGAAAGCAAAGGATACAAACGTACCTACTTCGATATCTCCTTGAAGAATAAGGTAAGCACCATAAGCAATCAAAATGACTGTTCCTATCGCATTGCTCATTTCTACAAATGGACGAAATAAGGCGCTTTTCTTCGTTGCATTTCTCCAAGAGTGAAAGTTATCTGTATTCACTCCATCGAAGTACTCCGTGTTTTCTCGCTCTTGTGAGAAAGATTGAGTAATGCGGATCCCTTGAATACTTTCATTTAAATGGGAATTAATTCTAGATTGCTGAATTCGAACTTGCTGCCAGGATCTGCGAATATTTCTGCGCAGTTTGGTCGAAATGTAAAACATAAGAGGCATAATGATTAAGATCGCCAGAGCAAGCTTGGGACTTAACGCAAGCAGGATGACGATGATTCCTGTAAGCATCACCACATCCATCAGCAAGTTAATAATCCCATTCGTAAACAACTCCTGCAGGGAATTGATATCATTCATAATTCTTACTAGAATCGAGCCAGCGGAACGAGAGTCAAAGAATTTGTGAGAAAGGCGCTGTACGTGTGAAAATAAGTGCTTTCTTAAATCATAGATTACATTCTGACCTAATATATTTACATATTTAATTCTCAGTACATTGCCGACATAACTTAGCAAATATAGAACTGAAATTCCGATAACAAGCTTTATCAGAAAACTAGTATTTTGATGAGCAATAGCTCCATCAATAGCAACTTTACCAATTAAAATTGGGACCACTAAACGAACAATGGTGGAGATCAGCATGGCGATTATAGCAATTGGCATAAGCTTCTTTGTATAAGGCTTGAGATACGTAAACAGTCTTAACATCTGCGACCAGTTAAACGGCTTTTCAACAGCTTGGTCCTGGGTATATTTAAACCGGTTTAAATGTTTATTCGTCTCTGGTTTGTGCTTAGGTTTGCGAGCCATTCCTTATCCCTCCTTCTCAGGAAATATTTGAGGTGTTCATAATTTTCTCTTTATCCTGATATTGAATATCGTAAATACGTTGATATGGACCCCCGTTAACAAGGAGATCATCATGGACGCCACGCTCTTTCACAAGACCGTCTTCTAGAACGAGAATCTCATCCGCATGTTTAAGAGAAGATATACGGTGAGCAATAATAAAAGTAGTACGTCCCTTCATTACTTCTTGAAGAGCTTTTTGAATACTAAATTCTGTTTCCATGTCCACTGCAGAAGTTGCATCATCCAGAACAAGAATTGCAGGATCAATGAGAATGGCTCTAGCAATCGCAATTCTTTGCTTCTGCCCGCCAGAAAGTCCCATACCTCGTTCACCAAGCAGTGTGTCATATCCTTCTGGCATATCCAGAATAAACTCATGGGCCTGGGCACGCTTGGCAGCAGCTATTACATCCTCCAGTGTCGCATCAGGATTTCCATACGAAATATTTTCCTTAATGGATGTGGAAAATAAGAAAGACTCCTGCAGCACAAATCCTATATTTTTTCTTAAAGTTTTTAACCCATATTCCTCAACAGGTTTTCCGTCAATAAGCACATTTCCCTTTTCCGGTTCATAGAACCGCGTAATTAACTGGGTAATACTCGTTTTACCTGATCCAGTAGCTCCTATCAGCCCTACCGTTTTACCTGGAGGTGCATCAAAGCAGATCTGTTTAAGAGCTGAATCGTCATCCTCCGTATAAGTTAATGTGACATCCTCAAAGGTAACGTGACCATTCAACCGATCCTTCACGATCGCTCCCTCTTTTTCCTGAACATCTTCATTAGCTTCCAATATCTCTAACAATCGCTCGCCAGAAGCTTTTGACTGAGAAAACAGATTGACGACAAAGCCGAGATTCATCAGTGGCCCGAGGATGTACCATACGAGACTGAAGAATGCGACAAGCTCCCCTAAGGAAAGCGAATCATTAATGACCAGATAACCTCCATAGGCAAGTAAGGCCACTACACAAACGTTACCGATAAACTCCATAAGCGGAAAAAATTTGGACCAGAGGTTTGATGTTTCAATGTAGCGTTGACGATAGTGGTCACTCCGGTTTAAAAAGCGTCCAATTTCAAAATTTTCTCTTGAAAGCGATTTCACAGTGTTCATTCCACTGATATTCTCCTGAACACGAGTATTCAATTTACCAAATGATTTACGAATTCGTCTAAAGGCAGGGTGTACCTGCCGATCAAACTTGTAAACTACTAAGGCAAGAAACGGCATGGCAATCATAGTTACAATCGCAAGCGGGACAGAATAATAAAACATAATGCTCAAGCTGAGAAGTATGAGCAGTACAATTCGGATCAGCTCGGAGAAGCCTACCGAGAGGAAAAAACGAAATGCCTCTACGTCTGCGGTAAGCCGTGACATTAAATCTCCCGTTTTTGCGTTATCGTAATATTTAAAAGCAAGTCTTTGGAGTTTCTTGTACAGCTCATCTCGCAAACTATAAACAGAGCGGATCCCAAATAAATCTCCTAAATATTGATGGAAATATGTGGCGAATCCCTTGATGATCATTAAGCCAATAAATATGGCTCCTATATATGGGATTAAATTATACTTCCCATTCTTGACCACTTCATCAATCGTAACTTTAAGGACGATAGGATAAACGAGAGTAATGGCAGTAACAAAGATAAGAGCAAATAAAGACCAAAAGAAGTAGCTTCTAAATGGCCAGTAAAACTGCTTAAGTTTTTTTAGAGTATTCAAACTTCCCCCTCCTTCTCGTTTTTTTTAACGTAACTACTAATATATCGGGTAACGAAATAAATTTCCACCTATTTGCGCTAATTTTTTAAATATTTTTGCTACACTAATGAAAAGATATAAGGGAACTGATATAACCTTATAGAAATCGGGACCAATCTTTACCATTTCCTTTGAAATGTATGGTATTTTTACCAGGTAAAAACAGAAACGGGACACGACAAGATAGTTTTATACTTATCCAAAAATCCTTCCATTTATTACTGGTTCCATCAAGAAAAAAGTCAAAAATACAGGTTAGCATGCAAACGAGAGGTTGTGAGGCAGTCTCTCTTAGCGTTAAGCTGCACACAGAGAAAGCCCGAACCAATGTAATGGTTCGGGCTTTCTGTTGACTATAATTCTTTTTCTCCGCTGCTTGCGATCTACTTTTGATTTACTCCAAGCACCCGGTCCACACGTTTACGGAGCATTTTCATTCCGCCTCCACCTGCTTGGAAATGGCGGAGATTCCCTTCTTCATCAAACACGTAATAAGCAGGTACATACTGATTTTCGAATGCATCTGTTAAAGCATGCTGATTATCAACATAAATTGGCTGAGTGATCCCATGTTCTTCAGCAACTTCTTTGATTTTATCAAGATCCAAGTCCTTTTCAGAACGAGGCATATGAACGGCAACTACGTTTAAATCTTTCTCATACTCATCACGAAATTCATTAACGTTGGGCATAGCTTCTTTGCAAAGTCCGCAGCTGACTGACCAGAAGTGAATAAGTGTGGGTTTGTTTCCCGTTAAATCATCTTTCGTTAAGGCTTCACTGTTTAACCATTCGGTTGCCTCTGGTAATTCAGGCATAGGCTGTCTTAAACGCATAGAACCTTCCTCCTTTAAGTTATAACCACATTAATGAGGGAAAAAAGGGTCTAACCTCTTGTTAGACCCCTTCCCTGTCACTATTTTATCCTTCAAACAAAACTATAGAGTTTCTTGACCTGGCTTCCAGTTTGCCGGGCAAAGGCCGCCTGTTTGCAGTGCTTGCAATACGCGAAGTGTTTCATCTACATCACGACCGATATTATTATGGTTCACTACTTGGTACTGTAGTTCACCTTCAGGGCTTACGATAAATAGTCCACGAAGTGCTACACCTTCTTCTTCGATCAGCACTCCATAATCTTTAGCTACCTGATGATTGGTATCGGCAGCTAGAGAATATTGAAGATCTCCAAGACCATTGTCCTCACGAGCAGTGTTAATCCAAGCGAGGTGAGTGTGGATTGTGTCTGTAGAAACTCCTACAATTTCTGCATCAAGATCTTCAAATTCGTCAAAACGGTCAGATAAAGCGGTTATTTCAGTAGGGCAGACAAATGTAAAGTCCATCGGATAGAAAAATAGAACCGTCCATTTATCATTTTTCATATTTTCTTCTAGAGATACTTTTCCAAATTCTTTGTTTGGAAGCACCGCATCCATCTCAAAGCGGGGTGCTTGTTTAGCTACCATGCGTTCTGCCACTGTAAATCCCTCCAAAAATAATTTCAGTTTCTTAGCTTTTACTTTAACTACGTCTTACACACAATCATTAGTATAACGATAGATATATTTGTAGTCAATGTAAGGTGATAATCAATTTAAACTGGCATAATCAGTTTCAATACCATTTCTATTCTCTAGTATGGGTTACTCTGTTTCTCATTAAACAATATAAATGCAGGAAAGTAAAAACATTTGCACAAGTTCAGCCTATCCAGCGTCAAATTCTTCGATAAAACGACAGCTATTCATTGAAATGTCAGACAGGTTTCCGATATTCTAAACAGAGTACCATTGAAAGCCGAAAGGAGTCTATTATGAATCTAGTTGAAGAAGGATTTAAATTTAACCCGTCTGTCTTGTTGGATTGGCTCATTACAGTTGGAGGACAGATTGTAGTTTTACTCATTGCATTTGCTATTATCAGTCCAATTGGAAAAAAAGCCATTCAAGTTGCGATTGAACGCATGAGTTCTCAAAGGAAGTTATCAGAAGGAAGAAGCCAAACCCTGGAGAAATTATCTGTAAGTATTTTCTCTTATACGTTACTCTTTATTCTGATTATCATGCTGTTAGGTGCGGTAGGCATTAATATCGGGCCGCTGCTTGCTGGGGCTGGTATCGTAGGATTAGCGATCGGGTTTGGTGCACAGGGCCTTGTGTCGGATGTGGTAACTGGTTTTTTCCTTTTGCTGGAACGGCAAGTAGAAGTTTCCGATTACGTTACCGCCGGGGGCTATGATGGCATTGTCGAGGAGGTAGGCATTCGAACAACGAAAATCCGCGGTTTTGATGGGACCTTGAATTTTGTTCCTAATCGAAATATCGAGGGAGTTGCCAACCATTCTCGCGGCAACATGCGTGCACTTGTAGATATTGGCATTGGCTATGATGAGAACATCGATGCAGCAATGGATGTATTAAAAGAAGTAGCAGATGAGTTCTCTAAAGATCCGCGTTTTAAAGAAGGACCGAGTGTTCTTGGTGTGCAAAGCCTAGGTTCTTCCGACGTCGTAATCCGAATCCTAGGGAAGACGGAAAATATGGAACAATTTGGTGTCGAGCGTGATCTTAGAAAGGCTATGAAAGAAGCGCTGGATCAAGCGGGCATTGAAATCCCTTATCCACATCAGGTTTACGTAGAGAAAAAAGAAGACTGAGATAGTTAAAACATCCCGGAGAATCTTCCGGGATGTTTTTTTTATTCGTTCGATTTCCAGACTTCTACTTTTTTAATTTGACCATCCTGCATGTCGACCACTTTAAAATATAGATTGCGGTCATACACAACAGTTCCTTCCTTCGTGTCAAAATCCTGCGTGTAAATCCAGCCGGAAATAGTATCAATATCATCATGATCCAATTTCGAATCAAAAAATTCATTCACATCTTGTATCGATACTTTTCCTTCAAGCAGGAAATGTCCATTCTTCAGCCGTTTGATCTCCCGTTCCTCATCATAATCAAATTCATCGCGTATTTCTCCAACAATTTCCTCTAAGATATCCTCAACGGTTACAATCCCGGCGGTCCCCCCATATTCATCCATTAATACTGCTAAATGGGTCCGTTCTTTTTTCATACGCACTAATAAATTATGAATAGGAATGTTTTCGAACACTTTAAGTACCGGACGGATGTAAGGAGTTATACTGCCATGCTCCTCCACTTTTTCATAGAAGAATTCTTTCATATGGAGAACTCCAAGTATCGTATCTTTATCATCATCAATAACAGGATACCTAGTATAACGGTTTTGTTTCATATCCCGAATGATGGTTCGAATGGAATCATTTACATCAACTACGGCCATCTCTGTTCTCGGAATCATGATCTCCTTCGCAGTTCGATTGTCGAATTCAAATATTCGGTCAACGTAAGTATACTCTGACCGGTTAATTTCTCCCTGTTGATAACTTTGCGAGAGAATGTGCCGCAGCTCTTCTTCCGAGTGGACTTCATCGGATTCCTTCGCAGATTCCAAACCAAATATCCTCACAAATACATTGGCTGAACCATTCAACAACCAAATGAACGGATGCATCACCTTGCTGAAAATTATAAGCGGCCGGGCAATCGCTATCACCAGACTCTCGGCTTTCTGAATTGCGAATGTTTTCGGAGCAAGTTCACCTAACACTACATGCAGAAACGTAATGATAAAGAAAGCTATGGCAATTGAGATCGTATTAGAAATAGCTTCAGGCATCGCCAAATTTCCAATTAAGGGTCCTAGAATATGGTCAAGGGCAGGTTCCCCCAGCCACCCCAGCCCTAAAGAGGTAATCGTAATGCCGAGCTGACAGGCAGATAAATAATTGTCCAATTCATTGACCATTCCTAAAGCAATAACAGCTTTCTGATCTCCATTATTTGCCCGGGACTGAAGTTTTGTTTTTCTAACTTTTACAATCGCAAATTCACTAGCTACAAAAAAAGCTGTCAGCAAAATAAGAAAAGCTACAGCTGCTAATTTTATTGTGACCCCCATAAGCAGGACTCTCCCTATTTCGGTTATGTACAGGAGGCATGTGCCTCCCTTTCTTTAATCAGGAGAAACGAGATTCTACTTCCTGGCATACTTCATCAGCAGTCCGTCCATGGGCATCAATTACAGAGCCTTTAGTTTCCGTATTCATGATCCCCATGACATTACGGTCCTGGCCGGAAATAATACAGCACTCGCAGTCATTTGCATCTTCCTGATTTTTCAAGGTTACTAGATCATACCCTTTTTCCTGTAGAGCGGAACGTATATCGGACAAATTCTCCTCAATGGCAATCCTTTTCATGTAAAATTCCTCCTGTCAGCTATGTTGGAAATACATGATTATTGTTACCTTGGATAGCATGAGTATGCATCATCCTTCAAAGCTTTCTTAAAGTTTCTTCGACGATTGCTGCTCCTACCTGTAAGGCTTCTTCCTTCGGTTTAAGATTCGAATGATGCAGTCCTGCTTCCGAATCAACGCCGAGCCAGAACATGAAACCTGGAATTTCCTTAGCCATATAGCCAAAGTCTTCTCCTGTCATAGCCATTTTGGCTTCCTTATACGTATACTTCGTCTGATCAACGATTGATTTAAAAGTTTTTACCGACTCGCCATGATTAAACACCTGATGGTAATTTGCACCATAATCGATGGTAAGCGTGCAATCGTTCGATATTTCCAATCCCTGCGCTATTTTTTCGACTTCGCCTTTTACTTGATCCATGGATTCAGGAGAAAGTGTGCGAATGGTCCCCTCCAGCCGTGCTCTTTCAGCAATAATATTTTGCACGGTACCGCTCTCAATCTTTCCAATGGTGATCACGGCACTGTCAAGTGGGTCTACTCTTCTAGCGGTAATTTGCTGAAGCTGGGTTACGAAAGAACTCGCTGCCACTACCATATCATATGCAGTGTGGGGAAAAGCAGCGTGCCCGCCTTTTCCTAGCAAATCAACAAATAATTCACTCGTATTAGCAAACAGCATGCCTGGTTTAGAAGCAACGGTTCCAACTGGCAGCTCTGGTGCTATATGCAAGGCAAAAATCTTATCAAGTGAAAACTGCTTCATAATATCAGAATGTATCATAGGTTCAGCGCCACCTGGCCCCTCCTCCGCGGGCTGGAACAGGAAGAGCACGTGATTATCTGCAGGTTCATGAGCAAGTTTTGAAAGAGCGGCTAAAGCTATAGTCATATGAAAATCATGGCCGCATGCATGCATTCTACCCTCATGGGCAGAGGCAAATTCATAATTGGTAGTTTCCTCAAGAGGCAGTCCGTCTATATCGGTGCGATAACCTATGGTCTTCTCTCCTGATTTTCCCTTTACCCAAACAAATATGCCGGTTTTCCACGGGTAGATTTCCAAATGATCCTGGGGTAAATTTCTTATAACATCTAACAGATACGCTTGCGTTTTGAATTCTTCAAATCCAAGTTCAGGTATTTGATGTAGTTCTCTCCTCATTTGAATTAAGTTCTCATTATTCAACCTGGACGTCCCCTTTCTGAAAAAATGGCCTTGCTGAGCAGCAAGGCCAATCTTAATTAGTTATCAAGTTTACGTAATTCTTGTTTAATTTCGGTTTTGGATTTCGTTTGGTCATCAATCTTCTTGATGACTTTAGCTGGCGTTCCAGCCACAAGCGTGTTTGGAGCTACATCGGCTGTAACGATGGCACCCGCTGCTACAACTGCACCTTCCCCAACCGTAACGCCTTCAAGAACGACCGCATTGGCACCAATTACTACGCCATCTTCAATGACGACTGGGTCTGCAGATGGCGGTTCAATAACTCCTGCCAGTACCGTGCCTGCACCAATATGGCAGTTCTTTCCGACGGTAGCGCGGCCTCCAAGTACTACGTTCATGTCAATCATTGTGCCTTCGCCTACCACTGAACCAATGTTGATCATGGCACCAAGCATAATCACAGCGCCATCGCCGATCTCCACTTGGTCACGAATCACCGCACCAGGTTCGATCCGTGCATTGACTTTCTTTAAGTCAAGCAAAGGAATGGCTGAATTGCGACGATCATTTTCCAGTACGTAGTCCTCAATTTCATTACTGTACTTCTCTAAGACCGGTTCTACTGCTTTCCATTCTCCAAAAATTACACCGCTGTTACCTGATATAAAGTCCTGAATCTCATCTCCAAAATCCAAGTCAGAAAGATTGCTCCCCTTAATATACACCTTTACCGGCGTCGATTTTTCACTATTTGATATAAATGAGATAATCTCATTAGCGTCCATTTGTTTCATGTTTACGTCCCCCTTTGTATGTATCCTGTATCATCCTTTACTTTATCAAAGCCCAGATAGTGTGACAAGAATTTTTAAGTCTCTTCCTTTTTGGGCAGTAGCAGAATGAAAATGAAGCTGATAATCGCAAGCATTAGAATTCCCAGATAGACCATGTGCAGACCAGAAGTTAAACCTTGTTTCAGGATGGCTTGTGCCTGGCTTCCTAATTCCATTCTGCCTTCTTCGGTCAGTAATAAATTAGTCGAGTCTACTGAAAACTGATCCTCAAGCTCATTCTTCACTAGCAATGAATGGATCTTGCTATTGAGCATACCCCCAAGCAACGCTGCACCAAGAGCACTGCCAATCGTCCTCATAAACATTAAAGTCGCTGTCGCTATTCCTCTGGTTCTCCAGTCCACCGTATTTTGAATGGACACAATAAAGGAAGTAGAAGAAAGACCCATGCCAATTCCAATAAATAACGAACCAACTGCAGCAAAAACAGGGCCTTTCTCTGGGCTGAGCAAGGTAAATATCACCCCTCCCGCGATTAAAGAAGCGGCACCTGCAAGGGAAGTGAGTCGAAATCCGATTTTTAAAACTAATCTTCCTGCCAGAGTTGAGGAAATCGGCCATCCGATCGACATCGTGGTCAGAGTAAACCCAGCTGCAGTGGCTGACTGCCCCATCACGCCCTGCACAAAGGCAGGCAAATAACTGGAAACACCAATTAGAATCATTCCAGTAGTTAAAGAAGTTAAATTAGCATAGCGGATGGAGGGATAACTCCAGATATGAAAAGGCATCATAGGTGCAGCGGTCCTTCTCTCCTGAATGATAAATGCCAACACACTGACCAAAGCAAGCCCAATCAGCGACACCATAGACAGCGAAGACCAACTGATTGCAACACCGCCTTCTACTAAAATCAGCATCACTGTACTTACAGCCACCATAATCCACAAGGACCCGAACACATCTAATTTCTGCTTTTCTTTAGACAGATCTTCATGAAAGAAAAAAATTATCCCAATCATAGCAAAGATCCCCAGAGGAAGATTCATCCAAAAAACATATGGCCAACTCAGCACATCTACAAAAAAACCGCCAAGGACGGGTCCGGTGACTGCTGATATCCCCCAGACGCTCGACAAATATCCTTGGATTTTCGCTCGCTCCTCTTTCGTGTACATATCCCCCACAATCGTAGAAGCAATTGGCATTAAAGCCCCAGCCCCCACTCCTTGAATAAACCGGGCAAAGATGAGCAGAGACATTGAAGCAGACATTGCACAAACGGCAGATCCTGTCATAAACAGGGCAATACCAAATAAAAAAACGGGTTTGCGGCCAAAGATGTCCGCTAACCTGCCAAATATTAATACAGTGGAAGCATTAGTCAATAAATAAGCTGAAAACACCCAGCTGTAAAGACTAAACCCTCCTAATTCAGCCACAATACTCGGCATGGCCGTAGACACAATGGTAGCTTCTATCGCTGCAAGAAACATCGCAAGCATGATTGAAGCAAGGACCAACCCTCTCTTTGAGGAGGTATACTCTCTCTCTTTCATAAGTACAGCACCTCGATTTCCTCAATGCCGGCACAAATGCCCCGGCCAAAAGCTAATTCAAAAGCAAATGGTTACGTAAACACATATAATGGAATAACTTCGAGGATAATAAAAAAGATGACACCAAAGTTTGATGTCATCTATTTTATCATAGAATTTAAATTCAGCCGGTTCTATTATGCTCTCTTCAGTGTTTCATGATAATGCTTACTGAATTGCTTTAAAATCGTTCGTCGAGTTACAATACCGTCAAATTCGCCGTTTTCTTTCGTTACACATACAAAAGGGTGATCAATCAGTTTATGCAGCGCATCAAGCATATTGTCAGTTTGCTCTAAACACGGAATATTCTTCTCCATAATTTCACTTACTTGAATATCTGATAAATGATCTAATTCAAATTGTTCCATCCCTAAAGTTTCTTCAAGGATCTTAGTCTTGCTGATAATTCCTTTAAACTTATAGCTTTGATCCAGGACGGGTACGGCAGAATAACCTGATTTAACTAAAACAAGCAGCGCGTGCTCCAGAGGGTTCCCCATCTGCACGTGTGCCACTTTTTCTGACGGGATCATCAGTTCGCTAACAAGCGGAAGATCAATTTTCTCTTTTTCAACACTTACCATAATCATAATCACTCCTTTAAATCAAAACTGAAGGAGCAGAAAGAAACGTTCGAACCTAACCAAAGTTAATTTTACCACACATTTGACCATATAACGAATCGCAAATTTCGACATACCTTGGTTTTGATCACCTATTTAATACCCCATATTTGTGGAAATTGAAACTCCAATAATTAGTGACAAGTGTAACTTTCGATAAGGAGACCAGAAACGTATAATTGAATCAAAAGAGACATTGGAGCTGAAATTTAATGATTACACATACATTTACAAAACGCGAAGAATTAGCAAATGCTATTACTCATGGTTTTGGCGCTGTATTAAGTGCCGGCATGCTCGTACTGCTTATTGTATATGCTGCTATGGAGGGAAATGCGTGGCATATCGCATCAGGAATTATCTACGGTGGCACCATGCTGCTCATGTATACTTCTTCCACTCTTGTTCATAGCTTTCCAGAAGGAAAATTAAAGGATTTATTTGAAATTTTTGACCATGCTGCCATTTATTTGTTTATTGCAGGAAGTTATACTCCGATTCTATTAGTACCGCTAAGAGGCTCGCTGGGCTGGACTTTATTTGGAATTGTGTGGGGAATTGCCTTGCTCGGTGTCGTCTTTAAAGTATTTTTCGTAAAGAGATTTGTTGTTCTCTCCACTATTTTTTATATACTAATGGGGTGGCTTCTCGTGCTTGCATGGGGACCTTTGACAGATCAAGTGCCTGCTGCTGGGATTACGTATTTAGTAGTTGGAGGTGTGATGTACTCTATTGGGGCGATTTTCTACGTATGGAGAAGCTTCACCTTTCACCATATGGTATGGCACTTGTTTGTCCTAGGAGGAACTATTCTTCACTTCTTCACGATCTTCTTTTACGTAATGTAAGCCGCTGCTAAAGTTGCAGCAGCTTACGATTATACTACAGGCAAAGCACCCTATAAATACTAATGTAATTTACCTATTAACAAATACTTTTTCACAGGAGTAGTGCCAACTCTCACCGGGTTCAAAGTCCTACTCTATTCCCGGACGCTTCCTCCCTTCCACTTGCAAGTTTAGAAAGGAAACTGGTTCAGCCACTGTCCCCCGTCGAGAGTAACGACTTCCCCATTCATGTAGGCCGCTTCCTCTGAAAGGATAAACTTAGCAAGACCCGCAATCTCTTCTGGAGTCCCGAGTCTTCCTAAGGGTACGGATTGCAGTGTTCGTTTTGCCGCTTCCTCTGATTCAAAAAGCTTATCCGCCCCGCCCGTACGTTCAATGGGACCTGGAGCGATAGCGTTTGCTCTAATTCCGTAACGTTGCCCCCATTCAACAGCAAGCGTTCTTGTCATCGCCAGAACCCCTGCTTTTGCTGAAGCTGAATGGATAACACCTGCCCCGGCATTCCAGGCGTAAGTGGCAACCATATTTAGAATTGAGCCTTTTATTTTATTTTCTATCCAATACTTACCTACGGCCTGACTGCAATAAAATGTCCCATTAAGCACAATATTAATAACTGAATTCCAGCCGTTAGCCGAAAGTTTCTCAGCTGGAGAGATAAAATTTCCTGCAGCATTGTTAACTAAAGCATCAATCCGGCCAAAACTTCGCACCGTTTCTTTCACCATTCGTTCTACATCTTCAACGTTTCGTACATCCATCGGAATCAGCAGCAATCGATCTTTACTGTCTTCATCCATTTGCTTTTTAGCAGCAGCTAATCGCTCCTCGTTTCTTCCCGTAATGGCAACATTAGCTCCTTCCTTTAAGAACCGCTTAGCCATATACAGTCCCATACCGCTAGACCCGCCTGTTACAATAATTACTTTATCCTTCATAATTCGACCTCCTGTCCCTTACTACATTCCATAAATAAAAATGAATTCCTGTTCATTTTTCTAAAAAACCAGAATTTTTTTAGAAATCATCTCAGTCGATCCAGTCTCCTTCTGCCTTCATAGGAGTCAAAAACTCTGACAGAAAGAATATTTGTATAGGAAATCGGGAATGTAGAAAAAGGGATTACAGAAGTAGTTAATTCTATACAAAACGCTTACAGTTTTGTGACAGTTCCTTGATTCTTATCCACGGATAATTTAAGGTGTTACAATAGTAATAGAGCAAAGCTGATTTGGGGGACACGTGATGAAAATTACAGGTATTGTTTTTCTACTTTTTTTTACAATCGTTTTAACAGGCTGCGGGTCGCCTATTGAAGAAAATATGTCCCGGCATGTAGAAGATTTTACAGCAGTAAATCAAGACGGTAATTCCGTGCACCTCCCTGAGGATATTAAAGGAAATTATTGGATTATAGATTTCGTTTTCACTAGTTGTACAACTGTATGTCCGCCAATGACCGGAAACTTATCAAGACTTCAGTCCAGACTAGATAAAGAGAATCTTGATACAAAGATCATGTCGATCAGTGTGGATCCAGAAACCGATCAGCCTGAGGTGCTTAAAAAGTTCGCCAAAAAATACCAGGCCGATTTCTCCAGGTGGAGTTTTCTGACCGGATACCCTTTTAAGCAGGTAAAGGAGCTTTCTGTTAAATCTTTCCAATCACCAGTCGCCCAGTTAGAGGATTCCGACCAAGTCGCCCACGGGACAAGTTTTTTCCTTGTCACCCCTGAGGGTAAAGTTATAAAACGGTATAAAGGTACAAAGGCAAAAGAAATAAATCAAATCGTAAAAGATTTAAAAAAACTGGAATAAATGGAAATTTATGCAGAATAGATTTGAAAATATTTACATTTAAGAATAAGATAGAGATAGATTACTGAGAGGAGTTCTTGGATGAAATCACAAACATCGAATCGTGAGCTGGCTGAATCACTGTTTATTGTCAACCGGCACGCCAAAACGGCGCCAGAACCCAAACATTTGTATGAGATTAAGAAATTCACCATAGAAAAACTACTGGACGAAGAAAGAGCACAGAAAATCGGCCTTCATTTCTCCGATCACCCAAAACTAAGCAAGCAGCATTCCACACTTCTTATTGAAATCGCTGGTTACTATTTTCATATACCAGCAAATAAGAGTGATTTTGAAGAGCTGAAGCACCTGGGCAAGGTGGACCACTCGTACCGTAACCCTAAGCCAAAGTTGTCGCTGTCTAAAGCCAAGCGTACATTATACAGGTATTTAAATTGGGAGAAGCCTAAAGATTATTCACCACGTACCTTTGCCACTCCTACTCAACCAACAATGCTCGGACAAAGAAGTATTTCCCCTTGGAATCAAAGAAGAAAGAGAACCTAATTTACTTACTTTTCTGAACTACGTAAAAGAAACAGCTCATAAAAAAACGCGTGAATTCCAGATTTGTTTAATCTGATTCACGCGTTTTTTTCTTTATACAGGCATTTCAACTACAGAATATGTTGATCGATCTTGCGGACCAGCTCCACAATTTCCGGTTTAGTAATTTGAGCATCTGCTCCTACCACTTCCCCTTTATGTTTCAAATCGCTGGTTATTAAGGAAGAGAAAATGATTACGGGCATCTGGTGAAGTTTGGAGTTCTCTTTTATCAGTTTTGTCAGATGATGACCATCCATACGTGGCATTTCAATATCTGTAATCACTAATTGAAACGCTTCTTCAATTTTTCGGCCGCTATCACTGGATTCTAATAATAGGTCATACGCAGACCTTCCATCCTCTGCTAGTACTAAATTTGTGTAACCTGCTTCCTCTAGTGTTTCTTTTAACATCGATCTTAATAAGCCTGAATCCTCCGCAATTAAGATTTTTTTTGAAGATCTTTCTCTCTCTCCTAATTGGCGGAGGGTTTCTTTATTCAGACTGGATTCCGGGTTGATATCAGCTACAATTTTTTCAAAATCTAGTAAAAGCAGCATCTCTTCATTCATTTTAATAACACCCGTAATCTGAGTTTCCAATCCTTGATACAATTTATCAGGCTTCTCAATGTCTTCCCAGGAAATACGGTGGATTTGAGTCACTGTATGGACATGAAATACAATCTTTGTTTGATTAAATTCTGATAAAATAAATTTATTCTGATCCGGATGTTCGGAAGGCGGCAGCCCTAGCGCATGGGCCACATCAACTACTGTCACCACTTCACCCCGAATTTCAATAATTCCTTGTACTGAAGGGTGGGAATGCGGAATTTTGGTAACCGGGGCAGGGTTTAGTATCTCTTTTACCTTGATTACATTAATACCAAACCGATTATCTGCCACGCCAAATTCAACTACTTCTAATTCATTTGTTCCACTTTCTAATAGAATCCCCTGATCTTTATGCACGTATCTCTTCCTTCCTCATTCATCTTTTCCTTGATAATATCGGCTGCCAGTATCGATTATTTAGTCACCCCTTGGAGTTCAATGCAGTGAATGAGGAAGGCTCCTCATCCGGTCTCCTCCCATAATGAAGCACAGATCTAGTAAAAAGGACCCTCAGTTCCATACTTTGACTGGATCGGCGTGCCAAAAATCTCCGCACAAACTATAGCAGCTGAAAGAATTTGATGCTTTGGCAGGGTTCGTCTCGAAATCTATGGAAGAGGCGGATTGGTACAGACGTTCTCAGCAAATTCAGAAGCAAAAGCATTTTTTGCCTCTTTCTTAACAACTTTCCCGGAAGATGCTGACCCATCTATGCCGCATTCTTTTTAGCTTTTCCTCTGAAATGAGCGACCGTTTTACCAAGCACTCGCATGAGAATGTACATCATTCCATAACTGCTGAGCGCTAGTAAACTTACCGGCCAGTAAAAGCCAGGAAGAGATGACTGACTATTCCCCATCGCATACCGATCTACAAGCTGTAGAAATAGCAAGGCAGTCATCACAGTACCTGTATAGCTTAAAAACACAGACCATTGCTTGATCATCATCCATTCCACCAACGGCAGCAGCACCCACCTTAACGCAACCACGAAAATAAACACAAGAGAAAATTGCACGTACAGAGGCTTTATCCCAAACACATGAAGCAAATCAGGGTTTAATAACCCAATTACATTATCAAAAAAAGAAAAATCTAACCAATTCCCCATTACTTACCACCCCTTATTTGTTCTAGCATCTATTATGAACAAATAAAAAGGGGTTTAAACGAAGACTGGTTCAAATCTATGTATGCAGCAAACCTTTGTTTTTCATCCACTTTAACCCTTCTCTTCGACTAAGAGGCCGGCATTCTGTTGTTTCTAAAAAAGCGATCACTTCTTTCGGAGATGTTTTGCTGTATTCTCTTAAAGACCACCCGATTGCTTTTTCAATAAAAAATACCTTCTCACCTTTCAACTGTTCAATAGTTGCGAACAACAATTCCTTATTCGTGTCTGTCTTATAACTTAATTGGTGGAGGAGACTTGACCTTCTCACCCACATATTGGGAGAGTTCCGCCAGCTTTCCGTGATGGAAACAAGATATTCCGGGTACTGCTTAAAGTATCTCCCGCAAAGTTTCGAAGCAATCATGTCCACGGTGTCCCACCAAGGTTTCGTTTTCAGCAGCTCGTGATAGGCTCCAATTGCAGAACGAGGGATATTCTTCGCACCTTTTTCAAGCAAGCTTAAAGCAGCGTAATGATTTTCTCTTTCGTCCTGAGAAAATAATAAAAAAGCGGCTTCCATCCTCTCTGTTTGGGAAATCGATTTAAATTCCTTCAATATAGGGCGGAGCAGTTTGTTTCTATCAGGTGTTTTGATTCCATAAAACAGAAAATGGTGTTTCATATAAGCTTCCATAGCTGGCCTGTTGGACTCCTGAGTATTCGCACGGAAGGTATGAACAATTTGATGGACTAACTCTTCACTGGCTTTCAATACTTGTCCTCCTCTATTTGATCAGGTTAAAAATGCTTCAAGCTGATTTGCTTGATTTCTAGCTTCCTCGTAGCCTTGAACATACAAATTATGAAGTCGTTCTCTTTTACGCTCCACTCGACTGACCTGCAGAGGCTTAAGAGGACGCAGTACAAACGCTTTTCCTTCATCTTCCATGTCCTTAACTGTTTGTAATTGCTGATTATAACGATAGTGACGCTCCACCATCGTTTTTGCAAAATCAGGAAATTCCCGAAACTTTCTATGAAAATACCACCCGAGTTTCATTTTCCGTTTTATATAACCATCATTTCTAGTCATGACAATGACATGTTTATCATTACCAAAACGTGCTGATTGCTCAACAGGAATAGGATCTGAAATACCTCCATCCATTAATTGCTTCCCTTGATAAGAAATACTAGGAGCCAGAAACGGCAGAGAGCTAGAAGCACGAATAACTTGTAATAAGCTGTTCCTATCCGGGAACTGATCATAATAAACAGGTTTTCCACTAACCATATCTGTTGTAGCTACAACAAATGTACCTTTATTGGAATAAAAACTATCATAGTCAAAAGGAACTAAACGATTGGGAAGTACATCAAATATGAAATCCATTCCAAAAAGCTGCTTTTCCTTCAGCATTCTTTTATAAGATATGTATTCGGGATGACTTCCATATTCCACGATCACTTCGTAATTTCTGCCTCTTTGCCGCGCCATATAGGAACTCCCATTGCATGCTCCAGCTGAAGCACCAATAACATAAGGAAAATCAAGTCCTTCATCCAGAAAGAAATCAAGGACTCCCGCCGTATAAGCCCCACGCATTCCACCGCCCTCTAGAACTAAACCTACTTCTTTCAAGTTCGTACCCTCCTCCTATGTGTACCTGAATTATAACAACTTTCCACAGAATATGGGAATCAGACACTTTCGCTATTTGATAAGTTTAATAAAATGCTAAAAAGCAATCGCCATGGTGGGCGATTGCTTTTTCTATATGATATCATCAATTTACATTCGATCTGCTATCCTTAGATTTCGTATGCTTATCATCTACCTGTTTTTCAATTTTTTCCATTTTATCCTGGTCTTCTAGCATTTCTTTTTTATTATGATCGACTAGCTCCTTAAAGGAGATACGGGGCGCTCTCATACATCCAACTCCTTTCCCGATAATTATAACAGGAGTTCACGGTTAAAAATCAAAATTATTTGAACATTTTGTAAAGATTTCATGGAGGTGCAACTTTGGAACATTTAATCAATAAAAATTTGTCAACCATTCAAATATCAGGAATCCGTCAATTCTTTAATATGGTAAGCCAGTATGACGACGTGGTCTCTCTCACGATAGGTCAGCCAGACTTTCTTACGCCCGCTCATGTGAAAGAAGCTGCCATTCGTGCGGTAGAAGAAAATAAGACGACCTACACTCATAATGCAGGAATTATTGAACTCCGCCAGGCTATCAGTAACCACGTAAAAAATAAATACCAACTCACATATAATGCCGAACAGGAGATTATCGTGACAGTTGGAGCATCCCAGGCTCTCGATATTAGTTTACGCACCATTATCCAGCCAGGAGACGAAGTTATCCTTCCAGGACCTGTTTATCCTGGCTATGAGCCTCTGATCAAACTCGCGGGTGCTGTGCCTGTCTACGCCGACACACGCGAAAATGATTTTAAGCTTTCAGCGGAAGTAATTAAACAAAAAATCACTAAAAATACAAAAGCAATCATTATCCCCTATCCTTCTAATCCAACAGGCATTTCCCTGAGCAGAGAGGAATTAAAGGAAATCGGCCAGGTCGTTAAAGACCACAATCTATTTATCATAGCTGATGAGATCTATAGTGAACTGGTTTACGACCGCGAGCACGTGTCGATCGCAAGTTTCGATGACTTAAGACCTCATACTATAGTAATTAATGGCGTTTCAAAATCGCATGCCATGACCGGTTTCAGAATTGGTTACCTGCTAGCCCCAGCCTGGCTAGCGAAACATATCCTTAAAGTTCACCAGTATAACGTATCCTGTGCTGCTTCTATTAGTCAGTATGCAGCTTTAGAAGCCATAAAAAATGGCGAAGAGGATCCTAAAGAAATGAAAACTGCGTATAAAGAAAGAAGAGACTATGTAGTGAAAAGGCTACAGCAAATGGAATTAGAATTCATTACGCCTGAGGGAGCTTTTTATGTATTCCCCAAAATTCCACTAGATGGGAAAAACACTTTTGATCGTGCAGTGCAGATCCTTGAAGAAGCTGGAGTAGCCTTAGTCCCAGGCGATGCCTTCTCAAAACATGGCGAAGGTTACATGCGCCTCTCCTATGCCTACAGTCTAACCACCCTTGAAAAAGGACTTAACCGACTAGAACAATTCTTAAAGTGAAAACAAAAGCGGAGAGGAGCGTTTAGATCCCCCGGGCAAAGCCAGCGGCAGTAAGAAGGGCGATCTTACCCCTTCTGGAAGTCGATGACTTAGAACCGCGTGGATCAAATGACTAGAATTTAAAAAAGCCCAGGGATTGAAATCCTGGGTTTTGTTTACTTCTTTTTCATCTGATACCTGTTTAATAATTCATCTAATTCTTGACTAATCCGGACCGACTCAGGACTGGAAAAGCCATTTTGAATTGCTACCCTCGTCATTTTTTCTCGCAAGTCTTCAATCTTCACTTTTAGTGGATCCCGCTTTGTCATCCCCATAGCCGGTACCTCCTATCTAGGTTAATATAGAATCGCTATACTGAGATGAGTACACTAAAGGGAGTGAATCCTAAAACAAACCTATTATTACACAAAGTAATTAAATTATCTCAATATTCCCACGGTTTGTAAAGAATTTTCAAAAATATTTACCGCTTCACTTTACACTTCTTTACGAAAAATTCATAATTTATCCCATATTCGAATGTTTTTATTTGCATTAAATATGGTAAAATAGCAGGTAATACAGACTTCATCGTTACTCAGAAAGGAAGATAGAATTGTCCGAGCAAAAGAAGAATGAATGGTTAGAATGGTTAAAGGCCATTTTTATTGCAGTCGTTCTTGCCTTCGTCTTACGTACTTTTTTCTTTGCTACTTCCATTGTAGAAGGTGCCAGCATGGATCCAACCCTTCAAAGTGGTGATCGAGTCATGTTTAATAAGATTGCCTACTATTTAGATCAACCAGACAGAGGGGACATCGTCATTATTGAGCGGCCCGTGAAAAATTATGTAAAGCGAGTAATTGGCGAACCAGGAGATAAAATTAAAATTAAGGATCATAAATTATACATTAATGGTAAACAGCAGAATCAGACCTATTTAAATAACCAAGCCATTCAAGGAACAAGGGATTTCGGTCCGGTTGAAGTGCCAAAAGGAAAATATTTTGTAATGGGTGATAACCGATCGATTAGTAAGGACAGCCGCAATGGCTTAGGCTTTATTAATGAAGATGAAATCATTGGGAAAACAGAACTTATTGTTTATCCATTCCATGAATGGCGACTTACTAAATAAATTTTTCGGGTACACTATAAAGAAATTGGGACAAAAGATGTTTATATACTCGAAAACCCGAACCCTACTTAATAGGGTTCGGGTTTTCTGTGTTTTGATATAGAAGAAAGTAAATCTTCTATCACGTGCTTTTCTTTTTTCTTTACTAACTTATTTAGATAATAGTTTCTCAGGCAGCTGGTGCAGCGTTTCAATCAAATCATCCAGCTTTCCTTCCATTCGGTGAAGCAAGTAAAACGTCACCGCTACAGGGAAACCTACATCTGTGACAAACGACATCCAAATGTCCATGAGTTCACCTCTTTTACTAAGAATAAGCCGCTATGATTTCAGTCATAGCGGCTTTCCTTTTTTATAAATCGATCTCTATCACATTTCGTTCCACGATGCGGGCGTCTTTTTTAGCTACTAAATCACCATGACTCGAGAAAAAGCAATTTTCAGTTACTATCGTATCCATGGCTTGATTAATTAGTACAGGATCCACAGGTTCTACAGGGTCATCAAGGGATATAGTAACTATTCGATTGTCTTGATCCAGAAACTTCAGCTCTAACTTTTTCATTTTACACTACTCCTTTTCAGTTTTTTAAAGATCTGCTAACTCAGTTCGATCGTTTCGTTCTACAGTAGCCAAAAGATGCTGCTGCAGTGGTTCTAGGACGGAAGCGACTCGATACAACTGGTCTGGGGTAGAAGTAAGTTTGATATTGTTGAAAGATTTCGTACGGAACATCGCTTTTCCTTCTTCATCCTGGCCAGTTGCAAATACGAGTTGAAGTTGAGAATTTACTTTATCAGCCGTAACTGCCATGAAGATCACCTCCTTTCACTCTTATAATCGAATGAAAGAATAACCAGGTGTCGCTGCTGCAAGAAATATTTTTAATTATCTTAGTGTGGGCCCGCTAATTCTAGTCCTTCATGTCAATAACTTATATTTTGGCAGAAAAAAAACGCTTAGATATTAAAATCTAAGCGCTCACTGAGCCATTAATACGGTTATTAGAGAAGACGATCCCGTATTTAAGTATTTTATTTTCCCCCATGATCGGACACATAAATTCTTCGTTTTTCCTCTACTAGCCGACGATAGTTTACATAATCTTATTATGGCCATTTATCAGAGGATGAAAGTTGAATGGGATTCAGACGATATTTGGTCTAGTTAAGTATAAGTTCAAGAAGATTATAAAGTATTAAGCATTATCAAAAATGCAAAAACCAATAAATCCAAACAAAAGAATTATGGAGACGACAAACATGACGATATCCATTAACTCACCTCCTTGTTCTGTAATATAGTTTACCAAAAACAGCTGCAGTTACTTTCCATTTTCTATAAAATAGATATAGAAAGATTTCATAATGTCAGCCTATCCACAATGGAGAAACCATTAAAAATAGTTTTAATGGAGACATTTAAAGGTATGCTTGTACTAATATATAAGCACTATGCTTCTTATTATACAACATTTACAATTGTCCGCTACAATAAGGAAGAGAAAATTGAGGTGTTTCATGACTACTCTGGTTTTCAGATTTTTTATTTTTTGGTACATATGCGGCCTCATTCTGCTGGCCTTTGATCTGCTGCCTGTTTGGCTGGAATGGGCAAATACTGTTTTTCTTTTAACTGCAGGAGGGATCGCTGGTATATACTTTACCCAATTATACGGATATTTAAAAGGGATCGTCTATAGTGTTTGTATTATTATCATCAGCATGTATGTAGAACATCTAGGAGTTACGTATAATTTTCTATTTGGATCCTATGAATACGGTAATAATTTCGGATTAAAATTATTCGACACACCTATTACCATTGGTTTTGCCTGGCTGCTCGTCATCGGCAGTTCACACGAGCTGGCAAGGGGGATTACCCTGGCTTTTAAACAGAAAAAAAGAGGAATTAACTTTGTCCTAACTGCTGGTCTGATTACGGTCACAATGGACTTAATCCTTGATCCGGTTGCTTATAAGATTAAACACTATTGGATTTGGGAAGATACAGGCATCTATTATGGTATACCTATTTCAAATTTCACAGGTTGGTTTCTATTAGCCTGTTTACTTCATGGGATCGGCTTGTTTCTTTTAAAAGAAAAGCGGTCCGCTGATCAGCTTTGGGAGAGAAGAATGCAGATGACGTTTGGATTAATTAACCTTATGTTTATAACGATCGCACTTACTGGAAAGCTGTATCTCGCTGCTCTTCTAGTAGGATTTTTAACCGTATTCTGGTATTCCTTATATTATTGGAGAGTGAGAACTTATGCTCAAGACGAAGAAAAATTCGTTGATTGACTGGGGTTTTAAAAGGTTTAACCGAAAGCTGCTAAATCGAAATTTCCATCAGATCTGCTTGTCAGATGACGCCTCCCTTCAAGACTATTCCCATACTCTCTTTTTTGTGAACCATTCGACGTGGTGGGATCCTTTATTGATTTATTATTTAAATGATCAAATTATCCATTCAGATGGGTACGGCATGATGCATGAGGATGGGATAAAAAAATTTCCTTTCTTTAGAAAAATCGGTGCATACTCCATCTCTACAGATGATCGCCGCCATATGATGGATTCTCTCACCTACAGCATCAGCCTGCTTAACAGAGGTAAATCAGTTTGGATCTTTCCTCAAGGTGAAGAGCAGCATTTGGAAAAGAGACCTCTTCAATTTTACCAGGGGCTCTCCTATATTGCAGCTAGAGCTCATAAAATCAATATTATTCCCATCTCTCTCTATTATTCACTGGAACATACAAAGAAACCTAACGCTTATATAAAGATTGGATCTCCAATTGCACCCTGCAAATACGAGAATTTGAACAGAAAGGAAACGACCAGACTTTTTGAAGAAATCTCTACACGCCAATTGGATGACCTTAAGAAATTAATCGTTGAAGAAGACCATCAGGATTTTCGCTATATATAGAACTCGGAGGGATAGAAATGGCACCTTTTACCATCCTGTTAATACTTACTATGTTAGTAAACATATGGACGATCATAAATAGTTTCTTTCTATTCCCTCTGTTATCTTCCCGCTCCTTATCCAAGTTTCCTAAGGTTTCACTATTGATTCCTCTTCGAAACGAACGGGACAACGTATCCGGACTCCTGGACTCTTTAAAGAATATCTCCTATCCTGACGTGGAATTTATTCTACTAGATGACCAATCAGAAGACGGAACTTATGATCTCTTATGCTCCCATACCGAAGAGGACAAACGATTTGTAATAAAGAAAGGAAAAGAACTTCCAGATGGATGGAACGGAAAGGTCTATGCCTGTCACCAGCTTGCCAGCTATGCGGAAGGAAATTATCTGCTTTTTTTAGACGCAGACGCCCGTGTTTCAAAAGGAATCATCCATCAATCTCTTGCTACTTTACGAAAGCACAAGGCTTCTATGCTCAGCGGATTTCCTCATTATCCCAATAGTAATTTTCTTGCCCATCTGTTAGTCCCGCTTCAGCATATGGTGGTCCTGTTCCATTTACCGCTTATGGCAGCCAACCTAACCACTAAGCCAGCTTTTACAGCAGCGTGTGGAATCTTTATCTTGATCGAGAGAGATGCTTATGAACAAATAGGTGGACATGAATCAGTCAAGGGTTCCCTGGTGGAAGATGTACACCTCGCCCGTGAAGTAAAGAAACACGATTTAAAAATGATCCTGGTCAATATTACTCCTTCGGTCATTTCTTATATGTATAATACTGCTCAGGAGACCTGGGAAGGATTTAAGAAGAATATTTTTTCAGGGATCGGGCGCTCTAAAACCATGGTGTTCCTGTTATCCATTATTTATATTGTAATTTTTGTCCTCCCCTTTCTTTACAGCTGTTATGCTTTCATCTCTGGAAACTTTCTTTATCTGCTTCCTTATTTACTGATCGTTGCGTTTAAGATGTATATTGATATAAGAACAGGCCACCCCTTATGGCTGTCCTGGTTCCTCCCATTGTCTGCTGTGTTATTAATCACTCTTATGTGGCATTCAATGATCGTCAGCCTTAAAGGAGAAAATTACCAATGGAAAGGAAGGTTTTATAAATGAAAGTCGTCATTATTGGAGGAGGTCTTGGAGGATTATCTGCCGCAGTATCCTTGGCAAAGCATGGGGTAGACGTTAAGCTTTTTGAACAAAATAAACACTTTGGCGGCAAAATGATGCCCGTAGATCAACAAGGATATCATTTTGATTTTGGACCAAATACGATTACGATGCCTGAAGTATTTGAAGAAGTTGTCCGTCAGGGGGGATTAAATCCAGCAGAGGAACTTCCCTTCATCCAAATCAAAAATCATACGCGCAACCAGTTTTCAGATGGTTCCTCGATTGATTTCTCCTCCGATCCATTCTATATGAAACAGCAGCTTGCTTATATGGATAGCAAAGGCGCAGCTGCTTACGATCAGTTTTCAGCTGAGGTTGAGCGCCTATTCGAATTATCGCAGCAAAACTTCCTATACCGATCCTTTTCTGGTTGGAGAGATTACCTCTCCCCTACTTTAGCAAAGAATATGCTGAAGGTCCGCCCCTTTCAATCTTTAGATCAATTTTTCAAAAGGTATTTCAATAACCCAAATATCATTCAAGCCCTTAATCGCTACGCTACATATGTTGGTTCCAGCCCTTACTCAGTTCCTGCTACCTTTGCAATGATCGCTCATTTAGAACTTAATCAAGGGGTCTTCTATGTTAAGGGAGGAAATACGAAGATTGCCAGCAGCTTTGTAAAAGCTGCCGAGAATCAAGGAGCTCAGCTCTTTAATGAAACAAGAGTAACGAACATCGCTATAGAAGGCGGCAGAGCAGCGGGGGTTACTACCAGCTCAGGAGAATATCACGAAGCTGATTATGTAATTCTAAATGGGGACTTGCTGCATGCATTACCTGAATTAGTACATGAAACATACAGGCATAAATTCTCCAATAAAAAGGCTGCCTCTTTTGATCCTTCCATTTCAGCATTTGTGATTCTTGCAGGACTAGATAACCGGCTGGAGCATTTACATCACCATCACCTTTTCTTCACGGAAGATTATTTCAAGGAATTTGAATCGTTAAAACGAGGAGAATATCCTGATGACCCAACTATTTATATTGGAACCTCAGCAAAGACGGATCCCTCCGTTTCACCAAACGGAGATAATTGTTTGATCCTGGTAAATGCCCCAGCTTTGAGAGATGATAGATCTTCTGATTCAAGCGAATATAAAGAAATTATTTATGAGAAGTTACAGCGGGCTTCTATACCCGTAAAGGACCACATTCAAATGGAAAAGGTTTTCACCCCCGCCACTATACAGGACAAATTCGGAGCATATAAAGGATCCTTGTACGGTCCCTCTTCAAACAACAAAATCCAAGCTTTCGCAAGGCCATTTAACCGATCACAGGATATCGGGAATTTATATTTCTGCGGAGGCAGCACTCACCCTGGTGGAGGATCGCCAATGGTCGTAATAAGCGGGCAGAATGTTGCCAATGACATTCTGGGGATATTAGTAGACCGAAAATAGACAAGAAGCAAATTATTGCAAGTATGCAATAATTTGCTTCTTGTCTTCATCGCTAACAAAATTTCTATGTTCAAAAACCTGGTAGTGATTTTTTCGAGCAGTATTTAAAATTGCTCTGTACATGCGGGCGGCTCCCTCTACAGGAGTCCTGGAGTAAAGCGGATAATGAGGAATGGAATCAAGGGCGTGTTGATAATAAGCTTCTGCATCAGAGGCTAGATCTTCCCATAAGTCTATAAATGCTGCATTAATCTTATTAGATTGTAAATCCCGATGAGAATAAGCATACTTATCCATTACTTCCAGTGGAAGATATACACGTCCCTTATCAAGGTCTTCCCCTATATCTCTTAATATATTGGTAATTTGCATAGCATAACCCAGACTAACGGCGCCTTCTCTGAGACAGTTTTCTTTGCCAGGAGCAATAACTGGAAGGAGCATGAGTCCCACACTGCTTGCCACATGGTAGCAATAATTCAGTAAATCCTTTTTATTCTGCAGAGGCTCTGGATATAAGTCCATCCGCTGCCCTTTAATCATATCGTAAAAAGGCTGGGGATCGACTTCGAAATTTGCGAAGACATCAGATAAGGCAAGCCAAGCAGGATGATCACTTTCTAACTGACCTTCGATGAATAAATCAAATTCCCGCGCAAACTCCTCGAGCTCAATTTTGGGGTTCTTGCCTTCATCCACAATATCATCTGCTCGCCTGCAGAAAGCATAGATTGCCCATACCGCTTTCTTTTGCTTTTTAGGCAATAAGGAAAAAGCTTTTGAAAAAGTCTTTGAATGCTTCTCGATTTCCATTCGGCAATGATGATAAGCCATGTCTAAGTCCGTCATTTCTATCCACCTCGCTTATAGTGATCTTGACGACTGCCACTAGCTTTGATTCGGTCAGCAAGAAGCTTTGCGCCTTGCATGACTATGGGAACGCCTCCTCCAGGGTGTACAGATGCTCCAACAGCAAATAAATTTGTGACGGGGTAAGGCTGAAGCTGTGGTCTGAACACACCTGATTGCAGCAAGGTCGGAGCTATACCAAAACTGCCGCCAGCATAAAGACCGTCACGCTGAGCCTGCTCCGGTGATCGTACCTTCATCCACTTTATATGATTTCTTAATTCGGGAAAGCCTCTGGATTCCATCTGATGAATAACATGTTGAATTAAGTGCTCTTGTTTCTTCCAGTCAATCGTTGTTCCAGCAGGTACCGGAATCAAGGTATACAACACTCCGCTTCCTGAAGGTGCCAAAGACTTGTCTAAAATGGAAGGGTGAAAAGTATAAAAAGATGGATCTTCAGGTACTTGCTTGGTTTCAAATACTTGTCTCATATGGTGATCAAAATTATCCGACATGAAAAATTGATGGATCGTGCTGCTTGGATAAATTTTGTCCAGGCCAAAATATAAAAGCAAGCATCCAGAAGAAGGAATATACTTGCGCTTCCTGTACGGGTTATTGCCAACTAGATCATCCATTAATGGAAAATCTCCATTTAAAATAACTTGGTCTGCAGGGTATTCTTCTCCATTAACCTGCAGCGATTTCACTCTTCGATTTTCAATATTCAGCTTCTCTACCGGGGAGTTCTTAACAAGATTCACCCCTCTGCTTCTTAACTCTTCTACAATAACCTCTACCAGATGGGCATATCCGCCTTTCATATACCAAATGCCATGTTCATGCTCACTATAGGATACTAACGAATACATGGCAGGAGATTGCTGAGGATGTCCACCGATGTATAATGTTTGCAGTGTATAGGCCTCTATTAATTTATCATCATTGAAATAACTGCGCATCATTCTTTTTACGTTTTGGTAAGCCTTTAACTTCATAAGAGTCTGGATGTTTTTTCCTGTAAAAAAGCTGCGCCTGTTCACGAACGATTTTTCTAGAAACTTACTCTTCCCTTCCATAAAGCGAACTTTCATATCTTTTAAAAACCGCTCAAAACCTGCCTCATTTCCGGGGAACTTATCCCTGATTTCCTGGAGCTGCAAACTAAGATCAGAAAATTTGGTGTAATCCGTACCATCTGCAAATCGAATGGTATACATGGGATCACAAGGTACAATTGGAATCCGGCTTCTCTCTATGCCTCCTTCTTCCAAGATGTCTAAAAGCATGTCTGGAAGAAGAACAATCGTGGGACCTTGATCGATTTTGAACTCACCTTCCCGTTCATAAGTAAGTCTTCCTCCAAAGAAATCATGTTTCTCAAATATTGTAATCTCCCGGTTCGATTGATGCGATAACAACAGCGCAGTCACTAGACTGCCAATACCGCTTCCTATGATCATTGTAGAATCTGCTGTCATGGCATTTCCACCTTTGATTCATTGATCCAATTTGTAGTTATTCGTGCTGATTCCAATATGGTAGGTAAACCACTTCCCGGGTGAGTGCCCCCACCAACCAGCCAGCAATGATTAAGCTCTTGAAAACGGTTGTGCGGTCTGAAGTACATCATCTGCGATAATTGATGACCTAAACTAAATGTTGCTCCTTTATGCACATCAAAATCTGTCTGCCATTGCTTTGGTGTAATTATTTTCTCAGTGACAATGTGATCTCTTATGTCAATAAATCCCGTTTTACTCTCAATTTCATTGAATATCAGTTCTCTAAACGCTTCTCGTTTAGCATCCCAGTTAATGTCGGAGTCATTATTAGGAACCGGCGCTAAGATATAGACGGCAGAATGACCTTCCGGGGCGAGCGTATCGTCCGTAATACTGGGGTTCTGAATGTAGATGGATGGTTCATCTGAAAGAACTAAAGCTTTTGTCATCTCTTCCACATTCTTCTTGTAATCTTCTGCAAACAAAATAGTATGGTGAGGCATGTTATATTTTTTATCAAGTCCAACGTAGATCATAAAAGTAGAACAGGAAAACTTTTTCTTATCAAGTTTTTGTTTAGAATATTTTTTAAGGTTGCCTTCACCTGCCAATTGAGGAAGAGCGTTAGCGAAATCCGCATTAACAATCACTTCATCCGCTTCAAATAATTCACCGGAAGCAAGCTGCAGTCCGGTTACCGTTTTTCCTTCCAGTATGAATTTCTCTACTCCTGTATTTAAATGAATGGTCCCTCCATATTCCCTTGTAACAGCAGCCATGGCTCTAGAAAGCTGATTCACACCGCCAATAGGATGAAAGACTCCGTACTCATGCTCCATATAAGATAAAATGGAAAAAGCACCCGGACATTCCCATGGAGACATCCCTAAATACTTTGCTTGAAAAGTAAAAGCAATCTTTAATTTCTCATCGGTAAAATAGTTGGAAAGTACGTCATGAACAGACTTTCCCAACGTTAATTTAGGCAAAGCTTTAAGTGCACGCTTGCTGATATAGTCGGAAAGTTTATTGTGTTTCGTCTGCAAGAGAGGCATCATCGCGTTCATTTTTTCCCGGGTATCTTCCATAAACCGTTCATACCCTTTTTCGTTTCCCGGGAAATATTTCTCAATGGTCTGGATCATTTTCTGCCGGTCACGATACATGGGCACTCGTTGTTGATTAAATTGTAATTCATACATCGGCTCAAGCTCATGAATATCCATATAATCATGAACATTCCTTCCCGACAGCTGAAAAATCTCCTCCATAATATGAGGCATGCTTAAAAATGTAGGACCGGTATCGAAGGTGTAATTTCCTAGTTTAAGCTGTCTATTCCTGCCGCCAATGTCATCTTGTTTTTCAAAAACGTGGACATGGTGACCCTGGGAAGATAAAATCATCGCAGCAGCTAATCCGCCTGGACCTCCCCCTACAATGGCAATGGTTTTCACAACGAACACCTTCTTTCTAAAGACACAGATTGTACAATGATTATACAAAACCTATATATAAGTTACAATAAATGATGTTCTAGCAATAAAACCGGACAGGCTATGTAAAAAGAGCTCCTGCTCTAATAGTATCCTACTAAACCAGTCTAATCAAAAAGGAACCTCGTTAAACTCCAACTCTGATTTGCCTTACAGTGACATAATTATTCTTAATCAGGAAACGCTAAGACCGTAAGGAGGCGATATCGAAATGTATTCGAACCAAAGAATTTCAGGATCTCACTATCCCTCTCATCCTACCTCCTCTTATCCTATAAACCAAAAGACGAAAGAAAGGCTGAACCATTGGTGTGACGAATTAGACCAATTTGACCGGGATAGAGATCCGCTAGTCACTGAAGCTTCTAAAGAAAGAAGTAAAATTTTAAAAGCAGCCCCTCCCGTAAATATGTAGTACTGAATAAATTGGGCAGCATTCCATCTGGGTATATGACCATACACTAAAGCCCCCTCCAGCATAGGCTGAGTATGTAAACAACAGGAGGTGAGCTTATGTACGGCTATCCTTACGGTGGATATGGGCAACACTGCGGATCCCCTTGCCGCAGAGGTCACGGATATGGCAACAACTTTGCTTTGATCGTCGTTTTGTTCATCCTGCTGATCATAGTAGGCGCAGCATTATACTGTTAAATCAAAAGCGGAAGTGCCCGGATAGACACGACACGCATAAGCAGGAAACTCAAAAGGGATGCGTCCTTACATCCCGTTGAGGTTCCTGCTTATGACGCGAGTGTCTGGGCACTGCAGCTGAATGGATCAAAAGTGAAGAGAAGCGTTTAGATCCTCCGGGCTAAGTCACCGGCGTCGTGAAGAGTTTTTCCTTCACAGAGATTGATTGACTTATGAACCAGGTTATAAAAAAAGTACGCAGCATTACGAGCTGTGTACTTTTCTTATCTTTGCAGATTTATATGATGAATGATGTTCCTGAAACAGACCGCTTCACGGGTATTGATTGCGGTCAAGAGAGAGTGTTAAGCTTTCACTTCATTTCCTCTTCGTTTGAATTCTTCAAGCAGGGCATCCCCTTGGAAGCCTTCGTCCAATAGGATTTTTAATACTTTTTCAATTTGTTCTCTATGGCGGTCCACGATAGATCCCATAAAGATAACGTTCATATCATCACCAATGTAATTCGTATCAATAGGCTGAGCTAAGAAGGTTGCAGGCTGATTACTTTGCTTTGTAATCTTGACTTGAATCATTAGCTCCTCGTTTCTTTCAATCATTTCTTGAAAGAACTCGGCATAGCTGCGGTCAACAAAGGCTTCAATCACCCATCTACCTTTATCATCCTCCCGATTAATAATTAATCCATCATGTAATTTAATTCTACGCTGAGTGATATCATCATTCTTCTCTTCCAGAATATCCAAAGAAACCAATTTAAAGGTTTTCAATTCACGTACCTCCCAACAGTTTGTACACCTTTATTATAATTCACCCAACCATTGAAAATCAAAAAGCATTCTAGCAAAGTTGAATTTGAATTGCTGCAATCTCCATTCTGTTCCTGCAGTTGGTTTGATTATTTTTTTCAAAAAAAGAAACAGGGACACAAGTCTGTTAGTCATTATTAAACCCGAACAGTGAAGGGATGAACACTCCTCCATCATTCGTTTTTTTCCTGCCCGGTGTGATGCATGATGCGGGATTTCTTGGCGTTTTTCTTTTTCAGGTTCCTCTAATGAACAGGAAAAAGCGAGCGAGAAATAAAGAACATTCCAGCGTAGGAAATACACTTAGACTTCTGCGGGAGGGAGGCAAAACAGCCGCCCGCGAAAAGCGGAGTGTATATCCGGAGCGCTCATTCGGAGCCCCTGTCCTTCCCTTGATTCTTCGCCTTTAGACTGCAGGCATTTCCTTTTTCACAAAAAAACCAGCACTAAATAGTGCTGGACTTCCTAATTATCCGCCAATGTAGGACATTTCAATTTTTTCTTTTTTCTGTGGCTTCCCTTCTGCACGCTCATCAGAATACCGATCATCCCGCTTCGTCCAAATCTTTATTAATTGCAGAATAATTTCATGGTCGGTTTGATTGCTTCTCAGCATTTCCTTTAAATTATAGCCTTCCGTCGCAAATAAACAGGTGAACAATTTTCCATCCGCAGAAAGCCTAACCCGCGTACAAGTACTGCAAAAAGCATCGGTTACCGATGAAATTACTCCGATTTCAGAATTGCCGTCTTTATACTTATATCGAGAAGCTACCTCACCGTAATAATTCGCATCTAATGGCTCAAGAGGCAATTCTTCATTAATCTGTTGAATAATTTCTTTCTTAGAAATTACTGTATCCATATTCCAGCCATTATGATTTCCTACATCCATAAATTCAATAAATCGCAAAGTGTCCCCGGTTTCTTTAAAATAACGGGCCATCGGAAGGATCTGACTCTCATTCATTCCTTTTTTAACTACCATATTGATCTTTATATTCAGTCCAGCTTCCCGAGCGGCTTCGATCCCTTTTATAACTGGACTTGTTTTAATTCCTCGCCCATTGGTCTGCTTAAACACCTCATCTTCAATGGCATCTAAACTAATGTTGACCCGATCTAACCCGGCAGCCTTCAATTTTTTTGCCTGTTTTACCAGGAATACAGCATTTGTAGTAACAGCAATATCTTTAATGCCATCAATAGCTGAAAGACGCCGGATCAATTCATCCAAGTTTTTCCTCATCAATGGCTCTCCGCCTGTTAAGCGGATTTTTTCTGTTCCAAATTGGGCAAATATTTTCACCATCCGCTCTAGCTCATCAAAGCTGAGGAGTTCCTTTGCCGGCATAAATTGGTAGTCATCCCCAAATATTTCTTTAGGCATGCAGTACGTACACCGGAAGTTGCATTGATCTATTACTGAAATACGCAAATCTTTCATGGGGCGATCGTATTTATCTAACACATAATTAACCATAATATTGCTGACTCCTTTCTTAGCTGCCTAGCGGTTCAAAAATGCTCTTGTCCTGCTTCTCCCTCTACGAAAATTGCATCCACTTGATCGCCTGCTTCGTATCCACTTGTCCCTCCGCGCAGCACGATAAAAGTGTCTGTTCTCGCTAAGGATGTCACGACTGCAGATTTATCCACACCTGCTGGGTGAACGACCAATTTTCCATCTTCATAGGCGGTGAAACCTCGGACAAATCTTGTGAAAGGATTCGCTTTTTTAAAGTCTGACCCAAGTACAGCTTTAGTTCTGCGGTGAAAAGGACGACGTGCTCCTAATAAGTGCTGAATAACGGGGAACGCAAACAATTCGAATCCTACGTAGCAGGCTGAGGGGTTTCCCGACAAGCCAAACAGTAATTTGCCATTGAGCTGAGCGACTGTTGTCACGCTTCCCGGCCTCATCGCAATTTTATTAAACAACACTTCTGCCTCAAGTTTCTTATATAAATCAGGCATTAAGTCAAAATCGCCTACCGACACTCCCCCTGTAGTAATCAAAAGGTCAACCTCGTCTACAGAAGAACTTAATGCTTCAAAACAAGTATCAAAATCATCTTCTAGTTTGCCTAAATATACGGCTTCTGCACCCGCACGCTCGATCTGTGCTGCTGTCATGAAAGCATTGGAATTTCGAATCTTCCCAGGTACGAGAGGCTCGTCTACATTCAGGAGTTCGGTTCCAGTGGCGAAAATGCCTACCTTTGGCTTTTGATATACTTTTATTGTACTATATCCAAACGTTGCGAGTATTGCCTGCACACCCGGATTTACTTTTTGACCTGCTTGCAGCAGCTCGGCTCCTTCTTCTACTTCTGAACCTTTTTCAATTATATTCTGCCGAGGGAAAAGCTCTCTTTTAATCATCATATAAGGTTGATTATTCTTTTCAAAGGTTTGACAGACTTCAAACATAGCTACACAATCAGCACCTTGTGGAATCTCCGCTCCCGTCATAATCCTTACCGCTTCTCCTTTTTGAATAGGACGGCTTGCTCGGTGACCCGCACCAACCTGCTCTATGACTTGGAATTCACTACTCTTGCCCTTCCCAAGCCCGTTAGTATCAGCGGAACGGAGAGCAAAGCCATCATAAGGAGATTTATCAAAGGGCGGAACAGCGTTTGTTGCGGTGATGTCCTCTGCTAAATATCTTCCATGGCTTTCTTCAATGGAGACTGTTTCGATTCTGCCAGTTTGCTTCCAGTTCATTACTTGATCAATCGCTTGCTCGACCGGTATAGGTCTTCTATGTAGATTCATTTTATTTCGTCCCTTACGTTAAATTGGCTGCCGACACCTTTTTCTAGACCATAACGAACCCATACATTTTTTTCAAAGCTTTTGTTTCGCTCTTCTCACTGTTTTTCCCGGAAGTATCAGGGGTATAAACCATTTAGGGAAATAAATAAAGGAGGATGACAAGATGACGAGTACATATGATCTTATTGTTATAGGAACGGGAGTAGCTGGCGGTAAAGCAGCAACAGTGGCGAAACGAAGGGGGCTACAGACCGCTATTGTTGATGACCGGCCGTTTGGCGGTACATGTCCCCAGCGAGGCTGTGACCCTAAAAAGGTTTTAGCCGGGATTGCTGAAATTTATGATGATGCGAAGAGGGTTCTTGGAAAAGGGATTAAAGGTGATGTGGAACTAGACTGGAAAGAGTTAATGGCTTACAAAAACACATTCACTTCACCCGTGGCAGAAAACACTGAGGAATCTTTTAAGAAACAGGGGATCGATACCTTTCATGGAACGGCTTCCTTTGAAGATGCTCATACCATTACAGTGAATGACACGATCCTAAAGGCAGATAAAATAGTCATAGCCTCAGGTGCTTCTCCGGCTACTCTGCCTATTGAAGGAAACCAGCACTTAGTGACAAGTGATGATTTCTTTGAATTAGAGCATTTACCGGAGAGAATTTTGTTTATCGGCGGCGGATATATCTCTTTTGAATTTGCTCATCTCTGTGCAAGACTGGGCAGGGAGGTCATTATTGTCCACCGGGGAAAAGAAGTGTTAAAAAACTTTGATAAAGAGATCACCAATAAGCTTGTTGAACATTCTAAGGATTTAGGAATCAATATTCATACCAGTACGGAAGCTCAAAAAATAGAAAAGCTTGATAACGGGAAATATCTTATTCAAGTGAAGAAATTCGATCACCAGCATGAATTTAACGCTGACCTGGTTATTCATGGAGGAGGAAGAACGGGTAATGTAGACTCATTGAATTTAGCTGCAGCGGGAGTAGAATGTTCAAATAAAGGGATATTGGTTAACCATAACCTGCAATCTATTTCTCAAACTCATATTTATGCAGCAGGTGATGTGGCAGATACAGGTATGAAACAGCTCACTCCTGCGGCAGGAGAACAAGCAGAGAGACTTCTTCACCACCTTATTGATGAGAAAGAACAGTCTCCTAGTTCCATGCCAATCCCATCCGTGGTCTTTACTTATCCAAAATTAGCTTCTGTAGGAATTACTCAGCAGGAAGCGAAAGAAAATAACATCCCTTACGAAGTGCAATCAAGAACGATCACTTCCTTTTTCACTTATCAACATACTCAAGAGGAAGGAGCTTACGCCAAACTATTAATCAATCCTTTTACCGATGAAATTATCGGAGCCCACTTCTTGACCAGCTCAGCTGACCATTTAATCAATCTCTTTACCCTGGCTATCGTTAAGAAAGCAACGAAACAGGAATTACAGCAAATGCTGTGGGCCTATCCAACAGCGGAGAGTGATATTCCAAGCTACTTTTAATTTTTAGAGCATGAATGCAAAAGAATATTTTTTAGCAGCCCCGGACCATTCTTTTCATTGGTTCGGGGCTGCTATTCGATATAGGAAAGGTCCGGTTTTCCCGTGCGCTCTTCGGCTCGAGCTGTACTTTTACTATGATTTCCCCTCTTAGCCCTTTTTCAGGGAGAAACTTTTATATTTTCAAACTAGATAATTAAGCACCATTTTTGCTGCTATCACTCATTCTCAGGCATCTCCCTGCCTCAAGTCTCAGGGATAAACAGGGAGCAGATATGGTCTAATATTTCATCTGGAGAATACCCGCGAACTTCCCTTTGAAATAAATACTCTTCGCTCTTTAAAGCAGCAAGCAAAATGTCTGCTTTAAAAGTACTATTGGAGCGGTGCTCATGCATCTCTTCAAATAAACTCACTATGATTTCATGTAATTCAGTAAATAAAGGACTGCGAGTCGTCGCTGGCCGTTTTGCAGATTCGCCATCCTCGACACCTTTCAATAACTGGGATTTGCTTTCCCGGAACTGGATGAACAAGCTTAAGATCCCTTTTAACCGCTCATGTGGAGGTTCAGTATGGTTGTCTTCCAAATAGGAATCAATACTCTCAAAGCAAAGCACCACATTATCTTTAATTAAAGCCAGGCATAGTTCACCTTTATTCCGATAACGGCGATAAAGAGTCCCCGCTCCTATTTCAGCTTCAGCAGCAATTTGATTCATACTGACAGCTTCCACCCCTTTTTGGCTGAATAAATTATGGGCGGCGTCTAGTATTCGCTGACGATTTTGTGCAGCATCACGCCGCTCTGTCCGACCAGGAGACAAATTTTTGTTTTTTGACATCGTACCACTCCTTTACTACAATGCTGCCATCTTGACAAACGGAGACCTATCCGTTTATCCTAAAACAGGAGAGTTCTCCACTTAATTTTACCCTAATAAAAAGGAGCAGACAACCTATGAAAAATCAGGAAGGCAAATCTGCACTATTAATAATGGACCTGCAAAATGGTATTGTTTCCCGTTTTGCGGAACAAGCCGAAGCTCTTTATCCGTTCCAGACAGCATTAGAGACAGCCCGCAAGCATGAAATACCAGTCTTTTTTGTACGCGTCGGGTTTAACGAAGGTTATCCTGAAATTAATCCAAAGAATAAGACTTTTTCAGCTATTTCTCAATCAGGCGGAATGACTCTTTCAGATGAAGCTACACAAATTCACGATTCAGTGAAACCACAAGAAAATGAACCGGTCATTACAAAATACCGTGTAAGTGCATTCACGGGCAGTAATCTTGAAGTGATCTTAAGAGCACAAGGAATTGATCATCTGATTCTAAGTGGAATTGCGACAAGTGGTGTCGTTCTTTCTACTTTACGGGAAGCAGCTGATAAGGACTTTTCGATAACTGTCCTAAAAGATGCCTGTCTAGATTCAGACCCAGAGGTTCACGAAGTACTTACTGAAAAAGTGTTCCCGAAGCAAGCTGAAGTCAAAAACATTGCCGATTGGACAGATCATTTAAAATAGAGGTATCGTAAAGATCCTTACTAAGAGATTACACCCTTCACGTAACATATGACCAGGTTGCCTATGAACGCTTCCTATAGAAAGAAGGAACTGACATGGCTCGCACGATTTTATACCTTTTAGCTGCCATTTTTACAGGGTGGCTGTTATCATTGCTGAATATCCCAGATGGCTGGCTAATCGGCTCCCTGCTTTTTGGAATCTTTTTCCGGATTAAAATCAGTGAGATTTCCATGCCGTCTTATTTGTTTCCATTTTCTCTTTCCTTAATAGGGGCAAGCATTGGATTGACGATGCAAACGAGTATGTTCGGGGAAGTGGCATCTTTCTTCCTGCCGCTTCTTATTAGTTTGATTATCATTATGCTTGGAGCCTGGGGTCTGAGCTTAATATTGGCACGTTATTCAGCTCTCGACCGTACCACTGCTCTATTCTCCTGCATTCCGGGCGGTGCATCTGCTATGCTGGCATTAAGCGAAGAATACGACGCAGATCAGCGAATCGTGGCGGGGTTTCAGATGACACGGGCAATGTTTGTGGCCTTGTCTATTCCTGTCTTAGCAGGACTTGTCGCACATTTGACCGGTAGTGGAAGTGGGCAAGCTGGCACTCATGCAGCTGAATCAGTCAGCAGCACGAGTGGCCCGGTACTGTTCCCGGGTTTTAAAATCCTATGTGTTTTAGCCATCGTTGCTCTGGCCCTATTCCTCGCTAAAATAGCAAAAATTCCTGCCGGGCAGCTTTTATATGGTATGCTGCTTGCTTTTTTGGTTAACCAATTTATATTTCACCTTGGCTCTTTACCGGGTACCTTTGTGGGAATCAGCCAAGCTCTGCTAGGTGCAATTATTGGTTTGAGATTTGACCGTGCTACTTTAGCTCAACTGAAAAAGATTGGCTGGCTCAGTGTTGGTATCTTGATGATGTACTTGGTGTTAACCTTCGTAATCTCATTTATTTTTTTCGAGGCTACATCTCTAAATTATGTCACAAGCATGCTGGCCATGGCTCCAGGAGGCGCACCGCAAATGTCCTCTACAGCTGCCGTCCTTAGTCTTGATGCCTCAATCGTTGCTTCTCTTCAACTGGTCCGTTTGTTAACGATCTACTTGCTGTTGCCCTTTGTTATTCCTTACGTAGTAAATAAACAAGCGGTTCAAAAGAAGAATAGCAGCTAATCATTATTGACTCATTCCTTAAAATATCAGAAATTATCAGGCTTTTACAAAAGCCAGGTACGCATACTCCTTTTAAAAAATAAAAGCTATAAATCCTATTTACATGGATTTATAGCTTTTTTTACATTATGGAGTTAACTGGTCCTAAAAATTCCCTCACGCTCAATATTTTGAGGTCTTTGACGTATGAATAATAGATCTTTTTCTAACTCTCTGCTAATAAAAACTGGCAAACGTTAATAAAAGATTGTCACTATTTATAAAGGAGGCGGCAGATACATTTTTTGTATCGCCTCTTTTTTTCTCAATTGCCTTACGCACTATAATCGTTTATCAAAATTATGAATATGCCTAGACTTTCCACACTCTGACCAAACTCTAAACATGTAGAGAATCTAAATAACTTTTCTGGAATCCGTACTCTTGACGGAACTTTTACCTTTTACTTGCTTTAATGCCGCTACAATGAGAAAACTGACAATCACTAACAAAAGCCATGAACTTACCTTTCCTAAGTGTACAAGGCTCCATGCATCTGTTTGGTTAGGGTATTCCCATGCTCCAAAAAAAGTAGCGATGTTTTCGGCTATCCATATAAAAAATCCGATGAGTAAAAAAGAAAGAGTGAGCGGCATATGATATCGAACTCCATTCACCTCGAATGATACCCATGTATAAAAGAAGATTATGATTACAAAGGCAGACAGCCACCAGCGCACGTCAATCCAGAAATGGTGGGTGAAAAAGTTCAAGTAAATCGCGGCAGCAAGAGGTACTACCATCCATAGAGATGGCCAATGAATTAATTCAACCTTCAGTCTCCTCCAAGCTTGACAAAGGTAACTCGCTACACTGGCATACATAAAGCCGCTGTATAATGGTACTTCAAATATTTTTGTATACCCTTCTTCTGGGTAAGACCAGGAGCCCATATGTACTTTGAATAGTTCAAGGGTCAAGCCGATGAGATGAAACAAGGAGATCACTTTTACCTCATCTTGAGTTTCCAATCCGGACCGTACCATCCACCACTGCATTAGCAAGCAGATGAAGAGCATCCAGTCATACCTTTCCATAAAAGGAAGTGGAATAAATTTGGTAATCGCCAAAGAAGCAAATATAACCACAGGAAACAAGCAAGAAAGCGCTTGCTCCACTCCAAAATGAACAAGTTGTCTCACCACCTTCATAATCTAATCCCCCCGTAACTTTATTTATTCAACTTCATTTTTATAATCCAAAATCTCACCTGGCTGACAATCTAATACTTTACAGATGGCTTCTGAGGTTCGAAAAAACAGTGATCTTTAAAAAAATGGTTGTTGCCCTTTTCATGATAAGCACCTCATTTGAAATAGTCAGTGATTTGATTTTAATACATCATTTATTGATAATCAATAAATATTTAATCTATATCGATATTTTATTATTGATTACAGCACTTCCCATTTATAATCAGCTTTGTTAAAATAGTTACTGATTGGATAGGGAAACAAAAAAACCCCCAGATCGGGAGAGTGCCTTTTTCATTGAAACGAAAGTATATTATAGTTAAATTAAAAATACATAAACACTAATTGAGGTGACACATGGACCTTTTCCGTCCCATCCAATCCCCTTCCCTGTTAGATTTTCCAGACAAAAGATATTCTTATAAAGAACACCAGCCAAGTCATGCACTCAGACCTTATGCAGCCTGTTATTGGACTTTGGATTATTACCCTGGCAGTCAGATCATTCCTCACCGAATATTGCCAGACGGTTGTCTCGATATAATCTTTGATTTAACAGCAACTACACCTACAAAAGGTGCATTTGTCACAGGAATGATGACTCAATTTGAAGTAGTAAACTTTTCAAATCGCCAGCATTTTCTTGGCATTCGTTTTTTCTCAACCCATGCACAGCGTTTCATAAAATACCCCCCTGAAGAATTACTAGGTTACCCTGTATCACTTGAAAATGTGTGGGGAAAAGATGCCCTCTCCTTTTTTCAAGAAATTCAAGAAGCGGAAGGAACCGAAGAAAGAATTAATAAGATTGAAACGAAATTAATGGATATGATAAATAACACAGATATTTACTCAAGTTCGAAGTTACTTGAGCAAAGTATTCAGCATATTTACTCAGCAAACGGAATGAGCTCCGTTCAATTGTTGGCTAAAAACCTAATTCAAAGTGAAAGAAACTTGAGAAGAATCTTCAATCAAGAGCTAGGTGTCTCTCCGAAGGAATTTTCACGTATCATTCGCTTTCAAAGTTTATTGAAAGACTTGCATGACAGCCGGTCTGCCGATTTTATGGAGACAGCTTTGAAATATGGCTATTACGATCAAGCTCACTTTAATCATGATTTTAAAAGCTTTTATGGTTTAGTCCCCAGTATGGTTTTCCCAAGCAAAAAATAAGGGCGGCCGTTTTTTACAATTCCTTATTCAGTTTAAAGGGTATTCTTATAAAGAGCAGTAAATTTAGACAGGGAGGAAAAATTCTTATGAAACCACGAATAACCGTAATCACTCTTGCTGTAAATAACCTTGAACAATCGTTTGATTTTTATAAGCATGGTCTTGGTCTCCCGAGTGAAGGGATCATCGGCCAGGAATTTGAAAATGGAGCCGTAGCTTTTTTCGAACTTCAAAATGGGTTAAAACTTGCCCTCTGGGAACGCGAAAGTTTAGCTAAAGAAGTTAATGTCCCCATGGCACCAGCCAGCTCTATTGAATTTACAATTGGCCACAATGTTGGCAGCAAACATGAGGTGGATCAGGTCATGATAGAAGCAGAAAAAGCGGGAGCGGAAATCATTGACCCTGCAAAAGATGTATTTTGGGGAGGATATTCTGGTCACTTTCTTGATTTAGACGGTCACTTATGGGAAGTAGTATGGAATCCAGAATGGGACTAAGAGGAATATTAATAAAAGGCAGATGTCCCATGAGCACGGCATCTAATTTGCAAGGGCTAAAACGATGAAAATCATCACTAAATAGCTGCAAAAACGCGTAAAATCAAATTTAACCACTTTGGTTTTACGTGTTTTTTTGCAGACTGCCTTTTACCTATTCATGTGTTGGATGTTCTCAGGTATATGAAAACTCTCCATTAATAATCTTTCACTATATTCTCGCCACCCATATTTATATAATCCACTTTTAACCCTACATGTGGAATCTTTTTATCCTTTTTCAATATCTCAATGAGTTCATTTGCCTTTTCCTCATCCGCAGACTCTCTTCCCCGATCCATCCATAGGACTATCGAAGGAGAAACATTCAATTCCCGTATATCAGGTATATCCGTCTCCCCAATGTATTTCCTTGCAATCTTCGTTTCTTCATAATCCACAGTAACCATCTCTGGATGACCAAACCTTTTTTCAATGTCATCAATTATAAGATCATGTAATGTTTTCTCGTAAAAGCTTACGGCGTAATCATCTACCATTTCACCGTTAGATTCTTGCTCATAAACTAAAAACTGTACATCTGTGTCCTTATTTTCTACCTTTGCCGCATATTCAAATCCATTGAAATTCCCCATATTGTCATACAGCGTATCAAAAATCTCCATATGCCCGGAAAACTCGGACTCTATATATTCTTCCGCTTTAGCTTTAACTTTTTCTTCTTCATCCTTATCCGGGGTCATTTCCACAATAAAAGAAATTACAATAAATCCGATCACACTTACGATGCAACCAAGGATAATTAAAATCCATTTCGTTACTTTTCCCACCGGATCACCTCTATCTATTTTCTACAAACTCCACCTGCCAGATAAATGTTTTACCTTCAAATTCAGTGTTTTCGTCTTTTTACGAGTTGGACTTTTTCTCAAGCCCCAATTCAACTGCTGTTCTCCACACTATGCCACTCAGCGAGATATCGATTTAATTAACGATGCCATTTCAGCAGCTTATCATCTTGCGCACTGGGGCTGCCTCTCCCATCAGTATTGTTGGTAATGATATAAAGATCGTCACCCACGATTTCTACATCACGCAGCCTTCCATACTGACTAATGACCATCTCTGGATTTGATCCAGTAAAAGAAAGTTTTTGAAGAGACTCTCCTCTTAGGGTGGCAATGAACAGATCCCCCTTGTAAACTGTTAGACCTGACGGGGCCCAAGTATTTTCCCCGGTTTCAAATAATGGGGTCTCCATCCCTTTCTTCTCTTCCTTGCCTCTGATAATTGGCCAGCCGTAATTGGAACCAGGAGTGATGATATTCACTTCATCATGCTGATCCGAACCGTGTTCAGCAGCGAACAGAGTGCCACCCTCGTTCCATGTCAATCCTTGAGGGTTTCGATGTCCGTAGCTATAGATATACGAGTCAGGAAACGGATTGTCCTTAGGTACACTGCCATCTCTATTTAATCGCAGGATTTTCCCAGCAAGCGATTGTTTATCTTGAGCAAGATCTTTGTTCAACGAATCACCTGTGGTGACATAGATTTTATGATTGGGGCCCGATTCAATTCGACCCCCATTATGAAATTGGGCTCCAGGGATTCCTTCTAATAGAACATCGGTTTCTTTCCACGTCTCCCCTTCTAAGGTTAAAACAACCAACCGATTTAGAGTGGTATCACCGTCTTGATATGTATGATAGGCGAGTGCCTCTTTATTTTCCGGAAAATCAGGGAGCAGTTTAAATCCTAATAGTCCCCCTTCTCCCATTGGAGTAATCGGTTTGTCGGTGTGAACGACTTCCCTCTTTTTCTGTTCTCCTTCTTCCCATTTAACAATGGTTCCCTCTCGCTCCGTTATATAAAAAATCCCATGACTCTCTTCAATATCCCAGGGTGAATGTAAGTTTGTCAGCACGGTTTTTATTTCTGTCTTCTTATTCCCAGCTTCTTGTTCGTTTGGTTTGTTATTCTCTTCTTCCCATGGAGCACATGCAGCAAGAAAAACTAACAATAACGGCAGGATTTTAGACATGCATACCATCTCCAATTTTTACCTATTATAACAAATGTTTCGTTAAGCTGCTTCTCTGCTCTATCTTGAGGAATAATCCATGCGCATGACATTCAAATTAGGTACCTTCTGGATATAAGAAATTGCTTAACCATAATATTCTTGCGCCTTGAAAAGGTATTATGATGGTCAGTCTCCGGCAACAATAAAGAAGTAAAGCCAGTTTTTGAAACATTTAATTAGCAGAAGTGACGTAAAATGAGAGATACTATACATATTAACAACAATAGGAGATGTTATATTTGAAACGCTTTGTCTATTTACTTATTATATTCATCCTGGCTATAAGTGCCGTTTGGTTTTATGTTTCAAACAATTCTACTTCTAATACTCATTCCTCCGATCCAGGCTCACAGGATGCTGCAAATCCAAATTCTTCGGATGAAACACAAGGGTCGAACCCTTCCACCAAAACTGGGGATGTTATTAACGAGATTGTAAAGGACGCTGAGAACGGAGAGTTACCCCACTTGCCATTTATAGTCGGAGAAACGAACATAAACGAGGTAAAACAAAAATGGGGGGACCCAGAAAACATAAGCGATACCAATGTAGGATTATACGCTTCTTTTAAATCAAAAAACTATACTATTGGTTATTTCAAGCACTCTCCTATATTTGATATCCGTTCTTATGAAGATGAATTTCAGGATCTTACCAGAAAAGATATCGAACAAGTGATGGGTAAGCCAAATCAGGTGTTAGCCTATGATAAGAATGAAGTTCATCAGAAGATTTTGGTTTATCCGCTTGATAACGGAAATGATTTAAAATGGGTTATTAATCAAACGAACTCAGAGAAAGAAACTTCATCTGTGGACCATATTTCACTCTATAACTCAGATATCGCTAAAAACTCTCTTTCAGCTCAGTTAAATGAAATGTCTTTAGATGAAAAGATCGGTCAGATGTTATTGATAGGGATGAATGGATTAACTGCAGGAAGTGAAGTGGAAACCATGATAAAAGAGGAACATATCGGCGGGATCATTCTTTATGGCGAAAATATTAGTACCCCAAATCAAACCCTTAAGCTGACCAATCAATTAAAAGCAATTAATCAGGACGCGAATCCCTCCATTCCTCTGTTTATAAGCGTTGATGAAGAAGGCGGGATTGTGGAGAGAATGCCGAACCCCATCCTCCCTATGCCTTCGAGTTATAAAATTGGAAAGAAAAACGACGCTGATTTGTCTTATCTTGCAGGACAGACCCTTGGTGAAGAAACAAGTGCCCTAGGTTTTAATGTGAATTATGCACCCGTTCTTGATGTCATAAAGAACCCTTCCACCTCCGCAATTGGAAAACGCTCATTCGGGACGGACCCCAATATGGTAAGCCGGCTGGGCAGTGCTACAATGAAGGGCATGGAATCAGAGAATGTCATTCCCGTTCTTAAGCACTTTCCAGGGTATGGAAGTGTGAGTGTGGATGCCCATAAAGATTTACCTACGCTTGAATATGACAAAGAACAATTAGAAAATCAGGATTGGCTGCCCTATAAAAATGCAATTGATCAAGGTGCAGACGTCATTATGGTGACTCACATGCTTGTACCATCACTGGGAACAAAATTCCCCTCCTCTATGTCACCCGTGATTATCACGGATATGCTAAGAAAAGATTTGAATTTTAATGGACTGGTTATGACAGATGACTTAACCATGGGAGCGATAGAAAAACACTATTCCATTAAAACAGCAGCCGTGCAATCAGTTAAAGCTGGAGCAGATGTAGTCATGGTCGCTTTTCATGAAAATCAACAAAAAGCGGCGATCAGCGCCTTAAAACAAGCAGTTAAAGAGGGAAGCATTTCTGAAGAAAGAATTGATGACTCCGTTTACCGGATCTTGAAAATAAAACAAAAATACAAACTATCTAACCAGCAGCTAAATAATCCTGACATCTCATCGCTAAACCGTAAGATTAAAAAAATTAAGCAGAGTATTCAATAATCGTTTGTCTTAGTTGTATAGTTTTGTCCTGGAAAGCTGAAACGTGTTCGCTGAAGTTGCAGCAGGCGGATGAGGTAACAGCTTCTTGTATAACATGGCAGAGAAAGAAGTTTTTTTAGCCAAAATTAAATCCGAACGAGGATGATGACATTTCATCCTCGTTCGGATTTATTGTTCTGTATTAGACACAGTCTCCATCCGTTTCTACAGCACGTATATACTTACGTTTTCCCTTTTATTAATCGGTTTCCACGGTTAAAAATCCGGTGTTGTCATTCAGGGTAAACCTCTGAACATCCCTTCGTTTATCGCCTTTAACCTTATGCCCCAGCTTCTTTACAGATCCTTATAAAAACAGATGATGCTTAAGTTTAATGGCGTCTATTTTTCGTTCAATTCTTTCCTTACGATGAATAGATATTTCTCTTGTTTCACGGTTTTGACGTTCGATGAAAACCGTGAAAATAATAAAGTTTAATCGCATGTTCATACCTCCAATCCTGTATAACCTTCGCTATGCACTATCTTTCTCCACATTTAACCAAGCCATAAATTCAATCTTTCTCATTTCCAACATTTATAATTCTCCTCTCTAGTTGTAATGTAAGAACGCAGCTTTGCGATCAATGTTTTTCTCAATCTCACAGGAACTGTATCCAGGTAAGGATGGATACTTCTTCCGTTTCCTCTTGCTGACTTGAACCGTAAAAATAAAGAATTGAATCGTCATCAACATCACCCCCCTTAAGAATTTTTATACAAAAAAGGTAAAATTATCCTTTTTCAAGCATAATAAAAAGCCACAGGCTTCTGTGACTTTGCTAATAGATAGAGAATGAATACTTTCTCTAAAAAAAGCCACAGGAATACAATATGCACCGCCTGCAGCTAATATGACTGATTTTAATAAAAGATTAAATTAAACTCGGTCAGCGCAGGCCATTGTCATGTTATTCATTGTTTTATAGGATTTAACAGCATATACAAATAATTTCATCATGATTTCTGACCTCGCTTTCGTTAAATTTAAATTTTCTTCTTACAATGGAATTATATAGAAACGATTTCAAAAAGTAAAGAACTTTTTGAAAATTTGTCACATTTTCAACTTGACATTTTCTCCTCATCATTTTCAATGGCCTTGTCGATTTTAAGATCAAGCTTATGAAGGATTTTTAAAGCATCCGACTTATCCATCTGTTTATAATGGTGGAGCCCATTAGGCTGTTCATCAATTCGATCAGCTTCTGCTACTACATGCTGTAGGGGTGTGCGTTTATTATCCAAATCAAAGTTCAGGTAACTATCCGTGTGCAGCAGTACGGCAACGGATACTTCTTTAGCTACTAACCGATCTTCCCCCAGCCTTATAAGCAGCTTATGAGCTCTTTCTGCCCCTTTAATTGCATGAATATCGTGTTTGCGGTATTCATCATAATCCCATTTTCCATCACGGTACCATTCGTAATGTCCCATATCATGCAGCAACGCTGATTTCGTAGCAAGGTTAGGGTCGACTTCATTCTTGACTGCTAAATCGAAGGCATAACCGGCGACAGTCACCGCGTGATTGATGCCGGATCGCTGTAAATATTTCTGCGTAATTCTATGTTTAAAAACGTCTACCAGCGTGACTCTTGTCATAGGATCTCCTCCACATTTTTTTGAAAAATAATATATCACGGTTCTTCTATTCCTACAAGTTTACTATAACAGAGTCTTCCCATTCATAGAGGGGTTTACCCTTTCTTTAAAAAAGGAAATAAGCGTTAGAGGAGGTATTGAGTATGAACTTTACAGAAGATACTGTTTTAATTACAGGAGCAAGCAACGGAATAGGGAGAGGTCTCGCATTATCCTATGCATCACAAGGAGCTAAAGTTATTACCTGTGATAAAGATGAGGAACATGGGAGACAATTAGTCGGAGAAATTCGTGAGCAAGGAGGGAACGGCTACTTTTATTCCTGTGATGTAACTGACCCACAGCAAATCGAGAAACTATTCACGACCATCGAGGATGAAATTGGTACGATCAACATTTTGATAAATAATGCTGGCATTAGCAGCTTTAAATCGATGTTTGAGCTTGAAATTGAAGAATGGGAGGAAATTATTCACACAAATCTCAGAAGCGTGTTTCTGTTCTCCAAATTAGCGTCCAAGCTCTGGACGAAAAATAATATTCAGGGAAGGATCGTAAATATGGCTTCTACACGAGCATTTATGTCAGAACCTGATTCAGAGGGATATGCCGCTTCTAAAGGCGGGATTATAGCGTTAACTCATGCTATGGCAGCAAGCCTATCCAAGAATAGCATTAGGGTCAACTCCATCAGCCCAGGCTGGATTCAAACGGAAAATTATGAGAATCTTAGAGACAAAGATCACCTTCAGCACTTATCTAATCGTACAGGGAAGACTGAAGATGTGGCTAAAGCCTGCTTTTATTTAACCGATATAGAAAATGACTTTGTTACTGGTGAAAATTTAATAATTGATGGTGGGATGACTAGAAAAATGATTTATGAACATTGAGAATTTCCGTCTTGAAACTTCATGTTTACCTAAAAGATGACAAGGGTAAAGCTATATCAAGATAAAATCATCAGGGAGGTTGGTCGGATTGAAGGAACTTTCTTCTTATCATGTATACTTTCATCAGCCATTAACGACAAATCAAATTGTTAACATTCATAAACTATCTGCAAAAAATAAACAGAGCGTTTATCTTCACCAAAACCATCTAATTGCTGATGCGGGTCATCTTACAAAGCTATTATCATTCTTCTTATTTGTAAATGTGGATGAACCTGTTCTGTTAATTATTGACGGCGAAAATGTGGAAGATGCCTATGAAGAACTTCAAAAACTCTGCACAGATAACATTTCTGAAGTTAATCGGAGAACTAGATATTCAGAACAAATCATGAACAGCCGCACTTCTATCCCTGTCTAATCGATAACTAGATTTTATTTGTCACTCTTTGAAAAGGGTTTAATTTCACCCTCCCCACCATCTCAATAAACGTCTTGTTCCATTGAGGAGCAAGACGTTTTTTGTGAACAATTCTTGTTAACTATTTTATTTACCCTTCAATCTCCGCTATACTAAAAGTGTGAAAATTCACACTTAAAGGAGTGAAGATGTATGTATGATGTAGGTATTATTGGAGCAGGACCTGCAGGAGCAAGTGCAGGTTTACTTACGGCAAAAGCAGGAAAGAAAACCGTATTGTTTGATAGCGGTAAGAGTATCACAGCAAAAGCCTGGGTTGAAAACCATTACGGTGTTGATGGAATTGAAGGCCCTAAGCTCTTAGAAAACGGCCAGAAACAAGCGGCTAAATTCGGAGCGGATATTGTTAAAGAAGAAGTAAAAGAAATTCAATCTAATGGCGGAGTTTACAAGATTCTTACTTCCGAAAATTCGTACGACGTGGATCATATTATTTTTGCAACGGGGATGTCTACTAAGCTTGCGGAAAGCTTTGGCCTTGAAGTCGTAGACGGTAAAGAACCTAGAGTCGCGAAAATGATCAAAGTAGATGAAAGCGGACATACGGCCCAATCAAAGATCTGGGCGGCAGGTACTGTGGCAGGAGTGAGTGTCCACACGATCGTTACCGCTGGTGATGGAGCACAAGTAGCAATTAACGTGGTCAGTGAATTAAATGGGGAACGGTACGTAGACCACGATATCTTAAAATAATATCAAAAGAGAGACTGAGTAAGTAGTCTTTTAACCATTTTTAAATTTTTATTAATCCGAACGACGATGAAATGTTAATAACATTCTTCCATCATCGTTCGGGTTTTTGTTCTGCATGAGCCAGGATTTCCCGATGTTCCCACTGAAAGTATACTTAAGTTTTCCCCTTTAGACTGAGTTCATTTCCCATAGCCAATCCTCTTTCTCTTTTTATTAGGAGAGAGTATAGTCCATGTCATTATTTTGGCCGGCGCTCTTCAATACCAACGGAGATTTCAAACTCATTCCACATAGGAAGCACCCCTTTTTCATTTGATACTTGTAGTATAGATCGCTTCCGGCTTTTTTATAACAGCCAAGGGAGTGATTTAATCTCAGCCTTTAGACGGAAAAGAAGCTTGCACCCATCAGGGTACAAGCTTCTTTTAATCAAACCAGCCTTTATTTCTAAACCAGGAGTACATTCCGACAGCGATGGCAATCATAACAATCCAGACAACGAAATATCCATATCTTGAATCCAGTTCCGGCATGTTACTAAAGTTCATCCCATATATCCCTACGATAAAGGTCAGAGGCATAAATATAACCGAAATAACGGTTAATATCTGCATAGTTCGATTCGTTTGGTGTGAGTTTAGTGACAAGTAACTGTCCCTAATATCCTGAGTCATTTCCCGGTTTGAAGCAATCATATCGGCCACCTTAATTAGGTGGTCATGAATATCAGCAAAATACTCCCGCCTGTCTCTCACGCCGTCAAGATGGTGAGTATTTAAAACGCGGTATAATAAATCCCTCATTGGATGAACAGTCTGCCGTAATGCTAACAATTCACTGCGACGGTCAAATAGTTCATCAAGCAATTTCTCCATAGATAATTTACGCGTATTATCCTCAATCTCATTAATATGATCTTCGATTTGATAGACTATGGGGAAATAGTTGTCTACGACTTTATCCAGCAATTGATAAAGCACAAAATATTCATCCAGGGTTTGTGGATCGCGATTTCTTTTCAACAGACTCTTGGCAGACTCTAATGCAGGAGCATCTTTATTGTGGTACGTGACAATGGAACATTCTCCTAAGAACAGATCAATTTCCTGTTTCTCCAGCGTCTTCTTGTTCACAGAATGAATAACAAAAAAAGTGTGATCATCATAATAATCAAGCTTCGGTCGCTGCAATTCATGCAGACAGTCCTCAATGGCCAGCGGATGAAAATGAAAATACGAATCCAGCAGTTTGACTTCTTCAGTAGTCGGATTATTGAAATCTACCCAATACCAATCGGCATCCATAAGAGTCAGTTCTTCTAACGTCAACCCTTCGAGGATCCCTTCTTCCTTTGAAAATGCTGTAACCTCAATCATACTATCACCCTTCATTTATGTACGCGTGTATCTAAATGTATTCCCCGTTTCAACCGATAGAAAACCATGGAAGAAAACTCTTTATCTTATGTTGACTGTGGTAGGATATTAGTAAGATTCCAGCTAAAGGAGAATGGATATGGGTAATGCTTTAAAAAAGGTTGCACTGAGCGGGGAAAAGGTGTACCTGCGAAGTTTAAACGAAGAAGATCTACCTATACTTTGGAAGCTTATTTATGGAGATAAAGATCCAGTATGGAAAAAATGGGACGCGCCTTATTATTCACTTGAGCCCCATACTCTGGAAAGTTATCGAAGTCACGAGCATGCTCGAGTAGAACGATTGAAAAAGGATGAACCTGACTCCCGTCTAGTCATTCTCGTTCAAAATGAAATCATCGGCACAGTAACCTATTACTGGGAGCACAAACCTTCCTTATGGCTTGAAATCGGTATAGGAATCTACAATCCTGCCTTTTGGTGTAATGGGTACGGTACGGAAGCTCTTGGGCTGTGGATTGAACATTTATTCCAGTCCCTCCCTATCGCCAGAGTAGGCTTGACTACTTGGTCAAAGAATGAACGGATGATGCATGTTGGTAGAAAACTGGGTATGAAATTAGAAGGAAGACTGCGAAAATGCCGATTCTTCGAGGGAACATTTTATGATTCCATTCGAATGGGCATTCTTCGGGAAGAATGGGAAAGCCGTCAAAATATCCTCTCCACTCCTTAAAGGCTGGCACCCAGCTCATTAGTTTAGTTCATAAAGTAAAAGTAAACATGCCCTGCCTTCTGGGTAACAGCAATAAATTACTGCTTTCAAAACATAGAAAAGCCGAACCAATTGTCATCGGTTCGGCTTTTCTATTATATGAAATTTCTATCATTCAATTCTTTAAACTTATCCTAACTGCTTGTTAAGCGGGGGTACTATTTGCTTTTTACGAGAGACTACACCTTCCAGCACTGCTTGATTTCCATCAAGAGTAACACCGAAAGCCTGCGCTACGGCATCCTTCTCGCTGCCAACCGCAACCACAGTTGAATTATTAGAAAGTATGTCTGTAACTACAAGAAGGAACAAATCAAGATTTTTATTGGAAACGGCTTGATTAATAGATTCCTCAAGCTCTGCCTTGCGAGCAAGCACGTCATTCGTGTCTACCGTATTAACTTGGGCAATTTCGACTTTCTTGTCCCCCATCTGGAATTCTTTTGCATCCAGAGAAATAAGCTGATCGGCGGATTTGTCACTAATATCAGCACCAGCTTTCAGCATTTCAAGACCAAACTGCTCTGCATCTACACCAGCAATTTCAGCTAGTTCTTCTGCCGCTTGTTTATCTTCATCTGTGCAAGTCGGAGATTTGAATAGCAAAGAATCTGAAATGATCGCTGAAAGCATTAAACCTGCCATAGTTTTAGAAACTTCTTTCCCATTCTCTTTATACATTTTATTTAGGATAGTTGCTGTACATCCAACCGGTTCAGCACGATAATAAAGCGGCCCCTTCGTTTCGAAGTTAGCAATACGGTGATGATCAATTACCTCCGTAACCTGGACCTCTTCAATATCGTCAACACTTTGCTGGCGCTCGTTGTGGTCTACAAGAATAACTTGCTCTACTTCATCCGCCACTTTACTTACCAGCCGAGGTGCTTCTACACTAAAATGCTCCAGCGCATATTGAGTTTCCCCGTTAATTTCTCCTAAACGTACAGGCTCAGTATCAAGACCAAGCGCTTTCTTTAAATCTGAATATACAATCGCTGAACAAATTGTATCGGTATCAGGACTTTTGTGACCAAATATTAATGTTTTACTCATTTCAACTACATCCTTTCTGCTATCAATATGTAAAGTTGTTCAATTTACCAGCTTACATTATAAAATAAAACACTGATTTAGTCGAACTTCGTGAACATCACGGGATTCTTATCACATCTATCTTAGCACAATTCCTCTAGTCTCAAAAGTAAAGATACCGCTGCGTTGTGTAGAAAATCATTCCAGGAATTGTGAAGTCTGTCGGGCAATTATCTTACTGCCTAGCAGTATACTAGCAAGCTAAATTCATTCCTCCTAGAAGGAAATTCCGCCCGTTAAATTGAAAGAGACTGGGACAAAACTAAGATCCTTAATGGAAAATCCAAACATCAGTTTAGGAAAATTCGGACACAGCATTACCTTCATAAAATAAAGATAACCCGAACCATGAAAATGAAAGGTTCGGGATATCCGGCGAATAAAATGCTCTTGCACCAGTCTTGTTTATCTGAAATTCCTCAAGGCACCGATTTGTGTCTTTCCTATTATTACCCTTCTTGCTGCATTATTGAGCTAAAATGTAATAAACATTTTCATTTAAATGCCCGGTTTCTAACTTAAATCCCTGGTTTGAAACAGCTTCAGCCATATCTTCTGAAGAAATCCGATGGTTAAGAGGCGGTCCCTGATCAGATTCACGTTTTTCCCAATCTAGAATCAACAGTTTTCCGTTTTCGTTTAATACTCGGTCTACTTCCTTTAAGGTTTGCCCCAGGTCAGAAACTTCGTGAAGTACAAATGCAGTCACTGCCCTCTCAAAAGAACCATCTGGGAAATTCAGCTTTTCTATACCGCTTTCCATTCGTTCTATATTGTCTAATCCTTCTGATTCCGCTCTTGCTGCCAGCATATCCAACATTTCCATTTGCAGGTCTACGGCAGTCACCCGCTCCTTAGTTGATTTAGCTAATGGAAGAGTTAAATAACCATTTCCAGCTCCCAGGTCCGCAATTTTTTCATTACCTTGCAAATCTAAAAGCTTAATAATTTGATCTACCGGCACGGTTTTCTGTCTGTCATCACTTAACAGCTTTTCCGCTTTTTCAGGTGAAAATAATCGATCTGACATATTCTTATCCTCCTATTTATATCTTAGTAGAGCTCTTACTTTTAAAATAACCTGGATGTTCTAAAGATACTTTACATAATTATCCCTTACCTACTAGTTCCCGTCCTGTTATAGAAATATTCCCCCATTTATTAAATCGGTTAGGTGGTCTTAAGATTTCGGGGATGACCCGCTCCTAAAACGATGTAAAAAAATAAAAAAGGCGTCAGCTCACTGACACCTTTTTTAAGTCTGTTGATTCAAAATTTACTTAGGTCCATGTAAAATACGATTTGTACGATGCGTCCCATATTGTTCCTTAAGCTCTAACCGCCTAAGTTCTCTTCTCAATTTAAAATAGTTTTTCAATCGAGATTCTTCTAATTCACCATCTTTAATTGCTCTTTGAACTGCACATCCGGGTTCCGTGTCATGACTACAGTCTCTGAATTTACATTTATCGCTTAAAACTTCAATATCAGAAAAAGCTGCATCAGAACTTTCTTCCTTACTCCAGAGCTGAAGTTCACGCATTCCAGGTGTATCAATAACCACAGAACCATTTGGCAGTTCAAACAATTCGCGATGAGTAGTGGTGTGCCTTCCACGATTATCAGAAGACCTCACTTCGCTGGTAGTCATTCTTTCTTCTCCCAACAGCCGGTTAATTAACGAGGATTTCCCTACGCCGGACGAACCTATTAATGCAATGGTTTCTCCGGGAATTAATTCATTTTCCAATAAATCTAACCCTTCTCCAGTTAGATTGTTTATAGCATATACGGGTATCCCGAGAGCTGAAGCGGTTACCTCTGCCAGCCTATCTTCCGTCTCGCTGCATAAATCCCTCTTTGTACATACAATAACTGGGAGTGCACCACTTTCATAAATCTGGGTAATATACCGTTCAATTCTTCTTAAATTGAATTCCTCTGTTAAGGCGGTCACAATAAACACCTTATTTATATTGGCAGCTATGAGTTGTTCAGTATGGCTTTCTCCAGCTTTTTTTCTTGATAATAACGTTTCTCTGGTTAATACCTTATGAATCAGAGCCTTTTCATCTTGATCATAAGGTTCAACAATAACCCAATCTCCAATCGCAGGTAAATCGCGGCTGCTCTCCACTTGATGGTGAAAACGCCCAGAAAGCTGGGCAATATAAGTCTTATCCCTAGTACGAATATCATAGAGACCCTGGGTTACCCGGCTGATTCTCCCTGTTGTTTCCTCAGAGGTTACCTGTATTTGAAAATGGTTACGAAAATCTTTAAGCTGCTGCTTGTTCATTAAATTCCTCCTGTAGCCGGAGGACCGCAATCAGTTGATGTGTCCTCCTAAATGATTGTGTGGATTGGTTTGAGGTTGATAACTTGATTTAATAGACATAACACATCAACTCCTTTACGTTAGTTTCTAAATTATACCACAAATTTATCGTAATCAGCCTCTGGAAACCGCTTTTTTTGCAGATAATGCAGCAAACGTTATCGTTATGGCGCACACAATAATAATCGCAAATACACCTTGCATCAGATCCCAAAAAACCCAGCCATCGATTAATACAGTACGCATACTTTCAAAAATATACGTTGTTGGATTGATCGTTGCCGCTACCTTCAGCCAATTCGCTTCTATCAAATCATAAGGGACAAAGGTTGTACTTAGAAAGATGAGAGGAAAGAATATAAAAGTTCCTGCTTGTGCAGCTTGAGCATTCTTCGTACGCAGCGCTACACCCGCCGAATAACCTGCAAAGGCAAGCCCCCAGCCGATAGCAATAAAAATAACGAACAAGATGCCGCCAAAACCTGTAACTGATTCTAACCCTAATAAATACCCGATGCATATAATTAAAATAGTTTGAACGAATAACTGCAGCATGCCCGCGATAATCGGCCCAAGCACAATGGCGAGTCTTGAAGCAGGAGTGAGAAGAAGCCTTGAAAAGAACCCGTTCTCTATATCCTTCACAATACTCTGCCCGGCTCCACCTGCTCCCCCAATGGCTGCAGACACTATAGATACGGGAAGGATGAAGGCAAGGTAATTGGCTCCTTCGAAAGTGGGAAGCTGAGAAATACCACTCAGTCCACCATCATAGACCAGCAGGAAAAAAGCTGAAATCATCAGGTTGGGAATAAAAGAAAACGGATTTCTAAGTGTCGTTTTAATGTTTCGCTTTGTTATTAACCAGGTGTCTTTAAAGAAATTATTTCCCATAAGATCGCTCTCCTTCCACTTTCTGTTCACTGGTGATTTTCAGGAAAATATCATCCAATGTAGGAGAGGATAAATTTACGGTCTCCACTTCAATTTGATGCTGATCGAGTATCCGGATGAGTTCGAGAAGCTGTTTTGTCCCATCATCCACATATATATTTAACTTTCCATTCTGCCGGATCGCATCTATCTCGTCGGCTTCACTTTTCAGAAGCTGCTCAGCTAGTTTCTCTTCTTCTTCAGAGTGAAAAGTCATGGTAATCAAATCGTTGCCAATTTGAGCTTTGAGTTCCTTAGGGGTCCCCGTGGCCACGATCTCACCATTGTTAATAATACTAATGCGATTTGCCAGAGAATCTGCTTCCTCCAAATATTGAGTCGTCAAGAAGATGGTCGTTCCATTTTCCTGGTTAAGTCTGCGTAGTTCTTTCCAAATGGCCATTCGGTTTGATGGATCAAGCCCCGTAGTCGGCTCATCCAAAAATAAAATTTTAGGCTCGTTCACAAGCGTAAGAGCTAAATCGAGCCGTCTCCTCATCCCGCCGGAATAATTTCCTATCCGCCGGTCCGCTGATTCCTCAAGCTGAACAATTCCTAACAGTTCATCTGCTCTCGTTTTAGCTCCCTGTTTAGAAAAACCGAAAATATTAGCTTGTAATTCAATCATCTCTCTCCCCGTTAAATCAGGATCAACTCCAGTTTCCTGAAGGGCAACGCCGATATATTTCCTCACCTTCTCAGGTTCCTTTATAACGTCGTGTCCCGCCACCACTGCTTTTCCACCAGTTGCATTAATTAGCGTCGTTAATATTTGAACCGTCGTGGACTTACCAGCTCCATTGGGTCCTAAGAAAGCAAAAAACTCTCCATCCTTTACATCAAAAGAAACATCTTTCACTGCTTTAACGTTTCCTTTTTTAAAAGTTTTCGATAAATTTTTCACTTCAATTCTTCCATTCATTGGACTATCTCCTCTCCTTGGCGTTCCTATGTGCAGTAACTCTTTCTACTTATAAATAACATACCTAATATAGTGCTGCTTTTCACCTATTAATATTTACTTAAGCACATTGAGTGAACCATCTCTAAAATCCCACGGTCAAGGAAGAGAGTGGACACTGTTCCCAATCGCAAAACTAGACGTTTTTCGCTGTTGAAAAAAGATGGAAAACAGTGGTAAACTCCAATAATATCAAGCCATTCATTTAGTGAGGAGGTGCGAAATGATCCACTTATTCGATGTAACTCGTTTTATTCCTTTCTTGCTTATTGCCGCATTCGTTAATACTTTTTCAGCCTATATAAGTTTCAGGAAAAGAAAATACTTGTACACTATGTTATCTGGCGTCCTGCAAATTATTTTAAGTATATTTTTCGCATTTTCCATTGGTCCCGTATTGTTCGGTCTCGGCAGTCTCCAAATATATTTAGGGCTTATCCATATGAAAAAGGCAAAATCTATAAGACTGAACTAATCAGTCTTATAGTCATTTCACCCGTTTCTCAATATAAATACATAGGTCCCCGATAGTTTTGAAGCGCTCAAATTCTTCCTCAGGCGGCAGGGCATTCTCCATACCTGTCTCTATTCCCCAATAGGTGATTATTGCAGTGAAGGTCTTTATAAATCGATCACGGTCACCGCAATATAGCAGTTCCAGCTCCATATCGGACGTCACATATTCAACAGGATGATCATATGTAATATCTAAATATTGGCACACAAACTTGACAGTCGTAATATAAACTTCTACTATTATGGCTTTATTTTGCGTTTGGTTTTTTACGTCCTTCTTGAATTTGTACTGCTCAAAGTCATATACGTTAGACAAAGGGCTCACCCGCCTAAAATAATATAGTATATTAATAAATTCTTCGTCAGCAAAAATTTTCCCTCTAATTCACTTTAAAATTTTCTTAATTTTTTGTTAATTTACTTTAAATTACTTCTTAAAGGTCGTATTAATACAAAACCTAATCACAATTTGTTAATTTTAATGAAGAACGTTAACAAGTAGGAGGAAATTTTTATGAATTCAATCATTCAATCACTATTAAATCACCGTTCGATTAGACAATTTAAAGATATTCCCGTAACAGAAGAACAGCTTGATACGATAATCAAGGCCGCACAGAGTGCTTCAACCTCAAGTTATATGATGGCCTATTCCATTATCGGCATAACAGATCAACAGAAAAAAACAGAGCTCGCTGAAATAACTAATCAGCCTTACGTTAAAGATAATGGTCATCTGCTTATTTACTGCGCCGATCTCCATAGACCTGCAGTAAAAGCTTCAAAAGAGGAATATAAAGAAATGCTTCCAAATTTAGAAAACAGTGAACACTTTCTAGTATCTGCCATTGACGCGGCCTTGGCTGCTCAAAATGCAGCAGTCGCTGCTGAATCTATGGGATTAGGGATCTGCTATATTGGGAGTATTCGAAATAATATCGAAAGAGTAGATGAGATACTCGGACTTCCTGATCACGTCATTCCCTTATTTGGCATGGTATTGGGAACACCTGACCACAGCCCTGATCAAAAGCCGCGGCTGCCTAAAAGAGCGATATATTTTGAAAATGAATACCAGGAGCATGAACAAGAACTTGAGGCATTTGATGAACAAATCCTGGCATATTATAAATCCAGGACCTCTAATTCAAGGAACGATACTTGGACAGATCAAATGCGAAGAAGATTTACTCACCCAATGAGAATGGACGTCACGGATCTTGTTCAGAAAAAAGGCTTTAATAAACGATAAACCAATATAATAATTACAGGCGGAGTTATCTAAAAAACCCCTATGTTTTACTACTCGGCGGCTAATTTACAGATGTTTTTTGCCCGCTGTCAAATGATAAATCGAGCAAATGAAATGATCTATTATACAATTTGCCTGACTGAAAATCACATATTTTTCAGCCAGGCATTTTCATTTTTTTGTACTAATAGTCCAAGTCCTCTCCTTTCCCTCTATAAATGGATTTGAAAATCTGCGGAGCTGTCTCCCTCATCAGTATTTACTTCTAAATACAGTAAACCCGGACCATAAAAATTAATGGTCCGGGCTCGTTATTAGCTATAATTATCGGTAATATTCCACTCAATCACCAATAAGTCCAAGCTTTTTAATGAGCGGTTTAATGGTTAACCCTTGAATTAGTAAAGAAAACAGCACAACGGAAAATGTAAACAGCAAGACTTCATCTCTTCCAGAAAAATCCTCTGGTAAACTTAATGCCAGTGCTACGGATAAACTTCCTCGTAAACCTCCCCAATTAAGAAGCAGCCTTTCCTTCGCAGAAATACCGTTAATACGTCTGGTGCTGAAATATAAAGCAATCGTTCTACCTAGTAATACAATAAGAATTGCCAAAGGAATTAATATCCAATTACCGTTAAATTGAACATTTTGGATTTCCAGTCCAATCATAAGGAAAATGAGGGAATTAGCAAGCAAAGTAATAACATCCCAAAACGTGTTAATATTTGTCCTCGTCTCATCTGACATGCCAATCTTTGCCCCATATTCTCCAAAAATAAGCCCCGCCACTACCACAGCAATTACTCCTGAAGTGTGAAAATGCTCTGCAATAAAGTAACTCCCGAAAAAGAGTAAAGCACTGAAGGCGATTTCTAAGGGATAATCGTCATAAAGACGGATGATCTGAGAAAAAATATATCCCATCACTCCGCCTATTAAAGCTCCCCCTGCTGCAAATTGCAAAAACAGCAGGATGCCGTGACCAAGTCCGGACCACCCCATTTCAAGATAAGTCAGCAGATAAATACTTGATATTTTAAACAGAACTACAGCAATACCATCATTAAATAGCGATTCACCTTCCATTACAGTGGACAGCTTCTGTGATACCCCTAAGGACTTAAAGATGGACAGCACACTGATCGGATCGGTTGCGCTCATCAAAGCAGCAAACGTAAAAGCGACGGCAAGAGGCAGTCCAAGCAGAAAATATGCCCCGGCTCCAATGCAGATAAAGGAAACAAAGGTTCCTAAAAATGCCAGGCTGACAACCGGCTTTCTTTGTTTGTATAAATGGGGAACGGATAATTTTAACGTTGCATCCCCTAACAGAATCGGTAAAAAAAGTGAGATAATGGTTGCCTCGAAAACATCCGACTGCGTTATGTAATATTCTGCGTCTTCAAGATACGGAATTTCTGTTAATCCCAGAATTAATCCGACAATGACTAACGCAATAGAGTAAGGTTCTTTTAACAGCTTGGCAATTGCAATGACTGAAACAGAAATAGCCAGTAAAATTAAAATTTGTATAAAAGCTTCGTGAAATCCGTCCATTAAGAAGTACCTCCATTGGCATAATATACCTTTATTTTGTCATAACTCTCATACGATTACTAACCTTAAATATTTTATTGATGAAGTTCCCCTTTTTCGAAGTAAAATTAGTAAGAAGATCTTTATATTCTCCCCCATTATCCTCTTTAGTTAAAGCTGGCTGTAAATATATTTCTCTTATACCTTTACGAGTCATGCTCTTTAATAAGATTAATGATGTGGATTAGCGGGTAGACACAAGGATGAATTCGTTATGGAGGTGGAATAATTGGAAAAATTAACAATTAATCATACAGATAAGCAAGCCACCCGGATTGGACTGGGTACTTGGGCGATCGGTGGCTGGATGTGGGGCGGAACCGATGAAAAACAATCCATAAAAACCATCCACTCCGCTTTGGACAAGGGAATTAATTTCATTGATACAGCCCCGGTTTATGGATTTGGCCAATCCGAGGAAATTGTCGGAAAAGCCATTCAGCAGTATGGCAACCGGGAGGATCTTCTGCTTGCTACTAAGGTAGGGATGGACTGGAAAGGTGAAGATGTTTTTAGAAATGGCAGTAAAGAAAGGATCCATCAAGAAGTCGAAGATTCATTACGAAGACTTCAGACGGATTATATTGACGTCTACCAAGTTCATTGGCCAGACCCTGTAACCCCTATTCATGAAACGGCAGAAGCTCTCCATTATCTTCACAAACAAGGGAAGATTAAAGCAATCGGGGTGAGTAACTTTTCCCCAGAGCAAATGGACATTTTTAGAGAAGCTGCTCCTATAGATACTCTGCAGCCACCTTACAATTTATTTGAACGGGAAATAGAAAAGGATATTCTGCCGTACGTTAAGGAACACGATATAACCTCGATTACTTACGGTTCCCTATGCCGCGGTCTTTTATCAGGGAAAATGTCAACGGAAAGAGAATTTAAAGGCGACGACTTAAGAAACAATGATCCTAAATTCCAACAGCCTCGTTTTACTCAGTACTTAAATGCTGTCGAAGAATTAGATCAACTTGCCAAAGATCGTTATGGTAAACGTGTTCTTCACCTCGCCCTCAGATGGGTATTAGAGCAGCCGGGTTCTGGCATTGCCCTTATGGGTGGCAGAAAACCAGAACAGTTGGACCCAGTTCAGGAAATTGAAGATTTTCACATTGATAAAGAAACAATGAATGATATTGATAAAATTCTTTCAAAGCATATTAAAGACCCGGTCGGACCAGAATTTATGGCACCGCCCGATCGTCAGGACATGGGAATTAGGTAACAGAAATATGCGGCTATAAGTGATGATTAGCTGCAAGCTATCACAGCCGTAAATATAAGGATAAATAAAGTGTGACACCCGAACCTGTGAAAATAAATGGTTCGGGTTTTTTAAATTGCACCTGCCGTTCTTAATGGATCTTTTGCTTGAGCCGATTCAATTTTGACTTCTCTTCTGCGATCGATTATGATTCAAATATACCTTAACTTATCACTTGATAAGCTGGAATAAAGTCAGAAGAATTGAAAAAGAAAGTTTGAGAAACCAAAATGAAAAAAACTGAAACAAGAAACATGATTATTCAAACTTCACGAAAGTTATTTATGGAGTTAGGCTACAGAGCAGTCTCAACTAGACAAATTGCTGATACATGCGGCATTACCCAGCCTGCCCTGTACCACCACTTCTCAGGGAAAACCGAACTATATGTCGAAGTCATTCGTTCTGTTTCCTTAGAAACAAAGCAATCCATGGATGAAATTCTAGCTCAGGACCTGTCTACAGAGAAATGTCTCCTTAAAGTGGTTTCCTATATGATAAGACACCACCCGAATGATTTAACTCAGATGTTTCACGATATTCAGCATGAACTGCCTGAACCGTCTCAGAAACAAATTCAGGTGTGGTGGCACGAAGCTTATCTATATCCAATGATTGAGGTGTTTAAGAAAGGTTTTACCGACGGCTCGCTGCGGGACCCTCAGGAAAGCGGCTATACACCGACCGTTTGTGCACGGCTTCTCATGACATTAATAAACCATGCTTTATCTTCAACGATCTTTACTATAGGGAAAGAAACAAAAGCTTCCGACCGCAGTGAAGAAGCAGCAAAAAAGATTATCAGCTTCTTTTTGTATGGTTTTGCCTCAGATTCTATTCATTAAGCAAACATTCTTTAATCTCGTATCATCCGAAGGGCTGGTACAATTTTTTTACCCCTGGCTTATCAATCGATAAGTTAAACGATCATTTATGGAGGTTGATTAGAGTGGAGAATAATTGGTTTGAAAGATTTTCAGAACGCATCAGCGGGAAGTACGGTAAATGGATAACGGTAGTGTTATGGATTATTATCGTTGGAATACTTAATGGATTGCTTCCCCAGGCTAATTCTCAGGAGGATAATGCGGCTAGTAATTTTGACGAAGACGTGCCTTCAGTGGAGGCGTCGCGCATTGCGAAGAATCAATTTCCGTCCGACTCAGGCGTACCTGCACTTATTACCTGGTATCGGGAAGAAGGATTAACTCAGAAAGACTTACAGCATATTCAGCAGCTCTCTAAAGAAATTACAGATGCGCCGCTTCCACATCAGAAAGGGACCATCCCTTACTTCCAGCTTCCCCCTCAAGCGCTTAAGCAGCAAGTGTCAGAGGATGGAACTACGATTGTGCAGCCGATCTTCTTTGACGAAAATCAAGAAACGGCTGTATATAAAGAAGGACTGGAGAAAGTAAAAAGCCAAGTCAAGGACATCTTTGGTTCTGAACCCTTCCAAGCGGATATAGACGCAGATCATACATTGGTGAGCCGCATTACTGGTCCGGCAGGTATCGCAGTGGATGCAGAGGGACTGTTTTCAAATGCTGATGTATCCCTGCTGTTATCAACGGTTGCCCTGGTTTTAATCTTTCTATTAGTGATTTATCGTTCCCCGATCTTAGCGCTTATTCCGCTCGTAGCGGTTGGATTCGCTTATGGAGTTATTAATCCATTATTAGGCTGGATGGCAGCTCAGGGCTGGATTACCTTCGATGCCCAAGGACTATCGATAATGACCGTCCTTTTATTTGGTGCAGGAACGGACTACTGTTTATTTCTTATCGCACGATACAGAAGTTTTTTAAAAGAAGAAGAAAGCCGCTTATCAGCTATGAAAAAAGCTTTCACCGGTACGGCTGGAGCGATTGCAATGAGTGGTCTAACCGTCATGTTTGCATTACTTATTCTTCTGCTTGCCCAGTACGGGACTCTTCAACGTTTCGCCGTTCCTTTTAGTTTGGCGATATTAATTATGATGATCGCGAGCCTCACCCTCGTACCTGCTTTGCTGGGGATTTTCGGCAGAGGGTCATTCTTTCCGTTTATCCCAAGAACCCCTGCTATGGAAGAGGAGCGGGCAAGAAAAAAAGGGAAATCCGCACCGAAAAAATCATTCAAACTTACTATTTGGGACCGCCTTGGCAAACTAGTGATTGATAAAAAATGGATTATTGCTTTAACTACTGCGATTATACTAGGTGTATTAGCATTGTTCTCTACACAGACGAAGTATACCTTTGACACCTTGTCTACTTTTCCAGAGGATACACCATCAAGACAAGGCTTTTCATTAATCGGGGAACACTTTGATCCTGGACAGCTGGCTCCCGTCCAAATCATAGTTCAGACCGACGGCAAGAGCACGAACTTAAAAGAGAACTTAGAAGATCTCTCTTATATCGCTAAAGTTTCTGAAGCAAAAAAAGCCGAAGATGACCCGAACTTATTAAGCTATAGCGCAGAATATAATATGAATCCATATTCTCAAGAAGCAGTAAACAAAATTAAAAACCTAAGAGATATCACAGAGAACGCACTGCAATCGGCAGCTATTTCTAATCCTGACGAGAAGGTATGGATTGCAGGTCAAACCGCCGAGCAGTATGACACTTCGCAAATCGTTAACCGGGATTCCAAAGTAATCATTCCCGTCATTATTGTAATGATTGCCTTATTACTTGTTCTGTATTTGCGATCTCTAACTGCTATGGCTTATTTAATGGCGACTGTCCTTCTCTCTTACTTTAGTGCGATTGGAATTGGATGGATTATACTTCATTACGGATTTGGAGTGGAAGAGCTTCAAGGTTTTATCCCGCTGTACTCTTTTGTATTCATTGTTGCCCTAGGGGAAGATTACAATATCTTTATGATCTCAAGTATATGGAAGAAAAGCCGCTCCATGAAATTAGGCAAAGCGATAAGCGAAGGGGTATCGGAAACCGGTTCAGTTATTACCTCTGCCGGATTAATTTTAGCAGGGACTTTTGCTGTCTTAATCACTCTTCCTATCCAAGTACTTGTCCAATTTGGAACGGTGACGGCAATAGGAGTTTTACTGGATACTTTTATCGTTAGACCTTTTCTCGTTCCTTCTCTTACCGGAATACTCGGGAAGTACGCATTCTGGCCAAGCAAACCGAAACTTAAAACGCAAAGAAGCAAATCTCATTAACTGAGTAGCCGGAACAAAGGAATTCTACTCTCCATAGACTCCGAACCACATTCCATTGGTTCGGAGTCTATCTATTTAACAAATAATAAAGGAAGGGCATCCCCTTATTAAGTTCTGATCTGTTAGTCTGCACTTCAGTTAAACCTGTTCAAGTTATTCACGCCTTTTCTCATTGTAAATGATAGAATGAATTCAGTTGTTTTCTATAAATCAGGAGGTAAATCATGGAGTATCTATACTGGAGCATCATTATTATCTGTTTTGCTGCAAGCTTTGTCAGCTTGATATTTCCTATCATTCCGGGACCGCTGGTTCTTTGGATCGGATATGTAACATATTACTTTTTTATTGATCGTGATACGCTTTCTCTATATTTTTGGATTGGAATTATCCTATTAACCGTTCTTCTCATCGCCGCTGATATTATAGCGAACAGTTATTTTGTAAGAAAGTATGGCGGAAGTAAATGGGGAGAAAGAGCAGCAGCGGCAGGTGTGATCGCTGGTTCTTTTATTTTTCCTCCATTCGGTATCATTCTGCTTCCGCTTATCTTAGTCACAGTGGCCGAATTAATCCAAAAAAGAACCACCGAATCAGCTGCTAAAGCAGCCTTAGGGTCATTTCTAGGCTTTTTAAGCGGCTCTATTGCAAAAATCGTTATTCAATTGATAATGATTGGATGGTTTTTCTTTGAACTATAATCCTTTATGGGTCTTATTACATCTTTTCAGCAGTCTTTCCATCCTGATTAAATCTATGGAAAGGTTTGCTTCAGGGTTCTTTGCATCAATGAGGTTATTTGCGGTGAAGTAAAAGCACTTTAAGCTTTGCTAGACGCGATCGGTTGTACCTCTGAATGATAATAAAAGGAAGGTTAAAGAGAATTGCGTATATCATATTGATCCAGCCTGCCAAAGGGCTGTTGAAGAAAAAGAACAAAGGAGCTGGAAGCATTTGCATCCAGTGAGAGAGCTCTGATCGATAGGTTTGTAATTCGAATTTCCAAAGACTTCCCCTCTCTCTCAAGTCCTTCGCCGTTTTACCTGATCCTTTATTAAACCATTTTCGGGCTTCAGGCAGCCTGTGTTTCCATTTTCTAATCTTGATATTTTCATAAATGGATCCGTTTTTTTCCCATTTATTTATTTTATAGATTCTTGAAAATTTCAAAACAAAAGATTCAGGACACAAAAATACGATGAAACTTATACTTAAATGGATAGCAACCCAGACGGCAGCATTTACTATTATCATGAGGAATCTTTCCCCTTATTTCCTGCAATTTGGCGGCCTTTCCATGTAGTTTGCTTGAACAGAAAGGAATTCAAGAAAGAATAAACAAATACAATCACAAAAAAGAAAAAGTGAACTGGAAATAGTGCCGCGTCATACCAATAAAAAGTACCGACCTGCTTTAGAAAACGATACAGTAAACACGATAGGATGACATAAGTAATACTACTCCACCACCCAATGTGGAGCATATTCACCAGGAATGAAATGATAAGTGAGACCCAAATAATACTTGCGATAGACAAAATAGGCGAAGCTGTTCGAGCCCCAGAGGCAAAGCTTTTTGACCAGCCATTTACAACCGCTGAAAAACGTGGAGGATACATTCTCATATGAACTGCTTTTTTTCCGCTGTAGGCGAATGTCTTTACTTTTTTCTTTCCCGCTCGTCTTGCTAATGCTAAATGTTCAACAATTTCTCCACGGATGGCATAGTGACCCTCCAGCCTCCAATACGTATCCGCCTTTATAATTAAACAGGGTCCGAAGCCACCATGGGTCCTCATGCGATTTCTAAAAAAGTTAGTGATTCCTGACGATAGAAACACAATCATATGAAAAATAGAGGAAAGTTTTTCCCAGAACGAATGCATTTCATGGTACGGGTGAATGGTTATAAGACACTCTTTTTCTTGTGCTTCTGCAAACTGAATAATCCGGTTCGGGCCATCCGGAGAAAACCAGGTATCTGCATCAAGAAAGAATAATGTTTTTCCTGATGCCTCTTTTGCCCCATGGTAGCAAGCCCAGGATTTTCCCTGCCAGTCACTTGGAATGGGAGGAGGTATTACTACTTTTACTCCATACGATCGGGCAATTTCAGAAGTATCATCATCTGAATCATCATCCACTACCAAAACTTCCTGGTGAATACTACGTGTGAGCGAGAATAGATGGGAGCAAGCGCTTGAGATTTTCTGCTTCATTACGTGCAGGAATGATAATAGAGTACGAGTCTGTTTCTTTAATTTCTTCTAAAGGAAAAGCCACCTTATGCCAAAATAGCAATAAAGTAGCTGCTACAGCAAAGATCATGAGCCACATCGCTTTCACCTCATCCCTTTTACAATTATCGAATTCGTGAGAACCTTAATTCAATCATAGCATGATTCATATATTTCCAATATTTTTAGAATGAAAAATCTCAGTTCTCTTAATTTTCGCAGCAAAATCCGCTGCTCAGCTGCATTCGTACAAACTAAAAATGAGAGGAGCTTGATTATGATTACAACTTTGACAGCTAACCTGCTTCGACTATTACCTAACCAAGCAGAAAGAAAACCGCTGGTAGAGTATCAGCCTGTTCAAACAAAAACTGATATCCTTATAGATATTTATGAACTTAGCACGGCCATCTCCTGCTATTACCCTAAAGGAGCTTTAGAAAGACGGCCGGTTTATCTTAACTTTCACGGTGGAGCTTTTATCATGCATTCAAAAGAGATGGATGATCCTTATTGCCGTATGCTTGCTAATGAAACTAATTGTGTGGTTGTCAACGTAGATTATCCCAAAGCGCCTGAGTATCCGTTTCCCATCCCCGTACAACAAAGCTATGGAATTTTGAACTGGATCAAACAACACGCAGAAGAACTGCTAATTGATCCAGAAAAAATTATGATTGGCGGTCAAAGTTCCGGTGCAAACTTAGCAGCAGTGCTCTGTATGTTATTAAAAGAACATCATGAACCGCAGCCATTACTACAAGTTCTTTCCTGTCCAATGCTTGATTTTTCCACCCCCCATGCGGAAAAGCCAGAACCCGACCCCTGGCGGTCGAAATACCCGCAGGTAGCCAATTTCCTGAATCACTGTTATGTACCCGATTCCAAACAAGCTGCTCACCCTTACGCTTCTCCCGTTTTAGCGGAAAGCCTGGAAGGATTGGCCCCAGCCCTCGTAATCGCTGCCGAGCATGACGCTTTTCGCCCGGAAGCAGAAAAGTATACAAACAAGTTAAAAAAGTCAGGAGTCCAAGTTCGATTGGAACTTTTCCAGAACTGTACCCACGCCTTTCACCATTTAGGACCTAAGGATAAGGCCCAGCAGGCATGGCGATTAATCACAGAAGCAGTTATCAAGGCTGTCCAGTAATTATTCACACCCACCCTACAATAGTTAATGGGACGTGAATGTCACCCTGCTACTCTACTATTTACTGAGGACTCCAGACTAATAAAAAAAGTACTCCAACTGTAAAATCAATTGGAGTACTTTTGAATGACTGAAAAATCTAATACCTCTCAGAATGAAATAGTTTATTTTTTTCCCATTCCTTTTAAGAACTGTAATATCATCGTGATACTACGGTTGATTTCTGGATCTTTTAAGGATTTGGCTAAATCAAAAACCGAAGTTTTCTTTTCTTCCGAGGAAGGTTCCATTTCCTCTAGTCCATGATTTAACCGGGAGGTCAGGTCCCTGATGGCCTTTACATCCAAATCACCTAGTAAGAAGATGAGTTCAGGGAGATTCTCAAGCAAAGAGGTGTACCTCTCTTTATTTATCTCTTCCACTAAATTGGTTAGAGCCGCATTCTTCTTCTTATTGAAGGCGTATGCGGAATCAAGCGTGCCCCCTTCATTCAAGGCAGAAAGGAGTTTAATTCCTTTTAAAATCGCCTCTTTATTATCAGACACGGCTTCTTTAACTTCCGAAAAATCTTTCTCTCTTTGTTCTTCCTGAGAAACTTCATAACGTTTAATGGTAGTAATCGACTTTGCCATTATCTTCTCACCCTGCTTCCCGGAAATTCATAGTCCTCTCTTTGCCACTTCTTCTCCACTTTCACACTGACTTGAGGTACAGGTTCTCCTCTTCGATGGTTATTAGAAGGAATGGGAGACTCGCCCTCTTTCTTAAGAACCTTCATCTTCACAGCAATTTCTTTATATGCCGGTGTGTTACTGTCCTTATCCACCCGGTTATCTGTTAAAAAGTTTATCGCTGATTTTCCGTTGTCATTTAACGGCATGAAAAGCTCTTTGCCTCTTACTCGGTCTGTGATAGTTACTCTGCCTGTTGCTGATCCAGCATCGGATATTAACTTCACTTGAGCTCCTTCTTCTATACCGCGTTCTTTTGCCAGTTCAGGAGAAACCTCTACGAAGGAATTTGGTGTTTTCCTGGCAATTCCCTCTGATTTATAAGTCATATTCCCTTCATGAAAATGCTCAAGAAGCCGTCCATTATTTACATGCAGATCAAATTCCTCGGTGGTATCGTATTCGAGTTGAAAGTCTAGAGGATATAATCTCGCCTTCTTGTCTTCAAATGGGAATCCTTCGGTAAACAGTAACGGAGTATCCGTTCCGTCCTGCGCCACTGGCCATTGCAGGGAATTGTAACCTTCTAAACGATCATAAGTAACACCAGCAAACATAGGAGCGAGACTCGCTGACTCTGCCATTATTTCTGCTGGATGCTCATATCCCCAATCGTAGCCCATTTCTTTGGCTAGAAGAGATAAAATTTCCCAGTCAGGTTTGGCACCAGGGAGAGGATCCAATGATTTATACAAACGCTGAATTCTTCGCTCCGTATTTGTAAACGTTCCGTCCTTCTCCAGACTCGGGGCAGCGGGTAATACTACATCCGCATATTCCGCTGTCTTCGTAAGGAATAAATCCTGTACTACAAAGAAATCCAGTTTTTCAAAGGCATCAGTTACATAGTTGATGTTTGCATCCACTATTCCGGTATCTTCCCCAATAACAAACATGCCCGAAAGGTTGTCGTCATGAATGGCCTCAATCATCTGATGATTATCTTTACCGAATTCTGCCGGAAGTTCTACACCCCACGCTTTTTCATAGCGGGCTCTTACTTCGTCGTCCGTTGTTTTTTCATAACCAGGGAAAAAGTTTGGCATACTGCCAAAGTCACTGCAGCCTTGAACATTATTATGACCTCGCAATGGATAAGCACCTGCGCCAGGTTTCATATAGTTCCCTGTAACGAGCAGCAGGTTGGAAATGGCTGTGCTCGTGTCACTTCCGCGCATATGCTGAGTGATACCCATTGCCCAGCATATGGAGACCGTTTCACTTTTCGCAATCTCTTCCGCTACCTTCTTCAATTCTTCCACTGGAATCCCTGTTAGATCGGAAGCATATTCCAATGTGAAAGGTTCAAGGCTCTGCTTATATTCTTCGTAAGAATTCACCCATTCATCTAAGAATTTTCTATCTTCCCAGCCTTGATCTATAATGTATTTGGTAACTGCAGAGAGCCAAACTAAATCTGAACCAGGCTTCGGCCGATAGAAGCGATCTGCCCGCTGAGCCATTTCATGCTTTCTTATGTCAAATACAAAAAGTTTTTGACCAAATAATTTATGAGCACGTTTAACTCGTGAGGCTAATACCGGGTGGGATTCTGCTGTATTAGATCCAATGGTGATCACAAGTTCAGCTTTGGCTATGTCAGAAATGGATCCCGAGTCTCCTCCATAGCCTACAGTTCGGAACAATCCCATTGTTGCAGGAGTTTGACAATACCTGGAACAGTTGTCAATATTGTTTGTCCCGATGATTTGACGGGCAAGTTTCTGCATTAAGTATGATTCTTCATTTGTTGCTTTGGAGGAAGAAATAAACCCTAAATGATCTGAGCCTTTCTCTACTTTAATTTCATTAAATCTTTTTGCCACATAGGAAATGGCTTCTTCCCACTCTACTTCTTCAAATATCTCGCCTTTACGGATTAGCGGCTTTGTTAAACGATCTTTACTATTCACATAGTCCCAGCCGAACTTCCCTTTCACACATGTAGAGATTCCATTTGCCGGAGATTCTGCATGAGGAACTACTTTAAGTACTTCTCTATCCTTTGTCCAAACATCAAACGAGCAGCCAACACCACAATACGTACATACGGTTTTGGTTTTTTCAATTCGCTCTTCCCTCATGGCAGCTTCTGTATCAGACACGGCAAACAAAGGACCATAACCCGTTTCCACTTTTTTCGTTAAATCAATCATGGATTTAAGGAGCCCAGGTTCCTGTCCTGTTAGAAAACCAGCATCGCCTTCCATGCCTTTCTCCATCATGGCATTGCACGGGCAGACGGTCGAACACTGTCCGCAGTTTACACAGGAGGACTGATCAATAGGAACATCATTATCCCAGATGACACGGGGCTGCTGACGTTCCCAATCGATTGTCAGTGTTTCATTGACTTGCACATCCTGACAGACCTCTACGCAGCGTCCGCAAAGAATACACTGATCGGGATCATAACGATAGAAAGAACCGGAATTATCTCTATTATAAGGTTTCTCTTTGAAAGGGCGGGATTGATGCTCCAGACCAAATTCGTCCATCGTATTATGAATCTCACAATCCCCATTATTATAATCACAAACAGTACAGTAAAGTTCGTGATTTTCAAGAATCGTATCCAGCGCTTCTTTCTGGGCTATCTTAACCTGAGGTAATTCTGTCTGCACCCGCATTCCTGCTTCAACCTTTAAGCCGCAGGCACGCTTCAACTCTCCATTTACCTGTACGATACAAGTATCACAGGTTTCTATGGGACCGAGTGACTCGTTGTAGCAGATTTGCGGAACTGTTTCATTTGTTGTATTAATTAAATCAAGTAAGTTCTGGCCCGGATCTGCTAAATACTCACTGCCATTTATAGTAACTACTGTATGATCTCGCTCTAACAATTCAAATTCCTCCCTTTACGATAGATCCTTTTGTTTGTTAGTTTCTATAATTCTTTCTGGATGCGTATATATATTCATTCTATCATTGCGGACGAATCCTGCAGCTGTAATATTAAGGTCATGGGCTAAATCCAGGGCTAAATTAGTAGGCGCAGACTTAGACAATAAAAACCCTATGCCCATTTTGGACACCTTCAACAGCACCTCAGAAGAAATACGTCCGCTGAAAATAATGATTTTCTGGTTGTTTTGCATGCTGTGTTTCAGCATATAACCATATAGTTTGTCTAAAGCATTATGCCTTCCAATATCCGAAAAAACTATTTGTATTCCATCTTTATCTGCTAAGGCAGCCTGGTGCACCCCGCCTGTACGCTGGAACATCTCAGCGTGATTATGAAATTCATTCATTAAAGTTAGACATACCTCGGGTTCAACGTGAAAATGACTCAGAACTGTGCGAGCTGTCTTAGCATCCCCTTGAAAATAAAAAGAGCGGCTTTTACCACAACAAGAACCGATCCACCTTTTATCTCCAGCATTCAATCGCTGGAAAGTACGGTGGATTTCTATGTAAGCAAACCCCATATCTTTATCAATTGATATGGATTTCACATCTTTTGTGGTTCGTATTATTCCTTCAGTTGCCAAAAAACCGATGACTAATTCTTCAAGATAAAGAGGCGTACACACCATTGTTGCAAACTCCTCTCCATTAATGTGAATGGTCAGAGGAAATTCGATTGCTACTTCATCATTTTCTTCGGTGTACATCCCCCTTTCATACTTTGTCATGTTCCAATGCAATGTTCCTTTTTCCATACTTCTGCCTCATTTCAAAAGGATGATACAAGTATTTTCCTTTTTAGAGATAATTCAAACCTGAAAATCAAGGAAAGTTCTATTTTTAACCTTATCTAAATTGAGTTCACTAATTGGATTCAGCAAATGTCCTTGAATCAGAACGAAATCTATCAGAATTGTTCTAGTTTAGCTCTTTTCTTATATAAGAAGAGGGTTACTATCATTATAGTACCAAAAACAATATTCACACCACCTCCGATCTCACCAATGAAGCTTTCTGAGAAATGATCCAACGCAATTCCGGAAGCAAGCATAAATCCCCCCAGTATAACATTGGTACTTGCTTCCAACACGCCAAATACACGTCCTTGCCAATGTTTGGCGGTATGCTGCATAATAAGAGTATGAAAGCAGGCAGCACCGATTCCTCCAACAAATGAAATCCCCGTAAACAATAGTGATACCTCCAGAAGCGACTCTACCTGGCTTGCCGCAACTTGCAAAATACCTTCCGAAATGATGGAGAAGAGCCCTATTTGCAGGAAAGAGCGTGATAGCTTCCTCGTAATGACAAAGCTTCCTGCTAAGCCTATTCCTAATGAACCATACAATGCCCCAATACCCAGACCTCCAAGTTGTAAGGTTTCTGAACCATAGTAACTGATAAGTACGTTAAATACTCCATCAGTGGCAGAGATAACAAGTTCAATAAGACAGACAGCCAGAACGACCTTATGAATCTTAGTAAGAAAGACTTTTGCCGGGAGAGGAGCGGTCTTGCCCCATTCTTCATGATTGAAGGTATTCTTAGGTAAGATTAAGTGTTTGATCATGATAACAGCGAAGATAAAAGTCAAAGCGTTCCATAAAAATGCCATTTTGACTCCAATCACATACGTTACAACCCCTCCCGTTATCGAACCAATTATGAGTACCACACCTATCATTACTTGTTCTAACCCATTTACTTGAATCAACTCTTCTGCATCTGTGATTCCAGCAATGGCGCTCTTTCTAACTGGCTGATAAAATGCTTCTCCACAGGACAATGCAAGCACGCAGACAAAAATAATCCATAAATCATTCTCTGTGTTCACAAATAGAAGACTTAAGGCAAACGGCACCCTTACTATGTCCGTGATTATCATCAGCTTTTTTTTGCTTACACGATCAGAGAGTCTGCCTCCAATAGGGGATAAAAATAAATATGGAAGAATTCTTATACCCATAGCTGCCCCTACTGCTAAACCAGATCCGGTGAGCTGTAAAAGCAGAGTTAGCACAGCTACTTGACTAAAGCGATCGCCCACTCCATTTACGATCCCAGAGTAAAAGAGGTATTTATATGGATGATTTTTTAATAACGATGAAGACATGAAATTCCCTCCCCCACAAATTAGATATACATCTAATTAGATTACAAAAAAGAAAAAGGCAACTTATGTTACCTTTTAACGACTAGCGGCCACATTTCTTGAGGATTTAATTCATATTGATTGTTTTCACGGTACATGAAATGATGCATAATCCATTCTCTTCGTAAAGTAGCAAAGTCATCATAGAAAGTTTTAATATATTCATTCACTTCGCTTTCTTGATAGATCTTACCCGTTTCAAACCCCTGGACAAAATAAGAAAGAACGACTAGCTTTTTCTTTAATTGACTTGGAAGCTGCTTTAATTGGCCGTTTGCGGTAATAAAACTTTGAATCACTTTTCTCTGTTCGTGTTCCGTACCTTTCAACTCATCCTTATTCATACTCTCCTCATCTCCCAATTTTAAGATAGCACTTGCCATAAAGGCTAGTTTCTTTTCATCTAGATAAAAGTAAATCGTATTCTTGTCACGAAGGGCATAAACCATCCCGGTATCCTTCAGCTTTTTAATATGGTGCGAGATCGTCGGAGGACGCAGCCCCAATTTCCCCGCAATCGCCTGCCCATGCAGCGGTCCCTGTCTTAGCAAGGCGATAATCCTTAATCTCGCAGGATCTCCGACTGCCTTATGAAAGGCTACCATCTTATCCAATTGCATAATTCTTTCACCTCATTTCAATTTCATCTAATTAGTTAATTATCTAATTAGATAGTAAACTAATTAGATTCAGACGTCAATAAGGCGACTGGAGAAAAGATCAGCCGCTTAATTGACATCTTACAAACTTATTGATTTTCCATAAAATTATAGACCTGCATGTCTATGTAACCTTCTTTTTGTTCCCGTCCTTCAAAATTCTCCGTATTTATAAATGTTTTTAAACCTTTATATAATTCCTGGTCTGATGGTGATTTTGTGGAAAGGTAGCCAAGCTGGTGCAGCTTTCCCGTTAATCTTACTTTAAAAGGACCCTCAATCCTCTTTATATTTTCAGCTTTTGATTCCCCAAAGTACAACTGCTGCAGCTGATAAATCCTGTTCAATTCCTCGATTGGATTCGGGTGATCATCGACACGAAGATCAACAAAAACGTCATTCAGTCCCCCATAACCGCCTTTATCTTTAACTACGTAAATTGCTGCTGATTGACGTCCCCGACTATCGCCTCCTGCGTTTTGGGCAGCTTGCAGTCCAGCAATCAATCTATCCGAAAGGGACCCTGTATGTTGTTCAAAGGCTTTTCCCATCTCCGTTACTGTTGCTTGATTTACTAAAATATTGCCTTGCGCACAGTAATGCGGGCCGGTGATTCCCCCTGCCCAATCAAGACAATTTGCTCCCGTATACGTTACTCCATTTCCATTCGCGTCTATGATCCCTGCCTGACGTTCATCTGCTTGAGGGTCATTTTTAACTAATTCATCTAAGGTTTCTTGTGCACTAAGACCTTCTTTCAATAATTTTAATCCAGCCGGTCCATAAGCAGGATTGGCTAGTGCTTGCGTTGCGATCGCTCCTACGCCAGCTTTAGCCCAGGGCACCACCGATCCAACTCCAAGAAATTTAGATTGAACGGCCACTCCTAACTCTCCTGTTTCAGGATCGTGGCCCACAATAGAAAATGTAGCGACTATGTTCGGTTTATGTTTCAATATCCAGACCCCTTTCTTTCCTATTACTTTAAAAATTCGATTCGTTCCTTTAACTCTCCTGCTTATTATATAATTCTCATGGGGAACTGAACTATCTTGGTCAACACCTTCACTGTATTATAGAAGTAAAAGTCCTCAGGATGATTATTGTCTTAAGAAACACTCTGCTACAAAAAAAGCGTGAGCTCTAGATTAAAAAACTGAGCTCACGTCTCTTTCTCAATATTTTATTAAAGTAAAACATCTTACACTTATCCATTATTTATACTGTTTCTTAATGATGAGCTGAGGTCTTTTCACAAAAAGTATACTTACAATCACCGCACTTAATATAAAGGCAGGAAGCATGTATCCGCCATTATAGAGGAGAGAGTAAAGCCATACCGGCTGTCCCGGCGGTGCAAATTTTCCGTAAAAGACAATACCCGCTATAAAATGACTCACAAACCTTAATAGACTTCCAATTAAACATCCGGTGATAATTGCTGTAATCATTCGTTTCACATGATGTTTAGAAGCTTCCGAGGCCACCTGTCCAGCCATTATTCCAGCGAATCCAATGGACGTAAATGCTAGAATATAATCTAGGAAACTCTGTACGGGGGTAACTAGAAGAGCATTTCCCAGTAATATTTGGTAGACTCCTAGTAAAAATCCTGTTAATAACCCACCTCTTATTCCCCATCTGTAGGCCATAATAAAAACCGGGACCATAGAAAAGGACACCGATCCCCCCTGGGCCCATAATTTAAATGACAAAAAAGGAATAATATCCAGCAAAATAGCAATAGCTGAGAAAATAGCGATTTCCACTAAAAACAATACTCCTTGGTGTTTCATCTCAAACTCCCCCTTTAAAAATGAACACAAAAAAAGCAATACAAAGGGAAGCTTTCTGATGGATCCCATGCATTGCACCATCAACAAAGCCGCCATTCCTTCACCAGTACTAACTGACAGGTTCAAAGGGTCAGAACAAATTGTTCACTCTCAGCCTGGAGGGCTCCCCTTGAGGGCTAAATTTATTATGCTTTTTTTGTTTGCCCTTATTATAGTAGAACAACTCACTCTAGACAACTATGATTTATTGCCTGGGAAATCTAATATTAAGGCAAAGAGTCCTGACTATTTGACATTATGAAGCAGGAACTCTATAATTTACATCGTAACCATTACTATTTAAGGAGGTCACCCATTGGCGAAAAAGTCTAAAATTGCTAAAGAGCTGCAACGTCAAAAGATGGTAGACAAATATGCAGAGAAACGCAAGGAGCTTAAAGCAGCTGGCGACTTAGAATCTATACGCAAGCTACCAAGAGACTCCTCTCCCACCCGCACACAAAACCGCTGTGCAATTACCGGCCGACCACATGGATATATTAGAAAGTTCGGCCTTTCACGCATTCAATTTAGAGAATTAGCACATAAAGGTCAGCTTCCTGGTGTTAAAAAAGCCAGCTGGTAATTTTTAATTTTCATCACGGCGATGTCAAAATTGCCTTCATGATCTGGGAAAATTTAAACCCACCAGCCCGCTGGACTGATGGGTTTACATAGAGTTTAAAAGGATATCCGCTTCCTATATTTACTAATAAGCGTTTGATTGTGTTCGTCTTTGCCATCTACATTTCCACTCTTAAAGATGGGCGGTTTTATATTTTCTTCCGCTAATTTTTCGATGACTTTTGTAATTAAACTGTGCAATAGGGCTGTGCCTGCCACTGATGATACGGGGGTGAATTTCTCCTGAAATCTTTCAGAGCTCATCACAGCATCCCCGACTGGAACTTGCGTATCTAGCGTTAGGTCTACTACTTCTTCCAGCCTTTTCCCCGATTTGTGCTTTGATCTTTGCAAGGATGTGTAGTTTTTCGATAACATCCCTACTACTAATAGTCCTTTTTCCTTCCCATAAAGAGCAGCTTCAATGGGAGCAGGATTTCTGCCGGATGTTGAGATCACAATAAGGACGTCATTCGTTTGCATGTTCTCTTTTTCCAGGCAGGGTACGATTAAACCATGTGTTCTCTCATTTCTGCTGGCTTCTTCAGCTCCATTATGAAGCATAAATGGTGCTGGCGTAATGGGATGGACTGGGACCAGCCCTCCTGCCCGGTAGTAAACATCCTGAGCAAGCAAACTAGAATGTCCGGAACCAAACAGGTGTATGATCCCGCCTGTTTTAAGTCTTTCTACTGTTTGTTCACTAATCGTATCGATCATTTCATAGCTTGATTCCTCTAACTCTTTTATCATATCAGCGATTATAGTAAAATAATTCATTCCCTCACCTCATGAACGATAAATATCACTAATGAACTTGTAACGATCAGCACGATAAGCAGACTTCACTACTTCAAATGGGGTGCCGTCCTGTAAGAAACTGTTTCGTTCAATATGCAGGACGGCTGATGAAGGAGGAACTTCAAGCAATTGAGATTGATGCTCATCCGCTATAGTAGCTTCAATGACTTGAGTGGCATTAGCAATGGGTAGACGTTTCTCAATATGGTTGTATAATGACCCCTGCACCAGTTCTTCCGTAAGATCAGGAATTAATGTTTTAGGAATAAAAGTCGTTTCAATTGCCATTGGCTGCTGGTCCGCATAACGAATTCTTTGGATTCGATAAACTTCCTGATTATCCTTCAGATGCAATTTTCTAGCGATTTCATGAGTCGCCGGAAGCATTTCGAATCCCAGCAGTTTATTGCTGGCATCCATCCCTCTCTGCTTCATGTCTTCGGTAAAACTAGTCATCCCTTGCAGAGGCTGTTCTATTTTGCTTTCTGCTACAAAAGTCCCTTTTCCTTTTTCCCGGAATAGGTAGCCATCGTTAACCATATTCGTAACCGCTTGTCTGACAGTCATCCGGCTCACATCGTAAAACTCGGATAGTTCTCTTTCAGAAGGGATCATATCACCAGGAGTGTATTCTCCGGTATCCATACGCTGCTTTAAATTCTCTTCAATTTGATAATACATAGGAAGAGGAGAATTCTTATTGAGCATGATTTCTCTCTCCTTCGTCCGCTTCAGCTAATTGATAAGCCGCTCGATCAACTACAAGAGTGACATTGGGATGCTCCAATAATGCGGAGGCGGGAAATTGTTCATCTGCTTCCCCTTCTAAAAGCCGGGAGATTGCCTTCGATTTATGTTCCCCTGAGGCTAAGAGAAGAATAGCATTACTCTTTAAAATCGAACCGATCCCCATCGTGATTGCCTCCAAGGGTACTTCTTCTACCGAGTTGAAGAACCTGGCATTTGCCTCACGGGTGGATTCATCCAACTGTTCAATATGAGTGATGCCCTGAAACGAACTTCCCGGTTCATTAAAGCCGATATGACCATTTTCTCCTATTCCTAAGAGCTGCAAATCTGGAGGACCGATTTCCTCGATAAGTTGTTCGTAGAGAAGACATTCTTCATCAAGACTTTCGGCATTCCCATTTGGAATATAAGTACGAGATTGGTTAATATTCAAATGATTGAATAAATTCTGCTGCATAAATTGGTGATAGCTCTTAGGATGGTTTTCGTCTAATCCCACATACTCATCCAAATTAAAAGTAGATACTTGAGAATAATCCACGCTCCGCTCCCGGAAGCCTTTAATAAGATGTTTATACGTCCCTAGCGGCGTGCCACCAGTCGCCAGCCCTATCACTGAACCTGACTTCATATTTACTTGGTCTTCAATGACTTCTGCAGCCATAGCACTAAGCTGTTCATAATTATCTGCTACGATCACTTTCACGAACTCACCTCCCTGCTGTCATAAGCAACTGTTCCATTGCAAACGGTAACGATTACTTCCCCATGTTCATTCAGCATAACAAGATCCGCATCTTTACCTTCTTTAATACTTCCCTTTCGATGAAAGATCCCTAACTGTTTGGCCGCGTTTGCCGATGTAATGGCCGCAAGTTCTTCATAACTTAACTCTTGGTCTTCTTTCATATTTCTAGCTGCTTCTGCCAGCGTCAAAATACTTCCAGCAAGCGTTCCATCCTCTAAACGCGCTTCCCCATTCTTCACTTCAACATCCTGACCGCCAAGATCGTACACTCCATCAGCTAAACATTTAGCGCGCATCGCATCTGTAATTAGAATCGTCCTGTCTGTTTTAGTATGCTGATAAGCTAATTTAATGGCATCTTTATGGACATGAATACGATCAACTATCATTTCGACCATCAATTTTTCGTTTAGAAAAGCAGCTCCCACCACACCTGGTTCTCGGTGATGCAGTCCTCTCATTTGATTAAATAAATGAGTGACATGCTTCGCCCCATGTTCCACCGCTTCATTCACAACAGAGAGCTCCGCATCGCTGTGTCCTATAGAGGCCGTCACCCCTTGGGAACTCACGTATTTAATAAGTTCCATCGCTCCACTTTCTTCAGGGGCAAGCGTAATTAATCGAATATGTCCCTGACTTTGCTCCTGCCAACTTGAAAATTTCTCTACCGAAGGCGCCATTACGTGCTTAATGGGCTGTGCTCCTACTTTATTTTTTGAAATAAATGGCCCTTCTAAATGAATCCCAAGAACTTCAGATTCTCCATCCGCGTGCTTGCTTTCCATGTATTGGCCCGCATTGGTCACAGCTTTGGAAATAGCATCTGAAGACTGGGTCATTGTAGTTGCTAAAAAACTCGTGGTACCTTCTTTCGGAAGCTGACGGGCAATCCCTGAGAGAGCATCAAAGGTAGCATCCATTACATCAAAACCATTCGCTCCGTGGATATGAACATCGATAAAGCCAGGAAGCAGTTTATACTGCTTCCCTTTTCCATCAATGACCTGATCAGCCCCGCCAATAAGTTGATGAGATAGTTTAGTGATTTTACCATTATGAATCTGAAGAGATCCATTCTTCCATTCACCTTCCTCAGTAATAATGGATATATTGGTAAATTCAACGATATTACTCATGTGTTCATTCCACCTTTACAGAAAGCAGGGAGAAACAAAATATCTCTTCTGCTTCACTTATTTAATCGAAATAACTCCGGATTCTCCTTGCTGAAGTTTACCTGATTTCAGAAGGTGAACTTGTTCGTTTTCAAGATTCGTAAAGATAATCGGAGTGATAATCGACGGCACATTATTTTTTATCTCATTAAATTGAGCTCGAATTAACGGATCACCTTGTTTAATTGATTGATCAGCTTCGACCAACGTTTCGAATCCTTCTCCGTTTAATTTCACTGTATCCAGTCCAATGTGAATCAAAATTTCTATACCGTTAGCTAACTCCAGCCCAATGGCATGCTTCGTAGGAAAGACTTGCACCACTTTACCATCAACAGGAGAACAGAAAGTATCACCGATAGGGTCAATCGCGAACCCTGGCCCCATCATCTGTTCTGCAAAGACCTGATCCGGCACTTCTGTTAATGGCAGGACTTGTCCTTCAATCGGCATAACAAATTCTTCGGGTTGAAGAACTCGCTTAGCAGATTGTGCAGGAACTGGTTCAGCGTCTTGCGTATGCTTTCCAGGATGAGTCATATCCCCTGCATTCATCCGTTTTTTCATTGCTTCTGCTAAGAATTCTACTGAAGTACCAACGATCACTTGAAGGTTATTCTTCCCTACCTTCATAACCCCTCGAGCTCCTTGTTTCTTCAACTGTTTCTCATTAATTTGATCTCGATCGTTCATTTTCATTCTTAGTCGTGTCGTACAATAATCTAAGGAATCAATGTTGTCCGGTCCACCTAAAGCTTCTAAATAATAGTAGGACTTTTGATCATAATCATTGGAACTGCTTGATGGCTTCCCAACTTCTTGCGTTTCCTCTACAAAGTCTTCGTCTTCATCTTCACGGCCTGGTGTTTTTAAGTCCAGTTTGATAATAAGGAAGTAAAACACAAAGAAATAAATGGCACCAAAGACGAGACCAATAATAATCAGTATAAATGGATTTTGTGCAATATTGTAATTAAGCAAGTAGTCAATTAAACCTGCTGAAAATCCAAAGCCGTCCCTAACATGAAAGAGATAGGCGGTAACCATAGATAAACCAGTTAATAAGGCATGAACTCCATAAAGTAATGGAGACAAGAACATAAATGAAAATTCTATCGGTTCCGTAACCCCTGTAAGAAAAGAAGTCAGGGCAATACTCAGAAGCATTCCACCGACCGCAGCTTTACGATGTTTCTTGGCCGCTGCATACATGGCCAGACACGCAGATGGCAGCCCAAACATCATGACCGGGAAGAAGCCCGCTAAGAAACTGCCTGCTTCTGGATCTCCATTTAAGAAACGGTTAATTTCACCTTTAACCACTTCTCCTGAACTTGTAGTAAAGGATCCGAAATCAAACCAAATTAATGTATTAATCACATGGTGAAGACCTACCGGAATAAGCAGACGGTTTAACACCCCGTACACTCCTACTCCCAATGCCCCGGAATTTAAAATCCAGTGCGCTGTTGCATCCAGAACATACTGAGGGTAAACCCATAAGTAACCTAATACAAAGGCAAGCACAACCATGACTCCAGATGTAATGATAGGAATAAATCGTTTTCCGCCGAAAAAGGAGAGAAAATCAGGAAATTTAACGTCATGGAAACGATTGTAAAGCATACCTGCCACAATCCCTGCAATGATCCCTGAAAATACTCCCATGTTAATATCTGAATTAATGGCACCTATACCCTCATTTAGAACCAAATAGCCGACCGCACCTGCCAGGGCAGCAGCTCCACTGCCATCCTTAGCAAATCCCATGGCTATACCAATAGCAAAAATAAGAGCAAGATTGCCCAGAATCCCATTACCTGCAGCTGTCATGAAGGGAATGTTAAGCATATCGTCCATCCCAAGTCTGACTAGTAATGCCGCTGCTGGTAGAGTCGCAATCGGAAACATTAACGACTTACCAATTCGTTGAAGAAAATTCAGCATTTTATACCGCCTTCCGAAAAATTATAATATGAAACCGCTTCATCATTAATACCTTATCATCTTATCATATAGTTGTCTATACCAATAATAGTAAACTCGTCAAGCCGCATATCTTTGCTGCTTGACGAGTTTACTATTAACTGTTTTTTGCTTGAGCATACATTTGAAAGAACTCTAGACTCCGTTCAATAATCAGGTCCTGGTCATGATCCAGTGTGGCCACATGATAACTGTTTTCTAAGTGTACGATTTCTTTATGCTCTGAAAATACTTTTTCAAAAATCAGTTCTGCATTACTTGGAGGCACGACATGGTCTTCATCTGAAACAAAAAGCAGTATGGGACAGTGAACTCCATTCAAGCGGCGTTTTACATTTTCCATTAATCTGGATAAAGCAGAAATGGCTTGTACAGGCGTTTTTTGATAAGCTAACTCCTCCACCCCTTCTTTCTTAATATCTGAACCAATCGCATCAATATATCGGTCTTCAGTTTCAGAAGGCAATCGTTCCATCTCCGGAATTTCAATGGCCGCATTAATCGGTATGACTCCTTTTATATCCTCGAAGGTTTCCGCTAAATACAGGGCTAGTGTTCCCCCCATAGATAGCCCCACTGCGAAAATAATTTCACAGCGGTCCTTTAGCCAGTGATAACCTTCTTCAATCGATTGAATCCAATCCTGTTCTATCGAATTCTCCATATCCTCCGGTGATGTTCCATGTCCTGCAAGGCGCGGGCAAATAACAGTGTAGCCTTCTTTTGCATAAGCTTCCGCTAAAGGTTTCATGCTTTGAGAAGTACCTGTGAATCCATGTGAAATTAATATCCCTACTTTATTCCCCTCAAATTGAAGCGTTTCAGCATTGTCCATGACCTCGTAATTTGTCATATTTTCATGCTCCTCTCATTTATTTATGTAAAAGTGAAGTAACAGATCTAATGCCCTATAGACCAGCTTTCAATCCATTTAGATATCTACCCTTCAACCAACTCGTATAATCCATAACCTGCTAATCTTTTACAGGAAAGAATCCTTATTCTGAATTAGAGATTTTGACGGGGAATGAGGACTTTATTAGAATAAACAAGGAAGAGGAAGGAAAGGGGAAAATAAATGCCTTTACTAGAAGACGGCAGCAAACAAATCTGTTATCAACTATCAACTAAGCCTGACATAAATTTCATAAAAATTTACTTAGATGACCTAAACGGGGTCCATGTAACAGCGGCTGAGAATAAGGACAGCAGTAAAATTGAAGCCTTTTTACGAAAAAAAACGGAATGGATACATCAAAAATGGCAGAAAACTCATGAAGATCTCTATTCCATAGATGGACTCCAATTAGAAGACAGGCAAAAAATTTCTTATTTAGGAAGAAATTATCAACTCGTTATTGATAAGTCCAAAGAAAATGAACCCAGCTTTCAATTCCAAAAAGGGAAATTTAAATTTACTTATCCCGCTGATATGAACGAAAAAGAATCTTTATCCAATCTTCATGAATTACTTTCACTGTGGATGGCAGCAAAGGCGAAAGAAAAGTTCAACAGTCTGGATGAGCAATCCATCGAGGTTGAAAACGACCAGACAAGACTCGGAGTGAAAGACAACAATCAAATTGCTTTGAATTGGAGACTAGTTCAGCGCTCAAAAGAGGAAATTCTCCTTCATATAAAAGACCTTCAAGAAGAAAGAGTATGTTAGTGATTCGATGACTATACAATAAATGAGGAAATGCCTCTCATTTAATGATGAACCATCAATGGAAGTGCAGAAGTTTACCCGATCGCTCCGAAATCGTTACTATTTTCCACTCCAACCTTTTTTGTTCATCAATGAAGATTGGAAGTGGAAAGCGTCTAAAAAAAAACCTTGCATCAAGGAGCACAAAAAACCGAAGGATGATGAAAGAATGTTGTTAACATTTCATCATCCTTCGGTTTTAATAATGGCTAACAAACTTCTGGCCCAGATTCTTTATGCAAAAAGAATTTGGTAGAGCAAAAAGATATTCAGCACGATGATGATCCCAGCAATCACCCACGAAGCAAAAGTTGTAATTTTTTTGTTCACTAGTGTGCCCATGAGTTTCTTTCTGCTTGTAAAGATAATTAACGGGACTAAAGCAAAAGCAATTCCAAATGATAAGATAACCTGACTGATTACCAATGCCCTTGTTGGGTTTATTCCCGCAATAATAATAGCTAACGGCGGAATAATCGTAATAAAACGACGTAAATAAAGGTTAATACTCCGCTTAATATAACCTTGCATAATAACGTCTCCGGATAATGTACCCACGGAAGAACTGGATAACCCCGCTGATAGAAGTCCGACTCCAAATAAAATCGCTGCAGTAGGACTTAACAGAATTTCAAAGTGATTAAATGCTACATCCAAATCTTCAATCACAATCCCATTTGTATTAAATAATGCACTCGCCACTATTAGCATACTCGCATTAATTGCCCCTGCAATAAGCATGGCGATTAATATATCAATAAACTCAAATTTATAAATTTCCTTCTTCTCTACTTCGTTCTCTCCAACAATTCTCCTTTGAGTCAAAGCAGAGTGAAGATAGATCGCATGTGGCATAACCGTCGCTCCTAGAATTCCAGCTGCAAGAAGCACACTGCTTACTCCATCAAAGCCCGGAACAAACAGTCCTTTCATTAGAGGGGCCATCTCAGGCTGTGCATAGAATACTTGGATTCCAAATGCAAATACCACAACCAGCACCATTCCTGCAATCACTGCTTCCAGAGGACGGAATCCTTTGCGCTGAAGCTCCAAAATTAGAAAGGAAGCCACTGCCGTAATAATGGCTGATGGAAGCATAGGGATTCCAAAAATCAAATATAACCCCAGGGCCGCACCAATAAATTCGGCTAAATCGGTAGCCATTACAATCAGTTCACCTTGTATCCATAAACCGACCGATGCCCATTTCGGAAAGTGATCTCTTGCAACTTCCGGAAGGTTCCTTCCTGTCGCTATTCCTAACTTAGCAGATAAAGATTGAATAAGAATTGCCATAAGATTAGAAGCGAAGATCACCCATAACAGCATATATCCAAATTGAGAACCTGCCTGGATATTAGTTGCAAAGTTGCCTGGATCGATGTAAGCAACAGCCGCTATAAAAGCTGGCCCCAAAAATGGCAGTAACCTTTTCAATCCTTTCCTCTTGCCTAACGCTTCAACATATGTCTGTGAATCAACTCTTTTTTTCTTTTGTAAAACTGGATTTCCAGTGTTTTTTCCAAGCAGCGTTTTATCCACTTTAACCCTCCTGCATTTTCCCTTGAGCGAAAAAGTTGCCCTAGTGAAAAATTAGTTCCTGTGACCAATGTATGCTATTTGATCTGAAAAATCAACTCGTACACTCAAATAAAATTAAATTGATTGAAAGGTTCAGATCCATTGCTTGTACAATTAGATATTTTTAAAGAATAACTTACCTATACTCCTATTTCCATTCACACCTTCTATTCTTCCCCAATCCCTTTCATTGAAGACTTTTCCTGGTAATTCAACTACTAATTGGCGAAGATTGACCCATAAATAGTTGAGGGTGTTAACTATCCCAGTGTATACTGATGGTAAGATCTGGCACTACATACAGATTAAAAGGAGGATCTAAGGATGATTTCTGTCCAAGAAGTTTATGAATCTAATTTTAAAGTGGGGGCTTATTCTTTTTTTGAGGACCTGCGCAAGAATCAGCCTATACATGCTTTATCTGAGCAAAACGGAAACACCACCTGGATTGTCACGCAGTTTGAAGATGTACTTAAGCTATTAAAGCAGCCTAGTTTCATTAAGGACCAGTCCAAACTTTTTTCAAATAGACAATCGGATGACGATCCTATGGAAGCTAAAATTTTTCAGAATATGATGCTAGATGCGGATCCCCCCGATCATCGCCGGTTAAGAAAGCTCGTGCAGCCGCATTTCAACCCTAAAACAATCAAGCAGATGGAGCCAAGAATTCAAGATATCGCAGATGAGCTTATTTCCCAAATGTCAGAGAAAGAAGCAGACATTGACCTGATTAATGACTTTGCCTTCCCTCTTCCCATCATTGTAATTAGTGAATTACTAGGGGTTCCGATTGAGGATAGAGACAAATTCAGACAATGGTCCAACACCATCGTATCTGCTGCAGATGGAGAAGAAGGAGATTTCACTCGAGATATCGGGGAATTTATTGATTACTTGAAAGAATTATTCGCCGAACGGGAACGAAATCCTCAAGAGGACCTTATTTCGAACTTGCTGAAAACGCGTGATGAAGGTGATCTTCTAAACGATGAGGAACTCTATTCCATGATTGTACTGCTGATTATTGCTGGTCATGAAACTACAGTTAATTTGATTGGCAATGGAATGCTTGCCTTATTTGAACACCCTGACCAATTAAATTTATTAAAAGAAGATTTATCGCTCGCAGAACAGGCAATTGAAGAATCACTCCGCTATTACAGTCCTGTTGATTTCTCTACTGCCCGCTGGGCGGAAGATGATTTGGAACTTCATGATCAAACAATAAAGAGAGGAGACCTCGTACTTGGCTCAATTTCTTCGGCTAATCGAGACGAAAACCAATTCAATCAAGCAGGAGTATTTGATATTAGAAGAAAACCAAACCCCCATATCGCTTTTGGATACGGAATTCACTTCTGTTTAGGTGCCCCTTTAGCAAGGTTAGAAGCTAAAATCGCGTTCAAGTCTCTTTTAACTGCCTTTCCAAATATTTCACTGAACCATGTATCCAAACCGGAATGGCGGCAAGTCTTCCTGCTTAGAGGGCTGGATCAGCTAAAAGTGAATCTATAAGCTTATTAACCAGTTGAATAGAGCTAAGTTAAAATACTATCATAGAGTAAAAAAGAGGCTGGGATACAAGTCTGTTAGCCATTATTAAACCCGAACGGTGAAGGAGTTAACACTCCTACATCGTTCGGGTTTTTTCCTGCCTGGCATGATGCGGGATTTCTTGGCGTTTTTCTTTATCAGGTTCCTCTGATGAACAGGAAAAAGCGAGTGAGAAATAGAAAACATTCCAGCGTAGGAAATACACGGAGACTTCTGCGAGAGGAAGGCATAGGTTTGACCCCGGAGTGCGCAGCACGAGGAGGCAGACCAGCCGCCCGCGAAAAGCGGAGTGTATTTCTGGAGCGCTCATTCGGAGTAAGCCCCTGTCCTTCCCTTGATTCTTCGCCTTTAGACTGCAGGCATTTCCTTTTGTCACAGTCTCATTTCAGTGTATAGCGAGTCATGATGGCATACTTATTTTTAGTTCTTCCCCCAGGTCCTGTTCGATGCCCCTGCTCATTTTTTCACATGCTCTTTTGGTCTTTTCTTATTATTAAATCCGGAAATGATGCAGCCCATTTTTTTCGCAGTTTTCTTAACAAGAATTGATTAATGTAGACCTTCAATCGTTTTATAACTCACCAAACCAACCCTGATATTTCAGACTCAAATAAAATAAATTAAAAGATTGTTTTTAAATATTAAAAGCAGGGTAAACCCCTTTATGAAAAGGAATTCCATAGTTAAATAAAGGAGCACAACAGAAAGATAGTTTTAAATTTTTAAAAAATTTCAAGAATCTTTTTGAGTTTTACCTACATTTTGTGTTAGAATTCCTAACATAAGGGAAACAAGGTTTCCTATCCAACAATACAACTCCAATAAAAAGGAAAAGGTGAGGTAACTAAATGAGCTATACGAAAGAATCGATCAAACATGAAGTAAGTGAAAAAAACGTTGAATTCATCCTGCTCGAATTCACAGACATGATGGGAGATACCAAAAACGTAGAACTTCCAATTGATGAATTAGATATGGTACTTAACGATGAAGCCATGTTCGACAGCTCTTCTATTTCAGGATTTACAGCAATCCAGGAAAGTGACATGTACCTTGTTCCCGACTTGGATACCTTTTTAGTACTTCCAGCGACGGTTGACGAAGATCAATCCGTACGTTTTATTTGTGACATTTATAAACCAGATGGTACACCATTTGAAGGTGACCCTCGCTTTATTCTTAAAAGAGCTATGAAAGAAGCTTCTGACATGGGTTATACAGTAAATGTAGGACCAGAACCAGAATTCTTCCTCTTCAAACTGGATAAAGAAGGTTATCCAGTCCGTCAAATGAATGACCACGGTGGATACTTTGATGCTTCCCCTAAAGACAAAGGCGATAAAGTGCGCCGCGATATCGTTCGTACTCTTAAGAAATATGGATTTGAAATGGAAGCCTCTCACCATGAAGTAGCCAAGGGACAGCACGAGATTAACTTCCGTTTCGATAACATGCTTAAAGCAGCCGACAACATTCAGACATTTAAAAATGTGGTCAAAGATATTGCAACTAACCATGAATATCACGCCACGTTCATGCCAAAACCATTTTCCCGCGAGAACGGTTCAGGAATGCACTGTCACCTATCGTTGTTCCAAGATGGCGACAGCGCCTTCTATGATGAGAAAGCAGAAGATGGCGTTTCTAAAGTTATGAAGCAGTTTATTGCTGGTATTCTTCACCATGCAGGTGGAATTGCAGCTATTACCAACCCTAACGTTAACTCTTACAAACGTCTGGTACCTGGATACGAAGCTCCAGTAAGTATTGCATGGTCCCACTCTAACCGCAGCTGTATGGTACGTGTGCCAACAACCCGCGGTAAAGGTACTCGTTTCGAGGTACGTAATCCGGACCCTACAGCTAATCCTTATCTAACGCTTGCTGTTCTTATTCAAGCAGGACTTGAAGGAATTCGTAACGAGTTAGACGCTGGTCAAGATGAAACTCGTAACCTATATGAAGTTACCGATGACAGTGTCCCTACTCTTCCTACCAATTTAAAAGAAGCAGTTAAAGCACTTAAAAATGATACTGTACTATTGAATGCACTGGGAGACCACACTTCTAGAGCTTATATTGAAGCGAAGGAAGAAGAATGGACAAGATATTCCCTTTACGTAAGCCCGTGGGAAATTGACCAGTATATGAATAAATAAGATAAATAATAGAAAAAACCCCTCCTTTTTTTTCATACAAGGAGGGATTTTTTTATGATCAAGAGCGTGTAAATTTTTATATTTTTCTCTCAGTCATCTTATTAGAACACGATGCAGACTCTTTTTCTCTTATGCAGGATGAAACAGGGACACTTCTACTTTTGTTCGTAAAGATATGTTATTTATCTATACCGCCGCTTGCTCTAATTCATAGACTATAATATAGCAGAGCAAAGGGGCAGAAAAGTGTATAACTCACGAAACGGCAGAGGTTTTTTACCGAGATTTTGTATATTTCCAGGCTATAAGTGGTGTGGCCCCGGCTGCAGCGGGCCCGGAGCGCCAATTAACGCTGTTGATGCAGCATGCAAAGCCCATGATGAATGTTACCAGCAGTACGGCCCATGCTGTTATTGCGATCAACAGTTCCTCCGGCAGTTAGCAAAGCTGCGTAACCCCCATACGGTAGAAGGAAGACACGCTCAGACAATTTATCAATATATGAAGTTACAAGCCTTCTTTACCTGTGGGATTTAACACGCCATCCTTTTTTAATTTGGATGGCAATTTTTCATTAATAGAAAGTCTAGGTGTTGGAGCTTCACACCGCAAAAAAAAGGTATACACACCCAGATCATATAATAATTCCTAGACAACGAAAAACCCAAGCCAATAACGGCTTGGGTTTTTCGTTGTCTAGGAATGCTGCTATTTTGCCCCAGTTTCTGGAAAGCGATTACTTTAGTACTTCACCGCTTCCTAAGAGGATTTTCATTTGATTATTTTCATACCCGACCGGATAATTCACTTTGTATTTCTTCGTATTCACTTCACCGTGATCTGTTTCTTCTGCTGTAATAATGGCAGTGACTTCAACCAGGTTGTCCTTAGGGTCAGCAATAATGTTATCAATACTTACTGATAGAGTGTTATTGTATCCCTCTCTAAACTGTTCATATGTTTTCGTGCTTTGCCAATCGCTTCCTATTAAAGAATAGGCGGTCACAAAATCACCTTGATTTATACTGTTATAAAAATATTGCACCAAATAAGTAGCCTCTTCTGCTTTAGAAGTTTCTTGCGGTTTTTCCTCATCTGAATCAATATTAGGAAATTTGGGCAGCGACTCCATTGGGGATTCGGACCAACTCTTCACTAGTGACAGAACATCAACGATAGGAATACTGAATCCAATGTTTTCCTTTCCAAGTTTAGCAGAGTTTACTCCTACTACTTCCCCTGTCTTCTTATCTATTAATGGTCCTCCGCTATTTCCAGGTGCAATGGGAGCAGAAATTTGATAAACATTCTTATACTGGAATGGATCTAAATCAAAGTTACGATTCAGACCGCTGATCTCTCCGCTAGTAACCGTATTCTGTAATCCTAGAGGGCTTCCCAACGCGAGTACTTCATCAAGAAGCTCTGCTTTACTTGAGGAACGGATCGGCAAGGGCTTTTCATCCTTTAAACCCGGCACCCTCACAACGGCAATATCTGTATCAGGACTAATACCAATGACTTCACCTGATAGTTTCTTAGAATCGACAGTAATCACGGTAACTTTCTTTTGATTCGCAGCTACATGAGCATTGGTAATAACATCACCCTGGTCATTATACAAAAACCCAGAACCAATCGTCCCATTTTTAAGTTTGATTTGGACTACTTTTTTTTGAGTCTGAAAAATAATGTCTTTTGTCTGTGAAATCGGTTCTGTATTTTCATTCGTATCAGTCGGCTGATCCAGTACTACAGCAGCTTCTAATTCTTTGGGAACAGTGTTAATTATATACAAACTCCCGGCTCCCCCTGCTGCCAAAATGAAGATCGTTATCATGAGACTGATCGCCCACTTACGGTTCATACGAATCCCCCCTATTCCACATACCATTCCAGGTCTGTAACTTTTACAGTTAAGTCTCCTTTAACATCATAAATGACTTTTTCAAAATTCCCTTTATCTCCTGGATTTAAATACATTGGATAAATCTGAGAAGAACTTGATTTTACGACTTTATCCTTATTGTTTACAAGATCATATTTTACTTTTATGGAACTAATAATTTTCGTTGCTACACTCTGCACTTTCCCGGAAACTTTAATTTCTCCAAATTCACTATTGGATAATTTAACGTCCAGTATTTTCACAGCATCATTTTTATTTTTCAGATCTTCCTTAGCTGCCTGCTGCATCGCATGTTTTATTCTTTCTTCTTCAGCTTGCTCGAAGGCGGTTTGTTCTTTAATCACCCGTTTTTTTAACTTTACAAGCTTTTCATGGTTAGAAACATATTGCAATCCTCTGTCCACGACATTCACTGCATCGGTATACTGCTTATTATCCATCGCTTTTTCAGCCTTATCTACCGCAAGCGAAACTATTTTCTGAGAGATTTTTTCTCTCACTTTTGCGGCCTCTTCTAAATTTAATCCTGAGAGAGTATCTAGCTTTACAGCAAGGTTATCGATCGTATCCAGCTGATTAATTTCATGACTGATTTCTTTGACAGTAATTCTCGAATCAAGTTCATTTGTTCTTGGGGATAATGTGGCGGACAGCTTACTATTATGATTTATAATTTGATTTTGAATTGTACCTAAGCTTTCCTTGGCATCCTTTAAACGATTGTCGTCAATATAGTCATCAATTTTATCCAAATCGCTGTCCATCGCAAGGGCAGAACGGATGCTGCTTAACTCCGTTCGAACCGCATTAAAATCTGGACGTTTGTCCACGGCCTCTGCAAGGATAGCTTCAGATTCCATATATTTCCCGTCCAAAGCCAATTTGACAGCTTTTTCTTTATCTGCAAGAACTTCTTGGTTTATCTCTTTTTCATAATTATATGTAAACAATAGGGCTCCACTGGAGATCAATAAAGCAATAAGCGGAAGCAAAACAGCCCAGAGGTTTTTCCTTCTATTTAAGCGGGATTGATTCGCGTCCTCGTCTAAGCTTTCTCCACAATGAGAACAGAAGCGGGATTCTTCACTCACCTGTTCCCCGCATTTCCCACAATTGGTCATGGGCCTTCCTCCTTGTATCTGACAATTCAATAAGAAATGGAGTAATTTCCTTTATCCACGTTTCATTATAGCATGATTTGCCATTTTATCGACAGAGGTTCATAAATTTTGACAAGTCATGAAGGTTCCCCGAAGTTTATAGAAAGTGTGTGATTCGCACGGCCAGAATGGGGACGAAAGCATAAGATAATTCTATCCTATTCGAGAGGAGTGGCTCAATTGAGCAATCAACCAGGTAAATCGGCAAATAACGGAAGCCAGAAGAAACCCGCTCGCCGTACATGTTGTGGGAAAAAGCGGAAGGGCACAGCTAAATAAATACAAAGATGAAAAAAAGCCGCTAATTTGGTAAGCGGCTTTTTTCCATTTAATTTAACCAATCTTTTGTTCGGCCTGAGCTGTTTTAGGTTCCTTAAGGCGATTTTTCACTAGACGGTTAACAATAGTGGTAATTGCCCCGTCTCCGGTAACATTCGCAGCAGTCCCAAAGCTATCCTGAGCTAAGTAAAGGGCAATCATTAAGGATACCATCGCAGGGCCAAATCCAAGCATGGACTCGAGCAATCCAACCGCTGTCATTACAGCCCCTCCCGGCACACCAGGGGCAGAAACCATAGTGATGCCCAACATTAAAATGAACGGAAATATCTCACCAAAACCGATGCTGCTTCCTTGCATGAAAAGCACGGCCATAGCACAGCTTGTAATAGTGATAGTACTTCCGGCCAAGTGCACATTGGCAAGCAAAGGTACCGCAAAGTCCGCCACCCGTTCTTTCACTCCCACTTTCTTCACATGCTTAAGTGTCACGGGAATCGCAGCTGCAGATGATTGTGTACCAAGGGCAGTGAAGTAAGCAGGTACCATTTTTTTCAGCATTTGAAATGGATTAGCGCGGTGCAGACTACCGGCAAACGTATAAACTCCTAACAAATATATAAGATGTAAGGCAATAATCATAACGAATACCTTAGCAAACACACTCAGGATTGTACCCACTTGCCCTGCATAAGTCATATTCGCAAAAACTCCGAATATATGAAAAGGCAGTAACGGAATAATTACATGTTCAATTAATTTTTGGATAATGGATCTGAACTCGTCCAGTACATTAAATAATGTATTTCCTTTTAAAGTAGAGATTCCCACACCTAAGATGAAAGAAAAAATTAGTGCGGCCATGATCCCCATAATCGGGGTCATATCAAGAGTGAAAGGCGCTTCAATTAATGAATCTTCCGGATTAGATAAAGACTGAGAACTTTGTCCTGACAATACTACCGGATACAGATTTTTCGCTGTAATGAAGGCAAGTAAACCAGCGGCTATTGTTGAAGTATAGGCAAGACCAGCCGTGAGTCCGAGCATACGGCCGGCACCTTTTCCCATTGAAGCAATACCAGGTGCAATAAAACCAATGATAATTAAAGGGATGACAAAGCCCAGGAAATTGCTGAATAACCCAGTAAAAGTCGCGAAAACTTCAATGAAGGATTCCGGGACAATTAAACCAGCGGCTATGCCCAGTCCAATGGCTAAAACTATTCTTAGTAATAAAGGTATTTTGTTCATGACTAACTTCCTTTCTCCTTATGTAAGTTCAACGTATTAAAGCAGTGCAGAAATCACTATGCTCTATACAATAAACTATGAAAAGGGGTTTGTGAAGAAAGAATGCTTAAAAAATTCGACACTTTTTCCTTGGAATTATTTCCTTTTGAAAATAAAGCAGGTTTTATTATGCATCGTTATATCCAATGAAAAAAACACAGAAAGATGTCTAACAAAATACTTATTTGTCGAATAAGTCATATGTAATGATTTTGTAACGGAAATGTTGCTTCCTTGTATTTGTTTAGTCCTATTCCCCTTGTTATACTCCTGTAAGTAGATCTTTGAAAGGGGTAAAAAAGTCATGAAAAAGAAATTATTTATACTATTATTCACTCTTGCCTTTTATATAGTTGGTATCACAGGACACGGATTTCAACAAAACTCTACCGTTTCAGCTTTAGAATTACCAAAAAGTGAGCAGACTTCTATCCAGGTTAGTCCTATGGTAAAGAAATCATCTCATCTTAATAAGAAAAAAGATTCCAAGATTAAACGATTCGAAGAAAAAAAGAAAAAGCACGTTAAAAAAGAAGAAAAGAACAAAAAACCTTCGAATGTAAAACGTACGGTTAATGTAGAAGCCACTGCCTATACAGCTTCCTGCGAAGGTTGCAGCGGGACAACTTATACAGGAATCGACCTGAAGGCACACCCTGGTAAAAAAGTCATTGCCGTAGATCCTGATGTAATTCCGCTAGGATCAAAAGTAAGAGTGCCAGGATACGGGGTCGCTATCGCTGGTGATATTGGTTCTGACATTCAAGGTCATCGGATTGACTGTTTTATCCCTAAACACAGCAACGCTATGGACTTTGGACGCAGACAAATTCAAGTAGAAATTATAGAATCCTAATGAAAAAGCCCGGCTCACTTGAGCCGGGCTTTTTTTCAATTAGCTGGTAGAAAAGCGGGTATGTTTGGCACACCGATCTAAATAAAAGCACTCTACACCCTCTGTGTGGATGGCCACACCATCCTCAAGGAACCACCAGGATCCTCTGTCCAGCTGCTTCGTGATAAATTCAGAAGCTTCCCGAGCATCCATTTCTTCACTTAATTCCAAGTCGTGAGCCACAATCCGAGTGCTGTCCAATAAGAAAATCACATGCCAAGATTTTTTGGCTTCTGCCATTTCATTCACCATCCCTAAACAATTGATTACTTTTCATTTACCCTGTCCATTTTTTAGTTAATCTTACATTTTCAGTTCACATCATTATTCTTTCTCTATACTGGTTCCGCGATAAATAAACGGGAGTGAGAGGTTATCTCTTCTCTCTATGAAACAGAGGAGCATTTATCTATTCGCTTCCTTCGTCCTATTGGTTAGATTATGTAAATTCCTTAAAGTCATACGAAAAAAGAATAAGCTGCTCATGAGAAGAGCAGCCTTTCAGTTTCTTATATGTAGGGGGAGGAGCGCCAGATGTCCGCCAAGCTGTTCTTCGATTTGATTTTATGCGTGAATGGAAAAACCAACGAGTGAAGATAAGGCAAACAACAGGTATAAGACATCCCTCCAACTTAAATTTTAGCAATCCTGTCTACACGATTAGTTTACCAACTTGTCCTCTATTGTAGTGTTAAATCTTTGTAAATAGTGGACTGGCTTAACTTAGTCTATGCAAAAAAGTTTACAAAGATGCTTAATATGTTTTACTATAAATCAAGCTTAATTCTTACTATTCAAATCGGATTTAGGAGGTATAAATATATGGCCCAACCTGCAATTGAAAACTGGAATCAAAAATCTTCCACTGTAAAAGCTACACTTAATCCAGTTCAAAAGCCGTTAGTCATTCTTGGAATTGTTGTCTCGCTCATTCTCTTTGCCGCGATCGTTACTGTGAGCACGCTGACTCAAGGAGTCTTGTTTATTATTGGGATCGCTTTTGGTTTATCTCTCTTATATGCTCGTTTCGGGTTCACGTCAGCATTTAGAAGACTTCTATCCGTCGGAAATGTGCAAGGATTACAGTCCCACATGGTAATGCTTGCAGTGGCGTCCACGTTATTTGCAATTATATTGTCTACTGGATTCAGCTTTACTGGTCAGGGACCTGCAGGCTATGTTTTCCCTGTCGGATGGAGTGTGGTCGTTGGTTCATTCATGTTTGGTATCGGCATGCAAATGGGATCTGGCTGTGCCTCCGGGACTCTATATACTGTTGGAGGCGGAAAGTCTTCTATGCTTCTTACTTTACTAGGATTTATAGGCGGTTCGGTCCTCGGTGCCTATCAGATCGGATTTTGGCGTGACCTGCCTTCTTTACCTGCGATTTCCTTAGCTACGTCTACAGGGCTCGGGTATTTTGGCGGCTGGATCTTGCAAATGCTCATCTTTATTGGGATCTATGTCATAACCGTTAAAATTGCAAGGAAGAAAAACCCGCCAAAAATGAAGCCGCTCGCGACTACATCCGGCTTGAAAAAACTTTGGCGCGGTGCATGGCCGTTGCTGTTAGCTGCTGTGATCCTCGGGTTACTCAATGCACTTACCCTCTCTGTAAGAGGAAAGCCGTGGGGAATTACTTCTGCTTTTGCTTTATGGGGTTCTAAGTTTATCCAGCTTTTCGGTATCGATGTCTCCAGCTGGCAATATTGGCAAGGAAATACGGAAGCACTAGATTCTACTGTCCTGGCTGATTCCACTAGTGTAATGAACTTTGGAATTATTCTAGGCGCATTCATTGCCGCGGCCTTTCAGGGGGACTTTAAACCAGGAAAAATAAAACCAGGCATTGGCATTGCTTCTATCATTGGTGGTGCATTTATGGGCTATGGCGCTCGTCTTGCCTTCGGATGTAACATTGGTGCTTATTTCGGCGGCATAGCATCCTTCAGCCTTCACGGCTGGGTATGGATGATTATGGCGCTAGGCGGTACTTTCCTTGCCTTGTTTATACGTCCGTTATTTGGGTTGAAAAATCCCGATCCAAGAGATTCAATCTGTTAATTTCATGTAAAAAGCGGAGAACCACATCTTGTGATTCTCCGCTTTTTACTTATTGTATAACCTTTGCCGTAAACTTACGGTTTCTTGGTCCGTCAAACTCGCAGAAGTATAACCCCTGCCACGTTCCAAGCAGTAGATTTCCTTGTTCGATAATCAAGGTTTGGGAATGGCCGACGGTACTTGTTTTCATATGAGCTGCCGTGTTGCCTTCTCCGTGTAAATCCTTAGAGTGTTCCCACGGATAAACTTCAGAGAATCTGCGCAGCATATCTGTTTTCACATCAGGATCAGCATTTTCATTTACGGTCAGTCCTGCTGTCGTATGCAGGGTCGTTACGATGACTATCCCATCTTGTACCCCTTGCTCCTTAATCCATGTCTCAACTTCTGAGGTTACATCAATCATTTGGTCATGATGATCGGTTCTTAGTTCAAATGTTTTCAGCATCTGTAAAACTCCTTTAGCTTTGCGAAGCTGCGTAGTTTTTTAGTTTCTCGTAAGTTTCGTTTTCGTCCTGGTTGTACTCAGGGTGTTTGGAATATTTCCATGTCCCTTCTTCAACATTTACCTCAACCGCTGCTTGATAAACATTCGTTCCATTACCTCTCAGTTGAATTGAATAAGTCTCCTCATTCTTCTCTACTAAACAATTCACCAACCCGCCTTTATTGATGACTACAATCGGCTGATTCAATTCATTGGGTCCGAGAAGCGTGGATACGATCGAGGAAGCAGACATCGCTGTCCCGCATGCATTAGTTAAACCAACACCGCGTTCATAGGTTTCCACAAAGATTTTATTTTTGGCTATTGTTCTAACAAAACTAACATTGACTCCATTAGGGAAAACCTCAAGAAGTTCATTCGCTTTCTTACCAATGGCAGCAAGCTCTTCTTGTTCATAATTCTCCACCATCGAGACAATATGCGGATTAGGTACGCTCAAAGCGGTAAAGGTGAATTGCTTAGATAGCTCAGGAATCGCAATATCTATCGCTTCCTCCTGCTCCACATTCATTGGCAGGGAATCTGCCTTAAAAGAAACGGGTTCAATGGTAACAGAAAATGTATCGATTCCTTCAAAGATTTGAGGTACCTGACTGACAGCGAGCACTGCTTTCTCCGTTTCTATCTCTACTTCCGACTTTCCAAGTTGTTCAATCATATGGCGGGCCACACAACGAAGTCCGTTGCCGCACATTTCCGCTTCTGTCCCGTCTGAGTTGAACATCCGCATACGCGCTTCCGACTTTTTACTTTCCATCACAAATAATATTCCATCAGACCCCACGCCTGTACTCCGGTCGCAGAGGAGGATAGAAATCTTTCTGCGTTCCTCTTCTGTAAAAGTGTAACTATGAGTTATTTCATCTATTAGAATAAAATCATTTCCCGATCCATGGCACTTAATATATTCAATATTCATAGCTGATCTCTCCTTCTGTCAACATTTCCATTATCCATAATAGCATATTCCACGGTTTTCTAAGTGAATTCATGTCTCTTGATTATGTATATCCAGCCAATCGCGAATTTTTTTATGGAATCCATCCTGATGAGTGAACCGAGGTTTATAATATTCAAATAAAACTCGGTCAAAACTAGAAGGGTCAACGGATGCTGATCATTACTAAGTCCTTGACTGCGGAAAGACTTCGTTTATGGCAAAACATACAAAACCGAACCAATGTCAAATAATGGTTCGGTTTTGCTGGTGAATAAATTTTTTTGTTCCTGCCTGACACGGTATCTTTCATTTCGCAATGACAATTTTTTTAGGAGTGGCTAGCTCGCGGACCGACGGCAGCCGTGAAAGGTCCATATTCCCTCCGCTTAAGATAACGCCGCAATGATTACTCTTAATGTTAGACTTTTCATCAAGTAACGCTCCCAGGGCCGTAGCACCAGCCCCTTCGACAAGGGTTTTCTCCCTTTCAAGTAATTGCAGCATTGCTTTAGCAATATGATGCTCATCCACAGTTATAATACGGTCCACATATTTCTGAATACACTGAAAGGTTAATCTCCCTCTTTCTTTGACAGCAATGCCATCTGCAATAGTAGATACAGAAGATAACTTTTGAGGTCCGGTTTTATAAAAAGCATTATACGTGGCGGATGCCTTTGCAGATTGCACACCGATAATTTGGATCTCCGGTTTTAAACTTTTTGCTGCAAAAGCTACACCGCTAATCAGACCTCCTCCGCCAATGGGTACAACTAACGTATCAAGCTCTGGCTGCTGCTCCAGCATTTCTACTGCAACGGTTGCCTGCCCTGCCATCACATCAAAATCATCGAAAGGATGAACAAACGTAGCGCCCTTCACCTTTTGCTCTGCTTTAGCTGCCTGATAGGCTTCCTGAAAGGACTCACCGGTTAGCACAATGTCAGCTCCATATCCTTCAGTTGCTTGGATTTTAGCTTTAGGGGTTCCTTCAGGCATAAAGATGGTAGACTTAATCCCTCGCTTGGTTGCAGCTAGAGCAACACCTTGTGCATGATTACCGGCAGATGCGGCGATGACTCCCCGCTCTGCTTCTTCCTCTGTTAACCGGGCGATTTTATAGGAAGCCCCGCGTACCTTAAAGGCTCCTGTTCTTTGTTGATTTTCCATTTTTAAATACACATGCTGATGGGTTAACTGATCAAAGGTCTTTGAGGTTTCCAAGGGGGTTCTGTGAACCACCTCTGCTAATTTTTCATGTGCATCCATTACTTTTGCGAGCGTTAAGAAATTCCCAACGTCTTCACTCCCTTTTGTTTTATGCATTTTCAAATTGATCAATTTTATCTTCATAGGTTAGCGTCACAGCTATCTCATCCCAGCCATTAAGAAGCATTTCTTTATGATAAGGCTGGACTTCGAATTCTGCTTTAAACCCATGGTCGTCTTGAACCACTTGATCTTCAAGATTCACGTAAAGTACCAGTGCATCCTGATCTGCTTTTTCCATCAGCTGCTTTACTTCTGCTGTCGTTAATTGGACTGGCAAGATACCATTCTTGAAACAATTATTGTAAAAGATATCCGCAAAGCTCGGGGCGATCACTACTTTGAAACCAAAATCCTGAATGGCCCACGGAGCATGCTCACGAGAAGAGCCACATCCAAAGTTCTCTCCTCCTACCAAAATGGAAGCATTTTTGTAAACGGAATTATTTAATGTGAAATCTTCTCTGGGTGTCCCGTCTTCATAAAAGCGCCAGTTGTAAAATAGAAACTGACCAAACCCTTGTCTTTCAATTCGTTTTAAAAATTGTTTAGGAATAATCTGATCCGTATCAACATTGCTTCGGTTTAATGGATAAACCAGACCTTTATGCTGTGCTAAAGGTTCCATTTCCTCACCCTCCTACTGCACTTGCATATTTTCTGACATCTACAAAATAACCTTCAAGAGCTGCAGCTGCTGCCATTTCCGGGCTCACCAGATGTGTTCTGGCCCCATTTCCCTGTCTGCCTTCGAAATTTCGGTTTGAAGTAGAAGCACAGCGTTCACCTGGAGGGATGACATCGTCATTCATGGCCAGACACATGCTGCACCCAGCGTCTCTCCACTCGAACCCTGCCGTGAGGAAGATCGTATCCAACCCTTCAGCTTCGGCTGCTTCCTTCACAGATTTAGAACCTGGGACCACTAAGGCCGTGACATCTTTATGCACGCGGCCACCCTGGACGATCTCTGCGGCTTTCCGAAGATCACTTAATCTTGAATTGGTACAAGAACCAATAAAGACGTGTTCAACCGGGATGTCTTGAATCGCTTGATTGGCTTCAAGCCCCATGTATTCAATTGCTCTTTGTACACCGTCTTGATCCTCATCTTCACTGAGGTCAGAAGGATCAGGTACACGCCCGCCGATAGGAACACAATGAGACGGATTCGTTCCCCAAGTCACTTGCGGCTCGATTTCAGCGGCATTAATCTCGACCGCCGCGTCATACACTGCACCTTCATCAGTAGCGAGGGATAACCAGTTCTCGGCGGCTTTTTCAAATTCCTTGTCCTTAGGTACGTGACGCTTGCCGCGAAGATACTCAATTGTTGTCTCGTCCGGACTGATTAGACCCGCTCGCGCTCCAGCTTCTATAGACATATTACATACGGTCATTCTTTCTTCCATGGATAGATTTCGAATGGCTTCACCTGTATATTCCACTACATAGCCCGTGCCGAACCGTACGCCGTATTTACCGATGACGGCCAGAATAAGGTCTTTAGCGGTAACCCCTGTACCTAATTCACCGTCCACTTTCACTTGAAGGGTTTTCGGAGGCGCCTGCCAAAGGGATTGAGTTGCAAGTACATGTTCCACTTCACTTGTGCCTATTCCAAATGCAAGAGCTCCGAAAGGCGCCATGGGTAGAGGTGTGACTGTCTCCGCATACGATGGTTTTACCCGGCTGGGTCAGACCCAATTCAGGCCCTATGACATGGACAATTCCTTGGTCAGGGTGATCAATATCAGCTAAACGAATGCCAAATTCCTCACAATTTTCTTTTAATGTTTCCATTTGCTTTTTTGATACGGCATCTTTAATCACATGTCGGTGAATCGTAGGGACATTATGATCCATCGTAGCGTACGTATTCTCTGGACGCCTGACTTTTCTGCCGCTAATCCGCAAACCTTCAAAGGCCTGTGGAGAAGTAACTTCATGGATCAAATGGAGGTCAATGTAAATGAGATTTGGCTTACCCTCCTCTTCATGGACAACGTGTTGATCCCAAATCTTTTCAATAATTGTTTTAGGTTGACTCATGATGGATCCACTCCTTTTTGGTTTGACTTAGGCATAACATTGCATAATATTTTTTGTCGTATCATTGGAACTAATCTGTTCAATGACTTTAGCAGCCATTTCACTGCCACTTACTTTCACACCATTTTCAAGACTAAGATCAGCTGTGTGGAACTTAGCTGCCAGTACCTCCTGAACAGCTGTCTCCACTTGATCCGCTTCTTCCTCCATCTGGAAGGAATGGCGAAGCATCATCGCTGTAGATAAAATAGCCGCCAATGGATTCGCTTTATTTTCTCCAGCAATATCAGGAGCAGAACCGTGGACGGGTTCGTAAAGACCGACACCATCACTGCGAATACTCGCCGAAGGCAGCATTCCCAATGATCCGGTCAATACCGATGCTTCATCGCTCAAAATGTCACCGAACATATTCTCGGTTACTATTACATCGAAGGATGCAGGGTTAGTAATTAGTTTCATCGCTGCTGCATCAACTAGCATATGGTCTACGGTGACTTCCGGATAATCGTGTTTCTTCTCTTCAACGACTTCACGCCACATGCGGCTTGATTCCAGTACATTTGCCTTATCTACGGAAGTTAAATGTTTCCTTCGCACCATGGCACTTTGAAAAGCTTGATCGACTATTCTTTCAATTTCACTTCTCGTGTAGGCAAGAGTGTCAACGACCTCCTGGCCATTATTTCTGCGTTCACTGGGTTCCCCGAAATATAACCCACCTGTCAGCTCTCGAACTATAAGCAAATCACTGCCTTCCACCACTTCCGGTTTCAGGGGAGAAGCATGCAGTAATTGTTTAAATCCCTTGATAGGGCGAAGATTTGCGAATAGACCCATTTTCTTTCTAATTCCAAGCAAGCCTTTCTCTGGCCGCATATGCCCAGGAAGCTGGTCCCATTTCGGTCCTCCAACAGCTCCTAGTAAAATGGCATCTGATTTCTTACACGCCGCCACTGTATCTTCTGGAAGAGGAGTGCCTTGACTGTCAATGGCCGCCCCGCCAATTTCATGCGTTTCAAAAGTGAAAGTATGATTATAACGTTCTGCGACTGCTTCAAGTACTTGTTTAGCAGCTTTGGTTACTTCTTGGCCGATTCCGTCACCGGGCAGCATTACGATGTGCTTATTCATTGTCCTACTCCTCCTTTATACTTGTGCTTTTTGAATTGGTGGCTTGTTAAAGGTATAAAGTGTACGATTTACTGCATTAAGGAAGGCTTGTGCAGAGGCTTCCAGCACATCCTGAGCCGAACCTCTACCGGACGCCTGCCGATCATTTACAGTCAATTGCACATGAACTTCTGCTAAAGCATCTCGGCCTCTGCCGATGGAACTTAACTGGTAATCCTGAAGATGTACGTCTTCGTCAATTAGATCATCCAGAGTATTGTAAATGGCTTCCACACTGCCCTCTCCAGTATTAGCTCTCTCTACTTCCACCCCATCTGGTGTGGTAAGAAGAATAGTAGCAGTTGGTTTATTAATACTTCCATATTGAACTTGGAAGGCCTTAAGTTCGTATTTAGGCTGATCTTCATTTGCGGTCTGAGTATCCGTCAAGATGGCAAACAAGTCATCATCAGTAACTTCTTTTTTCTTCGCGGTCAAATTCTTAAAGGATTCAAATGCTTCTTTCAGTTTCGATTCAGTTAATTCAAATCCAAACGTTTCAGCTTTCTGTTTAAAGGCGTGTCTGCCAGAATGTTTCCCAATAACCATGCGGTTGGAATCGATGCCAACCATAGCTGGTGTGATAATTTCGTAAGTGGTTGTTTCTTTAAGCACCCCGTCCTGGTGAATACCGGATTCATGAGCGAATGCATTCCGTCCTACCACTGCTTTATTACCTGGCACCATCATACCAGTCAAACGACTAACAAGATCGCTTGTTCGTTTAATTTCTTTAAGCACCATATTTGTTTGAAAATCATAGCGGTCTTGTCGAATTTGCAAGGCAACCGCAATTTCTTCAAGCGCTGCATTACCGGCTCGTTCACCGATACCGTTAATCGTTCCTTCAATTTGAGTAGCTCCATGTTCAATTGCTGCAAGTGAGTTGCTGACTGCCATCCCCAGATCGTCATGACAATGAGCCGACAAGGTCGCCTTGTTAATATTTGGAACATGCTGCTTCACATACTCGAACAACTTCCCGTATTCATCTGGTGTAGTATAGCCAACGGTATCAGGCAAGTTGATCACTGTAGCACCAGCATCGATAACTTTTTCAATAATATGAACTAGAAAATCATAGTCTGAGCGGCAAGCGTCTTCCGCTGACCATTGGACGTATGGGAATTTTTCTCTCGCGTATGAAACAGCTTCAACAGCGGCTTCCACCACTTCTTCTGGTGACTTCTTCAACTTGTGTGTCATATGAATAGGAGATGTAGCAAGAAAAATATGCAGCCTTGGCTCTGCTCCGCCTTTAAGAGCTTCCCAAGCAATGTCAATATCTTTCTTATGAGCACGCGCTAATCCGGTAACTGAACAACCTCTCACGGTTTCAGCGATCTCTTTGACAGCTTCAAAATCCCCCTGGGAGGAAGCAGGAAATCCTGCTTCCATAATATCTACACCCAGACGTTCAAGCTGCTTAGCAATTTCCAATTTTTCCAGGCGATTCAAGTTCACCCCTGCTGACTGCTCTCCATCACGAAGCGTTGTATCGAATACTTTAACGTGAGCCATGCTTGACCACATCCTTTTGTTTAGATTGGGGCTTCTTAACGAATGGCATTAATTCTCTTAATTCTCTTCCTACCTTCTCAATTTGATGATTATTTTCAAGTGCATTAATCGCGTTAAATTCAGGACGGTTTACCTGGTTTTCAAGAATCCAGCCTTTTGCAAATTTACCGGTCTGGATATCTTCCAATACTTCTTTCATGCGTTGTTTCGTATCTTCATTTACTACGCGGGGTCCTGATACAAAGTCACCCCATTGTGCCGTATCAGAAATGGAATAACGCATATACTCAAGCCCGCCTTCATACATCAAGTCCACAATCAGTTTCAATTCATGCATACATTCGAAGTAGGCGACTTCAGGCTGGTATCCTGCTTCTGTTAGAGTTTCAAATCCAGCTTTGACCAGGCTGGAAAGTCCTCCGCAAAGTACCGCTTGTTCACCAAACAGATCGGTTTCCGTTTCTTCCTGAAAGCTTGTTTCCAGAACGCCGGCACGCCCGCTGCCGATACCTTTCGCATAGGCAAGTGCGATCTCTTTCGCTTCACCAGTTACGTTCTGTTCGACTCCAATTAGAGAAGGAACACCTGCCCCTTCCTCAAATGTCCTTCTCACAAGGTGTCCTGGCCCTTTAGGAGCAACTAAGAATACATCGACGTCAGAAGGAGGGACCACTTGGTTGAAATGAACATTAAATCCATGAGCAAATGCAAGAGCGTTTCCTGCGTTTAGATTTGGTTTGATGTGTTCTTCATAGACGGATGGCTGATGTTCATCAGGAAGCAGAACCATGACTACATCTGATTCCGCGACTGCTTCTGCGACCACTTTAACTTCCAGACCATCTTCTTCTGCTTTATCCCAGGACTTTCCTTTTCTTAGACCAACTACAACATTATAGCCACTTTCTTTTAAATTCTGAGCATGGGCGTGACCCTGGGATCCGTACCCAATCACTGCCACCTTCTTGTTTTTTAGTACCTCGTCCTGAATGTCATTTTGATAGTAAACTTTTGCCATTTTATATCATCCTTTCAAAAATTATTATTTTAATAGTGAATAAGATTTAATCTCTGTAGTTTGCGGCTGCTGACCTCTTGTAAAGGCTGTCAGCCCTGTTCTTGCCAGTTCTTTAATTCCGTAAGGCCGAAGCAATTCAATTAAAGCATCGACCTTATCCGATGTCCCGGTGACTTGAACAGTCATGTTCTCTTTACTTACATCGATGATCGAAGCCCGGAATGGTTCGATGATTCCCTGAAGCTCACTGCGTATCTGAGGATTACTGATGACTTTCACCATCGCAAGCTCTCTTGCCACAATCGCTTTATCCGTAATATCAGATACTTTCAACACATCAATTTGTTTGTTGAGTTGTTTCGTGAGCTGCTCAAGCTTACGGTTGTCTTCTACATCGACCACAAAAGTCATTTTGGAAATCCCTTCTGTTTCAGTGCGTCCCACGGATATACTTTCAATGTTGAATTGCCGCTTAGAAAGTAACCCGGTGACTCGATTCAATACACCACTCCTATTGTGGACAATCGCTGTGACAATTCGTTTCATCGTTTCACCCCAATCATTTCATGAAGCCCTTTGCCGGGAGCTATCATTGGATACACATTTTCCGTTTGAAGAACACGGCAGTCAATCAACGCTGGATGAGGATCATTTAATATCTTAGGAAGCATTTCTTCTACCTCCTGCTGCGTTTCCAGCTTGTAGCCTGGAATTTGATAACTTTCTGCAAGCTTTACAAAGTCAGGCTGTACCTCAATGATTGATTCAGAATATCGCTTATCATAAAATTTCTCCTGCCACTGTCTGACCATCCCTAGCGCCTGGTTATTGACGATGAGAATTTTCACTGGCAGCTTTCGTTCCTGTAATACCGAAAGCTCCTGGAGGGTCATTTGAAATCCTCCATCGCCGACCACTGCAACTACCGTAGAGTCCATATCTGCTAACTGGGCACCGATAGCAGCTGGAAAACCGTATCCCATCGTGCCAAGACCACCTGAAGTCACCCAGCGATTAGGCAAATTAAAATGGTAATACTGGGCGGCCCACATTTGATGCTGACCGACATCCGTAGCTACAACAGCTTCTCCTTTGGTATAGTCGTAAACTTTTCTGAGCAGCCACTGAGGGATGAGTGCTTCTTCCGGCAAGTCGTGCCACAATGGGAAATCGGCTTTATTTGTGTTGACCTGGCTGATCCACTCCTCATGATCAAGTCGGTTGATTTCCTTCTTATTCAGTGATTCAAGTGCTGCCTTCGCGTCCGATACAATCGGAATATGAGTAGGAATGTTTTTTCCGATTTCAGCAGGGTCGATATCAATGTGAGCAACCTTAGCTCCTGGAGCAAAATGATCCAGGTTACCGGTTAAACGATCATCAAATCGAGAGCCGATATTTATCAGAAGATCACATTCATAAAGAGCCATATTGGCAGCATAGGTTCCATGCATACCTGCCATTCCTAAGGACAACTCATCATTCCCTGGATAACTGCCTAGTCCGAGCAATGTTGTGGTAACAGGCAGCTGATAATTTCTTACAAACTCTTTGAGCTGCGCTGAAGCTCCTGCGTGAATCACTCCTGATCCAGCCAAAACAATTGGTTTTTTAGCAGTTTTCAATGCTTCATGAAGCTTACTAATTTGCATTGGATTTGGCTTTAAAGTGGGTTGATAGCCCGGCAGATGAAAGTGATTTTCTACTTTCGCTTCGGTTACCGTTGCTGCAATATCCTTTGGAATGTCCACAACTACTGGACCAGGTCTTCCAGTTGTAGCAATATGAAATGCCTCTTTCACAATTCTTGGCAGTTCTTCTATTTGCTGGACTTGATAATTATGCTTCGTAATGGGTGTAGTGATGCCCATAATATCGGATTCCTGAAAAGCATCGGTACCAATGACACCCTTGGCTACCTGCCCTGTAAAAATAACGAGTGGAATCGAATCCATCATGGCATCTGCAATGCCTGTAACCAGGTTTGTTGCTCCTGGTCCTGAAGTTCCAATAACAACGCCTGCACGTCCTGACACTCTTGCATATCCTTCAGCCGCATGGATAGCTCCTTGCTCATGGCGGGGAAGAACGTGGTCGAAATTACCTTTTGCTCTATATAAAGCATCGTAGATAGGTAATACCGCTCCACCTGGATAACCAAATAACGTTTTAACTTCCTGCCCAATTAAAGCTTCTACAAGTAAATCTGCCCCCGTCCTTGTAGTCGTCTGTTCCATCGGCTTTGCCTCTACCTTCATTTTTAAATCCCTCCTGATAAAAAATATAAAAAAAGACCTTCTCCCCCTACACTCCCCTTACACGCACTGCGTTAAGGAAAGAGAGGGGTGAAAAGGCCTTTGTTCTTTCACGGTACCACCCTCGTTCGTGAAGCCAGCGGCTCCACCTCATGAAGTTATCCTGGATAACTTCTTTTTGATAACAGGTGCTGTGAACACCTGGTCCCGCCTACTAGATACCGTTCAGCTAAGACACTCAAGGATGATGTCAGAATAAGTTGTATTTCCGGGCTTCCAGCAACCCCGGCTCTCTGTGAATACAATTTCTTATTCCTTTATTCCTGTCAACGAGTTATTAAGATGAAATTGTTTGTCAGTACGTTCATCAGCTGACTTGTGCTTTACTTTCTTGAGGATTTACTTTCACCCCGTCTGTGGTGGTGATTTTTCTAAATTCAGAAAGTAAATGACTTGTGACTGCACCTGGTTTTCCATCGCCTACTTCACGCTGATCCACTTCTACCACGGCAATCACTTCAGCAGCCGTGCCTGTTAAGAAAACTTCATCTGCCACGTACACATCATGGCGGGTGAATGGCTGCTCTTTTACTTCATAGCCTTTTTCCCGGGCTAAGTCTATAATTGCATTTCGCGTAATTCCTTCAAGTGCACCTAAATAGGTAGGTGGGGTTAGGATTGTGCCGTTTTTTATAATAAAGATATTATCTGCTGAACCTTCTGTCACATAACCTTGGTCGTTCATCATTAATGCTTCATCAACGCCGGCCTGGTTAGCCTCCATTTTAACTAAAATATTATTTAAATAATTTAATGATTTCACTTGCGGAGGAAGTACATCCGGTCTATTACGCCTGCTGGATACTGAAGCAAGTCTGACACCTCGTTCATACAGCTCTTTAGGAAATAAAGCGAGTGCTTCAGCAATGACAACCACGCGAGGATTTGAACAACTGGAAGGATCCAGTCCGAGATTCCCAGCACCTCTGGAGACAACTACTCGTATATAGGCGGTTTCCAGCTGGTTTCTGCGGACAGTTTCAACAATAATTTCTTCCAATTCCTCCTTTTCATATGGTACTTGAAGCATGATTGACTTAGCAGAATCGAAGAGACGGTTTAAGTGTTCTTCTAACTTAAAGACATTGCCTTCGTAAACCCGAATGCCTTCGAACACCCCGTCTCCATATAAGAAACCGTGATCGTAGACGGATACGACTGCTTCACTCTTGTCTACGAATTCGCCGCTCATATAAATCCATTGGCTGCTCATTCTCAGCACTCCTTTCTTTTGTATAGTTATGGTTAATATGGATAATGAATAAAAGTGTTAATGTGGACCCTGGGGGTAAGCATGCACTCTTACTTTTCAGGGTCCGATGGTCATTCCACATGAACCAACTATCCGTTTACTGTTTGAACACTGCGTTTTCGGTTTAGTTGATTGAGGACTACTTTAAACCGATTTCGAGAGAAGGTCAACAGGTTTTCAGTAAATTTTCTGAACACTTTGATTATTCAGGTTTTTGATAAAGCGTTTTCATTCAGGCTATGGCTGAATTCTACAGGTAAATTATGTGTTTCTTTTTTTCTTTTTTATCTCTAAAACAAGGGGGGGATTCCTCCATTCAAATCATTCTGTGTTTTATAAATTCGGAGGAAATTAGTCAGCTTCCTTGTCGATAATCACTTGATAAATAATCATTAATTTCTCTTTATAAATACGTATGAATTTCCAAATAGTAAGAAATTCAAATAAGCGATGACTTTCAATAATGGACAAATGCCCTTCCCAATATGGCACCCCCTACATACCCTGTTATATAAAGCAATAAAGGTGGTGGAATCATGGGCTTTTATGGCGGCGGATTCGGCGGCGGCTACGGTGGTGGCTGCGGCGGTGGCTACGGATACGGTGGCGGTTTCGCACTAATCGTAGTTCTGTTTATCCTGTTAATTATTGTGGGAGCTTCCTTCTATCGTTAATAAGGAAAAATGCTAATTTCTATTTTGTTTCAAATAATAACCAGGGGTATTCCTGGTTATTTTCATTTTTTAAAAATCTTCCTCTATTCTTGTATCAATCACATCGATGGTATGAGAAATTTCCTGTATGGATTCATTCATGATTGGCAGAAGATTCAGCAATGTGATCAATTCCTCCGCGTCTTGATGACCGTAAATCAAGTGAATGAAGCTTTCTATGTTTACAATTTGACCGTACATATGTTCAAACGACTCATGAAGCTCAATGGGAACACAAGGTTCCAGATTCATTAAATAATACCGCTTGACCTCTTCATTTTTGACTTTAATCATTTTCAACTGAAAAGGAGATTGTTTTAAATTTATTTTCTCTGATTCCTCTAACAATTCGACTAGGCTAATTACTTTGTTTCTGAAATAAATAAGATAATTTCTTTTAAACTGACTAAATTTCTCAACTCGATGATCTTGCGCTTCTTTCTTATAAAGGAAGATGGAAATCATTCCTGCTAACAAGGTTCCAACAAAAGCACCTATAATTCCCCCTGCAGTTTGCAGCCATGCATCAGGACTAATACTTGCCCAAAATTCTTGATACATATCATTGCTCCTCTGCCTTATATATTTGGTTATTGTTAATAATTCTCATCATAAAAACAGCTTCTCAACGGCAAGATAAGAAAAAAGAGGAGGCCGTGTCTTTGTGAGAAGAAAATTTCTTGTCTTACTGTCCTTATTAATTTTCATTTCTGTCCTATTCTTAAGTGAAGAAGCAGCAGCGAAAGCAGACCGTTTTTTCTTTGAAAAACAAGGCCGAGCCATTTGGGAAATTCCCACTAATAAAAAAATGATTGCTCTAACTTTTGATGATGGTCCCAGTGAAATCTATACTCCGCTTGTTCTGGATGTCCTGAAAGAATACCGAGCAAAAGCAACTTTTTTTGTGGTAGGGGAACGTGCCGAAAATTTCCCTGACATCGTCCAAAGAGAAGTAAAGGCAGGTCACGAAGTTGCTAACCACACCTACACTCATCCAAATATTAGAACGATGAATAAAGATTCATTCATAAAAGAATTACGTCAGACCAATGAAATTATTCATCAATTAACGGGTTTTTCTCCAAAATTATTTCGTCCTCCAGGCGGAGCCTATAATGAATCGATTGTTTATACAGCGAATGAGGAAGGTTATACCGTTGTATTGTGGTCATGGCATCAAGACACATTAGATTGGAAACAGCCAGGAACAAGCACGATTGTACGCAATGTCATAGAAAATGTAAGAAATGGAGACATTATTTTGTTTCACGATTATGGCGGCAATCGAATGCAGACGATTAACGCATTGAAAAAGATTCTTCCTGAATTAAAAAAACAGGGGTACGAGTTCGTTACCGTCTCAGAGCTGACAAGAATGAACCCTAATTACAAGTACTTGAACTTAATGAAAACATTTAAATATTCAATTGAAATTCCACCCTACACAAACCGGACTTTTAGAGAACCAGGAAATGCTAAAGAATAAGGCTAGGCTGCAGTATTCACTTGTAAGCTAAGAAACCTTACTTTATGCAGGACAAAAAAATCCGAACGATGATGAAGTGTTGGTACATTTCATCATCGTTCGGATTTACTAATGTCTGAAAGACAACTGTCCCAGTATCTTTATAATGCTTAAACTTCTTTTGTTTCAACTACCCCACACTTACGCCGTTGACAATTTTTTTATTGTCATCCCTGTTCAGCTTCGGTGTTTTTCCATATATCGGAACCCTAATTTATATAACAGCCATAAAGGCCAGGCCATTATAATCATCACTAGAATGAAAATATAACATGCTTCTTCTTCAGGGCTCATATGATCCGGTTCTTTATGAAAAGCACCGATTACTAATCCGATCCCTAGAAAAATAATAACAAAAAACAATTTTTCCACCTCATTACTATGCTCTTCCTATATCATATTAACGAGGGTGTTCATTCGTTTACCGCATGAGTAAAAACTTTTTAATAAATATTTAAAAATCGCGTCGGACCCACACCTGCGGTCCGACGATAAATATGAAGACCATTTCCCAAAACGTCTCCAATTTCCATTCAAAAATTTTATCTTCAGCAGGTAAAGACTTATTGTTTAAATTCAATGTCATCCATGATTATTAAATGGCCTAAAATAAATAAGAACGCCAGAGAGGCTTGTACCCTCTAACGTTCTCCAATGGATTATTCAACACTCTTATCCATGCATCCGATCAAACGATTTTCTATACTGGCAGCAAATTCCACTAATTCATTATCATCCACCATTTTAATTAAGGAAGTAGGTCTTGGCATTCCAATTTTAGTCTTGCCTTCATCTTGATAGACCACGATTTTGCAAGGGAGGAAATAACCTGCCAACTGATTCTTTGATAACACGCGGTCCGCTTCCTTAGGATTACAAACCTCCAGCACAAGATAAGGCTGATTGAAATCAAATCCTTTTTCCTGCAAAGTATTTTTAATATCAAATTGCCAAAGGACACCGAATTTCTCTTCTTTTAGACTTTCTTCTAACGACCGAACCGCCTCATCCATACTTTTCTTTGTCTCAACGGTATAATGAAACATTCGTGATCCTCTCCATTACAAAAATTTTTAAGAAATAACCCGAAATGCATTCACGCTCTTTTCATCTCCACGCACTCATGCCGCCTTTAATATTTGTTACCTTTTCAAACCCTTGTTTTTTAAGCGTCTTTGAAGCTTTCATACTCCTCATCCCACTTTGACAAACAACTAAAACTTCTTTATTTTTATCTAGTTCTGATGTTCTGGTCGATAGTTCTGCTAATGGGATATTTTTAAATGGCTTTTGGTGATTGGATTTATACTCTTGAGGAGTTCTGACATCAATAAATTGAACTTGTTTCTCTTTCAACCTATTTTTTGCTTCCTGAGTCGAAATATTCGATATTCCTTTTGCAGGGAGAAACCGGCTAAATACAAACCAGGCTACTCCAATAATAATGACCCATTGAATAAAAGTTTCCAAGTGCTCCACTTCCTTTTAAGAAAACCACCCTCACACGGAGTCTGGTTTTTATAATAGAATATCCATCCAGATTTTAATCGCTGTTCCTACAATTAATACAACTAATATCCCTTGCAGGAGTTTCGTATTCATTTTTTTCCCAAAGCTTGCTCCTATTGGAGAGGCAATCAAGCTTGCGATAATCACTATAGCCGCAGGACTCAATGGAACATGGCCAGTTAATACCTTCCCAGTTGTAGCACCTATGGAAGAGATAAAGGTGACGGCCAGAGAAGTGGCAATGGTCATCCTCGTTGGAATTTTTAAGACCACAAGCATAATGGGTACAAGCAGAAAAGCTCCTCCTGCTCCTACAATTCCTGCACCTACTCCGACAATAAACGTTAAAATAGCGGCTACAGGTTTATTGTAGTCGATTTGTGCAGCGTTCTCGTCAGTTCTTCCCTTTTTAGGTACAAACATCATAACAGAAGCAATAACAGCTAATATACCATATACAAAATTAATTCCTGCTTCAGATAGAAAATGTGATCCGTATCCTCCAAGGAAACTCCCGAGCAGTATACTTGCCCCCATAATGATGATCAAGCTTTTGTTTAAATAACCACCTTTTCGATAAGACCAGACACCTGTCAGAGTCGCAAAAAATACTTGGATGGCCACAATTCCGGACACTTCATAAGCATTGTAGCCAGAAAAACCGAATAAGACAGGGATGTAAAGCAGCATGGGGTAATTGATAATAGCTCCGCCAATGCCCAGCATTCCGGACAATAGGGAACCTGCAAAGCCTATAATAAATATGGTAATGATAAGACCCATGTCCATTTCTCTTCCCCCTTATGAACATGAGGGGAGCAACTCCCCTCCATCATTTCATTATGCTTTTTTAATCCAAAACTTTAATACTTCGTCTTCTTCGGTATCTTTTACTAATTCATGGCCGCCGGATTTTGCCCAGGCAGAAAGGTCGCTTTTAGCCCCTTTATCGGTTGCATGCACTTCAAGCACCTCTCCTGAGTTCATTTCCTGCATGGCTTTTTTTGTTTTAACGATTGGCATTGGACATGCTAATCCTTTTGCATCTAACACTTTATTTGATTCCATTTCCATTCTCCTTTTTGGTGAGGTTAGCCGTGTACCGCACAGCGGTTCGGCCCAATTTCCATTTCTTTTCGTTCATCTTCATTCGGATCCACTTTTCCCATATTGGTTTCGCGAATCTTTTGGTAAGCGTTCGGCTGAGGCGGAAGATTTTCCGTTACCATATTTCTAAATTCCTGTTCATCGTCCACTTGAAGACCCTTGTTCTTTTGGTAAAGATCTCCTAAGCGTGCAGATACTTGACCGCCTTTCCCTAGTTCCTTTGCAAAGGAATAATGGGCAGGCAATACGATTAAATCATCAGAAAGCTCTTTATATTTTTCATACAAAGTTTCACGCAAGTCTCCGACCCAATCTTCTGCTTTTCCAGCTAGATCAGGACGTCCAATGGACTCAACAAATAGAATATCTCCTGTTAGCAAGTACTGATCTTCAATAATAAGAGAAGTACTTCCTATCGTGTGACCTGGAGAGTAAATGGGCTGTACTTTAACCGTTGTATTTCCTACGGTAATATCTTTTCCTTCTTCTAGAGGTTCATAGCTGAATGTGACCTCTTCAGCGTCCTTCGCCGGCAAATAATACGTGCCATTCATATCTTCTGCCAGCTTACGGCCGCCGGAAATGTGGTCAGCGTGTAAATGAGTATCCACAAGATGTTTGATTTGCACGCCTTTTTCTTTAGCAAAGTTTTCATAGATATCTGTCATTCGATTGGCATCTACTATAGCTGCTTCGCCATCTGATTCAATATAGTAGGACAGGCAGCCTTTACCTAAGCGGACAAATTGATATAAGCTTCCTCCGTCATTCAAATCAGCAACTTTCACTGGTTCCAGGTGTTCACTCCAGGCTTTCATGCCGCCTTCTAAGGAGTAAACATTTGTAAACCCGGCTTCAGCAAGCTCTTCGCCTACCATTTGAGAGGAGCCGCCCTTAGCACAAACCACAATGATTTCCTTGTCTTTATTTAGCTTATCTTCTATCTCTTCTACTCCATCAAGCAAATTAAAGTAAGGCTCATTGATGACTTCTACATGTTCACCTTCTATTTTCCAATCCTCAAACTCATCGGTATTTCGAACATCTAAAATCAGTGTATCTTCGTTTTTAACTATTTTTTTTGCAAGCTGACCCGTGGTCATAGTTTTCAAATTCATTGTTTCACCTCTTAAATTAAAATGTTAATGAGATATTGGCATCCTTGGCATACTCTATAAATGAAGCCGCTCCGCCAACCTCGATTCCTTCGACAAAATCATCTTTTTCTAAATTCATGACATCCATTGTCATTTGACAAGCAATTAGTTTAATATTGAGTTCTTGTGCAATGCTTACAAGCTCTTCAATGGAAGGCACATTGGCTTTTTCAAACCCTTCCTGAAAATGCTCTTTTCCTTCAGGAAGCGGAAGGTTCTTGTGCTGCTCTTTGTGAATTAAGTTTAAACCTTCAAATGTAAAGAAAATACCAACCTCTGCATCAGATGCTGCTGCAGCTGTTGCGACATTAAATGCTTTATAGGCATCAAATAAACTACCATTTGCTGCGATAATCGCTACCTTTGTATCAGCCATTTATAAAACCTCCTGATTAATTGTTCTTTTCTGTTGTACCTTGCCATTCAGCCATGCCAGGCACTACATTTTTCACTTTTTTATATCCATTACTTGTCAGTTTTTGTGCAGCTAAATCACTGCGATTTCCTGTTCGGCAAATGACGTAAATTTCTTCGTCATTACTCTCTACTTCATTCATCCGCTCATCCAATTCACCAAGCGGGATATTTACTGAGCCTGGAATATGGCCAAAAGCAAATTCTGCCGGTTCGCGAACGTCAATAATTGAAATGGATTCTTCTCCATCCACTTTTGCTTGAAAATCTTCCAGGTTAATAACTTCTTCGTGTTGTGTTTCTTCCTTCGTCTCTGCATCACTTGCTTTGCGTAAATAATGTTTCAGTACTTCTGCTTCTTCTACAGTGCCAAGATATTGGTGGCCTGTGCTGTCTGCCCAGGCTTTCATATCTGCCGTAGACCCCTTATCCGTTGCTTGAACTTCAATAACCTGACCTGCTTCAAGGTTTTTCATCGCTTTTTTCGTTTTTACAATAGGCATAGGACATGCCAGTCCTTTAGCATCCAATACTTCGTTCGCTGTTATACTCATGTAATCTCCTCCTTATTTTTCAACTTTGTCTTCCCAGGCAAGCATTCCGCCAGCCATATTGGTTACGTCATAGCCTTGCTCACTCAAAAAAGATGTGGCTTTTCCACTTCTTCCGCCAGAACGGCACACCATGTAATGATGTTCATTTTTATCGATCTCTGATAGTCTTTCTGAGATTTGCCCTAGCGGAATATGACGAGCACCTGGTATTTTCCCTTGAGCAACTTCTTCATCTTCTCGCACATCGATAATATTCACGTGCTCTCCATTGTTTACTTTTTTTGCAAGTTGATTTGCTGTAATTTCATTCATCTTAATCCCTCCAAAGTAATGATATAAGAATCTGCCATTGCAAAACTTCCATACCTGGCAGGGTACTAATTAAATTAAAATTTTTTAGATGAACAAACTCACATTGCCATCCTGGGCGTCGCCAATGTAGGCGGCAACTCCTGCATATTCAATTTCATCCAGCAATTCGTCTTTATGAAGACCAAGTAAATCCATGGTCATCGTACAGGCAATGAGTTTCACATCTTGTTCTTGTGCCATTTCTACTAATTCTGGCAGCGGCATAGCATTGTGTTTCTTCATAACATTTTTAATCATCTTAGGTCCCATACCCAAGTAATTCATTTTAGAAAGACCCATTTTATCTGCGCCTTTAGGCATCATTTTTCCAAACATTTTTTCCATAAATCCTTTTTTCACATCAACTAGGGCATCTTTTCGTAATGCGTTTAGACCCCAGAAGGTATGGAAAATCGTTACCTCGTGATCATAAGCAGCGGCCCCATTTGCAATAATATAAGCAGCCATCGCTTTATCGTAATCACCGCTAAATAAAACAATCGTGGTTTTCTTTTTTTCTTCCATTTTTCATCCTCCTCATATACATATACATGTACGGGTATTTTACTTCATAAAAATATATAGGCCTACACTTACTATCTGCTTTTTACAAGAAGCTGAACTGCTTCCTTAATCATACCTTCTGAGCTTGCCTGAGGATTTTTTTCCTCTCGAATACATTCTGCAAGATTTTCACTAACTATCAGTGCAGCTGTCCGGTCTACCGCACTTCTTACCGCACTTAATTGAGTGATCACATCTCTGCAGTCTTTGTCTTCTTCCATCATTTTTAACAATCCTCTAACCTGGCCTTCAATACGTTTTACTCTATTTTTCATTGGTTTATTGTATTCCAATTCGATCGTTCCTTTCCAAATTACTTACCAGACAGTACCCAGCTACACGTTTTCCTTTACTTCGCAATATTCGTGCACTTAAATTCTTTTCTACATAATCTGAAGCAAATATAATCATTCCTTGATCAGGAAGCTCCTTATAATGACGATTCAAATAAGGGAGCGGCATACAATAGGCTGAAGGGAGTGGATCCCGTGAGGATGTCAGATAATCTCTTGTGTCTATAATAATCAATTCTTTCAGTACGTCACTTTCTTCATCTATTTGAATAAGGGTAACACCTGACACAGGCAGATACCTTCTATACAAGTACACAAAGGAAATAGTTACTAAAAGACCTATCCATAAATTCATTTTATTCCCCTTTGCTTTGCAATCTGTTTTTTATATTATACCCCTATCGGTATTTAGTCAAGTCGTTCATATAATTTTTTTTATAAAATGTCTTATAGATTCGATATACCCTTTCAGGTACTTTACTATGTAAACTGACTATTCTCTCCTTAAACTCCAGGATAGATAAAAGCCATCGGGAAATGACGAGAAGTTCTTTCAATAAATTTCCTGTACGAATTATCTATATTAAATCCTGCTAGTCCAAGTGCTTGAGATAATCTTCCGCTACGGAAAATTATCTCTTTATTTTTTCACTAGTTGTTGTTAAGATTACATCCATAGTATTTTTTGAAAACTCTATATATTTCTTATCCAGAGAGGTCGAGGAAATGGGTCCAGCGACACCTCAGCAACCTGTATTCTTACAAGGTGCTAAATCCTGCAAGCTTTGTAAAGCTTGAAAGATAAGAAGCGGCGATTAATTAATGAAGTCTCTTCTTATCGAAGAGGCTTTTTATTATGATTAAGGAGAGGATAAACTTGACACTCACTAAAAAAACTCTTGCTCCATTTAAAGGAGACCACGTCGGAAGTTTACTGCGTCCAGAGAGAATTAAACAAGCAAGAATCAGCAGGGACAATGGAGAGATTTCCGACTTTGAATTAAAGAAAATTGAAGATGAGGAGATTATTAAGCTGGTAGAAAAACAAAAGCTGGCCGGACTTCAATCGATTACAGATGGAGATTTACGCAGAGCCTGGTGGCATTTTGACTTTCTGGAAGGACTTATTGGTGTCGAAGGCTATGAAACAGATTCAGGTATCCAGTTCGAGGGTGTAGAAACGAAGGCACATTCCGTAAGAGTGGCGGGAAAAATAGATTTTGCTGACCACCCTATGATCGATCATTATAAGTTTCTTCATTCTATAGTCGGAGGGGACCACACACCGAAATTTACGATTCCCAGTCCAAACATGCTGTTGGCACGTGGAGACATTAACCAAACCGTTTATAGTACAGAAGAAGAACTTCTTAAGGATTTGACCAGCGCTTATCAGAAAGCTATTCAGACCTTTTATGAGGCAGGATGCAGATATCTTCAACTGGATGATACATCCTGGGCAGGATTCTTCTCAGAAGAAGGACTGCAGAAAATGAGAAATAAAGGACAAGACCCAGACAAGCTTCGAACTTTATTTGTCCAGGCGGTTAATGACTCTATTTCTGAACGGCCTGATGATATGGTCATTACCATGCATATATGCAGAGGAAATTTCCGCTCTACTTACTTAGCTTCAGGAGACTATGAAGCAGTATCTGACGCCATTTTCGGGAAACTGGACGTGGATGGATTGTTTCTTGAGTTTGATGATGAAAGGTCTGGAAGCTTTGAACCTCTTCGCCGAGTAAATCGATCAGACCTTCACATTGTCCTTGGACTGATCACCTCGAAAATAGGAAAACTTGAGAACAAAGAGGCGGTTAAGAAAAGAATCGCAGAGGCAGCTGACTACGTTCCCTATGATCAACTCTGCCTAAGTCCTCAGTGTGGATTTGCTTCTACCGAGGAAGGGAATCTATTAACTGAAGAAGATCAGTGGGCGAAAATCCGTCACGTAGCAGAAATCGCTAAGGAAGTGTGGAATTAATCGAGGTTTAAGAATCTAAAAAAACCTGCCCCTCATTCCAAGAATATAGGCAGATATAAAAAGGCAGCCGGAAGAGAATATTTCCGGCTGCTTCGTTTATGAGTCGCTTACTCTCCTGCCCAGACGTCTTTTGCTAATCGCCCTTCTTGCTCCAGACTTTCCAGCCACGCGTTGGCAGTTTCTTCACTTACTCGTTTGATCGCTTGATAGCTTTTTACTAACGTTTCCGTAACAGCAGGAGCCATTTTACTCCCGTCCCCGCAAATATAGAGTCTCGCTCCCTGCTCCAGTAATGGAATCAGTTGAGACGCATCCTTTTTCATTAAACCCTGTACGTAGGTTTTCTCTTCAGTATCCACCCTGGAAAAAGCTGTGTGCAGCCTGACAATTCCTTTCTGTTCTGCATCCTTTAACTCTTGTTCGTAAAGAAAGTCCTGCTCAGGGTGACGGCATCCAAAATATAAGTGGGCTTCTCCAAGTGAATGACCGTTTTCTTTTTGAAAGTTCCGTGCCTGAATAAACCCTCTAAACGGGGCGATTCCCGTACCTGGACCTACGAGAATTAAAGGAGTTTCGGGACTTTCTGGAAGCTTAAAGTTAGATTGCGGCGTACTAATAAAACAGGCAACTTTGTCTCCGTTACTTTTTCCTGAAAGATAGGTAGAGGCAACTCCTTGATATTCTCCTTTTCCACTCCTGGCATCGCCGCGAACGACACTTACCGTTATACTAACCAAGTTTTGCTGCTTGCTAGGAGAACTGGAGATTGAATAATATCTCACCTTAAGAGGAGGAAGCAAAGCAAGAAACTTTTCGAAAGGAAGGTCACAAGAGACATATTCCTCTAGCAATTCCAGCATGGTCCGTCTTTTTTTCAGTATTTCTTGTTTATATATTTCTTCTTCAAGAAGCTGTTCAAGTTCATCTTTATGAGGAGGACAAGGATTATTAGCTGCCAGCTCCCGTATTTGAGTTCTGGTCGCAGGCTCTTGCAATTCAACATAAGAGCTTAGTAATTCCTCAAGCTTTATTGACTGATTAGTAGGAAGATGGGTCGCTTTACCTGTCTCTTCCCCCAGCACTACATACTCTTCTCCCTTTAAACTAAACCGCTTCAATGCCCTGTCTGCCAGCTGCTTACTGTTTTGAGGTAATACACCTAAATGGTCTCCTTCTTGATAAGTGACCCCTGCAGGAAGCAAAAGCTCTACATGTTTGGTGCTTCGGTTATCCGTTTGTTGTAACTCTTTATTCATCATGACCTTAGCAGTAAAAGCATGATGAGTCCTGGCAAGCGGTGTATGGGAAACGCCGCTTACAAATTCTAAGGATACTTGACTAGGCTGGTTTTCCGTTCCTTCAAGCTCAAGGTTAAATTTTTCAGCCAATGCCGGCCATAATTTCTCCTCCCATTTTTCTAAATCCCCTTCGAAATCTTCACTGGCATCTCCATCTCCTCGCTGCACGATTCTGGACGCTCCTCCGGCTTCTAACTCTTCATCGATGAAAGCTGGAATTCGTTGATACGTACTTGCCCAATTGCGGTCACCACAGCCAAAGACAGCGTAGTTTACCCCTTTAAGCTTTCTATTTTCAGAGGATCGAATCCAATCTACAAAGGAAGCAGCATTATCAGGAGGGCTGCCATTATAAGATGCAGTAACGATAATAGTGACGCCTTCCACTGGCAGAGCGTCTAGGTACTCATCCAGGGCAGCTGTTCGTGCAGCAAATCCTTGATGATTTCCAGATTCAGCAAGATCCCTTGCTACTCCTTCTGCGGTTCCTAAATTGGACCCATAAAGAACGAGCATAGGTGTTTGGTGGGCATTTGCTGCTGATGACTTAGATGATGGTGAGCCTTGTTCCTTCTCAGGTGATGAAGCTGCCGGGGTTTGCATTTGCATCACATCTTTACGAGGTTTCACCCTCATCGTTAGTCCGTCCGGCTTAAGCGTTAAGGTTTCTTTTACGTCCAATTGGTAATTTGAATGATCTTCTAGTTCAAAGTACTGTAATACCATCCCCAGGACCAATGTTGCTTCATGAAGGGCGAATTGCTGACCAATACAGGCTCGCTGACCATTACCAAATGGTTTATAGGCATGATGAGGAATTTGAGATGGGTCTTCAAACCGCTCTGGCTTGAAGTCCTTCGCATCTTCGCCCCATACAGCTGGATCCCGGTGCAGCTGTGGTAGAAGAAGCATAAACGTTTCTCCTTTTTCTACTTCATATGCCCCATCAAGCGTGGTATTTTCTTTAGCATAGACGCCAAATGCAGGTGCTGTTGGCCACAGTCGCAATGCTTCGTTCAGAATCATCCGGACGTATTTCAGTTTTTTCACTTGTTTATAAGAAGGGAGATCATCTCCCAATACTTCATCTACTTCGGCATAAGCTTTAGCCATTTTATCAGGGTTCTTCATTAAGTAATAGATAGCGAAAGAGAGCAAACCGCTCGTCGTTTCATGACCAGCAATCAAGAAAGTGATAATTTGGAAGCGAATGTTTTCCTCATCAAGTGGTTCTCCTGTATCAGGATCTTTCCCTTCCAGCATGTGAGCAAGCAAATCATCTTCACCCTGATTTCCTGCTTGTTTGCGTTCAGTAATCAACTCATCAACCAGGTTAAACATATAGTCGATATCTTCTTTAAACTGCCGTTTAGATCGAACCATTAGTTTATCCTGAATGCCGAGGCGCTGAGTCTGACTCATGGATTCATCAAGTGCCCTTACCATTTTTGCTACAAAGGGGTGGGAGTTCTCCCGGTAAAAACTGTTAAATCGATAGTTAAATCCGCACAATCCAATAGTATCCAGCGTAAGCCGGGTCATATCTTCAGGGACTCGAATTTCATCTCCAGCGTTAAGTCTTCCCCACTTTTGCACCAGCTGTGTAGCAAGATCAACCATTTTATTATGATACCCCTTCATGGCCTGCTGGCTGAAACTGGGTAGTAAAATATTATGTGCCTTCTTCCAATTCAGCTCATCCGTTTCACTGGTGAACAGTCCGTCCCCACTAAACGCACGGACCTTCTGCAGAGCTGGTCCCACTTTTTTATCAAAACGGGTTTCGTCGCAAATTTCCTTAGCAAAACGGGCACTGGATACGAATCTACTTAATCGTCCTGGGAATTGAAATTGATAAATCGGCCCCAGTTCCTCAGCGAGTTGCATAAACGACTGCATCGGTTTTTCTTTATTAATGATGGGTAGATTTCCAAGCGGGCCAAAGGACTTGGGTTGTGGCAGAGACTGAGTATTATTCATTTAAATCACCTCAAATGTTGGATTCTATTCGGAATGAATATTCATTCCGCTTATAAAGACAAGCAATCCGTGCAGCTATTGATGCACACGGACGGCATCCCAGCAGCTTTCTTCCACACCTGCCAGCAATTCACTAGTCGCTTCAATTTCTCCTGAGCGAACTAGTTGATGGAGTTCAAGAAAACCGCCAAAGATTATCGCAATCAGTGCCGCAGATGGCAGTTCACGTATACTATTTTCTTTTTGTCCATGTTCAACAAAGTTCCGAAGATTGTTCATAAGTTCTTCAAAAACTGCTTTGCTCGTTTCATCTAAAAAATATGCAGCATTATGCGTTTTTATAAAATATAGCGCATGTTCATGATAATTGGTAAACTGGATCATCCCTTGAAAAATATGATGAAATTGCTCACGGATAGAAAGACTGGATGGAAAACCTGATAAAAGTTTCTCTTTGAACGAATTCACATAAAATTGAAACAAGGTGTTTACGAGAACTTCTTTATTCTCAAAATAGCGGTAGATTGTACCAGCTCCTACCTTCGCATCGGTTGCAATCATAGGTATGGTCGTGGCATCAAATCCCCGTTCTGCAAATAATTGCAGTGCACTTTCAAATATTCGATCCCGTTTATTTAATTCTTGCTTCATAATTATCCAGCCTCCCTTACGTTCGCGGAATGAACGTTCATTCCTCTGTTGTAGTTTACTAAGAATCCGATGTCTTTTCAATGAATCAAACTACTCAATCAGCGAAAGCTCTTCCCTGGATTACTTAAATTATGAATCGCTTAAATAGAGATTGGGACAGGAGTCTGTTAGTCATGATTCAACCCGAACGATGAAGGAAGGTTAACAACATTCTTTTCTTCATCGTTCGGATCTCTTTTCCTCCATTATCCTAGATCTCTACCCGTTTCCCGTTTTGTTACTCTGTCTCCACTTATGAACATAGGAGTGTGAAATGAAGAATCAACCTTTTCAATGGAGTGTATTTCCGGAGCGATCATTCAGGGTGAATTTCTGCACTTCCCTTGATTTTTCCTCCTTAGATTGGGAGCCTCTCCATATGTCTCTGCCTCTTAAGTAACTAATTTCAGATTTCTGAAGAATTGCCCAGCTTCTTAGATTTCTGCTTCCTGCTTTTGAGGAGTATTTAAACTATCTAAATTTATTAATGTAATAAGAGCAGCAGGCACAGTGTTGACATCTATCATTCCGTCTTCCATCTGTTTTACTTTATCTAATTGCGAAAGAATGTAATGGTCACTACCATCAAATTTAATCTGACCTGAGCAAATCTTTCCTTTCAACGATATAATCTTACGGTGCAATTCCTCTCGTTCCACACGAACCTCTCCTTTATATAATCATGATAATGTCTATCCTTTCCATCACTTGTTGTTACTAAACTATAGGGAATCTAATATACCCAGGGATTAGTCTGTAGAATCCGGGATGAACTGCCGGCCCCCTGTGCATGCAAACGCGATACAAATTCCTAAATAGTTTTACGCAAGATAAAGGAAAAGGCTTTTAACTAAAAAAGACTTTTTGGTTTGCTTACTCTCCTTTCTAAGGAGAGAAAACATTCAAAAAATCTTTTTCCATTCTACTGTATTATTTTATGCAACAGTTCATTCCACTATGCTAAATTTTAAACTGGTCATTATCTAAAACAAGGACTTGTTCTTCCACATGGGAATGCGCCATTTGTTTAGTGTTTTCCACCAAATGATGAATCGTGCTGCTTGCCTTTTGTGCGCCTTTAATTAAGAGAGGTACACCTAGACTGTCGATCCCTAATCCCCTCGATAATCCTCCCCCGATCGTCATGACAAAAGGCACGGTCGGAGATGTATTTGAAAATATAATTCGCTCTTCTCCCTGATAGAGGTTCAGGAAAAGTAAACTCAAATCCTTAAGTGCAGGCACAACTAACTTTGATGACTTTCTTCCTATTGTATAAACAGGATGGCCCTCGTTATCTTTTCCATGAAAAAGAATCCTGCCAGCATCTTTCTTAGTTAATTGATTAAAAAATGGGATAGCGAGAATTTGTTCTTTGGTAAATGGCTCAATAGAAGGAGTTATTAGGTTTAAGTGAAATGCCGCTGCCATTGAAGTTGTGTGCGTCCCACCATAATCGTTATAAATGTAGATCACGGTTCATCCATCCTTAAAATTCATTTGCTAAGAATTAGTGTGAACGAATGTTCTATGAAATATACCGCACCTCTCCTATAGAATGGGGATGTCACAAGGTGTGGATCACAAGAGTGAGGGCATCAAGTAAATCTTTCTGTGACCAGCTTGGGATGTTTCCGTGCTCAATGGCTAGCTGATGTGAAGCTGGAATGTGGATGAATCCGGCAGGAACCTGCTTATGTTTCTTATGGTAAAAATACAGAAGCTGATACATTACATGATTGCAAAGATAAGTCCCCGCAGTATTAGAGATATGGGAAGGAAAGCCGCTGCTGTTCAACGTCTCTTTCAATTTCTGAATCGGTAATGTTGAAAAGAGTCCATCAGGTCCATCCTTGATAATGGTTTCTCCTTTGGGTTTATAATGATGATTATCTCTTTCCCCGTCATTACAATTAATAGCGATCCGCTCAGGTGTAATAGCCGTTCTTCCTCCTGCGAGGCCAAGGGATAGGACAGTATCAGGATTAGTCTCTTCCAATAGTTTAACGAGCTGTTCTCCAGCTTTTTGAAAATCTACAGGGAGAACCCTGCCAATAATACTATGCTGATTAATGACTTTCCCGTCCAAATTTTCGGCGATTTGCATCGTTGGGTTGATAGGGAACTCGAGAAAAGGTTCGAATCCTGTAAGCAGTAGTGTCTTCATAAATAACCACCTCATTTTCGTTGATTTATTAGGGGAGAAGCTGGATTTCATGCGGTAGTCCCTGCCTCTGTATGTTTTAAAGTAACATACAAGTGAGTAACATTAATAAAGTTATCAGACCATGTTAAAAGAAATAAGGGAATGCTTCCAGTCTAAAATCGAACCGTCAATGCACGAGAAAAAATCCGAACGATGATAGAAGAATGTCGTAAACATTTCATCATCGTTCGGATTAAAAGACTTCAGTTCAAGTGTCTTTTTTTTTCGCTTATTTATTTGTTTCCTCTGGCATATACTCAAGAATTTTCTTAATCTCAATTTTATCAAAAGGAATACTTTTATCCTTTGATATTCTCTCCTTGACTCTTTCTATAATTAAATCCTCTTCCACTTCTGGGACCCAATCAATGTTCAATATCTCAACTACTCTAAAAAGCTTTGGCCGATCTAACTTTGATTGTTTAGCATGATTAATCCACTCTACTTTGAGTTCCATAATGGTCCCCTCTCATAAGGTAAGTGAAAGTAAATTTATAACTACGATGCCCTTTGATCATCCTTCTAATCAGTCACTTCATTTAAAAACCTCTTACCCAATAAGCAGGTTCCTTTGATATTGGAGAAGGTGGGAGTTTCTCACCTTGATCAACCTTAACCTTGATATTATCTTCCTTTGAAGGTGCTCCATTCATTAGGCTCTCTAACTTGTATATTCCTGATTTAGGGGCTTCATCACCAGTCTGATACCTTCTATCATCCATAATGCTTCACCTCCATGAATTGCTGGGTTGGAATGTCTTTCACAAATTAAATACCCGCCTGGGACTCCTCTATAACTGATTTCACCTAATTGTAACTAAATTGTAAAAAAATTCAATTAATTTTAAATTTGTAATATTTCTCTCTATATTATGTAAAAACAAATACATTTGTTTCAAGACCCACAGGTTCCTCTTACTAACTGCATTAAAATCCAGCTGCCAAGGGGACTTAAAGTTCCTTCTAAAAGGAGGCAGTCTGAGCCACTTGAAACAGAACTGAACACCTGTCACACTCTATCCACTTTTTATAGAGAAAAGCCACTCAGGAATCCTGAGTGACTCTTTTCTCCTTATCTATCTAAACTGCAGAATTTTGCAGCTAATTATCTGGACTGCCAAAATTATAAAGATAAGTTCGAAACGAAAGAAAATTTCTTTTATAATTGCTTTTTTCTTTATAAAGACAACCTTTCTGATAAATCATACATATCATCATCAATTAGAGTCGCTTGAGAGAAGATTTCCTCAAAGTCCATACTTACCGGTTTGTTATTCCTTATCTGCACCACTTTACCAGATGTATGATTAATCAAAAGATCTATGGCATATGCTCCAAGTCTGCTTGCAAGCACTCGATCTCTTGCCGAAGGAGCACCTCCGCGCTGGGTATGACCTAACACAGTTAATCGTGAATCAATTCCAGCTTCTTGTTTTAATTTAACGGTGAGATCGTTCCCACTTACAGTTCCTTCGGCTACTATTATGATACTATATCTCTTTTCACGTCCTTCACCGCGTTTGATCCGCTCCACTATTCCCTCTACATCTTCTTTCTTTTCAGGAATTAATATATTCTCAGCACCGCCGGCCAGACCGGACCATAGGGCTAGAATACCAGTGTCTTTTCCCATCACTTCTATAATCGAGGTTTTTTCATGGGAAGAAGCGGTGTCGCGAATCCGGTCAATGTAATCAATAACAGTGTTCAGAGCAGTATCAAACCCAATCGATTCTGCCACTCCCGGAATATTATTGTCAATCACAGCAGGGATGCCCACGCATGGAAAATTCTTTTCCGATAAAGATTCTGCCGTTTTCATCGCATCTTTTCCCCCAATAACAATAAGGGCATCGATTTCGAGTTCTTTCATATTATCAATCGCTTTTTCTTGACCTGCGTCAGTAGAGATATCTTCACACATATAAGACTGCAGGATTGTCCCTCCACGCTGAATAATTGAACCAACAGAGCCAGCGCGCATTTTTTCTATGTTTTTATCTAATAATCCTTGAAAACCATATTTGACCCCAATCATTTCTTTACCATAATATAAGCCGGATCGCACTACAGCCCGGATAGCTGCATTCATCCCCGGAGCGTCTCCCCCACTAGTTAAGACACCAATTCTATTCATAGTTACCACTCTCTTTCTTTTTCCAAAATCACTGATTGCTATTTTATACTTAATATACTGATGTAACAAGGGAAAGCCGAATTTAGAACAATATCAACTAAACGATATAATAGCAAAATGCCTAATTTGCGAAGAAAACGGATCTTTTGAAAAAAGTCCGGCCACTGTTTTCTGGAAAAGGATCGCGTCTCGGGGTTCGATATTATGAAGCGCCGGTGGTTCAATGAAGAAGGACTCCCTTTGGTTATCATCCTGCCATTCGCACCGAAAACTTCGAGCCGCTTCACAGGGAAAATGCGCCGCATTATAGCGATGAGGCTGAAATTAAGGTGCTGGTCCGCCTCTTGGATGAACATTTTCATAAAGATGCCATCTTCAAATGTTTGCACGGATCCTCACAAAAGAAACAGAACGATGGGGAAAGCATTTTGTTATAATGGAAAAATAACCCTTTAAATCGCTATGTTTTTATATCACCCGGGCAAAATATTAAGTTAGGAGGATGAGTATGAATAAAGCAAATACCATTTTTATGATCCTATCAGGGTTGTTGATATTCCAAAACTTTCTAATCGCCATAGGTGGTGTTGTGATGAGCAGCGAACGTACTATATCCATTCTCATGCTGGGATTGATTCCGTTACTCATATGGATTGCTGTGCTGGTTTTGTCAAAGAAAGGGCTTGTATCTGTCACCCTTCCTGTGTATACCGTGTTGACTGGGCTGTTCGGAATTCATTTTTACCTTTTAACCACAGATCTGTCCTACGGATTTAATAAAATCTTAGAGTTCTTTGGAGCTTAAAAAAGCGGCATGATTTCTCATGCCGCTTTTTCCTATTGATTGCAAAGACTCCTCCTTAATTTCACTGACAACTGGCAATCATTATGGGTGCCTTTAAAATTTCTCGCAAGAACAATATGTAGGAATGGAAGGGAAAGTTATAGGTAAGGATTTCGAACAATCCCCATTTCATTCATTATAAAAGAATTCAATCCCGATCGTAGTGATTACGGCCAATAATAAGCCAAACACCATGCCATTTAACTCAAGACTGTATGTGTTTTGCCTAACTTGAGACAAACAATAAACTAACAAAAGCACACTCAAAACACGAACAACCTGTAAAATATACTTTGTCAATGTAGCCCGCCTCCTTTATGTAAATGTTCTCATAACCGCTGAACCAGAACAATGGTTATGAATTTCAGGTTAATGGGTTGGAGGTACAGATGCTTCTGAATTTCGCATTACTGTTGGTATTTTCATGAAGCCCTCTTTTAGTCGATACTGCTTCACCTTTTCTGCAATTCTCTCCACAAAAAAGCCCCTATTAGGGGCGAGGATTATAGTCTTTCAACCTGTAACCTAACTCTTTAACTAAATGTTCCTCAGTTAAATAAATTATAAATTGGTTCCAGCTTAAAAAATCACTATATGTTTGAATATATTTGTCTAGAGCAGAATCTTCTATGAACCGCAATTGATTTATACTTTCCTTAAGATCAATAGGAAGTCCACGTTCAAATTCGTCCACATTATTCCACTTAGTATGAGTGACAAGAAAAGAAGTTGAAATAAGTTGATGTAATTCCTTAGTGCATTCCATTCACATTACACCTCTAATTCGACTTTGTTCGACACCTATACCTTTCTATTCCCTTAATTAGTGAAACTCACTCCCTTTTTCTTCTTTAATAAAACTTTCCATTTATAAATGACCTTAAAACAATCTCACTTCCTTTTCAATTGGTTGCTGAAAAGATGGATTTATTTTGGTTTACGCACATCGCGCTTAGTGAACTTTATAATTAAGTTACTTCCAACAGAGCAACCTCTTTGGAAATACTAAAATATATTTCTTTACAAAGGTGGAATAGACTATGAACTTAAAGAAGTTGGCCATCGCCTCTCTCTTTATGAGTGCCGTCCTATCTGGCTGCACTTCAAACTCAGAAGCTTCTGAAGATACGGATACCAATCAAAGTGAAACAAATGATCAGGCAAGCGCAGTTGATGATACGGGGAATGATCAGTTGCAAGAGGAAGCTGATTCCAAAGATAATAATCAAGGAGATACAGAAGAAGGTAGTTCAGATGAAGGTGCAAGCGACAATGCCACTGATTCTTCAGCTAATAAGAATTCAAGCGATAGCACGGAGAACGGTATAGAAAAACACACATTTAACAGTGCAAAAGAAGCAGCAAATTATATCAAGGATTACCGCACGGTAGAACAGACGAATGTCGACCTGGGTCATGGAATTAAAGCTTCTCAGGATGCAGGAGCTGGCCATAAATATATCGTCTGGAACGAAGGAAATTGGTTAATTAAGATAGATTATCCAAATGATCCTCAAAATGCACCAGAGAAATATCCAGACAATATGGAGCTCGCTACTACTATTGTTAACTATTTAGAAGATCATTACCTGCCTGCTCCTAAGGATAAAGGAGTCATTAAAATCCGTGGGTTTAAAGACTCTCCTAATACGTTAATACAGTGGCAGAAAGATAAATTCGTTTATGTAATTGAATCGAATAAGAATAATCCAATGGAAACAATAAAAAAAGCTGTAGATTCCAGAAAAAAACTTGAGAACCAATAAGTCGGGGTCAGAGATATTTATGTATTATAAGATTCGGGTATTTGTAAACTGCTGTTAATGAAGTAATATGTATTTTACTAAGTAGGCCAATCGCTCGGTGAACCTGTGACTGTTCAAATTCCATTGTTGGAATTATGAGAAGGAGTTGAATTTGTGCCCAAGACACTTATTTACGTATTAATTTATGCCGTGTTTGCGGTCATTTTCACTGCCTCCTTTTGGTGGTTTCCAAATAAAATAGCTCAGTTCTCTGGCTCGGTGTTGGCTTTTGGAATATTAACATTTTCCGTTTATATTGTGAGGAACAGATAAGTGTCTCGGTAAAAAGTAGTCTATTCGCTTGAAAACCAGAACCATTTATATAGATTCGGGTTTTCAGTATTTATCTATATATATTGAAATCCTTTGTCCTCTGCTGGAGATCTAATGATCATAAGGATTAAAAGGAATCGACGCGGCGATCCTGAGCATGACCATCATTTAGATCGTGATGGAGATGGGATTGGCTCTGAATAGTAAATATATAAAATAAAAAGGATTCCGACCGTGTTTAGTTTTTGATCGGAATTCTTTTGCATGGAGCTACTTTTATTTTCTTTATTCGGGAAGTTTGTTTAGAATTGTAAATCTGATTCTTTTCCAGTTAACACATTTTTAAACATGTTTGTTCTTTTACTGTTACTCGCCTTAAATATTCCATATCCATTTCCGATAACAGTGTAGAAATCATCAGCTTGTTTAACCAAAATCACAGTATAGTCTTTTCCGGTTTTCATCTTATAATCATGATCAGAAACATATGAAATATACTCGGTTTCTTTTTGTTTACTGGTTAAATTGTCTAACCCCATTTTTTGACTTGTTCCTTTATCTAGAGAGTTTTCTAAATTAGATATTTTTATATCTCCACCATTGATATAGATCGTCTTTTCTCCAGACATAGGATTACCTGAAATAGTGTCTATTACTTCAACTTGTATTGGAGTGTATGGATCCTGTGAATAAAAATCTCCTATTTTAGGAAGAATTTCTGCTTCACCAATTGAAAGAACTTTCAATTGAACTACAGAAGTTAATCCTTTGATAAGTAAGTTTTCAGGTACTGTAGGATCCTTTACCCAACTGTTTTCAGTTTCGGAAGTTCCGTAAATATCTTTAGATGCAATTTCTTTGGTCTTTTTGGTCTTCTCTTCACTTATCACATTGTTCTGTTTTTCTGCTTGAACTACAGTTTTGGTATCATGATTTGCTATGTACCAAGATAACATTCCTACAAAACTTATACTTAGTAAACCTGCCACTAATTTTTTACTATTCATTCTTTACTCCCCTCCGTTATTTAATATTCTGCATTTAATACTGAATTGGAATCACTTGTTAAACCTATAGGTTTAACAAGGTACTCATGCAAAAATCATTTCTGAGAGATCAGGACAATCTGATATACGGATCACGATGAATACGTATGGTCATGCTTTAACATCATTAGTTCAAGAAGCAGCCAGTAAAATGGATGATGTATTTTATATCGGGAAAGAAAGTAAAAATTAAATTTGGTCAATAATCGGTACACTTTCAAGAAAACAAAAAGAAATGACGCGGCCTCTCCTCTGCTGAGAAACCGCGCCATTCCGGCACTTTGTATGGATGATTCCGATTGGGCTCGAACCAACGACCTCCACCCTGTCAAGGTGGCGCTCTCCCAGCTGAGCTACGGAATCATGGGTATGTAGTTCGTTCGCCCGTTTGAATTGGACAAATATTAATATACAATGGATTTAGAGCAATGTCAACGATAGATTAATATTTTGTGTGGTTTTTGTAAACATCTTTACTTTGCTCATAATTCTTAAGTTCCTAGGAGCGATCTTTGCTACTTTTTTGACAATTGTATGATAAAATGGATATGGTAAGTTTATATTGATTTAGACGCGGGAATTTCTTTAGAAACTTCCTTGCTTAATAGGAGGTGGTCTAATTGGGCAGAGATGGCACCATGACTGACTATACAATTGATAGTAAGTACTTAAATGAAACAATGAAGCTGAAAGTGTATACCCCTAAAAATTTCTCCCCTTTGTATAAGTACCACTTCTGTATCATGCAGGATGGTAACGATTATTTTCAAATGGGTCGTGCAGCGACGCTTAGTGATCAGCTGCATGAACAACAGGAAATGGAAAATACAATTTTCATTGGGATACATTATAATGATAAGTATGACCGTCAGGATAAGTATCATCCAGATGGGAAGAAACAAGGCGATTACGTGAATTTCCTCATTCGAGAAGTCGTACCTTTTCTAGATGAAAAGCTGCCTGGCTACCATATGGGAAGGGGAAGAACATTAGTTGGAGACTCCCTTGCAGGCACGCTTGCCCTTATGACGGCGGTTAAATTTCCAAATTTATTTGGCAACGTGATTATGCAGAGTCCTTATGTAGATGAACATGTGTTGGAAGTTGTCCGTTCTACTAAAGACTTATCTTCTCTCACGATTTACCATACGATTGGAAATCAGGAGTCAGATGTAGAAACTACCGAAGGTGCCAGAAAGAATTTTCTGGAGCCTAATCGGGAGCTGAAAGACTTCCTTGAAAACCAGCCGATTTCCTATACCTTTCACGAATTAGATGGGAACCACACTTGGAAGTACTGGCAGCAGGATTTCAAGCGGGCATTGACCACAGTGTTCGGAGACTAAACACATACTTTTATAAAACAATAGATCCAGGAGGGAACATGCAAATGAGATACGGGATAGCAGTATTTCCATCGAAAAAAATCCAAGATGTAGCTAATTCTTACAGAAAACGTTATGACCCCCATTACGCCCTTATTCCACCACACATTACTCTTAAAGAGCCTTTTGAAGCGGAAGAAGATGAAATCAATGGGAAAATCATTCCTGAATTGAAAGAAGTTGCGGCAGTCACGGAACCTTTTTCGGTTGGCATTTTCAAAGTAAGTACCTTTTCACCTGTGACAAATACCATCTATCTGAAAGTCGAGAATTCTGATGAAATCTCTAATTTAAACAACAAGCTTCATTCCGATGAATTACCAGGTGAAATGGAGTTTTCCTTTGTTCCGCATATTACGATTGCACAAAAGCTGTCTGACGATGAATTTTCCGATGTATACGGAAGTCTGAGTATGGGTAAATTCGATCTTCACGATCACATCGACCGTTTCCAGCTTCTTTACCAACTGGAAAACGGAGCATGGAGTGTTTATGAAACCTTTCGTCTTGGAGAAAAGACACAATAACTATGCGAATAGAATTAGTTGAAAATAACCAGCAGAAACAAGACGCCTTTCAAGTAAGGCGTCTCGTTTTTATTGAAGAACAGAATGTCCCTGAAGATCGAGAGCACGATAAGTTTGATGATACGGCACTCCATTTAGTAGGGTATGTCCATGAAAAACCGGTTGCGGCAGCCAGAATTCAATTTAAAGATGATTATGGAAAGTTAGAACGGATCTGTGTTTTAAAAAGTGAACGCGGATCATCCTATGGCCGACAGCTCATTCATTACATGGAGGAAGTAATTAAATCCAAATCATGCAGCAAGGTAAAGTTAAATTCCCAGACCCATGCGGAAAGCTTTTACAAACTGCTAGGCTATCAGACTATTTCAGATTCATTTATGGATGCAGGCATTCCCCATGTGACGATGATGAAAGATCTGCCTTAACAACCTGTCCAATCACGGACAGGTTTTTTTGTATAAAAAATCAACTTGCCGACCAAAATGGAGAAAAGCATATACAAATCGGGGACGTGAAAGTATGGATTATTTACGGATATTGGTGGAAATCTTATTTGGCTTTTTGGCTCTCTTCTTATTAACCAAATTTCTTGGAAAAACACAGATCACACAAATTACGGCTTTTGACTTTATTTCTGCTCTCGTACTAGGGGAATTAGTGGGAAATGCCTTGTATGATAATGAAATAGGAATATTGAAAGTGGGATTTTCAGTTATTGTCTGGGGAGTATTAATCTATACTACAGAGATCATTACGGAGAAATTCAAAGGAACTCGTGCGTTGTTAGAAGGAAAACCCTCCCTCATTATTCATAAAGGTAAGATAAACCGAGAAGCCTTAAAGCAGTGTAACTTAGATATTAATCAGATGCAGCATTTACTGCGGGCAAAAGATGTATTTTCCATTCAAGATGTAGAATACGCTGTCCTTGAAACCGATGGGACGGTATCCGTTATGAAGAAACCCGCTCAGCAAAATGCGACCAAAGCTGACTTAAACATCCCTCTTAAACCAGTTCCCCTGCCTATGACCTTAATTAGCGATGGGGAAATTCTTAAAGATAACTTAAAAGAAACGGGTTATGATGAAAGCTGGCTGACTCAGCAGCTGAAATTTCAGGAAATTAATGAAGTTAATCAAGTATTATACGCAGAATACAAAGAAGGGGAACAATTGTTTGTTCTCCCCTTCTAACCTTGGGGTACTGGGTAAAAACACCAGCGGTACTGATCAATTTTATCAGTTATTACACCCTGGCTCTTCAAAGCAAGTACATATGCTGTACATGCAGTGCGGTACAATAGCCATTGTGCGAGTCTATTAGCGGGCACTTGGTAAAAACGGCACATTTCTCCAATGATTTGTTCTAATGAGATGCCGTCAGGATGTTCCCTGATATATACGGTCAGCCATGTTAATAATGTTTGATGATAGTCAATATTTGCTTGAACCGATTCCTGAAACTCTTCTTCATAAATCCCATGTCCAGGTACTGCCCCTTTCATATCTAATTGCAGTAATGTACGCAGGCTCTCCAATGTTTTATTTACGTCAGTGACAAACGGAATAACGTGTTTGGATAGAATTTCTGGACCAAAATAAGCGTCTGATGCGAACAATACTTGTTCATAACTTAAGGCAAGCTGATGATAGCTGTGACCTGGAAGAAGATAAGCCTTAAGCGATAACTCGCCTGCTTGGAATTCTCCTTCAGTAATTAGCTCGTCCACATGAAGGGGTGAACCCTGGAGAAACTTGTTCTGTACTTCACTGAAGGGATCATTGCCGCCCAGCAAGTAAAGAGGTTCTAGAAGCGGGTATTTCATAATCGCCTCTTCTAAAATTGGGGCAAGCGTGTAAACGGAGTAATTGGATTGTATAAATTGTGCGCCTCCATAATGATCTGCATGTGCATGGGTAATAAAAAGGTGGGTTAACGGTAGATCCCTGGTATGAAGCTCTTTCAAAACCTTTTTGATGGCGGACTTATCTATACCTGCATCCACCAGCATTCCGGTGTTTCCTTTCATTATATATCCGATATTAACACTGCTATGATAATAATAGCAGTGTTGATTAATTTGTTGAAAAGACATGAACACTTACTCCTTTAGCTGTTTTTAAATAGTTTCGCTAAAGTTTCCGCCTTTTCCTGTCATTTTTGAAAATACTTTTTCCTCACCATTGGTTCTCCGGGTTTGAGGGGACAGGTGAAAGTGTTCTGGAGTATAAACGGAAGAGGTTAACGGCTGATCATCTTTGTGCTCCTCTTCCCTCCTTTTATTTCTCTGTTGCAATTTAGAGTCGAGAGTTGCTTTGAATACATGGTTTAATTCAAAAGGAGAACGTGCAGTTTGAGTAGTTCTTTTATGATAATCATGGTATTGATGATGTGTTATCGGCAAAATGTACCCCATATTTATCTCCTCCTTAACTACTTCTTACCCCGCGGTGAAAGAAAAAAACCTTATTATAGACTATTCAAAGAACTTTTCAATCTTGCCCATTTGCTTGTTAAGAAATTTATCCATCTCGTTTATCCGCTTGTTAAACCTATTTTCCCAGGAGTTAAAGTCAGCTTCCCAGCCATTAAATTTTTTCTCGGGCTGCTTGATGATCCCGCCCATTTTACTTCTTTCTTCATGAATCTCCTGAAGGATTTGATGCAGCGGCTTAGGTTTAGGATTGCTCACAGGTATCTCCGGCTTAATCCATAAATAATGGATTGAAGACCAGCTACGGCTAATAAAATATTCAGCAAATATCCATAAGGAATAAATATATAAATACCCAGCATAAGTAAAGCTGACCAAACCCCCACACACCAGTGACAGCTAAGTCCTTCCCCTATCCATCCATTAGGCTCGATCCATTCTTCCTTCTCTCCCCGTTCGTTTGTATGGGAAGTAATTTTCATAAATGGTTTACGAAGCCATTCCATTATTAAATCATCTACAATTAACCGCGTAAATCTGAAGCTTGCTAAGGAAAGCACGATTAGTTCTATCCAGCTCAAGTTCATTCTTTCTCCTCCTTTATGTACAAAATGACCACTACTCAGAGGTAGTGGTCATTCGTTCACAGGTTAAATCCAGGAAAATCCACCACGGTTATTGTTATTGGATTCATCATTCTTATGAGAAGAACTGCTCTCTTCAGCTTCGTTTCTTCTGCGTGGACCTCCAAAGAAAGGATCTACCCGATCATGACCCTCATGCCGCTGGGGCTCAATTACAACATTATCCGCTTTTATAACAAGGTCTTTTACATAGATGACCTTTTTCTTATCATGATTTTCAGACATTTGTTTCATCTCCTTATTAAAAGTCACTGTTACTCTATGGTGATTTGCCTTGGTTAGTATAGTCATCCGCCCATTAAAAGATAAAAACTTCAGGAATTTAAGAAAGATGACAAATGCCCACACCGACCCTCCCCCTAGACATATTCTAATAAAGACATTACGTCAAAACGTTTGGGAAGGGGAAATATTCAATGAGTTGTGGAAAAAATTTCGATTCAGGAAGCTGTGTAATCGACATTTTAAGAGACATCGTTGACGCTCAAAACGATGTAATAACTGACTGTATGACAAGTTGCGAACAGTCAATCGCAGATTTATTAGGAGATACTGGAGGAGGTTCAGGACTTGATACTGTTCCTGTTATCCTTTACTGCAAAGGAACTTGCAAACCTTTTAAAGGATTCGGCTCCAGAAAATTCGATGACTATTGCAATGTTAAAGGAAGCTTTTTCTTCCGCGTCAAATCAGTGGACGACAATGGCTGTGCAATTGTAGAGCTATTGCTATCAGAGCGTCATCATGACCTTGAGGATTCATCTTCAGAGTCTAATGACAGCCGTCATAGAAACTATGATCCTGAATCACCAGCAGACCAGAACTGCAACAATCTTCAAGCATCAGGTATCTGCATCACTGTTGACCTTAACTGCTTCTGTCATGTGACATGTCTTCCAGCAGTTGCAGCCTTATAATCACAAGTAAAAAACCGCGCTAGTTGAAGCGCGGTTTTTTTATTTCTAAAATCCAATCAAACGAATATCCTGAATTTCGGTAAATGGAACCTCCCTTTGAAACGGCCGCTGAAATACTTTCATGTGTACAATTCCATCTTCATACTTATTAATGTATCCCCGATACTGTTCTTCTTCTGTAGAAACTTCACATTTCATTTTTGGCAGATGAGGCGGCAAATTAAAGAAATAATTCACTTTCCCCTCAATACTCATATCGCGAAACCGCTGCCTTCTTTCTCCAGGTGTTTCTGATTTTTCTTGTCCTGTTTCTTCCTGATCTTCATTAACCTGATTCTCATTTTCTCCTGCCTCTGCAGACTGTTTTTGTACAGCCTCTTCTGTGATCTTCCCTTTGTTTCGATGGCGGATTTCTTTTTCGATTGATGAAGTTCCTGCTTTTTCTCCCGTATTACTGCTCTGCTTTTTCCCTCTGAAACTCGTCTGCATGGTCACTTCCGCGGGCTTTAGTGCAGGCTGAGTAATATAGAGCATAGGCGGCTTTGCCAGTTGTTTCTTATTCACCATATTGATCTCTCCTTTTCTCAGTCGGTCATCATCTTATGTATATGCCCAGTTTGTAGTCCATGTTCCCTTTAATGAGAAATTCTCAAATTGTGATAGTTCCAGAAAGATTTTTACCAAATTCCGTAACGAATTCAGAGTAAAGCACTGGATTTTTTGATATTAAAATAGAAATTAGGTTTTAAATTCTAATTTAGGAATGGCTTCACTTGTCTTCTTTACTCTTCTTCACAGCATTTTTTCCATTTAGAAAAACCTCCAAGAGAACTAGCCTATCTGGACCACTCTGCTCGATTAGTGAAAAAACGAAAAGAGTAAATTGAGAAATGACCTCGAAAGAAGTGAAGCAGAGTCATTAACCTTCATTGATCACAACACAAAAAACCCGAACCATTTGATTCGGGTTTTATAAATATATTTTTGAAACAGTCTAAATACTACCCCTGTCCTGCACGTAGTCTGCTTGTACTCTTTTCTATTTCGACAGCTAAGCCTTCAATGGCTTAAAGCAAGGAGTTTCAACCGATTCATTGACAAGGGAAACACCTTGTCGACAATCCCTGTTAATAAGCTACGATACTAAAGCCACCATCCACATGGATGACTTCCCCAGTCACCCCTCTGGATAAATCACTCATTAAATAATATGCCGTATCTCCGACTTCTTCCTGTGTAACAGGACGGTGAAGAGGAGCGCGGCGTTCGATTTCCTCGATCACTTTATTAAAGTCCGAAACGCCTTTAGCAGACAACGTGCGGATCGGCCCTGCAGAAATTGCGTTCACTCTGATGTTGTGCTTTCCTAGATCATTCGCTAAGTATTTCATACTGGCATCAAGGCTGGCTTTAGCCACTCCCATAATATTATAATTCTCTACCACCTGTTCACCGCCAAGATAGGTCATGGTCAGAATACTTCCACCTTCACCCATCAAAGGCTGTGCTGCTCTCGCAACAGCTGTTAGGGAATATGAACTAATGTTATGAGCCGTTAAGAATCCGTCACGGCTGGTATTTAGAAATTCACCTTTTAATTCTTCACGATTAGCAAAAGCAATACAATGGGCAAGACCGTGAATGACACCGACGTCATTCTGAATTTGCTCAAAGGTTTGGATAATCGCTTCATCATTGGTAACATCGCATTCATAGAATAATGATTCTTGACCTTCTAAAGTACCGGCAAGTTCTTTTACTGATTTACCAAAGCGTTCAGAAGCATAAGTGAATATTAACCGGGCACCAGCTTCATGCAGCGACCGGGCAATTCCCCAGGCAATACTGCGTTTATTCGCTACACCCATGACCACATAAGTACGTCCTTCTAATGATAAGTTCATTCCATTCCTCCTTAAATTTTGTATTCTTTCCTAATGTTCAGTACCTGCTGTCATTTTATATGAAATGCTTCCAAAATACAATTTAAGGTACCTCTGTTAAAAAAAGAAGACCCGAACCATTGCTGTTCGGGTCTCCTGAAGAATGTAATTCTATTTTTATCAAGACATTAGCAGCTAATACCACTCGCAGTATTCCAGCTGCATCCTAAGTTCATCTACATACTCTGTAGAACCAGTCACGATTAAGCGGTCATTCATCATTAACTGCGTATCGCCATGGGGCACAATCGATTCATTCCCTCTGAAGATCCGAACCATAATCACATCTCCTGTAAAAGGAAACTCTTTAATATACATGCCATCATAGGAAGAGTTATTCATATTGATCTGATAAAGGGCACTATCTTGCTGGGTAAAAATGTCCACCACATTGGGTGCTTCAATCATGGCTTTGAGTAATGCTTTGGAAGATAGAAATACTGAAAACACGCTAATGTCCAGTTCTTTCATTTCTTGATCGAGTTCAGAAGATTCTACTCGAACAATCACATGCTCTACACCTTCAGCTTTGGCAAATTTAGCAATTTCTGCATTTTTATGTTCTTCACCCGTAGAAGCGACCAGAATATCCACGTCAAAGACCCCTAACTCCTTCATCTCTTCAACCTGGTAACCATTTAACTCTCTTATATCAAAACAGGACCGGCTGATCTTTTCATCTACACTATCTAACTTAGTGTGGTAAAGATGGGTTTCAAATAAATGAGCATCCAGCTCTCGTACCACAGGCAAAGTCATTCGGTTCGAGCCAATAAAGGAGACGACCTGCTTATGATCCTCTTCTTCAAAGCGCCCATAAAGTTTTTTAAACACAATTGGAGCAGCTATACATGTCAGAACCGCTACAAGCACAAGGGCCCCTTCCATTTGCTTATCAATCATCCCTTCCCTTTCTCCAATGGTAGCAGCTGCAATCACTAAAGAAAGGGTAGAAGTTAATAGAAATCCTGCACTCAAAACGGTTTTCATGTCATACCATTTTCTTAATAGAATAGCAGGGATAATTTTAGATACGAGTAAAGCGATAAATAATAAAGGAATAAGCACGATCACCCTGGAATCCGTAAATAAATTCCATATATCAATGTCCACCCCTACCATTACAAAGAAAATTGGGATTAGAAATCCATATCCAAAGCTGTCCAGTTTTTTCACCATCTCGGGGTCAGGGGATAATAACGAAACTAAAGTCCCAGCCAGGAACGCACCCAAAATGTTTTCAGCTCCTACAGTTTCTGAGAGAGCTACCAGTACAATAATGAGAGTAAATACAGCTCTTGTATCAATGTGAATGGTTCCTTTAGCCATTGTTTCCAAATAAGACTGATGTCTGAACTGCTTGCCTACAAAATATAAGAGCACTCCAGCTCCAAATAATACGAGTAATAACCAGGTGTTGCCACCATCTTCTCCGTACAGAGATACAAACACTGCAAGCAGAATCATCGTTGCCAGATCAGCTATAACAGCAACCAGCAGTATGGTCTGCCCTATTGAGGTTTTCATCATTTGAGCATCTTTCAGTGTTGGAACTACCACACCTAAAGAGATGGTAGAAATAATCAGGGTCATCAAAAACGCATTATCAATAAAGCCTGCCAGAACGAATAATTGAGATAACCCTAACGATAAGACAAAGATGCCGCAGAATATGAGAAGTGCCACAACTACGGGATTAGGCGACCCTTTGTCTTCCTGCTTGGACTGCTTTCTTTTCTTGCGTCCAAATATAGAAAAGTCAATTTCCAATCCACTTAAAAACATGAGAAAAATAAATCCCAGAGTCGAGAGAATCTCCAGCCAGCTTCCTGGATGAACCACATCAAACCCACTTTTACCAATAATGAGACCGATAATAATTTCAGCAACTACGACCGGTATGATCGTTAGTTTCAAGCGGTGCAATAGAATGGGGGTGATAAATGCTGCGAGTATTACTATAACGAGAGAGGTAACAGAAGCACTATGCTCCATTGTCATCCTCCTTTCCCTAAATCAATAAGTTCATGAAAGCAGTTGCCATTCCAAAATAGATGAGAATCGAAATAATATCGTTGATCGTTGTTATAAAAGGTCCGGAAGCAACAGCTGGATCAATGTTAAACTTATGCATTAAGAGAGGAACTAGAGAACCTGCCAACGTAGCGACTACCAGAGTTAAAGCAACAGACAGTCCTACCAATAATCCAAGATATATATTATTCTGCCACAGTGCAACGACTCCGGTGATTAACACTCCGCACGAAATGCCAGTGATCAATCCAGTCGCCGCTTCCCTCATAATCAATTTCCATTTTCCTTGCTTATCAATATCCCCTGTTGCAATACCACGGACAGCAACGGCAAGAGCCTGGGTCCCTGTATTACCTGCCATACCTGCAATTAATGGGATGAATATCGCCAGGATGGCTACTTTATCTAAAGTCTCTTCAAACCGGCCAATCAAACTGGCAGTGAAGCTTCCTAGAAACAAGAGGATAATCAGCCAGGGCAGTCTTTTCTTGGCAGATTGAAAAGCATTTTCATCCGTACTCTCCACATCAGAAATACCGGCAAGTTTGGAATAGTCGTCACTTGCTTCTTCTTCCATAACGTCCATAATATCATCTACAGTGATTATACCAAGTAAATGATGCTGAAAATCCAAGACAGGCAAGGCAAGAAAATCATAGTCGCGCATCATACGTGCAATTTCTTCCTGGTCTTCTCCTACCGAAACAGACACGACTCGCTCACTCATTACATCAGAAATTAACCACTCTTCTTCTGAAATAATAAGATCTCTTAATGAAATAACACCGACTAATCTTTTATCTTCATCAATCACGTAAGTATAGTAGATCGTCTCTGCATCCGGGGCTTCTTTTCTTAAGTGAAGCATAGCTTCTCGAATGGTCATCGCTTCTTTTACGACGACAAATTCGGTGGTCATAATGGACCCTGCAGTTTTCTCTTCATAGTGAAGTAGGTCTTTTATTTCATCTGCAGCTTCATCATCCATGATGGTTAAGAAACTCGCTACCTTATCTTTATCTAATTCATTCAGGATATCCACCGCGTCATCTGTAGACATTTCAGCAAAGACCTGTGCTGCAAAACGAGGATCCATTTCAGTGAAGAAAGGCTCGATTTCTTCATAATCTATATGCTCCATGACGTCCGCAATTTCTTCCGGAGATAAATAAGTATAAATTTGCAAACGGACGTCAGCATCCATTTCTTCAAAAATACGAGCCTGATCGTAAGGGTGAAGTTCAAGAAATTCAGCTCGGAATTGATCAATATGATCATTCAAAAGAGCATCCTGAATGGTTTCCCACATTTGTTTTCGTTCATGATCTTCTAAATGTTCCATCAGCCTTCCCTCCTTTGGAGAAGCAGGTTTTTCAACCGTTTAATCTTAATTGGGTGGTTCATGTTTGTCAATTAAAGTTTTTCTTTTTTATAAATTGGTCGCAGTTACTTAAAAAAGCAATAGGAATGATGTAAACTTACAATTATAACCGTAGTTTAACAGATTGCTGCAGAGAAAGGGAACAAACATGAATGAAAACCAACAAACATCACCGATAGACTTTACAATTATACTCGTTGTCCTAGCTTTTGGTGCCATCAGCTGCTTTACCTTATATTCAATCAATCCGATATTAGGAGCCGCTGACCAAGGTGTCTATGTGAAACAAATCGTATGGTACATAATAGGCGGGGCAGGAGCAGGAGTGGTCATGCTTCTGGATTATGACCGTCTTCATCAAATCGTATGGGTTCTCTACGGGTTTGGGGTTATCATGCTCCTGATGATCTTTTTTAATTTTCCCCCTTCCATCGTGCATGAATCAGGCGGGGCAGTCAGCTGGTTTAAGCTTCCTGGAGGAGTCACGGTTCAGCCCTCCGAATTTATGAAAGTCTTTTTAGTCGTAACACTTGCCCACATAATCGTCAGGCACAATGAAAAAAATGCTGCTAAAACCATTAAAACGGACATCTATCTTTTAGGAAAAATCATTCTTATTTCGATTGTTCCTATGGGACTAGTAGCTGTCCAGCCTGACTTGGGAACTTTTCTAGTTCTTGCTTCCATAACTGCCTTTATGACATTAGTCTCCGGCATTCAATGGAAAATCATCTTATCCATTTTAGGCTTCTTCGTTCTATTAGTAGCTGGTGTCACACTGATGTTCTATATCGACTTCACTCAAGTAACTACCTTTATGGAAGAATCCATCTTTGCTCACGTAGATTCAAGATTTTACGGTTGGCTACAGCCTGAAAAGAATGAACAGGGAGCTGGTTTACAGTTAATTAAAGCAATCACTGCAATTGGGTCCGGCCAATTAATAGGTAAAGGCGTGGGGAATTTAGAAGTATCCGTACCTGAACGTCACACCGACATGATCTTTACAGCCGTTTCAGAGCAATTCGGATTTGTCGGTTCAAGTATAGTCGTCACTTTATTCTTCTTATTAATTTATCGAATGGTGCAAGTAGCTATGGAGAGTAATGACTCTTTCGGCAGCTATTTGATTGTCGGAATCGTAGCTATGATTACTTTCCAAGTATTTCAAAACATTGGCATGTCCCTGCAGCTATTACCAATCACCGGCCTGCCGCTTCCGTTCCTCAGCTACGGAGGAAGCTCGACACTCGCCTATCTTCTAACCATAGGCATCGTACTCAACGTCAAATCAAGAACACGAACCTATATGTTTGAGTAGTTAACAAAAGCGAATAGGAGCGTTTAGATCCTCCGGGCTAAGCTAGCGGCTGCAAGAAGGGCGAAATTCCCCCTCTTGAAGTTGATAGCTTAGAACCGCGTGGATCTGCGACTCGCAGCTGGATGAAGCAAAAGCGGAAGTGCCCGGGTAGACACGAAACGCATAAACAGGAACATCAAAAGGGATGCGCTCTTTCAACCCGTTGATTTTCCTGCTTATGACGCGAGTGTCTGGGCGCTGCAGCTGGATGATACAAAAGCGAAGAGGAACGTTTAGATCCTCAAGGCAAGAATACAGATTAGAAATGGTGGGGATGCTTAATAAATCTTCACCATTTTTGATTGAGGAGAATGGCTATGAAATTCGATATTATTGGCGATGTCCATGGATGTTTATCAGAACTCAAATCTTTATTTACTAAATTAGATTACTCGTGGCAAAACGACCTTCCTATCCATACGGATGGACGTGTCCCAGTTTTTGTTGGAGATATAACGGATAGAGGTCCTGAATCAATGGAAACCATTCGAATGGTGTACAAATTAGTTGTGAAAGAAAAGCTGGGTTTGTATGTACCTGGGAACCACTGTAATAAGCTGTATCGATATTTTCTAGGCAATCCTGTGAAGGAGAGGCACGGACTTGAAACAACCATAGAAGAATACAAGCAATTACCTCAACCTGAACAATTAGATGTTAGACAACAATTTATGGAGCTGATCGAATCTTCCCCTCTCTACCACTGGCTCCCTGAAGTGAATGCTGTAGTCGCGCATGCTGGAATTCGTGAAAATGATATTGGCAAAACCAATAAACAGGTAACTTCGTTTGTGTTATACGGAGACGTTACAGGGGAAACGCTTCCGGATGGCCGCCCGGTGAGAAGAGACTGGGCTCAGTACTATAATGGAGACAGATGGATTGTTTACGGTCACACCCCTGTCCAAGAACCAAGGTTTGTTAATAAGACAGTCAATATCGATACCGGCTGTGTATTCGGAAATAAACTCACCGCTTTCCGTCTTCCTGAAGAACAAATTGTTAGTGTTCCCTCTACTATGCCTTATATAGAAGACAAATTCAGATACTAAAAAACCAGCCTTTCTAGAAAAAGCTGGTTTTTTAGTATTGCCAGTTATCGGGAAACGGAAGAGAAAAGGCTAAAGGTTTGCTGGTAAAAGGGTGTTTGAAAGCCACTTGGCAGCAATGAAGCGCCTGCCCCGCTAACCAGTGGGAAGTTTTCCCTCCATAAAGTGTATCTCCGAGGAGCGGATGGCCGATGTGACTCATATGAACACGAATTTGATGGGTTCTCCCCGTTAATAAAGATAATTCAACAAGTGTCCTGTCTTTACCAGCATGAATGATCTTATACTCCGTTTCAGCATGTCTTCCTTCAGGCTGAACTTCCCGTTCAACGATAGAACCACTCTTCCTCCCAATCGGAGCACTAATCCGTCCACTTTCTTCACTGATTATCCCTTCGGCAAGTGCCAGATACTGACGTTTCAGATCGGTGTGCTCAGCTAAAAGGGCGTGGCCGTATTGATGCTTGGAAATCACCATTAATCCGCTTGTATCCCGATCAAGCCTGGTAACAATATGGATCGCGGCAGAAATATTATGCTGATCGTAATAATAAGCAAGACCATTAGCAATCGTTCCACTTGGATGCTGGGCATTAGGAGATACCGCTATCCCTGCTTGCTTGTTCAACACGATGAAATCCTCATCTTCATAAATTATAGACAGCGGCAGTGCTTCAGGAATGATCCGGGCTGATCTTCGTTCTTCAGGAAAGACTACCTTAAGGTTTGCACCTGTTTCTAAAGATTGATGAAGCCTAACCGGCTTGCCGTCTAAGTAAACGGCCCCGGACTCCTTCACCCTTTTGAAAAATTGCCGGGAAAATCGTGCTTCTTGTTTCAGAAATTCTTTAACCGCCATTCCATTGCTTTGCTCTTGAATGGCCCATTGTTTTTCACTCCGCATTAATGGGAGTACTCATCGGAAACGAACGAGTCGTGCACTCTCTTCCAAAAAGGAAAAGGACGGAACCTGGCAAAGCGGACTTTTTCACTAGCTACCCGGCACTGAATCGATTTCACGTCCTTATAAGTCCTCGTAATGTGATCAATAGTTATTAGAAAGCTTCGATCATTTAACGGTTTGAGTAAACAGGTGTGATGGCTTGGCAGAATTAAAGGTGAACCAATCGTTCGGAACACACGGTTATTAATGGATGCCATTTCTGCAATCTGGATCGCTTCTAATGAGGGATGAAGAATCGCTCCTCCCAATGCCTTATTATAGGCAGTGCTTCCAGAAGGGGTAGAAATACAGAGACCGTCCCCGCGAAAGGTCTCAAAGTGGTCCCCTTTTATCTCAATGTCAAATACAACCGATCCTTCAGAAGTTTTAATGGTACATTCATTTAAAGCAAGATAGCTGTCTTCTTCTGCCCCATCCTGTGGTCTGATTATAACTTCAAGAAGAGGATATTCAACCACTTGAAAAGGGGTTTTGGCTATTTCAATAATAAGTTTTTCCAGCTCTTCCGGCATCCAGTCTGCATAAAATCCCAGGTGACCAGTATGAATACCAATAAATGCGGTTTGGTCAAGTCTGTGGACGTAAGTATGAAAAGCCTCCAGTAATGTTCCATCCCCTCCCACAGAAATGGCGAGATCCGGTTCTTCCTCGCTGTATTCTAATTTAAATTCAGTTAAATAATTTTTAATTTTAGACCGGATTTCATTCGATTTCTGATCTCCTTTTGACAAAATCGAGAACTTCATAGGGCTTTTCAACTCCTCTTCTATTTCTTCATTTGTTTTTTCAGTTCTTCTTTTCTGCGGAAAGCTTTCTGAGCTTCTTGAATCTCGTGCTTAATCTTAGACATCTCTTCATCCAGCTGAAAAGCTGCTTCAGCGGCCCTTTTCAAACGAGATTTTACTTCACTCGGGATTTTACCTGCGTACTTATAATTTAAAGAATGCTCATTCGTCGCCCAAAAATTCATAGCGAGCGTTCTTATTTGGATTTCTGCTAACGCAAGTTTCTCCCCATGAATAGTTTCGACTGGGTATTCTATAATTACGTGGAATGATCGATACCCGCTGTCTTTCTTTTCAGAGATGTAGTCTTTTTCCTCAACAATTTTAAAATCATGACGATTCTTCAGCATCTCTACAACAGAATAAATGTCATCTACAAACTGGCAAACCACACGGACTCCTGCAATATCCTGGAGTTCTTGTTCAAGCTGTTCAGGATTAATGGCTTTCCTTCTTGCTTTTTCAATAATGCTTGATTTAGGCTTTACCCGCCCGGTGACAAATTCAATCGGCGATTGCTCTCGCTCATATTCAAATTGTTGACGCATGCCTTTTAGTTTAACCTTTAATTCATCCACTACTTGTGCATAGGGTGCAATAAATGTGTCCCAATTCATGCCGCGCACCACCTTTATGTATCCAATCTATATAGTAAATATGTGCGTTTTGACTCATATTCATTGTATCATAAAGTTAAGACCTAGCAGAAATATCAATGGCAGAATTGGCTATTCTTTGCATTTATGTCTAAAAATAAATCATAATAATAAGGAGGTCTTCCCCGTGAGCCAGGAAATAGAAATCGAATTTAAAAACTTACTTACAGAAGAAGAATTTACTCGGTTATCAGACCATCTTTCCTTTGAGACTGTCGAACTTATTGAACAAACCAATTATTACTTTGAAACGAAAAACCTTCAATTAAGAGGTCAGGGATCAGCTCTTAGAATTAGAAAAAAAGACAACCAATGGACTCTGACTTTAAAGCAGCCTCATTCAGAAGGACTGCTAGAGACACACGAATCCTTAACAGCTGAAGAAGCTAATTTATGGATTCAGAACAAACCCGTAGATAAACCGGATATCGTCCAGCAGCTGAAGGGGCTTGGCGTCAGGACTACAGACTTAATCTATTTAGGATCCCTTACAACAAGAAGAAAAGAAAAGGAATATCGAGAGACTACAGTCGTACTCGACCATAGCTTGTATTATGGCCGTGAAGACTTTGAATTGGAAATTGAAGCAGCTTCTGCTCAACGAGGACAGCAGGTTATAAAGCAGCTCTTAGAAGAACTGAATATTCCTAAACGAGAGACTGAAAATAAGATTAAGAGGTTTTACCAGGCAAAGCTTCAATCAGAATAGTTGCCGGAACCCTTGGTCGTTGCTAAAATTAGTTAAAGACAGGAAGGGATCTTATGCGAAATCAGCCTAATACGATTTATGAAGCGATTGGACCTGAGAAAATCAGTGAGCTGGTCGAAGCTTTTTATCAGCGAGTCAGCAAGCATGCAGATCTAATTCCGATCTTTCCGGATGATCTTACGGAAACCGCCAGGAAACAGAAACAGTTCTTAACTCAATTTTTCGGCGGACCAGCGCTCTATATAGAAGAACATGGACACCCCATGTTAAGAGCCAGGCACCTCCCTTTTAAAATAACCCCGGCACGAAGAGATGCTTGGCTTTCTTGTATGGAAGCGGCTCTTATTGAAACAGATATCGAGGAGCCGTATTTTACTGCTATTTTTGAACGTTTAACTATGACCGCAAACCACATGATGAACACACCCGAAGAAGAGAAAGGAGAATCGATGTGAGTTGGAAAAGCCTCAACAGTAAGGACGAAACCAAAGGGACAGCGAGCGGATTTTTTGATTTATTAAAACGCCCTATTGAAATTTATGTATTTATCGATCCACTTTGTCCCGAATGCTGGTCTCTTGAACCCTTTCTGAAAAAGCTCACCATCGAATATGGCCGATTTTTTACACTTCGGCCGATTATTAGCGGAAAGCTGGCTTCTTTACAGCAGAACAAAGTTGAGAAGCCTGAGCAGCTGAAAAAAGTATGGGACAATACAGCAACACGAACGGGGATGTGTTGTGATGGGGATGTCTGGCTGGAGAACCCCATTTCTTCCCCGCTCGCTACGTCACTAGCTGTGAAAGCAGCAGAACTGCAAGGAAAAAAAGCAGGAATGCGATTTTTGAGAAAAGTTCAAGAATACGTATTTCTGGAGAAGAAGAATATTTCTGAGGAAGAGATCTTAATTGAATGTGCTAGCAAAAGCAAACTGGATGTGCATGAATTTAAAAAAGATCTGCATTCTGAGGCAGCTAAGCGAGCTTTGCAGTGCGATTTGAAACTTACTCATGAAATGGAAGTAGAGACTACCCCGACCTTAGTTATATTCAATGAATATGAAGAAGATGCAGGTCTGAAAATCACTGGAATTTATTCATACGAAGTTTACGTGAAAGTATTACAGGAGATGCTCCAAAAGGAACCTAAACCTTCTGTAAAACCCGAACTGGAAGATTTCTTACTCCACTACCGATTTGTAGCTAACAAGGAAATAGCAGTCGTGTATGACTGGAGCGAGCAGCAGGCTAAAAAAGAAATGAAAAAACTGGTGCTGAAGCAAAAAGTCAGGGAAGTCCCCGTAAAACATGGGGCTTTCTGGGAATATATCGGGTAAAAGCCTCCCATTACGGGGGGCTTTTACTTGTTCTATTTTTGTCCTGGGATCATAAGTATGGACCAAAGGGGGATTTTTATGAAGCGTTGGACAATCTTCACCGGGATTGTAGTCATTCTTATTTTAGTAATGCTGCACATACTAGCCCTGATGAGACTGTTTCCTCTTTATTTGACTTCTCCTCTACTATTCGCTGCCTTATACTTACTTATTTCCTTGATGTACCATAAAAAAAGCTTTAAAGGTTTCATAAAATAGATTCTGACTGTCCCCGCAGAATACGAAGCGGGTGAACCTCAAGGATATCAATAATAGAAAACCCGAACCAATGGATATATCAACGGTTCGGGTTTTCTCCTTTATTGTATTCTTTTTTTTAGTCTGCCTCGTTTATTTAAGAAGCTTTTCCATTTCATTTAATTTCTCTTCAAATACATCCAGCGCAGCCAATATGGGTTCCTTAGAGGTCATGTCCACTCCGGCAGCCTTAAGTACTTCAATTGGGTAATCACTGCTGCCTGCCTTTAGAAAGCCTTTATACCGCTCAACAGCCTGGTCGCCTTCCGTCAGTATTTGATCAGCAAGAGCCGTCGCAGCAGCATAGCCAGTGGAATACTGATAGACGTAATAACCCATATAGAAGTGAGGGATCCGTGCCCACTCCCAGCCTATTTTCTCGTCTACAACTACATTCTCCCCAAAATATTTCTTATTTAAATCATAATAGAGCTCAGTCAGCTTATCTGCAGTCAACGCTTCTCCATTTTGTTCGTGCATATGAATTTCGTGCTCGAATTCTGCAAACATGGTTTGACGAAAGACGGTGCCTCTAAACCCTTCCAAGAAGTTATTAAGCAAATAAAGCTTTTCTTTTTCGTCTTTGGTATTTTTCAGCAAATAATCATTTAACAATGCCTCGTTGCAGGTCGATGCCACCTCTGCTACAAAAATGGAATAATTCCCATAGCGATAAGGCTGGTTCTTGTGAGTGTAATAGCTATGAAGGGAATGGCCAAGCTCGTGTGCTAATGTAAACAAATTATTTACATTATCCTGCCAGTTCATCAGAATAAATGGATTTGTGCCGTAGTGCCCGGAAGAATAAGCACCACTCCGCTTTCCTTTATTCTCTTCCACATCAATCCAGCGATTCTCAAAGCCTTCTTCTATGATGGAGAGGTATTCCTTCCCTAAAGGAGCAAGCCCCTTGAGAACTAAACTCTTCGCTTCATCGTAGGTAACCTCAAGCTCCGCATCTTTGACGAGCGGGGTGTAGAGATCGTACATGTGCAGCTCATCAAGCCCAAGCACTTTCTTTCTAAGTTCTACATAGCGGTGAAGCAGCGGAAGCCTATCATTAACTGCCTCGATAAGGTTATCATAAACGGTTTCCGGAATATTATTATTATCAAGCTTCGCCTGTCTGGCTCTATCATATTTTTTAACATGAGCATTAAAGTTATTTTTTTTCACATTCCCGCCTAATGTAGAAGCGAATGTATTTTTGAAAGAGCCAAACGTATCGTACATGGCGTCAAAGGCAGATTTCCTAACTTGACGGTCTTCAGACTTTAAGAAGCCGATATAACGGCCATGGGTCAGATCCACTTCTTCGCCATCTTCATTCTTTATGGACGGGAAAGTTAAATCAGCATTATTTAGAGCTCCGTAAGTTTGTGATGGGTTAGCTCCAATTTCCGAAAATCCAGCTAGCAGTTTCTCTTCCTTTTCACTCAACACATGCGCACGCTGACGGGTAATCTCGTCCAGGGTGTGCTCATAAAGCTGAAGCGGTTCATATTCTTTAAGAAATTCTTTCACTGTGTTTTCAGGCAGCGAGAGAATTTCGGGAATGATAAAACTCATTTCCGAGGCGACTTTTGTATAGAGGTTCTCAGCCTTAGCATTCATCTCCTGATAGTGAGAATTGGTCGTATCCTGATCATAACGCATGTGGGCATATACAAATAATCGGCCGATCTTATTAGAAATTTTATCTTGAAAGGAGAGAAGATTATATAAATTCTCTGCCGAATCGCCAAGACTATCTTTGAATTTTTTTATTTCAGGGAGCATTTTTTTAATACTTTCTAATTCCTCGTACCACTTCTCATCCGTTTCAAATATGTTTTCTAATTTCCAGGTCCTTTCTACAGGAACCTCTTCTCTTTTTGGTAATTGTTTCGTAGATGCCATTGAACATCCTCCTTCTAAAATTCGTCACCCTAAAGATTTCTCGATTTTCAGCTAAATCCCTTCCTAATTGTTATAATTTTTGTTATTTTTTAATAATTTTAGTATATTTTTATCATCTTTTAGAGCTTCATCTATATGTTCAGGGAAAACTAAATCCTTTTTCTTTACCCATCCCCCTTGCGAATTCAGCTCCAGAAATCCTAATTGGTTTAAAAGTTGTTCATACTCATGAATAGGATTCAAAGTAAACCCTGTCATACCTTTTACTCGGTTTTGAGGAAATCTACCTCTATCCCCAATTGATTTCTCCTGGAAATGATCCAGTAATAGTCGTGTCTGCCACATATAGGGCTGAATGTCCAGCAGCGATTGACTTCTTACAGGCAGAAAGCATACAGCTGGAATTAACGAGGAGTGAATCCCCTTTAAGTATAAGTACTGACGAAATTGATATTCTTTCTTATGCAGAGAATTTTGAGGGGTCGTTCGATAGGTATACATTAGTCTTTCCCATCTTTGAAATAAGGAATACGTGGAATTTGCACGAGGCGTAAAGAGTTGAGGAAAAGATAGCTCGGAAAGGGGAATAATAAAAGGGTGATGAAAAGCTTTGCGATTGGAGAGTGTTTGTATAGAGGAACAAATTATAAAGCGTTGAGAGTGAACATCGAAGAAAAAAAGGTGTAAAGCATCATGAAATTTATAGAGAAAAGAACGTAAAAACTGATTCCATTTAAATCCTTGCCGTCCCTGACGCTCAAATTGGTTACATCCGATAATCCAAAACGGAAAGATTCCTTGTTTCTGATAGGATCTTGTGCGTTTTTCAATAACTTTGATTGGAACTCTGGCACATTGAAATTCAATAGCAATCTTCCGTTGTTTATAAGACAGCCAAATATCCGGCCGCTGATTAATACTTGAAATGTAATGCTCTAAATGTACAGAGTAATTCTGACTATTCAGCCACTGATAAAGCAGCCATTTTCCTGATTCATGATAGACTCCTTCACCACCAGTCAATGTCTCACAGTCGCTCTTCGCATAGTGAGCAAAATGCGCTGTAACTTTAGGCCCTGATCTTATATGTACGGCTTCCTTACACACAGGGCAGTGAAACTCTTCTAATTTCAACTTTTCCAAATTGGTTTTAGGTAAATGATAAAGAGAGCACCTTTTGCCATATTGGTTAAGGGCATAAAACATTTCTCCACCTCCTTTCGATATTATTCTACACGATGAATGAAAACCCTTTTTAAAAAAACAAAAAAGCACACTATATGCGTGTGCTTTCCATCTATTAATGAATCGGGAAATACTGTTTTACTTGCTTTAAAGCATCTTCACTAAAGATAGATACCCCATATTCCTGCAGTCTGTAAATGGTTAATGTGGATTCAAGACCATATTCCATAATCTGGCTTAAAATATTTTCTTGCTCATCATCACTCATATTTTCATCATTAAATTGAATATATAAATAGTAGTGACCTTCAAAATGAAATAGACGATTATCTACAGAATTGCTTGGTGCAATATAATGACTCAATTGAATAACATCTTCAAACTCATTAAATCTCAAAGTAAAGTTTAACGGTTCAAATGGTTTGTCGTCGTCATCCCACTCTTCATCATCATCTTGTTCCTCATTAGATTCTGTATGGCTGAATTTATTATCAAGCAGCGATTCGAGCTTCTCGTCAACTGGTACGTCAATTGCTTTACCGTCTTCATCCGGCAGCTCCAACTTCTGACCATCTTGAGAAACTTGTGCCTTTGTTACGATCACTTCTAAACCTTTGTCCATTGCCTGAACTTGAATCCATAAAGGACCATCTGCCTGAAAATTCTCTTGATCGTTAACTTCATCCATCATTTCCCAAAAAAGCTGCTCGCTTCGTTCACGATTATACCAAATTTCTTCTCGGTCGAAACCTCTTTGTTCGACATCTTGATAAGAAACATAAAATTTAACGGTGTTTTCATTTATCCGTTCTATTTCCATACTTCTCGCTCCCTTCTGTCATGTAATCAGGGGGAAGGGATTGTTCACCCTTAACATCGCTATTTTTTATCCTTACCCTTTAGGTTCATACTTCAATCATCTTGATGTATAGATGTAAGAAATGGTGTACTTCTATTGTATGACAGTAATGGTTAAATGGAAAACAAATTGCTTTTAAATCAGCTTATAACCAGAACCAAGCTTTCCACCTTTCCAAAAGAACCAGGAATTTTTAAGTTGATGTTTTATTCTAGACTATTTTTAACAGTTTGTCACTACATAGAGGAGGAAATTTCAAATGAGTTGGGACACGCTTGAACCCATATTAATCATCATCAGTATCGACATAATTCTAGGTGGTGATAACGCCGTCGTCATTGCTTTAGCCAGTCGCAGACTTCCTCCCCACCAAAGAAATAAAGCCATATTCCTTGGGACAGGCTTAGCCGTTGCTGCCAGAGTCCTTCTCACTGCCATCGCCCTGTATTTATTGCAAATCCCTTTTTTGAAACTTATTGGTGGTCTGCTGCTGTTTTACATCGCCATGAAATTATTGACGGAAAAGGATGATTCTGAAAACATTAAGGCAAGTGACAGTTTATTTTCCGCTGTAAGAACTATTGTATTTGCCGACATTGTTATGGGCTTTGATAACGTTCTGGCAATTGCAGGTGCAGCCCATGATAACATTGCTCTGGTCATAGTAGGTTTACTTGTATCTGTCCCTATTATTGTCTGGGGGAGCCGTTTTATCCTTATGCTTATGGATCATTTTCCACTTCTTATTTATTTTGGGGCAGGAATTCTTGCTTATACGGCAGCAGAGATGGTACTGGAAGATCAGCAAGTGCTAAGATTAATCCTTTCCTACCCTTACATTCAACACTACTTGCCCATAGCTATGGTCATTATCATAATAGTGTCAGGTTATGTACTAAACAAAAGAAATTCCTCAGAAGTCATATAAAAGTGTTTAAATAAAAAAGGCTGCCGGACTCTGGTGAGCTGGACAGCCTTCCAATATTTAGTTAACTAATTTTTGAGCTTCTTTTAATTGGAAAGTGCGCACGCTTCTTGGAAGGAAGCGACGGATTTCATCTTCATTGTATCCAACCTGCAGACGTTTGTCATCAATGATAATCGGACGGCGGAGCAATCCAGGATTCTCTTGAATGAGATCAAACAAGTCTTGCATAGGAAGTTGATCAAAATCAATTTTTAGTTTTTGAAATACTTTAGAACGTGTAGAGATAATCTCTTCTGTTCCATCCTCTGTCATGCGCAGAATTTCCTTGATTTCATCAAGTGTTAATGGCTCAGAAAAAATATTTCTTTCAGTATACGAAATGTTATGTTCTTCAAGCCAAGCTTTTGCTTTACGGCAAGATGTACAACTTGGTGAGGTATAAAGTGTTACCATACAGAAACTTCACTCCTCAAAATGTATTATGATAAAGAATTTAAATACTTGTTAGATTAAAATCACTCTAAATTAACCCTGTCTAAACTATAACATACTTGTCAATTAAAATCTATATTTGCTTGAATAGATCCTATATTACAGGCATCTACAATCACAGAATCTGTTTACACAGAACTGTATACCACTAATTAACCTATGTAAAACCTAAAAAGATGATTTTCTAGAGATTTTTACTTATATTTTCAACTACGAATTGAGATTGAAAATACCCACCAGTTTATTATGGTGGGTATTTTTAAAATTAAGCTTTGTTAGACTTTCCTAACTCTTCAAGAATGTCCTTCGTTTCACGTTCATTGTCCAGGGTGAGAACTTCATCTACCGGCTGGTATGATTTCCCATAAAATTCATCATCTTTATAAGTGTGAATTTCTTCATACATTTTTTTCATCTGTTCGTAAATATGCTCTTCTGAGGCATCTTCAGGTGACCAATAAAGAATTTCCATTTGATTCGGTTCATCAGTAGCTAAAGACTTTCTTGTGTACCCAATAGACTGGGCATGCTTGAACCCTTCCCGCTGATAAAAACGAAGACGCTTTTCCGAATCAGTTTCTTCATAATCTACTGGTTCAACTTCTAATATAATCGGCTTTTGCCTTTCCTTCATTTTCTCAATTAATTTGTGACCAAGACCTTGCCCGCGGGATTCAGTGGAAACGTATACATAGTCAATAAAAATAAATGGATCGAACTCAGCGTACATCATAACATGATGTTTTCCTTCATCTTTATAGTAAACTTCACTTTTCTCTTTTAATAAAGCTTCCATGTGTTCTTTTGATTTCATTTCCTGTACCGGAAAATATTCATTTAACTTTTCATACCAATTCATTGATCTACTCCCTTGTCATTTAGTCAATTCTATTATACCGAATTATTTCCAAATTGTTAAATCCCCTGAAAGCATCCATTATTAATACTTTACCCTGTATAAGTCAAATATAACCATAAACATAGTGCCGGTTAACATCCGGCACTATTACTCGTCCTTTAATTCATTGGTGTATAGTCGACATTTGAAGTATAACTATTGCCGGCATTCCAAAGCAGAAATTCATTAATCCCATGTTCATTGAGCGCTCGAATCTGTGCTTCAACTTCAGCTTTGCCATACTGTTTCGTTGGTCCAGAGTATAACCAGGGAGCTTCAAAATCCTGGATCCAAGGACGTGAGGTAGGCTTGTGATCGAGTTTACTGATGACTTGATTTTCAACCTCTGCATAAGCACTTACCAGCTTATATGGCTCGGTGTCCGGTTTAGCTATATTAAAGTAAGGGCCCCAATGACTTGGATAAATCATCGATGAGATCACATCGACATTGCTCGATATCTTTGAGAAATTCTGTCCGATGTTTGGAGCTTCTTTAATCGTCGCTGAATATCCAAAAATATCAACAGAAACGTCAACACCATAATATTTTAATTCATCCTTAGCATATCCCACAAAATCGGTCACTGCTTTCACACGTTTCTCTACATCAGTCAACTCAAGATCAGCGTAATCTCCCTGACTATAGGAAAGCTTATGGTCGCGGTTACCGAATCCTTCCGGAAATCGTACATAGTCAAATTGGATTTCCTGAAAACCGAGTTCAGCAGCCATTTTGGCAATACCAACATTATATTTCCAAACTTCTTTCATAAAAGGACTAACAAAGGCTTCCCCTTTGCTATTTGTCCATACCTTGCCATTGTCCGTGTAAGATAAGTCCGGACGTTTTTTAGCTAGTTCGGAATCTTTAAAAACCACTACTCTGGCTATTGGATAAATCCCTTTTTCTTCAAGTGTTTTGAGCAATTTCTTGGGGTCATCAATAAAGTTTTCAGCCATATCTTCATATGGCGAGCCTTTTTCAGGCCTAATTGTGATATCTCCGTTTTCTTCCTTAATATCGATAACCATGGCATTCAAATCAGTCGATTCAACTAATTTCGTTAATCCTGCCATTCTTTGTCCGCCTGCTGATGGTCCTGTAACATAAATCCCTCTCACTGCATCAGGGTATTTGAAGTTCAGACCGGAGTCATACATATATCGAGCTGCAGGACTTGGAACTTCCAATTTCTTTAACGCAATTTCCTTGCCGGTCAAGAGCTGACCTTCTTTAGATGAACTACTATCTTCAGCTGACACATTATGTATAGGTAAAGCGAAAGAAATCAGCATCCCTAGTATGAAAATCATGTTCCTACGTTTTTTTCCCATCTAAACCCTACTCCCATTTATGAATTTCTCCTTAATTATATAAGAGAATGACTGGCTATGAACAGATCCTTCAGGGAAATTTTTGTTATATTTCCATATTTTGAACCTATTGGCCTACTAAATTTCTACATCCATGAAAAAAGGCCTTGCTAGTGCAAGGCCTTTCTTTGAATTTTCTATACGGTTACACCATGTTCTTTTTTGTAATGCTCAAATTCTTTAGTCGTACAAGAAACCCAGTGGCCAGGACGAACTTCACGAAACTCGGGTTGTTCGCTAGTATCATGATCATTAGGATCATAAGTAAACCGTTCCCTTGAACGCTCATAATCCGGGTCTGGTAATGGAATGGCAGAAAGCAGGGATTGAGTATATGGATGAATAGGATGTTTGTATAAATCATCTGCATCCGCTAATTCAACCATTTTTCCAAAGTACATAACCCCGATCCGGTCACTGATATACTTAACCATCGACAAATCGTGAGCAATGAACAGGTACGTCAGGTTGTGTTCACGCTGAAGTTTCTTTAGTAAGTTTACAACTTGTGCCTGGATCGAAACATCCAAGGCTGAAATAGGTTCATCCGCAATAATAAAGCTTGGATCTACCGCTAAAGCACGGGCAACTCCAATACGCTGACGCTGACCACCACTGAATTCATGAGGATAGCGGTTGGCGTGTTCTTTATTTAGTCCTACAGTTTCAAGTAACTCTTGAACTCTTGCTTTTCTTTCTTTCTCATTCTTAGCTAAGCCATGAATGTCCATGCCTTCTGCTATGATATCTAAAACTTTCATTCTTGGATTTAAGGAAGCATAAGGATCCTGGAAAATCATTTGCATTTCACGGTTGAATTTCTTTAACTCAGAACGGTCTTTTTTACCGTGAACATTCTCTCCGTTAAAATAAACTTCTCCATCTGTGGCATCGTAGAGACGAATGATCGTCCGGCCAGTTGTAGATTTTCCACAGCCTGACTCTCCTACTAACCCAAAGGTTTCCCCTTTGTAAATATCAAAGGTTATACCATCGACGGCTTTTACGACACTATGTTTACCAGTTTTAAAATGCTGTTTCAGGTTTTGTATTTCTAATAATTTCTGTTTTTCACTCATAGATGATCACCTTTCGCGTTGCTTGATGATTTAGCCATACCTTCCATACGCTTCTTAATGATCTCTGGAGGATCAATGTCGGGCGCATCTTCATGTAATAGCCAAGTAGCAGCATAATGAGTATCTGAAATCTTGAACATTGGAGGTTCTTGCTCCAAGTCAATTTTCATCGCATATTCATTACGAGCTGCGAAAGCGTCTCCTTTTGGCGGGTCCAGTAAGTCAGGCGGCGACCCAGGGATCGCATATAACTCTTCATCCTCACTATCAAGGGAAGGCATTGATCCAAGCAGTCCCCAAGTGTATGGATGCTTTGGATTATAAAAGATATCATCCACCGTGCCGATTTCGACGATTTTACCTGCATACATAACGGCGACACGATCAGCGACATTGGCTACAACACCAAGATCGTGAGTAATAAAGATCGTAGCAGAATCCGTTTTCTTTTGAATGTCTTTCATTAATTCAAGAATCTGAGCTTGAATCGTAACATCAAGCGCTGTTGTAGGTTCATCTGCGATAAGCAGTTTAGGATTACAGGCAAGCGCAATGGCTACTACCACACGCTGGCGCATTCCACCTGAGAATTGGTGCGGGTATTGCTTGATCCGGTTTTCAGGATCGGGAATACCTACTAAATCCAATAATTCAATAACACGCTTCCTTGCTTGGGAGCGGTTCATTTTCTGGTGTTTGATCAGACCTTCCATAATCTGATTTCCGACCTTCATCGTAGGATTTAGTGAAGTCATAGGGTCCTGAAAAATCATAGAGATTTCCTTACCCCGAATTTTCTGCATTTGCTTTTCACTTTTCTTAACCAGGTCTCTGCCTTCAAACAGGATTTCTCCCTCTTTGATACGACCCGGTGGCTGAGGGATTAAACGCATTAAGGCTTTCGTTGTTACAGATTTACCTGAACCTGATTCTCCAACAATGGCAAGCGTTTCTCCTCTATTCAAATCAAAACTTACCCCACGTACAGCTTTTACTTCACCGCCATAGGTGTCAAAGGATACATGCATATTTTTAACTTCAAGAAATTTTTCCATTCTGTACACCTACCTCCTATTCGCGCATCTTCGGATCAAATGCATCACGAAGACCGTCAGCCAATACGTTAAACCCTATCATTAGAAGAGAAATAACGATGGCCGGGAATAATAAAATATGTGGATATATCTGCAACGATTTAAAACCGTCTTCAATCAATGTTCCCAGTGAAGCAATCGGCGTCGGCATTCCGAGACCAATAAAGCTTAAGAAAGCTTCGAAGAAAATAGCTGCTGGAATCGTAAACATTGTATTGATAACAATCAAACCAGTAACGTTCGGAATTAAGTGTTTTCTAATAATTTTACCATCAGGTGCCCCCAATGTTTTTGAGGCTAATACAAATTCCTGGCTTTTCAGCTTCAGAATCTGTCCTCTCACGATCCTTGCCATCGATATCCAGCCGGTTACCGTTATCGCAATAGTTATTGATAATAACCCTGGTTCTAGAATCAGAATCATTAGAATTACAACGACTAGGTTTGGAATACCTAAAAGAATCTCGATAACTCTCTGCATGTAGTTATCAATTCTTCCTCCGTAATATCCAGAAATACCACCGTAAGCTACGCCAATCAGCATATCAATCGCGGCAGCTAAGAAAGCAATATATAAAGATATACGCGTTCCTTCCCAGGTTCTTGTCCATAAATCACGGCCAAGTCCGTCTGTACCAAACCAAAAGTTTTCTTTCAGATCCTTTGCTGCATATACATCATATACGGCTTTAACTTTTGCCGGATTTCCGTTGCTTCCATCATTTACAACTTCTGTTTTAATATAATCTTCCTGATTGTTAAACCTCATCATAGCTTTCTTTGTTGCTTCTTCTACTGTATCGCCTTTCGACGTGTCTGAAAGTGTGCCATTAAGGCCGAGCCACTCCAGCCCTTCAATTTTAGGGGGCATTTTAGCTCTTGATAGATCTTGCTCATATTGACCGTATTGATTCATATAGGGTCCAAAAGCTGCCATTAAAATCAAAATAATTAAAACAGCTAATCCAATCATAGCTCCTACGTTTTTACGTAAGCGCCTAAAGGAATCCTGCCAAAAAGAAAGACTTGGCCGGGTTATCTTCTCAGTTTCTGAATTCTTCGTATCTACGGGTACAAATAAATCTTTCGATGGTTTTTGGTTTTCCATAAATGACTACTCTCCTTCTGCAAGTCGGATTCTAGGATCAATGACACCGTATAGCAAGTCAATGACCAGGATGATGAAGATGAAAAGGAAAGCAAGTAATAACGTAGTACCCATAATAATAGGAAAATCATTAGTATTAATCGCTTTTACGAACTGCTCACCAATCCCTGGTACAGCAAATATGTTTTCTATAACCAATGTACCCGTCATCAAACTTACTGCCAATGGACCAAGTACCGTGACTAGAGGTATCAAAGCATTTCGGACACCGTGCTTAAATACGACGCCAAATTTATTGACACCCTTCGCACGGGCAGTAGTAATGTAGTCGGATCCCAATACTTCGAGCATTTCTGTTCTCATAAAGCGGGCTGCAACTGCAATTGGGAAGATGGCCAACGCAACCGTTGGTAAGACAGAGTATTCCCAGCCTTCCCACAATGCAACTGGGAACCAGCCTAACTTTACAGCGATAAAGTATTGCAAAATTCCAGCAAACACAAACGAAGGAATTGATTTACCAATTACCGCAAGAAATACGGAACCATAGTCTAAGAAACCATTATGATAAATTGCGGAAACTAACCCGAGCAGCATACCAAAAATTGTTCCTATAAGCATCGCCTGGAAACCTAACTGAAGAGAGGGTCCCATGCGTTCCATGATGATCGTTGAAACTTCACGATTATCAAACTGAAAGGAAATCCCCAAATCTCCTTGAACCAAGCCGGTGATGTAGTCAAAGTATTGAACAGGAACAGGATCATTCAACCCATATTTCTCTAATACAATGGCTTGTTGAGCTTCTGATAGCTTATCTGCAGCTGTCAGAGGAGTACCTGGCAGGAACTTCATTAAGAAAAACGTAAATGTAGCAATTAAGAACATCGTTATAATCATGTAGATTAGTCTTTGAATTATATAACGAGTCATCTCCACACCTCCTATTAAATTTAAACCCTTACCTATAGTTTATTGAAATGACAGAAATTTGTCTATTATTAGAAAACTTTGTTTACAGGGAAAAAGAGAGCATACGCCAGCTAGATGGCCATATACTCTCTCCCCTATTAAGTCAGCCTATATTTAATTTGAAAAGGTTCAAATGGTAATTATTTACCTTCAATATAAGCGTATTTGTAGCTATAGTCTGCCCCCATTGGGTTAACTTGAACATCTTTAACATAAGGTTTCCAAAGTTGTGCAAGAGCACGCTGATAAAGCGGTACTAGTACAGCGTCATCTTGGATTAGCATTTTTTCAGCTTTCAAGAAGTTTTGGAAACGTTTTTCCGGTTCAAGAGCATACTCATCATTAGCTTGCTTGATAAGGTTGTCATACTTTTCGCTGGAGTAACCAGTCATGTTGTTTCCACCATCCGTTACCCACATGTTTAGGAAGGTATTTGGATCGATGTAGTCAGGACCCCAACCGGAGTTCTGAAGCTGATAATTCATAGCAGTGTCACGTTTCAGACGCTCTTTAAATGGTACAGAAGTTACTTTAACTGTAAGACCATCTAATTGTTCAAGCTGATCTTTAATGTAAGCATCCATGTTCTTCGCAGTTTCAGTGTCGCCACCAAGATACTCGATTTCAAATGAATCTTTTCCTACTTCTTTTTTAGCTTCGTTCCAAAGTTCTTTAGCTTTATCCACATCATAAGTTACTAGATCTCCGTTAACATCACGGAAGTCATCACCAGATTCTGGATCTTTAACGAAGTTCTTAGGAACGTCACCTACAGCAGGAATAGAACCGTTATTAAGAATTACGTCAACCATACTCTTACGGTCAATAACCATTTGCATAGCTTTACGTGCTTTAACATTTCCTAGAATGTCGTTAGCTTTTTGATTAATTTTCAAATAGAACAAGGTTGGTTCTTCTTTAATCTTGTAGTCATCTGAAGAACGATACTGATCTACAAATTCTGCAGATAGATTTGTACGGTCAACTTGACCAGTTTCATAAAGGTTTACACCAGTAGCAGTATCTTTTACAACTTTAACGTTAATCTTTTTAAGTTTTACGTTTTCTGCATCCCAGTAATCTTCGTTCTTTTCTAGCGTCCAGCCTTCACCATGATTCCATTCAGTAATTTTGAAAGGACCGTTTGAAAGAAGAGTGTCCGCTTCCAGTGCATATTTATCGCCTTTTTCTTCAACAAATTTCTTGTTTAACGGAAGGAATGTTCCGAAAGTCGTTAGAGATTTGAAGTAAGGAATTGGCTTTTCAAGAGTAACTACAAATGTAGTATCGTCTTTCGCTTCAACACCAAGCTCATCTACTGGCTTGTCTCCGTTAGCAATAGCTTCAGCGTTTTTAATAACGCCGCCCATCATGTAAGGACCATACTCAGATCCAGTATCCGGGTTTACAGCACGCTGCCAAGCGTATACAAAGTCGTTGGCTGTTACCGGGTCGCCATTGGACCATTTAGCATCATCACGTAAATGGAATGTCCATGTAAGACCGTCATCACTTACGTCATTAGATTTTGCAATTCCAGGCTCAGCTTTTGCATCTTTGCCTAGACGATAAAGTCCGTCTGTAGTTGAACCCAGCCATTGGAAGGCAACGGTATCAGTTGCAAGTGAAGCATCCATAGTAGGAATTTCAGCTGTGTCCATAATATTAAGTACTTGTTTGCTGTCTCCAGAAGCGTCTGAAGAACTATTATCATCCCCGCTGTTGCTGTCGTCAGAGCTTGAGCTATCTCCGCCGCCAGAACATGCAGCAAGGAACATGCTAAGTACTAGTGCGAGTACTAGCAGTAACCAATTTGTCTTTTTCATGTAGAAAATGACCTCCCCTAATAATTTTCTAAATTTTATCGCAGACACGTTGTCCACATATCGAATTATACAAGTTTTCTAACTATTTTGCATTAAATATTTTTCATAAAACTAGATTAAAGCCCATCATTGTTACTTTTCAATGACATAAAATAAGACTTTTTACCTAGTTTATTTTACAAAGAATTAGGTTCTATTTTAATTAAATATGAAGGTTATTGTATAAAAACCAAACATAAACCTTATCATGTCAACCTTTTAACGCGTTTATCTATTAAAGTGAGTGAATATTACATTCATTTTTTTGTCATTCCAGAATTTTCTGTTTATTAATAGGTTTTACAATACCTCAATATTCAAAATCGTGGTATAATAGTTGGGAGATTTTTATGAAAGGTGGAAAGATCGTGGCTCTTTTTAAAAATAAGTGGTTTATGATTATATTCAACTTATTGATTACAACCTTATTTTTCTTTATTTGGGCACCTGCCTATGATCTTTTTAATTACATTAATCAACTGTTTTACATCGCATACTTCTATTTGTTTGTAGGATTGCTGATGCTGGTCATTCGTGGAGGTTTTTTCGATGCCGTCACATACAGTTTCAGACGATTTCACGGAAAACTCGCTAAAAACAGGGATTATATGGACGAATGGGAGAAAAAGCCTCTTCCTTCTCAAACCATTAATAGTACATGGCTGAAGTTCTTTATGTTCCAAGGCATTACATTATCAGTAGGTCTGCTAGGTTTACTTGCTCTTTACTATAAAGCATAGTAGTTTGCATCATTGTCAGCTTTCTTATATAATTTTAAAGATCAAACTTATATTTAAAAGCGTTGAAGAAGAAAAGTACTTTTATCCAGGTCTTCAAAACAGAGAGGCTGTGGCCGGTGAAAACAGCTGAAGCGGATAATAGGAATTGGGCCTTCTGAGCTTCCTACCGACGTAATTCGGCGTTAACGAAATTAAGTTGACTTTTTACTATTAAAAGTAATCAGGGTGGCACCGCGGTTCATTCGTCCCTTCCATATTGGAGGTTCGAGTGAATTTTTTTTGTATTAATTTAGAGAGGTGAAAATGATGAGTACTATTTTTTCAGGAATTCAGCCAAGTGGAACTCTTACTCTAGGGAACTATCTTGGAGCAATGAAACACTTTGTAGATTTACAAGAAGAGGATGATTGTTACTTCTGTATCGTGGATGAGCATGCGATTACCGTCCCACAGGATCGATTAAAGCTGCGTGAAAACATTCGTTCTCTAGCTGCTTTATATTTGGCTTCTGGGATTGATCCCGACAAATCAACCCTGTTCATTCAATCAGAGGTTTCTGCGCATACTCAGCTCGGCTGGATGCTTCAGTGCGTGAGTTATATTGGGGAACTCGAGCGAATGACTCAGTTTAAGGATAAATCCACTATAGGGAAAGAAGGCGTCTCCGCTGGTTTGCTTACCTACCCCCCTTTAATGGCGTCTGATATCCTGCTATATCAAACCGATATTGTTCCTGTTGGGGAAGATCAGAAGCAACATTTGGAATTAACCAGAAATTTAGCCCAGCGCTTCAATTCTAAATTCAATGACATCTTCACCGTTCCGGAAGTAAGTATTCCGAAAGTAGGTGCAAGAATCATGTCGCTGCAAGATCCTACTAAGAAAATGAGTAAGTCAGATGACAACCAGAAATCTTTCATTTCCATGCTTGATGATGAAAAGAAAATTATAAAGAAAATTAAGAGCGCGGTCACGGATTCAGATGGAATTGTAAAGTATGATAAAGAAAATAAACCAGGAGTAGCTAACTTATTAACTATCTATTCTATATGTACCGGGAAATCAATTCCTTCATTAGAGGAGGAATACAAAAATAAAGGTTACGGAGATTTCAAACAAGATGTCGCTGAAGCAGTGGTAAAGACTTTGAAACCCATACAAGAGCGATATGAAGAACTCATCCACTCCGATCAGCTCGACGAAATTCTCGATAAGGGAGCCGAGAAAGCTTCCTTTACTGCTAACAAGATGTTACAGAAAGCTAAAAAGGCTATGGGGCTGGGAAGAGTAAAAAAGAAGAGAAAATAAAGAAGCAGCCAGAACTGAATCAATTCAGTTCTGGCTGTTTAAATGGTGAGTAGAAACATCTGAATGTTCTCCATGCCAAATCGTTTCAAAGAAAGGCTGCCCTTTAATAAGTTTCTCACACAAATCTTCATGATGAACTCCCCATCCATTTATCGTTCCTTCATATAAATGCGCCCATGCATCTTCATTAGTCATTTGCTTAATAGATGGATACTGCGCGGGATCCCATTCTGTCAGCCAGTACCTTACCTCTTCGGGATGATCTGAATGCTTAAGCTGGTCCAGTGCCATCATTAGTAATTGTTTTAACTGACGCTCTCTCCTCGTCAAGCCAGACATTCTGCCAGGTTCTAAAGATAGAATATGATGTTCTTTCAAAGAGGAAGACTCTATCTTAAAACTTTCAGGCTTCTTGCCCTCAACCATTTCAAACACTAATCTTTCCTGACGTGGAATTAAACGGCTCTTTTTCACGGGAAGCGTGTATCCAAGCGTATCAAATACAATGACATCTTTCCCATTTGTTACCACGGCAGCGTACTCTACCGTAATTCTTTCCTGATTTTTCTTCATATACGTTCTTCGATGAATATCCTGAAGTAATGAGAGCGGCAAGTCCTGCAAATCGTTTTCAATAAAATCAAATAGTTCGTCATCCACATGGACGAGAGGAATTTGGTCGATTAATTCAATCCCATCTTCTTTCCGCCATTCATGAAACCGGCAAATATTGTAACCATTTTCTTCACCTTCAAACCAGTTTACCCATAGATCATGCATATACAGCATATCTGACCCTCACTTTCACTAAGAGCTTCTCTTTAGGTTACATTATGACCAATGTTGGGTTTTTTATTCTTTAAAACCATATTTTACAAAAATCAATTTTTCATAAGCATAATTGCCAAAGTTATCATAATTAGTCCTAAAGGAAATAAATAGCATTCCACTCGTGACTGCAATAAAATGAGAAACTCCCACCAGCCCAAACCGGCTGGTACGAGGTTGAGATAAGCGATCGTGACAGTTCCTCCAACTACCGAGAATCCAAATCCTGTCAGGAATAAAACCCACTTCCACACATGCATCCCTCCGGCTTGTCCTCCTGTTCTATTAGTATGCTGAGAAGAGCTCCTTCATTCTCTCTGCTGTCCGATAGATTTTGACAACATCCCCCTTTACTTGAGGTCAAATAAAAGGTAAATTAATTAGCAGGGGTTTTGGGTTAGAAAGGATGGTTCACATGGCTGTTTCTCGCAAATCGCGAAAAAGCCGTAAGAAAAGAAGAAAACGTAAATTATTCCTGTTTCTTTTAATCCTGTTCTTTTTATTAGCTATAGGATATACAGGTTATGAATATATCGCGGGGAAAAACGAAGCAAATAGTAATCTTTCCGGCACGGATGATGCATCAAGCCTGAAAGATACCACAAGTAAATATAAAGATGACTTTAAAGGTGCCAAAGGTGGAGACGGAAAAGTAAGAGTTCTTTTATTAGGTGTCGATCAGCGGGGTAATGAAATCCCAAGGTCAGATACGATTATCATTGCTCAATATGATACGAAGAATAATACTGCTAAAATGGCATCGATTATGAGGGATACGTACGTGGATATTCCCGGGCATGGATACAACAAGATAAATGCCGCATTTGCTTTTGGTGGCCCTGAGCTGCTTCGTCAGACAATCGCAAAAAATTTCGGAGTAGATTTAGAATACTATTCAATAGTAGATTTTAATGGATTTGAGCAAATCGCGAATACTCTAGCTCCTGATGGGTTAACCGTTAATGTAGAAGAAGATATGAAATATAAGGATGGATCTGGCACCATCGATCTTGATCTAAAAAAAGGAAAACAAAAATTAAACGGAGAAGAATTACTGGGGTATGCTCGTTTCAGACATGATAGTCAAGGAGACTTTGGGCGTGTAGAGCGACAGCAAAAGGTTATTAAATTGCTGAAAGATAAGTTAATATCTTTTAACGGGATTTTGAAAGCCCCTCGTTTAATTGGTAATATTCAACCTTATGTTGACACGAATATGGGGAAAGGCAAAATTATTTCCCTGGCGAAGGACTTTCTATTAAACCCGGTGGACGATATTCAAACGACTAAGATTCCAGAAGAAGATAACATCCAAAACGTTCGTAAGCCTTACCCAATAGGATTGGTTCTTTCTCATAATGAGCAGCAAACAAGGGAAGATATCCATAACTTCCTTAATGGTACGAAGGATGATGCCAGTACCAGTAATTAAGAAATCAAGCCGTAATTAAATATAGCTGCACAAAAAAAGCGTCAAATCAAAGTTTTAAATTTTGATTTGACGTTTTTTTCATTTATTTTGAGACTGGAAGTAAATTTCTTTACTGTTATCTCATTTTTGTTAATCCTGATACTTTTGAAAAATCAGCGCTGCATTATGTCCACCAAACCCAAGTGAATTACTCATAACTGCTCGTACTTCTTGAAGACGGGCTTCATTCGGTACATAATCAAGATCACATTCCGGGTCAGGAGTTTCGTAATTAATGGTTGGTGGAATTATTCCTTCATTAATAGCCTTCAAAGAAATGACGGATTCTATTGCGCCTGCTGCACCCAATAAGTGTCCAGTCATTGACTTAGTCGAAGAAATAGCAAGACTTGAAGCATACTCTCCAAACACAGTTTTGGCAGCAATGGTTTCATATTTATCATTCAATTCCGTTGAAGTTCCATGAGCATTAAGGTAGTCGATATCACTTGCCTTCAAGTCAGCTCGGTCGAGTGCCTGCTGCATTGCCCGGGCTGCTCCTTCTCCTTCAGGTGCAGGTGCAGTGATGTGGTGAGCATCACCTGTGGAACCATAGCCAGTTAATTCACCATAAATTTTCGCTCCGCGTTTTTTAGCAGATTCAAGATTCTCCAAAACAAGAATTCCTGCTCCTTCCCCCATTACAAAACCATCGCGATTTACATCAAACGGCCGGCTTGCCGTACGAGGATCTTCATTAAGAGAAAGTGCTCTAGCTGCTGCAAACCCAGCAAAAGACATCTTGTTCATTGGAGCTTCGGTTCCACCTGCAATCATGACATCAGCATCTCCACGTTGAATCGCATTAAATGCATCTCCAATGGAATTTGCTCCTGATGAACATGCTGTAACCGTACAGGAATTAATCCCTTTTGCCCCAAGGGAAATAGAAACTTGTCCAGCAGCCATATCTGGAATCATCATCGGAATAAAGAACGGGCTGACTCGGCGATAGCCTTTCTTCTGGAACGTTTCAAACTGGGACTCATAAGTGCCCATTCCGCCAATACCTGAACCAATCCATACACCCGTTCTTGGAGCATTCTCTTCAGTAATTTCCAGTGCAGCATCTTTCACAGCCATATGAGAAGCCGCCATCGCATACTGTACAAAAGGGTCCATTTTTCTTGCATCTTTACGATCCATAAATTCGGTTGGATCGAAATCTTTCACTTCTGCAGCTACACTTACAGGATAATCCTCTTTGTTTACCTTGGTAATTTCACCCACACCGGATTGTCCTGTCTTAATGCTCTGCCACATTTTCTCTACTGTGTTTCCAACAGGGGTAATCGCACCCATCCCTGTTATTACTACGCGACGTTTATCCATAACTGAATTCCTCCTTGATTACTTCCCCCATCGCAGTGCAACGGCTCCCCATGTGAGGCCTCCGCCAAACCCGACAAGAACAACAAGATCATTATCTTTTATTTTACCTGCCTTTACGTCTTCTGACAAAGCCACCGGAATGGAAGCCGATGAAGTATTGCCATATCGCTTAACCGTTGTCGCCATTTTTTCTTCTGGAATTCCCAGACGCTGTCTAGCTGCTTCCATAATCCTGATATTCGCCTGGTGAGGAATAAGATAATCGACATCCTGTTCACTCAAGCCAATTTTCTTAACGACGTTCACTGAAGATTCCGGCATTTGACGTACAGCAAATTTAAATACTTCCCGCCCATTCATTTTTAGAAATTCATCTTGATACAAATGCGGTCCTCCGCTGCCGTCTGCGCCTAATTCAAAAGAAAGAATACCTTTCCCGTCACTTACGGGACCAATAATGGCTGCTCCAGCTGCATCACCAAAGAGCACACAAGTATTACGGTCTGACCAGTCAGTGATTTTAGAAAGTTTTTCCACCCCTATAACGAGAATATTCTTATACTCGCTGTTTTCAATAAACTGTTTAGCAGTAATGACTCCGTACATAAATCCTGCACATGCAGCACTCACATCCATAGCTGCAACATTTTTAGCTCCTAGTCTATGCTGCAGCATAGAGGACACGGATGGAAATGGATGGTCAGGGGTAACCGTAGCTACCAAGATCATATCCAGGTCTTCTGCCTGCAGGTTTGCATCTTCGAGAGCATTTTGAGCAGCTCGAAACGCCATATCTGAAGTATCCATATCATCAGACGCTATTCTCCGCTCTTCAATCCCAGTTCTTGAACGAATCCATTCATCACTCGTATCAACCATTTTCTCTAAGTCTTTGTTGGTTAATACTTTTTCCGGGGCATAATGCCCCACTCCGATAATTCCAGCGTTCATATGTTCATCCCCTTAAAGGTAATAAAGTCTATTATCCATTCTTATGACTTGGTACTAATTTTAATTCATCCCTATTTATTCTGCAAGTTTCTTAGTTGTTATTTTTTCATTAAAAAATCAGCAGGGAAGATCGTTATCTGTTTGAAGAAACGTGAAAAATTAACCTCCCTTCAAGCTTGCACCTCTCCGAACGTTACTAGAACACCATTATCCCCTCTAGTAAAACGTTTCCTATTCCTTCACATGCACGTGCTGGTTCTACTAGTTAAACTATATGGAAAGCCCTGCCCACATAGATAAGTCATAGTTTCATACTTTATGGTATAAGGAGGTGTTTGGATTGGCAAAACAAAACCGTTCTCCATTTGATTCTATGCTCTTTGGAAACCAACACTCACAGGCCCCTCAAAAACAGCCGCAGAAAGAAACTCAGAAAACCGATTGGCCAGCTCTGCTTCAAGAAGTAAATAAAACCTGGGATTCAATCTCCCCAATGGTTAAACCCTTCATCCAAAAATTTAAAAAGTAAAATTTAAAATCGGAATTGCCTTGGTGAGCTTCGACTTACCTAAGCAAAAACTTTACGTGCCGGTCTTTGCCACAGAATGGAAATGATTAGGTCACGAGCAACTAGGCACTGCGAAAGAGAAAGCAACTGGATCCAGAGACAGGGACAAAAGGTTTTTCCCGCACCATAAGACCCGAACCAAATGGTTCGGGTCTTATGGGTTGAGCAAGTAATGAAGTGAATGCTCCTATTTAATTGTTTGGCTGTTATGCCGGCCACCCTGGTTAAGACCTGCCACATTTTCTTTCATTGGTTGGGGAGATTGCCTGTCCGAGAATACTCTTTAACCGCTGACTTCATTTCTTTCACAAAAGATTTGGGCACCTTCTGGCTGTATTTTCCCATGGTGATCGCCCCTTCTTTGAAATCAAATTCGATTGATTTCCCAGGGAGGCTGCCATCCATAAGTCTCTCCATCGCAATTTTATAAACTACATCTACTTTCTGAACCGTACTAGTTAACACTGTATTCGCCCCTAGAGAGGACTGGTCTGTCACATATCCGATAGCATATTTTTGATCTTCTTGAATCTGATGAACAATCGAGACACTAAATTGATCGCCCGCCGGATAAAAAACGTCGGCCCCATTTTCTTTCATTTGATTATAAAGGACCATTGCTTTCGGTGTGTTGTCCCAGCTGTTTACAAACGAGATCTCCACCTTAGCCTCAGGGTTCTGATATTTGACACCTTCGTAAAAACCTTCCACTTCCGGCTGCCATTCATAAGCGGCAATAACGGCTACATGGTTAGACGTGGTCATTTCCCCTGCAACCATGCCACCGAAAAACCCCATGGCATTTGCACTAAAGTTTAAACTTGTCACATTTTCTGCCGCATAATCTCCATTAAAGTAAATGAAATGAACATCAGGATAAGACTCATGAAGCTCCTGGAAATATTCTCCGTAAATATTACTGTGCCCGAAAATGACTCGAACTCCTTTATTCACCAATTCATCAACGGCCTCTGCCGTTTGGTTATAATTCTTTATCCCTTCTTTGAAATACACATCAGTGCCATATTCCTTCTGGATGGACAACAGACCTTTATATCCCTGCTGCCCCCAAGCCTGATCGTGGATGGTCGTTTCCACAAGCATGCCGACTTTATTTATTTGTCCATGACTTGTTGTCCTGCTGCACCCCGAAAGGAACACAAGGATGATCAGGAAAGCTACCCCATACACTCTCACAAACAGCACTCCTACAGTTTCACTATATTCTGTTCTTTATTTTACACTGTGGGTGTATAAAAAGTAAATATAGGAGGAGTTTTAATAGGAATGCTTTGAATTAAGCTTCTGCAGCTGAAAATAACTATCCCAAGTATTTGCGATTTTCTTTTCTAAATTTTCTTCACGGCCCTCTAGCGAATGTAATGATGGATGCCATTCCCCTTTAGAGATTGCAGGAATGAGGACTTTAACTAAGTCTTCAATATAAACTGCCTTTGTGTCAGCCACCCACTCTGCCAGCTCCTCTTTCTGATTTATGCCGAGCTCATCCAGATCCATCCATTCTCCAAATAAAGGAGGCAGTTCAATACAGTTTGTTGCTTTAGAATTTGCTGTTTCTTCAATAACTAACACATTTCCTTGAATATTGATCATTTTTTCCTCTTCATTCGTGTGCACATGCTTTTCTTTGTCTTGAACGGTGTAAAAGTGCTGGAAGTTACTATTTCTCCCAACAAACATATATAACTGTTCACTAAGAGGTGAGAACATCGGGTCTATCCCAATCACTTCATATCCTTCTTGAAGCAGGTTTGTCGTTAAATGGTAGCCAATCCAATGGAAACATTGATAGATCGTGGTCATCATAAGTGTAGACCTCCCCCATAATAATTCCATTTTATTCATTATTTTTTGAAAACATGCAAGCTTAAGCGATTTCATATTCCAATTTCAATAATACTTTGATAAAATAAGGGTAGACTGTGAAATTGAGGTGAACAACGATGCGTATTTTTTGGACAGTTTTCTGGGCTTTCCTATTAAGCTTAATGATGGCGTATGTTGTCAGTAACATGACAGGAAGTGACTTTTCTTTTCTGCAAGCTATCGTCATGACTGTTTTGTTCAGCGGAACAGTGATAGCACTTGGTGAAGGCTTGATCAAACAGGAAGCATAAATTATAGAAAGGTGCCATCCATTTGGTGGCACCTTTCTTTTTGTGAAAAATCATGCCTTTTGTTACAGAGTGAACACGCTCAGCAAGGAGTACATTTCTAATAAAGAATAAATTGCCTATTGCACATAAAATTCAACAAGCGGTATAGTTAGATCATGATTGTTTTTAACCGCATCATTTTGAAAGTTTATATCTTGAGGAGGAACAACGTTTATGCAAGACTTCTGGGTTTTAATCAAATATTTATTCTTGGGGATCTTTCAGGGGTTCACTGAGCCTATCCCTATTTCTTCAAGCGGTCATTTAGTAATAGTGCAAGACTTGATACATATGAAGCTCGAAGGCCTGCAGTTTGAAGTATTGGTGAATTTCGCTTCTTTACTTGCCGTCCTGATTATTTATCGAAACGATATCGTCCGACTAATAAGAAATGGTATTGGCTACGTAATTACAAAGGACCCTCGTCAGAAAGATGAGTTTGATTTTATCATCTTTCTTATCATCGGAACCATACCGGCCGGCGTACTGGGAATTTTACTTGGAGATGCGATTGAAGGTTTAAAAACTGTAGAAGTCGTAGGTATTACGCTAATTATAACCGGCATCGCTCTTTGGATCATTCGAAACTTGCGTGGAAGTAAAAGTGAAGGACAGTTAACCTGGAAAGATGCGGTGATTGTCGGGTTAGCTCAAGCCGTTGCTCTTATACCCGGAATCAGTCGTTCGGGTGCCACCATTGTTGCAGCTATGCTGTTAGGGATGAAGCAGCAGACCGCCCTCCGATTCTCCTTTCTCTTATATATACCGGTTAGTCTGGGAACAATGCTTTTGTCGATTGATGATTTATTGAGCCAGGACTTAGCAAATCTTTGGGTAGGATATGCCATTGCGTTCATTGCTTCACTAATCGCTTCCTACTGGTCGCTAAAATGGTTCATGAATATTATGGAAAAAGGAAATTTAAAATATTTTGCTTTTTATTGCTTTATTGTTGGAGCCGTCGTGTTAATTTTTCTATAGCTTTTCACTAAAAAAATCAGCCTTGATGGCTGATTTTTTTTATCCTTATTTACCCACCGCTGACGGGAGGAATGAAAGCTACTACATCCCGCTCGCTGATCACCGTATCATTCGCTGCAAATTCCTCATTAATGGCTACCATCGATTCGTGGATTGCGGGAAGCTGATACGTTTGAAAAAGCAGATTTCTCACTTCTTTCACTGTTTTCCCCGCTGCATTCATTTCTGTTTCAGATTCTCCAGTCTTTTCACGCAAGTCTGCGAAAAACAAAATTTGATTCATAACTTCTCCTCCTTATCCGGCATCCCATTTACATACTCTTTTGTACCTTTTTGATTGCCAATCCATTCTTCTCCATCTTCCCAGTGTTCTTTCTTCCATATCGGAACGATTTCTTTTATCCGTTCAATAGCATAACGGCTGGCTTCAAATGCCTCGGATCGGTGTGGTGTGGAGACGGCAATAATTACCGCAATATCTTCAATCTTTAAAGACCCTATGCGATGGGCAATAGCTGTTTCAGCTGCTGGCCATTTTCCGGAAATTTCCACTCCAATTTGTTCAAGCTTCTTTTCAGCCATTGACCGATAAGCCTGGTATTCCAAATGAAGAGTTCTTTTACCCTGTGTAAATTCTCTCACTGTTCCAATAAAAGTATTAATCGCTCCCGCTTCTCTTCGGGATACTCTCTGCACCACTTCATCGATGGATAAAGGCTGCTCTGTAATCCAAAACTTTTTAGTCATCTTCCTGACTCCCTTTAGCAATTGGATACACTTTTGGTAGACACTGTCTCCATTCACTTAAGCGATATACAGGTAAAGACAAGTGCTCCGTCCATGTTTCGTTCCAGGTAATAACAAATTGTATATTTGACAGCTCGTTTAAAAGCTTTAAGTCTTCTTCTCTTTTTATAATCAATGCTTTAGGATAAAGCTCGTGTTTGTAGCCCTCAACCACTATTAAATCAGGATTAAAGAAACTATAGAGGTCAATTAGCTGAGAAAGGGGAAAATTATCTTTATGATCTAATTCCAGTTGAAACCGACCTGCACTGTCTACCCCCGACATAAACGCTCCTGATTCATGAAGCCGGTAACTATCGGTTTCTCTGTGCATCACTTTTAAAGGTTCGTCATGTCCATGACGTTTAATCGCAGAAATTCGATCTCCTTCCAATGTGCCATAAGCAACGAGTTCAGATAATAAAGAAGTTTTTCCGCTATTTTTATACCCTACTATTTGAAAGACCGGTGTCCCCTTTCGCATAGCAATCCTCCCTTTCATTATGTAAAAACCCCTGCCGTATCAACGGTAGGGGTTTTTCTTCCATTAATCCGGAATTCCCAGAGCGATTTTCGCGTAACGACTCATTCGGTCTTTCGTCCATGGTGGATTCCATACAATATTTACTGTAATTTCGTTAACTTCAGGAATATCCGATACTACCCGCTTCACATCTTGTTCGATATGACCGGCTAGAGGACAGCCCATAGCGGTCAATGTCATCGTAACGGTGGTGTTTCCATTATCATCCATATCGGCACCATATACCAGACCTAGATTAACAATATCAATACCAAGCTCTGGATCAATAACATTCTCCAGGGCACCCATAATATTCTCTTCAAGTGCTGTATCCAAAGTAATTCCCCCTTCCTGATTGTTCAAACCTATTATAAACAAAATCTTCCCTAGAATAAACTAAAGAAGTCCTTTAAAGTACTAAGTCCAGCCAATTAACCAATTCCAGAACCGCAAACCGGCTTACTTTATGATCTCTGCCGACTTCTCTTAAAAACTTGATGTTTTCCGGATTCTTATACATCGGAATGGTGTCGTTGTAAAAGTCATACGAATGTTCAAACGGAACGACCGGGTCAGCATCGCCATGCCAAAAGAAAATAGGGCGTCCAGATAGTTTTTCCGGTTGTTTGGATAGATCAATTGCATTTAATGACTCAAAAAGTTCGTTAAGCTGTTCCTGCGAAATGGGAAGTACAATTCCAGTCTTTGCAACATCATTAATCAGTTTTTCAGCAAAGGCAGTCGGTTTAGGTGAACCCATCATCACTGCAGCGGCTTGAATCCAAGGATACATCGTCATCGCAGCGGCAGTAGTAATACCGCCCATCGATGTTCCTCCGACCCCAAATCTACGCTTATCGATCAGACCATTGACATCTAAATCATCTTTAATATCCTGCAGCTCTTTCAAATTTTGGTATACAATCTCCCAGAACTTGAAATTCAACTCTTGCGAGGACATCTCCTCATCACGTTCCCCGTGATACATACTGTCTGGTAAAATAACCCGATACCCCTTTTGTGCGAGCAAATAAGCTTGAGGAAGGTTATGTTCCTTAGCAGATGTGAAGCCATGAAAGTATGTAAATACCGGTAATGGTTCCTCTTTTTTCCTTGAATCCACAACCGTTAATACTGGAATACTCTTTATAGTTTCCCGATAAATTCCAATCATTTTTCTCTATCCCTTTCTTAAACTTTACTTTCCTTTAAAATACTGCTAATAGTAGTAAGATACAATGTAATCGTAACACTGCACGTATTCATTGGAAAGTGTTTCATTTTACTCAAGGGTAGAAATTCTTTACATTTCACCTTTTTACCAGCTAAACTAAATATACAAACGAGGTGAAGGTTATGAAAGAAAGACATTTAATCGCTTTGGATTTAGATGGCACATTATTAACAGATGAAAAAACGATTTCTGAACGAACGAAGAACACGGTCCTTGAAGCCATAGCACAAGGCCATGTAGTTTGTATTGCTACCGGCCGGCCGCACCGTGCGAGTATTGATTATTATAATGAAATGGGACTCAACACCCCGATGGTTAATTTTAATGGTGCGCTTATCCATCACCCTAAGGATCATAGATGGGATGCGTTGCACTCTCCTCTAGGTATTCGCACCGCTAAGAAAATTATTCACCAATGCTACGAGCTTGGTGTGAAGAACATATTAGCTGAGGTAAAAGACAAGGTGTATTTGGACCGGCAGGATGAAGAAATTATGAAGATATTCCATAATAGCGATAATCATCCAATTAAGATCGGAAGCCTTCAGAACAACTTGCTCGAAGATCCCACTTCCCTGCTGATTCATCCGGAAGAAGATAAAATTCAGGCATTAAGGAAAGAATTGGACAACCATGCCTCTCTTATTGAACACCGGAAATGGGGAGCTCCATGGCATGTTATCGAAATTGTTAAAGCAGGGCTTAATAAGGCAGTAGGACTTGATAAAATTGCCCGTTATTATCATATTCCCAAAGAGCGGATTATCGCGTTTGGCGATGAAGATAATGACTTGGAAATGATTGATTTTGCCGGCGTAGGAGTAGCGATGGGAAATGCGATTGATGAATTAAAAAACTTAGCTGACTATGTTGCTGATACGAACGAGCAGGACGGGATCAGTCATTTTTTAACCGACTATTTGAAATTAAACAAACAAGCAATGTAATAATTTTCTTGTATAACTAGACGGCAGTCAGCCATACTAAGCTTGGACGCACAAAGCGTTCAGGCTTTTTTTTATGACAGGAGGACTTGTCATGGAACAGCAAAAGAAACAAGAAACCAAAGATCATCGCTGGACAGAGGTTCGTCAATTTGAGGAAAGCGAGATGGAGCCAAAAAGGCTTACAGAAGCTGACCGTAAAGAAGTCGAATCCCAGCAGCATACAGTAGGAGGGTTCTAAAATGGCCAATTCCCTTTTTGAAAATGCACGTGATGCGGTAAGTCGTTTCAAACAAAAACGTGATGGTTCTCAAGCCGCTAGTCAAGAAGATATGCAGGCTGCCAAGCAAGCGATCCAATCTGCATATAGCCAATGTTCTCAAGAAGAGAAACAACAGCTACAGCAATTGGAACAGCAGCTCGATAATGATAACCAAAGCATGCGTTAATAATGAAAGAGATCAGACCTTCATAGGTCTGATCTCTTTAAATTTATCCTAAAGACGGAAAAAAGATCGGTCTATTGACGGAGTTATCTTTTCTCTGGTTAGGGTATTATAACAGTAATATCTCCCCTAATTATATTGCAGAGAAGTCCCATGCGGCTAGTGCACCGCATGGGACTTTTTTGTTTACCTGCAGGCTTGTTTTAAACTCACTGCATATAACAAGTGACCCGTCAGCCAAAGGAAGATTGCTGCTCCATTTGTTAATGAGGGTGTCTGTTTCACAGCCAGCAAAGTAAGAGGAATGTAGGAAAGAGCGGCGATAAATGCTACACCCGCAGCGGTTACCCAGCGGATGATTGGCTGAATCTCACCCATGTTTGCAAGCAGATAGGCATAAACGATTCCAATGGTCCAGGCAATACTCATATGAAATAACCATTCCATGAACCATGGCCATTCTATCCCCTTTATCAAAGGTACAAAGTCAACATTCATTAACAATGTATATACTTTCAAACCAGTAATCTCTTCTGCCACCCACAAATACAGCCCAAGAACCAGCCCAGACACCGTGCCCGCCCATAAACCCCTGGTAATCATATGATTCCCCCAAATTTAATAAGCTTCCTGCTTCCTGAGCTCTCTTAGTAAATTCTCTAACACTTGACGAAGTTCACGATGATCGCCATCCAGCATACGGAAGTACAGAGCTCTTAAGAAGTGTTTACTATTATTAATAATGATTTCTTCTTTTGGGTTCGACCATCCCTCTCTCTCATAAATTAACGTTTCCAGCCATTCTATCCGATCTTTCTGGCTAATTTTATTAAACATCGTTAATACAGCCGTGACCATACGCTCTTCTTCATCAAACAAATAAGGCTGATCAATTAGAAATTGTGTGCGAATGACCGGAAGCATACTCATGACTTCTTCTGATGTGATTTCCTCGCACGTGGCTGTCCAGTTTAAGGCATCTGCCGCATGGGCCATCGCATGGGCCCAGCCTTTTCCTTCCACGTAAGCTCGGTGATCTGCTTCCTGCTGCATATACTTCTTTAAGTTTTCCCAAACCCGATGCACTTCCTCTTCCTTTAAAAAAGGTGCTTCCTGATGTTTTCTTAAGATTGGAGATATAAGCAGTACAGAGAAACTGCGCTTAAAGACCGAATCCTCCTCTTTTTTAGCTGAGCCAATCATATAGAAAAGATAATTTTTATTAAGAATAGACTGTAATATATTCTTTAACTGGTCATTATTATAGTAGTTATTCTCGATGAAATAGGTGAAAAGATGGTGAATTAAATCATCACGCAGTACAGGATCCACAGCGCCAATCCTTTGCAGCATCATAGTAGTTAATTCCTGCAAGTTTAAACGATCCGGGATTTCATAATCTTGATCTTTAATTTGCTGTAGTATATCGATGACCCTTGTATCCATAATATCCCTCCTGAAAAGATTAGTTCATTGTATCATAACTTCGTAAATTTCATATAAAGTTGATTGGTTTAGTTTAGCCAAGCACAATTATCTGCTAGAATAGGAGTAGATGTTATAGAGGAGGATTTTTTGTATGGCTGTTAAAGTAGAAGAAACACCGAACCCAAACGCACTCAAATTCACTACCGATTCTTTGATTTTTCAAGGTGACGGCAGTGTTTCCGTTATGCCAGGGCAAACGAGCGAACATAAAATTATGAATGACTTAATGAATTTCGAGGAAGTAGATAATGTATTCGGCTTCCAAAATTTTATTACGGTAAACAAGCTTCCAAATGCTGAATGGGAAACACTAACACCTAAAGTTGAAGGATTACTAGCAGAATACGGCTATTAATGGCGAAGACCCTGCAAAGAAACGGGGACTAACTTCAGATTCTGAAGTTGAACTTCAAACATTAGAATCTGAACGTTTATAGAAAAATTAGAAGGCGAAGCTGGGGAACTCAGCTCACCTTCTTTAAAAACCAAAACACAGAAAACCCGAACCAATATTTTAAAGGTTCGGGTTTTCTAGTGTTGTCCCAGCCAGTTTCTATTATGAGTTAAAGTCTTCTAATTGAAAATACTGAACATGAATAGGATGTCCATCTTTAGGGCTGGCTTCATAAAGAGTTAAATTTAAGGTTCCGTAGTCCGGAAGCTGGTCTTCAGGGATGTTAATCTTAATGGTAAATGCCCCCCACTTGGGCGCTCCAGCTTCAGCTTGAACAGAAGTCGGTGCTACCTGCACCCGATGTCCGTCCTCTACACTATAAAGAAAACCTGCTTCAAACACACGAGCCTCTCCCTTTACCGTGTAGCTGCCCTGCTCACCGGTGATCTCCACATTACGGAAAGCTTTAGATTCTGGATCACTGCCTTGTTCTTGTGGATCCTCTATGGTAAACGACTGGCTGACTTGAAAGGGCTGAGCTTCAACAGGCTGATCATTAATGGAAGTAATTAAGAAAGTGATCTGAACGGAGTACTCCCCCGGCTCTTTCACTTTATTCCAAGTCTCTTTGCCGGGTAATACCTGCTTTCCTTCCAATTCTTTCGTTGTCAGCTGCTGTGTAAACATCTTCCCATCAGAATAAGAGTATACAACCTTTCCATCACTATTCTTCACAGTTACCTCATATTGCTGGCCGGAATTAAACCCTAGGATCAGTGGTTTGTCTCCTGTATTCGTGAGCGAAAAATTAAACACAGCCTGACTGGAAGATGCCTCTACGGTCGCATCCATAGATAATTGATCAATGAATGCTTCAATTTGAGCGGCAGGCTCCTCGTTCTTTTCTTTGTCATCTTCCTTTATTTTCTCCTTGCCAGAAGGAGTGACACAAGCGGCTAAAAGAATGATCATAACCCCCGCAGTAACTGCCAGAAGCTTTATCATAGCTTCACTTCCCTTTCGTATAATTTATTCTATTAGACGAACTTCGGGAAAAATAGTTACCCTGTTAATCATCTTTTCTAAAGAATCCAAATATACCGGTCGTTTGCACAATGTTCGTAAAGGCAGAAGGGTCCACCTCTGTGATAATATGCTGAAGATCATAGAGCTCATACCTTGTAATAACCATTACCAGCATATTTTTGTCTTGCTGAGTAAATGCACCTCGTGCAGGAAGAGTGGTAATTCCTCGGACCATTTGGGCGTGAATCGCCTTTTCTAAATCAGCTGCTTTAGAAGTAATAATCATAGCTGTAAGCTTTTCATGACGTGTATGAACAGCATCAATAACTCTAGTCGTTACATATAACGTCAATAAAGTATATAAAGCATTCTCCGGCTTGTAAAGAAGGCCAGCAATAGCAATAATCGCACTATTAATAATCAGGAAGTAGATACCAATCGGCCGGTCTCTCATACGGGACAGAACCATAGCTATAATATCCAGTCCCCCTGTTGATGCCCCCCACTTCAGTGTTATTCCTACCCCAATTCCTCCAATAACACCACCGAAAACAGCATTTAAGATAATATCACTGGATAATTGCTGAACGGGAATAACTGTAAGGAAAAAAGTAGTGAAAACTACCGATACAATACTATAGACCGTAAATCCTTTCCCAACCTTATACCATCCTAATATAGCAACTGGAATATTAAGTATAAACAAGATAAGTCCTGTATTGATTCCAGGTATGTGCAGAAAATCTTGAAAAATACTGGTTAAAAGCTGGGCAACCCCAGTAAAACCACTTGCATAAACATTCGCTTTGATTAAGAATAAATTTAGTGATATGGCATTTAATACCGCTCCAAAAATCACCACGATTATCCTTTTTAATTCAAACGCAAACATAGTAACCTCCTAACCGCTCGACCTTATAGGTTTTATTTCTGTTTAAATTTAACAGCAAGCTTATTATAATAGTGTCCCTTAAACCACTTTAGTTAATCTCAGCAGATAAATCAATATATTTTGACTAAGCATCAGGATAAGCCTACACTATTTTTAGATGGAAATTTATTGAGGAGGTGAGAAATAATATGAAAGTAAAAATTCTTTGCGACTCTGCATCGGACTTATCTAAGAAAGATTTAGAGCGGTTTGGTATTGATATGGTGCCCCTCAGGGTAACTCTTCAAGGAGAAGAATACGAAGATGGGATTACCATTTCACCGAAGGAAGTTTACGATGCTATGAGGGAGGGTGCTGCTCCTAAGACCTCTCAGGTTTCTCCTCAAGCTTTTCGTGATGCCTTCATCAATTATGCTAAAAACGAGCAGCCCTTTGTATATTTTGCATTTTCTTCTGGTTTATCAGGAACTTATCAAACCGCGAAGATGGTGGAGCAGGAAGTGAAGGACGAATATCCAAATGCCGTATTTGAAGTCAGGGATACAAAGAATGCTTCTTTAGGTTACGGACTCGTTATTCTGCGTATAGCAGAACTTGCAGCAGAAGGGGCTTCTTTAGAAGAAATCGTCGACACTGGGAACTATCATGCGGAACACATGGAACATATATTTACCGTAGATAATTTGGAATACTTATACCGCGGCGGCCGTGTCAGCAGGACCTCTGCCTTTGTAGGAAGCTTACTTAAAATTAAACCGTTATTGCATATGGAAGATGGAAACCTTGTTCCTCTAGAAAAAATCCGCGGCTCAAAAAAAGTGTTTAAACGCATGATTGAAGTCATGGCTGAGCGCGGAACCGATTTACAAAATCAGAGAATCGCTATCAGTCATGCCGACGCTCAAGATACCGCAGAATATGTAGCAGACCTGATTCGCTCTGAATTTACCGTAAAGGATATTCATATTGATATGGTAGGTTCAACAATAGGCGCTCACGCGGGTCCAGGAACGATTGCCCTTTTCTTTTTAAATCATCCCTATAAATAATATGTAACTCTTTCCCCCTTTTAATCGACTATAATTAAAAGGGGGTTTTACTAATGAAATCTAACATCAACCGAATCGTCTGGATCAGCCTGCTTATTCTGCTTGCTGCCTGCAGTCAAAATCAGAGCAGCAGTGACTCTTCTTCTATGGCTGATTCGGAAACCATCAGCAGTGAGCAAAAGGTTACAGACTCATCCACCTCGCCCATAAATTCAGATGAAAAGCAGCCGCCAGATGAAGCTGTCAATGATAAACCTCTCCAAGATGCTCTTCTTATTCAAAAGGCGCATGTCCAACTAAACACTGAAGACTACGATCTATTCTACCGTACCCTGCAAACCAAACTTGAGAAATATAATGCTCACATTACTCAAATAGAAATGCATAAATCCGCAAAAGGAGATCGGTCCGGGAATCTTACTTTGCGCGTGCCGAAAGAAAATTTCCAACCGCTTATCGACGGGGTAAGCCAGTATAGTGAAGTCACTTCTAAAGAGGTCTCCGCAAATGATGTGACTACAGAGTATGTAGATCTAAACTCCCGTTTAAAAGCTAAAGAGAAGATTGAGTCCCGCCTTCTCGACTTCATGGACGGAGCTGAAAAAACAGAAGATTTAATTCAGATTTCTCAAGACCTCGAACGTGTGCAGGAAGAAATTGAAGTGATAAAAGGTAAAATAAAATATTTTAAAAATCAAGCCGATTATTCCACCATTACTTTCGCTATAAAAGAAACAAATGTTATAGTTCCAAAAATTGAGAACGACCATTTTAATACATGGAAAAAAATTAAACAAGCTTTCGCTTCCTCCATCAATCACTTAACCCACTTTCTGTCCGGCCTGGCTGTATTCATTCTTGGTTATTCTCCTTTTCTATTGTTAGTGGCGGCAGTAGTCTTTGCAGGATGGCTGCTTTACTCAAGAAGGTCCAGAAGACAGCAGTGATGAAGAGTAAACTCTCCATAGTTGGGAATCCTTAAATCATAAATCCCATTAAGGAGAATCACTATGGCAGAAAAAAAACCAATGAATCCCCCTCAGCAGCAAAATCGTCAGCCTGGTATTGAATCAGAGATGGTTCCCCTGCCTAAAGTTATTTCTGACAGTTATCAAGGAAGCAGCAAATTAAGCAATAAAATTGCGGTCATTACTGGAGGAGACAGTGGAATTGGCAGAGCCGCTGCTGTTCATTTTGCTCGTGAAGGGGCTGACCTCAGCATTATCTACTATGATGAACATGATGATGCTAGAGAAACGCAGCGAATGATCGAGGCAGAAGGACGAAAATGCTTATTAATTTCTGGTGATCTGGCAGATTTCCATTTTTGTACAGATGCGGCACAGCAAATTATTCAGCACTATGGAGCGATTGACGTTCTTGTTAACAATGCTGCAGAACAGCATCCACAGCCAAGCATTCTGAATATCTCCAACGAACAGCTGGAAAGAACGTTCCGAACCAATATTTTCAGCTTCTTTTATATGACGAAAGCATTCCTTCCACATATGAAACAAGGTGCAGCCATCATTAATACCACTTCTATTACTGCCTATGCTGGAAGCAAAGATTTAATCGATTACTCAGCAACCAAAGGAGCCATCACTTCCTTTACCCGTTCGCTGTCACAATCTCTAACGGATCAGGGAATAAGAGTCAATGCTGTCGCCCCAGGACCCATCTGGACCCCTTTAATCCCTTCTACTTTTGACAAACAGGAGGTTTCAGAGTTCGGTTCTAATGTTCCATTGCAAAGGCCAGGACAGCCGAGTGAACTGGCACCTGCTTACGTTTATTTAGCTTGCCAGGACTCCTCCTATGTAACCGGTCAGGTCATACATGTGAACGGCGGGGTTATTGTTAATGGCTGAAATTATTTTTCACAAAAAAAGATCCGCAGCTGATAAACTGCGGATCTTTTTACACTGTTTCATATCGTTGGGTTGATAACCGATGCTTAATATTAAAAGGTACGATGATACGCTTTGCTGGCTCGTCCTTATTTCTAACCTTTTCAATTAAACACTTAGCTGCTTGACTCCCTAACTCATAGATATGGATATCGACCGTTGTAAGCGGGGGTCTGGTTACCTCAGCCAAATAAACATTATTGAAGCTTACGATAGAAATATCCTCAGGTACTAACATGCCAAATTCCTCTAGCATGTTAATCACTCCAATGGTCATCAGATCATCAGCAATTACAATCCCAGTCGGAGGATTTTCCAACGAAAATAATTGGTGGACTGCATCCCGGCCCCCGGATTTCAAAAACTCTGTATGAACACGATAATCCTCGCGAATCGGCAGTCCTGCTTCTTGAAGAGCCACCTGATATCCTTTAAGGCGGTCAAGAGTAACGACTAAATCCGTAGAGCCACCAATAAAGGCAATACGGTCATGCCCAAGCTCAATAAGATGATTGGTAATTTCTTTCCCGCCGCGAATATTATCATTATCTACATGGGTAATCTCATCAACCCGATCAAAAGGCTTACCTATCATAGTAAACGGGAACTCTTTTTCCAGCAGGAAATTCATAACAGGGTCATTAATTTGAGAATACAGCAAAATAATTCCGTCCACTCGATTCCCATGAACCATCCGTTCTACCCCTTCAAGCATTTCTTCATCTGTACCCCCGGTTGACAGCAGCATCGAATAATCAAGACTATGAGCAATGGCACTAATTCCTCGTAACACCTCTGGAAAAAAAGGGTTCTGCAAGGCCTTATCTGCGCTTGAAGACATAACTACTCCGATGGCTTGTGTAGAACGATTGGCCAGACTTCTTGCGTTTACATTCGGATGATAGCCCATTTCTTTCATGGCCTTTTTTACTCTTTTTTTCGTAGCTGGACTGATTCGAGGATGATCCGCAATCACCCGGGACACTGTAGACGGAGCTACACCTGCCGCACTGGCCACGTCTTTAATCGTTACTGCCATATAGTTCACCTTCTAATTGTTTTAATGGTTGTAAGTATGGTTATGAATATTGAAATCGCTCTCATTTTACAAGTGTTGCTCTTATTATACCATTAGCTTCTTTGCTGCCCTGTTTGAGAGCTTTGCATAATCATGGAGTTTATCTTCTAGTGCTCAGCTGTTGTTTTTTTGTTTTTTATACTTATGAAGGTTACGGCAAAGACAAACAGTCCAAGCACTCCCCCTACAAATCCAATAAAGAGCCAATTATATCCCTCATCTTCTTCGACAACAAATACATCAGCTGTTTCCCTGTCCATTCCTAGTTTATAGCTGCCATCCTTGCTTTGACGAACAATCCCATCAAGCAATAGACCTCTTAGCTGCTGATTATCCGGGAGATCCTTAAGAGATTCCGCCCGTGTTTTTGTGTCATTGTTAATGGAGATAATCATGGTATTGTCTTTGTAGGTTCTCTTAAATATTGCAAATCCCTCTTCGTTATAAAGCTCTTTAAAATCCCCTTTAGTCAAGGCAGGATATTGTTTCTTCATCGCGTTAAGTTTGTCGAGAAGCTTAGTCAGATCGTCATCAGATGATTTAAAATCCATCATCTTGCGATTGTCCGGGTCTTCCCCGCCATCAAGTGGAACCTCCGTGCCATAATAGACAATAGGAATTCCGGGGGATGTAAACATATAAGTTAAACCCAGCTTTAACCGTGTAACTGGATTCTTTTTATTTTGTACAGCTAAATGGGTGAACCTTACATTATCATGATTATCCAGAAAGTTTCCCAGCACTTTCGGTGACTTAAAATAATTCTGGCTGCGTTCCCAAACCGTATACAACTCATTTAAAGAATTTCCAGCATCAGAAAAAGTAGTAGAAGCTTCCTTATAAAATGGATAATTCACAAAAGAATCAATTCCTGTTTTTTCATAATCGGCTATGTAAGAAGGATCTTCACTCCACACTTCTCCTAATAAGAAAAAATTCTTTTTCGTTTCTTTTACATGCGCGGCGAATTCAGACCAAAATTTCTTAGGAACATGTTTAACTGTGTCCAGCCGAAAACCGTCGACATCCGTTTGATTGATCCAATAGTCCGCCGCATCAAAAAGGTAGTTTTTCACTTCTGGATTTTCAGTATTTAAATCTGGCAGACCAGATAACCATCCGTTTTCCAACTGGTCCTGACTGTCCCCCATGATAGGCTGTTCTTCATGGTACCAATCTTTCTTAGCAGGATCACTTACCCATGGGTGCTGGTCGCCTGTATGGTTGACGACAAAATCAAATATAACTTTCATATCTCGTTTATGAGCTTCTTTCACAAGACGTTTGGCATCTTCCATCGTACCAAAGTGTTCATCGACCGCTTTAAAATCCTTGATCCAATAGCCATGATAACCCTTCTTCTGGTTATCCATAATAGGGGTCAGCCAAATGGTGGTGAAACCCATGTCTTTTATGTAGTCCAATTTATCAATAATCCCTTGTAAATCTCCTCCATGATAAGCTTTCGGGTCGTCAGGATTCACATCATAATCATTACTCGCGTCCCCGTTCATAAATCGATCAACCATAATAAAGTAGATACTTTCATCCTGCCATGCTCGTTCTTCTTTTTCGGCGGCACTTACTGGAAGGGCGCAAAAAAGAAGAAACGGGATGATCATGAATAAAGCTGCAAATTTCTTCATCTCCGCTCCTCCTCGTACTTTTCTATATACGCCTCTTAGATTATCCTTTTGTACCACCAGCCGTCAAACCGGATATGAAATATTTCTGCAACGATAAGAATAAAATAGAAATTGGAATAGCAATAAGTACTGCACCTGCAGCAAACTTCGTAAATTCATTCCAAACTGCTTCGAAATCATTTCAAACAAGCCCACTGCTAGTGTAAATTATCTTCTGATCTAAGAAGTATCTCTAGCTAAGATGAAGTCTGTGAAGGGCGTAATAAAAGTAAATAGTGCCATAACAGCAATCATTGGCTTGGCAAGCGGCATGACAATTTGCCAGAAAATCCGAAAATGACCGGCTCCATCCATTCTAGCTGACTTTCATCCAACTCTTTAGGGATGGTATCTAAATAACCCTTCATGAGATAAGTATTCATTGGAATCGCACCTCCCGTATAAATCAAGAACTAACGCAAGATGAGTATCCAGCAAATCTGTTAATTCGGCTAGATACGATAGATAGCAATTAATGCTGCAAAGTTAGGAATCATTTGCAAAATTAGAAAGGTCATTAAACCATTTTTCCTTCCAATAAAACGATATCTGGAAAAAGAATATCGCATTAAAACTTACTAGTGCTACCGAAGCAACCATCGTTATAACGCAAATTTTCATAGTATTCCAATACCAGATGTAAATAATTGCTTTCCTCTATTGAAACATGTCCTGTAATGAGCAAATGTAGCATCCTTGGAATGACAGTTTAAGAACCGATAAACGTCTTTCCTGGTATTAAGGAGGAACCTATAACCACAGTATGGGATAAATGAATAATGACCGCCATAATAATACATCACTAAATAAGTCAATGTCAGTATTACTAGTTTCTGTGTTTTCATGATTCATATCACATCATGTCCTCTTCTTGGAATGATTTTGTTCTTCTGAATTGCCATAAGGCCACGAAGATAACGATAGTGACATAATCATTGTAATAGCTGCTGCTATTCCATATTTGCGCAGAAGTCATTGTGAGTGAGTATATCCAGGAAATAATATGTCTGTTCCTCCTGCTTTTTGCCCGCGTATAGCTGGTCCCCCCCGTTAAATAGGAAAATCACGTTAAAATTATTAAAATTGAAAGTGTATTGAGTAATGATGATCGGGGCAATTGCAAAGCATGACTAATGGAAAGTGTTATATTTTTAAACTTCTGCCATAATAGTTGCTCCATCTACAGTGGCCGCTTCATACAGTTCATTCGGAATGGATTGCAACACCCCTGTCATCATGGCAAATATAAACGGAAAACCCAGCCAGGTTTGAATGAATATTAATGCAATCTTGTGCACATGCATTTGTCATCCAAGGAATACTACTCAATCCCAAACAGATCCAAAGGATACTACAGTATTAATTGAACCGAACGTCTCGTTAAACATTCCTGAAATACTAATATAGAAACAAACGCTGGAACCGCCCATGGCAGAATAAAAATAGTACGGATCATGCCTTACCTTTTAATCCTTCTGATTGATCAGAACTGCAAGAAATATGCCAAAAGCAACTTGACAAGTAGTAGCACCGAATGTCCATATCAATTGTCCAAGAAAAAACGTTTAAAAAAGTTTCTCTCCAAATTTTTATTTTAAATAATATCGACAAAATTCTGGAATCCTACCCAGTCCATTAATTTCGCCGGGGGATGATGGTAGAAATCATAATTGGTAAATGCGAACAGAAAAACGAATAAGATCGGCAACATTACAACAAAAATAAGTAATAAAAACCCCGGGGAAATCATTAAATATGGAAATCCATTATCCACTAAATTACGAAATTGATCTCGTACTAGTTTTAACTTCTGTCTCCTATCACGTTGTTTCACCATTTTTATAGGCATCTCTTAAACTCTATGTAACTAAGATTCAGCTGCAATAAATAGTGAGAGCAAGGAAATGATTCCATAGACTAATAGAAAAGATAGAATTATCAAATTCTGGAACCTGAGTCCCCAGTGTTACGAAGCCCCCAAATGCCATAATTAATAAATTCGCCGAAATACTACAATAAAAGCTATTGTGGTAATATTAAAAGAAAACAGCCCTTTCAGCCACTGCCGATTGTAAAGCTGACCTAATACCAGGGAGGACTGACAGCCAAGTTGCTTCTTACGATGATTGAAATGATAAAGTTGACTTGTTGGATCCATAATAAGGGACACCCTTTCCGTACCTTTCTTGTAAAAACAAGGCAGTATCCTAATGAGGTACCGCCTATCCACTTTACTTTTCTGAGTGGTTTGCCTTGATCTGTTCATTAATCGTTTTTACCGCTTCATTTAATGCATCTTTTGGTTCCGCTTTACCTGTGGCAACCATTTGGATAGCTGCTTGCATCGGATCCCAGATTTCTTCCATTTCCGGAACATCAGGCATGGCAACAGCATCTTTTGATTGAGACATCACTGCTGCAGCGCCTTCATTACTTTTCACCCATTCTTCATCATCTATAAGAGACTTTAATGGTGGGATTTCACCAGTTTTCTCATAACGCTCTTTTGCATTTTCTTCATTAGTAACGTGTTCAACGAATTTTTGAGCCCAATCCTTGTTTTTACTAAAGTTTGTCACAAACCAGCCTTTGACTCCCATATAGGTCGCGTTAGGGTTACCATTTGGTAAGGTTGGCATAGGAGCTATTCCAATGTTAATACCCGCATCCTGATAATCCTTAAATGCCCATGGACCATTTTGAACTGCGGCTGCATTACCATTTTTAAATTGACCGCTCATAACATCGGCTGATTTCTCCCCAATAATTCCACTAGGAAATAATCCTTCGTTATACCATTTCCCAATGTAGTTTAATGCTTCTACAGCACCTTCATTATTCAACCCAACATCACTCACATCATCCCCAAACACATAACCATCATATCCGTGAAAGATTCCATATGAAAAATAGAAATTATCTAAAGTAGATAGGAATCCATACTTTTGGTCTCCGCTTTTCACGCGTTCTTTAGACATTTCATAAACCTCATCCATAGTCTTCGGTGCGTTCGGCATTAAATCCTTATTGTAAATAAAGACAGTGGTTTCAATGGCTTTTGGTAACCCATAGAGTTTATCTTCGTAAGTGAGAGCGTCTAGTGAGGACTGAGTAAATTGACTTTTTATATCATCGTCTACATCTATAGGAGAAATATATCCTTTGACTACAGATGGTCCAACACCATCGTGAGACATCGTTACTACATCCGGTGCCTTCTCAGTGCTCCCATCGAGTGCCATATTCTCTTGCATTTTAGTAATGTTATACTCTACAAACTCAATATCTATTCCTGTTTCTTCTGTGAACGATTTTGCAGCGGCTTTAAGAGCTTCACCCTTATCCTGATCTTCCCAGACTATTAGCTTTTCCGGTTTAGAAGCACTCGAATCATCTCCGCTGCTAGATTTACTTCCCCACTACCAGAGCTGGATTCTCGATCTGGAGCACAAGCTGCCATCACCCCAATTAAAAGTAGCGCTGATAATAACATCCCTAACCATTTCTTCATGAATATTCCCCCTTCAAATATTTACTGCTGATTATGTATGAAATCGATGCAACTGGAAAAACGATTGCACACATCCCGGTTTTCATTATACAATTTTTAGCATTTAATGCAAGCGGTTTCACACAAATAATTTTATTAGCTAATTCTGTTATTATGAAGATGAACAGGGTTATACGTAGGTTTATATGGATGCTTACGTTGACTCTTCTTCATTTATTATATAGTTTAGTACTATGAAATACTTTTTAGATACTAGCTAATTTTAATGCAATCGTTTGTTCAGAAAGGATGAATTTAATGATAAAAGAAGCGATTTACCACCGCCCTGGAAACAATTTCTCTTACGCTTATGATGAAAAGACGATTCACTTACGACTGCAGACGAAGAAAAATGACGTCGATCAAGTCACCCTCATATACGGAGATCCTTATGATTGGAAAGAAGAAGAATGGCAGACTTATAGAAAGGTCATGACCAAGTCGGGTAGCGATGACTTGTTTGACTATTGGTTTGCCTCCGTCAAGCCCCCTTACCGCCGCCTCCGCTATTCGTTTATAGTAGAAAGTGAAACAGAACATACGGTCTTTACGGAACGAGGATTCTTTGATGAGCCACCACTTAAGGATATTGGGAATCATTTTTGTTTCCCCTATTTAAACGCGACAGATGTCTTCAAAGCCCCTGATTGGGTAAAGGATACGGTATGGTATCAAATCTTTCCGGAACGCTTTGCTAATGGAAATTCTGCAAATAATCCTGATGGCACATTGCCTTGGGGGAAAGCTGCACCTTCCCCTTCAAACTTTTTCGGAGGGGATTTTGAAGGTGTTCTCGAACACCTCGATTATTTAACAGAGCTTGGAATTAACGGGATATACTTTACTCCTATTTTTACTGCTTATTCTAACCACAAGTATGATACGATCGATTACTTAGAGATTGACCCTCAATTTGGAGATAAAGAAATTTTCAAAAAGCTGGTAGAAGCATGCCACCATCGCGGCATTCGCGTCATGCTGGACGCAGTCTTCAATCATAGCGGATATTACTTTCCGCCTTTTCAGGATGTTCTCGCGAAAGGAAAACAGTCCCCTTATTGGAATTGGTTTCACATATGGGGAGATGAAATTCACACCGATCCACCTAATTACGACACGTTTGGGTTTGTAAAAAGCATGCCCAAATTGAACACAGAGAACCTGGAAGTGAAAAACTATCTGCTTACAGTCGCGCGATATTGGGTTGAAGAATTTGATATTGACGGCTGGAGGCTGGATGTTGCAAATGAAATTGACCATGCCTTTTGGAGAGAATTTAGAACAGTCGTAAAATCGGTAAAGCCTGACGCCTATATTCTTGGAGAGATCTGGCATGACTCCATGCCCTGGCTTCAGGGGGATCAATTTGATGCGGTCATGAATTATCCGTTTACCAATGGAGTCATCAATTACTTTGCTACAGGAGAGCTATCTGTTCAGCAATTTAAAGACATCCTTGTTAAAGTGCTTCATATGTATCCTAAAACGGTGAACGAGGTGTCCTTTAATTTACTCGATAGTCACGATACTCCAAGAATTTTGACACTCGCTGGAGAAAATATAAACAAAGTTAAACTTATGTTCTTGTTTCAGCTTTCTTTCGTCGGCACACCATGCATTTATTACGGAGATGAAGTAGGTATGAAGGGCGGAGCGGATCCGGGATGCCGTGCCTGCATGGTTTGGAATGAAGAACAGCAGGATTTAGACCTTTATCACTTTATACAGCAGCTTCTTCAATTGCGGAAAGAAGAAATGGCATTCGGAAACCACGGATCCTTTTCTTTCGAAGGAGCTTACGAGGATGTGCTTGTTTATCGCAAGCAAACAGAGGAACAATCCTTACTTTTCTGCTTAAATAATTCGGATAAAGAAGAGCAACTCTTCCTTCCTTTTGAGCCTGCCAGAACCCTACTTAGTGACGGTGCGACTCAAATCACAAATAATAACCTGGAGATCATGCCGTATGGGTATATAGTAATCGAATCCAATTAAAGGAGAAACCGCTCAGGAACATCCGGAGCGGTTTTCTGTATTAGTTTAATTGAATACGATACGATTTCAGCCAATAGTCCACCTGACAAAGATAGGCAATAAGCTGCGGCCCTGTCATAAGCTGGCCAAACCAAGGCGTCTGAATGGAGTTTCCTTTTGATTCTGTTAATTTTCGCACCTTGCTGCGATCAAACAAATCAAAAAGCGGAGATTGAGTATCTGCAAGAATTTCTTCCATCCACTCACAGACTCCTTTCGTATAATCCGGATGGAACGTTTTCGGATAGGGGTTTTTCTTCCGGAATAATACCCGATCTGGAAGCACTCCGCGCAGTGCTTCGCGTAGTAGTCCTTTTTCCTGATCTTTGTAGAACTTCATTTCCCAAGGAATATTCCAGGCGTATTCCACTAACCTGTGATCAGAAAATGGTACACGGACTTCTAAACTGGCTCCCATACTCATCCGGTCTTTACGTTCTAATAACGTCTGCATAAACCAGTTCATATTTAAATAGAACATATACCTCTGCTGTTTAGCTGCTTCGCTTTCCCCAGCGAGCAGAGGTGTTTCGTCTAATGTTTCCTGGTACCTTTTCAGCATATGGTCTTCCACATTGAATTGATTTTCCAGGTCATCCCGCATTAAACCGACTCTTTCATTAATGGAACGGATCCAAGGAAAACCTTTTCTTTCTTTATCTTCCTTCCGGTAAAACCATGGGTACCCTCCAAATATTTCATCGGCACATTCCCCAGAGAGAGCCACCGTTACATGCTTCTTAATATTTTCACAAAACCAAAGCAGAGAGGAATCGACGTCCGCCATTCCAGGTAAATCACGCAATTCGACCGACCGTTTTAAGCGATCTACCAACTCATCTGAGGATGCTTTCATGACTAAATGATGCGTTTGATTCTGCTGGCTGACCAGCTTTATATATTCTTCATCGCGATCAGGCTGAAAGGAATTTCTTTTAAAGAATTTCTCCTGATCTTTGTAATCAATAGAAAATGTATAAAGAGGACTAAGCTGGTCTTTCTTATACTTTTCAGCGGCAATAGCTGTAATGGCACTGGAATCCAATCCGCCTGAAAGGAAAGTACCTAATTTAACATCAGAGACCAGCTGCCGCTTTACAGCATCGAGAAACAATTCTCTTACTTTCGCTACCGTATCCGTCCATGAATCCTTGTGGGGTTCACTTTTCACATTCCAATACCTGTCTGTAACTAACTTTCCATTCTCCCACCATGCCCGGTGGCCGGGCCGTAATTCATTAATATTTTTAAATATTCCATGTCCCGGTGTACGTGAGGGACCAAGAGCAAGCACTTCATGGATACCTTCCCGATCTACTTTAGCCTCTACATCAGGATGAGCAAGAATCGCTTTCATTTCCGAAGCAAACATCAGTCCGCTGGAATGATCACTATAAAACAAGGGTTTTACCCCTAAACGGTCACGCGCCAAAAAGAGTCGTTGTTTTTTCTCCTCCCAAATACTGAAAGCAAAGATGCCGTTTAAATGTTCTACGCATCCTTTCCCCCATTCCATATAACTGACCAGCACTACTTCTGTATCGGAATGAGAGTTAAAACTCCATCCCTTTGACTTTAAAGAATCTCTTACCTCATCGGTATTATAAAGTTCTCCATTATAACAGAGAACAAAACGCTCATCACGAGCTTCTCGAACCATCGGCTGCTTTCCACCCTGGGGATCCACAACAATTAAACGCTGGTGACCAAAGGAGGCGGCTCCTTTTATCCACTTCTGGTAGTCATCTGGACCTCGATGACTTAATGTACCCGCCATTTTATCTAATACCTTTTCTTTTTCATTTAATTTATTCTTGTAATCGATCCAGCCCACGATCCCGCACATCAGCTTCACCATCCCTTGCCGCTTGAAGTGATCGTCTCCCGGTATTCAGCATCTCTGTAGGAAAGCTGCAGGGACGAATAAAAAAACATCATAACTGATTATATGCAGGAAATGAAAACCTAATGAGAAAAACATTGACTTCTTTATTGATAATGATTATCATTGTTAATAACAGCCATATCCCCAATGGCAAGATCTATCCCCCTAGCCAGTCGATGAAGAACACAGGAAAGAAGCACCGGGCATTCATGCTCGGTGCTTCTTTCTATTTCAAGAAAACCATAGGCTTGGATTTTAACGTTATTTAGATTCCGCCCTCTTCCAAATCAGTTTAGTATTTTGTTCCTGACCATGAATAAACACAGGCTGACTATTAATAATCAACTGATCATCTACGAATTGAATGTACCGCGGCTGGCTATCTCCTGCCCAATTCGGATTTAAGCTCACTTCTATTTGTTGTTCCACCATACCTTGGTCTTCAAATATCTGATAGGAACCTGAATAGGCAAGGTAACCTTTAGCCGCTGAGATCATAGCATTATCCGGTCCTTGATGAATATCTCCCCCTGCATACAACGGCCTTCCTGAACTCATGATTTGCACGGACATAAACCCCTCCGCAAGAAAAATGGCCATTCCTGTTGCATCCGCTCCAAGTGGATAGGTAACATTTCCCCTTGAATCCATTACCTGATAACTCACTAACTCCCAGGCACCTGGAAGCATTTCTTGTATAGTTAATAATCTGTTTTCCATAAATCTACTACCCCTTTTTAACTTCTCATTATCATTAAATTCATTGTATCAACATTCAATTTTCTTAACTCCTTTATCTCTCTTTACATTTTAACAAATCTCCAGAAGATTAGGATGTTGAACACCTTGAACGATCAGTCGACCGGATAATCGCCCCTTATTTGCAGCTGTTTTTCTATTTGAAATTTTTACTATAAGCTTATCTTCTCCTGACCCTCACAAGACTAGTTTAAATTGGGAAAAATTATCTTTGACTCTCCAAGCAATTAGGTCTAAAATTAAATAGTTCCAATACGAACAGTTCCTAACTGAATTATACTTAAAAAGTGAGGCATGAGCATGACACATGAAGAAAACCTTCCCCGAGGCATTCAACTGCTGCGAGGATTCTCAAGAGTAAATAAAAACATTGCACGATTTGTCCAGAAAACAGCAAGTATGAACGATTTATCCGTACCTCAATACACCATTTTAATCACCCTTTCTCTTGAAAAAGAAATGACACAAAAATTAGTAGGAAAAAAAACCTTTTTACCAAAGAGTACCTTGAGCCAGTCGGTTGACGGCCTGGTTCAGTCAGGGCTCCTGCATAGGAAACAAGTGGAAGATAATCGCAGGGAAATGCAGCTTTCCCTAAGTCATCAAGGCGAAAAACTTCTTTCTGAGATCCATAAACAAGAAGGAAGCATTCATCAAGTAGCAGAATCTGCAGTAGACCTGTTCTCAGAAACACAGTTTGAAGAGTTTTTGGCTGCACTTCAACAGCTTGCCATCTTTTTTGAAGAGCATTCTTCGGAACAAGGAGATGATCATACATGATTAAATTATTAAAACACCTATCCTTATACAAATGGATGGTTATCGCAGTTTTCGTTCTCATTTTCCTTCAATCGATGGCGAACCTTTACCTTCCAACTCTTATGTCTGACATCGTTGACAAAGGTGTAGTCGTCGGAAATATTTCGTATATTTGGAAAATCGGGGGAGTAATGCTTGCTGTTTCTGCCCTTGGAGCGATTGCTTCTGTAATCGCGAGCTACTATTCCTCTAAAGCAGCGATCGGCTTAGGGAGAGACGTACGACGGAAACTTTTTTACCATGTTGAGAATTTCTCTCTTCAAGAATTTGATGAAGTAGGGACCTCCTCTCTCATTACCCGGTCCACAAATGACATTACTCAAGTGCAGCAAGTGACCATTATGCTGCTGAGAATGATTATAGGAGCCCCGATTATGTTGGTGGGCGGAATTATTATGGCGGTCTTAAAGGATGCCAAACTTGCTCTTGTCATTGTTCTGATCATGCCTGTCCTTATAGGTTCCATTCTGTTAATTCTCTACAAAGGAATTCCATTGTTCCGCACGGTGCAGAAAAAACTGGACCGCTTAAATCTTATCTTCAGAGAAAACCTGACAGGAATTCGAGTAATCCGTGCATTTAGCAGCGAAAAAGAAGAAAAAGAACGACTTAAACGTACAAATAAAGAATTAACAGAAGTATCTATTAAAGTAAACAAAATCATGGCGCTTATGATGCCTGTCATGATGTTAGTTATGAATTTAACTGTTGTTTTAGTTATTTGGTTCGGCGGAATACGTATTGACCATGGCGGTATGCAAATTGGCGATCTTATGGCGTTCATCCAGTACGTCATGCAAATTATGTTCGCATTAGTTATGGCATCCATGATGTTCGTAATGGTTCCGCGGGCAGATGTTTCTGCAAAACGAATAAATCAGGTTTTAGAAATGAAACCGGCATTTGAAGATAACGGTGATCAGCTAGCTGATCGCAGCAAAGGAACTCTCGAGTTTGACCATGTGACCTTTCATTATCCTGGAGCTGAGGAACCAGCTTTGTCAGATATTAGTTTCACAGCAGAGCCCGGCGAAGTTACCGCCATCATTGGCGGTACAGGATCGGGGAAATCAACCCTCGTGCAATTAATTCCACGCTTTTATGAAATTTCTAAAGGCGCGATTCGTGTGAATGGAGTGGATATAAAAGAGGCGGCTCAAAAAGAAATCCGCTCTAAAATTGGTCTGGTTCCTCAAAAGGCGACGCTTTTCTCTGGAACCATCGCTGAAAACATCCGGTTTGGTAAAGAAGAAGCTTCCGAGAGTGAGCTCGTCCACGCAGCGCAAATTGCACAGGCTGAAGAATTTATTAGCAAGCTTCCAGACGGTTATGATTCAGAAATCGAGCAAGGCGGATCCAATTTATCCGGAGGTCAAAAGCAGCGTTTATCTATTGCAAGAGCGCTGATCAGGACAGCCAGATCTATATATATTCGATGACAGTTTCTCCGCCCTGGATTATCAAACAGATGCCCGCCTCCGATCCGCATTAATGGAAGAAACAAAAGAAGCAACGGTGGTCATTGTCGCTCAACGTGTCAGCACCGTTATTGATGCTGATCGAATTATCGTCTTAGAAGAAGGCCGTATTGCAGGCACTGGCACTCATGAAGAGCTGCTTGAAACGAGCGATGTTTACCGTGAAATTGTTAAGTCACAGCTCACAGAGGAGGAATCAGCTTGAGTAATCAACGAAGACCTCAACGCGGAGGACCGGCGGGATTTGGCCCTGGCGGCGGAAATATGATGATGATGGGACAAAAGCCTAAAAACTTCAAAGCGACATTAAAAAGGCTGCTCGGTTATTTGAAACCTCGCAGCAAACAATTAACAGCCGTTTTCTTTGCTGCGATATTAAGTACAGTATTTTCGATTGTCGGACCTAAAATTATGGGTACCGCTATAACTGAATTGTTCGAAGGCGCCTATGATAAATTGAAAGGCGTCCAGGGCGGTGGAATTGACTTTCATCGGATTGCACAAATCCTATTCATATTAGCTGGACTTTATGTAATTAGCAGTATCTTCAGCTTTATTCAGCAGTATATTATGTCCAGCGTCGCCCAAAAGACGGCCTATGACCTTAGGGAAGATGTAAACCAAAAGCTGGAAAAGCTGCCTCTTCGTTATTTTGACGGTCATTCTAACGGAGATATTCTCAGCCGTATGACGAACGACATCGATACGATCAGCAGTACACTGCAGCAAAGCTTGACCCAGTTCATCACCTCAATCGTAACGATTGTTGGGATTGTCATTATGATGTTATCCATAAGTCCTTTATTGACATTAATTTCGATCGTGAGTCTACCACTTTCCATTTTTGCGATCCGGCCAATTTTAAAGAGGTCTCAGAAATATTTTGCAGACCAACAGCGTACACTGGGACAATTGAACGGCCATATTGAAGAAATGTTTACAGGTCATCAAGTCGTTAAAGCCTTTGGCCATGAAAAGAAAGCCGGCGAAGAGTTCGATGACGTTAATGATGAATTATATCAAGCAGGCAGCAAGGCACAGTTTATCTCTGGAATTATCATGCCGATCATGTCCTTTATAGGAAATATCAGTTATGTATTAATCAGTGTGGTAGGCGGGATACTGGTCACTCAGCGGGCGATATCGATCGGTGATATTCAGGCTTTTATTACTTATACACGCCAGTTCACTCAGCCCATTACCCAAACCGCAAATATCGCGAACATCATCCAATCTACTGTCGCTGCAGCTGAACGAGTATTTGAACTGCTTGATGAAAAAGAAGAGGAAAAAGAAAACGCGTCCCAGCATATAGGTGAAAAATCTGGCACCGTTACTTTCGAACACGTAAACTTTGGTTATGAGAAAGATTTACTTATTGAGGATATGAATATAGCGGTCCAGCAAGGTCAGACCGTAGCTATTGTTGGTCCTACCGGAGCCGGAAAAACGACGCTTATTAATCTGTTAATGCGCTTTTATGAATTGAATGGCGGCAGCATTAAAATAGATGGGATTGATACAAGAGAACTATCCAGAAGCGAACTGCGTCAAAACTTTGGCATGGTTCTTCAGGATACCTGGCTGTTCAACGGGACTATTAAAGAAAATATTTCTTATGGAAAAAAAGACGCTACCGAGGAAGAAATTATTACGGCTGCAGAAATGGCACATGCGGACCATTTCATTCGGACCCTGCCAGAAGGCTATGACACGATATTAAATGAAGAAGCATCCAACATTTCTCAAGGCCAGAAACAGCTGATTACCATTGCCCGGGCCATATTAGCAAACCCTTCGATTATGATATTAGATGAAGCTACCTCAAGCGTGGATACCCGGACTGAGGTCCTGATCCAGCAGGCCATGAATCATCTAATGGCGGGGCGTACCAGTTTCGTCATTGCCCACCGCCTATCTACAATCCGTGACTCTGACCTCATTCTCGTCATGGATCAGGGCACCGTTATCGAACAAGGCACACATGAAGAGCTCTTAGCTCAAGAAGGTTTCTATTTTGACCTGTACAATAGCCAGTTTTCTAAGAAAGCCGCTGGATAAATGGAAAGGGGGAGCGAATGCCGCTCCCCCTTTTACATACATAATGTTGTGTGAGCCTCACTTCTAGTTAAAACCATCTTTCTTCATCATTTGTCAATTGAACGATAGAGGGATATATAACGAACAAGCTTGTTAAGAGAATCAAAATAACGACGCCTGCTATCCAATCTGGGATATGGAATAGGAGTAAAAGAATAATCACTATTGGTAATACGGGCACTAAAGAGTAAGAGATTTTCAATGACCTTGCTGTAAAATATAGTTTCTGTCCACATCGGCCACACTCCAATGGATATTGTTTCTTCACTAACGTTTTCTTAATAATGCACCAACGTGATATGAGGTGGCCGCAAGAGCTGCACTCCTTCATATTCTCCCCCCTCTCATAGATTTTATGCCGTTTCAGACATAATGGGGTAATGGCTCCATGTTCGTTCTACGTTTCATCTATTAAGCTGAAAGTTATGTAATGATGTAGAATTTCACGTTCATTTTCGAATAAAAAGTCTATATTCTCCAAAGCAGAAATTGACTTCCAGGAGATCTCTTCTATTTCCTCGTCAGGATCTTGAAAAGTTTTTTCTCCCCCAAGGAGTTCCACATGATAATATTTAATGTGAACATTGACACCATAGGTAATCGTTTCACGCTGGTGTATTTCTCTTCTTATCCGAGTTTCATACCCCGTTTCATCCCATACTTCTCGCATGCAGCAATCTTAGTAGGACTCCCCTTCTTCTTTTCCACCTGAGGGCACCGACCATCTCTTTTCACCATTTCTATTCTCTTGTACAACCATCAGAATTTCCTTATTATCATTGAGACAAACTGCTGCTGAACCTTTCCACATGCTCTCACCCTCCCAATTAACCGAAGAATATTAGCAAATATATGGATCTTCACCTACCTTTTTAAGCTTCCATTGCGTTTATCATTAATAATTCATTCTCCATTAAACCTTCCCATCACTACGGTATTGTAGAATTTCCCATCCGATAGCTGCTTGTCTTTCTTTAAAATACCTTCGCTTACAAACCCCATTTTTTTATAGAGATAGATAGCTTTATCATTCGTTTCCATGACATTCAAAGTTATCTTCATAATTCCAGTTTCATCTGCCCAGAGAACGGTTTCTTTTAGCAAATTTCCCCCTATCCCATATCCCCAGAATGCTTTTAAAACGGCCAATCCAAATTCAGCTTTATGGGCACTTCTCTTCAACACTTTCCCTTCACACCTGGAATAGCCTGCAATTTCTCCTTTAACTTCTGCTACTAAAAAAAGATTCTTTCCCCGATGTACGTCTTCCTTTATGAGCTTTTTAAAAGCTTTTTCATCTATATAATCTTCCCCTTGTTCTCTATCTAAGTTCTCGGTTTCCCCGTCAATCTGCAATCTGATTTCAGACAAGCATTTGGCATCCTCTTCTCTTGCCGATCTAATCCGATATTCCACTTCATGATGGTGAAATTCTTTAATATTTAGTTCCACGGTAGTTCTCTCCTTCCCTCATTTTACAATTTTCTATTATGCTAAAATTTTTTTAGACGGATAAGCAAATGCTTCACCCCTTCCCGCAATGAATGTGTCCGTATTGACCTTCACTATAATCAGAATAATTTTATAAGATTTTACGATTGACGGTAAAATCAATCCCTAATAAAATTGTGTTCAGATTTTTAGAGAAACGTCTCTATTATCATGACTTTTATTATGGAAGGGAGGAGTTCGTCATGCTTTATCGTTCCTTTGTTTACCTGGCAGGAATGCTCATTAATTTCTTTGGAGTTGCGCTCTTGATTAATGCTTCATTAGGGGCAGGATTTTGGACATCATTTTTTATCGGTGTCACAGACCACCTCGGTTTTACGGTAGGATTTTGGTACGGTGCATTTCAACTCATCATCATTTTCGTTAATGCGAAATTAATGAAGCAGCGGCCCGAACCAAGGGCAGTTGTGCCTGTATTTTTAGAAAGTATTACCCTGGATTTTTGGCTGGAAGTCGTTTTTAAAAACGTAAATCTATCTTCAGCACCTTTTGTATTGCAAGTATTAACTTTATTAGCAGGGGTAGTGATTATCGGGCTGGGCGTCGCCATCTACATTCTGCCTCAGTTCCCTCGTGCACCTGTGGATCAGTTATTCCTAGCCGTCAGCGCTCGTTTCAACTTAAGCATTCAGTCTGGACAAACGGTAGTAGCAGTAATCATGACGTCTCTTGCCTTGCTGATAGGCGGACCTGTAGGGCTTGGAACATTGGCTCCTATGTTATTCCTAGGTCCAGTTATCCAGCTTTGTTATATCAGAGCCTACCCGCTTTATTATAAATTTCACCCGGACGGGGAACGCGTTTATCAAGAGGCTGTCTGAATTCTCTCTATTGGTAAGAAAAGTTTTAAATTGAATGGCACTGTTAAGGTTTAGTGTTGATATGATCTAACTAGAAAAGAAGAACTTCCAATTTAACGGGAGTTCCTCTTCTTTAAATTGGGCTTATTTAACTAACGGACACTTTACTAGAATAAGACAATTTAAGTAAATACCTTTATCAAAATTCACTTCTGGTATCTATACGATGGGCAAGCATCGCAAGTATACCTAATGGAATTCCGAAAATAATATACAAAGTTAATACAGGAATTATTCCATCGATTGTCATGGTGTTATTTAGAATGATAACAGTAAGCATAAATAGAGTTATAAAAGTAAAAAACAAGCCTAGTCCCTGTCGTTTTTTACGAAAAGCAGATATTCCATCCACTACAGTACTTCCTGTAGCCAACCCCAATATTATTTGTATTGCCGGAGATAATAGTAATTCACCATTATGTGTAATCAAAGCTAAACTTGAAAAAAGCGCTGTAATTGATCCAACAATAATTGAAAATAGTTTTTTAAACAAAGTATCCCTTCTTTTTTTACAAATTCTTTCGGTTTTTTATTCACATATCCTGCTTCATAAGCTTAATAAGGAATAACAATAAGCCATAGTAAAGCTATGATCCCAGTTTGTTTTAATACTCTAAATCGAGATATCCAGACATGCTAAAAATCATTTTGATTCATATCTTTGTATCGTTCAATATCTTCCTTTGCCCTAGTCTGGTTTTCAGTTAAATTAGAATTCTGTTTAAACTTTTTCTTCTTACGATCGATAAACATACCAACTCCTAGAAGAACCATGAATGGCACTAACAGAATTAACCAAATCACTTTTTCACCTCATCTGCTTTGTAATCTACTCTCGTACTTTTTTCCACTTCAATGCATTCTATTACAGTGTTTGCTTCTAGAGCTTCCAACATTTTTTCATTTCCACCGAATATAGTAAAATTAAAGTCTATCCCGGTGAAGATACACCAATTCTTGGTCTCTGGAAACCAATAATTTGGATAATCATGTACAACTCGATTATTAGCTAACTCTTTCACTTCTGTTAAATCTCCGCGATACAAATAACCGTTGCCATGTTCTTCTTCATACATTTTCACCTTAATAAGATCATATTGAAAAAAGCAGGGGTCATTTGTAAATGGTTGTAGAACTTTCACTACCTCTGGTAACATTTCATCATCCATGGTGTCTTCTGTTGGTCCAGACAAATATCTGGGATAACCACCCAGCACTTTCTCGATCGTGGCCACGCTAAACTCTTTTGTAAATTTAAGTTCATATTTTTCAGCTAAATCTTTCATAAAGATTCGTTTGCCAAAATCAAAGTCCCCTTCTGCTTCAGGATCACAATGACTCCACAAGATGTTTCTATCCGTAATATTTTCATCTAGATATATAGGGTGCATAAGTTTAGCGTAATGAGTGAACCGTCTCGGGATAAAGTTTTCAACCCTGCTGCCCTTCCAATTATCAAAGTTAATTCTTTCTGTTTCATCGACAATCCATTGAAATGGTGTGAAATCCTTTATTCTTTTCATCTAATCAACGCCATTACTATTAATTAAACCCACACATAACAATTGTATTCAAACTCTGTATACTCATCTCCGCCAAAAGTAAGTTCTAATCCTACAGATACATAAATTAAGAAGTTTGTTTAAGAAAGAAAAAAATGGTTTTGTGCCTTGTGCTTCGCCTATGCAGTGCCCCCTTTGCCTATATTAAATGAGCGGAAATACAGGATCGCTGCTATTCCTAAAGATAAGAAAGCAAATAACGACCAAATATAAAATGAAATTTGCCCGCCAACTGTAGGTGAATTATGTATTAATAGGTTAAGAATCAGAAAGATGATTCCCCATAAGGAAAGATAATATGAAAAAAGTTTTGGTCTGTATTTAAAAAAGTGATAGCCGATAAGGAAGATGATATATACACTGCTTAAGACCATGACAATAGGAAAGGCAGGTTGAAACTTCGCGGCATATACAAAGTAATCAACTTGTGAAATTTGATCACTACTGTGCACTCCCCCATGAAGAATGTGCGAAATTGGCGTTGAATAATCCCATTCCCAGGGTTTCTGTAAGATGGTACTTCCCTCATACCAAGCGACTAGTGTGGAACCTGTGAGTAAAACAATTAAAATAAATAACTGTATTAAAATCAACACAAGAACCCCCCTTAATGTACAATTAATTTCAACTTTGTTTATTCATAACTTAATATGATATTAGGATTTCGAGTTATCTCTCAATAAATCTTAAACTAATCCACCCTTTACTAAAATAATAAATCCATTTTTAATAACACATTTTACAGTAAACCGTCTCTGAATGTTTACTTAATACTTTATCTAAAACTCCCACAGGCATTTTTTTCTCTTCTGGTAGTGTAAGATGTACAAAGATTTCATCTCCTGATTTTAATGTGCGATTACAGCCTGAACACTTTAACTCTGCATTAAAGAAATTTTTAAACACCACTAATCCCTCCTTTAGGGTCTTATGAATCTATAGTAGCAGATAGGCGTTTAAGGTTTAATGTGCTTTTACTATGCTCAATGACCGCGGAAACCGCTTCATACGCAAAACCGTCTCCCCAATGCTCCCTCATGAAGCGATAACCAATTTCGCCAAGATAACTTTCTGCTATTTCTGGAATCATTACATCACCGATAAATTCATCAGTATCTTTTAAGGCGACAGTCCATTTTGTTTCAGTACGATTCCTAACCATTTCTAACATCGAGTGTTCATCACGAGGGGGATTAATTCCAAGAAATTCACTTACTTCATCATTGTTAAACATTTTAAGCATATTGGGAATGTCTTTTTCCGATCTCGGACGTAAAACCAATCGTTCTGTTTGAATTTTCGGTGCTTCTTTTTTTGCCATGATTTATTCCAGCCTTTCGTACATCGATTATTTGGATTCCTTCTTCAAGTAACCTGCCCTAAACGTTAAGAAGAGGGCGATTCTTTTATTTCAGAATTGCCCCAGATACAGGAAGACTTGAAATCAAGGTCATATAAGATCTTAAGCACCCAACACCTGTTATTCCGTGTTACTATGATGGTTATTCAGGTAAGTAAAAACTATCTGCCACTTTGATTAATTCTTCTTTAGTAACGCTATCGTCATAAGTAACTAATTCGTAGTAAATCTTATCTTTTTCCCATTTTAATATCTTTGAATTTTCGTCCTTTCTCTCACCATATCTGCCCTCCAGGTTCTCGTTTATCTTTACACTTTCATTTGTAAAATTAAATGCGTTTTGCATCTTTGTAGCACTAAACGTGGTCTTACCTTTATCTTGGTTTATAAAAGTAACGAATAAAAGGCTTTGTTCCTTCCCAGATATGCTTTCTGCATCCACTTTTGTATTGGAAGGACTATAAGGAAGTGCCTTAGGAATTTCAGGGTTAAAAGACAACCCTTTAAGGGCTTTATTCAATTTTGTATTCTCATATTCAACTAAGCCACTTGTTGAGTTACTACTGCATCCAATTAAAAACAAAATCATTGCAATGAACAAGAACACACGATTCTTCAAAATAATCCTCCTAAAACTGATAACACTGGCTATTATTTGTTCTACAATAGCCCCAATTAGTTGAAGACTCGAATTCGAGGTATCTTTAGTGTTAGTTAACTTTAGATTCTCTTTAAGTACTTTAAGACTAAGCAAATAAAAAAGCATTTACAGAAACATAAACACATAATAGTGAAGCGCCAACTAGGATATAACCTAAAATAGAATTTTGAACTTTCTTGAATTCTTCAAAACTCATCACTAACATTAAGCAACCCAAAAACATAAACATATATGGAAGTAAAAAATATGAATTGTCATTTATTAATCCATAACTGGAAAGAGACACAACTACAATAGCTAGAATAACTCTAATAAATTTCAGCATCTTATCACCTCATTATTAAGGAATTGCCCCCATTTCTATAAGACTTGATTTCGAGCTATTTTTTGCGGATCAATAACTCACATACCCGTTAACGGAACTATAACCAAAGGCTTTGAAAAAGCGTAATGGTTATAAATAAAGTAGATAAAGAACCAGCAGTCAGCAATGTTATCATTTTCCTTCGGTTTATTTCTTTTGCAGGTTTTACAACCTCTTTAGACACCGTAACCCATATAGCCATAGATACTATAACTAAGAGAAATAAAAACTCATCAGACATACTACATACCTCCATAATTCATATATCCAAATTTCAAATATTAAAATAAAATGCTCAGTTAATAAAAAAGCTAACGGCTATGTTTATAGACTAAGCACTCTATTCAACAATTGCCCCATATAGCGTAAGACTTGATTTCAAGATATTTTATTAAACAACTACTTTTTTCTTAGCTTTTGCATATCATTTCGATTTTTTAAGACTACTACTCACTTATGCGGGCTTTCTTTTTTTTAATATAGTAATCAAAAATAAACTTAAAGTAGTTATGAAGAAGAATAACGTTCCTAAGAAGCCTAAAACAGCCAATGAGGTTAAAGCCCCCATTCCACTTGATTCTTGAATAATATTAATACGTGTGAAGTTCGATAATTGCCAAACGATTAAACACAAAATGAATAAACTAAAAGAAAACATTAAGTATTTATGATTTTTCATCCTATACCTCCAATACCAACCTTTATATAGTCTTAGATAACCTAAGTGTATCATAGGATTCTACGCTTGGGATTAATTCCCTTTTTATTATCATATCATTCATTGCGACTTCGTTTTTTGATGATGGATGTGCTCTCTAATACGTGAAACCACACAAGATAATTATGCAAATACTCGAAGCTGGGTCTTAAAATAACTTTCCCAAACGTAAGAGAAGGGCAAATCCTTTTGTTGAAGATTTGCCCCATTTAACGGAAGACTTGAATTCAAGATATCGCCTCCGTTTACGTAAGACTCGATTCAAAGTAATATTACCCCATCTTTCTTTAACGATAAGGGGTACATTGGAATAATATAGATCACATTAGCGACAAATCATTACCTTGAATCTTTTTCAATAAAGCTCTCTTTATATCAAAGAAACCAAACGCTCCACAGACAAATGTGCCGAAAACTAAAACACTCGTAAGAATCCAATTTTGCCCCCAACTGCTAATTCCACTGTAAAGACAAGCTAAAGCAATTACTAATGCTCCATATTTGTCTCGCCATCTATCTAATTTTGATGATCTTTGTTTCTCCAAACATCGTCACCTCCACGGCCATTAATTAATAAAGAAAAGCCCCATTTTCAGGAACACTCGATTTAGAGATTATTTCTTCTCTATGTATGGTTCCAGTTCATTTATTAACTCTTGAGTCTCCTCCATAAGTTCAGGATATTGAACAAAAACATTTATTAATACCACCATATAAATACCTATAGCTAAAATCAGAAAAAACTTTTCCCAAAAAGGGCTTAAGACAGATTTATCCTCTTTAATGTTAAATTTTTTCGATATTGCCCTGGAAAAAGGAAAATAAAATATGAATAAGATTAGAGAGATAACAAGTGCAAAGTTTTTCTTGAATTGACTTTCATTAATCTGCAAGTATGTAAGCTCATTTAGGTTTTCTTCCACAGAACCTTCATTGACATAGTGTTGGTTAATTATGTTACCTCTCCAATTATATTTTTCAATCAAGGTTACTTGTTCATCTATTTCTTTAACATTAACACCAAAAGGTACATTATAATCCCCTAACGATAGAATGTTAAATACAATAAAGATGCCTAAAAAGAATAATAGATATAATATTTTGTGCATTCTCCATCCCCTCTCTAGAAATTAGTATTAATAAACTACGGTTCTATACTGTTTATAGAAGTTAATCTTCGTACGAATTTGTACTATTAAACGTTTCAAATATCATCTATTATCTCGAATCTCAAGTCTTCCACAAACCTGCCCTATACTTGAAGACTCAGTTTCGATATATATATTCTCTTAAAGGATAATCGCTTCTCTTAGAGTCGTCACCCACATGTATTTGATACCTCCATTGCAGAACATTGGTTAGTGTTTTTTCGGATACCAAAAAAAGAACTTTAACAGAGCCACTATAATAGGTAGCAGGAGATCATCTTGCCAGCATAAAAAAAGGCATGAAAGCAAGAAATGAACTTCTTGCTTTCATGCCTTAGCATTTTGTAGATCCGGCGTCCCTAATCATTTCCAAAGGTCTCGGTACACCTTTTTCTGATGAATAAGAGAGGATAGCCTTGTCGTTTTCATAAACTCTGTTACTTCCTAGATGTACTGATCGTCTTTAGAAGAACGCTCTTATTCAGCTGGAGGGCCGAATTTTCCTTTACGAAAATCATCAAAAGCCTGCTTAATTTCTTCCATTGAATTCATTACAAATGGGCCATGCTGCACAATCTCTTCTTTTATTGGCTTCCCGGAGTATACCAGTACCTTTGTCTGACGCTTACGAGACTTGATCTTTAAGTCACTGCCACCCACACCATCTTCATTATAGGTCAAGGTTGCTGTCCCATGCTTGCTCAAGCTGACTTGATTTTCTCCAGCTTCAATACTCCCTGCCAGAACGTATAAAAAGGCATTCTGATTTTCCGGTAATTCGAGTGTGTACTCTGCCCCTTCTGCCAAGTTCAATTCGCTCAGCGTGAGCGGAACCATTGAATCTAAGGGTCCCTTTACTCCAGCTGTATTGCCGGAGAATACTTTTACAGAACCCCCTTCAAACGGGACAACTGGGGCATCTTCCCTGTAAACATTTTGGTAGAGGGTTTCTGAATTCTTCATGTCTTTCGGAAGATTCAGCCATAGCTGCAGCGTATGAGCCACATCATCTTCTACGCCATCTTCCGCATGTCTGGCTGCCCACCCAGCATTCATGTACTGAACATCTCCAGGTTCGAGGATATCACGGCCACCTGCATTATCTATGTGCTCTAATCGTCCATCGACCACATACGTTATTGTCTGGAAGCCACGGTGAGGGTGATCCGTAAAGGTTCCCTTCTTAAACCAATCCTCCGCCATTAAAATAAATGGATCGAACTCTTTCCAGCGGTCTGCAGGCAGAACCCAGCCCTTCTGAATCGCAGGAAACACCATTTCGTTATAACTTACATACCAATAATCCTTCACATTACGTTGAAAACGATTCTCGTCTGCCATCGTAATCATCCTCTCTAAATATTTAGTTGCTATAGCGACTATCGTGGAATAAGGAACTCCTTACTTTTCCAAGTTCTTCTGCATTTTCGTAAGGAGCCGATCTAATTCATTCAGTTCATCTTCACTAATTCCGTCGGTCACTCGATTATTGAACGATTCTGCAACCGGCAGGACTTGTTCCTTTAATTTGCTGCCGTACTCGGTTAGGTTAAGTTCTAAGGAACGTTTATCCTCCAGCCGATTATTACGGTAGATCAATCCTTTCTTCTCTAAATTGGATGCCATCCTGGCAATGTTCGTCTTATCCTTATTCAAATAGTGAGCCAATTGATTTTGCGTCAGACCATTCTTTTCCCAAAGAAGCATCATAATTAAATTTTGTTCCGGAGCAAGATTGTAAGGCTCCAACTGAGATTTGATATAGCCAGTCAACTTTAAATCGGTCTGGTGCAATTTAATACTGACATAGTCTTGAAAACTTAACTTCATAGGCAACCTTCCTCTGACGGCATATTAGTTGCTACACCTACTAGTTCATGTAGCTAAATTATAAAAATGGTAAAACAAAATGTCAAAGATTTCTTACCGGATATTTGCCTAGGGTCGTTGGATTTAAAGGCAGTCATGGCACTTTGATTTCTTTATGACAATAAAAAAAACACCAATCCCTTATTATGAGATCGGCGTTTAATTCCCTTTTGGATTTAATGGGTCTATCATCACGATTGTCTGGACTTATGCAGGAAGAATTCCCATTGGCAAGTAGCCGAAACCTAAGATAAGCGCAAGCACGACTGCGATAACAAATTGAATCCACCAAATTCTAGCTGGTTGTTTCTTCGTGGTTTTGATAGCGATCATTTCGATCGAGGCAATGGCCCATAGACCGGCGAGAACTTTAATAATAACTAGTGGACCGTAAGTGGAATAGGAAGCAAATAAATTACCTCCAGAATAAAGGATTAATAAATAATCCACTCGCAATATCATATGGGTGATTTTTGCCCCTTTAGCATTGCCCTTACGAGACAGGGATACCACGATTGCTAATAAAATAAATGCGATGACCCACGATGTGATATGTAAATGTGCCAAGTCTTGTTCCTCCTTTTTACTTTTAACCTACCGTAATAATATCATGAGTTCCCTGCTTATTCCTATTAAAATACCTAAACTGAATTGTAAGAAAATTCTTGGAAAACCTGTTATAATGATTAAAGATTTGGAAATGAAATTGGAGGGATAACATGACAGCATTAAGTCAAGATATTATTGATCAAACGCAAGAATATGGTGCTAAAAATTATCATCCGCTGCCCATCGTTATATCGAAGGCAGAAGGCGTATGGGTGGAAGATCCAGAAGGAAACCGGTACATGGATATGTTAAGCGCATACTCAGCGGTTAACCAGGGTCATAGACATCCAAGAATCATTCAAGCGCTTAATGAGCAGGCAGAACGAGTAACTTTAACCTCCAGAGCCTTTCATAATGATCAGCTTGGTCCATGGTATGAAAAAATTTGTAAAATCACGAATAAAGAAATGGCTCTTCCTATGAATACAGGAGCTGAAGCCGTCGAAACAGCTGTCAAAGCAACAAGACGCTGGGCCTATGATGTAAAAGGTGTAGAAGAAGGAAAAGCTGAAATTATTGCTTGCGAAGGGAATTTTCATGGCAGAACAATGACAGCCGTTTCTCTTTCTTCAGAAGAGGAATACAAACGCGGGTTCGGACCAATGCTTCCAGGAATTAAACTCATTCCTTATGGCGATATAGACGCTCTCAAAGAAGCTATAACTGAAAACACAGCCGGATTCCTGCTCGAACCGATCCAAGGGGAAGCTGGAATTGTCATGCCTCCAGAAGGATTTCTAAAAGAGGCTTATGATGTATGTAATAAGGAAAATGTCCTTTTTGTTGCAGACGAAATACAAGCAGGTCTTGGAAGAAGCGGTAAGATGTTTGCCTGTGACTGGGAAGATGTCAGTCCAGATGTGTTAATTCTAGGTAAAGCCCTCGGAGGCGGTGTGTTTCCGATTTCCTGCGTAGTAGCGAATAAAGATGTCCTCGGAGTCTTTAACCCCGGGTCTCACGGTTCTACATTTGGAGGCAACCCGCTTGCTTGTGCCGTGTCAGTCGCTTCCTTGGATGTGATCGAGGAAGAAAAGCTCGCGAAACGTTCACTTGATCTCGGCGACCACATGATGAGAGAATTACAATCCATTGATAATCCTAAGATTAAAGAAGTACGTGGTAAAGGATTATTCATTGGGGTTGAAATGACAGAAGAGGCTCGCCCTTATTGTGAAAAACTGAAAGAGAAAGGGCTTCTTTGCAAAGAAACTCATAAAAATGTCATCCGCTTTGCTCCCCCGCTCGTGATTGAAAAAGACGACTTGGACTGGGCGATTAAACAGATTACAGAGGTTCTTAGTTAAGATTTCCATGAAGGTAATCCTTAAATAGAACGCTTGGATTTTTACATCCAAGCGTTCTTATTTTATGTGTTGTTTTTTTATATCTCTTCAATGAAACAGATCCCATTCTTTTTCTCTGCCTCTTTTTCAAGATTATTTAACTGAAATAATTTTCTTCTGCCCCCAGGGAGATACTACAATTTCCACAAGTTTCTCATTCGTGGCATTTCCAAACTGTGCCCCATCATTTTCTTGAATATAGTATCGGCTTAAACCAAGTGATACATGGTGAGTTTCAAGAAAGTTATCATGCCCCTCATATTTCGCATCCAGCACTACTTGATCTTTCGAAGATGCTGTTATGGAATCAGGAGATGCCTGCTTAACTTCATAAATACCATTTTTATTGGGTTCAAGGAGAACGTTTATTTTCTCACCTGGATGTACATTCTCCTCCCCAGTCCATTTCTCATCAGATATCTGTTCCACTTCATAAGATAAGGTCACATAATCACCGTAAAAGGGATCTCTTGGGTCCACAGGCTCTGATTTCAGTTTAATCGTGTCACCAAAGGAATCCATCGCATAGAAGGAAACAGTCATTAACAGTAGAAAGATTACTTGCAAGCCGACTAGTGTAATGAAATAGCCTCTTTTCACGTAGAAGTCCCTCCCTTTTGCATATTTCTCCGCTTACGTTCCAGGAGAAAACTTAAGAGAAACAAGATCACTCCGCCAATAAAAAAGAATAGCGACCGGCTCATGAAATCCCATGCCAGTTGAAAATAGGCCATTACAGTAGTTACCAGAAAGGTAAAGGTACCTTTATTTACCCAGCGGCGGACTTCATTTCTGTAGCCTGCCCAAAGCCACCCAAGAGAATAAAGAAACAATACCACCAGCGACATGGTATCTCCAAATTCAAATCTAAATACTGGAACAAACAGAATCAGGTCAATCCAGTACAAATTCGCCGAACTCATCGCAGACCGAATGACAGCATAAACAAATAGCGCAGCCCAGACAATAAAAAAGTAAAATGAATATTCGATTCGCTCAAAAATGTATTCATTCGTTAAAATGAATACTTGAATAGTGTTCAGCACAAACATAGCAGATAAACTTAGTAGTTTAAATGACCTCAGACGGGTTTCACTAAGCACTAAATCATCAGCCAAGTATAATAAAAGAAAATAAACAATCAGCCAATAATAAGGAAATCCTTCTCCAAAAACAAGAACGATGGCTTGAAAGATAAAACTGACTGCAAACACAACAGACAGCCATTCCTCTTTCTTAACATATACGAAATAGCCAAGGCCAAGAAGGAATAGGATTCCAATCCATAGATCGAACTGTTGAAAGACAAGACCGCTGTATAGCTGCCCAACTGTCATGATCGCTGCCGCAGTAACAAATAATATTCGATCCTGAATGAGAACATATAAGAGAAAGGCTGCGACACCCCAAATAAAGAAAGGAAAGGCACTAAAGGACATAAAGTTATACATTTGTCCGGTCAGAAATATTCCAGCCCCAAATATAAACACTCCAATTACCATAAGGCTTATTCCTAATCGCTTAGAACGATGCAGGTAAATATGTCCTCCTGCAAGATAAGATAAAACCATCGTAATGATTAGAATCGCCATTCGAACGAGGTCGGGAATAGCTGACCAATTTGACGCAATAAAAGTAAGAAATCCAAGGCCGATAAAGATAGCTGCGAAAATAAACAACAATGAATGTACAGGTTTCTTTTCATAATGAGCAAGGATTTTATCCCGCTGCTCCTCCGATATTATAGCTGCTTCTACCCAGCGTCTACTCTCTTTTTCTATCTGATCCCTTTGCATGAATTGCCCCCCCTTATCTTGAAAAGCTTGCTGACTGTTTTCGCTTCATCGGCTGCTTCCGCTTATAGGTCAATGACCTCCACACCCATTCCAGTGGTCCATACTTGTACTTGGCGAGCCAGAGCTTGCTGATGTATACTTGCACTCCATAGAAGCATAGCACAATGAGGAAACTGAAAAACGGTGATACCTCCCCATACCAGCCCAAGCCCACTGAATAAAATAAAAAGAAACTAAACAAGGATTGCAGGATATAATTGGAGAGCGACATGCGCCCCACCCAGGTGAGTCCATTCAATGATTGGGAACCTTTCCCGGTTTGAAATAATAAGGTAATAGATAACACGTAAAATACTGCTGAGGCGGAACCCCCAATTCCATCTTGAAGTATGCTGAACCAGGAAGGGTTGCCGAACAGATACGGCCCCGCTTTAAATAACAGAAATAAGACCCCGGTAACGATCCACCATTTGCAAATCGTGCCTTTATATTTTGCCGGCTCATGCAGCCATTTTTTTCTAGCTGTCAGCATGCCTAATAAGAACATCGGAATTAAGCTTAAAGCAAGATAAGGAATGACATCCGGGCTGTTGGAGTAGACCCAGTCTTTCAGGTTTTGTCTCCAAATATCTAGTAAGCTTCCTTCTCCATAGTTTATCTTGGCTTCTGTAATGGCCTGAGAGTTCACATAGCCTAACCGGTCCCGAAGAGTGTAATACATCATCGTGATCGGAACCACATAAATGAACAGCATTCCAAATGCCCAACCGGCTAACGCTTTATTACTTGCGTTAAAAAAGGCAAACAGGACCATACCCAGCACTCCATAGGATAATAATATATCCCCGTGCCAAATTAAAAATGCATGAACTAAACCAAAACCAATTAAAACCAGGAGCCGTCGAAACAAAATGCTTCTGTATAGGAGCTGCTTTTCTTCTAAACGGTCCTTGATCATCTGCATGCCAAAACCGAACATAAAGGAAAAAAGCGTATAAAAACTTGCCTGAAAAAAAATATCGATAAAGATGTGTACGGCGCGGCTAAGTGAAGATGGCCAAAACATGTCTTCCCCACCGTACATAAAGTAAGGGGCATTAAAGGCAGGAACATTCACCATAAATATTCCTAAAATCGCTAGACCTCTAGCAGCATCTATCCATTTGAGCCGATCTGTTTCGCTTAGAGGTGATGCTTGGTTATTCATTTCCATTCCCCCCCTTTGCTCTTATTTTACTTTTATTACGATATTTAGACAATGTAATTTCATAAGATTAAGAAAGGAGTATGTTTATGCCAGCTAAAGTAGGGGCCGTTAAAGTGATTTCGATTTCTTCCTCCAGTATTTTCAACATTGGTGACGTTTACAATATGGCCCCCACAGCTATGGTTAAAACATTTGCTGGAGGCGGATCTTTTAATACTGGAAACGGTATTCGCATAAATTTAGATAAATCCACGACTTATGTAAATGATCAGGAAGCCATTGATCAGTCCTTTATTAATTCATAGGAGGTTGAGGGGATTGAATATCACCGTTCACCAATCCATTTGCATTCATGTCCTGAGAATAGGATCTGTATCCAACTCATCGATCGTCCAGATTGGAAGCTCGGGCGTCATTCAAGCGAAAGCAGACTTATATAATTCAGGGAAGTATAAAAAGCCTGGAGAACAAGCAGAGCCACAAGCCGGTACTGTCACGATCCCTGATGAGGGCGGCGCCCCCCTTGTACCACTTACTGTTTCTTAGTCAAATTCTTCCCATCATTTGCATAGGCTAATGATGGGGGGGTGAACGTACTTGAATAACTACCAATCATGGCAGATGTGGGTTCAGCAAGTGATGCAATATATGCAAAAACAGCAGGAATTAATTGATCAACTCACCCGTAAAGTTGACCAGCTTCAATCAAATGAAAAACCGCAAACCGTTATAGAGAAAATAGAATATCATTTTGACCAATTAAAGATTGAAACCCTTGAAGGTACGCTGCAAATTGGACTGACTCCAAATGGCAGCGATTACTCCGACCTAGGGGAATTATATTCAAAGGGGAACCATCCACAGGAGCCCATTCAACACACCCTTCATCAATACATGACTGGCGACATTCCCCAATGGATGGAACGTTACGTTCAGGATCACGATATTTCTATAAGTGAAGCTCATAAAGCTCAAATCATTGCTGATGTTCGTAATCAGCTTCCTCAGAGACTTGAATATTATCAAAGCCAATATGCAGACCTTGATGACACTGCCTTGCTTCATCGTATCCAAGAAGAGGTCAGGCATTCGCTTGCTCAATACCTTGATTCTTATGAAGGAGATGACTAATTTGAACCATATCGTTTATAACTACGGACTTCATGTAGGAAGAATTCAAGTCACTGGTGTAAGCTCTTCTTCTGTATTTCTGATTGGTGATAATAAAACCATTCGACTACAATCCTTTTTCGATACTCCTCCAGAAGCATTAATTGTCGGTCAGAATGTTCCTCTTGAGGAGGAAACTTCCTTCGAGGCAGCCGACCAAAATGAATAACCGAATGGTGTATACCGAATTCATTGAAATTCTGTCTGTACTAATTGCTTCCGGCCTGCTGATTGGAGATTTATTTAGATTTGCCCCCTCGGCGAAAGTTTTAGCTGTTCAAAAAGAGGGACCCTATTTCATTAAAGAAGAGGTGGACTTTAAAAATTATTCTTTATTTTCCCGGTTACCCAGCCCACCGCTGCCCCCTGTCAATGTAGAAACCTTTCAGTATAACAACGCCCCCATCCAAGTAGATGAACTCTTTGTACTTGGGGTTTCTACTACTTCTCTTGTGCAAGTAGGCGGAATTGAACATATCGACGCTAAAGCGCGAATAAAACATTTCCGCATTCTGCAAGAAGACGAACAGTAGCTTATGTGCTCGCATACTTTAATACAAGATGACTAAAAGGAGGCGTTACAATGCCGTCCATAGTAGGCCCGATAAAAATCACAAACGTAGGCGGCGGGGTCGTTAACTTCGGAGATGGCTTCTACCTAGCTCCAAAGAGCTCCTCCAAAACCAATGCTGGATCCGGGGCATTAAATACTGGAGATTTCATATGTACAAATAATGGATTGAGTTCCACTAACCCGTTTGATCCAGACGTGAATGATCAAAACATAGCGGGAAATGCGTAGTTCAAGGCAGGTCTAAAAGAATATTATTGATCAAAAAAGCCCGAACCTCAGCTTTACATTGGTTCGGGCTTTCTATGTGTTGATATAAACGGTGGTTCGGCTTTTCCGACAGCCATCCTATTTTTATTTACTACTTTTACGGCGATTTGATTTTCTCGTGGGGATCTTCTTTGCAGGGTCTTGTTTCTTAATCCATTTAAGGTATTTAATCATCGCTGGATGGTCAGCCAGTCTTTCCAGTGTGTGATAAAAGCCAGCTAGTTCGGCGTTGGTAAACAACGCATGAATCTGGCGGTGACAAGCGCTGCAAAGTACTGCCGTCGGACCCTCTGCTCCCCCATACTGACGCGGAATCAAATGGTGCTCCGTGGTTTTCCCTGACTTTCGATGGCAAAGGTCACATTTCTCCTCCATCTTCCTCAACCTCCACGATCATCGGTCCGTCGAAAAAATATAAGCAAGTACGTTCTACAGGTTCGTTCCAAATTTTTTCGAGGGCTGTTTTATATAATTGGATTTGGGTTCTGTATCGCTCTTTTAAGTCAGTTTCCGGTATAGAACCTTCGGGTAAGAAGTCGGTTTTATAGTCAAGGATTAACCAGCCATCCTCGTAAGGAAGAACAAGATCAATGACTCCTTGAATAAATACCTGCTCTTCCTCTCCTCCTCCCCAGTTCTTATATACTTCACTGGCAGGCAGAGCTAAACTGAAAGGAACTTCTCTAACTATGCTGCTCGCTTCAAGAGCGAGCTTACCAATAGTGGTATGAAAGAAAGCGGCGATTGCTTGGAAATCAATCACATCAGCTTCTTCTCTTCGAAGTACTTCTGTGAGCACCAGGTGTTCGACATATTCGGCTATTTCTTCCACGGTATGCGCATGGGTGAATGGAATATGCTGCATCACAGCATGCATAGCACTCCCTCGTTCAGCTGCCGTTAATTGCTGGCTTTCCTGCATAAACCGAGGCCGCTTGACAATCGGCGCCCGAGAAGGGACTAACAGCTGATCACTGGAATATTCATCTGTTGCTTCCCGCTGCCTTTTGATTTCTGTTACGGTCTGTTTAGCTCTCGATAAAGCCGCTTCCTTATAAGGGTATTGATAGTCAAGTCGTCCTACAATATGCGGGTTTGTTGATTCTGTTTCTATTGGATGCCAATCATAGATTGCTGTTTTTAATTGCTCATCTCTTAGTTTTTCTACTTCATCCAGGACCGCATATTCTTTCCCGTGAGCCACTCTCACTTTCCATTCGGAGGCATCTGTACTGATTTCTTCTGCCGTACGCACCTCTACTTCTCCCCGAAGATTAGAGTTATGATGGTGCCTTATCAAAGCCGGACCAACCCAATCTAAGTAGGATTTCGCATCTAAACGGTCGTGAGGAGGGAGCACCCATCCCGGCCAATCCGCAAATGTCTGCCACTTGGCTTGTTTCTTTTCAAAAGAAGGAACATTACCAACCATGACCAGCTTCTCCTTCGCACGGGTTAAGGCTACATATAACACTCGCATTTCTTCTGCCAGCAGCTCCCTCTTTTTCACTTGCTTTAAAGCATGATAAGCAAGTGTGGGAAACATTAACCGTTTACCTGGATCAATGTACCTCGTGCCAAACCCGTAGTCCTTATGAAGCAAATAACGGTTCCGCAAATCCATCATATTAAATTGTTTATCCATTGCCCCCAGGATCACTACAGGAAATTCTAGCCCTTTACTTTTATGAATGGTCATAATTCTTACTACATCTTCTTGTTCTCCTAAAGCCCGAGCTGCTCCTAAATCATCACCGCGCTCTTCCATTCTTTCAATAAATCTCAGGAAGCGGAACAACCCGCGAAACGATGTAGATTCATAAGAACGTGCCCGATCGTAAAGAGCACGTAAATTCGCCTGCCGTTGTCTCCCTCCTGGCATACCGCCGGCAAAGTCATAGTAGCCCGTTTCTCGAAAAATATCCCAGATCAGTTCAGAAAGCGCCCCTTGTCTCGCTTTCTCCCTAGAGCTGGTTAAGAGTTGTAAGAAAGCAGAAATCTTTTCTTCCAGTTGAGAATCACCAGAGTAAGCTTTCATTGATTCATAAAAACTGGTTCGTTTATTGATTAATCGGATTTGGGCTAATTCTTCTTCATTCAATCCAACGATCGGAGAACGTAGTACGGAAGCAAGGGGAATATCCTGCATCGGGTTATCTATCGTCTTTAAGAAGCTCAGCATCACTTTAATTTCAATCGCATCAAAATATCCTGTCGACAGCTCCGCGTATACAGGAATCCCCTGCTGTTTAAGCTCATCTACAATCGCCGGCGCCCATGTCATCGAACGCATTAGGATGACCACATCTCGGTATTGGAGGCTCCTTTTTCTGCTCGTTTCTTTATCGACAACTTGAAGAGCAGGCTCATCCTTGTTTCCAATCCATTTGCGGATCATTTCCCCATATGCTCTTGCTTCCAGCTGTGCTTTCTCCAGATCACGGTAATCTTCCTCTTCCTGCTCATCCAATTCGGTGGAATCACGGTCGATCAACAGAAGCTCTGCTTCCGTATCTTCTGAGGTTAACTCATCATATATTTTGTTACTGTATATCAATTCAGCTTCTGGTTCGTACTCCATTTCTCCGACTTCTTCATCAAGCACCTGTCTGAATATATAATTGGCCGCGTCAAGCACTTGCTTACGGCTCCGGAAATTCCTGGCTAAGTCAATTCTTTCTCCTGCTGATTCCTGACGGGCATACCGCTTATATTTATTTAAAAACAGGGAAGGCTCGGCATGGCGAAAGCGGTAAATACTCTGCTTTACGTCGCCAACCATAAATAAATGACCGGCCTCCTCACCTTTAGTCAAAAGAGTAAGAAGTGTTTCCTGTACAAGGTTCGTATCTTGATATTCATCAATCAGTACTTCTGAGAACTGCTGATGAAAACCTTGGGCTACGCTGGAAGGCACCGCATTCTCCGGAGTCGATGATTCATCCAGCAGAATTTGCAAACAGTAATGCTCTAGATCAGAGAAGTCCACTAATGCTTTTTCTTTTTTTAACTGCTGATAGCGGCTTTTGAAATCTTTCACTACTACAGCTAACTGTTCCATCACAGGATGGAGCTGTTTCATGTCCTTTAAATAACTTTCCAGTGAACGTGAAAACCAGGATTCCTTCATCTCAGTCCAGCGTTTTTTGTAGCTGTCTCTTAACTTTTTAGCCTGGTCTTTCTTAGCTTCATCACAGTCCATCTTTTTTCTAGATAAGCTTTTGAAAGCACTGTCCTGCATAAAGGACTGGAGTTCATTCCAAGAAATACTAAGAGCTCCGAAGGCTTGTTGAATCATTTCCAAGTCTTCCTCAGCATTTTCCCCATATGTATAGGGTCCATCAGGAGTTCGTGTCAAATCGAGAAATTGATTGGCTTCTGCTTCCATAGCTTTGAGCTGGCTTTTCACATCTTGTTTCAAGAGGTCAAGCCAGGCAAGCTCTTCATCATTCTCGACACGCTCTACATTATACATTTCAACCATTTGATCCAGCCAGGCTTCCGGCCACGGGTTCTGACTAGCAAATGTATAAAGTTCAAGCACGAGTTTCTCCACATCTAAATCACTTCGGTCGCTTGAAAACCGGTCGACCACACTAAAAAAACGCTCCCGGTCTTCCCCTTCTTTGCCATACCAGTCTTCAAACAATTCTTCTAAAACCTCCTGCTGAATTAAATCCGCCTCAACATTATCAGCGATACGGAAGCCTGGATCTAAATCAAGCAAGTAAGCATACTTTCTCACGACATCCATGCAAAAGGAGTGCAGCGTGGAGATCGAAGCATTCTGCAGTAGGGAAAGCTGCTTCTTCAGGTGTCTAGAATCCGGATTTTCTTCTAACGCCTGACTTAATGCCTGCCCAACACGATTTCTCATTTCCTGAGCGGCCGCATTCGTAAAGGTAACCACAAGGAGAGAATCGATATCCGCAGGTGCTTGGGTGTGAAGCAGCTTTTGAATAATTCGCTCCACAAGAACGGCTGTTTTTCCCGATCCGGCAGCCGCAGCTACTAAAATATCTGAACCATGGGAATAAATCGCTCGTTCTTGTTCTTTCGTCCAGCTGACCATTACTCCTCACCCTCTTTCATCATGATACGTTCCAGAACTTCTTCTTCTTTTAAGTCTTGCAGCTTGCGAAACTGATTATCTTCTAAACTAGGATCAAATTGACAAACAGAACGATACGGGCAGAATCCGCAAGCAGCCTGCTGCTGGTGCTGATACGGGTTTAACTTCACTTCACCTTCCGTGATATGAGTCCCTGCCTTAATCATCACACCGCGAATATAATTTTTCAGCGCATCAAACCGTTCTGCATCCGCTGTTTTAGAGCTTTTGTAAAATCCTCCCTTTGCTTTTATGCCTGCGGGAATAATTTGACTGTGCCCTTTATCAAGTCCTGTATCCATCATTTGAATAATATTTTCATTTTCCAGCAGCAATCCCTGCATTTTGAATTTCTTAAAGATTTCCTCTTCTATTTGAGGGTCTTGGAGCATTTGTTTTCCTGAAATCATCGGGTTATGGACATGGAAATAAAGCACACCTGCAGGAGCAGCTTTAGATCCAAGCCACTGCTCTGCATTTGATAATACAACATCCAAATAAGCAAGCATCTGCAAGGACAATCCATAATAGACATCCATCAGACTTAATCCTTTGGCACTTGATTTATAATCAATAATTCTTAAGTATAAATCTTCATTAGATATCGCTTGGTCCACACGGTCAATGCGCCCCCGTAACATTAACTCGTATCCATTGGGCAGATCGAGAGAAAGAGAAGGAAGCTTGGCATCTTTGCTTGTTCCAAATCCAAGCTCCAGCCCTACAGGGGAAAACTGGCTTTTCCTAGCTTGTTCACTTAATACAAAAGCTGCTCTGGCGATAACTCCCTGGAGCTTCCGCTGGATATATTGGTACCGATTGGAGCTGTGGAGAATCTGGTGCTGCAGAATTGGGGCAAGATGGCTCGTCGCTTTCTCTGCATATTTTTCAGTTTCCCCGCGATTTAACTCGGCGAAATTTCGTCCCTCCGATTGAACCCATTCGGTGATTTGCTTTAAAGCTTCGTGAAATAGCTGCCCGATATCAGGAGCATCCAGTTTGTACGTTCTTCGCTCTTCCAAATTCAAGCTGTGCCGGGCAAAATATTGATAAGAACAGCGATGATAGGTTTCTAAACGAGAGACACTTGTTTTCATTTGTTTAGCAAACAGCTGGTCCGTCGTCTTCTTAGATAAATCAACAGGCTGATTTCGATAAAATAAGCTTTTTAATACACGCCTCGTCAGACCCGCTTCGGCTTCGTGTTCAATGTACCAGTTCAGTACTTCTCGCCATACGGGCTGCATCGGATACCCTTTTAAGTATCGAGCCATTTGGGCAGTGAGAGCTGCTCTCGTTTTTACAGGAGTAGTGATAAATCTGATCGCTTCTGTTAAATCATCCGGATCCTGCCAAAGTTCGTGATCCCGGCATTGCGGGAACAGATCTTCCATCCGCTGAATAACAGTGGCAGGAACTTTCGATTTCCCTTCCTCATTGCTCAGCGGATAGCTTACCCACAACCGATCCTTAGGCATCGTGAGAGCGAGGTAAACATAAAAACGATCATCAAGTAACTGCCGGTTGCTTCCCGCAGCTAATTGCAGACCATTCTCTGCCAGCAGCGATCGTTCCTGCTCTGAAATCATTCCATCGCTTGGAGGCTTCATCGGCCACATTCCCTCGGTTACGCCAAGTAAAAAGGACACCTTTATCCCGGTGACACGTGAACGATCTACACTTCCCACGATGACATGATCCATAGATGGAGGAACGTGGGCAAAGGTTAACGCTTCAAGCCCGCTGTCCAGTGTATTCCGGAAGATTTGCAGGGACATCTTTTCCTTCCCAGCCATTTCGACCATTTCATCTAATAACTGAAGCACAGCATCCCAGACTTGTTCTTGCTCTCTAGCTCGCTCAATTTCTCCATGTTCATCATAATAACTTCTTCCGCTTTCCAGCTGCTCGGGAACATTCAGACCTTCCAGCCAGAGATAAATGGCCTGCGCTTTTTCTTCTACTGTTTTAGAGGATCTTAGCTGTTCATCAAATGGCTGAAGAGCTTGTTTTACTTGCCGGCGATAGGCATCAATTCTTGCTTGTTTTTCTTTTTCCTCGTCGGTTTGGGCCGATTGATCGAATCCTTTAAAGCGCTGATAAATCCAAGGTTCTTCCTGAAACCAGCGTTTTTTAGAACGAATGCCATATTCCAGCACGTAGTTCTCCAGTTCATCAATCGCATCAGCATTAAGCGGGTAACGCTGATTTGTGCTCGGGGTAAAGCCGGTTTTCAGCAGGCGGAAAACCGCATCATAACGGTAGTCCCCTTCAATAACATCCAAACCGGAACGAATAAGCTCAATGACCGGGTGATTCAGCATGGTCCTTTTTTCGTCTATAAACACAGGGATATCATAATCATCAAACAAGGTTTCGACCAGGCTGTGGTAAACTTCAGGTTCTCTCATTAACAACGCCATATCTTTATAGCGGTAACCTTCTTCCCTTACCAGTCGCAAGATCTCCTGGGCTACGCCTTCCACTTCAGCCCGTGGATGAACAGCTTCCGCAATTTGAATCGGAGTTTCCGCTTCATAAGGAGGCGCGGGCCGTGTGTCAAAGTATTCTTCCAGATGGAGAAAAGCAGGACGCTGTTCAAACTTCCCTGTTCGATGATCTAATACCTCGACTGCTTCTATCTCTTCTTCTGTATCTGCTGCAAGCTGCTTTAAATTAAAAAATGTTTCCTTTGTTTCATGAAACAAATCGAGTTCTGGATTTTCGTCCGCTTCCGGAAGACCGGTTGTTAAAGTTACGTGAACCGTCTTCACTTTCTTCAGCAACGCTTCTATGATTCCGAATTCCTGTGGAGTAAAGCTGTGAAATCCGTCTATATAGACATCAGCTCCGTCTAAAAAGTCAGCTGCTGGAATTTTGTCAGCTAATAGCTGCAGCTGGTCTTCACTATCAATATACTGCTCCCTGAGTGAGTCTACGAGACGGTCGTAAATATAAGAAAGATCATCAAGCTTGTCGCGCAGGCCGTGTTCGTGGCTTGTCGTATGTACAAATCGATCCATAGCTTCCATTTGTTCATGAAGCCGTTCAGGAGTAACACGATACCGCTTAAATTCATTGATCATGCCCTCCAACTGTTCAATAAATCCCTGCTTTTCAATCGCCTTTTGAAAAACTTGCCAGTCAGAGGTTCTCTCTTCGACAATTTTACGAAGCATCATCTGGACCCCGGTAGAACTAATAAACTTCTTAGTTCCTCCCCCTGTTTCCTGCAGCACTCGCCAAGCCAGTCGGGAAAAACTGAATACCTGAGCGCGGATGGTGCCTTCAATGCCTTCTCTTTTTAACAACGCATATTCTTGTTGAAATGTCATTTGCTCCGGCACCATGTAAATGATGGGAGCCCCTTTTGGATCTTCTTTTAACTTGTTTTCTATCTCACTTAGGCAGCGAGTGCTTTTCCCTGCCCCTGAACGCCCCAGTAAAAACCGAATCCCCATGCTTGCATATCCTCCCTTAAACGAACTATCTTTTACTTAATAGTTTACCACTTTATATCTTGTTATAACAAAAGCGGAGACGAGCGTTTAGATCCCCCGGGCTAAGCCAGCGGCTGCAAGAGGGGCGCCCTTTCCCCTCTGGAAGTCGATGGCTTAGAACCGCGTGGATCTGCGACTCGCAGCTGGATGAACAAAAGCGGAAGCGCCCGGGTAGCCCCGACAAGCATAAGACAAGCGGCGGAGGGGAGCGCCCTTCCTCCCCGCAGGCGATTGACTTATGACCTCGAGGGGCTGGGCGCTGCAGCTGGATGATCAAAAGCGGAGACGAGCGTTTAGATCCCCCGGGCTAAGCCAGCGGCTGCAAGAGGGGCGCCCTTTCCCTCTGGAAGTCGATGGCTTAGAACCGCGTGGATCTGCGACTCGCAGCTGGATGAACAAAAGCGGAAGCGCCCGGGTAGACACGACACGCACAAGCAGAAACATCAAAAAGGAATGCGATCTTTCATTCCGTTGATGTTTCTGCTTGTGACGCGAGTGTCTGGGCGCTGCAGCTGGATGAGACAAAAGCGGAAGCGCCCGGGGTGGCCCGACAAGCATAAGACAAGCGGCGGAGGGGAGTGCTCTTTCTTCCCGCAGGCGATTGTCTTATGACCTCGAGGGGCTGGGCGCTGGAGCTGGATGAAACAAAAGTGGAAGAGCCTGGTTGGACACGAACTTTATTAGCAAAACCATGATTCCCTAGACAATTAAAAAAGCCGCCCATAGAGAACGGCTGATTATTGGCTTTTAAATTGTAAGGCGAGCTGAGAAACCGGCCAGTAGCGTACATCCACTTTCCCTACCACTTTTTCAATGGAAACATAACCAAAGTATCGGCTGTCCAAGCTGTCTCGTCGATTGTCTCCCATTACGAAAATCTTCCCCGCCGGAACACGATCTTCTTCTGTTACTTCCTGCAAAGTAAAGTTTTCTGTAAATGGTTCACCATCATGAGGTCTTAAAGGATCTAAATAATGTTCCGACACCTCTTTTCCATTGACGTAAAGTTTATCGTTTTTAAAAGAAATTTCATCTCCTGCTATTCCTATAACCCGCTTCACATAGTCTTCTCTTTCATTAGCATGAAAAACAATAACATCCTGCCGGTTAATATGGTGCCAGTCATAGGCAACCTTGTTCACCATGAGTAAATTACCATCATACAAAGTCGGCTCCATAGATTTCCCATCCACAATATAACTTGCAAATATAAAATACCTGAGAAATAAGGCTAATAGCAGGGCGAACAAAATAGTACGGATTATATTGCGGTATTTTTTCATGTTTCCATCCTCCAGGCTTGGTTACTACTGAACATTTTACCCTTTGGTGGACAAACTTAATCTCTGAGACGATTCCTTCGTTCCGCCTTTTTTTGAATTCTCCGTTCTATATATTTTCCTAAAATCCAGAATAGTAAAATACACGCGCCTACCACTATTGTTTTCACAGGATTCTGAGCAAAAGAAGCGATGCTGCTGCCAACATAGGAAATTGTAAAAATCATGACAGACTTTCCTAATAGCGTTGCTAAGATAAATTGCTGGCGGTTCACCTTGGACAATCCGGAAACCACATTAATAATGGAAGATGGGGAAAATGGAAAGCACATCAGGAGAAACAACGGCCCAAACCCGTGTTCTTCGAGCCAGGACATTACCTTTCTTACTTGCTTATGACGACTGATAAATCTAAAAAAACGCTGCTGACCCAGTCGGCGGACAATTAAAAATACAAGAACAGATCCTGCTGCTGATCCAATCCAGGAATATAAAAAACCTTTAAACAAACCGTATACAACGGAGTTGGCAAGCACAAATCCCACTAGGGGCAGAATAGGGAGAAAAGCTTCCAGCAGTGGAAGCAAAATCCCCGGGAGCGGACCCAAACTTTCAAATTGTTCAAACTGATTAATGATATAGTCGAATAAACGATCATTCTCTGCCATTTGTTTCAGCTGCTCAAGCGTAATATCCAATAAGTACATGATGTGGTTCTCCTTATTGACACCGGAAACCAGTGTATGGCTTTTCCCTCTATTTTAATCGAAACTGACTCCCCTGCCTACTAGTAGTTCAAGTACTATTAATTTTCTCCATCCTTTTCCACTTTTAACCTTTTCGTTAAATCCTCTTGCATAATTGCTAAGGTAACGTGGTATAATCAATAATAAGAACAAACGTTCGCATTATGAAGGAGGAATCATCATGCGCAGCTTAAAGCAGCAAGAGCTTGATCTGGCTTCAAGATATTTATTCTTGTCCATGGCCATTGCCGTGATCAGACAGGATAGAAAACACTTTGAACAGGGAAGATTTAAAATTAAGGAGCCCTATATGGAGCTGCTTGGAAGAATGGAGCTTGCAGCACGGGAGGAACGTAAGAAGCTTCGATTTTTAATGGATCAGCAAAAGCTGCAGGTGGTAGAATCCGGAAGAAATGATTCGTTTACTTCTTTTCTATTCCTTGCTCATGGGTTTGAAGAAAAACGCAATTATTTCAACCCGGCTATTCGAAAGAAAGTGGAAACGATATTATTTGAACTTATGCAAAAGTCTCAGCAACGCTCTCAACGGAAGAAACAGGAGCAGCAGCCGGATGTTTTAAGCGGGCTTCAAGAATGAAACGAAATTGTGCGGTTCTCTGGACTTGATTGGCAATCATGCCTTCAGAAACCGGTACATTAACGGACATGCCATTAGAAAAGAAGATGGTGGTCGTCTGGTTCTCCTCCCCTTGATAGGAACGGATAAAGTTGTGGGAAATCCAGGAGCATTCTTTTCGTTTTGGGGAAATAATTGGGAAGAAATAAATACCCATAGCCTGGGAGATTACAATGGGCGGCTTATGAGTGAACCCTGCTACCTGCTTTGTTCCGGAGATTCTTCCCTCCAGACTGCTGGCAAAGTAACGGCAGGAATCATCAACAATTTGACTGGGGTGCTTGGGAAGCTTAAAACATCCCTTGCTTTCAAACACTTCCGTTACAACTTGTCCTCTTTCATCATACTGAGCAAGTAAGGCCATGGTTTGCGGGTTTACTTCGTATTCTTTTTTCAGACCATAATTCATCCATTCCAACATCCTTTCAATTCTAGTTGCGGCAGTTTCCCCGGGGGAACCCGCCACTCGTCTATTTAAATTTACCAAACCCTTGATGAAATGTCTAAATATTCCTGAAAAATGTATAATTTTTCTGATTCTGCTATACTACAAGTAAACTTTCTTTGCCGGTTTTTGCCAAATTGGCCATTCTTCTTTTCTCTCCTGCATATCGTTCCCAGCATCCCGATTCAGCAAAGTATAAAATTTCAGTTCCCGCTCAACTGCTGCTCGATCTTTCGAAATTTCACCCCCATTCTATTCAGCTAAGGAGGTTTATCCATGTGGAAGCGTAGGAAGAAACAAATGGATAAGCAGGATAAGAAATCTTTAGAGCGAAAAGATCTTTCCATTCATGAGGTTCGCAAAGCCGTCCACGCTTATGGTGATGATAAACCAAATGCAGTGCCCTTAAGTGTCATTATTAATGAAGATTTAACGCTGGATTATGAACTGCTGGCTCCTTATTTACATGGTATCCCTACGAAAGTTTTTTACATGTCCAGGGAGACTTATGAATTATTTGAGGAAGAGGATTATCAGCTGGCAAAGGACATCGATACTGTCCAAGCAGCTGTAGATGCCTACATGAAGCAAACAGAGGATCTGCCCATTATATTAAATGACCCCTATAAGCGCATTAATTATTATAAGCTCGAGAAATTAAATTTGTTACCTTATCGCCCAAACCGAGAATTCTACATGACAAATGAAGAGTTTATGATTACCTACAAGCAGCCAAAGTAGGAACTATAGAAACAGCGTAAATCGTTACAAAAAAGACGAGCCCAGGGGAATACAAATGTCTTAAGCGGTCTTTCGCACCAATAATTAACTCCTACTGTCCTTTATGCTCAAGCTCATGACCCAGCCGCTTATGACTTCCTTTTACGATTTTAAGAAAAAAGGAGCGGCAGTACTCTCAACTGCCACTCCCGCATCATTATGATCTCACTTTGAGATGACGAAAACTCCGCCACAATGTGAAAATGGATAAAAACTACATTCTCCGATATGAGTGATCGAGCGATTGATTTCGCTATTAACTAAGTAAAACTCATCACTATCCCAATCACTCATGTGATCTTGACGACACTTTTCAAGGTCTTCTCTTGTTTCAAAAGCAATGTCGCCAATGAATAACTTTCCGTCTTCTTCCAGTCGGGAAACAAGAGTAGAAATAAAGGAAAGTTTGGCTTCGTCCGTTAAGTGATGCAAAGTATATGTGCTAATAATTGCATCATATTTATTGTCACTAATTTCAGGGGGTAAACCATTTGAAATATCCCACTCTAACAAATTGGCATTAGGCATTTTAGCTTGGGCTAAAGCAATCATTTGCGATGAAAAGTCTAAACCATCCACCTGGTGTCCGTTTTCATACAATTTGCTTGTTAAAACCCCTGTGCCGAACCCAATATCTAAAATTTTTGAATGTTTCTTTTTCATTACTTCATTAAATATAGTGTTTAATATTTCTTTATACCCCGCAAAAGGATATACGTTATTTTCTTCACTAACCTGGACGGTTTGATCATAATTATCAGCCCATAAGTTAAACCCACGGTTATTTAGCATGAATGCTCCTCCTATACGGATGAAATTTAGCGAGCATTCCATTCGAATGATGAATTACCCGCATTGACCTCCAACCAATTGATTTTCCGATTAATAAAATCCATTTGAATCACACCTTTCAAAATATAAACAAATTCTAACATACCATCAAATAAATGGTTTGCCTTAACTAAGCATGGTGTGCATTGAAAAGAATAGACTCATTTCTTATTCAAATAAGGGAATCTATGAATCTATTAATGATTATGCCGTTCTCTATCATACCTCCAATTCATAAGATACATGGAAAGGAGGTGTTGATATGCCTGCGATTCAAACTAAAGGACTCATTTACACTGTGAAGTCCGGTGACACACTTTATTCGATTGCTGAAAAATTCGGCAGTACCATTGCGAGAATTGAAAGAGCTAACTATTTATTTCCCCCTGTGACAGAAAGAGGATTGATCTTTCCTCGTGATGTCCTTGTTATTCCTCTAACCACTTCGAATCCTATTATGAGTTACATTGTTGCAAAGGGAGATACGGTTACTGCAATTTCTCAAAAGTTTAGTACGTATATAGATCTCCTATCAGGAACCAATGAAATAGAGAATCCTAACTTGATCAATACTGGCCAGCGGCTGATTATTCCTGCGTTTGCCTATAAGATCGTCAACGGGGACACGCTCCATTCGATTTCCAGACGGTTTGGTGTTTCAGTCTCTGACATTGAAAAAGCAAATGCCGACCGTCCTGGTTTCCAGAGAGATGTCATTTGGGCGGACTATCACTTAATTATTCCAATTCCAACTTCAAGGAACATTCTTGTAACCCGTCCATTGCCAGGTGCTGTAGTTGCCAATAACCAGCGTGTGGCTGGCTATGCCCGAGTTTTTGAAGCTGTAGTCAACTACCAGCTAAGAGATAGTAATGGAGTAATTGTCACAAATGAACGCTTTGCTACTACTAGTGAAGGAGCACCAGCTTATGGTTCATTTAGTGAGGGTCTTCCATTTGACCACCATCCAACCTCAGATTCAGGCGAACTGTGGGTTTATAGCCGAAGTCCAAAAGACGGCAGTATCCAGGACCTTGTAAAGATCAAGGTGCATTTCTAAAAGTAAGCAAAAGTAAGATAAATAGCGGTTAAGCCTAATAAAAACTCTCAGAGCCAGTCGCTCTGAGAGTTTTTAAAGCTGTGAGAACTACTTCATAGGTTTTCACTCCATTATTTAGAACAAAAAAATAAAACGATAAACCTTTTCCTATAGATAGATATGATTACTCCATTCACCTCTGCCTTTTGCAAGTTTTTGCTGTTGGAACATCACGGCTGATCAGAAGTCCAATAATAGACAGGATAAGTAAACACGCGTTGAAAGTGAGTGGACTAAAAGGATGAATCAACGTACTCGGATCGCCGATAATTGCAGACAATGTTAAGACGGGAAATACAATCGTCTGCAGCCAAAATAACCGTCTGCGATGCTTAGTAAAGAGCCACACCACGCCGAGTATGATCTCTGCAATGCCTGCTCCTAGAACAACCGTAGAGGGATGAATAGAATTCTCAGGTAGTAAACTCTCTGCCATTGCTAATTCTTCCGGATGCATGTTCATTAATTTCGGTACCCATCCATGATAAAACCATATAAAAGCGAATAAAAAAGTAAGCATCCAGTAGATAGCGAAACGTATGTATTGGGATCCTGGACTTTCGCCTTTCTCCATCCAGCGCTTTAGTACATCAAAACTTACTGAAGTCGCCCAGCCAATCATAGGTCGAAACAGACAAAAGTCCAGCCATTCACCCAGTATACCGAACCGTGTTTGATAATTATACTGGGTTAAAAACGTTAAGGAAGTATCTTCATTATGAATATATTTCCAATACCCTTTCCCTTCTGTAATAAGGGATAGCCTTTGGTCACTGCCAAAGTGTAAGGAAGATGTTCTCGAACCATCCTTACCATTAAAGCTTCCCACGCTTCTCCCCCATCCTTCTACTGTTAGACCAAATCCAATCTTCGTTTTATAAACGAACTCTTGGGGATCACTTTCATGTCCTTTTGGTAAATAGGTAATCGAAGAAAAGCGAAGGTCCCATTGCTGGTGTAATTCAGGGGTATGTGAAGAACTCCAAAGGTCCTTCATCTCAGCATTTATTGGTATCTCTACATATATTGGTTTCCTTTTCATAGAGTCCCCCGCTTTGTTCATAATTTTTCCGAAGATTCCGCCTCAAGAAAGTATGAGAAGAACCTTATCGTACTGCTAATATCAATTATTTCAAAACTATTAGATTAACTCAACTTTTTATTAAAAGAGCGGCATGCAGGGAAAACGAACATTCATTCTAAATATCCAAAAATGGAAAATATTTAAAATGTAACGTTTACATTACATTTAAAATTGTATATAATCAAAATATGTAAGGTGCACATTACATAAGAAAGGTCGTTAACGATGAAACATGGAGTTCGAAATGCTGTAAAAGCCTTTAGGAAAGAAAAGGGTCTTACTCAGGATCAATTAGCTGAAAAGGTTCTTGTAACAAGGCAAACAATTATTGCCATAGAAAAACAAAGATACGAACCATCTATCGGGACAACATTAAAATTAGCCAAAGTACTAGGATGTCCGGTGGAAAAATTATTTTGGATTGAAGGAGAAGATAGCCATGAACGTAACGCATAAAACCAAATTCATTTTGAAGATGACCATCCCTTGCTTATTGTTTTATTTTTATTTTTCTCAATCCCACTCGACCCTCACCTTAATAACAGCCATAGCTGCAACCCTCCAATATGGAGCCATGGGTCTTGAAATACACAAGAATGGGAAATGGAACAAAGTTAAACTTGAACATGATCAACGAACACGTGCAAATGAATATTTTGCTGGATATATCACTTATTGGTTAATAATTGTTTTACTATTCGGGGGCAGTATACTAGTCATTAACACAGATATACCTCTGTCTTTTCCTAAGCTTGTTGCCGTCATCATACTAGCAAGTTTCGTATTAAGATGGATCATACGCGGCTACCTTAATAACCGGGAAGTATTTGAAGAAAGCCTTTAGTATAAAAATTCAAACGTGGTTCACTCTGTATGCCCGCTCGGGAAATACACTCCTTTTTTCCAGAGCGGCAGTGCACCTCCTTGTGCTGAGCACTCCGGGGTCAAAACCAGTTTTCAACTTTTAGACAAAAAAATGCCAATGCTCATAGGAGCATTGGCCAAAGAGACGACTGGTAAACTTTTGAGTGAGGGAATTAATGTTATGAAAAAGCCCTTCTGAGAAAAAGAAGCTTTTTCACGAAAACACTCATCAGTAATATATATTACTGACCCATTTACGGCTACCAGGCCGTAAATAGTAGGTTGCAAATAAGCATGACGCTTATCTACATTCTATTGTAATATATCCTAGGTCTTCTATCACCGAAAAGATTTTGCGGAAGACCGCAAACGCTTGCGCCATTACTATATTATGACATCCGAATCTCTTCATAACCATGGCTGACAGCACGCGTCAGAGGTTTCAAATAAATCCCATCGATCGGACTATTGCCATTTTCAAAATAAAATCAGTCTAAAAACTAATATTTTGAGATAACATTTCCTTCTAGCCAGGGTTTACCAGCTTCTCCCGCAAGTTTTTCCGCAAAATTTTCCCAGTAGTATTTTTCGGAAGTTCTGTCATAAATTCTATAGACGTCGGCACTTTATACTTCACGAGATGTTCGCTGCAGTAACTGATAAGCGTTTCTGTGGTTAGGGACGGATTATTTGTAACGACGAAGCTAATGACCGCTTCCCCTGTTTGAGGGTCTGGGGCTCCCACAACGGCTGCTTCTGTCACTTCAGGATGATTGTAAAGTACTTCTTCCACTTCTCTTGGATACACATTAAAGCCGCCCACAAGGATCATATCTTTTTTTCGATCCACAATATAGAAATACCCTTCATCATCTACGCGAGCCATATCTCCGGTATAAAGCCAGCCGTCCCGGATAGTGACCTCAGTTTCTTCCGGCATCTTATAATACCCTCTCATCACATTCGGACCTTTTACTACCAGTTCACCTACTTCGCCTGCGGGCACTTCTTCCCCTAATTCATCAACTACTTTATTTACCACGTTTTTGATATTCGTCCCAATCGAACCAGGTTTACGCGGGCGGTCTAATGGATTAAAAGCTGTGACCGGGGAGGCTTCAGAAAGACCATAGCCTTCAGAAACTTGAACATTGAAATGCTTTTCAAATGAATTAAGCAGAGCAACTGGCAGAGAAGAACCGCCGGAAATACAAATTCTCATATGTCTGAAGCTCTCCGCTTCATCCTGTCCTTTATGAAGCAAGTAATTATACATCGTTGGAACGCCGGCAAATACAGTTGCTTTTTCGCTCTCCGCAGCATTAAAGACGGCTTGCGGGGAAAACTTAGGAATAACGAGTACAGTTCCTCCATTCATTAATGGGGCATTAAGAGCTACGGTCAGACAAAACACATGGAACATAGGTAAAGCAGCAATGACCCGGTCCTCATTATTAAATTGTAAGTAATCAGCCACATCGGAGGCATTGGAATATAAATTGCGATGTGTCAGCATAGCTCCCTTGGGTTTACCTGTGGTACCCGAAGTGTAAAGAATGACCGCAACGTCTTCCGGATCAAGCTCTGGGCGATCGAAATGAAGCGAACCCTCTGCCACTGTGGTTGTAAACGGTTTCATTTTCTGGTTTAATGATGATTCAGAAAGAGACATGCCAGTCCCGGTATCAGCGGCAAAGTAGTCCTGGACATCCAGAGCATCATCCATATGTTCAAATTTCTCTAAAAGCACATCCATAGTAATGACTGCTTTCACGTCCCCATTTTTCAGAATGTAGCTCATCTCATCTACTGTATAAGTTGGGTTGATCGGAATTACCGTAACCCCTGCTCTCAGAGATCCGTAGAGACCAATCATAAATAAGGGGCTATTTCCACTTACTAAGGCAACATGATCTCCTTTTCCATACCCTAACGCACTGAGGCTTGAGGCGAACTTAGTTACAGAAGCATCAAACTCTTCATAGCTTACAGGCTGTCCTTGGAATATATAAGCATCTTTAGAAGGGTTGGTTTGAGCGACTATGCCTAACTGATCACTTAAATTCATTATTGTGCATCCCCCTATGTATTTATAATGAATGAATAGTCATTCATTATATTAGTAAAAATATTCAATTTAATTATAAAATAATAAAAATTAATTAGCAAATCAAAAAGAATGATCTCTCCTTTTTGGATCAAAAAAGTCAGCGCCCTATACAGAGCACCGACTCAGTTATTAATTAGTAAATCATATCAAGAAAATCCGTCCGATCAATTTTTCCTAGATAGTAGGAAATATCTTTACCTTCAAGCGCTTCAGCCAGTGCTTCACGCTCATAACGAGCACCAATTAATGCCTCTTCTATTTCACTAATATCTCCTACCCCAAAGAAATCGCCGTAAATTTTGGCATTTCTAATATAGCCTTTCGCAACGTCCAAACGAATATCATAGCTTCCCGCTCCTTCAATTCGTTTCGTGTGCTGAATATTAAATTTAGGGGACTTTCCATAATTCCAATCCCAATTCTTATACCGTTCATCGGCAAGGTGATGAATGCCTTCCCAGTCTTTCTCTGTTAGCCGATATTGTGGGACATCTTTAACATCTTCCACATCAAAAATGTAACGCAGAATTAAATCTTTAAATTCATCCATGGTAATCTTCTCTTCAAGAAACTCAGAGATGTTGGCAACACGGCTTCGAATCGATTTAATTCCTTTTGATTTAATTTTTTCAGTTTTTACATTTAAAGCGGAAACCACATTTTCTATTTCAGAATCTAACATGAGCGTACCGTGGCTGAACATTCGCCCCCGGGTGGTAAATTGGGCATTCCCGGAGATTTTTCTGCCATCAACTACTATGTCATTCCTGCCTGATAGTTCTGCTCCTACGCCAAGTTTCTGCAGCGCCTGAGTTACCGGCTCTGTAAATTTAGCAAAGTCGTGAAAGCTGTCCCCATCATCTTTAGTAATAAAACTAAAACTTAAATTCCCGAGGTCATGGTAGACGGCACCGCCTCCGGACAAACGTCGGACCACGTGAATTCCGTTCTTGTCCACGTAATCCGTGTTTATTTCCTCCACTGTGTTCTGGTTTTTCCCAATAATAATTGAAGGTTCGTTAATGTAAAAGAGAAGGTACGTTTCATTAATATCTAGATTTTTTAATGCGTATTCTTCTATAGCTAAATTGATGTGAGGATCATTGATTCCCTCATGGTCAATAAACAGCATACATGTCATCCTTTCTGATGATATTTTCCTCCTCCTATTGTAATAAAACCTCCACCAATAAACAATTTATTGAGCGCTTCCTTTCCAGGTAAGTCCTTCCTTCGCTACAAAAATATGGCCATTAAATTGATCTTCTGCTTCCTGTCTCAGCCTCGTTAATTCGCCAAAATGAGGAAGGTGACTGAGCCACAAAGTTTCTGCTTTTGCTTCCTGAGCAATGGAGCCCGCTTCCTCACTCGTCATATGCCCCGGCCCGCTGCCATCCATTCCTTTGAAAAAGTTGGTATCTGTAATAAGGAGGTCTGCATGCTTAGCAAAACTTGCCCACTCAGGAAAATAGCTGGTATCAGCAGTGTAGACCAAATCATCTTCTCCGTCTGATATTCTCATCCCAAAACATGGAACGGGATGATTTGTTCTTTGGAAATCAATCGTGAACGGCCCAATCTGTAAAGTTTCTTCAGGCAGATAAGCCACCCCTTTGGTAAATTGATGGGACAATTGTGAAAAAACTGCTTGATTCTCTTGGTGACCATAGATAGGTAAAACATCTTCCGTACCACTTAAGGTATTCTGAACAAGCCAGGAATACTGAAGTGGCCCGATGTCAGCGATATGATCACTATGATAGTGGGACAGGATCACTGCATCAAGATCTTTCACATGAATAAACTGCTGAAGCCGTGATAAGACTCCGCTACCGCAGTCGACTAGTAATTTATACCCGTTATGTTCTACTAGATAGCCGGAAGTAGCACTGCCAGCAGCTGGGTATGCACCCCAATAACCTATAATCGTCACTTTCATTATAATCTCTCCCTATAACTATTTGACTAATTATCAATTGTTTTATAACAGGTGGTTGATTTATGCATATTGTTATAATACAATGATTTTACATTAAAAAATTTGGAGGGGATCAATCGATGATGAATGTACTTGAATTTTTCAGAAATCTTCCTAAGAAACAATGCTCCAATTGCGGCAAATCTATCCAGGAACAAGCAGACTGTTATGGAAACCTTTGTGAGAAATGTGACCATCCTGCCCGATAAGAGACACAGGCTAATACAAACAGAGGTTGAATGATTTTCATTTGGAGCAGCTAATCTAAGCTGCTTTTTTTTGTTATAATACAGTTCATTTAAACAGTGATTTCCGACTCGTCATTTAAGCTGCTGAAAGACTACCTCCATCCCTTCCCCTATTTTTTCTATACCCGCACTGGCTTTGGAAAAATCACCCGATCTTAGAACTAAAAATAAAAAATCCACGTCTCCGTGGATTTTTTATTGAAGAGATAATTTTTTTCTTTTAGTAGAATTCCTAACTAATAACTCATGGTCATAGACGAAACGTTTATAGCTCCTTTGACTTTTATGGATGATTTGACTGCACAATACCTCAATTGTTTTCTCTGCCATCTCCCGTACCGGCTGCTCTACAGTGGTAATGGAAGGCACCATCAGCAAGGAAATCATTTGATTATCGAAGCCTACTACAGCGATATCTGCTGGGATCTTCCATTCGGATTCACTTGCCTCGTAAATAATCCCTGCTGCTACCTCATCAGAACCCGTAAAGATTCCATCCACTTCTGGGAAATGCTTGGTAAGATAGTGAAAGACCTTCTGACCGTCACTCACATCCAACGCCCAGTCAACGACCATTTCTGAATGAAACGGAATCGCGTGATCCTGAAGTGCCTGAGTAAAACCTAATTTTCTTTCAAAAGCAGCATGACTTTCATGACCACCGCTGACGTAAGCAATCTGCTTACAGTCCTGATCAATTAAATGCAGAGTAGATTCATAGGCTGCTCTTCTTTGATCCATATGAATCATCGACACCTGTGCCTCTTCTTTATATTCGTTGCATAATACAATAGGTCCAGATTCCAGATACGGCTCGATATCGCACCAATCGTTAATGACTGATGCCATCACCACGCCATCCACTTGTTTCGTTTTCAACAGCTGTAAATAATCCAGCTCTTTCTGCTTCGAATCATGAGTCTGGCAGACAATAACCTGGTATCCCCACTCTGAAGCTTTCTCTTCCATAGCCTCTATTAAATTACCAAAAAAAGGGTTTCTTAATCTAGGTAATAACACAGCAATCGTTTCTGTTTTTTGACTGCGCAACCTTCTTGCGGATGAGTTAGGTACGTATCCAAGTTCCTTCATTGCCTGAAGAATCCGATCCTTCTTTTCATCAGTAACATAAGGCTGATCGTTAATTACTCGTGATACGGTGGTCCTTGAAAGCCCCGCCAGCTTTGCTACATCTTCAATCGTAGCCATTCTTATTCCCCCTGCTGTCAGCTTGGTTATGAAATCGCTTTCAATCTCAAGCATACTAATCCTCTCATTGACTTGCAAGAGATTTCTGTATTAATAAATAGAAAAAACTGCCATCTATCAATGGCAGCCTTCTCTATTCAAAATGAAAATAATTTAATACTTGTTGAACCGCGGCTTCCCCTTGATCAATACAATCTGGAAGACCAATCCCCCGATATGAGCCGCCTGCTAAGCAGACGCCTGGAAGCTGTTCTTTCATTTGATTAGTAATAGCATTTAATCGGTCTTTATGTCCGACCGTATATTGCGGCATAGCGTTCGGCCAGCGGGTTACTACAGAAAAATCTGGTCGTGCTTTAATTTTCATCGTTTTGTTTAAATCGCGGAGTACAATCTCCGTAATTTCTTCATCCGAAAGGTCTACCACTTCCTGATCATTTGGTTTACCAACAAAGCAGCGGAGCAATACTTTCCCTTCCGGTGTGGAATGCGGCCACTTCTTGTGAGCCCACGTGCAAGCGGTTATGCGAAAGTCGCTATTGCGTGAGACGACAAAGCCTGTTCCGTTAATATCTTTTTTTATCGCAGAGGCATCAAAAGCCATCGCTACATTCGCTACCGATGTCGCCTGAGCTTCTTTGAAAGACTTAAAGATATCATACTGCGGAAGCATGCGTTCACAAGCAAAGTGAGGAGCAGCAATGATAACGGCATCTGCTTTCTCCACGGTTCCATCACTAAGCAGCACATGATACTCCTGCTCTTTCTTCTCAATGTGATCGACCTTCGTATTCAATTGAACGGTACCCGGATCTAAGTGTGATTCTATCGCTTCCACTAATGATCCCAGGCCATTAGTAAAGGTTCGAAACATACTCGGCTTTTTCGCTTTCTTATCCGGCTTTGGCCGGGTTTTTCTAAGCCCTTTAATTAAACTGCCATATTCCTGTTCTAAATCGTAGAAGTTTGGGAAAGTCGATTGTAAGCTTAATTGATCAATATCTCCGGCATATATTCCGGATAACAAGGGTTCAATTAGATTTTCAACAACCTGATTTCCTAATCTTCGCCGGAAGAACAAACCCAGGGATTGATCGTCAGGTTTCCGTTTCGCAGGTTTTATTAAATCGAGACCTGCCCTGAGTTTCCCAAAAGGAGAAAACAGCCCTGAAAGAAGAAACGGCCGTACTCGTGTCGGGACTCCCATAAAAGAGCCACTCGGCATTTTGTGCAATTTACCCTGCACTAAAATATATGATTGTCCTGTACCATTAGGCACAAGCTCATCACCAAGACCGACCTCTTCCGCCAGTCTTGTTGCGCTCTTTTTTCTTTCAAGAAAGGAATCCGGTCCCCGTTCAATCGTGAATCCATCTCTCTTCACGGTTTCAATCTTACCACCAAGCCGACTGCTTGCTTCGATGAGCTTAACCTCAAGCGGCAGATTCTTTTCCCTTGCTTCTTTTTGTAAATAATAAGCAGCAGTAAGGCCCGCGATTCCTCCGCCTGCGATCACGACCTTCTTAACATCAGTCATAAAGAGACTGCACCTCGACTTTATCCAGTACTACATTAGCTAATGTATCAATAAATTTCGGGTGCGTGTTTGGCATTTCCGGGCGATAGTAGTTTGCTCCGATTTCTTCACATACGACTTTGCACTCGTAGTCATTATCATATAATACTTCTAAATGATCTGAGACAAAGCCTACCGGCGCATAAACAAAAGATGTATAGCCTTTCTTCTCAAACAAGTCACGTGTTAAATCCTGTACATCCGGGCCTATCCACGGATCAGGGGTGTTCCCTTCGCTTTGCCACCCGATTTCATACTGTGAGATGCCAGTTGCCTTCGATATTAATTCTGCTGTTTTCTTCAATTGATCCGGATAGGGATCTCCGCCTTCCAGGATCTTCTCGGGCAGGCTGTGAGCAGAAACAATCAGACAGGTCTTCTGCTGTTCTTCCTCACTTATCTTGGCATATTCTTCAAGAATTTTTTCTTTCCAGTATTGAATAAATCCTGGAGCATCATACCAGCTTTCAACCGAACGAATCGTAATGCCGTGCTTCTCTGCCTCTTCCTGAGCGCGCCCGTTGTAAGATTTCACGCTGAACGTAGAATAGTGCGGAGCAAGCACAATGGATACAGCTTCCTCAATACCGTCGCGCGCCATTTGTTCCACTGCATCTTCAACAAAAGGTTCAATATGCTTCAGTCCTAAATACAATTTGAATTCTACCTCGGTCTGTTTACCATTTAGGGAGTTCTGAAGCGCCTTCCCCTGATCCTCCGTAATCGTTGCGAGCGGAGAAATCCCGCCAATAGCATCATAGCGGTTTCTTAAGTCCAGAAGCATTTCCTCAGAAGGTTTGCGTCCTCTGCGGATATGAGTGTAATATCTTTCTAAATCTTCTTCTTTATATGGAGTCCCATAGGCCATTACCAGCAGCCCAACTTGCTTCTTCGCCATTATCGTCACCTCTTAATTCGATTTGGAATAGTCATGAATCAACTGAGTCAGCCTTTTCAGCGTTTCCGGCTGAATATCAGGGGTTACCCCATGGCCTAAATTAAAAATGTGAGCCGGATGGTTTTTCCCTTCATCGATCACACGCTTTGCCCGCTCCTCGATAACTTTCCAGTCGGATAGCAGAATGGAAGGATCCAGATTCCCCTGCAGCGGTTTCGTAATCCCAAGCTCTCTCGCTTCAGGAATGGATAGACGCCAATCCAGCCCTACTACATCGCAAGGTAAGTCGTTCCATTCAAGAGCTAAGTGTCTTGCGCCTACACCAAATAAAATGAGTGGAACTTCTTCCGTTTTCAGTTCAGTAAATATCCGATTCATTACAGGCTTAATAAACACACGATAGTCTTCGGCATTGAGTGCCCCCACCCAGGAATCAAATATTTGGATAGCTTTCGCACCTGCTGCTGTCTGTGCCCGGACATATGTAATGACCATGTCTGCCAGCTTATCCATGAGAAGAAACCAGGTTTCGGGTTCACTGTACATTAGGGATTTAGTCTTATTATAATTCTTCGAAGGGCCGCCCTCAATCATATAGCTTGCAAGCGTGAATGGGGCACCGCTAAATCCTATCAAAGGGACGTTTAATTGCTCCCTGGTTAATAGACGTATGGTGTCTAGTACATAAGGCACATCAGATTCAGGATCAATCTCTCCCAGTTTTTCCACATCGGCCTTCGTTTTCACTGGGTTGTGAATCACCGGTCCTATCCCTTTTTTTATCTCTACGTCTACGCCAATCGCAGGGAGCGGGGACATAATGTCTTTATATAAAATAGCTGCATCAACCCCGTACTGTTCAACCGGAAGCCGGGTGACATAAGCACACAGCTCAGGCTGATGAGTAATTTCAAATAGCGAATATTTCTCCTTCAGTTTACGGTATTCGGGCTGCGATCTCCCCGCTTGACGCATAAACCAAACAGGGGTGTGCGGTGTTTTTTCTCCTCGAAAAGCTTTTAATATCGTGTCATTGAATTCGTTTGTCATGATTAAAGACTCCTTTGCCAGCGTTCATCTTTCATCCGATTTTACTATACCGATTATTTAATCCTCTGTATAGAGAAAGTACTCTCCTGTCACAAGATTGTGCTTTTATTCACAGCTTGAATTGTATAGAAACTGTATTTGACGGCTCTCCCTCTCTGCCGGTGAGCGGATCAACAGGAACGACGTAATAATTTCTCTGCTTAAATACATTAAATCCAGTCACGCTGTACGTTCCTTTTCCCTTCACTTCTCCTATGTTAACATCATCTCCATCTTCAACACGATAAATGCGGTAAACGACACGATTGTCTTCGGCCGGGGTCCACTCCAGCTCTCCCTTTAACAGAGAAATGCCGCCAAAGGAGAGCTGGCTTGTTAAATCTTTGATTTCGGGCAGATGGACAGGCTTCGGCAGCGACTCCACCCCTTCAGGTACAGAGAACTCAGATTTCAGATTCTTTCTCTGATCGATTTCCGTCAAAATTGACTTCATCAGTTTAGTCGGATATTCACTTCCTCCATTCAAGTAATAATCTCTGCCTGATTGATCATACCCCATCCAAAGAGACCCAGCATATTCCGGCGTGTATCCCGCAAACCACACATCTTTATTCTTCCCTTTTACAGCGGGGTGCTGCTGTGTTCCAGTCTTGCCGGCTAAGGCTTTCGAATAGCTCCCTGGTTTAGCTGTTCCTGCTTCGACAGTAGTTTGCAGCATTTCTGTCAAATCCCATGCCGCTTGTTTATTAAAGACTTGTGTCTCAGAAGCGGTGTGCCTGTCGATAACCTTGCCATTTCGATCAATGATTCGCTGAATGGTAAAGCTGTCCATTATTTTTCCGTTGTTTGCTAAACTGCCATAGGCATCGGTCATTTGCAGAGTGGAATAGCCCTTGCTTAGACCCCCCAGTGCGATGGCCAGTCCCTTGTCGCTGGTTTCCAAACCAAGGTTCTTTAAATACTCCTTGGATTTAGAAATACCGATCTGATCCAGCAGCCATACAGCTGGCGCATTCTTGGATTCAACTAACGCCTCATACAAAGACACAGCTCCGTTATACTGGTCATCATAGTTTCGCGGTTGATAATCTCCATAATTCTTAGGTTCATCCACAAGTAAGGAATAAGGAACAAAACGAGGACCTGATAATGCCGGACCATATACAGCAAGTGGTTTAATGGTCGAGCCGGGCTGATGCCTGGTCATTACTCTGTTTAGATCACCGTGTTTGAATTCCCTCCCGCCTACAGCGGCAACAATAGCTCCGCTCGAGCTATCCATCAGCGTTAAAGCACCTTCTACTTGCTTTTTTGAACCTGGGACGAATTCGCCATTCTTCATTTGCTTTGCAGCAATCCTTTGAATGTCTGGGTCTATCTCTGCAATAATTCGATAGCCCCCTCGTTTTAATTCATCACGCGAGAGGTTATAGCGATCGGCAGCTTCCTGAATCACTAAGTCTACATAACTATTCGACCACGTCTCTTCTTCTTGCTTGGTCTTACTCACGGCAAGTGTTGTACCTTGCATCCTGAGCATTTTGTTCACTTTGATCATTCCCAAATCCTCCATTCGTGAAAGGACGAGATCACGTCTCTTCTTTGCTTCTTGGGGATGATCGAAAGGGGAATAATGGTTAGGGGCTTTAGGAAGTCCCGCGAGCAAGGCGCCCTGGGCAGTCGATAATTCGGAGACATCTTTATTAAAATAATGACGGGCAGCCGATTCAATGCCGTACACTCCGTCTCCAAAATAAATTTGGTTAAGATACAGCTCTAACAATTCATCTTTCGAATAATTGCGTTCTAAATAAATAGCACCCATGACTTCTTTGGTTTTTCTCATATAAGTTTTATCATTCGTTAAGTACACATTTTTCACTAATTGCTGAGTGATGGTACTCCCGCCTTCTACTTTCTTCCTTGCCGCCAAGTCGCGAAAAATCGCTCTGCCAATCGACTGGACATCAATACCGGCATGTTGATAAAAGCGGCTGTCTTCAATAGCAACGAAAGCATTCTGTACAGGCTTCGGGATATCGGATAAAGGAACGACCTGACGATGTTCTGAGTAAATTTCCTCGATCACTTGGCCATCCTTTGTTTCCACTGTTGACAAGGAATCGAATACCAGTTTTTTATCGTCCACGACAACCCTTCCGCCGAAAATAATAATAAAATAACCTAAGAGAGCTAATAATAACGAGCCTGCAACTATCATAACAGGCCATTTAAACCGGCGGATCCAACGCGGGAAACCCGGCAGTTGATCTTTAATGTTCAACAGCACATGCACCCTTTCTAAAATCCTCATGAGGTCCTCTTTTAACTTGCTACGACTCCCTCCATATTGCTAAACTGAAAATAATGAAGGAAAGGAGCTAATCGTATGAAAGTATCTATGACAAATGGTACCGCGAACTACTTAGCAAAGCTAGCTCAGCAGCACCCTGATGCGGGCCTGTTATTTATGCAGGACCATGATAAAACGGTCGCCTATTATGAAGGTGAAGAACTATCTATTTTTGATGAAGGCAGAAACTTTGAAGTAGTTGATGCCACTGGAAACCTATTAGAGAACGGTTACGTAGTGATGAATAATATTCCCGTTTCTTATGAAGGTCGTCCAGTTTTCGAAGACCGCTTTAAAAACAGGGCCGGGCAAGTGGAAAACAGAGAAGGCTTCCAGGCTATCCGTATTTTACGCCCGCTGAAGGGAAACACGTATATTGTTCTCACCCAATGGCGTAATTCTCAGGATTTTGAGGACTGGAAAAACTCTCAATCCTTCGAGGAAGCACATAAGAATTCCGGACCTAAACATACAAAGAAACCTTCCTTTATTGATGGTCCAGCCTACATTACTAAATATCACATGACTCAACTCGAAGAATAACACAGCAAAAGTGAGCAGCCAGCGGCCGCTCACTTTTTTTAGCATGATTTAATCTTTCCCTGCTTGTTTTTGAAAGAAATCCTTATAAGCTGATTCGGGGTTCTCTCCAACAATCCGCGCAGTTTCTTCCCCATCTTCAAAGTGAATTATGGTTGGAGTCCCTTCTATCCCATACTTTTGCCACTGACTTTGAAATTCAAGCACATTCATTTTTAATAAATCTACTCCCATATCCTTGGCAAGAGGCACAACGATAGGAGTCGTGCGCTTACAATGCGAGCATTCAGGACTAAAGAAATAAACGGTGGTAGACTCACCTGATTTGATTTGTTTCTCCAAATCATCCGGCTGAATAATATTTTGGTAGAGTGGATCATCCAGCAGGTCAATGGTCGATTGTTTTAAATTATCCTTGCCATACGAATTGCCTTCTGATTTCTTTGAGCCTTGATAATTGACGACTACCGCTAATATCACTAGCAGAAGCACTAGTCCTCCTCCAAAAATTAACATGTTTTTTTTCATGAAACGTTACTCCTTTGCTTCATCAGCAGGTTCAAATGACTAATGAAAATAATTATAAATGCTGTTCCTGCCAAAAAGGGAATCGTAATAAATCCAAATACGTTTATATACTCGCCGTTACAAGGAACAATCCCACACGACTCTCCCGCTGATTCCAACGCAGGAATCTTTTGAATTAAATAATGATAGATTGAAACCAGCATTCCGATACCGCTTAAGATCAATCCTGGAAAAGCCATATTCAAATTCTTCTTTAATAAAGCTGAACCATGAATAATCACCAGCGGATACATTAAAATCCTTTGATACCAGCATAGTTCACATGGGGTATAGCCTAGTACCTGAGAAAAAAACAGACTTCCAAGTGTTGCTATAAGGGCAGCTGCCCACATTAAAAATAATAAATTCTCATTCGCAGATTTCATGTCTCACGTTCCTTTCAACCTCTCCCAATGCTATTATACTAGGTATGAAAGGGAAAACAAATACTAGCTATAGAAATTCGAATGATGTAACCAAACTGTCACATATTTGAACGTTCTCATTTAACGAAAAGCGCTGGTTAATTTTCATAAGGCAGGTTTTTATTTTTGGAAATCTCTCCTAGAGGATGTCCGTGAATTAATTTGAGAACGGTTGAAGGTCTTATCAGGCGCCTCCTCTAAACCATTCAACTTTCGAATAAAAAATAACACCGGCCTATAAGCAGCACCGGCTGAATGCACCTTGCAAAAGTGCACAATAGAGTGTTTTCTTCAAGGTTTTCTTACCAATTGATTGCGGTGAGCATAAACAGCTGCCTGCGTTCGATCTTGTACATTGAGCTTGCTCAAAATATTACTCACATGAGTCTTCACCGTCTTGACTCCTATATAGAGTGACTCACTAATCTCCTGGTTGGTCATTCCTTCCCCGATACACATGAGCACTTCGAGTTCCCGCTTCGTAAGCTCATCATGAAGCTTCTTATCAGGATTTTGGAATCTAGTCATTAGTTTAGTAGCCACTTTGGGTTCAATGACGTTTTCCCCCCGGGCCGCTTTTTTAATTGCTTGAGCAATTTCATCGGCGGAAGCTGTTTTCAACATGTAACTGAAAGCTCCTGCTTCAAGCGCTGGAAATACTTTTTCGTCATCATAATAGCTTGTTAAGATAATAATCTTGCAAGTCTCCGTACTCATAATTTCCTTAGTAGCTTCAATTCCTGTTCCGTTTTCCATGATGAGGTCCATTAAAACGACATCCGGCTTAACTTTTTTAACAATTTCAGCTCCTTCAAAACCACTCGAAGCTTCCCCTACTATCTCTAAATCTTCTTCCGTATTTAAGTAAGCAATAACTCCTTTTCGCACGACATCATGGTCATCTACCACTACTACCCGAATCATCGGCCGCCCTCCTCTAGTTGAGTTTGTATTGGAATACGCATGTCAATATAAGTACCTTCTCCCACTCTGGAGCGGATTTTGAAATCTCCTCCAATTTCTTCGCATCGTTCTCGCATTGTTTTCAATCCATAAGACGTTTTATTAGATTTTTTCTCTTCAATTTGAAATCCAGCTCCATTATCACTAATGTGCAAGAATACTTCTCCCTGATGGTGAACCATTTCAATGGAAGCTTCACCTGCATTCGCGTGACGGAGTATATTAGAAAGAGCCTCCTGCACCACGCGGAATACTTGTTCTTCTGTACTTTGAGGCAACCCTTGTACGTTTTGGATATCCAGCTTAAATTCGAGCTGACATTTTTGTTTCAATTCTTCAATGAGTTTAATTATTCCTTCCGACAAGGTGTCTCCCGATAAATGAACCGGTCGCAAATGGAGGAGAAGGGCTCTCATCTCTGTTTGTGCCTGAAGAGCCATTTGTGTTATTTCGTGAAGCTGTTCTTTCGCTTGTGCTTGATTCTGCTCAAAAGACCGCTCACAGGCTTGTGCCATCATCGATAGAGCAAATAGCTGCTGACTCACCGCATCATGCAGGTCTCTGGCCAGACGCTGACGCTCTTCAATGGTCGCTGCTTTATGAGCACTCCTGGCTAAATCACTTTTTTCATTGGCAAGCTTTAATAATGACTTTCTTTGCTGATCCAGCTTTTCCCCTAGTCCATTGAGCTCGTCTCCAAGAGCGGCTATTTCATCATTTTCACTAAAATAAATTCTTGATGATAATTCACCTAGCGAAAATTGAGTGATCATTGTGGAAATATAATCGATTCGCTTTTTCAAGTCCCCGCTTGACCGGAATCCCGCATACAAAGCCATTCCAAAACCAATTACTACATAAATAAGAATAAAGAAGAGAATTGCTCCAGCAGTGAGCCATTTCGGTTGAAACCAAACATAAATCGATAAAAACACAGCAAGTAAAATAAAAATATTTAAAGTGAGTCCATAGAGATGCGAACGAATGTACATATACCGGATACTATTTAATTGTTTAAGCATTCACTCCATCCCCTTACACTTGATCAATACGAATTGAACCCACACTAAACTCGATGTATAAACTCAGCCTTCTAACTGATTGTTCGTAATCTTCCGTTTCATAAGTCAATTGGCGCTGAAGTCCGCTCGCACTCTCATTCACCACTTTGATATCCCCTGTGCGCATTTTGGCTTCCACTCGAAATGGCACATTTTTTGGAATGATCATTTTCACATCTCCGATCCAGCCTCTCACCGTGATCGGAGTATCCTTATCGGGAATAAAAGCTTTGGTAAAATCAAATTGGTAATCCCCAATGCCATTCCATAGATCCATAGGTTCGACTTTCCAATTATCCTGCTTATATTGCTGACTTCCGACAATCATCTTATTCGATTTCGCAGCTTGCCGCTTCCTTTTATCTTTCTTAAATGGATCTTCCTTGCCCTCCGAATCATAGTGAATCTCTAACCGTCTCTTCGACTTTCCCCCTTGAAAAAATAAATTAAAGCCAATATAAATAAATAATAACGGCCATAGCTTGAATACATCATCAAGAGTAAAGGAAAGAACTTGAAAACGATCTAAAATTAACAGTCCTCCCAACACCGTCAAGAAAGACCCCCATACCCATGATCCCCCTCGTCCACTCAAATGATCGGCCCACAGTTTTACCCCTGCCCCCGCTAACAAAACAGGATAGATATTTTCCCAGCTGAAATTCATTTCCAGGGAAATAATGCCTATATTAGCTAGAAGCAGTAGTATCCCCACCGCTACTAAACCTAATGCTAATAAATAATTGCCCATTCTCTGCCTCATTTTATTCACCCTTTATCCATCCTTCTATAGTTGTTATTCTATTGATCGCCTTCCTACTCCTTTTATTTATTCGTAGGAGAAGTTCAAAATTTTCTGATTTGTAAAGTAAAGAAGGGCTATAACAGCCACCACTAACCCGCCAGTAATGGTAATGAACTGAATACTTATGCCAGCTGCAATTAAGCTTGAGGTGACCAGATAAGAAATGGGTACCAGTCCAGTAGACACTGTCATTAATAAACTGAGCACCCTCCCAATCATCGCCTGGTCGGTTGTTTGCTGGACCATAGTTATTAATGGAACATTAACAAATTGAAGCAAAAATCCAATACACAGAAATAATCCTGCATTGATATAAAGCCCAATCCCTAAACCGCTTATTGCATATAATCCGCCAAATAACGTAATACTTGCCAGCATAAGATAGCCAGGTTTCTTGATCGCTCCAATTGATGCTAATAAGATGGAACCGAGCAGAGCCCCTGCCCCTAATGATACTTCTAAAGTGGTTAACCCCAAAGCATCTTCATGGAATACATCTTTAACCATGAGGGGGATCCCAATACTTAGCGGGCCAGTTACAAAAAAATTCAAGAAGAGGGCCATAACCATGACAGATGCTAGAAAATTATGGTTTCTTACATAGGCGATCCCTTCTTTAAATTCGGACCAAGCTCCGCTATTATTTAGTGTTTCTCTCGTTTTATTCACTCGTATTTGAAAGACAGTGAGCGAGGAAAGCAGTAACATAGCACCCGCCAGCATAAACACACCTTTGAAGCCAACCAGCCAGATAAAGCTACCACCTGCAAGCGGGCCTAAAATCGGGCTGATTTGATTGGTCATTTGGATAAGCGCATTTCCTTTCTGTAATTGCTCCCCTTCTAGGATGGTGGAAGTCAAGGAATTCACTGCTGGATGACTGAACGCATCACTCACCCCAAATAAAGCCGCAAATGTAATAAGGTGCCAAGGAGCAATTTGATTGTTCATCACTAGTATGAGGATGACCCCCACCAAGCATGCTCTTGATAAATCTGAAAGGAAAAGGATCGTTCGTTTGTTAAATCGATCAGCAATAATTCCGCCGGTAGTCATGAACAGCAGTCTTGGAACAGACGCTGCTAGAAATAAGAATCCGAATAACGAACGATTGCCAGTGATTGAAAGCATCAGCCACTCTACACCAATAAGATAAACATAATAACCCGGAGCAGAAAAAAACGCCCCTGTAAATAGGAACAAAAAATTTCGATTTTTAAACACACTCGTATTTCCTGAAGAAATCATCCCTGCCTGCTCTGCATCACTCATCGATATCGCGCTCCCCACTTAGTTCTTACTCTTACTATAAGAAAATCTAGTATTCAATGTAACGAGCGCCAGTTGGTTCTCTTCTCCGTCTTGAGACTGATTTTTTCAGAAATTCGGGTGCCTCTTGTAATTCATGTACGTTTAAAGGAACAAGATCCGGGAATATTGATTAAAGTACAATACTTACTTATGAAAGGATGTAGTTTTATGGATGAAAAAATGAAAGCACTAATTGACGGACTGAACGAAGATTTAGCTAACGAGTATTCTGCATCTATTATGTACACATATAACGCCGCGGTCGTTTCTGGACTGTACCGCTCTGTATTAAAGCCGTTCTTTGAAAGTGAAGTAGAAGACGAACAGGGTCATGCGCTTTACTTAGCTGAAAAGATCAGCACTCTTGGTGGAACTCCAACTACGACGCCTGCTGAGGTCAAACAATTTAAAGATGTAAAAGACATGCTGCAGGAAGCAAGAAATGCAGAATATGATACCATTAAACGCTATGAAGAACGGAAGCAGCAAGCGGAGGAATTAAATCTAACTGAGCTTTCTGTTAAGCTTGATGATTTAATTTCAGACGAAACCGGTCATATGGAAGAAATCGATCGTCTATTACAAGATTCCCGCTTACATTCTTAATCGAAAACTTTTAAGAAGCTTAAATAAATGAATGTAATGATCAGTAAAACCCGGACCATTAGAAATCTATGGTCCGGGTTTTATTTCATTTACATGTTCCTCTTTATTTTGTTTAGGGCCTCTCAGGTCTGTTTCGCTTTTGACTCATCTAGCTCTACCACCCAGACCCTCGAGTCATAAGTCAATCGCCTGCGTGGATGAAGAACGATCCACTCCGCCGCTTGGCTTATGCTTGTCGGGTCTTCCAGGTCGGTTTCGCTTTTGACTCATCTAGCTCTACCTCCCAGACCCTCGAGTCATAAGTCAATCGCCTGCGTGGATGAAGAACGATCCACTCCGCCGCTTGGCTTATGCTTGTCGGGTCTTCCAGGTCGGTTTCGCTTTTGACTTTTATTTTTCAGAATGCTCTGATATATTGTGGAGTAAAGAGGGGGAAAATTTATGTGGGATAATTTATTTCAAGCAATCGATGAACAATATGAAAAAATGGTTCAGACTCGGAGGTTTTTACACCAGCATCCTGAGCTTTCCTTTCAAGAAAGTGAAACAGCCAATTTTATTGCGGATACATATAAACGACTAGGCATCTCATACCAAACACAAGTCGGCGGCAATGGAATAGTCGCGACTCTTGAAGGCGGCAAACCTGGTAAAACGGTCGCTTTGCGTGCGGATTTTGACGCCTTGCCTATCCAAGAAGAAAACGATGTAGAGTACAAGTCTCAACGTGAAGGCGTTATGCATGCTTGCGGACATGATGGTCATACTGCGGCTTTATTAGGGCTTGCGGAAGCTGTACTTCCTTTTCAAGAAGAGCTTCCAGGTACCTTAGTATTTATCCATCAGCATGCAGAAGAAATGCCCCCAGGCGGTGCCAAAGCGATGATTGAAGACGGGGCTTTAGACCAAGTTGATGCAGTTTTTGGAACTCACCTATGGGCAAGTACACCTTTTGGGACGATTGAAACCTCTAAAGACGCCTTTATGGCGGGAGCTGACAAATTTGAAATTACGATTCAGGGAAAAGGGGGACACGGAGCTCAGCCTCATTTAACGAAAGATGCCATTGTTATCGCATCACAATTAGTTACTTCCTTGCAGCAAGTGGTAAGCAGGCGAGTCGATCCATTAAGTACTGCTGTTCTTACGATAGGAGAATTGCAAGCTGGAAGGGCATTTAATGTCATTGCGGACACTGCTAAACTTACCGGAACAGTCCGGACTTTCGATGAAACGGTGCAGAAGGACATCCTAGAAGAAATGGATAAAATCATTCAGGGGACATGTCATGCAAGCGGAGCTGATTATAAATTTGACTATGATAAAGGCTATCCTCCTTTGGTTAATCATAAGAAAGAAGCCGAAATCATTCTCAATCATGCTGATAAGGCAGACCCCGGTCTAACGACTAGAGAAACCGCCCCCGCAATGGCAGCTGAAGATTTCGCTTATTATTTGCTGGAGAAACCCGGCGCTTTTTATTTTACAGGAGCTCAGTTACCAGACCATAATTATCCTCATCACCATCCGAAGTTTAATTTTGATGAAAGAGCTCTGCCTCACGCGGCCAAAACGCTTATCCAAGCTTATCTTAGTTATCAGGAAGCTAATTGTTAATTTGACAGCAGACGGAGACGGCAGCCATTCATTGCCGTTTCCCCTAATTGGGCAAGCAGCCGGCCATTTGCTACGTAACCTACAAAAGCACCCAACCCCGGTACAAGTTGAAGAATCTTCACTAAATCCAGCGTATCTCTATATTCAATTTGCAAAGACTTCCAATCCAGTTGTTTCCTTTCCAAAGGAACTTGGTCCCAGTTCAAAACAATTTCCCGGACTCGGTCTCTTTCCTGATCACTGGAGAATGCCAGCATAAAAAGGTGAAGAAGATAAACTCTTTCCTCATATTTATTTACATCAAGTCCATAGATTTGACCCATATCAAATAAAAACTTCATTTTAATACTTAGCAATAGAGGAAAGTCCGCTGCTCCAAGCCAGAATCCCCCAAGTCCCGTACCTGCTCCCTCCCACGAGGCCAGCTTTTTGTATTGATTTAACCGTTCTTTAATCAGTTCCTCCTTTTGCGCAAACGACCAGCCTGCATTCAATGAAATTGGCCGGATGTACTCCGATGAGGTCAAGGAAAGTTCTATCATTTTCCGTATACTCTCGGTTACAATGACATGCACTTTGTCCGGAATCCGATTATTGATCGAAGACTGCACTCGCTTAGATGTGCGCTTCACTAGAGAGGACCTTTTTTCTAAAGAACGGCTCCAGCGCATAGCTTCTTTATAAACTTGAGTTTGATAATCCACGACTATCTTCTCCTTTGTAAAGGGATGCTGTTAACCAGCGTGGCTGTTCAAAAATCCCACCATATGTTCCATTAAATTAGTGAAAGTCCTGAATAATGATTAACCCTATAATCGGCACTAAGAAACAAGCATTCTTAAATCTTTATACCAATTTTTGCTTAATATACCCTTGAACAAAAGCCAGACTAAATAACCCTCCTCCAATCCATACCACAAGCAAGCCGGTCAGATTCCATTGAAAGATAAACAATAAACCAAACAACAGTGTCTGGAACAACATAAGCTGCCTTAGCCAAATTAATAACGCTGCTTGTTTCCATTCTTTTTTCAAAGGATAAATATCAAGCCAAGCAATCGTACGATGATGGTTCCAGAGCGACATCATCTGAAATGCAGTTAAGTACAAGAATAGAATGGCAAATGAAATTTTCACCCATAAATTAGGAACAAACCATATAGCCAGTCCCCCTATCACCAGAAGCCTCACGTACATCCCCAGATAATCACTGCTTCTTATAAAGGTAATCCTGTATAAATAATCATACGTCTGATCTTGACGAAAGTTCACTGCTGACAAGAGCACCTTCACTATTCCGTGACGTTTCTTTACAGTGTTCTTCAAATGCGGAACATCAGTAAACATATTGGCTATCCGGTAAAATGCCCGCATTCTCGCCTGGTCTTTACTCACCAGCAGATCCCAGGGAAGTCCCGCTTTCTGGCGTGCCAGATAATACGTGTAGAGCATAACGACCACAAGCAGAATCGTAAGGATACTTGCAAATACCCATTCTCCTATCGTCAAAAAGTAAAAAAGAGCACAGCTCAAAAGGAACTTAGCCATTTGATCGAAAAATCTTGTCCGGGGATTTCTTTCTTTCAGCATCCACCAGTTGGACAACATATTCCACACTTTAACGACTAGTACAATGCCGATCATGACTAGATAGTGCTTCCCTGCCTGAGGATAAGAAGCATGATAAAGCGGACCGAGAGCAGCAGCAATTAAAACTACTATATATAACTGGATAATAAAGCTGTAATACAAGCACCTTCTAAAATAGTCCTGGAGTTGATACTCCGCTGGCAGAAGAAAAACAAGGTCAGGTTCCTTTAATAACGTCCTTACAGGGCTGTAGCTTGCAATAAAGCCAAAGGCAATACCTACTACCCATGCCGTCGGAAAAGAGTCAGGAAGCGCTGTGAGCCACCTCTGATAATAGAAAGAAAGAGCAGAAATAAAAAAAAGCATAGCTACCGCAATATGGCCGTTAAATATATAGCGAAGGTACCGGCTTGTTTCTTTCAAGTGATCCGAAAATCGCTGGGTCCAAAACTGTTTCGCGTTAATCATTGGGATCTTCCTTTGTAAGCTGTACATAAATTTCATCCAAAGAAGCTCCAGGGGCTTGAAATGATTTCTGTAATTCAGCCAGCGTCCCCATTGCTCTGATCACGCCGTCGTGTAAGATAACGAAGCGGTCACAATATTTTTCAGCCGTAGCTAAGATGTGAGTGGACATTAATATGCCTGCCCCTTTTTCTTTCATCTCTTCCATTAAATTCAAGTAAGACTGGATACCTAATGGATCTAAACCAACAAAAGGTTCGTCCACAATATAAAGCTCTGGTTCGATCAGAAAAGCACACATGATCATCACTTTCTGCCGCATTCCTTTAGAAAAATGAACAGGAAACCATTTTAATTTCTTTTCCATCCGAAATTCTTTTAGTAAAGGGGGCAGACGCTTTTCAAACGTGGCCTCCGGTATGTTATAGGCCATTGCAGTGAGCTTTAGATGTTCATATAAGGTAAGTTCATCATAAAGAATAGGCATTTCAGGAATATAAGCTAACTGCTGGCGATAGGTTTCAGGATTCTCTTCAAACGAAGTACCATTTATAGAAACTTTGCCTTTCTTGGCTTCCATCATTCCTATGACATGTTTAATTGTGGTACTCTTGCCGGCCCCATTTAAGCCAATTAATCCAATAATTTCTTTAGGGAAAACTTCAAATGATATGCCATGTAAGACATTTTTATGGGTATAACCTCCGTGAAGGTTATCAATATGTAATAACGATTGCATCTAGAATCCCTCGTTTCATAAGCTTCATATTCTTTACAAATTTTATCACACTTTTATTAGCGCTTGTACTAAAGAGCAGAAGTAGGTCTTAATCGAGTATTAATCCTTCAATATGATACAATGATACAAAACTTTACAAGGAGATGAGCACATGCCAGACCATAATGACTGTATCTTTTGCAAGATTATTAACGGAGAAATTCCTTCCGCTAAGGTTTATGAAGATAACGAGGTATACGCCTTTCTTGATATTAGTCAAGTAACAAAAGGCCATACGCTTGTGGTGCCTAAACAGCACACGAAGGATATTTATGAAGCAGACGACAAATTAGCGGAAAGTTTATTCTCCCGTATCCCTAAAATTGCGAACGCTATTAAGAAGACGTATCAGCCTGCTGGCATGAACATATTAAATAATAATGAAGAACCAGCTGGACAATCCGTCTTCCATCTCCATATCCACCTGCTGCCTCGTTACGGAGAACAAGATGGATTTCAGGCAAAGTGGAAGGTCCATTCAGACGATTATTCTACGGAAGACTTACAGGAGATCGCAGAAAGCATACACAATAACATTTAAGATGCACCATTTGACTATTTTGTTTTTAAGATAAAGGTTTGCTATAATCCATATATATGCGTTCGCTTGCGGTCGACAGGACACGTTAGGAACGCAGAATAGAGATGAGACTAGCTTGAGCTGAGGAGAGATGTTTAAATGAATACAAGAATTTTAGTAATGCTTTCATTACTCGTTGGAATTGGGGCCGTTCTGCATTATATTATGCCGCCTTTTTTCTTTGGAATGCGGCCGGATATGATGTTAGCGATGATGTTTTTAGGGATCATGTTTTTTCCGGGTCTGCGTTACGTCATAGTTCTTGCAGCAGCCACGGGAATTATTTCAGCACTGACAACTACTGTCCCCGGCGGGCAGCTGGCGAACCTTATTGATAAGCCAGTCACTGCCCTTGCATTCTTTGGATTATTCCTCCTGGTTAGGAAAAAGAAGAATTATAAATGGACCGCGTCCATTCTTACAGCAGTTGGCACAATGGTCAGCGGCGGAGTGTTCTTGAGTGTTGTATTATTTGTTATCGGATTAATGCATGCCAGCTTTGCTGTTATGTTTATGACAGTTGTTCTACCAACAGCACTGCTGAATGGCGTCTTGATGGCCATCATCTATCCGATTGCTCAAGATATTATCAAACGTTCCCGCCTCCCCCAATCCGTTAGCTATCGATAAGATAAATGAACTACCGGTGGATCGAAAGACTAAGGTCACTACAGTGGAGAGCCATGTAGTGACCTTATTAGACTCATGTTAATCTGCATCTATCGACATGTTTTCTGTATCTTTTTTATTTATTTTAGGTTTCAATCATACATATTAAGAGAAAATAATAATACTAGGTGGTTGGAAAGGGGTTTTTTTAAATGCCAAATGGAAAGTCGTTAGTTTTAGGAATTGTAGTAGGTGGCGTCGCTGGTGCGGCCTATACCTTGTTTAATACACCTTCATCAGGCCGTGATTTCAGAGAAAATGCTCGTTTAAAAAGCGAGAACCTAAAGAATATGGTCTTTAGTTTGAAGGAAGATGGCATGCAGCTAAAGGACCAAATCGCGCAAACTTCAAAAGAAGGCGCAGAGCTGATTAAAGAACTGTCTGAAGATGTAAAATCATCGATAGAAAGCTGGAAGAAAACAGTTGAGCCCCACCAGAAGAATATCCAGAAATATTTAGAACAAATTGAAGCCAGCTTAAAAGAACTTGAAGAAAAAGCGAAAGCTGAACAGCAAAATGGAGATGACACTCAGCCAAGTCATGAAGTGGTCAATCATCAATAAAATTAACGTCTGGACCCGTATCTTCCACAGATACGGGTCCTTTTTCTTATCAGGAAATGAGAAGTTTTAGTTTAATCTTATTCAGCAATGAACTAGCTGTTTCTCTGTATTAAGTAACTATTAGTTTTCCGTTCCCTTCTATCAAGGAGTTCCAGGAAACTTTTTGCTGTTTGCTCAGGAGAGCTAGCTGAATAAATAAAGACCCGAACCAATGGAAATCCACGGTTCGGGTCTTCTTAATGAATCCTGTTGTTTTGTATAACAGATAAAATAATTAATCTCCACGCTGAGTGTTCAGATTCTGAGTAAAACGGTCAATAATAATGGCTAAGATTACGATGCCAAGACCAGCTACGAACCCAGTCCCTACTTCTGCACGCTGTAATCCAGTAATAACCATTTGTCCTAAGCCTTTCGCACCAATCATTGATGCGATTACTACCATTGACAAAGCAAGCATTACGGTTTGGTTAATCCCTGCCATAATGGTCTTCTTCGCCATAGGCAATTGAACTTTAAATAACTTCTGTATTCCTGTCGTTCCAAATGAATCTGATGCTTCAATTAACTCATGAGACACCTGCCTGATTCCTAAGTTCGTAAATCGCACGGTTGGCGGTGTCGCGAAAATGACGGAAGCAAACACCCCTGGAACCATCCCTATACTGAAGAATGCCACAGCAGGAATTAAATATACGAACGCCGGCATAGTCTGCATAAAGTCAAGCACAGGCGTAAAAATACTTTGAACAGTAGAGTTCTTGGCCATCCAGATCCCCAGTGGGACACCAATTATAACGGAAATTAAACTTGAAAAGATGACCAATGTAAAAGTGTTCATCAATTCTTCCCAAAGACCCTGATTGGCTATAAACCATAGTCCAATTACTGAAAAAGCCAAAAGTCCGAATTTCTTGCCGCTGACAAAAAATGCTAACACTGCAACAATAACAATAAATAGCCAGATAGGTATGGACATAAGCCACTGTTCAGCAAATAATTCGATAAAATCTCCAAAGTCCTGCTTAATGAAATCAAAGAGAAATTCAAATGTATTCGTTATCCATTCAGTTGCGCTTGATACCCATTCTGCTACTGGAATTTTAGGAATCAGTCCCATTGATATTCACCTCACTTCCAGCTAATGCGGCAATAACGGCCCCTCGTACAATAATACCTTGCAGTTTCCCATCTTCTACTACGGCAACAGGAACTGGTGCATCATGAATCACGTTAAAGATCTCATTCATGGATGTTTCTTTAGTTACTTTAGGGATATCCGTCCGCAAAATAGCTTTTAAATCCTTACGATCTGTTTTAGCTTCTTCTGATACATCATCCGCTGTGACGTAGCCGTGAAGCATACGCTTGGCGTCCGTCACATATATACTTGACAGTCCTTCTTTGCGCATTCTTTCTAGCGCTGTTCGCGGTCCATGTTTTTCAATATCGACGGTCTCTGGACGTTTCATAATATGCTCTGCAGTAAGAACTTTAGAGCGATCCACATCTTCCACGAATCTTTCTACATAATCATTTGCAGGATTCATAAGTATTTCTTCAGGTGTACCAATCTGCACGATGCGTCCATCTTTCATCAGGGCAATTCTGTCACCTATCCTCAATGCTTCATCTAAATCGTGAGTAATAAATAAGATCGTCTTTTGCATGGACTCTTGAAGCTCTAACAACTCATCCTGCATTTCTTTTCTTATTAATGGGTCTAGTGCAGAGAAAGCTTCATCCATAAGAAGAACTTCTGGATCATTAGCAAGTGCGCGGGCTAACCCTACACGTTGCTGCATACCGCCTGATAATTGAGAGGGGAATTGGTTGATATAGCCCCCAAGCCCTACCATTTCTAATGAAGTTTGGGCTTTCTTTTTCCGCTCTTCCTTGTCCATACCTTGAACTTCCAATCCGAACTCGGCATTTTCCAAAATAGTACGGTGAGGAAATAAGGCAAAACGCTGAAATACCATACTGAGCTTTTCACGGCGAATGTTTCTTAAATTCTTCTTGTCCATTTTCGCCAAGTCCTGCCCGTCAATCATTACACTGCCTTCTGTCGGTTCAATTAAACGATTAATTAATCGAACCAAGGTAGATTTACCGCTCCCTGACAACCCCATAATAACGAAGATTTCTCCTTCTTCTACATTAAAGGAGGCCCGGTTAACACCTACCGTATTCCCTGTCTGTTCTAAAATTTCATCCTTCGATAAACCTTGATCCAAATACTGGGTTGCCTTTTTGGCATTCTTACCAAATATTTTGGACAAGTCTTCTACTTGTATAATCGGCAAAGCTTCTCACCTCTTGGTTTTAAGTTTATTATGTTACTTTCCGTCCAGAAATAATCCTTCTTTAGAATCAATCACCCTATATACTGTAACCGATTTGTAATAAAAAGTTCAAACGATATATTCTTTGAAATAAGTATAAAAAATATGTTCAGTTTAAACTGAACAAACTTACAGGGGGTAATTGCTTTATTTATCTTTCATATGCTTGTATTTACTCTTGCAATTGGAATTTTAGTATTATTCCCATATATAGTAATGTGAAGAGTAACAAAGATTGGCAAAGGAGGAACTTATGGTATTAAGAGAACACCAGTCATTAGAAGAAATGAATACCAAAGTGGTTCATGAATTTTCCAAAACTCTGGAGATGTTCGGGCTAACACCAGCTGAGGCTCGTTTATTCGTAACCCTTTATATAAATTCCGTTCCCATGACACTTGATGAAATGAGCGAAGAGCTCGGGAAAAGCAAAACATCTATGAGTACTGGCATAAGAAGCCTGGTCGATCAAGGACTCGTGGAAAGAGTATGGAAAAAAGGGTTTAGAAAAGATCTATACACTGCCGATCAAGACCTGTATAAGAAATTTATGACTTCCTATATTAAGAAGTGGCTCACGTCAGCTCAGGAACGGGGCGATTCTCTAAAAGGCCTCGAAAATCAATTACAAGAGGACTACAAAAACTATCCTGGACACACCTTAGAAGAAGCGGATCAACTGATGAAAAAAATGGAAGAGATGATTCAATTTTACCAGTTAATTTCTACTGCCTTTGAAGACCTTTACCCTGACCGCAAATAAATATTTTCGCCCCATTTTATCCTGGCGGGTTACTCTCCGTAAGTTCGCCAGGTTTTTTAAGTGTTTAAAAAATGATAGATTCGAACATTATGGGTTGAAAATTTCTTAAACAATAATAAGATAGTAGTATAACCAATATATCTAAGGAAGCTCGGCATTTCTTTATTGGGTAGTGTTAACCGATGTCAAAGAATTAACGTCAACCCTAGAGAAGGTGAGAAAAATGAAGGATAAAATCTCCAAACAAGAAGCAATATTTTACAGCCATAAGATGGCCCAATTATCCAAAGCACTTTGGAAAGCAATAGAAAAAGACTGGCAGGATTGGATTAAGCCCTTTAAGCTGAACATCAATGAGCACCATATCCTATGGATAGCGTATCATTTGGAAGGCTCCAGCATTTCGGAAATCTCCAAATATGGTGTGATGCATGTTTCGACAGCTTTCAACTTCTCCAAGAAGCTTGAGAAGCGCGGTCTTCTCCAATTTTCCAAACGTGAGAATGACAAGAGAAATACTTATATCGAATTAACCAAAGAAGGCAGTGAACTGCTAGAGGCTACGCTAAATGAATACAGCCCAGAAGATAATTCTGTTTTACGCGGTGCCCTTCCCATGACAGAAATGTATGGTAAACTTCCTGAGTTTCTTGACTTGTCCGCTTTAATTAAAGAGATTTACGGAAACGAGTACATGGAGATTCTTGAACGATCTCTTGAAAATATTGAAGAAAAAAATCCTGTAAATGAAGAGCCCACTGATATTAAGTCCTATAAACAACAGCCTAAATCCTCTTAATTATCTAAGCTGACTTTCTTCACAAACTCGACGAAACTTAAGTGAATCTGTGTGAACCTACCCTTGAAATCGAACGTAGTCGGGTAGGTTTTTTTATGTCTTAATTTGCAGCAGTTCCTTTGCTAAGGCAGGATAAATTCCTTCTTCGCTCAGCGCAATTAAAGTTTCTTCGATAGGGAGTTTACAGGTAAGCATACCCGCAAAATGTAAAAGTAAAGGGGTATGGTCCACAAGCCCCTCACTACGATCCTTTTCATAATCACTATGTAATTCTTCCACTAAGTGAAGGGTGTGCTTATATTCTTCTTCTGTCACTCCTCTTTCAATTACTAATCGAGTAAAGGGAAACTGATGCAGTTCTACCCCTTTAAGCAGTAATTGCAGCTGAAAATGACACGGCTCACGAGTCTCCTTTTTCTCCACAATTTTCCCTCCAAAAATATCGCTGGTGAATTATTAAAAAATTCTGATGAATTAGCGCTATGACGGTTTTTAAAGTTAATAAATTTTTTTACGTAAAACCTATTGCTTTTTCTTTAGAAACATACTATTATTCCTCTTGTGCGACTCACGAATTAAAGTACATGATAATTAATATCATATCGATAATAAATATAAAATCACAGCATTTTTTTGCAGTAAAGGAGGATTCTTCGATGAATTGCTGGAAATCAATTAACATCACTAAAGAATTCGGTTCAAATCGTGTTTATCTTATGTCTTTATTGACAGGATTACTGTCATTTCTTCTGCTGTATATTCCATTCTCAATGATTCATGGAACTCACAGCATGAAAGATCATGGATTCTTACCATTACTGATCGTCTTGTTCTTTCTACCGTCTATGCACCGGCTTATGCATATTGTACCGTTGGTTCTTTTCTATAAACGACTGAAAGTGAAATTCAGATTCAGAGGACGGATGGTTCCAACGTTCAGTTATCAATGCAAATCTAAGTTATCTAAACAGACTTCTATTGTGATGGCATTGGCACCAACTTTGTTAATGACGCTGCCAGCTCTTTTCATGGCTTGCGTATTTCCAAACTATTATGCCTATTTTGTTTTGTTTGCGGCAATGAACATTGGATTGTCCTTTACTGACTACCTGTATTTAAACCAATTCGCAAGAGCCCCTCGGCGCTGCATCATTGAAAATGCCAAAGAGGGCTATGACATTCTAATTCAGCGGAAAGAAGCTTAATTAAAATCATCAGCAGAAATCAGGATCACAGCGCTGCGTCAGAAAGCAGCGCTGTTTATCTTTATTAAGAGGGGTTTCTCCTGTTCAATCTGACTAAATTTTGATAGAGTAGTTCCATAGGGAATAAAGGAGGTTCTTCATCGTGGCTTACGGATTTATCATATACGCGCTATTTGTACTGTTTGTGTTTAACTCTCTCACTCATTCCTTATGTTTAAAAACGAAGATGTCGACAGAAAAGCAAACACGCGTGTTCAGGACAATTAATGTCCTCATAACCATTCTACTGATTTCATCCTATGTGGAAGTACTCAATACACTTTAAAAAAAACAGGCAGCGGCAGAAGCCGCCGGCCTGTTTTTTTTGGGTTTTATCTTATAACCAAGCAGCACCCACAATGATAAGCAAAATAAATAGAACAACGATCAAGGCAAAACCGCCACCGTATCCGTAGCTCATTTTCTCACCCCCCTTGCTGCCAACTTAGAGTATTTTATGCAGGAAAATTTAAGACGGATAGGCATTAGTCTAGGACTTCATTTATTTTTCTGAATCCTGCTGGTACAGGCGAGGTAAAATATGTTATATTAACTCATGGGCTGTTTTTAGAATTACCTCTACGTCAATATACAATTAATCGTTTAGGAGTGTACGTAAATGAAGAAAGTTATCATCAGTGCTGCCTTAGCAGCAAGTGTATTAGGTTTATCTGCTTGTTCTTCCGATGACAATGCAGATGATTCCAAAGTTGTCGTTGAAACAAGTGGTGGAAATGTAACGAAAGACGAATTTTATCAAGAACTTAAAGATAAAAGCGGAGATGAAGTACTCCAGAAACTAGTTATGGAAAAAGTTCTCTCCGATAAATATGATGTTTCAGATAAAGCTGTGAATAAAGAACTTAAATCCTTAAAAGATCAATATGGGGATCAGTTCCCAACAGTTCTTCAACAAAGCGGGTTCTCAAGTGAAGATGAATTCAAGAAAACCATCCGCTTAAGCCTGCTTCAAGAAAAAGCAGCATCTGAAGATATTAACATCCCAGAAAAAGAAATGAAAGCTTATTATGAGAAAATGAAAACACAAGTTCAGGCTAGTCACATCCTAGTTGCCGATAAAGAAACAGCTCAAAAGGTTGAAAAAGAGCTGAAGAATGGCAAGGACTTTGGTACATTGGCTGATAAGTACTCTACGGATGATGCTTCTGCTAAAAAAGGCGGTAAGCTCGGTTACTTTGGTCCTGGAGAAATGGCACCTGAGTTCGAAGAGGCTGCTTACAATTTAGACGTCGGTGAGATCAGTGATCCTGTGAAGACCCAGTTTGGGTATCACATCATTAAAGTAACAGATAAAAAGAAAAATAAAGATGTAAAACCTTATGACAAAGCAAAATCAGACATTAAACGTACACTGGTTAGTCAAAAGGTTGATCAGCAGCAGCTTCAGTCTAAAATCACGAAAATGATGCAAAATGCTGACATTAAAGTGAAAGACGATCAATTTAAAGATCTCTTTAAAAAGCAAGATTCATCAGCTTCTAACGGAAGCGGATCTTCTGATGCAGGCAGCACTTCCGACAGCGGAAGTTCTTCTGATGACAGCAGTTCTTCTGATAAATAGAACAAAGCAAAGCCAGGTGATTACTCACCTGGCTTTTTTATAGACCCATAGTAGCTCGTTCTTTTTCTCGTTTTTCTTTCTCTTCCTCAATTCGTTCAAGGTAAATCTGTCCCTCTCTTTCAATAAAATGCTGTTCCATTTTATTTTCTGCCCTCATTGCTCGGAGTGCCATATAACCGCTTAAGAAAATGAATACAATACAAAAGAATACCCATATTGGAATGCCGAAGATCATGCGTAGTACCTCCCTGTCCCATTTGCTCTATGGTATGAGAAGAAAACCACCAATATGAATAGAATCGACTTATTTATTTGCCAATTTCGGTTGTGCAACCGTTACTAACATTCTGCTGTAAACTAAAGCGCTCACTAAAGCAAGTACTCCTAATATACCAAAGGTAAACGAATAACTGGTATAATTAGAGATTACAAGGCTCAATGGTGCGAGTAGACGGCCAAGTGTAAAGCGTAAGGAAGCCGCTGAGAAATATTGGCCCCGCATATTTTCGGGAGCTAATTTGGATATAAAGCTCTCCTGAATCCCTACGACCATTAACTCAGCGAATGTAAAGATAGCCATGGCGAGGATAAATATCCAGACCGAAGCTGTTAATCCATAAAGGCTGATTCCTACAGCATACATGAGACAGGAAATAATAAATACTTTCTTTTCTTTAAAGCGATTCATCCATCTGGTAACAACGACAGTAAATAAAGCTACGAGCAAACCATTTTCAGCTAGAATCAATCCGAATGCCCTTTCTCCGGAGATGGTCCATTTAACTGTACCTATATCAACAATTGTCTGAGCCTGAATAACCTCGCTTGTATAAACGGCAATTAATATATCCAGCTGCATAAAGGTTTGGGCTACTAAAATACCTGCTACAATAAAAAGCAGAAAGTTGCGGTCCTTTGCAATCAGCCGGTAATCGCTTAATTCCTGCCAGACAACTCGAATCCAGCCTTTATTATGCTCTTTCACTCTTTCTTTAATGGAAATGGTTTCTTCTAAGTAATAAGATAATACCCAGGCAAGAACAGCAGTAATCACAACTCCTGATAAGAGCATTTCAAAACGATATGTATAGAAGATATAACTCCCAATAATCGGGCCAATCACGACTGCGATATTTAAAGAAGTATAAAATACAGCAAATATCCCCGCTCTGTGCTTCTCTGGAACTACGTCAGCCACCATAGCATGGGATGCCGGCCAGTAAAGAGCTCCAAACACTCCTAGTAAGCTGAAGGCGGCAAAGGTCAGTAGGGATGAATCTAGCCATGGTGAGTTTGCCAGGGCAAAGACGCCAAACGTCAGACTTTCTCCTACAGCTGCATAAACCATCATCTTCTTCCTGCCGAAACGATCTGCACAGTACCCTCCTACTAAGCTTGCAGCCACAGAAAATGCTTGAGAAAGGACGAGAAGGACACCGGCGAAATCCTTTCCAAATGCTCGTTCAAAATAAATGGTCATAAACGGGAAAAATGACCAAAATAATAGATTCATCGTCCCTTCACCAACGAGACGAATCTTTAAGTTACGATCCCAATCTTTCCACTTCATTTTTAAATCCCCTACATTCCAAGACTATTTTTCTTCAAACTTAGGCTTATAAAATTTCCTTTGCTCCATAGGAAAAATCTTCTCCGTAAACTCTCCCGGAGCTGTTTTGTCGAGCGCTCTGTTTACCATATTCATTCTAGCATCAAGCATATCGATTTGGTGGAGAAGCTCTGCTTCACGAACTAACGGCGGCTTAGGACTCCCCCACTCTGCTTTACCATGATGGCTTAAGATCATATGCTGAAGAATGGTCACTTCCTCCCCATCAATTTGCAGTTCATTCGCAGCAATTCGAATATCCTCAGACATCAACGGGATATGACCAATTAATTTGCCCTCTAGTGTATAAGAAGGAGCTGCAGGGCTGGTGAATTCCTTTAACTTACCTAAATCATGAAGAATAATCCCAGCATATAGCAGGTCCTGATTTATATCAGGATAAAGTTTTGCAAGTTCTCTTGCTAAATTCAACATGGAAACAATATGATGAGCAAGTCCGGATACATATTCATGGTGATTTCTCACAGCTGCCGGGTAATGAAGCAGATCTTCTTGATGCTTCTTAACAAAATGCCTGGTTATCCTTTGAAGATTGGGATTCTTCATTTCAAAGATTGCCTCAGTCAGTCTATCCATGAGATCTTCTTTGTTCACAGGAGCTTTTTCAATGAAATCGGAAATTTGCAATCCATCAGTCGTTTGAGCTGGGCGGATATTATGAATTTTCAATTGTGGTTTGTTACGAAACTTTCCCACTTCTCCCGCTACTTTGACTAGCTCCCCTTGCTGAAACAGTTCTTCATCCTCAGAACTTGCTTCCCAAAGCTTCGCGTCGATTTCTCCAGTAGCATCCTTTAACAATAAGGTTAAAAAAGGACGGCCATTACTTGCAACCCCTTTTGCGGCAAGTTTAATTAACAAGAAATGGTCGAATGATTCTCCAACTTGGTAATGAGCGATACCTTTTTTCACCATACTCCCTCCTCATAAAGCTATAAAAAAACTGTTCCTTATTCATTCCTAATAAGATCAGCCCGGGGCTCATCATAAAGGAACAGGAACAGCTACCGTATTTACTCATTGGTATTATTTTGGTCAAGTTTCGGAACGTAATTAAAGATCTCCCCGGATTCTACAACATGGATGAACTTCATCAGCCAGCGATAATAATTTTGTGCATACTCAAGTCTTTGGATATTCTGCTCAATCTTTTCTTTTAATGCTTCATCCTCAGTATTCTCTTTAATCTGTCTTAGTTCCTGAACAGCCTCATCTGCTTCTTCAATATTTGTCTCCGTATGGTGTCTCCATCGGCTCCCAAATAAAGAAGTGAATGATTTATACCAATCCTCTTCAGATTTATATAAATCTTTGCGGACCCCTTTTTTAAAGGACGGTTCAACCATCTTCATATCGGACAAAGCTCTAACGCCCGTCGACATACTCGTTTTACTCATTTCCAGTGCTTCTCTCATATCATCCAGCGTCATTGGGATGTCTGAAAAATAAAGAACGCCGTATAGTCTGCCAATAGAAGGAGTCACCCCATAGAGGTTCATGTTCTTGGCAATTACTTCAATAAACTTTTCTATTGTTTCTTCATATTTGATCCAGTCTTGCTTCTGTTCCTCTGGCAATGGATAACCCTCCAATTGCAATAGCTTGTATTAATCTTAAAACATTTTACCATTAAAACATTCAATTTGCGACCGTCTTCGCGGTTATTTTAGGGTTTGAGAATAGGAAGACTGCATAATTTCACTAAGATCTTCTCTCCAGGAAAACAGAATGATCTGATGACTGGCTGTCATCGTCTCCAGCAATTCCAGCATGACCTTTAATCTTTGTTCATCGAAGTGCACAAAAGCATCATCCAGAACAAACGGCAGCCCGGTTCTCTCAGCCATGACTTTGCCTACTGCAAAACGTAGAGAAACATACAATTGGTCGCTCGTGCCTCTAGAAAGCTCAGAAGCGTTGAAGACATGTCCTAGAGAATTTTCGACCACTAGATTTCTTTGATCCTTATCCAGGTATAACTTTACATACCTAGCTGACGTGACCTTCATGAAAAATTCTTGGGCAAGCTCAATTACTCTAGGGAAGTATTTCTTTTGATATTTCTGTTTTGATTCTTTTAACAGCTTTAAAGACATCCGGTGAACGGCCCATTCGCGAGCCAGTTCGTTTAATTTCGATTTCTCCAGTTCAAATAGATGGAGATACTCAGAATGTTTCTCTGAATTTTCCAAACGCATAACAGAATTTTTGATATCCGCTAATTCCTCACGCAAGCTTTCTCGCTCTTTCTCATCCTCCTGCAATTGCTCTTCCTTCTGCTCAAGCTCATAACGTAAAACGGATTCTCTAGGAGCAGCTTCCCAGACTTGAAAATCCTGCTGTTCTTCAGGAGAAAGAAAATGAGCAATTTGGTTTTTTAACTCTTCTTCTCGTTTTCGTAAAGCACGTTCTTCTTCATAATGAATTGCTTTAGAAAAGAATTCTTCTTCATTATTCACTTGGGCTGTTTCGAATAATTGGATCCGCTTTTCTTCATAAGGTTTAAGTTTTTCTTGAATATGATCATAGGAATTTTGTTGATTTTGTAATTCTTGCTTAAGAGATTCAATTTTTACTTTTTGTTTCTCGATACCTTTTAACCAATCAATAGATGTCTGAAGCATTTCCTCTATGCTTTTTTCATTCCATTCCCAATTGAATTCAGATGAAAACTTCATTACGTCATCCTTGATCTTATCCATCGTTTGTTCAAGATTCTTCTCCTCGTCCTCCATTTCCTTTAAGGAATCCTTCATCTCTTTAGCCTTCGTGATCAGATGGTATAATTTTTCCCAATAAGCTAAATCCAATCCAGCTAGAAAAGGATATAGTTGTTCTTGTTCATGGATCATTTGAAAATGCCGGCGATTTAGCTGTAGTAAATGTTTATTTTTTTCTTCCAGCAGAATCTCCTCTTGATTCAACTGTTTCAGCTGAGTCTCCAAAGACTTCCGCTCTGATTCCCTTTTCTGGTTCTCAGAAAGAGCTTCTCTTATTGTGTGAAGGGAATATTCGTGCTCTTGCACCTCTCCACCTTCCTGCTGTTTTGAGAGAAGCCAGCTTTCCAGCTTATTTGCGGATCGTCTCATAGATATTCCGAAATAAAATAAACCCGCACTAATTAAAGTTCCTATTACCATTACCGGCCACTGGGAAAGATAGATACTTAACGCCACTCCAGCTGCAAAAATCAGCAGAGCAGCGATCAGCCATAGATTTCGGCCCCTTCGGCGATAAAGGAGCAGCTCATTCCATTGATTTTTTGCTTCCTCAGTCAGAACAGAGGATTGTGAACTTTCCCAATCAGAGAGTTTTCTGCTAAACTCCGTTTTCTCATTCTCTGAAAGAAGCTTCTGCTCGATTTCTTCCATTTCCATGGTTATACCCTGTTTCTTCCGCTTCAGCCCTTCTTGTTCTTCGGTCATACGTTCAGACTCGTAATTTAAACTATCCTGAGTCTGTTTAATATTTCGCCAAGTTTCTTCAATATAAAAAGGGAAACGATAATCCTCCAGCTCTTCTTCATTTACTGGCACATCCATAAATTCGAGAGCACCTTGTAATTGCTGCTGCCCTTTTGTTTTGCGCTGTTGAAGCTGGTCAAGCTGATATTTAGTTTGGTCAAAGATTTGCTTAGATTCCAGCAAATCCTCAGCACTTCTCTCACAGGTATATTCAGATAAATGGCTAAGCTTATCTAAAGCATCAGCAGTCTGCTGCTTTTGCGATGCCATCACTCGAGCCTCACTCTCAAGTGGAAGAATGGAATGGTTTAATTGTTCCAATCGTTCCTTCCCTTTTTGCGGAAAGTGAATAAGGGGATGCTCTGGTTGATTTTGGATAAGCTGATGGTATTCTTCAAGTATAGGAACAGTCTTAATCACCTGGGAATGATTATATATTTCTTTTCTTATAAGCTTAATCCGCTGATGTACGGTTTCTAATCGTTCGCTTTGCTCTTCTTTTTTATTTAAAAGAGCGCTATATTCATCTTCCTCTGCTTCTGCTTCTTTTACACGTTTTGCAAGACCTTCAACGATTGCCAGCTGCTGATTTATTTCAGGGTTTTTCCCTTTAGGTTTAAACAGCTCTTCTTCTTTCTTCAAGAGCCAATTTTCTGTTCGGTAAATGTTCTGAGTGCCTGTTAATCCTATGTTCAGAAGGACTTCGCCTAATTCTTCCCCGGTTAAACTGCGGAGCTGAATTAAATCTTCCGCGTTGAAAGTAAAGATGGACTCATAGACGGATCTGCTCAAGCCGCTGAGCAGCTCTTCTAATACTTCCTCTCCTGCTTCTTCGCCGTTTTCAAACCGGCACAGGGCATCTCCGTTCCTGATATCATGAATTCTTTCAATGAATACCGTCCCGTACTGCTTCGATTGCAGAACCAACTGTCCGCCCATCGGTCCCCCGGTCTTAGGCTGATAAAATTCTCTTTTCTTCGGAGGAAGTCCGAATAACATAAATAAAAAAAAGTGCTGTAATGTAGATTTCCCCGCTTCATTCCTCCCCATTAAAAGGTTAATCTCCTCTGACTGAAAAGAGATCGAGAAATTCTGCCATTTTCCGAATCCATAAACTGTGGCTTCTTTTAAAATCATGAGTTCGTCTCTCCATCCTTCAGTAATAGGGGCAGCGTTTTCTCTTTAATTCCGCTGATAATATCCTGTTTTTCCTCCTCAGTAAAAGGAGTAAGGTAAGCAGCGGCCCGTTTATGCTTGACTAAAGGTTTCAGCCATTCATTCCATTGATCCTCTGTCAGCTTCTCAACGTCTCTAAGAAACTCTCCACTGAAATGGTTACTTTGAAGCAGTTTTGCTTCATCAATTTCCGGCTGATCCTTAACGTTAACCTCTGTTATAAACACCCAGCTGCTCTCAAACCTCTCTTCCTCATTGAGGATCTCTCTCCAATTCTCTATTACTCCTTCAGACTTCCACTTTTGCAGCAAGCCTGATTTTCCCTTGAAAGTAAGACTCAGCATTACCTTAGAATAATTCTCTCTAAGATTTGATTTTATCTGATTGACAAGCGGTTCGATCTCATGAGGGGATTCAAGAGAAAGATTGTCTGCAACCTGATGTTCATAAACAATACTTTGAAGCGGCAAAAATTTGAATGCCCATTCTCCTAAAGAATGTTCCACAAGGTAGCATCCCTTTTCTCCCTGTTCTTTGCGGGATCGACCTTGTATATTTCCAGGATAGATAATGGGAGGCTGAATCGAAAGATGCTGACGCTTATGTATATGACCAAGTGCCCAGTAGTCCATTGACTGCTCCCTTAACTCTTCCAGTGAGAAAGGGGCATACACATCATGATCGCCTCCAGGACCATCTAAGCTTCCATGAAGCATAGCAATATGTACTGGACAGGTATCATCACGAGTAAATTCGGCCGCTTTGCGATCTGTAACCTGTTTTTCTACGTAACTGAAACCGTAAATATTTGCTGTATGAGTCCCTGCTATAATTAAAGGCAGTACCTCTACTGTTTCTTTCGTAAATACATGGACATTATCCGGGTACGTGACCGGGTGTCTCGTACCCTTTAAATAATCATGGTTTCCATGAGTAATATATACTTGAATTCCTTCCTTATCGAGCCTTCTAAAGCCATTTCGAAGATGAATCTGAGCTTTAAGACTTCTCGTTGATTCATTGAATAAATCACCCGTAATCAAAACCATGTGAACTTTATGCTGAATTGCTTGATCTATTAACCGGGTAAATGCCTCGAAGGTGCTGGCACGCAGCTGTTCGATGAGGGATTCCGGAACACCGCTTAAATGAGTAAATGGACTGTCCAAGTGTAAATCCGCACTGTGGATAAAACGAAGATGAGACCCCATAAACATCCTCCTTTTCTATCTTTTATTTTAACAAAAAAGGATAGCGAATGCACGTTCGCTATCCCTTGCAAATACATATTCATTTACTTTCACTCAGCCATTATTTTTCTTTTCTGGATAGCTGCAGCGCTCGTTTAAAATCCTTTAAGGAAGAAGACTTCCCATACATAAGTACTCCTCCTCGGTAAACACGTGCCCCGAGCATACCTAAAAGTACGATAGAGACAATAAGAATGCCGATAGAAAGGGCAATCTCCCAAACCGGAATATCTAGCATGCCTACCCGCAAAAACATGATTAATGGGGTAAAGAATGGAAAATACGACGCTGCCTTAATAAACGCGGCATCAGGCATTCCTAAACCGACAATCGCTAGGAAGAACGATGCTACTACCATCATAATCATGGGGGCAACGATTTGCTGGGCATCCTCCAAACGACTTACGAGCGAGCCAAGCATGGCCGCTAGGGTCGCATACAATAAATAACCAAGTATAAAGAAAACAACAGCGAACATGATTGTAGAAGCCTTAGCATGGGTGACTCCAATCATATCCAGAAATGAGCCACTGCCATTATTTTTCCCTAGTTTAACCCCTGCGTAGCCGGCAAGGATGAAAATTGCAAATTGAGTAAGACCTACTAAAGCAATGCCGATAATTTTCGCAAACATCTGGGATACAGGCGAAACGCTGGAAATTAAAATTTCCATGACCCTGCTCGACTTTTCGGTTGCTACTTCCGTTGAAATCATGTTTCCATACATAACAACGGAAAAGTACATAAGAAAGAGCATGATATAGACTAGCCCGCGTGTTTGATCCAATTCTTCTGCTGTTTTAGCACTTTCTTTCAACGGAACTAAATCAAAGGAAACCGGACTTGAAATTTCCTGTAAAGTCTTAGGATCTATGTCGGCCTGATTCGTGACGATTTCTGTTTTAAGCTGCTGAAGAGCCTGTTTAATCGGACCGCTGATATCCTGGGAAGCAATTTGATTCGCATAATAAGAGGCTTTAGGAAGACCATTTTCCGTCTCCTGAACTTGTAGAATAGCATCATAATCTTCGTTCTGCACCTCTTGTTTAGCTTCTTCTATCGTACCGCTATAACCTTTTACACTTAAATCATCCTCACCAGAAACGCCTTGTTCAATAGCTGCCACCCATTGAGGCTGGTCTGAGAGGACGGCCACAGTCTTTTCATTGTCTTTGTTAAAGGATTCAATGATCGATTGAATATTAGACAATCCAAAAATAAGGACTAAGCTTACTGCGGAAATAATTAGAAAAGACTTCGATTTCACTCGATTGGTGTACGTTTGAGCCAGCATGATAAAAAATTTATTCATAAGAGGCCCCCACTTTCTCAATAAAGATATCGTTTAATGACGGCTCTTCTAAATCAAAGGTCCGCACAAAGCCCCTGCCCTGCAAAGCTTGAAAGATTGGTTGAGAAGCTTCTTCATTCTCTACTTGAAGTTCGCAGCCTTCGCCAATTGGCTTGTATGAAGTTACTCCATCCATCCTTTCTAAAAATGAAAGATCAAAGTCGGCTTTAATTCGTATATTTTTCTTTTCGTAGGATCTCTTAATTTCTTTGAGACCACCATGAAGAACTGGCTTTCCATGGCGGAGAATACATAGATGCTCGCATAATTCCTCAACATGCTCCATCCGATGAGTAGAAAATACAATCGAGGTTCCCGCTTTCTTTAAATCGATCACCGCTTGTTTTAACATTTCTACATTGACAGGATCCAAACCTGAAAACGGCTCATCCAAAATTAATAATTTTGGTTTATGTAAAACTGCAGAAATAAATTGGATCTTTTGCTGGTTACCTTTTGATAATTCTTCGACTTTTTTTGTTTGATATTCTGGAACTTTAAAACGGTCCAGCCATGATTCCAGTTCTTTTCTAGCTTCCTGCTTATTCATCCCCCTGAGTTTTGCCAAATAAACCAGCTGATCCTGTACTTTCATCTTAGGATATAATCCACGTTCCTCGGGCAAATAGCCAATTAAATGACTCTGGTCATAACCAATTTCCCCGCCGTTCCAGGTAATTTCACCTTCCGTTTGATCTAATAAGCCAAGGATCATTCGGAACGTCGTTGTTTTTCCTGCTCCGTTGGCTCCTAAAAAACCAAACGCCTCTTTTTCAGGAATTTCCAAGGATAAGTGATCCACAGCTGTAAACTTCCCAAACTTTTTAGTTACCTCATTTAAATAAAGTGTCATTTCCATTCTCCTTCCCCGCTATGTGATACGATTAAATCAGTCCTGTGGTTTCAAAAATATAAAATTTCACTCGAAAAGCAGGATTTTTCTCGTTAGATGACAAAATTAGATAAATGAACGATTGTTCAGGGAGGTAGTAATATGAAAAAATACTTTTTAACTGCATTTAAGCGTGATGGAACCAACATTCTAAATGATACGTTTGAAGCAGAGAATGATGACCAAGCCAAAAAGATTGGCGGAGAAAAACTAAAGGATCAGGGGTTGGAGGAACATACACATCGCTGTACAGCTCCTGAAGGCCATTTAGTCCTTTTTCATCGTTAAAATATGGTCTATTTTCTGCCTAAGCCGTTTTGAGAAATTGAATTAAGCTTTCAAGGTTTTCGCTAATTTCATTTATATTAAGGCAAGTAAAACTGCCTTCTCCATTAGTCACATTTAAAGTCGCGTGCATAGACGCGACTTTATTTATTTGCTCCCTTTGAAGTTTGGTTTTCGCTTCTCCAAGAAGGCCGTTACTCCCTCCTGGTGGTCTTCTGAATGACGCAGTTTCCACTGAGACTGCCTTTCCTTCGATAAATATTGCAGCAACTGATCCAATCCATATTGATGATAAATCTGCTTTGTTGCTATCATGGACTGCAATGGTCTACGGCTCCACTTTAGAGCAAGAGCTTCTGCTTCTTCATGAATATCTCCATTTACTATAATATCAACAAGCTTATGATCGAAAGCTTCCTTGGCTCTCATTTGCTGGCCTTCCCAGGCAAATTGCTTGGCAAGATGGACGCCTAACCGCTGCTGCAGCCAGAAATGACCCCCTCCGTCGGGAATTAATCCAATTCCAATAAAGTTCATTGAAATCGTTGCCTCTGGAACAGCCATAACGTAGTCGGCAGCGAGTGCAATGCTTAGTCCCAGCCCAACTGCTGGTCCATGCACAGCCGCAATTACAAGCTTTGGCATTGTGTAGATGGTTGTAACAATAGTTTCAATATTATCCATGATCTTATCGTAGGCAGCAGGATCTGCAGCTTCTTCCATCATCGTAATGTCCCCGCCAGCGCAAAAACCCTCTCCTGCACCAGATAGGATGACTACTTGTGCTTTCTTGTCTTTAATCTGATTTAGTGATTCTGCAAATTCTTCAAGCATTTCTGCGTTTAAAGCATTAAGTTTTTCTCCTCGAGCAAGTTGTAAATGAACGACATTTTCCTTTTCTTCCAGTTTGAAATGCTTCATTTAAATACCCCTTTTTCTTGAATAAATCACACTTAATTGAATTCTTGATGTGAATGCGAAATTCCTGCATTGTTCGACAAAAATTAATTAATAAAACATTTATTCAATAAGGAATTCTCACTTTACCAAATTAATGCTCCCGTTACTTGAAGACTCAGGTTCTAGACATTTCAGGTCCGTTGCCATATCAAGACTGGGGTTGGATGGGAAATAACTCGCTTTCCTGCGGGGGAACTGGCAAGCCTCCTCAGTCGTTATCACTCCTTGTGGGGTCTTGCCTAGCTCCTTCTCCCGCGGGAGTCTCGCTATTTCTCATCCAACCCCGCTGTATATAAAGTGAACGGACATTTTCAATCGAAGGAAAATTGTCGCTCTACCTTTCTACACGCAATTAAATCGGAATTTTAGCAGCCATAAATGCTTTACATCCTCCTCCTTTACCTTAAGCGGATATGGAGCATATTTCGAGAGACGCCATACAAACAAGACAAGTAAGTCGTCCCCCGTAGGGCTTTAACCACGCAATAAAGTCTCGAAATCGAGTCTTACACAATCCTGCACTTTATTTGAAGACTCAAATTCGAGCGAATGGACTTATACTTTGCTTATTGAAACAATATTCCGCCCTGTTTTTTCTAAAAGAAGATTATTTATAAACTAACACGGCCTTATGTAAATTCTCATAAAAAAACCACCCAGGACCGGGTGGTTTTAGAAATTATCTTATTGTTGTTCTTCGTTAGGTTCACCGTAAAGCTCTTCAAGAGGTTTCGTGATAATGCGGCTTACGTCATTAATCACTGTATTTAAACGCTGTTCCTCTTCCATAAGCTTAGAGATCTGTGGATGCTGCTGAACAAGTTCTACTACTTTCTTCGCTTGTTCTACTTCCTCCTCAGAAATTTCTTCGCCCTGCATTTGTTTCTGTTGAAGGCTGATTTGTGTCTGACGGAAATTATCAAACATTTCTTTCGCAGCTTCATCACTCATTACTGTTTCATAGGCATCTTTTAAGCCTTGAAATTCTTCGCTGTTGCGAATTGCTTTCTCTAATTCATATGCATTATCGTAAATATTAGCCATAAGTTAAGGACCTCCTAAGTTTTCGTTCTTTGACTCCTCCCCCACTATAACAAACGATTTAGCTCATGTATAGGAATAGGACATTATCCTAGAAAGAGAACAATAAATCCTTGTAATAAACCAATTAATCCTCCTAACAGTGCTCCTAAATAAGTAATCATTTTAAACTCACGCCGGGAAATTCCAAGCACCATTTCTTCCAAACGATCCACTTGGAAGGATTCTACCTCTTCCTGAACAATTTCAGATAGATGCATGGATTTCATTAAACCTTCTATACGATCAGATATAGCTGCAGTCAGCTGCTTCACTACATAGGGAACCAGGTCATTGAGGATTCTTGAACGGACTGGCTTGCTCCATTCAGCAACTGAACGCGACATCCACTCCTCTATGGGAAGCGATTTAGCTACGGCTTGTCCTAACGCTCTGCCGATGGCTGATTTACCGATTTTTGCTTCGAATTGACTAATAGGCTGGCTGGCGAGTTCATGAAGTTCATCCTGGAGCATACTGCGCAGCCAATCGTTCGTTTCTTGCGCTGATATATACCGGATAATGGCGGGATACATCCGCTCCGTTAAGCTCTCCGACCCCATAAAAGAAGAAACCATACTTCCAAAAAAACCTTGGTTCTCCAGGTAATTATTAATGAGCTCTGAAACCTTCTGCTTCCCTTCATAACTATTCAAGTATTCTTTCACCTTGAATTGGATATAGTCTGCAAGCTGACCGGTCCCTTTTTCCGCTTTTCTCATCCACTCATCTGATAGAACTTCTCGTGGAGATTTTTCTCGGTAATTTTCCATTACAGCATCATACCGCACCTCAACCCAATGACTAATTTCCTTCTCCATTTTTTTAGAAGAGAGATCAATATCTGCCTTGGTGAGCAATTCCTGTACGGCTGCCGGATGCTCCAATAGTTTTTTAACTTCTTCTTGGGCCCACCCGGTGATATTCGTTTGAAACTCGGGGTGTTCTAATTTCCGCCTTAATCCCTCTGCGGTTAATAAATGATCAACGACCATTCTTCCTAACTGCTTGGCAAGTTCCTGCTGTCGTTTAGGAATTAAGCCCGGGGTAAAAGGAATTTTATATTTCCCTATATAGCGTGCCTTATATGGACGAAAAAGCATTTTAATGGCTAATGAGTTTGTCACACCGCCAATCAATGCTCCGATAATAATCATAAATATGATGATAAGAACTGGGTTCATAAGCTAGCCTCTTTTCTAAATTTCTGCTTATCCCAGTATAATGGAATTCATAAAGCGACGCCAATTAAAGCTTCATATGAATTCTTTATCTTCCATCATTTTCTGGATCAAAAAAAGACCAGGAAGTTATCCTGACCTTAAAAGTTAGCTTATTTCAGCATCCCAAGTATAGTGCCGAATCTTGTAGCGTGCTCCATTTCATCTGTCATCGCAATAAATAGCGGCTGATAAGCGATTTGGTTTGGAATCATAAATATCATAGTCCGGTACATTTCAAAAGCCTCAAATTCTGCTTGCTGAGCTTTCTTCACCCCATTTTGAAAGGATGTATATTCTATTTTGACCGGTTCAAAATGGTGATACTGCCCTGTTAATTGGTAATGAAGGTGTTGAAACAACTGATAGTGCTTGGCTTCATCTTCTTCTGCATGTTTAATGTAATCTTTAAAGAAACGATTGCTTGTATCTTCACCCAGTCTTTTGTAAAAATCATGGGCACTCCATTCATCCTCAATTGCTTTTTCGAGCATCTGAATAAAATTATTACTTTGTACCACTTCACCGCCCCCCTCTATTTCATAATTATTATCTGTGGGACAACTTTATGCCTGAACTTGTGGATTATTCCTGGAATAACTTTTCTCCAATTATTGGTTTTAGTGATCTTATCAGTCCATGGAAAACCTAAAGTAAGGAGGTGACATTATCATGGCAGGAAAAGAAAAAGAATGCGCTCCTGAGGGTAAAGATAAGTATGAGTTAGATGTCGACCGAATGATTAATGAAGGAATGGCTGCTGGAATGACACGATCCGTTTATGGCCGTGAACAGATAAGTGAAACTCACCCTATTCCTAAACAAGAAGAAGAATAATTCTTTCAAGGCACTCACATTCAAATGAGTGCCTTGAAGCTTTTTTAACTTTATTGAAATTACAAATTAATTTTTCTTCTTGACATGTGACAACGTGTCATATATTATTTATTCGTCAGCCAAGATGACACGTTGTCACATTAACGATTAAGGAGGTACTCTTTTATGCCTAAGCCCACCTTTTTTAATCTGCCGAAAGAGAAGCAAACAGTATTAATAAAAGCGGCCAAAAAGGAGTTTTCACGCGTTCAGCTTTATGAAGCATCAATTTCAAATATCATTAAAGACGCTGGTATCGCGAGAGGAAGCTTTTACCAATATTTTGAGGATAAAGAAGATGCTTTCTTCTATTTATTAGAAGAACATTCTAAAGAAAATAAACAGAAATTTATTGAGATGCTAAAAGAAACAGACGGCCAGATCTTTGATACGTTTACGTACATGTTTCAATCCATGATCGATAATTTCAATATTGAAGAGAACCACAATTTTTTTAAGAATGCTTTTCTATATATGAATCATAAGGTAGAGAATGCATTTACTCAGGAGAGCAACAAAGAAAAATTCAAGCAGTTTTTCGCTCAGATGAGTGATTTAACCGATAGCAAAATTCTCAATATCTCTGCGAATGAAGAAGTATTTCACGTATGGCAGATTCTCATGGCCATCACTATGCGCAACTTGATTCAGCATTATGTACGAAACTTAACTAAACAAGAAGCCATCAATAATTTCACAACAGAACTTGCACTCATTAAAAAAGGGCTTTACAAAGCACCAGAGAACCATTCATAGGGGGGACGTTACATGGAAGACGTTAATAAAAATCCACAAGAACAACCACAAGAGATAAACCGTAAGCTAATCGTTTCTGTGCTGCTTGTCAGTGCTTTTGTGGCGATATTAAACCAGACACTATTAAATACAGCACTCCCAAATATTATGAACGACTTAAACATTACAGCGAATACAGCCCAGTGGCTTATGACTGGCTTTATGCTGGTCAACGGAGTCATGATCCCTGTGACTGCTTTTCTCATTGGAAAATTTACAACTCGTAGACTTTTCTTTATTGCGATGGGCTTATTTACAGCGGGTACGTTAATTGCAGTGGTTGCTCCTAACTTCTCTGTACTACTTATGGGACGACTAGTTCAGGCAGGCGGAGCCGGTATTATGATGCCGTTAATGCAGACCGTCTTTCTGATGATCTTCCCTGTTGAAAAAAGGGGAACAGTAATGGGGATTGCAGGGCTGGTTATTGCGTTTGGTCCAGCTATCGGACCAACACTTTCCGGTTATCTGGTTGAACACTACTCGTGGCGTTCTCCATTTTTAGTCGTATTGCCGATAGCTGTATTGTCCATTCTTTTCGGGATGTTTGCACTTAAAAATGTGACAAAGCAAACGAATCCTACGATTGATATTCTGTCGATTCTTCTCTCTACACTAGGTTTTGGCGGCCTATTATACGGACTGAGTGATGCAGGTAATGATGGCTGGGACGCGCCGCAAGTCTATATATCCGTTATCATTGGAGCGATTGCATTATTCATGTTTATATGGAGGCAGTTCAAGCTTGAAACGCCGATTCTAGAATTTAGAGTCTTTAAATATGGGATCTTCGCCATTGCTTCTACCACTACAATGATTGTCATGATGGCTATGCTTGGAGCTGAACTGCTTCTTCCCATTTACATGCAAAACATGAGAGGATTTACTGCCTTTGAATCCGGGTTATTGTTATTGCCAGGAGCAATTGTAATGGGCATCATGTCTCCTATTACCGGTAGAATCTTTGATAAGTTCGGTGCCCGCTGGCTGGCGATGATCGGCTTGACCATCGTGGCAGTAACCACTTATCAATTTACAAACCTTACTGCAGATACAGCCTACACGTTCATTCTTATTATTTATGCGATTCGAATGATGGGGATAGCCATGGTCATGATGCCTGTTTCTACAGCAGGATTAAACCAGCTGCCTAAGAGTCTGATACCACATGGTACTGCCATGAATAACACGATGAGAACGATTGCCGGTTCAATGGGTACCGCCATGCTTGTTACCGTAATGACGAATACATCTAAGAATTTCGATCCTGATATGAGCCAGTATGCAGGCGAATCCTCTGCCCAGGTAAAACAGCAGATCATGTCAGATGCGATGATTCATGGAATAAATATGGCCTTTCTTGTTGCAACAGGAATAGCTATCGCAGGTATTATCCTTTCGTTCTTCTTAAAGAGAACCGATCCTAACCTTGATTAAGAAAAGAAGATGATAGTTCCTATGGGAAAACAAAGAGAAGCTTCACTTCCTTTAGCAGCAAATAAAAAATGCAAATCCTTTTAATATTATAGGAACACCAGCAATCGGAGTCGACCTGTACAGACTCCTGCGGGAACAGCACTAATTTGAAGCATAGCAAGTGGACGAATCGGCACCTCGTGTCCATCAAAACACAGAAAACCCGAACCAATGGAAATCTAATGGTTCGGGTTTTCCAGCGAATATTAATCCACTTGCTTTGCATTATTTTTTATCGTTTGAACGTTTATCATTTATCGGCTTTTTACAATCATTTGGACAGCTTCGTTAATAAGTTCTTCAGCAGAGCCGCCTTCCTCCTGAGCTTCACGGATACAGGTTTCTAAATTCTTGGCGACAATATATCCAATTGCCCGGTCCATAGCAGATCTTGCCGCTGAGAGCTGTGTGATTACATCCTTGCAGTCTTTTTCTTCCTCCATCATCTTCAAGACGCCTCTTACTTGACCCTCTATCCTCTTTAAACGGTTTTTCGTTTCTTGTCCATACCGCTGCTGATCTTTAATGTGTTCCATATCTATTCCTCCTTAACCTAAATCCCTTACCTTATCTATACTTTCTGACTCTCCACTGATTTTGCATTCAATGTGTATAATATTATAATAGTAGAAACTCTCATAAAAAGGAAGATCATCATGTCCATAATCAGCGAGCTCAAAGATATCTACCCTTCTTTAATTCAGTCCACACCGCAGAATGAAGCCAATTTTGACGATTACTTCTGGTACCAGACGAATGACATGGAAACCATAGGAATATTAAGAATAGAAATGACCGATAGAGAAAGCCAAATGCTGCAAACCTTCTTATCGCCATTATTGACCACTCACTTGGTTGAAACAGAACGTGAAAAAGAATGGGCATCGTATCTTTTTGGAAAGGAAGAAACGTTCAGAGCCGATTCTCCTGGCTTTTACCGGTTTGTTTTCTTTTCCATCGGTGATGATACGGTTCAGCGAGATACCATTAGGGAAGCCTTGCAATCGCTGTTTCCAAGTGTAATGCCCATCATATGGGAAAATGACCAAAGCGGGTTCATTGTAGAAGAAGCTCATACTTTAGACGATGATCCCATCTATTTTCAAAATGTGATTGACGTATTAATGAGTGATTTCTATACCTCCATCAAATTCTTTGTAAGTGAATTTTCTGCTGATCTAAAGGAAGCGCCCGCTATTTTCGAGTGGTCAAGAAATTGTTTCGAAAAAGCAAAGCAGCACCGTATTGGCTCAGTAGTGACTTATCAAGACATGATCCCCTACCTGTTTATCAACAGTTTATCTGAAGAAGATTCAAACCACATCGTACGATCGGTCTTTAAACATGTGATAGATGATCGGGAACTATTGCAAACAGTCCAAGTCTTCCTAGAATCGGGGTCCAATGCCAGCCTCGCAGCGAAGAACCTCTTCATGCATAGGAATAGTTTACAATATCGCGTGGATAAATTTATTGAAAAGACAGGCATAGATGTGAAAGATTTCAAAGGAGCACTCACTACCTATTTAGCTTTAATGAAATTAAATAGATAAACAAGGTGCACAAAGGGTAGCAGAATTCTTTGTGCACTTTGTCTATTTACCCTCCCGTTAAACTTCGATAAGCTTATAACATACTCAAGAAAGCGATTTCAAACCACACAGGGAGGCAATACTTATGGCAGAGTTACAGCTCAATAATATTGAAAAAGTGTACGATAAAAAGGTTACAGCGGTTGAGGATTTTAATCTTCACATTAACGATAAGGAATTTATTGTTTTCGTAGGACCATCAGGCTGTGGGAAATCTACCACCCTTCGAATGATTGCCGGTCTTGAAGAAATTACAAATGGTGATTTCATCATTGATGATAAACGTATGAATGATGTAGCCCCTAAAGATCGTGATATTGCAATGGTTTTCCAGAACTATGCTCTTTATCCGCATATGAATGTCTATGACAACATGGCATTTGGGTTGAAGCTGCGTAAGATGGACAAGCAGGAAATCGACCGCCGCGTGCAAAATGCTGCTAAAATTCTAGGTCTAGAAGCCTTGCTGGATCGTAAACCAAAAGCCCTTTCCGGCGGACAAAGACAGCGTGTTGCCCTAGGTCGTGCAATTGTACGAGATGCAAAGGTTTTCTTAATGGATGAACCATTGTCTAACCTCGATGCTAAACTTCGTGTGCAAATGCGTGCAGAAATTCAAAAGCTTCACCAGCGTCTGCAAACGACAACTATTTACGTTACCCATGACCAAACAGAAGCTATGACCATGGCCACTCGGCTAGTGGTTATGAAAGATGGGATAATTCAACAAGTCGGGGCGCCAAAAGAAGTGTATGATAAACCTGAAAATGTATTTGTAGGTGGCTTCATTGGTTCTCCAGCCATGAACTTTCTACACGGAACACTTGGTGAAGACCACATTATGCTAGGAGATATTCAAATTGCTGTGCCCGAAGGAAAAATGAAACCTCTTCGTGAACAAAGTTATGTAGGAAAAGAAGTGATCTTAGGCGTACGCCCAGAAGATATGCATGACGAGCCTTTATTTATTGATGCTAACGAAGATAAAAAAATCAAGGCGCAGATCGAAGTAGCTGAACTGATGGGGTCTGAATCCTACCTTTACTCCAAATTGAATGACCAGGAATTTATTGCTCGAGTAGATTCCCGTTCAGATATCAAAGGCGGAGAAGAGATTGACTTGGCTATTGATATGAATAAAGTCCATTTCTTTGATAAAGATGATGAGCATCGTATTCGCTAATTGAATCATTTCAAAGCGCAGCAAATATTTGCTGCGCTTTTTATATACCTATAATATCCTCAAGACCGCACTCGCTGCATATAAACAAATGTAAACAATCGTCAGAGGTGTGCTTATCTCCACCTGCTCGGCCGGTCCGTTTATGAACGATATTAGAACGAGGTTCATCAAGAAAGTCCGTGATTCTCCCGCGATCTTCCATTTCCCCTTTACAGGCAGGACATCTATACGCCATTTCCTCCCAGCCATTACAAATTCCGCACTTCTGCATGAATTATTTCCTCCTTGCAAAAAATAAGGAGAAAGGGCGCACCCTTTCTCCTTCGTCATTCGTATTTATTTTTGTTGTTGTCCACCGAACTGTTGTTCAGCCATTTGAACTAGACGTTTAGTGATTTCTCCACCTACAGAACCGTTAGAACGGGAAGTAGTGTCAGCACCAAGTTGTACGCCAAATTCTTGAGCGATTTCGTATTTCATTTGGTCTAAAGCTTGTTGTACACCAGGTACAAGAAGCTGGTTGCTTTGTTGGTTAGCCATGTTGTCTCACCTCCTGCGTGTAATAGTAGTATGATCAGTGATCATATTTTTTATCACACTTTTTTTTTGGTAATTACAGGTAATTATTATAGTGAGAAAACAATGGCTGCAAACCATGTGAAATTACTTAGCGGTAGGCTTCGTCATCGCTTTAGGATCAACATATTCTTCAAATTGTTCTTCGGTTAATACACCTAGCTCAACAGCAGTTTCTTTAAGAGTTTGATCTCTTTCAAAAGCAGTCTTAGCAACTTTCGCTGCATTTTCATAACCGATGTGTGGATTTAAAGCGGTAACCAGCATTAAAGAATCACGCAGGTATTTTTCAATTTGCTCATGATTCGGCTCAAGGCCGCGTACACAACGCTCGTCAAAGGAAACTAAACTGTCCGCTAATAATTGTGCAGATTGCAGGAAGTTATAAGCAATCACGGGTTTGAATACATTTAATTCAAAATTTCCCTGACTGGCCGCAAAACCAATAGCAGCATCATTGCCCATTACTTGAGCTGCAACCATGGTAACAGCTTCACTTTGAGTCGGGTTGACTTTACCAGGCATAATGGAGCTTCCCGGTTCATTAGCAGGAATAGTAATTTCCCCAATTCCGCAGCGAGGACCGCTTGCCAGCCAGCGGACATCATTAGCAATTTTCATGACATCAGCTGCCAGTGCTTTGAGTGCACCGTGCGTATGAACAAGTTCATCATGAGAAGTTAGCGCATGAAATTTGTTTGGAGCTGAAATGAAATCCTTCCCGGTTTCTTCGTTAATCTTAGCTACCACTTGTTCTGAGAAGTCTTCATGGGCATTCAGACCTGTACCTACTGCAGTTCCTCCGATAGCCAATTCTTTTACATAACGTACACTATCGATAATCATGCTTTCGGTTTTTTCAAGCATACGATGCCATCCGCTGATTTCCTGACCCAAGGTAAGCGGAGTAGCATCTTGTAAATGAGTACGTCCAATTTTCACGATCTCATTAAACGCTTCCATCTTTTCTTTCAGTGTTTCTTTTAATTGTGTAATGGAGGGCAGCAAAAGATCTTCAAGCTTACGCACGGATGCTACATGCAAAGCCGTCGGGTACGTATCGTTAGAGCTTTGAGATTTATTGACATCATCATTGGGATGTAAAGTGAGGTCACTGTTTTGTTCTTTCAGCCACTCATTTCCTACATAAGCAATCACTTCATTTACGTTCATATTGGATTGTGTACCGCTTCCCGTCTGCCAAACCACAAGCGGAAAATGCTCCGTCAATTCTCCTGATAAGATTTGATCTGCAGCATAACCGATAGCATCAGCTTTCTTTTCTTCCAGAAGACCGAGTTCGAAGTTTGCTCGTGCCGCACTTTTTTTCAAAATAGCGAAGCCCTCAATAATTTCTACTGGCATTTTTTCATTGCCGATTGGGAAATTTTCTTTACTGCGCTGAGTTTGAGCAGCCCAATATTTTTCTGCTGGTACTTTTATTTCGCCTAATGTATCTTTTTCAATTCTGTAGTCCATGTAGATCCTCCCTTTACTAAATCTTTGTTTACTTTATTTATTGTATCAAGTTTCACGATAACAATCATTAACGCCCTTCCGTATTTTCAAACAAATTTCGATAAATTATTATCAGACTATTTACACTTTTCAGTTAATGGTGTATAGTAGGAACTATCATTAAGAGAGGGGGCTGGAACGTTACTACATACGTGAGAATGGGAGGGATGGAAGAGCGTTTGTAATCGTTTCTTGCTTAATCTTTTCTTTGGGTTAAAATCGTGGGAAAAAGAGCCTCTAAAAAGGGCTCTTTTTTTATTTGCTTTAACCTGTTAAAGCTTAGTTTTGATCTAATGTAATGAATATGAATAGTAAAATTCTCTATTTGAAAAAAAGCTCCCCATTTCGAGATATTTTGAAGATTTCCGTTATGTTAGACAGAGTTTAGAGGTCCGGGAAATCACTCGGCCTGCTGCACCTCCCAGACCTCTTCATAATTATTGTGAGAACGGAAATATCAATAGCAGTGGACTAAATAAGAAACTTCTTCATGAAAGTAAGTCATGGAGAACAGCATTCTATACCCCGTCAAATGAACAGTATGAACAAGAATAAGTATATCGTTGGTCTTCCTGCATCTTGTTACAGAAGATTCATGCACTAAAAAAGCTTTTAGATTTCTACTCCTTCATAGGAAATAATTTGTAGATTTCGAGAACTTCCTACCGCAGGACTTTAAACCACTCAATAAAGTCTCGAAATCAAGTCTTCGACAATCCTGCACTATATGTAACGACTTGGTTTCAAGCTATGGTGAAATTTAACGGCAGCAAGCGAAAACTTGTCCTTTTGTTCTTATTTTCCGGTAAAATGAAAGTGAGGTGATACGATGCCAAATGTTTGGACTCATATTATATTTGCAGAAGATTTATGTAAAAAAATAGGCCGGGAAGATTTACTAGAGACTTCCGCGCCACTCCTTAATTACGGTGCCCAGGGTCCTGACCCTTTCTTTTATCACCATTTTTGGCCATTAGCAAAAGATCAACAAGTTAGTGAAGCAGGTATGAAACTCCATACCGAACAATGCGGCCCCTTCTTATTGAACATGATTAAAAAAGGAAGAACAATGGAAAATCAAGTCCAGGCCTTCATTCTAGGATATGTGAGCCATCACTCACTTGACCGTAACACCCATCCTTATATCCATTATCGCGCTGGCTATGAAAAAAATAAGCATCAGAAGCTTGAAGTGAATATTGACACACTTATGCTGAAGAAGCACCGTGGGCTGGACTCATGGAAAAGTCCTGCGTATAAAAAGTTTTCTCTCCAACTGAAAAAGAAGCCCATTGCTCATCTGCTTGAATCCCTAATCGACGAGTACTACCCGGAGATGTCCTCGTCCTTTCCCCGACACTACATACTCCAATCTTATCGGGATATGAAGCAGGCGCAAACGATATTATTTGATCCATGGGGATGGAAAAATAAAGTCTTAGGCTCTATGGTTTCTTCCTTTTCCCATCAGCCTCTTTCAGATGAAAAGGATTATTTAAACGAGCAGAAAAATTTATGGAGACACCCGGCGACTAATGAAGCAATCCGGTTATCATTTTTGGAACTGTATGAGAGAGCTTTTTCGGAAGCGGCAGAATTATTTTCCATGATCCTGGACTATTGGGATCGCGATGAGTCTTATCTCCTTCATAATATTGAAGAAATTCTTGGAAATATTTCATATGATACCGGCTTACCTTTGAGTCTGAATTATACAAACGTTTACAGTGATCCGATTGTTTAGAAGTTTAATGACACTCAATAAAAGCGAAGGATGCTGATCAAATGATGACATCATGTAGAAAATCCGAATCATAGGACCCATGATTCGGATTTTTTCAGCTAAGAATCTTTAGTTACGTACGGGTGATAACCTCTGATGCTTTATTCGTATGTTCTTTCGCTTCCTTAGTGCCTTTCTCCACGTCTACAAGCTGAAGTAATAGGATGCCTGCAATAAAGAAGACAAGGAGAGACAATATTCCAAACCTGCTTGAACCCGTTAACTGACCTACAAGAGCAAAAACAAACGGTCCGAAAATTGCAGCAAACTTCGAAGAAATGCCATAAAATCCATAAAACTCAGCATGGCGGTCTCCGGGCACCATCCTCCCAAAGACAGATCGGCTTAGTGACTGAGCCCCTCCCTGGACAAAACCAACACAAATAGCAAGAATATAAAAGTGCAGCGCAGTAGTCATAAAATAGCCCAGGGCGACGATGGCCAAATAGATAACCAGGGACAGCATTAAAGCTTTCTTAGCAGTAATTTTCTTTGCCAGCCAGCCAAAAAAATAGGCAAAAGGAATACCTACAAACTGTGTAATTAAGAGAGCAATGATTAGGGAGTTACTATTAATTCCTATATCTCTGCCATAGATGGTAGCCATCTTAATAATAGTGGAAATCCCATCATTATAAAGCCAGAACGCACATAGAAAAAGCGCGAGCTGTTTAAATTGGTTCATTTCTTTTAATGTTTTTACTACACGGGTGAATCCGATCTTAGCATAGGACTCTGTCCGTTCAACCTTCACTCTTTTTTCTTCGACGATGTTTTTAAACAAAGGAATTGAGAAAATGAACCACCATATCCCCACAGAAACAAAAGCCAGGTGGGTTCCTGCCAGACTATTCGGTAAACCAAACCATTGGAATTTCAAGATCATTAACAAATTAATGGCAAGCAGGATCCCGCCTCCGATATAACCTAAAGCAAACCCTCCTGCCGAGACTTTATCAATCGATTCTTCATCTGATACTTCGGGTAAAAACGCATCATAGAAGGCATTGCCGCCTGAGAAACCGATTGTACCGACAATCATTAAGAAAGACGCTAATATGTAGTCGCCTTCCCCTACAAAGGCAAGCAGGACGCTTGCAATCATCCCCATAAATGCAAAAAACATTAGAAACCGTTTTTTGGCCGCTGAATAATCACTGATTGCCCCTAGTATAGGTGCAAATACTGCCACGATTAAAACCGCTATTGATTGGGAATAGCCCCAGTAGCTGGCAGCGAGCGATTCTTTTAAACCTTTTGCAGCTACGTCATAATAGAAAATTGGTAAAACGGCTGCCATAATTGTGGTAGCAAAGGCTGAATTACCGAAATCATACAGCATCCAGCTCCATACTGGTTTCTTCTTCATTATTTAGCCCCCATGATAAAGCGCTGTTTTCTCTAGCTTAGCAAAATATAGTCACAAATAGCTTAAATTATAGAAATTTTTACAAATAAGAGGAGGAATCACAATGAAAATTGCCGTATTTGGAGGCACAGGCCGGGTCGGACAGAAAGTAATCAAGCTGGCACTCACTGAAGGCTTTGAGGTGAAAGCTTTAGTCAGAGATGTACAGAAAGCTTCCTTGCAATTGAAAGGAACAGAGCTGATAGATGGAAACGCAAGGAATAAAGCCGACATAGAAAGAACCTTGCAGGGATGCGACCTCGTCTTCAGCTCTCTTAACACGGATAAAACAGATACTTTATCTGTGGCCATCCCTCATTTAGTGGAATCAATGATAAAGGAGAACGTCACCCGAATCATTACCATAGGAACTGCAGGCATATTAAACAGCCGATTAGAAGAAGGAAAGTACCGTTTTGAGTCTAAAGAATCGAAACGAACGACAACGTTTGCGGCAGAAGAGCATCTCAAAGTACTGCAAACCCTGCAAAAAAGCGACCTGGACTGGACCATCATCTGTCCCACTTATTTACCAGACGGAGCCATAGAAAGAGAACCACGATGGGAAATTGATTATCTTCCAGCAGGAGGAAAGAAGATTACAGTGGATGATACCGCCTTATTTGCATTTAATGAAATAAAGAACCCCCGTTTTTCAAGAAAACGAGTAGGAATCAGCTATTAAGCAAGGATCAAAAGCGCAAGCGCCCCGGGAGACCCGACAAGCATAAGACGAGCGGCGGAGTGGATGGTTCTTTATCCACGCAGGCGATCGACTTATGACCTCGAGGGGCTGGGCGCTGGAGCTGGGTGTACCAAAAGCCCGCCAAAAATTATCCACACCCAAATCATATTTTATTTCCCTGGACGAGAAAAAAATAGAGTCCGGGATGCGGACTCTATGGTTTATAAGGTCGGAAACCAAAAAATTCTTCTAAGGTTCCTTTATTATTGTATATTTGTTTCGCTGTTTCTTTTCCTACGTATCTTACGTGCCAGGGTTCATAGGAATAACCCGTAACGTCCTCTTTGCCTTTTGGGTAGCGGATTACGAATCCATACTCGTGAGCGTGGTTCTCCAGCCACTCCCCTTCATCGGTTTGACGGAAGGATTCTTCCAGCTTAAAGGACATCTGAGCAGAGGTTAAATCCATTGCCAAGCCTGTCTGGTGTTCACTTGTGCCCGGTTTAGCTGAAACTTTGTTTGCTTCCTTTTCTCCATAAGCATTCACATTACTTTGATACACATTTTTCTGTCTTTCGTAAGAGCGATAACCGGAAGCTGCTACCAGGTCAATGCCTTGCTCCTTAGCTGCAGCAAATAATTGCTCCAGAGCTTGGGCCGCTTCTTTTCGCATTTGCTTCTTTGGCTGGAAGTCATCGAAATAGAAAGGTACGTCGGGAACGGTGAGATCAGGTGGTGTATATCCCTCTGGGAGAGTCCTTTTTTTATTCACTACCACTTTCAAACTTTCAGGGTTATCCACTTGAATCACTTTGTCATCAGGTATCGACTGGGAGCTGTTATTTTGGTTCTTGTCTGAGTCTCCACTGTCATCCGTACTTTCCTGATCATTTGTATTCTTACTTTCATTCGTATTATTTTTATCTTCATCATTAGAGCTTTGGCTGGTCGAGTCTTTGGATGTCTGTTGACCATTTCCATTTGTTGTTGCTTCGGAACTATTCTTTCCGCTGTCTGTCTGCTGGTCTAGAGCACAGCCAGTTAAGCTGATACTTAATGCTGCTGCCAGAATCAATGGTTTCTTTTTCATAGTAAACTACCTTCCTAACTCTCAAATCATTATTACTAATATAACATCAAGAGCAGGATATTGTACAAAAATTTCCTTATATAAATTTCCAGTCAAAAAAAGACTACTGTATGAACAGCAGCCTTGTATAAACGTTATTCCCTAGTATAAGGTTGATATTTTTCGCTTAGACGATGAAATTCTTCACGGTCGTTATTATCGATAGCCATGTTAATTTCCTTATCTAAGCGTTCTTTATTAAACTCGAAAATCATTTGATCTAACAGCAAGCGTGAGGCTAATCGAATACCAAAGGACAATTCTCGTTTTGCAGTAATCTCTCGACCTCTATATTCTGGGTCACGGCGTAATACGTATATCATCTTTTGCTTTCTCATGAGAAGACCCCCTTCATGCTTTTTTCCATTATGCAGGATTTAAAAGCATTTCGCAATAATTTTCTGAATATTTAGTATTATGATTCCCCTTTTTACATTATTTAAACCTGTCACAGCAACTTTTAAGCTATTAAAAAAGTTTTTATTGATAGTTTTACATTATTTTTCTGTTCATCTATTTATAGGTGATCATGGTCTTCTCTCCCATTCCAGAGAAACAACAAAAAACCCGAACCATTACTTTTCACTGGTTCGAGTTTTCAATAACTGCATTAAATGAGTGAACACATCGTTAACCTTCCCCGCTTTTTCGTGGGCATAGAATCTTATTGGTTCCTCACGAGTCTACGTGGGCGGGCACCGATTCTCGCAATCATCTAAGCAATCCTGTTTTTTTATTCATTTTGTTTGTATGAGTCAGTTCTGAATCATTTTTGGTTTACAAAATTCCCGGCGACTTCCAGCGTACGTTTGACTTGATGACGAACGGAAGCCTCTACGTCTTCTTTCATATTACCTTCGCCATCTACAGTTACACTCGTTCCGTAAGGATTACCGCCTGCGGAGAAAACAGAGTCATCGCTATATCCTGGCGCGGCTATGATCGCTCCCCAATGCATCATACTTGTATAAAGATTTAACAGGGTTGCTTCCTGACCTCCGTGAGGATTTTGAGCCGATGTCATAGCACTAACTACTTTATTAATTAATTTCCCCTGAAACCATAGACCTCCCGCCTGATCAATGAACTGTTTCATTTGAGCAGGTAAAGAACCAAATCGTGTTGGGGAACTGAAAATATAAGCGTCCGCCCATTCGAGATCATTCGTCGTTGCTTCCGGTACTTCATCCTTAGTTGCTAAATAATGCTCTTTCCAGGCTGGATTTTGCTCCATTGCCTCCATTGGTGCGAGTTCAGGCACACGGACTAGCTTTACCTCTGCCCCGAAATCCTTCGCCTGATCTTCCGCCCATTTCGCAAGCTTATAGTTGGTTCCTGTTGAACTGTAATAAATAATCGCTAATTTTACATTACTCATAGAATCACTCCTAGAAAATATAGTTTTCATAAAGGTACCTATTTCTTCCTAAGACATGAATCAAATGCTCAATATTTCTGTTCCCCTTCATAAAAAAACTCAAACTAAAGAATCTTTAATTAAAGATATTAAATGGTGACAGACAAAAGTAGACACTTTCACTCATACCTGCTTGCACAAAGGTCCATGAAGAAAGCTGCCGGAACTCCAGATGATATGTAAGAAGTGCCCTGAGAGCCCTGCAAGACAACGGAATACCTATGAAATCTATACTTATAGTTACCAAGATCCGCATCATGGTTGTGAATTTGTGGAAAATAAAAATAACCCGACAACGCTGTCAGGGTTTACATGACTAATTCTACCGGCTGGGCATACGTCCAATAACAATTTCTCCAGCCTCGTCTGCTGGCAAGTTCCTCAAACGAAGACGTCTCACTATTATAGAAAGAAAGGATCGCTTCTTCAATCGACTGTACAGCAGGCTCAAATGAAAGCTCTATCGTTTTCGAGAATTTCATTCCTTGGTAAGATCCCTCAATTAATATGGTTTCTTGTTTCATGAAGATTCTCCTCTCTGACTAAGATCATTAATGATGAATTACTTAACCATACCCTGTCTTTACTAAAATTAACCATCTTACTTTTCACCATAGGCAAAGATTCTTGCCACCTCCAAGCAATATGGTGTGGGAAACCTTTTTTTCTCTAGACTCAATAGCGCAGAGTCTGATAAGCTAAGAAATGCTTTACAGTAAGATTTGGAGGAGCCTGTTTAATGACGGAATATGAAAATTTGAAGATGGGAGAAAAGGGAGCCTGGGTCAGTATTGTGGCTTACTTAGTTCTTTCAGCATTAAAGCTTGTCATTGCTTCTCTTGGTAATTCTGAAGCATTAAGAGCTGATGGGTTAAATAATACCACCGATGTAATTGCTTCTGTAGCTGTACTGATCGGTTTAAAGATCTCCAGAAAACCTCCAGATGAAGACCATCATTATGGTCACTTCAGAGCAGAAACCATCGCCTCTCTCATCGCTGCATTTATCATGATGACGGTTGGAATAGAAGTCATTATTGGAACGGTTCAGGATATATTAAATCATAAAACCACGGAACCTTCTTTACTAACTGGCCTTACAGCCATTGGAGCAGCAGTAGTTATGATCGGTGTGTACCGTTATAACATCAAGTTATCTAAGAAGGTGGACAGCAATGCTTTATATGCAGCTGCACAGGATAATAAATCAGATGCTTACGTAAGTATTGGTGCAGCACTTGGTATTTTCGGCGCCCAATTCGGCTTATACTGGCTTGACCCTCTTGCGGGTTTTATAGTTGGATTAATCATCTGTAAAACCGCCTGGGATATTTTCAGAACTGCCAGTCACAGTCTGACCGATGGTTTTGATGAAGAAGAAATTGAAACCATTAAGAACTTGATTTCGGAACATCCCGATGTATGGGCAGTAAAAGATGTGAAAGCCAGACTTCAGGGAAATCAGACCCTGGTTGAAGCAACTATTCACGTTAATCCGGATTTTTCTATAAAAGAAGCGCATGCGATCACCGATGAATTAGAGGAAAAATTAAAAAAAGAACGAGAAATTTATTACGCTCATATTCATATTGAACCCTATGTAAAAAAAGAGCGGTGAGGTTCTGAGGCCTTCACCGCTTATTCGTTTGCAAAATATTCATTTAAACTGCGGATATCCTTCCAGCCATAAGCCGTTTCTTCATATGTGCCTTTTCCTATTGTAACTTTCTCAGCCTCCACGGGATGTGCTCCGCATTTTATATAAAACTTACTAGAAGGATTATGTGTCAGCACCCAGACAAGCAGGGAGCGGTAACCAGCTCTCTCCATAGAAGCAGCAAAGGCTTCTAATAATTGGCTGCCATACCCTTTTCCCTGATATTCATCAAGCAAATAAATAGAATAGATCTCTCCGTCGTACCCATAACTTTTTGTACGCTCTTTCCCTCCAGAAACAAACCCCACAACTTCATGCTCGTTATTTTCTATCACATAGGCGATTTGACCATTCACAGGTTTTCTGAGAACAGTTTCCCAGAGGGCGACACGATTCTCCATTGTTATATTACTTAAATCTCTTTCATCAATTAAGTCTTTATATGTAGATTTCCAGCTGCTTACATGGATATTGGCAATCGTTTCTGCATCTTCAAATTTAGCTTCTCTTATATGAGCCATGTCCGCTTCTTCCCTTCTAAAATGATCTCTCTTCTATTTTATCAGAAAAAATGGTGCCACGCTTATGGCACCACCTTTCCTTACTGACACTGAAAACTGGAAATCTGCCTAGTATCTAATCCCGTATAAAACCATTGGCGTTGGATGCGATTCCATCTGAATCCCGCTACAGATGTTCTGCCTATAAAGGTAGGATAGAACCAAAATGACCGTCCATTATTCAGCCGAACCCATGTGTAGCGGTACAAGCATCCCCAAAAAGATCCGGGATCTACTGCGGTTAAGCTGGGACCTTGATTTCCTGGCGGTGCAAGAGGCGGTGGCGGCAGCTGTCCTGCTCCAAACGGAGGCTGACCTGGGCCAAAACCCGGATTCCCTCCTGGAGGTCCCGGTGGCCTGCCGCCTGGACCTCCTCCGCCTGGACCCGGTCCGAAACCTCCCTGGCCAGGACCGAATGCTCCCGGATAGGGACCTCCTCCAGGAAATCCTTGCTGTCGGTACATAACGATCAATTCCTTTCTCGGAAGTATCCTTATAGATTATGCACCGTTTAGGCGGGTGTGCTTAGATCGTCATGAGAAAGACAGCAGCTATCGCACCTAAAACTACGAAAATGATATTCAGGTTCAGCCAGGCTAATAAAACGGCAAACAAACCAGCAATGATTCCAATCTGCGGCGCTTCAGGCTTAACACTAATAATCCCAGGGAAAATCAATGCACCAAGTGCAGCATATGGAATAGCATTCAGCCAAGCGTCAACCCATTTGGGGAATACAGCTTGATTGATAATAATAACTGGGAGAAAGCGTGGTACCGCAGTTACGATCGCCATCCCAATAATCATCCAAATGATCATACTTCTTCCTCCTCATGATCCAAAATAAACACACCGCTCAAAGCTCCTAATAATGTTCCAAGAATAATCGACCACCCCTGTTCCATTCCTAACCGTTGACAGATAAAATTAATCAGCATGGCAAGCAAAGCAATTCCAGCTAACCTGTATTGCTTTTTCACAGAAGGAATTAATAAGCCAATAAACATGGCATAGAGAGCGATCCCCATGCTTTCACTTAATCTTGGCGGAATAACATCGCCAAGAATCCCTCCCAGGTACGATCCACCTATCCAGGAAGAATATGCCGTGAGGATCAGCGCCGCATAAAACCATCCCCCGTAGTCTTCCTTTGCTTCCTTTCGGTAGAGAGCGGATACGGTAAATGTTTCATCTGTCAGCCCAAGGCTTAATGGCAGCTTAGCTTTCAGTGAAATGTCTTTTAACCGATTTACAAATGATAAACTCATTACAAAATGACGAAAATTCAAAACGAAAGTTGCGATAACCACTTCCATTATTCCAGTGCCTGCTGCCACCATGCTTACAGCTAGAAATTGAGCTGCCCCTGCGAAAACAGCCATACTCATAAAAGTTAGTTCCCAGGTGCTTAAACCCGATTGTCTCGCTAATACACCGTAGGTCAAAGCTATCGGCAAATATCCAAGCATAATGGGTAATCCAGCCACGATCCCTCTGCGAACCATATGGAATCGATTGGAAGATTCTGTCTTCCTAATTGCCCGAATATTCATGATTAATCCTCCACTACGTTAAATTTGTATTATTATACCAAAACACTCCCACACCTGTAAGATATAGAGAAAAATTCATTGACTTTCCCCTTAACCTCCTTTATATTTACATTAATTACTTCAATACGTAAAAGCGTCTAAGTAAAAAAGAAAACATTCATTGGTGTTCCTTAGTAAAATAAGTTAAGAGCAGTTCAAGAGACTGGATGGCTGCTGTAAATCCAGGCATTGCTTATTTGAATTACAGAACGAGTTTCCAGCCGATGAGAACGAGAGTGGATGAATTTTCATCAATAAGGGTGGTACCGCGGAGTTACGAGCTTCGTCCCTATTTACTTAGGGACGAAGCTTTTATTATGAAATAAAGGAGGAATAAATATGCTTCACTTGCAGCCCAAAAAGCTCCCCCATGTTATTGAAGCGAGTCTGCTGTTAATCGCAATTATAGGTGTAATCAGTTATTTTATCATTAAGCTTCAAAGTGTCCCTCATGTACCAATTTTAATTGCTATCTTGATTATGATCACCTATGGTTTGGTGAAGAAAATGTCCTTTAATCAGCTTCAGCACGGAATGATCCAGGGGGCACAGACGGGAATGGGGGCCGTCCTCCTCTTCTTCTTAATTGGAATCCTTATTTCCAGTTGGATGGCAAGCGGGACGATCCCCGCCTTAATGACGGCTGCCTTTTCCTTAGCGGGTGGTCCCTGGTTTCTGGCGATTACATTTGCGGTAACCGCGATTGTCGGTGTAGCTTTAGGCAGCTCTTTTACTACGGCAGCAACCATTGGGGTCGCCTTTATCGGCGTGGCAGAATCTATGGATGTTTCTCTTGCCATGACGGCTGGCGCTATTGTGTCTGGTGCATTTTTCGGCGATAAAATGTCTCCTTTATCCGATACAACAAACCTAGCCTCTACCGTAGTCAAAGTAGACTTGTTTGAACACATTAAAAATATGTGCTGGACCACAATCCCTGCCTTTATCATTACCTTTCTTCTGTTCATGTTCTTATCGACTAATAAAACAGGAGGCGGACAATTATCCTCCTTTCAATCAGGAATTGATCAAACTGGTTTAGTGGATTGGAGTTCATGGATCCCTGTTGCTATTCTTGTATTGCTTACTGTTTGGAAGCAGCCGGCATTTATATCCTTAGCTGTCAGCAGTCTGGCTGCCACACTCATTGCCGGGCTGCGCGGAGTGATGTCCTGGGGAGCCTTATGGACTTCATGGTTCGATGGGTATACTGCTGATACGAACAATGAAGCAGTCAATCAATTACTGACTAGAGGTGGAATGAACGGAATGCTGTTTACCGTTTCCCTCGTCATACTAGCTTTGGCGCTTGGCGGTTTATTCTTTGTCACAGGAGTCATACCCGCTGTTCTGCATAAACTTCAACAATCGTTGACTACAGCAAGAACAGCTACTCTCTCGGCTGCTTTAACAGCGATCGGTATTAATATCGCCATTGGCGAGCAATACTTGTCTATTCTGCTGACAGGAGAAGCATACCAGGATATTTACGAAAAAGCAGGACTTGCTAGAAAGAATCTCTCCAGAACACTAGAAGATGCGGGAACTGTCATCAATCCACTGGTCCCCTGGAGTGTGTGCGGGGTGTTCCTATCAGGAGTGCTTGGGGTTCCTGTCATCGATTATTTACCGTTTGCTTTCTTTTGTTTATTATCACCCATTTTAACAATTCTTTTTGGGCTGACAGGAAAGACACTTACTCCCAGCCCATCTTCTGCCGAGTCTCTAAAAAAAATTAATTAAAACAACCGGGAACGAGCAATCCAATAAAGCGTAAAGAGGTTGGGACAGAAGTCTTTTAGTTATTATTAAATCCGAACGGTGGCGTCAATATTAGGTCGCCTCAGTTCGGATTTTTCCTGTTCTGTAAGATGCAAGATTTTCAGACGTTTCTGTAGGTCATATACTTCCATTTACTACTTTACTACTCAGACTCCTCTGATGAACAAAGGAAAAGGGAAGTGAAAATAAAAACCATTTCCGGAGCGGTCATTCTTAGGTGAAAAACGGTGATTGTTCGTCTTTAGATTATGTCCCAGGCTCTTTCATTATTAACAAAGTCACCGCTCTGTGCTACCTAGAGTCTGTCTTTCAACTTTTGATATTACTTCAATTCATGGATTTTTAATCCCCCTGATTCTGCCACTCTTTACGAAGCAGAGAAAAACAGTGATGATCATAATAAACCCCTTTATATAAATGCTTATCTCTGAAAATCCCCTCATCAGAAAAGTTCAGCTTGGAAAGCAGATTTTTGGATCTTGAATTTTTCAAAGCTATGTATGCATGAATTCGATTCAATTCCAAATTGGTAAATCCAAAAGCAAGCAGGGCATGAAGGGCTTCGTTCATATAACCCTCTCCCCAGTAATCCGGGAGTAAATCATAGCCAATCTCTGCCATATGATTCACTTGATCCCATTCATGATACCCACATGTGCCGATTAAGACACCTTTTGTTTTGTGTTCAATTCCAAACCGGTTGAAAGGTCGTTCTTCCAGAGGAGAATACCACTGTATAAATTCCTCTGCCTGTGACTTTTCCTTAAAGGGCTCTTCATCATAGAGATACCTGCTGACTTCTTCATTAGAGAACAATGTATAAATGAAGGACTCGTCTTTCTCGGTCAATACTCTTAAACGGAGCCGTTCGGTCTCAAGCTCTGTATGAAACATAATTTTTTCTCTCCTTAAAGTTACTATTGCATGATTCCCACTGCATCTTCCTGTTTGAATACCTAACTCAACCTCCTAAAAAATTTCACCATAATAAACCAGCATGTATAGAAAGCGCCTGACCATATAAACTATAAAAAAGGAGTGGAGGTTATGGAAGAACATTCCTCAAATGATATACAGGCCATTGATGAAACCTGGCATATGGGTCATGCGGAAGCTGAGGAGATTTTGGAGGACCTTGCTTTCTACCGGACATTAATCGCAAATGTTATTTTTATAGGTGAAAAGGGATCTAAAGACTGGGTGCTGGTCGACTGCGGTATCCCTCACTACGGAACAAGAATTATAGAAGCGGCAGAAAAACGATTTGGCAGCCAGCCTCCGAAGGCAATCCTGATCACCCACGGACACTTTGATCATATCGGGTCTGCTAAGAAGCTTGCCGAGCATTGGGGTGTAAGTCTGTATGCCCATCCAATGGAAATGGATTATCTGACAGGCAAAAGAGAATACCCTGTGGGTGATTCTACTGTAGGGGGAGGATTGTTTACCATTATGTCACCATTCTTCCCTACCCAAGCTCCAGATTTAGAAAAGTGGGCAAAACCACTTCCTGAAGATGGAACGATCCCATTCTTGCCTCAATGGCGGGCCATTCATACGCCGGGACATACACCAGGACACTTATCCTTCTTTCGGGATAAGGACAAGGCGCTGATAGCTGGGGACGCAATTATAACAGTAAGACAAGAATCAACGCTCGCTGTCTTTATTCAGCATCAGCACGTCCATGGACCTCCTGCCTATTTCACCCCTAACTGGGAGGAAGCTGAACATTCAGTTAAAAAACTAGCTGCCCTGCATCCAAATACAGCTGTAACTGGTCACGGGCTGCCCATGGACGGGGAACTATTAACAGACCAGTTAGATGAACTTGCCAAGAATTTCAAAGAATTAGCTATTCCTAAACACAAGAAACATCTTCATTAGCTCTTTCAATCTCTCGCGCCAATTCCCTATTAGGTAATTGGCGTTATTACGTTTTCTCTTGTTTCAGCTCTTCTTCCTCCAATAAAGCTGAAAGTTTAGCAAGTCCTTCTGCTAATCTCGGACTGGGTCGACAATACAGCGACTCTTCCAGTACATGAATCTGATTTTCAGTTACAGCCTTCATACTCTTCCAGCCCGGCCGTTTCTTCAGAAGTTCCGGGTTCATTTTCTCTTCTTTCACCCCTACCCACACCATACAAATGTGATCAGGATTTCTTCTTTTCACTTCTTCCCAATCGGTTTGCACACTGGCGGAACTCTCAGTAGCAAAAAGGTTATACCCTCCCGCCAGCTCGCTGATCTCTGTCAGCCAGTTAGGCTTTCCTGGAGTAAATATTGGTTTTGGCCACCACTCCCAGTAAAGCGACGGGGTTGTTTTTCTTGCGGCAGCTTTTTCTTTGTAATAATGGATCTCTTTAAGAAACTCTCCAGCCTTCTCTATTCCTTTTTCAGGAACACCTATGGCTCTTCCCACTGTTCGAATATCATTTGCAATTTCCTCAATGGAATTTGGATTTAAAATGATAAAAGGCAGTCCTTTCTCTTTCAATCCTTCAATATTTCTTTCCATACCCGGGACACTGAGTGAAGCCAGTACAAGGTCAGGATTTAACTGTTCTACCTTTCCTATATCAATCGATAAATCCGGTCCCAATTTAGGCAGGGAATGAACTTCTTCAGGATAATCAGAATAATTGTCGACACCAACCAACAACTCTGCTTTGCCCAAATAAGCGATAATCTCAGTATTGCTAGGGCAAATCGACACAATTCTCATAATTCCACCTCATTTTTCAGAATAGACTGATGTTTCATTTTCTTCCATTATAGCTTATATTTAACTTAAGAAAAAAGTTGAAAGGAATGAACCTAGGTGACCACCACTTTATATGATAGCTCAAGGGGTATTGTGGAATTTACATACCAGGGAAGCGGTCCAGCGATACTGCTCCTTAAAGGCGGCCACTCCACAAGAGACACAAACTTATCGCACAGCAGTTTGGTTTATGAAGGGTATTCATTGTTAACCATTTCAAGGCCAGGATACGATTATACAGAGGTTTCCACCGGCAGAACACCTGAAGACTTTGCCGCTACCATAATTGAAGTACTCGATCATCTTCAAATAGAAAAAACTGCAGTCATTGCGATTTCCGCAGCAGGGCCGACCGGTGTAGCTTTAGCTGCAGAGCATCCATCTCGAGTTACTAAGCTTATTATGGAAGCAGCGTTAACCCGTCCTTTGGAAAAAGAAATGGCCATACTAGGCAAACTATTATTTGGTCCAGCAGAGAAAGTCTTTTGGGGCAGTTTAAAGACTATGCTGAAGTTCTTCCCTGATCTGGTCATGAAGCAGATGACTGCTGAACTGACGACTGAAGATGCGGAAGAATATGTGAACCACTTATCCCCAAATGACCGCCGGTTTATCTATGACATGCTTGCCACTTCTCAATCCGGCAAGGGCTTTTCTTTAGATTTAACTCATGAAACGCCTGACCTTAGTAAGGTACAAGTTCCTGTATTGGGCATGTATTCACAGAAAGATAAAACCGTCCAGTATACGAATGCTCAATTATTAAAGTCGAATGCTCCAAATTGTGAAATTTTCGAAGTCGATTCGGACAGTCATTTAATTTGGATTGGGAAGCACGCCAGTCATGTATGGGAAAAACGACTAGAATTTTTAAGTCATTGAACAAGCGAGGAGGATCAAATTGGAAGAAATCAGAGTAAACCAAATTTTAGATCGGTTTCTAACGTTTTATGATAAAGCTACTATTGAATGTGCTCATTCTGAACGAAGATATCAGTTGTGGAAGAAATATTACGGCTTTGCTGCTGTACCTCCAGGAGATATTGGGGAACAGCTTGCTAGAGAAATGCTGGACTATGCTTGGGATAAATATTCACTGGTGTACGATAAAATAAAGTATTGGGAAGCTGATTTACTGCGGATTCATGAGCTGACTTTGCTCGTGAAAGAAAAGCTTCAATATTCCGCCTCCCTAGATTTAGAACTACTCTTTTTTGTGGGAACCTTTGAATCTGAACCGTTCATTAAACGAAATCAGAACAATTCATTCACCATCTGTTTTCCAGTGGAATCAGATTGGAGTGATTTTCGATTAGCGCAGGAGTTAGCGAATGCCGTTCATTGTATGAAGTCCGGGCTCTCTCCACATCTGAATCGTTCACTTGCTGAAGTTATATTCCAGGAGGGTTTGGCTCTCCATACAACACAGCAGGTCATGACGCTGGATACTAACAGAGAAACAAATTTATTATGGGGACATGATAAGTGCAGCCAGGAGCCCAACAGGATAATGATGAATCTCATTCCTTATTTACATCGCAGTGATTATGAAGCCATCTACTCATTTACCAAAGGGACAGGCGCTTCTGGGTACGAAAGAGAAGCGAACTTCACAGGGTGGATGCTCGTGAAATATTTAATTAAAAAGGGATATACTCTTCCTGAACTTACCGCTATTCCAAGCAATGGAGTTAATAAATTCGTAGAGCAGTCGCTATTTTCCTTACTGGACCATGCGTATCTTATTCAGCCTCAAGATTAAATTTTTTTAATATAATACCTATCTTTTTCCAGAAAGATCTGCTATACTTTGATTAATTATTGTTGTTCGATAAGATTCATAAAAGAGAAGATGTATCACAATGATGTCGTCTTGATTGAATTATGAAGAGCAAGAATAGTAATACAATGTGGAGTTATATCCACGCAGGAGGTTTTTGTACATGGTAGAAGGTACAGTTAAATGGTTCAACGCAGAAAAAGGTTTCGGTTTCATCGAAGTAGAAGGTCAAGACGACGTATTCGTTCACTTCTCTGCGATCCAAGAAGAAGGTTTCAAATCTCTTGAAGAAGGTCAAGCCGTAACTTTTGAAATTCAAGAAGGTCAGCGCGGACCACAAGCAGCTAACGTTCAAAAAGCATAAATCACAAAGGCTCCCCTAGTGGGAGTCTTTTTTATGAGTTGAGGTTGGGACAGCCGTCTTTTAGCTATTATTAAATCCGAACGATGATAAAGTGTGAACGACTTCTTCCATTATCGTTCGGATTTTTTGTCCTGCTTGAGGCAAGATTTCTAGAGGTTTCCACAGTAAGCCTTCCATTTAATTACTCTGTCTGAACCGACGAACAAAGGATGGAATTGAAAAAAACTATCCCTCCCAGCGAAGGAAATACACGGAGACTTCTGCGGGAGAAAAGCATAGGTGTGCCCCCTCTAGGAGCGCAGCATGAGGAGGCACACAGCCCGAAAAGCCTAGTGTATTTCCGGAGCAGTCATTCTGTATAAATATCCGCACTTCCCTTAATTGTTGACCATTAGAGTGGCGGCACTTCCTTATGTCCCAGTCTTTTCTATATGAAATCAGTTGTATTTTAGCATAAGCCGGTCATGTGATCCTTCTTTCTTCCTCTCCCAATGAACCGGCATTAAATTCCTTGAAAGATCACTATAAACGGATGGAAAAGTTATGACTAAATCACTACAGTTCCCTCTGCCATCGTTAATAAAATTCTTTTTCCTCTTCCCCCTTTCTTTTTCTTTGGGCGTCTGTTATACTAAGGTTAATTATTGTTGTTCGGATAAGAATCAAAAGAGAAGATGCTTCAAAGTGATTTCGTCTTGATTTAATATGAAGAGCAAGAATAGTAATATTTTGTGGATTATATATCCACGCTGGAGGTTTTCGTACATGGTAGAAGGTACAGTTAAATGGTTTAATGCAGAAAAAGGTTTCGGTTTCATCGAGGTTGAAGGTCAAGACGACGTATTTGTTCACTTCTCTGCAATTCAAGAAGAAGGTTTCAAATCTCTTGAAGAAGGTCAAGCAGTGACTTTCGAAGTTCAAGATGGACAACGCGGACCACAAGCGGCCAACGTTCAAAAAGCATAAATCACAAAGACTCCCCTAGTGGGAGTCTTTTTTTATAGTCTCGAGAAGATTCAGTTTTGGGCATTTCTGGAGTGTGTAGAAAAAGAGCGAATCACCAGGGCTGTTATCTGGATCTTGCAGGGCAGTAAATATTCTTTTTCCCTCACCCCTATCTTTTTCTTTGGGCGTCTGTTATACTAAGGTTAATTATTGTTGTTCGGATATGAATCACGCAAGAGAAGGTACTTCAATGTGATTTCGTCTTGAATGAATTTGAAGAGCAAGAATAGTAATACATTGTGGATCATGAATCCACGCTGGAGGTTTTCGTACATGGTAGAAGGTACAGTTAAATGGTTTAATGCAGAAAAAGGTTTCGGTTTCATCGAGGTTGAAGGTCAAGACGACGTATTTGTTCACTTCTCAGCAATTCAAGAAGAAGGTTTCAAATCTCTTGAAGAAGGTCAAGCAGTGACTTTCGAAGTTCAAGATGGACAACGCGGACCACAAGCGGCTAACGTTCAAAAAGCATAAATCACAAAGACTCCCCTAGTGGGAGTCTTTTTTTATGGTCTGAGGAATTCAGCGGGTAATTTTATTTAGTACGAGTCATTGAACAAAGCGGCCAACCTGAGGTTATAAGCTTATCGCCTGCTCGGGTAAACTTAGACCCACCCTATCGATTCGCACATTTTGTTGTGGGTTTCGTTATGGATACAGCAACCTTGGGGACGGTTTCTCTGACTTCAGAAAAAATTCTTTTTCTTCTCCCCTATCTTTTTCTTTGGGCATCTGTTATACTAAAGTTAATTATTGTTGTTCGGATATGAATCACGCAAGAGAAGATGCTTCAAAGTGATTTCGTCTTGATTGAATTTGAAGAGCAAGAATAGTAATACATTGTGGATCATGAATCCACGCTGGAGGTTTTCGTACATGGTAGAAGGTACAGTTAAATGGTTTAATGCAGAAAAAGGTTTCGGTTTCATCGAAGTAGAAGGTCAAGATGACGTATTCGTTCACTTTTCCGCAATTCAAGAAGAAGGTTTCAAAGCTCTTGAAGAAGGTCAAGTAGTAAACTTCGAAATCGAAGATGGTCAACGCGGACCACAAGCAGCTAACGTTCAAAAATAAGCTGTTTTTAAAAAGACTTCCTTAACTGGAAGTCTTTTTTTTATGCATATCTTATAGTCACTTCGAAACAATGCTAATCATGTAGAAAAGCCTTATACAGTTGGCAGCTTGATTTGATGCCTGGGAGAGAAAGCAGTTTATGCCTTCCTAGGTAATGGGCTGCACCTATGAAAATCGATGCCGGTTGACGATGAGTCAAAGAAATAAAGCCCCGAACCAATATATGGTCCAGGGCTTTTGTTGAAGGCCATTTTTTTGACCTAACTATTTAATTTATTCATCTTCTTGCTTCGTTAAGATAACGGGTCCTTCTTTTGTAATGGCGATGGTGTGTTCATACTGTGCGGATAGGGAGCCATCAACTGTACGTGCTGTCCAGTTATTCTCATCCATTTTACTAGCCCAGCCGCCAATATTAATCATGGGCTCGATGGTGACCACCATCCCCTCTTTCAAACGCGCCCCCTTGCCTGCCGCTCCAAAGTGAGGAATGTAAGGATCTTCATGAATGGATTCCCCGATTCCGTGTCCAGTAAAGTCACGAACTACAGAATACCCTTCTCCCTCTGCATACTCCTGAATGGCATGACCGATGTCACCAATCCTGTTGCCAGGTATCGCCTGTTCAATCCCTTTATATAAAGAAGTTTTAGTGACGTCCATGAGTTTTTGAGCTTCTTCACTTACCGTACCTACCGCATGCGTCCAAGCGGAATCCGCCAGAGCTCCATTAAGATTTACAACCATATCCACGGTTACAATATCCCCGTTTTCTAATTTTTCTTTGCGGGGGAAGCCATGACAGATTTCATCATTAATTGAAGCGCAGGTCGTGTATTCGTACCCTTGATAGCCCTTCTGTTCACCAGTGGCTCCTCGTTCAGCCAAATATCGTTCCACGAAATTCTCGATTTCCATGGTAGTTATTCCTGGCTTAATAAAAGTTTTCAACTCTTTATGAACACTCGCAAGCAGTTTTCCTGCTTCATGCATTAATTCGATTTCTCTATTGCTTTTACGTTTTATCATCAAACAAAATCCTTTCTTTTCTTTATATCATTTACTTATATGCAGGTACCCCTTAGTATAATAACGAAAAAAAGCTGCTCCCGCCAGTCCAGAAGGCTAATCGACTTCCCGAATAATTCTGGCAGGGTTTCCTCCTGCAAAAACATTGTCGGGCAGATCCTTTGTTACAACGGCTCCAGAAGCAATCACTACATTGTCGCCGATCGTTATACCTGGGTTAATGATTGCCCCTCCCCCTATCCAGACATCGTGTCCGATAAGGATTGGTTTTCCTGATTCCAATCCACTAGCCCTCTGTTCTCTATTCAACGGATGAGTGGCTGTGTACAATTGAACATTTGGTCCTAATAAAGCACGGTTTCCTATACGAATTTCACATACATCTAAAAAGACACAATTAAAATTGGCATAGAAATCTTCCCCTACATGAATATTATATCCATAATCACAATGGAACGGCGTTTCAAGGCTGAACTTCTCTCCTGCAGTCCCAAATAAATCACGTATGAGCTGTTCACGATAATGTCCCTCTGTTTCTTTCGTTTGGTTTAACAAATAAACCATTTGCCTAGCCCTCAGTCTTTCAAGAACAAGTTCTTCATCCCAGGAGCGATAAAGCTCACCGGCAAGCATTTTTTCTTTTTCTGTCATTTCATCACCCGTTTCTTAAACAATTCTTCTTCCTTTACTTTACCATAGTTTTTCGCTAGTCTTAGGACAATCGAAGGAGGCAGCCCCATGTACACAAGAGAATTAAATAGTAAAGACGCGAAAGAATGTTATGATTTACGGCTTGAGGCCTTATTAAACAGTCCAGATGCCTTTATCACTACATACGAACAAGAAAAGCAGCGTCCTGATCCAATAAAAACTTTTGAAGACCGATTAGATTCTAATGAATCCCATACTTTCGGAATATTCGAAGACCACAATCTTAAAGGTGTTGTAACACTGGTTCAGGAAACTCATCCAAAGTTTGCTCATAAAGCCTCCATCGTCGCTATGTATGTCACACCAGCGTACAGGAGATCCGGCGCAGGTGAAAAGCTTATGCAGGAAGCAATAAACTTCGCGAGAGCCATTAACATTGAAATTCTTCAACTATCCGTAGTCAGTGAGAACAAACCCGCCAAATATTTGTACGAAAAAATGGGATTTAATGGGTTTGCTTTTGAAAAGCACGCGATTAAACTCGCTCAGCGTTACTTAGACGAAGAACATATGGCCAAATTTTTACAGGAAAATTGAAACAATCCTTGATCCTCATTCGTATTTAATAATAGTGAATAACAAAGGATGATATCAATGATAGAATTTAACAACGTTTCTAAAGATTTTTCAGGTAAACAAGCTGTGAGAAATCTAAATCTTTCCATTCCAAATGGTAAAATATTTGGTTTCTTGGGACCAAACGGCGCCGGGAAATCCACCTCTATTAAAATGCTTACCGGCATTCTTCCTGTAGATTCTGGCTCCATTACAGTTAATGGAATGGATCTAACAAAACAGACATTAAAGATTAAACAAAGCATGGGCTATGTTCCAGACCGCTCGGATATCTTTCTAAGATTAAAGGGAATGGAATATTTGAACTTTATTGCTGATATGTATCAAGTACCATCAGAAATTAGACAAAGTAAAATTGAAAATCTTACGAAGAGTTTTGGAATCTATGAGGCATTGAATGATCACATCCAGACTTACTCTCATGGGATGAAGCAGAAGATTGTGGTCGCAGGGGTGCTGCTTCATGATCCAGACGTTTGGATTCTGGATGAACCTCTGACTGGGCTCGATCCTAAATCTGCCTACAAATTAAAGGAAATGATGAGGGAACATGCAGATAAAGGGAAAATTGTATTCTTTTCGACTCATGTACTCGAAGTAGTTGAACAGATTTGTGATGAAGTAGCTATTATTAACCGCGGCAGACTGCAATTCCATGGAAATATGAGCGAAATGAAACAGAAATTCAAAGAAAATGAGAACCTTGAGAAAATGTTCCTGGAGCTGACGGAAAATGGCTAAAACTTGGAAGCTTATTAAGATTATGGTGAAGATGCAGTTCTCTCTGGCAGGAAAGAAAACCAGTGAAAAAGTCGGAATAGGATTTGCTTTATTAGTTGGCATCCCTTTCGTTCTTTTTATCCTCTATCTTTTGAACGGCATTATAGGCAGTTTATATAACTTGCTTGCACCATCAGGTAATGAGAATGTTATTCTCGGTTTATTATTTATGATAATGACCTTAACTTATTTATTAATAAGTTTCACTACTATTTTAAGCTCGTTTTATTTCGCGGAAGATGTAGAATCCTTTATTGCTCTGCCGCTTGAGCCAGCACAGATTATTATGGGGAAATCAGCTGTTCCTTTCCTTTCTTTATATGGAACAAACGCTATGATCTTACTACCTTCCTTACTAATGTATGGGGGTCACAGCAACGCTGGAATCGTTTACTACATATTCGCACTGATTGTTTGGCTGCTTATTCCTGTCGTCCCATTTGTCTTTTCAGCAATACTATTAATGTTTTTTATGCGATTCGCTAATATTGCCAAAAATAAAGACAGAACAAAGGTGTTTGCAGGAATATTTTCCTTTCTTTTAATTATTGGATTTAACATCGTCATCCGGTTAAATATTAGTACTGCCGAAACGAGTTCTGGACTCGCTGACTTCATTAAAGAAAAAAATGGGCTGCTGGATTTATTAACGGCTTCTTTCCCTAATGCTTATTGGGGATCGATGGCCTTAACAGAAACCGGCTCCATCTCAGGAATAATAAATTTATTGTTGTTTATTGCTCTTTCCCTTATTGGACTCACCCTCTTTATGACAGTCGGACAACGACTTTATTTTAAAGGGGTATTAGGTCTTTCAAGCGGAAGAAGGCAGGTCATCAATGAGGAACAGATGACAAGTAAAATCAAACGCCGGACGCTGGTCATGGCTGCTTATTCAAAGGAAATGAAAGTGATTTTCAGGACTCCCACTTTCTTTACACAAATTGTAGTCCAAAGTCTGCTATTTCCATTCTTGTTAATTGTTATCTTTATGATGGATTCTTCCGGATCGTTTAGTTCGATTGGCTCGACGCTTCAGAATGGACATGGCAAGGCACTGCTTCTAACTTTAATTGGGTTTATTGTCTTTATATTTGGAGTAAATCCTGCAGCTATTTCATCGGTATCCAGGGATGGCAAGAGCTGGTTCAACCATCTCTACCTGCCTATCCCTGCAAAAACTGTCATGCTGAGTAAGTTAATGAGTGCTTTTACCATGAACGTGTTTACTTTGATTCTAATTGGATTAGCCGCCCTGTATTTCTTTCACGTCCCTCTCGGAATATGGACCATGTGGATCGGTCTTTCTCTTCTGATTGGCTGGTTTACAAGCTCCGTGGGCACCATTTTGGACTTATCCAACCCGAAGCTGAACTGGACGGATGAACGGGAAGTTTTTAAAGGCAGAGTCATTGGACTGGCAGCCATGGCTATTCAGGCGGCCGTATTCGGAATTTCCATCTTAATCTTATGGAATGTCGATGCCATTCGTGGAGCAGGTACGGCAGCCGCTATTTTATTCTTTCTCTTATTGACCGCATGCCTTGTGAGTCACTTCATTTTAAAACGAATGATCAATGCTAAATTTTATTCGATTTTGTAAATAGGGGAAACTCTCAACTATGCCGGTAAACTAAAGACTTCTAGACAAAGCCCCGTCAATGGATTGATAGCAAAATACAGAAAACCCGAACCCATGGAAATACACAGGGTTCGGGTTTTCTGATGAGTGGTTTACCTTGTGCCGGTCTGCAAGTATCCTTACTTTACGATCATTACCGGGCAGTGAGAACGTTTAGCAACTTTGTGACTAACACTTCCCAGAACCATTTCCTGAAGAGCATTCAGCCCGCGGCTGCCAATAATAACAATGTCATATTCATTTTCGTTCGCATACTTAACGATGGTTGGTCCAGGCTCTCCTCGTTTCAATTCTACATCGAAGTTCACGCCTTCTTTCTCCAGCATCTCTTCAATGGGTAGAAGACGTTCATGACGACGATGTTCAATCATCCCCATATCTCCTCCTGAGAGCACATCGCTCTTAGACCGATCCCCATCAATGACATAAATGACCGTAATCGTGGCATTCTCTTGCAGGCGGGCAAGTTCTGTGGCCCTTTCTGCGGTTCTAATGGAATGCTCTGAACCATCTGCAGCTAGTAAAATTTTGTTATACATAAAATCCTCCTGTCATTATATCTCCGATTATTTTAACACGTTAATAAGCATAATTGAATGTTTTCTATTATTACGCAAAGAAATACCTAATTTATGATATAGCTTTCTATGAACAAGAAAATTGCAGTATATAAGAGCATACAGAAAATTTATGCGCTTACATGCGATTATGACAATTTACCAATGGATGATATAATCTTTCACGTTCTTGCCGGAATTCGTACTGTTATGGACAGTACAATATAATCAAATGGAAAGAGGTGCGGATTTGAACACACAAACAATTAAACAACAATGGTTTGGAAACGTAAAAAACGATGTGCTCTCAGGGATGGTTGTCGCAATGGCACTCATACCTGAGGCAATCGCTTTCTCTATCATAGCTGGAGTCGACCCCATGATAGGATTGTACGCTTCCTTCTGTATCGCTGTTGTCATTTCCTTTACAGGCGGACGTCCTGCGATGATCTCTGCCGCTACAGGAGCAACAGCACTGCTTATGGGAACGCTCGTGAAAGAGCATGGTTTAGAGTATTTATTAGCAGCTACGATCTTGACGGGTATTCTGCAGTTTATTTTAGGTGCCTTAAGAGTCGGGCAATTTATGAAATTTGTTCCGCGGTCGGTGATGATTGGTTTCGTCAATGCCTTAGCTATCTTGATCTTTACAGCTCAGCTTCCTCACTTCGTTGGACAAGGGTGGGAAATGTATGCCATGGTCGCAGGATCATTAGCGATTATTTACATTCTTCCCAGGTTCACTAAGGCTGTTCCTGCGCCGTTAATTGCTATTATTATCATGACAATTGTTGCCATTACTACCGGAGCTCCGCTGAAAACTGTAGGAGACATGGGCAACCTATCAAGTACACTGCCTGTTTTCTTACTGCCGGATATTCCATTCAACTTTGAAACCTTACAAATTATCTTCCCGATTTCATTAGCAATTGCTTTTGTAGGTCTACTAGAGTCCCTGCTGACTTCGCAGATTGTGGATGATATGACAGATACGCCAAGTGACAAAAATAAAGAAGCCCGCGGACAGGGTATTGCCAATGTGGTGTCTGGATTCTTTGGCGGAATGGCAGGTTGTGCTATGATTGGTCAATCTGTTATCAACGTCAGTTCCGGGGGACGAGGTCGTCTATCTACTTTTGTTGCTGGCGTGTTCTTAATGTTATTAATAATTGTCTTCAATGACATTCTTGTTCAAATTCCAATGGGTGTATTAGTCGGAATTATGTTTATGGTTTCTATTGGTACATTTGACTGGGGATCCTTGACAAGATTTCACAAGACCCCAATTTCCGATACAACTGTTATGATTATTACAGTTATTACTGTAGTTTCAACTGATAATCTATCTATTGGCGTATTTGTGGGTGTATTATTGAGTGCTATCTTCTTCGTGGCAAAAATCTCGAAAGTCCACATCGAAGAAGCTTTTGATTCGAATACGAGAACGATGGTTTACACGGTTACGGGCCAGATTTTCTTTGCCTCCATTGATAGTTTGATGAATCAAATTGAATTCAGTGTTGATGCAGACTATATCGTTCTTGACTTTTCTAATTCGCACGTTTGGGACGACTCAGCGGTAGCCGCGATTGATAAATTGGTATTAAAATTCAGCGAAAATGACAAAGAAACTAGGATTACGGGCTTAAATAAAGACAGCTCTCAGCTCGTCAAGCGACTAGCCGTTCACCATAAACACAGCACCTCTATTTCTGATCATTAATAGAGGAATTGGCAGAGTGGGTCGCTATTTATCCATCCCCAAATCATTCTATGATTCCCTAGACAATATAAAAACGCGTGAAACCCAGACTTAATTTCTGGATTTCACGCGTTTTTTTCGATTATAAAGCTTTCAGGGCAGACCGGGGTGTTAAACTATACCCCTTCCTCTTCATAGATAGTTTTCTTTTCTTCCCATTCTTCCTCTAAGATACTGTAGATGGCCGAATCTCTCCAATACCCTTTAATAAGTAAATCTTTTCGCAAGACCCCTTCTTTGATCATACCGATGTTTTCTAATACTCTTGCTGAAGCGGCATTGGCAGGATCACAAGTTGCATAGACTCTGTGCATTTTACAGCTCTCAAAACTATGCCGCAGAATTAGAAGTGCTGCTTCAGACCCATAACCCTTTCCCCAATACTCCTGATGAATGATAAAACCTATTTCACCTACACCATCCCAATCCCGAATATTCATCTCAATATTCCCTATGATCCGTTTTAACACTTTCTCGTAAATGATAAATACAAATCTTCTGCGGTATCTTTTTTTGCGATCTCTAATCGCCTGGTTGATAAAAAAGTGGGAATCTTCTTCTGTATTAGGTCCCCAGGGCTGAAACTTACAAGTCTCTTCATTGGAAGCATATTCGTGCATCTCTTCCCAGTCTTCTGGAATGATCTCTCTAAGTAAGATTCTTTTACTTTCCTCAAGAACCTCCATAAGCCCACACTCCTGTTATGTTAGAGTTCTTAATGTTGATAGACTTTAGTTTGACCAGACAAGCGGAGAATCGAACATTCTTTTCTATTTTTTAAAGCGAAATTGTGGCGAGGGTAAGGGAAATAAATCACTTGGATTACGGATCAGCACGAGGAAAAACAATAAGCGGTCAGTATTTGCCGAAGAGGTATAGTTCATGAAACATGATTCTCTTTGCCTAGTTCTTATTATACCTTATCTACCATGTAATTTGACAATTATCAGCTGTCCATCTACAGGGTGCACATCTTACAGAGTCATGCTTCAACGGTGAAAGATAAACAGCCTCTCTTTCTTTATCGCAGCATTTATATTAGGATGATAAAGGTGAATTTACATAAGCTATTTATATCGGAGGAAAACGACATGAGTGACCGCAACAAAGGAATTATCTTGTTATTAATATCTGCATTTGGCTTTTCAATGATGGCTGCTCTTGTAAAGCTGTCTGGAGAAGTGCCGACTGTCCAAAAAACGTTATTTCGCAACTTGGTTTCTGCCATCATTGCCTTTGGGTTTGTAAAATACAATAAAGAGAGACTTTTCGGCAGGAAAGAAAATCAGGGATTGCTGTTAACCAGATCGGCATTTGGCACAATTGGAATGGTCTTATTCTTTTATGCTATCGACCACCTGGTCCTGTCAGATGCAGATATGCTTAATAAGCTCAGCCCTTTCTTATTAATTATATTTTCTGCTATTTTCTTAAAAGAAAAGACGAGAACGTATCAAGTAGTCGCGATTATAATCGCTTTTCTTGGTACACTACTTATTATTAAACCCCAATTTTCATTAGACTTTATTCCTTATTTATCTGGTGTTCTCTCTGCCGTCTTTGCAGCAGCTGCCTACACTCTTCTTCGCGTGCTTGGAGACCGGGAGAAATTTTATACCATTGTCTTTTACTTTTCTTTTTTCACTACAGTAACCCTTTTGCCATTTACGATTGCCTACTATGAACCCATGTCATTAAAACAATGGATTTACTTATTGTCTGCCGGCTGCTTTGCTACTCTCGGCCAGTTTGGTTTGACCATTGCTTATAAGTATGCCCCAGCAAGGGAAATTTCTATATTCTTTTATTCCACTGTTGTTTATTCTGCCTTGATTAGTATCCTTCTATTTAATCAAGTTCCTGATTTATTTAGCTTGATCGGGTATATTACGATTTTCGGTGCCTCTTTCTATATGTTTATTAAAAATAACAAATTGGCAAACTAAACGGAACGCTGCCAAAACGAGTTTATTCAGCAGAAAACCCGAACCAATTACTATGGTTCGGGTTTTCATTATGTACTGAGAAATTCTAACGAGAAACGCCGGAAAGCAGAAAATTCATATTCCAGTCCACTGTGGTTCAGGGATACAATCTCCAACTGCTACTGACCGATTTAGACAAGCACAGTCCCTTCTAAATGAATGAATTTTAATATATGATGGAAAGGTAATCAATTGAAAAAAATTCCTTTATGAGATGAAAGTCCACAGGGATGTATAATCTGTCTTTACACGGCCAGCAGGCAGAGCTTAACTAGGAGGGAAGATGAATGAATTTTGAATTAGTAAAAAATCAATTATCCAGCGCCTATAATAAACAAGCGAAACACAGAGACAGTCAAATTGCTCAAAAATGGAAAATAACCGAACGAGAATTTTTTTTACATACATTATTGAAAGAAAAAAAACAACGGTTACTAGAAGTCGGCGCAGGACCTGGAAAGGATAGTTTGTATTTTCATAATGCCGGTTTGGATGTTCATTCCACCGATCTTTGTGCGGAAATGGTGCACTTGTGTCAGAATAAAGGGTTAACAGCAGATGTAATGAGTTTCGACGATCTAGAATTCCCTAATGACTCATTCGAAGCGATATGGGCGTTAAATTGTTTACTTCATGTACCTAAATCGAATCTTGCTGAAGTTCTACTGGAAATAAGACGCGTCCTGCAGCCTGGAGGTTTATTTTATTTAGGTGTTTATGGAGGAGTCAATCATGAAGGTATATGGGAAGGGGACTTTCATCACCCTAAGCGCTACTTTTCCTTTTATGATAATGAAGCTTTAAAAAAGGCAGTCTCTTCCGTCTTCACACTAGAAGCCTTTCACCTAATTTCCAAAGAAGAAATCGGCCAGGGCATACATGACTTTCAAGGTTTATTATTAAGAAAAGCGAGAAAGGGGTGAGCAGATGATTCCAGCCAAGCTAAAAGAAGGAGATGAAGTGAGAATCGTTTCTCCCGCAGAGAGTATGACAATGATTGCAAAGGATCAGCAGGAGTTGTCTATTCATCGACTGGAAAGTCTAGGGCTGAAAGTCTCCTATAGTAAATACATAGAAGATAAACCGAGCATTCTTTCTTCAAAGATCGATAACCGGATAAGTGATTTGCATGATGCATTTAAAGACCCTCACGTCAAAGCAATATTGACCACAATTGGAGGCTATGACAGTAATCAGCTGTTACGGTATTTAGATTATGAACTTATCGCAGAAAACCCTAAAATTTTATGCGGGTATTCAGACATTACCGCGTTAGCAAATGCAATCTATCATAAAACAGGACTCGTCACTTATTCTGGTCCTCATTTTTCCACATTTGGTATGAAAAAGGGTGCGGACTACACGATCGAGTATTTCAAAAAAGCTTTGCTTGACAGCGATCCTTTCCTGATTCCTCAAGCAGAGGACTGGAGTGATGATCCATGGTTTATCGATCAGGAAAACCGGCACTTTCATCCGAACAGCGGGTATTTAGTCATTCAAGAAGGAGAAGCTCAGGGGAGATCAATTGGAGGAAACTTATGCACCCTCAACCTCCTCCATGGCACAGAATTTATGCCATCTCTCGAGGACTCTATCCTATTTCTAGAGGATGATGAAATGACAATCCCCGAAACCTTCGACCGGGATCTTCAGTCACTTATTCACCAGCCCGGCTTTGAAAAAGTAAAAGGCCTCATTCTTGGCCGCTTTCAATCCAAATCATCCATTACGAGCAGCCATTTAAAAGAAATCATTTCAACGAAGCAAGAATTATCTCACATCCCTGTCATCGCCAATGCAAGCTTTGGTCACACCACACCCCAGTTCACATTTCCAATCGGTGGAAACACTGAACTAAAAGCACACAAAAACCAAACTACCCTGAAAATAAACACGCATTAAGGTACAAAAGCGGAAGCGCCCGGGTAGACACGAAACGCTAAAGCAGGAACATCAAAAGGGATTCGATCTTTCATCCCGTTGATGTTCCTGCTTATGACGCGAGTGTCTGGGCGCTGCAGCTAGACGATCAAAAGCGGAAGCGCCTGTTCAGCCACGACTTGCATAAGAAAAACCATGGCGTGGCGGTCTTTGCCACAGAATGGGATTTCTTATGTCACGAGGGGCTAGCGCTGCAGCTAGACGATCAAAAGCGGAAGCGCCTTGGGAGCCCCGACAAGCATAAGACGAGCGCCTGCGTGGATTGCTCTTTATCCACGCAGGCGCTTGACTAATGACCTCGAGGGGCTAGGCGCTGCGCTGGACGATCAAAAGTTGAAGCTCCTCATGTATTAGAAAATAGAAAAAGCCACCGCATCTTTACTCCTCGATTAAATCATAGAGTTTATATACTTTTCCGCTTTCAATGGTCTTTGGATTATTCAGTAAATCCATAAGTACAGCTGCCACCGTTTCTGGGGAGCGTAATTTCCCTTCTTCCTTGAGCTGTTTAAACTTGCTCACGTCAGCAAATTCTTCTTCTGAGCTTGCCCGGATTCTTCCTTGCATGTCCGTATCTACCACTCCGGGGCTGAAAGCAAATATAATATGATTATTCTCTTCTTGTTCTAAAGCAGCGGTTTCGGTAAAACGGTTAATGGCTGCTTTTGCACTGCTGTAAACACTCCAGCCATGAACGGATCTCTCGGCAGCCCCTGATGTGATATTAATGAGCATCGTTGAAATGTCAGCTGCGTTAGCTTCCTTTAGAAATCGATTGAAAAACTGCATCGGTACAGCAAGATTTATTTGTAAATGGTTCTGCAGCTCGTCTGCATTTAGATTGCCTACTGTATCAATAGGGTCTATTACCCCAGCATTATTAACCAGATATACATAATGGGTCTCCTCATGGAACACGTGACTGGTTACTTCATCCAGACAATTTGCAACGCTTTCAGTCTGACTTAAATCACAACTGATGTGCGTGTAATCCACTTTGCTATCTTGAGCTGCCTTTTCGAGACTCTTATTGTGCGTGCGTGAGATCCCTACAATGTTCACATTTTTTCCGATAAATTGTTTGGCGATTGCTTCTCCAAGCCCTCTGGAATCACCGGTAATAATAGCGTAATGCATCCTTTGTTCCTCCTTTTTTCCTGGTCTATATCACCCGTTCCCTTTCTGATTTACTGGAAACCTGCAAACTCTGAATATCTTTACTTCCCCTGGAGGAACCTATATGATAAGTAAAGTATATTTTGGACGTGATCAAAGGAGTCTATTATGAAATATGTTTATTTAACCATCATATATATAGCAGGACTCACAGTATCAAGCCTCGGTCTCGCTCTTGTTATTCAATCCGGCCTAGGGGTTGGTCCTGGGGATAGTGTTGCTGTAGGCGTAGCCAAGCATCTGCCCATAACAGTTGGAAATGTTATGATTATTGCCTTTGTTATCCTGCTTGGCATAAACGCCTGGATTGAAAAGAAAAGACCAAAATTCGAATCCCTTATCCCGATAATTATCCGGGGGAGATCATTGGACTTTGTGTTGTATGGATTTCTAAAAGATGTTAGCTTTGACCCCTGGTGGGCTCAGTGGGGAATCTTTACCCTTGGTCTTCTGGCTACTTCTGCCGGTATAGCGGTTTACTTGCGGACACCTTTCCCGCGCATTCCGCTTGATCACTTTATGATGATCATGAATGAGAAAACAAAGCAGTCTAAAAGTTCTGTACGAATCTTCGCAGAAAGCGGTATGGCCCTGATTGGATTCCTGCTTGGTGCTCCGGTTGGGTTTGGTACTTTAATTGTAGCACTGCTGCTTGGACCCATCATTCAGTGGGCTTATAAAACTGCCAGACCCATTGCTCTTCTATGGTCCACTCCCCGGAAACTAAAGGAATCATCCTAACCTGCATGCTTGAAAATTAATATTTCGCACAATTTTATTTTTTATCAAGAGGAAGGTGGAGGTTCGTAATGCCTTTCTCTTCTAACTCCTGCCCTATCTTTTCTTCTAAATCAAGCTGAGTTTTCAACATTTCATCAGTCAATGGTGCTGAGACTACATCTGCCCCAAACGTTTGCACCATTTCTTTTTCAGTCAGCTTCTCAACCAGTTTATCCCAAAAGCTGAACTCGTCATATTCTTCTATATATTGATCAAGGAGTTCAGATTCATAGTCAATGGTAAGATCGTGAATCTTCATTTCCTCCTGGTAGACCACTTTATCTTCTAAATTAGCTTCTTTATACCTGGAAAGAATCAGCTCACGAATCTCTTCTGCTGCTTCATCCAAATCCTCAAGCCGAGTAGAATTTAACATCCAGCTTCCAAGGAAAATCGTTTCCACCAATTTCTTGTACTGTTCTTCGGTAAATGTCAACTTGATTTCTGCCATTCTTATCCCTCCATAACTAACGTTTTCCTTTGCATTATAGCATAGCTGTCTTTTAGATTTACTTCACTAAAGTAAAATACCGCCCTCCCAGTCGTTAAGAAGGCGGTTGGTTTTATTGAGGATGAATGGTTCTCAGGGCATAAGACTGTTTGCTTAAGGCCACTTGAATCGCCAAAACACCCCACTGTTTTTCCTGGTCTTTTGTATAAATCTGATACGTGCTGTTTAATAATTCCTGATGGGTACTGTTCTCCTTAGCTATATCTTCTTTCGCAACTGACTGATACAACTGGTCAAACGTGTGAAAAGGGATAAGATTCAGGATATCGACAAGCAAGGTTTCCTTCTTATCCGGCAGTCTTGTGAATTCAATCAAGTCGCCTTTTCTTAGTTTCTTTCTTTTTTGATCATGTAAACGCACCTCATAAAGCTTATCTCCCTGCTTCATGGACTGAAACGCTTCGTCATATAATCCCATAAAATGAATCATGCGCCTCTCCCCCCTTTTATCTTCTTATTACGCAGATGGTTCTTTAAATAGCGACCTTGCCTCTGAAATGTCAGCATCACTTTCGTAACTCTGCTGTATGACTCTAGTGATCGGTCCCGGCTTTCCTGTTCCAATAACTTGGTTATCTACCTTAATTATCGGCATAACTTCGGCTGTACTGCTAGATAAGAAAACCTCATCCGCATGCTGAAAATCTTCTATACGGAAAGCTTCCTCCACAAATGGAATGGATTTCTCTTTGCAAAAATGCTCCACCCGCATTCTCACACAGCCGTGTAAAATATTTTTCTTAGCAGGGTGGGTATACACGCTTCCATCTTTAACTAAATAAACATTTGAGGAACTGCATTCAGTCACTTCGCCATCTTTATGTAAAACGGCTTCAAAGCTCCCCTTTTCTTCTGCTTCCTGTTTGGCAATTACATTGGGAAGCAAGTTTAAGCTCTTAATGTAGCACCAGTCCCAGCGTACATCTGGCTGACTGATAGCGGTAACTCCTTCTTTCATAAGATTAATTTTCCTGGGCAGGTCTTGTACATAAGCGTATAGATTAGCAGGCGTATTTAATGGAAAAGCATGTTCTCTTGGAGCAGACCCCCGCGTAATTTGCAAGTACACCTTTGCATCCTCATCAATCTTATTTCTTTTCAGCAGCTCATCCAGTTGATGAGACAGTTCCTCCCTGTTATAGGGTACATTAATCTTAACGGCGGCAGCGGAACGGAAGAGTCTATCCAAGTGCTCTTCAATTAAATAGTACTTTCCCTTATACACACGGATGACTTCATAGATGCCATCACCGAACTGCAGACCTCTTTCTTCAAACGGATACGTAAGGTTATCCTTATCTACAAATTCTTTTTCAGTTAATATATGCTGATACACACTCATAATGGTGCCTCCTTTATTGCTCTTAAGAGTTATCGAATAGTTTATCAAAGTTTGCCCCTAAAGGGATGAAAAACACAAAATGTTCTGAATATAAACAATTATACCTATAAATCTTCATGAAATTTGGAAGGCTCACTTGAAACAAGGGTGCCTTGATCATGGCCACGGCAAAGCTCCTTCATGATTCCGGGTTCATCAAAGTTAAAAATATGAACCGGACGCTTGTAATCTCTTGCTAGAAGCAGCGCAGCCTGGTCCATAACCTGAATATTATGCAAAAGAATATCATCATAATTTAAAGTCCTATACAGCTTTGCATTCTTGTCGGCGGCAGGGTCTGCAGAGTAGACGCCATCCACTCCTTGTTTAGCTGCCAGAATCGCATCACACTCCAGTTCAATGGCTCTCTGGACGGCGGGATAATCCGTTGTCACAAAAGGCTGGCCATTTCCACCGGCTAAGATGACGACATATTTCTTCTTCAAATGATGCATGGCCTTTAAACGAATGTAAGGTTCAGCGACTGAACTCACAGGGATAGAGGTCATCACTCGAATATCATGATTCGTCTTATTCTTTAACACTCCTCGAAGCATGAGACTATTAATCACAGTCCCTATCGTACCAATATTATCTGCTTCAACACGATCAATTCCCCACATTTCAGCGGTACGGCCTCTGAAAATATTTCCGCCGCCGACTACTAAAGCCACTTCAATGCCTGCCTCTACAAGGGAGACAATCTCATTCGCAATATGTTCAAGAGCCGTATGATCAAAATTATCCGTACTAGCCCCACTTAAAGCTCCCCCGCTAATTTTTAACAACACCCGGTTATACCTCATACCATCACCCTCCAATAAACTTTAAAAGCGCTAGCGGCTTGGGAGATCCGACAAGCCTAAGACAAGCGGCGGAGTGGATTGCTCTTCATCCACGCAGGCGATTGACTTAGGACCTCGAGGGACTGGCCGCTTGCGCTGGATAGATTAAAAGCGCTAGCGGCTTGGGAGACCCGACAAGCCTAAGACAAGCGGCGGAGTGAATCCATCTTTATCCTGGTAAGCTTCTTAAACGATAAAAAAACAAGCATAGACAAAAATGTCTATGCTTGGCAGCGAGAAAGACCATGAATGAATTTCGCATGAATCTGCTTGGAATGAAATTGATGTTTCATACCTTCCCGCTCCTTTCGTCTTCGCTTTATAACTGTATCCATTTTATCATATGACTGCTTACTTGCAATGTTTCAGCGCTTTGTCTTAAATTAATTCAGCGAATTACTCGCTCCTCCGTTGATGGTCGGCCAGGCGAAATAATAGGAACACAACCGCTGAAAGGCTGACTCCGAACATCACGACGATGAAGGCTTGAAATTGTTTATCCTCCATAGAAACTGAGCTTGTTGAGTCCGGATGAATGGGAAAAGCAAGATTGTAAAGACCTGTCTGGTAACAGAACCAAGCAGCAAGCATAAACATACAAGCTGTAATCAACCCTCCCAAAAGCTTCACAAATTTCGCCTCCTTTTTTTATAGACGATCGCTGGGAGAGTTTTGTTTCAAAACATCCTAATGAATTGTGGTAGAATATAACGAAATTGCCTATTAATTCTATTAGACAGGAGGGTTATTCTATGATCCGCGAACTTACTCAAGAATATGCCAGCCCGTTTGCACAATTGATGCGAAGTGTGGAACAGGATTCACAATATATGCTCTATGAGCCTGAAGAACGGTCCACCACCGTCGAGGATCACAGAAGAAAAATTCAATCGATCAATGAATCACCAAATTCAACGTTGCTTGCAGCAGAATCAGATCACAAGCTGGCAGGCTATCTCCTGGCGATCGGCGGTATAGCCAAAAGAAATAAGCATTGTGCTTACATCGTTGTAGGCATTCTAAAAGAGCACAGAGGTCAGGGGCTGGGTACTAAACTATTCCAGCATGTAGAAGACTGGGCGAAAAAGCAACAAATTTATCGATTGGAACTAAACGCTGTTGTTAAAAATGCTGCAGGAATAGCCCTTTACAAAAAGGCGGGATTCTCAATCGAAGGCGTTCGCAAAGACTCTCTATTTATTAACAATCAGTATGTGGATGAATACTATATGGCCAAGCTGCTCAAGACGGATGAAGAACATAAACAGTACATTCCAAGAAAATCCGGCAGCTGAGAATCGGACGTGTCTGCAGAAAGCCACCCAGTTGGACGTATTGCAACTTCAATGATCTGTAAATGAGGAACCTGAGGCGGTGTGGAAAGTGAAATCGAAGCACACCACCACTTTCACTTTTATGCATTGATAATTACGAAAACCCGAACCATTGGAAAATCAATGATTCGGGTTTTCTGATATATAAACTCTTTATTTCTCTTCCTGGTTATTTATAAATATTTCTTTTGCACTTTCTGACCTCCATAATTAAAAACTACACTGCGGTCTTCCACAATGGTTTCCATATGCACAGGTCTTCCCCATAATTGATAGACATAAGGCAGAGTCTTTTCCAAATAACCAAGGTCGAGTTCAACGTCTTCGAAATGGTGCTTTAGGTAAAGCTCTCCACTCTTCATATAATCTCCGTCCTGGACGGTAAGGTAAGGGAATCCTCCATTCACTCTCATAGTAACCAGCTGGTCTCGGACTGCTTCATGATCTTTATCCGTAATCTTATATTTTTGCCCTTGTTTCTGGAAGAGATATAAATCTTCCCTTCTCACCAATTCTCTCGTTAAATAGTTGCGTATAAAACTCTGATCAGATTCGATTTCTCTGACCTCGAAGATCTTCTCCCGCCCTGAACCAGGCTTAATTCCGTGACGCTGCATTTCCTCCGTTGGATGATCATAACGCTCTTCAATATCTTCAAAAATCTTCAATCCTAAATAATAAGGGTTCAACTGTGTTTTCGATGGCTGTACAACACTTGCATTCAATTTGGCAAAATCGATTACTTCATCACTTGTCAGGTCCATTTCCCTAAGTATACGGGCATGCCAGTAAGAGGCCCAGCCTTCATTCATGATTTTAGTTTCCAGCTGCGGCCAGAAATATAACATTTCTTCACGCATCATAGTTAAGATGTCCCGCTGCCAATCTTCCAGCTCCCGGCTGTGCTGCTCAATAAATAACAACAGATCCTTTTCCGGTCGTGGAGGAAATTTTCTTTTTTTCCTTTCCACACGTTGATCATCTGGGGATTCGCCGATTTTCCAGATGTCATCATAAGGTGTAGGCAGAACTTTATCCTGACTTTCTTCATAAGCATCAGCAACTGTCCAGGATAACTTTGGACGCACAATGGACGGATCAATATGTTCCTGGATGGCTAGAATCGCATCAAGGAATGCTTCAACTTCTTCTTTACCATGGATGCGCTCATAACTGGCAATTCTTTCTGCAGTTGCCGCCATACTTTCTACCATATCCCGCTTCGTATTTTGGAAGCGCGCATTATTTTTAAAGAAGTCACAATGAGCCAGGACATGCGCTACAATTAACTTATTTTGAATAAGGCTGTTTGAATTCAGCAAGAAGGCATAACAGGGATCAGAGTTAATGACTAATTCATAAATCTTACTCAAACCCAGATCATATTGCAGCTTCATTTTATAATATTGTTTTCCGAAGCTCCAATGGGAAAAACGGGTAGGCATTCCATACGCACCAAATGTATAAATAATATCATCAGGACAAACTTCATATCTCATTGGGTAGAAATCAAGCCCGAATCCTTTAGCAATGCTGGTAATTTCTCTAATGGCATTCTCGAGCTTCTTTTGATCCTCAGGTTTCAAGGTGGCCCCTCCTTCAAAGTCGCTTATCTTACTATATGAAAGGAGTGATAGGAACATGAAAGGATCCACAACGGAAAGGGGCCGGCATCTTCTGAATACCTAGTATTTAGAGGGGAAACAGGAACATAGCAATACCTATTAACAAGAGAATAGGTAAGTAAAAGAGGAGAATCGTTTTTGATAAAATCACCATAAACAGTGGAGAATGTTTCACAGACAGCTGGCCGGTGTTCATATTATAGTCAATCTCCTGCTCGTCCTTTTGACGGACGTGATTGTAGAGGAGAATAAACAGTCTTTCCTGCCGTAAATAATAGGCATCTAATATCCAGAAGATGAGAATAGGAAGACAGGCAAAGATCAGAAATTCATCTCTTGCCCCTAGATTCGATAAAGCAAATAAAGCAGCAACCAGGGTCACAGCCCACCCTTTAAGAAAAAAAGAATTCTGCCCCATCCTGGCAATCACACTTTGAATCATCTGCAAATGATTAATTTTGCGATCCATTTTTTCACTTCCATTCTTTTAAATTAATGCGAAGCGTGGCTACTTTTCATCTCTATACTGTGGCAGAATAACCGAATCCAGATCATTCCGTGATTGAATATCCTTCACCTTTCTAAATTCCACTTCTTTTTTGTGGATGGCTAGATGATGCAGAATAGTCACTTCCCCCTCATGGTGGACTCCAGGTAATAGCAGGTAGGACCCAAACTTTTGATAGCTTTCTTTAAAATAATCTAAGTGCTTTGAACCATTTGATGGATGCATCCGGTTAAAACGGGTTCTCACCATTAACACGTCCTGACTGCTTTCCTCTTCATTACCGACAGCTTTGTTCAAAATACTTTCTACATTTGCGGAAATGTGAACGGTATATCCTTTCCCCTCTGCAGGAACATCGCCTTCAATAATTGATATGCGCAGCTCATTAAAGCGATCGTACTCCCCAAGCCGCTGGATCCATCCATTGAAAATAGAGATGGCCGCTTCTTCATTTTCAAACAACAGCGCCAACCCAGGAGGCTCTTTTAAGACCGTATTGTGGGTAAAAGCCGTTCCTTTCCAAACTGCCTCATTCCATAGTTCACCGTCTATAAATCCCGTAATAAACAAAGATTTTCTTTCCTTTTCCGGGAGCGGTCTTAATTTACCGAGCTTTGGTTTCGTTGTTTGGTTTACGCCTCGTAGTAACCAGTACAACTGTTCATAATCCTTTTTATCTGTAATTACAAAATGGGAAAAACTCCGGATAGGCACAGGAACGTATTGCACATCTTCCTCCGTAAAGACCACAGGGATAAATTTAGAAGAACTTGTTCCAGCTTGAAATAAATGCTGATAAATAAGATGCCCTTCAAATTGCACTCCATGACCCTTCCCGGGTTTATCTTCCCCCATAACCCGTTTAAAGTAAGTTTCTGTGCAAATGAGGAGACAATAGTCAGCATTTGCGATATTGCGATCCATCCACCTTGTCCAGCCTTCACTGGGAAATAACTCATATTGGTCAAGAACTGTATCGATCCCTTCACTTCTTAAACGATTGGAAAAACTTAATACGCGATCAGCATGCAGCTTAGAATCCTGACTATAGCTAATAAAGACCTTAGGGTGTTCCCCCATATTCGGCACCTCCAAAAAGAGAACTCTATCTAGGACCTGCGTTTATTCAGAATATCCTGGTGAGGGTCCAAATCCGCCGCAGAAATCCCTGTAACTTTCCCTGCATTTTCTTGGATTGAAGTGTTGCAATTTTTACAAACATATAACCTAGAAAGACCGCGTTTTATTTTGGAATACTGGCTGTCCTGCTGATGAATCTCATACTGTTTCTGACAAGTCATACAAGTAACAATCACCTGAACCCCTTCTTCCATATTTTTCTTTTATTATATCAAAAAAGCAGAAAATGCGAACGCACTTTCTGCTAAAAATTGAATTTATTTAAGATTGTTAAAAGTAATCTCACCTTCGACCATCGTTAAAACAGCTTGGCCATGACTCGTGATAGGATTTTCACTCCATAATGTTAAATCTGCGTCCTTCCCTATTTCTATACTGCCCGTTTGGCGGGAGATCCCAAGAATTTCAGCCGGATGAATCGTCAAGCTCTTCCAGGCAGTTGACTCTTCCAGGTTGTGTTTTACTGCTTGCTGAGCTGCCGTTGTTAATTGCGTAATATGCAAAACCGGATGGTCAGTAATCATGGCAAACTTTATTCCGTAGTGATGAAGAGTAGAGTATGTATGCCAAGAAAGATGGTTTAATTCAACTTTACTGCGGCTAGATAACGTTGGACCTACCGAAAAACCTGCCGAACTATCAGCAAGATGCCGGGCAATTAAATGTCCCTCAGTCACATGCTCGATATTAATTTCTAGATCGAATTCCTTGGCAATACGGAGAGCCGTCAAAATATCATCGGCACGGTGAGCATGGACACGAATTGGAATTTCCTTGTTTAACACTCGCTTGAGCGTTTGTAATTTTAGATCATTTTGGGTGTCAGGGCTATGTTTTGCCTTAAAAAATTGTTCTCGTAATAGGGCAGCAATCCCCATTCTCGTTTTTGGAGCCCTTCCTTCATTACCATGATATTTTTTTGGATTTTCCCCAAAAGCCACCTTTAGTCCTGCGGTCTCTCTTAGTACCATTTCTTCTACAATGTGGTCAGGTTTGATTTTAAGTACTGCCGTTAATCCGCCTATAACATTGGCACTGCCAGGAAGGATTTGTGCAGCAGTAATACCTGATTGTGCTGCATCATGAAATCCTTGATCGAAGGGATTAATTCCATCAAGCGCTCTAACGTGCGGGGTTAATGGATCCGATGTTTCATTAAAATCTGCTCCTTCCCAGCCGATCCCCTCTTCATCTACCCCAAGGTGTGTATGAGCGTCAATCAGTCCGGGAGTAAGAAGCATCCCTGTTCCATCAATAATAGATTCATATTTAGATAAATCAGCTTTCTCCATGGAGCCGAAGGAACTTATCTTTCCATCCTCCACACAAACGACCCCATTCGGGATATCCGGAGAAGTGATCGGTTTTAAATAGACATTTATAAAAGCTCTCATCGATTAATCCTCCTTATTCAGTTTACTTAAGTAGTCATATACTTGACATGCCAATTGTATATTAAACCATTCTTCTGGATGCTCGAAATTCACATCAAGAATATCCTGTATTCTTTTCATTCGATAGTAGAGGGTATTGGGATGAATACTTAATTCATTGGTTATCCGATTTAGTTCTTTATCATATTTAACATAAAATAACAGTGTCTTCATAAAATTTCTGTTTTTCTGGCGATCATATCTTTGAAGAGGCCCCAGAACGTCAGTCAAATAAAGTTCCAATTCCTCGGTGCTATGCTGTAGAAAAAATCGATAAATCCCTACTTCTACAAAACTCATGATTTGTTTTTCAGGATGACTTTCGAGAATTTGCAGACATTTTTCTGCATCTTCATAGGATTTATTTAAATGAACTAAGTTCTTGTGAACCCGCCCAATTCCAATTCGAACAGGTGAGTGGCCAGACTCCATTTTTGTTGCAATTTGCTTAACTTTATTTCTAGCGGTTTGCTTATCCTCTTCTTCCGGAAAACTCATTAATGCAAACACATACGTAGGATTTAAGAGGACAATGCCTTGAATGCTTTCTTGGTTAAGAATAAATTCCAGCCTTTTTCTCCATTCTTCCTTATGCATTCGTATGTTTTCCGGCATCTGGCGAATAGCGGGATGCTCTTGATCAATTTTACAGAGAATTACAGCATAAAAGTCATTGGTTTTAAGACCCAGGTTCTGGGCTTGGTTCTCAATCGAAGGATTGTATTTACCGGACAGAACCTCTTCAAGAAACTCCCCCTTGATTCGATCTCTTGCTTCCTTAATGGCTTCCTGCTTTGTCCACTCTAAAGCAAGAACGGTTGATCCATATTCAAATAAAACAATGTCAGATTCTAATGCATTCGACGTTTTCGCCCAGCAGCATAAAAATCCTAAATTAGTTTCTGCTCCTACTATCGGAATGACCACAAGGATTTCATCCTGTTTCAGCACAATTTGCTGCCACTTATTTGTTCTCATTACTTTTTTTACACGTTCATGCTGAAGGAATTTTTCAGGAAGCAGCTTATCTGCAGCCTCCGGATCTATATAAAATGGTTTTAACAAAGGATCATAAATGGCGAAAGGGGCACGGACCATCTGTTTTAGCGTATCCACAATTTCCATTGCTCCGCCTCCACGTGCTGCTATATTTGTGAGGCGATGGTGGAAGTCCGTCGTCCGCTGCATCGTTTCGTGCTCTTTACGCAGTGCTAGATGGGTTCGCTGTAATTCCTCTCTTTGCTGCTTCTCCTGTTTATAAAGTTTCGCATGAGTAATAACAACCGCTACATGATCAGATAAGGCTTCTAACAGCTCCAAATCTCCTTGAGTAAACCGAGCTCCCTTTTTAAAACTGTCAATGGTCAATACACCAATCGTTCCGTAGTGTATTTTTAAAGGAACAGAAATCATGCTGTTAGGGTATTTCTTATAAATCGTTGAATTTATGTAATGCTTATAGTTTTCTTTAGACATGTTCTTCATGGCTGCTGCAATTTCGTCTGCTTCGTGAATCATTCTAGGCTTCCCATCTTGAAACACTCTACCGCTGACTCCCTCACCTATCTTTAACCTTGTCTTCCGGTAGCTTTGTTCTCTGAATCCGACCGCAGATTCCACTCGGAGCTTATCAATCTTCTCGTCATATAGAAACAGAAAGCCCGTGTCTGCTTCCTGAATAGCTTGTACAACTGTATCAATAATAATTTCCAGAATATCTTCTTCATGCATTTGAGAAGCAATAGTTTGTGCCACATTCATAAGTAAATCCAAGGATCTGGTCCGAGACTCACTCTGCGAATATTTCATAAACAATTGAATCCAATCTTTCTGGTCAGCGAAATATTGATAGGCTTCGTGCATGGCATACGTTTCTTGACCTACTAAATAGATAATAAACTCTTTATAAACGTAAGCACGACAATTGGCATTGAGCTGGACAGGCCCATTTGCGAGTTCCTTGCTCTTTTGCTTCCAAGAATGAATTGTGTCTGGATCATAATCAGGGTAAGCTGCCACTAAAGAATCCTTCATTCTGTCTTCTAAAATAATGTGGGTCTGTTTATATCTGTCTCTCAGTTTATTTAAAATCGTCTCTTTCATACAACCACCTCTGAACCTAATATAAACCTAGAAGAACCAATTGCAAATGGTTATAGGGCAGACCCCTGTTTCACCGCATCAATCCATTCGTAATATCTGTCAATTAAAACAGATTTATTCTTTTGATAAATTCTGTTAAGTTCCTTCACTGGTTCAGGATGATCATCAACGCGGAAATCCACAAATGGAAAGTGGTCAACGGCAGCTACTTTAACGACAGCAGACTGCTTGCCTCTGACATCCCCACCGACCCGATCTGCCGCTGTTAACGTTTCCAGCAATCGATTGGCTAATGGACCCTCTGTCCTTTCAAACGTGTTAGCCATTTCCTCTAATACCTCAGGACCAGTCAGTAAATTACCCTGAACCGACCACTGATCACCTATTATGTGACCCTTGTAATCATCATTTTCCACACCTGTATATGCACTACAGTTCCCGTATTGATCGACAATAGCCACTTGACGAAGTTCTTTTCCAGGATCATTCAGCAGCACATAATTAAGGGTTTCATTTGCCGTTCTCCCCTCCTTTAAACTATCCAGCCCGGCTTGACCTAATGCTGGGTTTACCCATCCTTGAGTAACCACTGCACCAACGTTGGCTTCGATATGCGGAGAGTGTGCTCCTACCCCTGGAAAACAGGTAGCAACAGCAGCGCCGAAGTGACCTGTGATTGGACATCTTGCTATAATAGAATATGTGTTTAATTTCATTGGTTCTACACCTCATGACAAGCCGCATAGTGGCCTTTTTTTATTTCTCTAAACTCTGGCACCTCCACTTTGCAACGCTCTGTAGCAATTGGGCAGCGGGTATGGAACCTGCACCCGGATGGAGGATTAACCGGACTTGGAATCTCACCCTCAAGCTGAATTTGTTCTCTTTTCGTGTGTAAATCTGGTATAGGAATGGCAGATAGAAGCGCTTGTGTATAAGGATGCAACGGGTTCTCATAAAGTTCATCACTTTCCGAAAGCTCCATCATCTGTCCTAAGTACATAACGCCAACCCGATCACTGATATACTGAACGACACTTAAATCATGAGCGATAAATAGATACGTAAACTGGTATTCTTTTTGAAGATCCACTAGAAGATTAATGATCTGCGCTTGAATGGAGACATCTAATGCAGCAACAGGTTCATCCGCTACAATAAATTTAGGTTCCAAGGCAAGTGCCCTCGCTATTCCTATACGCTGGCGCTGCCCCCCTGAGAATTCATGGGGATATCGATCACGATAACTTTCCGGAATTCCCACATCCTTGAGGAGCTTCAGCATGCGCTGCTTTCGTTTGGATTTCTCTATTCCTACTGTTTTCATAGGTTCTTCTATAATTTCTTCAACCTTCATTCTCGGATTTAAAGAAGCAAAAGGGTCCTGAAAAATCATTTGGAAATGCCGGCGGTTCTTTTTCAGCTCTTTTTTACTCATCGTTGTAATATTTTTACCTTCAAAGTATATATCGCCTTCGGTTGCTTCTAGTAACCGAAGTAATAATCTTCCTGTAGTCGATTTCCCGCATCCTGATTCCCCAACGATTCCGAGGGTCTCACCTTTTCGCACAGAAAAGCTTAAATCATCTACAGCTTTAACAACCGATTTCTTTGAAAAAACTCCATTGGATAGGTTAAAGTACTTTTTCAGACCTTCTACTCGAACGAGTTCCTTTGTATCGCTCATATAATCCCCCCTTATCTTCAATCCAGCAGGCTGCCGTATGGTCATCAGAATCTGTAGGTTCTAGCTCCGGCTGTTGCTTTAAACATTGATCCATCACAAAGGGGCAGCGCTCTGCGAATCGGCATCCATCTGGTAGTTCATGCATGTTAGGCGGCTGTCCTTCAATCGGCTGTAATCGTTCTCGATTTCCAGGAACAGGGACGGAATTAAGCAGTCCAATCGTATAGGGATGTTTGGGGCGGTCGAAGATATCTTCTACGGTCCCTTGCTCGACAATCTTCCCTGCATACATAACGGCAACTTTATCACAAAGTTCCGCCACGACCCCTAAATCATGCGTAATCAAAACAATAGCTGCGTCCGTCTCATCTCTAAGTTTTCTAAATAAGTTAAGAACTTGAGCTTGAATGGTCACATCGAGAGCAGTCGTAGGCTCATCCGCAATAATTAAGTCAGGGTCGCACGCTAGAGACATTGCAATGACTCCACGCTGTCTCATTCCCCCGCTGAATTGGTGAGGATACTGATTTGCACGGTCTTTTGGAGAAGGGATTCCAACTTTCGTTAACATCTCCACTGCCCGTTTCCAGGCGGTTTTTTTATCCGCCTTTTCATGGATAGCAGGCATCTCTGCAATTTGAGTCCCCACATTATAGGCTGGATTAAGAGAGGTCATCGGATCTTGAAAAACCATAGAAATATCTTTTCCACGGATATTCCGCATCGCATGCGGAGATTTATTCAAAAGATTTTCACCATGGTAGAGAACTTCACCGGAAATATTCTCATTTTTCTTATTGCCAATCAATCTCATAATCGATTGAGACGTCACACTTTTTCCACAGCCGGACTCACCAACAATGGCAAGAATCTCCCTCTCTTTCACTTTGAAGTCAACTCCGTCTACAGCCTTCACTACCCCCTTTTGAGTTCGAAAATGAGTAGCCAAATTTTTCACTTCCATTAGATATTCAGACATCCAATCCCTCCTTGATTGTTCAGATTAAGCAGACTCATTTTTCAAACGTGGATCGAGGGCATCTCTCAAGCCATCCCCCATGACGTTAAAGCTAAAGACGGCTAAAGTTATGGCGACTCCCGGGAATACGGCAATCCACCAAGCAGACTCCATCCAATCCTTACCTTCGCTTAGCATGATGCCCCATGAAGGTGTATCAGGTGAAACCCCTAGTCCTAGAAAGCTAAGCGCGGCTTCAGCTAATATGGCAAAGGCAAAGGATAAAGTCACTTGAACAATGATCGGAGCCATACTATTTGGAATAATATGCTTCCACATAATTTTCAAATTGCTTACTCCCATGGATTTTGCCGCTTCAATGTAAAGGGAATTCTTAATGGAAAGCACCGCACTTCTAGCAATTCGTGCAAATATAGGAATATAAACGATTCCAATTGCAACCATTAAGTTCGTCAGGCTTGGTCCAAGGATCGCCATAATCACTAAAGCTAACAATATATCAGGAAAGGCAAACATGACATCGGTAAACCGGGAAAGCAAACCATCTACCCATTTACCATAATAAGCCGCTACTACGCCGATAGATGTACCGAGCACAAGTGAAATTCCTACGGATATGATCCCAACTTGCAGAGAAATTCTTGTCCCATAGATAATTCTGCTAAGGATGTCCCTCCCAAATTGGTCCGTCCCCAGCCAATGCTCCATACTTGGTCCAGACAGCATAATATCCGGGCTCATCTGATATGGATCAAACGGCGCAATGACGGGCGCTCCTATGGCCATAATGATGTAAGAAAGTGTTATAAAAAAACCAACAAGCGCGATTTTATTTTTTCTAAATTGAAACCAAACATCTCCCATATCTTTCCCACCCCTTTCTTAGTAACGAATTTGCGGGTTCAAAAATCCATAAATCACGTCTACAATCAAATTCACTAACACAAAGGCGCTCGCTATAAAGAGAATCGTTCCTTGTAAGAGCGCATAATCCCGATTTGTAATGGCTTGTAAAGCGAGCTGTCCGACTCCAGGAAGTCCGAATATCTGCTCCACTACTACCGAGCCGCCTAATAAATAGCCCGTTTGGATACCAAGCACCGTGACTACTGGAATTAATGCATTCTTAATCGCGTGCCTCCAAATAAGCCGTTGGTTCGATACTCCCTTTGCCCGGGCCATTTTTATATATTCTTGTCCGGTAACCTCGAGCATGGATGACCTCGTCATTCTCATAGCCACAGCTCCTACCGCTGTCCCAAGAGCGATGGCTGGTAAAAGCATAGACTGAAGGTTACCAAGAATACTTGTTTTCAACCCAACAAATCCCCCTGAAGGAAAAATTCCAGCATAGAGTGAAAGAAATAAAATCATCAGTGTTCCCAGCCAGAAATTCGGTATAGAAATCCCCAGCATACCAAAGAGACTTGATCCATAATCAAAACCGCTGTTACGTTTTAGGGCAGCAATTGTCCCCAAAGGTATAGCGATCACTACAGCAATGAGCACACTGAGAAAGGTTAATTCAAAGGTAATGGGCAGTCGAACCAGTATAGCTTTTAATACAGGAGTACTTGTAAAATGGGAATAACCAAAATCCCCATGAAACAAGTTCCCTAACCAAATAAAATACTGGGTAATAATCGGTTGATCGAGTCCTAAATTTGCTCTTAGCACTTCCGCTTGTTCCTGATTATAATTCGTTCCGAGCATAGCAGTTACCGTATCTCCTGGTACGAGTCTTACCATAAAAAAAGCAATGATCGATATACCAAATAGAACAGGAATGGAAATCAATAATCTTTTTCCTATATAATTGATCAACTTCGCTCACCTCCAGATCATTTATGGGAACACTTAACATAAAACCGGCCGATACCAGGCCGGTTTTTGTTTTTTTAGCAGTTATTGTTTTACCTTTGTATTCTCCAGCGAAATGGTTGAAACCGTTGGATTCACGTCAAAACCTTCAACACGATCTCTAATAGCAGAAGTTTGCGGATTGGCGTAGAGGAATACCATTGGAGCATCCTCCGCTATAATTTTCTGGGCTTTATCATAGATTTCCTTACGCTTCTCTTTATCCAGCTCTTTCCGCCCCTGTTCGAGTAACTTATCTACTTCAGGATTAGAGTAGCCTTGCTGGTTATACATGCCGTCTGTGTGAAAGATGTTATACAGAAACTCATCGGGATCCACAAATCCTACCCAGCCGACTACAGTCATCTCAAATTCGTGTTTACCTAGCGCTTCAAAGAAAACACTCTTTTCTTGAGATAATACCTTTACATTGATGCCGACTTTCTCAAGCTGCTGCTTGATCACCTGAGCGGCATCTACCTGGTGTTTATCCGTACCGACTTTGAGAGTAATATCCAGTCCGTCTCCATAACCCGCTTCTTTCAGAAGGTTTTTCGCCTTTTTCAAATCTTGACCAGGATACACATCTTCATCTAAATGTGCCCAGTGGCCTTCAGGAATGGGGCCGCTTTTTAATACATTCGCTTTCCCAAATTTAACGACCTTATTAATGGCTTCCCGGTCCACTGCCCAAGCAATGGCTTGTCTCACTTTCTTATCTGCTAGAGGTCCATTTTCAGTGTTTAACCCCAGATACTCCCAGTAAGATCCGGTAACAGATTTCACGTTAACATTCTGTGCCTTCTTCAATGTAGGAATATTTTTGGGCTGTACTTGCAGCAATATATCAATTTCGCCATTACGAATGGCAGTTGTCCGAGCTGTTTCATCGGGAATCGAACGCCATGTAACTTTATCTAAATAGGGCTTGCCTTCTTTAAAATAATCATCAAATTTCTCCATAACCATCTGCTGGTCTTTTGTCCATTTAACTAGTTTAAATGGACCGCTGCCTGCATCGGCATTCGATAAGTCCCCATCGTTTTCTTCAACGATCTTCTTATCCACAATTACATTCATCGGATTGGCCAAAAAGGTTAAGAAAGGAGCTACAGGCTCACTTAATGTAATAACCACTTTATTATCCGACGGAGTTTCAATCGATTTCACAGCACTAAATTGTGCCGAGCGGACCTCTTTTTTCTTAATTCTTTCAAACGAATATTTCACATCTTTTGACGTTAATGGATCTCCATTATGGAAAGTCACCCCATCATGAAGCGTAAAAGTATATTCTTTACCATCATCGGAGACTTGATAATCTTTCACTAAATCTCCTTCAACTTCACCATATGTACCTTTCTTATAACGGAATAATGTGTTGTATAAATTCTCAATATACCTCATGGAAGCCGCATCAGTTACGACATGAGGATCTAAGCTTTGAGCATCAGAGAGATCTGTAAGGGTTATCTCTCCGCCTGATTGGGCTTCCCCATTTGTATCTCCTTGGTCCTCCGTATCAGTCGAATTCCCTTCCGAGGCCGTAGGATCAGTACAAGCAGCTAAAATAAGAGCAAATGAACAGAGCAAAAACAGTAATAAGCTTTTCTTCAAGTGATTTCCCCCTCTTAATTTTTCAGTAAATTAAAAATATACTGTAAACTTATTGTACTTGATGAAGACAGCCTGTTATCATGTGTAAATATCTAAATAAAAATGTCAGTTTTTGTGGAATAACACAAAAAGAGTCGAAAGCGGAGAACCACTTTCGACTCTTTTTATGCTGTCTGTTTTAATTCATTAGAGTACTTTTTTCTAAATTTGATCATTAAATAACCGATTGTTACAAGAGCAAATCCGAGTAAATACATGCCCAGCGTTCCCGAATCCTGCCACATAGTGTTGAAAGCACCTTCAGAAATAATTGCCCTGAAGCCATCTATGGAATAAGTCATTGGCAAGAAAGAATGGAACACTTGTAAAGGAGCCGGGATAAGTTCAAGCGGGAAAGTACCTGCACTTGTAGTTAATTGCAATATGAGTACTAAAATCCCTATAAAGCGGCCCGGATTCCCAAGCGGTGTGACTAACATTTGAATTAATGCCATAAAAGTTAAGCTCGTGAGAATACTGAACATATAGAAGTAAGGCACACTGCTGACTTCTAAATTCAATCCAAAGAGAATGACACTAGCCACGATAACGGCCTGAATGACTCCTGCCGCTACTAAAACTCCAAATTTACTAATAAACCAGCTCATAGCATTTTTCGGAACAGATAAGGGTTCATGCACAGGGAAGACGATGGTGATCAGGAGAGCTCCTACAAACAACCCAAGCGAAAGAAAGTAAGGAGTAAACCCTGTACCGTAATTCGGAACTTTACTCACGCTGTTCTTATCCACATCCACTGGTTTTGCCATCATCTCTTTGGTCTGATCTGAAGTAACAACGCTGTTTGCTTGATCACTCGCCTCTGACAAATTGGTTTGGAATTCGTTAGTCCCGGAATTTAATTTGTTCGTCCCATCAGATAAATCACTGGCTCCCTGCTGAAGCTGTTGAGATCCGTCTGCTAATTGGTTCGAGCCATTAAAAATCTCCCCGGCTCCTTCATCCACTTTCTTTGCCCCAGAAGCGAGATCAGCGGCACCACTTTTGGCATTTGCAAGCTTTCCACCAAAGGTCTGCATACCACTAATTAATTTATTTTGTCCTTCTACCAGTTGGTTTGCACCAGAATATAAATGATCTTGGCCCTCTGATAGATCTGATGCCCCCTCCTTGATCTGCTGCTGAACTCCTGTCAGTTTATCCACTTGTTCTGGAATAGCGGCAACTGTTTGGCCCAATTGTTCGGTCCCTTTATTTATCTTGCTGGAAGTTCCTTCTATTTGACTTGATCGTGCACTTAATTTTTTCACCTGGTCTAATATCTCTTGTTGCTTTTCTTCAGGAAGTTCAGCGAGGACAGGAGCCAACTGATCTTTCAGTTCGCTTATGTCCGCAGAAAGACCTGAAGCAGAATTATTGATGGTACTGGATTCATTACTAAGGGTGTTTAGTGAATCCCCCAGAGCAGCTGTTCCTTGTTTTAAACCAGCTGAATTCTGGACAAGCTGGTTTAAACTCTCCTCCAGCCGGGCTGCCCCCTGTTTCGATTTTCCTAATCCTTGCTGTAATTGCACCGCCCCCTGCTTTGATTGAGATGCGCCATTCAAGAGCTGATCAAATCCATTGTTAAGTGATCCAAGACCCTGATTTAAATTCTGAGAGCCTCTTGCAACCTCTGACGCACCGTTTCTGAGGGATTGTGATCCGCTAGCCAATTCCAGCTGCTTATTCGTGAACGTTTTGAGTTTATCTCTTAGAGCAGCAGCTCCTTCGTCCACATTTTTAGCTCCATCTTCTAAATCCGAAGCTTTCGTGCTTGCGTCAGTTAGTCCTGTTTTCAAATCATTAAACTGATCAAACATCGCATCTGCATAAGTTTCAGTCATTTCGTCGGAGAGCTTCGCCTTCATTTGATCTAATGCGGAATCACTAATTCTTGAAGATACGTAATTTTCCCCTTCATTGACCACGTACTTAAGTTGCAGTTTCTTAGGCTTTTCATCAAGGATGGTCGTTGCCCGCGAAGAAAAATCATTAGGAATTTCAACGAGCATATAGTATTTCTTATCCTTTAGTCCCTCATAACCCTCTTGTTTGGATACCACGTGGTACTCGAAATCCCCATCATCTTTCAAATGATCAACAAATTCGTCTCCCACATCCAAAGGTTCTTTATTATAAGTGGCACCTTCGTCGGAATTCACAATGGCTACGGGCAGGTGATCTAAGTTGCCATATGGGTTCCAGAATGCCCAGAGAAAGACACCGCTATAAATGAGCGGGATCAATAAGACTGCCATAAATGGGATAAGCAATTTTTTATTGTTCTTTAGATTCTTCAGCTCTGAGAGCCATAATTTAAATCCATTCATTTGATTCCCTCCTAATAACATATGACTATTTTGTTCATATAGTCATTTAACTCCAATAGAAAAGGATTATCATGAAGGTGACAATCCTTTAAATACATATTCATCGAAATAGTGAGCAACTTCTGCTTTTTGAAGCGGGGCGTGATTTTCTTCCCAGTCAATAGTAAACGCCGTATATAATTTATACATCATAAATGCGGTCATATCAGGATGACAGGAACGAATATCTTCTTGTTCTATCGCTTGATTAATTTCTTTACGTAAATACTCTATGATGACACCTTCCTCATGAGCAAGTGCCTGCTTTACGGGGCCGGTACCAATTTCTTTAGCCTCTTGAACGAGTTTGACCATTAACGGATTACTTCTTCGGAATTCAAGCAGCCCATAGAGAGCAAGATGGACTTTATCCTGAAATCCGCAGTCAGCCGGAAGGTTAGTTTCCGCATTTTGCTTCATTTCCTTCAATAATTCTCCGATAATTTCTTGAAATAACTCTTCTTTGTTCTTAAAGAAATTATAAATCGTTCCTTTTCCAACATTAGCTGCCTTCGCTACATGGTCCATTGTTGTTGCTTTATAGCCAAACGTAGCAAATGAATGCCGGGCTGCCTGCAAAATTTCTTGTTTTCGATCTACTGTCATTTATCCACCACCTGACCAATTGAACGTTTCAGTCACTTTGTCTAAATCTGATTATACAACTTTTAATGAAATAATCAAGCCCATCAAGAAGAATTCTTAAATTTCTTCCAGAATGTCATATACAAAAAAAGACCAGAAATCCATGTAAGGATATCTGGTTAATTATTATAGACGCTTATTGGGCATTAGGGAAGATACGCTTCGTCATTTGACCAAATTGCTGAAAGAACCCTTGAATCGGCTCCCCATTTTTCACGTCACTTACATAATTGTTTGTTAAATCAACAAAATCTGGATTTGTTGAAACATACACATTATTGATATCAGAGTCGGCGGATTTCACTGCTTGTTTAATTTGTTTCTCCACCTTATTTGTTAACTCTGCAGATTTACCATTTTTATTCTTTAATACGGCTGCCACATAAGCATTATCACGTGTTTTTAACACATAGGCGTGATCAACGCCATCGACTTTGCTCTCTATACGATTGGCAGCTTCTTTGGCAACATCATAATTGGTGTTATGCACCATGTTCATATCGTTATCATAACGATTGGCATTATTGCCGCGACCATACATGTCGTCTGCTGAACGTTCGAAAGTAGTATTTTGAACGCCATTATTGTGGTCATTTGTTCCTTGTCCCTGCTCTGCTTGACAAGCAGCAAGTGAAGTTACAGCTACTAGACCCAATGCAAATGCTTTTACTTTCATGTTGTCATACCTCCTTAGCAGCTTAGCCTTAGTATGCGTTATTGGAGCATTAATATGCGGCATCTTCTGTAAGCAAAGGTATAAAAAAAGCCTTCAAAAAGAAGGCCTTTAAGCGAAACTGACTATAGAAAAGGAAGGTTCCACCAAATTGTCAGAAATAACATATAAACAATCAGCATCGAATTAAAAAACATAAAAAAAGCAGGAAATAGTTTGAAATTCCCTTCAATGATTTGGTAAGACTTTTTTAGAAAATAGATACTTACACCAGCCGTTATGTAAAAAATCAGGAACCATATCCAGGAATGGCTGGAGGAAGAATCAATTCCAATTTCGTAACCAATCATATAAACGAACCATATGCTTAAAAATGAAAGCACTGAGACGGGAAACCATCTCTTTCGGGTCTTCATATAAACGATCGATATAATGGCTGCGGCAAAGGTTAATCCTCCTATGATTTCGCTAAGCAGAATCATCACATGTTGAGTTGACGCAGCATTTTGAATCAATAAACTAAGCAGCAAAAACAAGCCAAATGTGATGACCCCGCCTATATTGACGAATAGCAGTTGTTTCTCGGTCATCAATCTTCTTCTCCTTCCAGGGTCATAAAGGTTATTCAAATGATTTCCATACCATCATAACAAAAAAATATCCAATTGAGGTAAAGATATGTAAAAGATGTCGTTTTATCTATAATTGTGATGAACTTTCTGGTTCAAAAATCTGCCCGAAGGACATAATAACCTTAATCCTTTACCACTAAGGATGTGGCCCATGAATTATCGAGATTATGACAAAGCGCTGCATTTCATGATCTGGGGGCAATGGGATGACCTACTCGTTCTAATGGTACGAACACGCGATCAATTCTTATCGAAGAAAATTGAAGCGTTCCTTCATGCCAGTTACTACCCCGGTCACGAAAGCAGCTTATTAGAGTGTCATGAAAATCTTCTTCAATATATTGATCACGCGCAAGCTACGGTACCTCAGGAAGTATATCTCTAATAAAAATTTGGCAGGGACAGAAGTCCGTTAGCCATTATTAAATCCGGACGATGATATATATCGTTCGGATTTTTTTCCTTTCTAAAAGCAGAAGGTGAATTTCTAGTTCGTCTTTATTCTTTTAAGTATTTCACTCCAAACAAAGCAGCCTGAGTGCGGTCATGTACTTCCAGCTTAGAAAAAATATTAGATAAGTGCGTTTTAACTGTTTTTTCAGTAATGAATAACCGTTTAGCAATTTCTTTATTACTGAACCCTTCCATGACAACCTTCAGCACATCTTTTTCTCGTTTAGTTAATTCATCCAACCGTTTTGCTTCTTCTTTTTGGCTGGAGCCCGTAACATGAGTCATCAGCTGCGTAGCCGCTTTTGAATCGATCATCGTTTCTCCATTTTTGACCCGGCGAATGACATCGGCCAGCTGATCCGGTGCAATATCTTTCAATTGATAGCCTGCTGCTCCCGATTGAACCGCCGGAATGACGGTATCATAATCAGAAAAACTGGTAAGCATAATAACTTTAATCGCGGGAAACTGTAATTTTATTTGCTTGGCCGTTTCTATTCCGTCTAATTCAGGCATTTGGATATCCATAAGTACCACATCCACCTGGTGATCGCCGTTTTCTAATATTTCTAATACTTTCTTCCCATCCCCAGCTTCTGCCGCCACATGGATATCCTTCTGGGTTTGAAAGAAAAATATCAGACCTTTTCGGACAACCTCATGATCATCAGCTATTAAAATGTTAATCGTCATCTTTATTCACCTCAAATGGAATATCCACAAAAATTTGCGTACCTTTCCCTTTTTCACTTTGAATTTCAAACTGACCCTTATAGCTGGCTGTCCGCTGTTCCATCCCTGACAGACCAAAAGAGGGAGTATGAACTGCCTCGTTGTAATCAAAGCCGCTCCCGTGATCTTTAATCGTCATCTGCACTTTATTCTTATGCTTCACCAGATGCAGTTCCACTTCTTTCACTCCCGAATGTTTATGTACATTGTGAAGAGCTTCCTGACCAATTCTAAGCAAAGCCTCTTCCACTGCATAAGGGATGGAAGAAGTGCCGGAGGACTGACCCTTTAATTGAATACCAATTGTAGCAGCATAATGAGAAAGCTCCGTGAAAACACCAGCTTCTAAACGTTCCCCTTTCTGCTTGGCAATAAGGGAACGCATTTCTGCGAGCGCCTGAGCAGATAATTCATGAATATAGCTGATTTGCTCATACAAAGGAGAGTCTTTATCAGCGGTTCCCTCAGCAGCTTTAGAAGTCAAAACTATAGAAAAGAGCAGCTGGTTTACGGAATCATGCAGATCCTGTGCTAAACGCCCGCGCTCTTCTCTACGAGCAATGTCTTTTTCCTTGTCACTTAATAGAAGCTGCTTCCATGACACCTTTATGTATTCCATCAAAAGTTCAAAAATCTCTCGCTCCTGAATAGAAAAAGGAGTATCTGCTGATATGTTCAGAAAAGAAAAACGATTAATCCATCCTTGCAGACGCTCGACATCATATTCCGCCTGCTTATTAATCCTAACCTTCGACGAGGGAAATAGTTTTTCCATTCCTTCTTGAACCGTCTCCTGTAGAGCAAATGAATCTCTCGCTTCCTGAATTTTTCTCGTAAACAAGTGAGCCTTTGTTAAAAGCGTATTTCTTTCTTCTTCTTTCTCAAACCGCTCAATCCGTTCCAAGGCTGTGCCCATTTGTAATGCGATCGATTCAAGTAATTCCAGGTCTTCGGTATAATTCTCTCGGTTTCTTGCAGCAACATTAAACAAACCATATAACCGGTTCGGAGTTTGCAGAGGAACTGTGGCATGATGAGTAACTCCGCACGTTTCTCCGCTGCCTTGCTCCCGAGCCTTTTCTATTCGTTTACAAGCAATAATATTAGTGGCTTGCGTTAATCGTCCATTTTTATACCGAGAAACACAATGACAGTCTTCACCGCACATCAATTCCTTATCATTTCGCTTAAGTGCAGGCGGTAGACCAACATCCGCTTCCAGCTTGACGACGCCGCCCTGTTCAAGAAAGATCCACCCGGTTTCAAACTGGGTCATTGAGATAAAGGCTTGCAATACCTCACTTAGTACTCTTCTGCTAGTCGATTGATTCAGCAATTCAGCAATATTTTTCAATGTTTCTAATTGAGAAGACATCCGTAAACCTCCTTCCAGCCTGCCCGTACATTCTGGATTTATTATATCATGAGCGAAATAAACCTAAAGCAGACGCGCCGGGTCAGGACGACAAAAGCAGCGCTAATAAACCACAGAAAACCCGCCCCTGCAATTTTACATGGGGCGGGTCTTCTGGTGAACAAATGCTTTCGTTTTACTCTCGCAACCCATTTATACTCTAGGGTATTCCTGGATGATGGGATGTAAGTGCAATTCATCGATCAGCATATGCTTCGGAGCACCAGCCATATAAACGATGGCCTCAGCTACATCCTGTACCTTCAACCATTCTTCTTTCTCAGCATCTCCCTGGCTGCTATCCGCGAAATACGTATCCACCATTCCTGGGTTTACGGTTCCTGCTCGAATTCCATAGCTGCGAACTTCTTGGGCCAGAGAACCCATAAAGCCTTGAACAGCATATTTAGTGGAGGTATAGAGTGATCCTCCTTCAGGAATGGTATAACGCGAGACATCAGAAGCGACAGTCAGGATCGTGCCGAATTTTTGTTTTTTCATTTGAGGCAGCACTGCTTTAGTAGCCAGAAAAACACCTTGAACATTAACTTCATACGTCTTACGCCATTCCTCCACAGTCACCTCTTCGACAGGTTTGAACTTTCCTATTCCGGCATTGTTAATTAATATATCGATCCGTCCAAAGGCGTTCTTTGTGGCATGAACCACATGGTCAACTTCATTTTCACTTGTTACATCAGCTGTAAAGGATAAGATATCGGAATACCCTTTGCTGTTGATTTCTTCTTTCGTTGCATGAACTTCATCGGAACTTCCTAGTATCGCAAGTTTTACTCCTTGCTCGGCTAATTGAATTGCTACTTCTTTACCTATCCCTCTTGAAGCTCCGGTTATAATAGCCACTTGATCTTTCAGCATGGTTTCTTCTCTCCTTACGTTCGTTCTGGCTTAACTTCAGTATCTACTCGATAGTTTAATTCAAATAAGTCACGGCGTCGGTCGCGTAATTGGCGGACAGTACCTGACTTTCTCTGTCTTCTAAGAATCTCCAGATCTACATCTCCTACTACGACAGTTTCTATATTAGGATTACATTCCCCAATGACGCCATCTCTGGCAAATTCAAAGTCAGAGGGGGTAAAGATTCCGGATTGAGCATATTGAATATCCATATTTTCCACATGGGTTAAGTTTCCTACAGTACCAGCAATTACAGTATAGACCTGATTTTCTACAGCCCTTGCCTGAGCACAATAACGGACGCGCAAATATCCTTGGCGATCGTCTGTACAAAACGGGACGAAAATAATATTAGCCCCTTGGTCCACGGCATAGCGGGCAAGCTCCGGAAATTGAATGTCATAGCATATTTGGATTGCTATTTTGCCGCAATCAGTATCAAATACTTTGACGGCATCTCCAGGCTGTATGCCCCACCACGTACGTTCATTTGGTGTCACATGGATCTTATATTGTTTCTCTATGGTACCATCTCTTCTAAATAAGTAGGAGATGTTATAGATATGATCATCTTCCTCCACAAAGTGGGACCCTCCGACAATGTTAACATTGTATTTAACAGCTAGATGAGTAAACATTTCAATATATTCTTCTGTATACTCGGATAATCTCCTGACCGCTTTTGAAGGAACTTTTTCTTCTAAGAACGACATAAGCTGGGTGGTGAAGATTTCCGGAAAGACTGCGAAATCCGATCCATAATCAGCCGCAACGTCCACGTAATACTCACACTGTTTGACAAATTCCTCAAAACTGTCGATCTTTTTCATCATATATTGAATCACCATAATTCGAACTGGGTAACTCGTTTTAAAGTGGCGTTTTGTTCTCGCCCGGTAATCAATGTTATTCCATTCCATTAACGTCGCATATTTTAAAGACATTTGATCATCAGGTAAGTAGTCAGGATTGATCCTCATCACAGTAAAACCATTAATGATTTGGAAAGTTAGTACAGGATCAAATATGTTTTGGGCACGGACTTCCTCTACATATTCCCGGGGCGTCATCTCCTGCTCATATTTATGATAATTGGGGATCCTGCCGCCAATAATAATACTTTTTAAATTTAACTCTCTAGCCAAGTCTTTTCTAGCTTCGTACAGCCGCCTGCCGATTTTCATTCCTCTGAATTCAGGATGAACCATGACCTCTATGCCATACAGGTTATACCCTTCTGGATCATGATTAGAAATGTAACCTTCGTCAGTGATATCGTCCCACGTATGTTTGTCATCATATTCATCGAAGTTCACGATTAAGCTCGAGCAGCTGCCAATAATCTCCTTATCATATTCGACAACAAACTGCCCTTCTGGAAAATGGGTTAAGTGACTTTCCAGATGTTCCCTTTTCCAGGGTTCCATATTTTGAAAACAGACTTTCTGTAATTCTAACAGCTGTTCCAGATCTCCATCCTGTGTATTGCGGACAATCAATTTCTTCTCGAATTGGGATAAATCCAATTTGGACATAACTCCATACCTCTCTCTTTGTGAGATTGTCTTACTTACTATTTATCGTACTGAATAGAGGTTCAACCTGTAAAGTTTCACCCCTCCGATCTATAAAATTCACGTTGATCTCCAAGTTCTTATTATGAAATATATGAATTGATTTATTTCATAACTAAAGGTAAAATGAAGGGAGAGGTGTAGCCTGTGAACGGATTTGAACGACGTAAAGAACGAAAAAAAATGAATATACTTGATGCCGCTTTAGAGCTTTTTTCTACTTATGGAGTTCAAAAAGTAAGTATTCAGGACATAGCCAGTAAAGCTCAAGTTTCTCAAGTAACCATTTATAACTATTTTGGCGGAAAAGAAGAATTAGTATTTGAAAGTATAAAAAAATTTACCGAAGAAAAGATTTCTCAATTTCAAGTTGTATTGGATGACAGTGAGAAGAGTTTCAAAGAAAAATTGCGGGACTTACTACGTGATAAAAATGAGAATATCCTTCTTTTGAACTCTGATTTTTTGCGAACCATCATGTCTGACAGACCTGAAATCCAGGAATTTATTAAGAATTTTTCAGAACAAACGAGCATTCCTTTATTCATGGAGCTGGTAAAACAGGGAAAGAATGAAGGGGTGATCCATAAAGATCTGTCATTTAAAGCCATTCTCTTTTATTTAGATATGTACTCTCAAGCCATGCGGTCAAGCCCTGAATTATTTCAATACTCCCAAGAAACGGATTATCGCTTTCTAGAAGAATTAACTCAGTTGTTCTTTCATGGACTTATGGGAAATTCGGAAGGCTCTAATGAGACAAGCTAACAGCTAGCCAATCAAACTTGGACTAGCTGTTATTCTATATATAATGGTCTCTGGGATTCTCCATATTCCGTGTCCACGTCTTTGACCCCAGCTATTTAATAGTTATTCCCCATCTTAAGTTAAGTAAAGCAAAGAGATTCTATCCATCACTATTTATTCACTCCAGGAAATTATTTCGTCATTTTCTACTCCACCTATTCATGTGGATTTACCTATCTATTCACTATTAGAACTTAAAAAAAACACTCCCCGTCCAGGGAGTGTGCTGAAGTCTATATAAATAAGTCAAACACACTTAATGGGAGCGGTGAGGTTTACGCTCTTTTTTGTGTTCATTCTCTTGCTTTGCTTTATCACTCTCATGTTTGTTCCGTCTTGGATGATTTTGCTTTTTATCATCAGAATGGTGTCTATTGTACGACGGATGGGATTTCCCATGCTCATGTGATCCGGCGAATGATTCCCATGATTCTCTTGTTCGAACGGCTTTCTAGACTTATCTTTAGATTTTGAAGGAGTTTCGGAAGAAGATTTCAGTCCGTGTTTTTGGTTGTTATTTTCAGCTGCCTTCTTCTCCGTTTTATTAGCGGGAAACGTTTTGCGGCCCTTCTGTTTAGCCGTAGGAGAACTGTCTTTCTCGACATTGTCCTTAGGTGGCGAAGACCTATCATTACTTGGTTGGTCCTGCTCTTCCGCTTTTCCAGAAATGACCTGGGGCTTTTCGGCAGGCTGGGAGGACGGAGCGGGCTGTGCTGCTGGAGTAGGATGATCTTCCTGATAAAATGATTGAATAATAGCTTTATCCTCGTCTCCAATTTGAATATTTTGAGCCACTGATGCCTCTGTCGATGTTTTTTTATCCTTACCGATCGTTCGTGCCATTTCTTTATTTACGGAACCTTTTTTCTGTTTTGCTTGCTTTCTTACGTCTTCCGGGACCTCATAAGCCGCAATGGACACCGGTAGAGACTTCTTCTCTAAGTAAGTTTCAATATCTTTAGTAAAATCCTTCTTATGAGAATTCTTCACATAACTAATTCCAATAAGTACTTCATTTTTCTTATTCATATAGCCATATTCCTGGCTTAATGAGATCATATCCAGCGTAACTTCTGATGCTTTTTTTCTCTTCCAGTTATCCAGGTGTGAGACTATACCTTCAGCATCTTCATTTAACGGATGGATTTCAAGCACTTCCATTTTATTGTTAAGCTTAAGCTCTACACTTGGATTGATATCAATATTTACATACGCATAGGCACGATTGCTTCCATACCAGAGAAACAGAGGGAGAAGCGCTACACAAAGAGCCATTGCTAAAGCTGCAACTTTCATATTCCGTTGACTTAATAGCCATGTCTGCTTTCTATCGCTGCTTTCCTCTGTCATTGCTTTAAATTCAATTTCCATACCAATTTCAGCTTCAATTGGCTGAGCTTTATAGAATGCGCCATCACTCGTCATTACAATGGTAAAATAATGACTCTGCTCCATGACAATACCTTTCCTCACACACCCACCCCCTTCAAGTACTCTTGGAGATATTTATAGTCCCCGTCTAGAATTAGAACCATCGCAATAATAAACTTTCGATTTCGCTCAAGTGTTTTCTTACTTACATTTACCTGCCTTAGAAGTTCCTTAATTGGCAGTCTTCCTTTTTCCAGCACTTGATTCAAAAGTCTCTCATCGCTCTGGACAAGCCTCGCGCTGTGAACAGCTGACTCCCTGGCGTCTTTATGCTTAGGGGAAGCTTCGGTCAATTCCGCAAACGTTAAATTATATTTCTTGAGCTGAGATTTAAATTCCTCAATCTCCTCTCTGCGGTACCACGATTCCGTTTCTAACTGAAACCGTTCCTTGGCAGCTGCAATCTCTGAAGGGTTCTCCATTTGTTCTTCATCTTCATAGGTTTCATTCAGTGAAGTAACCGGAAGTTTTTTCTGCTCATTTCGGATATAGTCAATCACCTTTCTTTTGATCACTAGACGGGCAAATGAAAGAAATGAGCACCCTTTTTCAGAAGAATAAGCTTGTATGGCTTCGTTAAATGCTGCCAGACCAATACTGAATTCATCATCTATACGAGGGTCAATATATCTTTTACATACTTCAGAAACACTTTTGGCAATAAAAGGTTGATACTGTTTGAGGATCTCATTACGGATATCTTCGTCCCCTTGCTTGGCTTCAACTACTTGCAAGTCAAGGGAGGTGTTATTTTTTTGGAACAGACGACTGATCAACCTTTATCACCTCCAGCCATTAAAATCGTTCGATTAACAGGTCTATTTTTTGGGTGTATTTTTAAATATTAGTTTCATTTATGTTACAGAATTGTATCAACCAATGTTTCTTATTCACTTTTTAAAGGTAGTTGTATGCATGGGTATTGTAGAGAGCATGACTATTTTACTGTAAATTTACGGAGTATTCCACCACACACGATTTACATTTTATTAAGTAATGATTGCAGAAAACAGGACATAAGTCACTTGTTTCCGTACAACTAACATAGAAACAGAGTATACAGTAGTTTAATGGTCTTATTTACCTAGGAAAAGGTATTCATTAGGATTAAGAAGTTTACTTTATATAAATATAGGATAAATCTAGAGTGACGACATCCTTAAGGAGGATCGATAAGATGAACGCCGTATTACTGAATTGCAGTTTAGAAAAAGGAAATGAACATACAGATACAGACAAGCTTCTCCATCATGCTGCTTTAACCTTGCAGAAGGAGAAAGTTGATGTGAATCGCATCCACTTACGCGATTTTCATATTAAATTTGGAATATCCAGTACGATAGACCGCGATGATGACTGGCCATTTATCTTTGAGAAAATATTAAATGCAGATATCGTGATCTTCGCTACACCCATTGCCATGGGAGACAAAAGCAGTATTGCTTCGCTCATTCTAGAGAGACTGCAAGGCTATCATGAAATGACGAATAGAAAAGGCCAAGGCCTCTTTTACAATAAAGTTGGTGGCGTTATTGTAGCTGATGCCGGTGATGGCGGTGCAAGACTGGCTGCTCAATCGATACATTACCGACTTTCTATGCTAGGCTTCACACTCCCCCCTCACGCGAGTGCTATTTGCAATGAGCCTCTGGACCCTCCTCGGACGGTTGAAGAAGAAGATATTCAGCAGAAAGTCGAACGAATGACTTATAATGTGTTGCATTTTTCTGAGTTACTGAATTTCAATCCTATCCCAGTTACGGGGAATCAATTAGAAACAAATTAAAATCCTGAGCATAGATTGCTCAGGATTTTTTCATTCCTTTGTTTTCTCATAGTAATAATCAATTGGCACTGCTAATCCTACTCTGCCTTCCTGTTCATGCGAAAGAGTTGCAAACACGACGGCTATGACTTTACCTTGATCATTAATAACCGGACTTCCAGAGTTTCCTCTGTAGACTGGTGCATCCAGCATAAGCACAGGATCCTTCCAGTCTTCCAGCTGGGTGTAGTCAATAATCGTCCCTTGATTCGCTATCCCGGTAAACTTCAGCGGATTCCCAATAAAATAGAAATGTTCCCCGTCTTTAAAAGCAGTATGATCAGCAAGCTGTAAATGAGGAAAATTCTTTCCTTCCGCCTTTAGGACGGCAAGATCCACTTCCGGGAAATCCTTGACGACCTTTGCCTCAAACAACCCTCGTTCAGGAAAAGCGACGGAGATTCGTTTCTCTCCTTCAATCACATGATGATTCGTTAATATTTGACCATCCCTGGTAAAGGAAAACCCTGTCCCCTTACTATTGCCCGCTTCCACTACGACGATAGACTTCTGATAAGTTTCTATTTTTTTATTTGTGGACAATTGAGCAGAAGTCTTTAAAAAATCAACCGCTGGGATTGAGAATGTATTGGGGAGAACAGCGATGATATTCAAGACCATCACAATAGCAATCAACCAAAAGGCCCACTTAGGAAAGGGTCTTTTGGTTTTGTTTTGCTCTCTTCTTTGCCGTGATCGTTCTAGTGCTTTTACCTTCTCTTCTTGAACAAGCTCATAAAGCTCTTCTTCATCAATTTCTTCATATAGGTCTTCATCTATAATATCTTGTTTATCCTTACGATCCTTCACGTTTGCCCTCCTCCACGCTAATGGAGATTAGGAACTACATGGCATTTGCCTTTAAGGCGCCCTGCTGCATGCGATACATCTGATAATATTGACCGTCTTCAGCGATCAATTCCTGATGTGTTCCCTGTTCAACCATTGTACCATGGTTTAAGACAAATATTTGATCTGCTTGCTGTATCGTGGATAAACGGTGGGCAATAACCAGCGTTGTTCTGCCTTTCTTCAGAACTTCGAGGGCTTTTTGAATCAAGTGTTCGGTCTCGGTATCGATATTTGCCGTTGCTTCATCCAAAATCAGCACGGCAGGATCGAAGGCAAGAGCTCTTGCAAATGCAATCAGCTGTCTTTCTCCCATGGATAGTGAATCCCCTTTTTCTTTAACTGGGGCATCATAGCTTCCAGGAAGTTTCTCGATAAAACGGTCAGCACCGACAGCTTTCAATGCATTTATCGCCATTTCCCGGGAAATATCTTCATCATTCATAGTTACATTCGACAATATCGTCCCTGAGAAAATAAATGGATCTTGAAGCACGATCCCCATATAGCTGCGAACTTGCTGCCTTGATAAATCTTGAATGGACGTACCATCAAGGCTTATCTTGCCTTTTTGCGGATCATAGAAACGAAATAATAAATTCATAATAGAGCTTTTACCAGAACCGGTGTGCCCGACAAAGGCAGCAGTCTGTCCAGCTGCTACCTTAAAAGAAAGGTCCTTTAAGACATACACATCCTTTTCATATGCAAACGATACGTGGTCAAATTCAATTTCCCCTCGATACCGGTCAATCGGATTAGAATGGATTCTCTCTCCTTCTTCTTCAAGCACTTCAAACACACGACCTGCTGACACACGGGCTACTTCCAATTGAGGAAGCTGGTTAACAAAGTCGGTGATCGGCTGGAACAATCGGTTCAAGTAATCGACAAAGGCGTACAAGACTCCGACTGTCACAATTCCTTCCGCCCCTAGAGAAGCAGAACCGAAATACCAGATAAAACCTACAAAAGCGAAATTCCTGAGTACATTTACTAAATTAAAAGACGTTAATGCACTTAGCCTTACCAGCTTTCTTTGGTAGGTAAAATGCTTGTTATTTAACTGCTCAAATTCATCTGAGGTTTGTTTCTCCTGGCGGAATGCTTGTATGATTGGCATTCCTTGTATCGCCTCATTTATACTTCCATTAATTTCACTCACGGTAGAACGAACGACTGTGTTGTATTTCCCGCCAAGATGCTTATAAAGCTTCATCCAGCCATACAGAATCGGTACTAAAAGCAAACACATGAGCGCAAGCCTCTTATCAAGTAGAAACAAGGCAACGTAAATACCGGTCATATAGAAGAAGCTTGTTACAAAAGTTGCCAGTACACGTACATACAGCTCGCGAATTGATTCTGTATCGTTGGTCACGCGTGAAACAATTTTACCAGCAGGCTGATCTACGAAGTATTTCATCGGAAGCCTTTGCAGATGAGCAAAAAGGTCATCACGCATTTTGCGAATGATCCGGTTGGAGGACTTTTGCAAAATGAAGGTGTGAGAGAACTTAAACAGGGCTGCGATAAACAGCAAGCCTACGTAAATTCCCAGCAGCCTGTAAATAGATCTCTGTTCAGGCTGGAAAAATTGATACAACTGGCTCATAGACAGCCGTTCTGCTTGAGCCTCTACTGTTTTGTCCGGAGCATTGATAGTCAAAGTACTGCCGTTCAGCGTTCTTTTTCCAGTTAACGGTACTTCCTGATCTACGAAATAATAGCTATGATTAACTTGCAGAATTGTAGCAGGCTGAGATTCCTGATCTCCCGGAGCTAATCGATCGGACCTTTTGTAAAGTTCCTCGTTATAGCGAACGGTATAATGGTCTGGTTTTTCGACTTGATACCATTGGTTTTCGATTCCCACAATATGTTGGTCGATTAACCTTTTGGCAATGAAGGGTCCAGTCAGCTCGAGCGCCACCGCTAAGACTAGACAAACCAGGCCGACAATTATACTTTTTCGAAAGTTCCAGGCGTACAAGAATAGTTTCTTTTCTGTTGAGGACTGCTTCATGTTCTCACCTCGCCATCTTCGAGCTGCTGTCTTTCATATTGAGTTTGGTACCAGCCCGCTTGCTTCATTAGATCTTCATGAGTTCCTTCTTCTATCACACGGCCTTCATCCAATACGATGATGTGATCGGCGTGTGTAACGGCAGATAGCCGGTGAGCAGCAATGAGAGTAGTTTTATCCTTTCTTTCCCTTCTAAGCTGCTCAATGATGCTGGCTTCCGTTTTTCCATCGACCGCTGACATAGCATCATCAAGAAGCAGAATTTCAGGGTTCATAATGAATGCCCTGGCTATAGCCACTCTCTGCTTTTGTCCCCCAGATAAAGTGACTCCGCTTTCGCCTACTTTAGTCTCCAATCCTTTTGGTAAATTTTTAATATCATCAAGAAAATGAGCCAGCCTTAATACACGATAAATTTCCTCATCACTGGCATCCTTTTTCCCGAATTGGATATTTTCTCTAATCGTTTTTGAGAAAAGCACCTGCTCCTGAGGAACGTATCCAATCCAGGAACGAGTCATATCCATATCTAAGTCACTCAGATCGACCCCGTTCACTTGGAGGGAACCTGATAGTCCAGGATACTCGCGGAGCAATTGCCGGAAGAATGTCGTTTTTCCAGCTCCAGTTTTTCCAACCACCCCTACCGTCTGCCCCCTGCGGATCGTGAGAGACAGGTCGGCTAACCCTTTCACTTCTACTTCAGGGTACTGAAACGAAACGTCTGTAAAAGAAATCACATCCGGTTTATCCAACCGTTTAGGACTGGCAGGCATAACCACATCCGGATGATAATTTAACGTTTCATTGACCCGGTCGAGCGAGGCGTTTCCCCTCTGCATCACATTGATGAGTTCTCCCACGGCGAACATTGGCCAGATCAGCATACCTAAGTAAACATTAAAAGACACTAATTCACCTAATGTTATAACATTGTGAAAAACGAGAGAAGCTCCATATCCGAGTCCAATGGTGTAGGCAAGGCCAACAAGTATCTGAATGGTTGGTTCAAATAAGGCATCTATCTTCGCCACTTGAACATTTTTGTCATACACATCGGTCGTCATCGCTTGAAAACGTTGTTCATCATTGCTTTCCTGCACAAAGGCCCGAAGAACACGGACGCCTCGAATCGACTCTAAAACATTATTATTCATATCGCCGAACGCCGTTTGCGCTTCCATAAATCTGCTATGAATAACTTTACCGTAACGATTCATAACCAACGCCATAATAGGCAGAGGTAGGAGCGCAGCCAATGTAAGCTTCCAGCTGATGGTGAAACCCATCATCATGATAATTAAAATCATAAACACAGTAGAATCGACTAACGTTAATATCCCGAATCCTGCCGTCATCGTTAAAGCCTTCAAGTCATTGGTCGCCCGTGCCATTAGGTCGCCGGTACGATTCTTCCCAAAGAAAGTCGGCGTCATTTTCAAGAAATGGTTCATCAGCCGTGAGCGCATCGAACGCTCCATAATCATGGCTCCGCTGAACAAGGTATAATCCCAAAGATAGGAGAGCGTATAACTCGCTGCAATTAACCCTCCATATATCAGAATCACATGAATGAGTTTATCCATAGTCAATGAATTAAATTGGATGTCATCAATCGCCATCCCTACTAATTTAGGAGGAATCAGATCAATCGCACTTACAACAATCAGCGCGATAATAGCGAAAGTGTAACGTTTCCAATATTTTTTAAAAAACCAACCTAATTTAAATAACACACTAAACATAAAAGTCCCGTCCTTTCCCAGTTAAAATCCAGCTAGCCGCTTTCTTTCCATTCATCGTTCCATTCTTTCCTGACTCTGATTATTTCCATCTCATAAGTACCTCCTTGAATTTTTTATATAGAACAACTGCTAAACTTATCATAAGGTTACCAGCTGAAACTAACCAAAAAGCACAATTTCTGTAAAAGACGCAAAAAAGCATACGTCCAGGACGTATGCTTGAGAACATTAAACGGCCACGGCTGTAACGCGGCTTTCATTTTCCCGTAATCACGTTCTTAAAGGGTTAGAATGGAGCCACGATCTTTATAAAGTTACGGATTCTTGCAAATCTTAGCTTTTTCATGATCGTGACCTCCTTCCTATCCATGATTATATATTATATAATTTTCAAAATTTTTAATCAACCGCCAATCTAAAAGAAATAAACTTCCTTAGAATGATGAAACATCCGGAAGTATATTTCTTACTGTCCTCATCTATGCATTTACATCTTTACCAATCACTATGACTAAGGCAAGAATGACGACAATAATAATGACGAAAATAATAGATAACGGCCTGGAAACATTCGCTTTTCTCACTTCTTCCCACCGGACTGGCCGAATACCGCTAATCGAAAACATCGTTACAGCGGCAAGTAAAATGGACATAATATTAACCGTTACAAGCAGAAACGCCCCATAAGCATGAAGATAAGCACCATCTCCAATGGACATTCCCATCGCAACCGTCGGCGGCAAAAGGGCAACAGCTACCATGACTCCCACGAGATTTCCGGATAATCGATTTAAAAACGCAAGTGCTCCTGCAGCTCCTGAGGCCACCCCGAGATAAATATCAATGATCGTTACCTTCGTGCGGTCTAAATATTGGTCGGTGTGCATTCCCATATCGGAAAAATAACCAAATAATATAGAAATAAATAGAACAATAACAATCCCATATAAAGAAGTAACAGCCGCTCTTCCTAGAAGTTTATAATCTCCCAGCACGGAAGTAAATGCTACTGCTATGACAGGACCAATCATAGGCGCAATCACCATGGCGCCGATCACCACGGCTTCGCTATCTTTCAAAAAACCGACTGTAGCTACGATCGCAGATAAAATAATAAGCAGCGTATAATTCCAGGTAATCGTGCCACTTTTTTCAACTGAAGTAATCAGCTCTTGTCTGCTGGCACGAAGTAAACGGGCACTTTCATTTTCTTCATCTTCCTGTTCCACTTCTTCCTTCGAAGTGCGATTAACGGTTTCTTTAGAAAAATAGGTTTTCACAGGGATAAGCATCGTTTCGAATCCTTCGACTACATTAGAAACGCCCTCTAAATAGTTAAGAATCTCTTCCACTTCTCTCGTTCCTACTAATATTCTTACAAGCATTCGTTCTTCAGATTCACTGGAGACCCAATACGATTGGTGATTGTACTGTTTTAATTTTTCGTCAATGGATTCAAAATGGTGATCCGGTACATAAACTTCGATTAATTGATGTTCCACATATTTTCCCTCCTTTTCCTATCATTCTTCCCATCTTTTCATATTTACTTGCTTAATTTTTCTTGAAGACCCTATTCACTTGATGTTTGGAATGTTCAATGGCCCTAAGCCAAATGAAGTAAACCGATTATCTGGTATGTAATAACCTCTAAAACACTTATCTCAACAAATGGGCTTAGTTTCTCTTTTCATAATTCAGTTTCTTTATCACATACTAATTTCATCTATTTTCGAGAGATGGTGATACCATGAGCGGCACCCAATTACCGATGGACTTAGAGACTTATATTCAAGCACTAGAAGATCAATTCAATCAAAGTCCAGACTTAGTGAAAAAAACCTTTCAGATTAAAGGCCAGAAAATCATCCTGCATTTTATCAATTATCAAGTTAATAAGGAACAACTAGAACATGAATTGCTGGAACCGCTGATGAGCAATAGAAAACCCTGGACCCTCCATGAACTGCAAAATAAAATTCCGCTGGCTTCCTCAGAAACCGTCAACTCTGTGCCTGCCATTTCGAAGAAGATCATTCACGGATCTGCCTCCATCTATTTTCCAGGAGAAAAAGAAGCCATTCTCTTTGACTTGCCTGAGCAATCTAAGCGGCAGCTTGCCAGGGCGGAAACTGAATCTTTAGTATTCGGACCGCAAGTTTCTTTTACAGAATCGCTGCAGACGAATTTAAATGTCCTCCGCTGGCGTCTTGATACAGAGGATTTAGTCGTAGAAAAAATGATTGTCGGGGAGAGAATTCAATCAGAAATCCGACTCGTTTATTTAAAGTCACTTGCCAATGAAGAAAATGTGCAAACCTTCAGGCAGAGAATCAAAGAATTGACCGTTGACGAAGTGGAAGATACAAGCGTATTAGGCCAGTATATAGAAGATTCATCAAGCTCTGTCTTTCCACAGCTGCTGTTCACCGAGCTACCGGACAGGTTCTGCCATTCTCTTTCCAGAGGCAGAGTCGGGGTGCTTGTAGACAAAAGTCCTACCGTATTAATTGGTCCGATGACGCTTTTCAGTTTTTTTGAATCAACGGAAGATCTGTATATGCGCTGGAATATGGGAACTTTTATCCGTTTACTGCGGTTCTGGTCTATGTTTATTTCCATTATTCTTACACCCATGTATGTGGCAGCCTTAACTTATCATTATGAAATCATTCCGTCCTCCCTGCTTATTACCTTAGGACAATCAAGGTCGACTGTTCCGTTTCCCCCTGTATTTGAAGCTCTGTTATTAGAACTCCTCATTGAACTGTTAAGAGAAGCAGGGGCAAGACTGCCGACTAAAGTTGGACAAACGATGGGTATTGTTGGCGGTATCGTGTTAGGACAAGCGGCTGTAAAAGCGGGGTTCACGAGTAATATTTTAATAATTATTGTGGCATTGAGTGCACTTGCTTCCTTTACAGCTCCCAGCTATTTAATGGGAACAGCGATTCGAGTGATTCGCTTTCCTATGATCTTGTTAGCAGGTGCATGGGGATTAATTGGAATCTTCGCAGGTCTCAGCTTTTTGGTAATCCATTTGCTTAAACAGAAGTCTTTAGGTCGTCCTTATCTCGCACCTTTATACCCATTTCAAGCCAAAGATTTTAATGATTCCATCCTTCGCCTGCCCTTTCAGAAAAATACGAGAAGGCCGGTGAATGTTATGCCTAAAGACCTAACGAAGTACAGCAAAGATAAAGCGACCATCCATAAAGATGTGGATGAACCATGAAGATAAATTTAACGATCTCTTCTGACCAGGCAGTTCAGGCTTTTTACGTTTTCTTTATCGTTCATACTTTACAGATAGGCGCTGGCCTAATGGGAGTTCCGCGGGTATTATTTACCGATGCAGAGGAGGATGCCTGGATTTCCATCATTATTGCCAGCCTTTGTATCCACTTTGTGGTGTGGATTATGACGCTGATTCTTAAGGAGTATGAAAGCGCCGATATTTTAGGCATTCAAGAAGATGTGTTTGGCAAGTGGATAGGAAGGTTGATTTCCTCAGCTTACCTTGTGTATTTGTTTTCCATTCTCTTAGCTGTTTTAAAGAATTACATTGAGGTTGTGCAGGTATTTGTTTTGCCTGATATGTCTACATGGCTGATGAGTCTATTTTTAATTTTCTTAGTGGTCTATAGTCTGTTGGGTGGTTTTCGTGTCATGGTCGGAGTCAGCTTTTTGTTTTTTTTCGGAACCATCTGGCTGGCGTTCTCCCTTTATAAACCGTTAACACTTATGGATTGGAACCACTTTACGCCGATTGGGCTTAATAGCTACATGGATATATTACGAGGCGCATATAAGATGAGCTATTCAGTTCTAGGATTCGAGGTGCTTTTCTTTATTTATCCCTATATCCGGAATAAGAAAGATATCCACTTCCCGCTCCACGCCGGGATTTTCTTGACGAATCTGCTTATCCTTCTTGTCACCGTCGTTTCCATAGGCTACTTCAGCCCCGGTCAGTTGAAAGAGTCGGTTTGGGCAACACTCTCGCTCTTTAAAATCATCCATTTCTCCTTTATTGAACGATTTGATGTTCTTGCCGTATCCCTGTGGATGACAGTTATTCTGCCTAACTTAATTATCTTTTTTTGGATGATCATCCGTATATTGCGCAGGAGCTTTAACGCGCCGGAAAAGCCTACGATGTACACGCTGGCTGTTTGTCTATTTATTGCCTCTATTCTAATTGAATACCGGATCAATATTGACAAGCTTACGGATTTCGCCGCAAAATCAGGATTTTATATCGTTTTTATTTACCCCCTGATTCTTTATCCAATCATTAAAATAAAAAAGCGACTTAAAAAGGGGCATTCCTCATGAGAATAAGCATCCTGTTTCTTCTGCTATCTCTATTGCTGACTGGATGTCTTCCCAAAAATTACTTGGAGCAGTTAGGAATCATTACAGCAGTCGGCTATGACAAATTAGAGAATGATAAGTTAAGGGGAAGTATGGTGATCAACCAATTCAGCTCTACATCCCCTACTACTTCCCAAGTAATTATAAGTGAAGCGACTACCTCTAAAGGACTGCGTTTAAACGCGGATACAAAAACAAGTCACAAATTGGTTTCCGGCCAAGTTCGTTTAGAAATCTACGGGAGGGATATTGCAAAAAGCGGACTGGAAAGATACATGGATACCCTTTCCAGGGATGCTAAAGTTTCTGACATGGGTTATCTAGCTATAGCCGATAATCAGGCCACTGAATTAATGAATTCTTCTAATGCAGAAGACGCTCCCAACATCGGCACTTATATGCAGCGGCTCCTAGAGAAAAGTATTCATAGACAAATCATTCCGAACTGTACGCTGCATGAATTTAACCATATGTATTTTGACGTGGGAGTGGATCCCGTTCTCCCTTTATTAAATCTTGAAAATAATAAAGTGGTAATTAAAGGTTTAGCTTTATTTAATGAGGATTCATTCGTATATGAACTTCCTGAGGATGATATCTATAAATTAATGATTTTAAAAAATGAGTTCTCCGATGGACAATTTCAATTGCAACTGGAAAAAGATAAATTTGAGGATGATCAAAAAGAAACGAGTAAAGAAGAGTTTAATAAAGGTCCGCTATTAGTTTCTTTTCACGAAATAAACAGCAAAACCGCCATTTCACCGAAACAAGGAGAGCCTGCTCAGCAAACAGTTAATATTAAAATGGAAGCCAGACTTTTAGAACTATCCAAAAATATTGATTTAAAACAAAAGAAGGTCCTTGATAAAATAGAACGAGAAGTTGAAAAAGAATTAAAAAAGCAGCTAGAGGAATTGATCGAACAATTAAAAGAGGATGAGATTGACCCCGTAGGATTTGGCAGAACTTACAATAGTAAAAACCGGACAAACCGGTTAACCGAGAAGAAATGGAGAGACACTATTCCTAATTTGAATGTGGACATTCACGTAAAATTCAAATTACTTCGCCATGGGATCACAGAATAAGCCTCGCTAGGCAGCGAGGCTTTTCAGCTAGCAGAGAAACAAAAAAGGCAGATTCTGCTGAATGTGCAGTGCTCAAATATAAGAGAAGAACTCTCATGCCCCTATATTTGAATCCATTATTTTACCAAAAAAATAGAGAAGCTACTGCAATCGTTGCAATCGCAGCAAAAGCAACTGGATAACCATAGCCCCATCCATAATAACCATATCCAAAACCACGATTTCCGTTCAACGGACGAATCCAAACTCGATCCCTGTCTACTCTAGTAACTTCACCTAGATGCGTTCTTCCATCATGACAAGCAATTCTGACTGGTCTGCCATGAAACTGTCTGCAGCGTCCATAAAGATCTCCGTACGGCATGCGTATCCTCCTTTATGTCAAAGTCACATAAAAATGATATGTGCTGTTAGTATATGTCCAATAGAGAGAATGGTATGGTCGATAGCTTATAGCATCGAATTGTTCATAATTCTCTCTTAGTGAAGCATAGAATGATGGTAAGTAAAGGAGAGACGTTCTATGTTGATACCCACTCAAGATATTATCCGTACGTATGTTGAAAAGAGTAAACGAGCACCTCGATCGCAGTGGTATTTTATTCATTGTGATGTGGTCGCTAATCCATTAAAATCGCTGTTCCCGCATGTACATAGAGAAGAAATTCACTATAATCTGCTGGAGCAGGGTCTTTTTGAACCAGAAGAGAGAAATCATCTTCTGCACACGCTGAATAAAATGGAGGAACTTCAACTATGGAGATTTGTAGAAAGGGAATACAAGCTACTGAAAAGAAAATGGAAGGGACCAGACATTCCGATTTATATTTTTCCCATTAAAAAAGCACAGCAGGCCACACGAAAACAAGCTGTAAAAAAGAATGGACTCGCTTATAAAGAAGTTATATTTTTGTTCTTATCTCCCTACGTGAGCAAAGAGGAAATAAAAGCGCTCCTTACCCATGAGTACAGCCATGTCTGCCGGCTGGCATCCGGCCAGACCGAACTGAATGCTCTCACTCTAATCGACTCTATTATCATGGAAGGAATAGGCGAATATGCAGTCAAGGAACAGTGCGGCGACGAGTGGCTTGCCCCTTGGACTTCATTATATTCGGAAGAACAGGCACTTGACTGCTGGAATAAGGAGTTCCTGCACCAGCTTTCAAGAAGAGGGCTAGACCATCATCAAATTTATTTATATGGAAACGGAACGCGCCGGCTACCTAAATGGATGGGCTACCACCTTGGCTACCGCATTATCCATTCCTATATGAAACGCCATCCATCCCTTCATACCGAAGATTTATTTGCGGCATCCACAGAAGAGCTGCTCCGGGGATCCGGGTTTCCAACTGAATAATCTAAAGACCTGAGTTCCTTGTTAAGCAGTGTAAATCGATTTCACGTGACTGGATGGCTGAGAAACCGAGTTTTGCCACGAAACCTCTTCTGGAGAAGCCCGATCCTGGATAATCAACTTGGCAATGGGCGTCTACTGGACAAGGATGTTCTACAGAAAAAAATCCTGCAGAGAAATAAGTTTCTCTGCAGGATTGCTATTTAGGCAAATTAGGAACTGAATTCATCAGGATGGAAGCCGATCCGATTATCCTTATGAAGTTCATTAATCTGCTGGATTTCCTCATCCGTTAATTCGAAATCATAGAGGTCAGCATTTTGTGCCTGACGATCTTTATTAGAAGATTTAGGGATCGTCACAATTCCGTGCTGCAAGTCCCATTTTAAGATAATCTGAGCAGGTGTTTTATTATATTTATCCGCAAGTTCTTTTAAAATCGCCGCATCAAAATATTTTCCTCTGCCCAATGGCGCCCAGGCTTCTAATTGAATTTCGTTCTGCCGGCAGTACTCTGCCAAATCTTTCTGGTAAAGTTCCGGATGAAATTCTACCTGGTTGACCATTGGCTTAACCTCAGCATCTTTGATTAAGTCTTCAAGATGGTGCTCCATAAAGTTGCAAACACCAATAGCTTTCACTTTGCCGTCATTATAAAGCTTCTCGAGCGCCTTCCATGTTTCTTTATATTTTCCACCTACTGGCCAGTGGATCAAATAAAGGTCAAGGTACTCAATTCCTAGCTTATTCAGACTGCGATCGAACGCCTGTAAAGTTTCCTCATAGCCTTGCTCATCGTTCCATACTTTGGTAGTAATAAATAAATCTTCACGAGGGATTTTACTTTCCTGAATCGCCTGGCCGACGCCTTCTTCATTATCATAGAAAGAAGCCGTATCAATATGACGATAGCCAAGATCCAACGCAGATTTAACTGCTTTTACTACTTCATTCCCATCTTCCATTTTATAAACTCCAAGTCCTACCTGGGGCATTTTCACTCCATTTTTCAAGGTTGCTGTATCCGTTAAACTCATGATATATACACTCCTTTAATAAATAGCTCTACAGAGTTAAGTACCCTGAAGATGCCCCGATTTAAACCTGGGAATCGGTATTATACAAAGATGAATCCAGGTGAGTTAGTAAAAAATCAGCTGGCTCATTTCCGATAAAATAAAGCGAATGGAGCGGACGGGTCATCGCTACATACAGCATTTTAATATCTAATTCTGTAAGTCTGTAAGGGTATTGATCGCAATATAAAAATACCACATCAAACTCCAGCCCTTTTGCCAAATAGGCAGGTAAAATCATCCGATTATTCATTCCCTGCTCTTCGTGAAAAGCCTGAAAATCATGCCCGGCCTCCTTAAGCTCTTCTGCAGCCTGAACTGCTTCTTGTTTTGTCTTCGTAACGATCGCATAACTGCTCATCTTTTTTTCTTCCAGTTGATTTAGAATCTCGGAGAACCGTTCCATCCAATCCGCTCGTTTCTCAAGAAATAACGGCTTCTCCCCATGCCGTACTACTGGTTCTGCTTTGGGGAGATTATCAGGCATAAGCATTAGCAAATCATTCGCAGCATTCATAATCTCAATGGTCGTTCGATACGTTTTTTGCAAAGTTAAATAATTTACTTTGTGAAAAACATCTTCTTTTAATTGATCCCAGTGCTTTAATCCACGGTAGCGGTAAATTCCCTGGGCTAAGTCGCCGACTATCGTGAATAAATCCGTTTGAAACGCACGCCTTAAGCTATAAATTTCTAAGTAACTGTAATCCTGAGCTTCGTCAATCACTACTTTCTTCGCCTGATCTTCTTTCGCTATTCCAGTGATAAACGACTTCAGATAAAGCAGGGCGGCAAGGTCCTCAGAAGAGAGCTGTTTCTGCTTTAAATATGAGCTGGTGAGCTTTCGCATTTCCCGCATAGATTTCGTATCCTCTTCCAACAGAGAAGAAAAGACATCTTCACTAAATAATTCTTGATATACTTCTGTTAATTTCAGCTTAGGATACTGTTTCATATACTTGGAAACGGCCGTACGCGCTTCCTTTTTTATTTCATTTAATTTCTCTTCCTTGCGAGTAATAAGGAAGCTGACCCGCGTTTTTCTTTTTGCGGGGTCTGTCATTCCAAAGAGTGCTTTATCTAGTTCTTGATCGTATTTGTCAGCGACCTTTGAGAGAATCTGTTTCTTCTTCCTTCGTAATTCACTTTGGAGGATGGATTTTATTTTCTGAACTCGGACTTCATAAGGGAAATAGCTGTATTCTTTAATAAATAACCGTTTAATGGCTTTCCCGCTTTTTATTTTAAATTCACCCATCATAAAGTCCTGATCTGCTAAGTATTTTTTCTTAAGAATTTGTATATAGCGGTCCAGCAGCTGTTTGAATTCCTTAGATCCTTTATAGCCGGCCATCCACAGGGCAATCGAATCTTCCTGAGGTTCTTCCGATTCTATTGCATTCATGAGAGTAGCCTGCTGACTGACGACCTGCCAATGAACTCCCGTAACTTCTCTGACAAAATCACTAAAGGTCGTCTGTCGGGCTTTTTCCACCCCAAGCTCTGGTAATACTTCTGAAATATACTGGATAAATAAGCGGTTGGGAGCAAGAATCAGCATTTCTTCGGGTTTGAATATGTCTCTCATGGAGTAGAGAAAGTAGGAGATACGGTGTAAAGCAATTGTAGTTTTGCCGCTTCCTGCTGCTCCCTGAACAATAATTGGTCTTCTAAGATCTGCCCGAATCACCCGGTTCTGTTCTTCTTGAATCGTGGAAACTATTTCAGTCAGGCGGCTTTCAGCATTTTGGGATAAGGAGTCTTGCAGCAGTTCATCTTTAGTGGTTACGTCAATATCCCGAAAATCATGCAGCTCTCCGTCCTCGATTTGGTATTGGCGCTTTAATGATAAGGACCCCTCATATTGTTCGCCGTGAGCTTCGTAGCTTACCTCTCCAAGGCGGCCTTCATAATAGACATTCGCAAGCGGCGAACGCCAGTCTAAGATAATGGGCTGCTGGGTTTCCCGGTCAAATAATGAAACTTTACCGATGTAGAATACTTCCTGGTCTGGTTTTTCTTTTCGATGGTAATCAATGCGGGCAAAATAAGGTTTCTTTCGTAGATGTTTGAGGTTCTCAAGCTGATCTTTAGACATCTTCATAAAATTGGAATGAGCCAGCATCTCTTGATAACGAAGGCTGCTGTCCTTAAAGTCCAATTTACTAAGCGTATCTTCCTGACGTTTCTTAAGTGTTTCCTGGTCTGCTTCCTGCGCCGTAATTAAATGGTCCATATAAGCTTTAGTAAAAGAAAGTCTTTCAAGCTCTTGATCTAAATCAGGGTGGTTGTCAGTCATTTGTCATTCTCCCTTCCTCATTTAAACGGAATGACGTTGAAACAAGCCCTCGCAGTTATTCGAAACAACGAAAATTACATTACCACAAAATAACAACCCCTGCAAGACTGAACAAAAGCGGAGGCGCCTGGGGAGCCCCGACAAGCATAAGACGAGCGGCGGAGTGGATGGTTCTTTATCCACGCAGGCGATCGACTTATGACCTCGAGGGGCTAGGCGCTGCAGCTGGATGAATCAAAAGCGAAAGGAGCGTTTAGATCAAGACACAGAAAACCCGAACCCATGTTAATTAATGGTTCGGGTTATTTAGTGGATTTTTCCATCCTCTTTCTGTATTCAGTCATAAGGTGATTGATTCATTTTCTGATTGTCCCAGTTCCATTACTCTTCTAATGGACGGCTTTTCCGCTTCCAGTCCAGTTTTATCCCAGTATTTGTTTTTACAGAAAAACTACTTTGCAGACATGAGTATTCTTTTCAGGTTATCTGCATTCATTTTCGTGCTCTCCATTTGATCCAATTCGTAATGTTCTTGTTCGATAACAAACCATTTCACCAGATTATCATTACTCGTTTTAATAATCTCCTCTATATCTAAGTGTCCATTTCCAATCTCCGTGCTGACATTCTCATTCCCTCGTTTCTTTATATCTTTAATATGTAAAGAAACTACGCGATCGCCATAAGTCTGAATAATATCATTCGGATCATATCCAGCATACAGCGCCCAGAAACAATCCAGCTCCATTTTTACGTAGGCAGGGTCCGTATTCTTATAAAGAATTTCAAAACCCGTTTTATCTCCATACTTTTCAAATTCAAATGCATGATTGTGATAAGCAAAAGTAAAGCCTTCCTGAAGACAGGCAGCACCAATCTCATTTAATAATTCGGCAAGCTTACGGTAATCATCTCCGCTTTGTCTCATTTCCTCAGGAATATAAGGACAAATAATCAGAGAATTATTAATGGTTTTATTGTACTCGAGCGTTTCAGCGAGCTGGTCTCCTCTTAACTGATCTAATCCAATGTGCGCGCCTGCTGCCTCGATTCCTTTTTCATTTAACAGGTCTCTTACTTGCTCGGCCGTGGTGTCAAAGAACCCGGCGAATTGAACGCCATCATATCCCATATCGGCTGCTTTAGCTACAGTGCCGAGGAAATCCTTCTCCACTTCTTCTTTAATCGAATAGAGTTGCAAACCCATCTTACTCATCTATAACGCCTCCCGGTTAGTAATTATTCATCCTATTAAACGTAAGCACCTTCTTATTGACTTACAAAACATGCTCCCATCTCGTCCTCCTAATTTCATTCGACTCCCTTCCTTATTTATCCTTCCAAGCTAAAGAAAGGAGTCCAAAAATAGAGAAGAAAAAACTATTGTGGAGGCTTTTTATTTTCCACAAACTTCGGCAGTCTGCTCTCAATGGTTATAAAAGAGATCAACCTTAATAATACTGGATACAAAGCTAAAATCCCTATTAAATCACCGATTCCTCCTAGCAAACTTGTACCAAGCATAACGATAGATAATATCACCATGATCAGCACCGTGACTAAGCCGGTTCTGCCATTAATCGGCGTCCAAGTACCAGCGACGGTTTTTGTATCTTCTTCAAGTAAGCTAAAACAACGAAAATGATAGGGACGGATCCGAAACCAATTGGAGGCAGTGACAAGTTCATCTCGATCCCGAATTTCTTTAGAACAATAACGGCAAATTATCGGTTTCACTCTATCTACTCCTGCTCAGAAAATTGTAATAATAGATTCCTGTCTATTGTAACGCATAATGTCGATAATTCTAAGTATTTGAAACCGCCTTCTTCTGTCTGCCCAGTTATTTTTCATAAGAAGAAACCGCTGAGGAAGGAATCTCTCAGCGGTAAGGGTTTATGATTTCTCTGCTGCCTGGATGAGCTCGACTACGCGGTCTTTTGTCTTTTCACTCTGATAATTCTTCATATGCTCAAGAAGCTCGTTTTTCTCGCTCATCAGCTTTTCAATCTCTGCTAATAAGCTCTCCTCCGTCAACTCTTCTTCTTCTAATTTCCTGGCATACCCTTGCTTTACAAAGGAATCCGCATTTAATATTTGATCGCCTCGACTGGCTTTTCGAGAGAGAGGGATGAGCAGCATCGGCTTACGCAAGGCAAGGAATTCAAAAATGGCATTCGATCCCGCCCTGGAAATAATGTAGTCACTCGCTGCGAATAAGTCCTTGAGTTCCTCATTTACATATTCAAACTGTACGTAACCATTTCTCGTGATGGAAGAATCTCGATTTCCTTGACCGCAAATATGAAGGATCTGCACTTTCTTTAAAAGATTATCAAGGTTATTCCGAATGGCATCGTTAATCCGCTTCGAACCTGTACTTCCCCCCATAATCATGATCACGGGTTTATCATTAGTGAACCCGCAGATTCTCAACCCTTTATCCCGTTTACCTTCAAATAATTCTTCGCGGACAACCGCCCCAATATACTGCGCTTTATCCTTTGGCAGGTGCTCCATCGTTTCAGGAAATGTTGCAAGAACTTTCTTTGCAAACGGGAAAGAGAGCTTATTGGCAAGCCCCGGGGTGTAGTCCGATTCGTGGATAATTGCAGGGACTCTGTTCAACTTAGCCGCCGCAACTACAGGTACTGAAACAAACCCTCCCTTTGAAAAAATGACCTGAGGCTTCCGCTTACGGATAATCCGGATCGATTGCAGGAGACCCTTCATCACTTTAAACGGATCCTTCAAATTCTCTTTCGACATATATCTTCTCAATTTACCCGTAGAAACAGCGTGGTAAGTAACACCTTCTTGAGATTCTATAAGATTCCGTTCTATCCCCTCGTAAGAGCCAATGTAATCTACTTGATAACCAAGCTTCTGGAACTCAGGAATAAGAGCTAGATTCACGATCACATGTCCTGCAGTTCCTCCGCCTGTAAACAATATTCGCTTGGTATTCATCGGTATTTCAACGTCCCTTCTCTAATCATTCTAACTAGGCTCACTATCACAATTGTGCTATAATCCTCATGTTCTACATGAATTGTACCAAAAAAGGGTGAACCCTATGTATGAAACAAACACATTTAAGCAAAAAATAAAATTATTCCTGACGATTCTGCTGCCCATTGTAATCACTCAAATTGGGATGTATGCGATGAACTTCTTTGATACAATCATGTCTGGAAAAGCCGGGCCAGAGCAGCTCGCTGGTGTCGCCATTGGCTCAAGTATCTGGGTGCCTGTATTCACGGGGTTGAACGGGATTCTCATGGCCATTTCCCCCATCGTTGCCCAGCTAAAAGGAGGAAAACGGGAAAAAGAAATTGCTCCCGCTGTGAAGCAAGGCGTTTACTTATCTATTGCCCTTGCTATTGTCGTTGCGGTTGTCGGCTTTTTTCTGCTGAATCCGGTCCTGTCACTTATGAATATCGAGCCCGAAGTCAGTCATGTAGCCAAGTATTATTTAATCACACTTGGAATCGGAATTATACCATTGTTCATGTTTAATCTGTTACGCTCTTTTATTGATGCTCTTGGCCTGACGAGAATTTCCATGCTCATAATTTTACTTACTCTGCCTACAAATATCTTCTTCAACTATGTATTCATCTTTGGAAAATGGGGGTTCCCCTCTCTAGGAGGTATTGGTGCCGGGCTGGCATCAGCCTTAACCTATTGGGTAGCATTCATTATCGTGGCCGCTGTTATCCAAAAGGTCCCCCCCTTAAAAAGTTATGATATTTTCAAGAAATGGATGACTCCGTCGCTAAAAGAATGGTGGGCGCAGTTAAAAATCGGTCTGCCTATTGGTTTTGCTATTTTCTTTGAAACCAGCATTTTTGCTGCGGTCACTTTTTTTATGACGGCTTTTGATACTTCTACCATCGCCGCTCACCAGGCAGCGATTAATTTTGCATCTTTTCTTTATATGCTGCCATTAAGTATTGCCTTTACGCTTACTATTGCTGTGGGCTATGAAGCCGGCGGAAAGAGATATACAGACGCCAGAACGTATTCTTATATTGGAATTTCTCTGGCTGTCCTCCTTTCGATTCTTGCAGGGGTGATTTTGTACACTTTTGATGATTCTGTTGCCAAATTATACAGTTCCGATCCGCATGTCATTGCTTTAACGAAGAATTTCATTTTTTACGCCATCTTTTTTCAGCTTTCTGATGCCGTTGGTGCGCCGATTCAAGGGATCTTGCGCGGTTACAAAGATGTGAATATTACGTTAATCATGGCGTTTATCTCTTACTGGGTTATCGGTTTACCAAGCGGATATCTACTTGCTAATTACACTAGCCTTGGTCCCTACGGCTACTGGATGAGCTTGATTATTGGTCTGACAACAGGAGCGGTTTTTTTACTGATCCGGATGCTTTCTTTACAAAAGAAAATGATCAACAGAAAGGCTCGTGTTAGAACCTAAGCCGCTATGTTATCGGTGAGAAAGCACACAAATCTGCATGCACAACCACATATCCACTTAATCTTTATTATTAAACTAACGTGCAGGATTGTGGAAGACTCGATTTCGAGGTAATTAATGCCCGTTACCTGATTAAGAGTAAGGGCGGCGGGGAAACGATTCGCTTTCCTGTGGGGGAACTGGCGAGCTTCCTCGCTCGTTTCACTCCCTGTGGGATCTCACCTAGTACCTTCTCCCACGGGAGTCTCACCGTTTCCCCGCCACCCTACCCATAGGTTGATGAACGGACCTTATCCAATGTCTTCCGAGTTACTTGTTAACTAACTATTCTTTGTAACAGACCGTCTTTCCAATCATTGAAAGGGCATCACTATTTGTTTCCGTTTCATCCAATCAAGGTAGAAGGGAAGGGAATGACGCACAGTTTCCCGACAATCCATTCAATGGAGATACAAGTCTCTTCCCGAAGAATAGCATCATCACTTCCTCCATATTAGAAGAAATATGCTCATGGGACATGTATGCTGACACTAGAATTTTCGCTTTTTCTTGAAGGGGTTTCGAGATTCTATTATGGCAAGGGGGCGGAGGGAAACGGTGAGACTCCTGTGGGAATTGCGGGACAGCTGAGACCCCACAGAGCTGTGCTCGAGGAGGCTCAGCGCCCGCCCCACGGAAAGCGATCCTTTTCCCGCAGCCCCCTAAACTCCCCCTATAGTCTCGAAACTGAGTCTTCAAGAATTGGGAGCTTTAGTTTAACTAGTGAATATAAAAGAACGCTTGGATAAGTCCGTCCAAGCGTTCTTTGTATTTTATGCTTCATCTACTGTTGATTAAGATTCATGACCACTAAACGTTCTTCTGTCATATCATCAATCGTATACTTCGGACCTTCTTTACCCCAGCCGCTGCCTTTTACACCACCATAAGGCATGAGATCAACGCGGTACTGAGAAGAATCATTAATCATAAGCCCGCCAACTTGAACATGCTTAGCCGCATAGAAGGCTGTATCAATATTTTGAGTGAAAATACCACCTTGCAGCCCGTACTGAGATTTGTTCACTTCCTCAATACAATCTTTAATATTTGTAAAAGGAATCATACTTACTACCGGTGCAAAAATCTCTTCACATACTACCTTCATATCGTTGGTTACATTTGTAAGAACAGCAGGTTGTAATAAAGCTCCTTCACGTTCTCCACCGTGAATGACTTTTGCCCCAGCTTGCTTCGCTTCTTCAATCCACTGCTCTGCCCGTTCGGCTTCCTCCACACTGATCATAGGACCAACGTCTGTGTCCGGGTCGTTAGGGTCCCCAATGTTCAAGGACTGAATGGCTTCGATGAATTTTTTCTGAAATTCTTCTCTAATCTCTTCATGAACATATAATCGCTGCACTGAAATACAGACCTGACCAGCGAAAGCATAACTCTTAGCCGCTACATTTTGAGCTGCAGCTTCCACGTCTGCTTCTTTATCAACAATTACAGGGGAGTTGTTCCCAAGTTCCAGAATAAGTTTATTCATTCCTGTATTCTGCTTAAGCTTCATGCCAACTTTAGCACTTCCCGTAAAGGTGTACATGTTAATTCTTGAATCTTCCATCATTTGATTCCCTACTGTGGAACCTGAACCTACTACAACATTTAAGAATCCTTTAGGCAGTCCTGCCTCTTCAAAAAGTTCAGCGAGCTTTATTGAAGAAATCGGTGTTTTACTAGCAGGCTTCAGCACCACTGCATTCCCGGCAGCAATGGCTGGAGCAATCTTATGCGCAACTAAATTTACTGGGAAGTTGAAAGGACTAATTGCTCCGACTACACCGACGGGAACTTTTATGGTAAATGCCATACGATTCTCAGACCCGGGTGCTGCTTCTACCGGAACTCCTTCTCCGTGAATTCTCTTAGCTTCCTCTGCTGAAATCTCAAAAGTTTGAGTTGCTCGATCGATTTCCGTTCTCGCTTGCTTCAAAGGTTTGCCTGCTTCAGCGGTAATAATTTTTGCGAGTTCTTCCTTTTTTCCTGCAGCAGTTCGCTTACACGTTTCAGGATTTGATATCGTTTATAAGGGGGCATTGGATTTTCTTTAAACGCACGCTCAGCAGCATCTACTGCCTGGGTGACTTCCTGTTCAGATGCTTTTGAAACTTTCGCATAGGTTTCCTGTGTATATTTATTTGGGACTTCAAGGGCATCTTGTGTTTCCACCCATTCTCCATTAATAAAGAGTTTATAACTTTTCACCATAGATCACTCGTCTCCTTTAATTGGAATCTATTGTGTGTATTGCCGCTTTCAGATAAAAATAAACTTTCAAGAACCTCTATCAGCGCGACAAAAAAAGCTTTGCCGGGAACTACTTCCGGCAAAGCTTAGAAATTTCATTTATAAGAAAAGACCTGCCATTGTTGCTGATAGCATAGATCCTAGTGTCGCACCAATTAACAGCTTAAGTCCAAACCCAGAAACTTTACGTCCTTTGTCCGGGTCAATTCCCTGAACCGTACCCGCAATAATACCAATAGATGAAAAGTTTGCAAAGCTGGTAAGGAAGACAGTAACAATCCCTACGGTTTTCTGAGAAACTTCAGGGACCATTTCTTTAAATTGCAGCATAGCTACAAATTCATTGGTCACTATTTTCGTACCCATTATGGCACCTGCATCAATGACTTCACCAGCTGGTATGCCCATTAGTAAACCAATCGGAGCAATTACATAACCAAGAGCCTGCTGCAAAGTAAATCCTGAGAAGAAGAATGAAAAGACAGCGTTCACTAAATCAAGAGAAGCGATAAATGCAATCAGCATAGCTGCTACGATTAACGCGATTTTACCACCGTCTAACGCTCCATTTCCCATCGCTTCAAAAAAGCTGTTCGCGTTCGATACTTCATGAATATCAACGCGGTCTTCTTCTTTCGACACTTTAACAGGAGCTACGATGGAAGCTACAATTAACGCACTGAACATATTTAATGGTAAAGCTACAAGTACATAATCTGGAGGAAGAATATTAAGATATGCACCTACAATGGACGCAGATACAGATCCCATAGCTGAAGCACTTACGATATAAAGTCTGTTTTCATTTAAATGGGTAAACTGAGTCTTTATCGCTAGAATTGCTTCGGACTGTCCAAAGAAGATGCTGTTTACGGCATTAAATGACTCTACTTTGGGAAGCCGAGTGATGAATGAGATAAATAGCCCCAAATATTTAATAATAAAGGGAAGGATCTTTAAATACGTAAGTACGGAAAGGATCGTAGCAAAGAAAATTATTAATAAAAGCACATTAAAGAAAAAGACGGTGGCTCCGTTATCTGTGGCGATTCCACCAAGTACGAAATCTACCCCATTACTTCCAAATTCAATCAGTTTGTTAAAAACCCAGGAGACGCCATTAATAATTTTCGCCCCGATTTCAGTTTTAAACATAATAAATGTTGTAACTAATTGTGCGAAAAGCATCACCACAATACCGAAATAATTTATATTTTTTCTATTATTGGACATGAGAAATGCGATTCCCAATATGACCCCAATCGCTAAGATACCTAGTAAAATATCCACGCTTTAGTCCTCCTCAAAAGTTGTAAGTCGTCTCTATTCCCAGACAATGTAAATGCTTTCATATCTGGTTTCCATATTGGATTTTAACAGGTTGTCAGACGTCTTGCAAGACTTTTGAAAAAGAGTGAATCTTCTTATAAATTTCCTTTTCTATTCCTCATGCCACTATTGCCGGTACGGTGCAGTTCTATATATTTTTATTAGAAAAAATTTCCTGCGACCAATAATCAAATGTCTCAAGAAACAAACTTCTATCAGCGAGTTCAAAATAATGATGAGCCATAGTAAAGGTAGACTAATCGAAAAAAGCTGTCGGTAAAAACCAACAGCTTCTAACTTTACTTTATTTACTAATAAACATCTGTGACCAATAATACCCATAGCTTCCGCCTTTAGCAAAACCGACCCCAATGCGAGTCAAATTTTTATCAAGGATATTCCTTCTGTGCCCGGCACTGTTCATCCACCCATTTACAACCTCTTCAGGGGTTCTTTGACCAGCTGCAATGTTTTCAGCTGCTCTGTGATAAGAAATATTAAAATCTTTCATCATTTTGAAAGGAGACCCGTAAGTAGGAGAGGTATGAGAGAAATAGCCTTTGTTCGCCATATCTCTTGCTTTATATCTGGCTACTCTTGACAATTGCCAATCCGCTTTCAAAGCTGGAATTCCCCTGCTTGTTCGTTCTTTATTCGTTAGATCAATGACTTGCTGTTCAATTGATTTAACTTTCTTCTTCAGCGGGATAGTTACCCTTTCTCCAGGATAAATCAGGTCAGGATTCTTAATTTGGGAGTTCGCATTAATGATTTCAGACAGACCAATGTGATATCTTTTCGAAATCTTCCATAATGTATCCCCTGATTTTACGGTATAAGTATCTGTGGACTGAGCATGAGATTCCACTGGCTGTTGCACAAACAGCACAGCTGCAAGCATGAGCACTCCTAACGCCATCCAAACTACTTTCACTGCAATCGCTCCTTTTGAGTTATTCAAAAGTAGTTTGTCTGAAATCCCATATTTTATGCAGAAGGGAATGCCGTTTGATTGAGTGAAGGACGGTTAAAGCAGGTTATTATATGGAGCAATCTATATTTTCCTCTTTTCGATGTCTATTCGTATATTCGTTATTTACCTTATGTTTGCAATGGAAATGAATTGCTATAGTCTCGGCTTTAGCTCCTCCAATAAAAAAACGCGGCCATCTCGATAACGGCAAACCAAGTTCGGCGTTATCGAGATGGAAAAAAATACACCCAGCAGCTGGTCAAGCTGCTGGGTGCTATACCTAAGGGGAGGCATAATCACTTTTTTTGAAAGAGAAAACAGTCCTCTAAACGTAAAAGAGACTTGAATTCTTTTCCATATGTCGGTGGTTACTTTATAGAGGAGTGACCTGGTCCTCAAACACTTTCTCAATGAATAGACGATCTAGTTATAGGAAAGGTTTCAATCTTTGCATTTTTAATTGATAACCCCGGTTTCCTGAATATCAACGGATACCTTAGGCTCAATTTTCATCTCTGGATAAGTTTTATCCCAGTCGACTTTATCCCAGACACCAGGATAGTATGCCTTCACTTTGCGTCCAATGGAAAACACATCACTATTTGACTCCTGCAAAGAATGAAAAATATCTTCTGCATCTTTCGTTAATTCTTTTGATAATATCTTATTTAATTTCTCGACTTTAGCAGGAGAATCCAGGTGGTTGCTCGGATATTCCACTACTCTGACTCTTAAATGCAAATCAACCTTCGCAGATACCTGACTTCCCTTAGCAGATATCTTGACCTTTTGTTTCGCTTTCATTACGTTAAAGGTCAAGTAATCCAATAATTTGTTACCCTCATGTTCTTCCACCTTCCTTGTAAGTCGGGCAAATTTCCCTTTATAGCCTTCCATGAGCATGAGAAGTTCAGATTGCTCCGGGTCGAGGTACTTACCCGTATAAATATCATCATGGAATAAAGCTAGACCGCGATAACTAATCAGCTGAGATTCCTCTAGAACTGCTAACATCGGCAGCGTAAAGTCTGCCCCCGGTTCAAGAAGATCCGACCAAATATTCTGCAGATTTTTGCCTGTGAAGTGAGTAGAGACAACCGCAGCGTCAAGAAGACCGCTTATATAACGGCTGATCCTCATTTCCGATGGGTTCTGAAGGGAAATCACATCTTCCGCTTTTCCATCTACTAATGCTAAATAAGAGTTCAGATTGTTATCTGGATTTCGATAAAAGTCATCTAATATAGGGGAGATACCTTTCTTTGCCAGGTCAGCTCCTAGTACTATGGTCTTTAGTTTGGCAGGATCGAAGGAATTGGAGATCGTCTGGTCAATTTTCTCCCTGGCGTCCCGGACGGAGTCTGCTTCTGTAGAAATTATCTGCACATGTTCCTGACCAGGACCATCCGTTCCTCTATCTACTGACGGAATCGACACCGTTTCCCGGATCTTCCCATCCTCACTTTGATCGAATCCTTTAGCCAACACCAGCTTAACATCTTTAAATTGACGCTGATCCCAGCAGCCCGTCAGCAAAATGAGAGCAATCAGCATACACAAACCTCTTCCCTTCATGTTGATCGACTCCCCTTCTTTTGAAATTTCTTTCTAATTACAATCAACACATACATTAAAAAGGGGAATCCAACTGTAAAAAAGTAGCCTGAGTTCACTACATATTTGCTGAATATATCAACTTTATTCCTGTCATAACCTATAAACCATGCCATACAAAAAACAATGAGCCCAATAATAATACTCATCAGCCGGTACTTATGTGTATTAAATACCGTTAACAATCCGATCGATGACATAAACAAATAAGTAGTAAGTGAGGTAGCTACCGATACGATCCAGATAGAAATAAAGAATAAATCAACCCTTGCCAATATAGAAAATTCGTAGGACTTAAGCATATAAAGAACAGGCTCTGGAACAAAATCAATTTGAGCCGTACTAAAAAAGGTATAACAGGAGATCACGATAAATAAGTAAAAGCACAGAACGAACCAATGTGCCTGAAATATCGTGATTAATTTCTGTTTTGGCTTCCCTTCTACCCGGGAAAATAAAACCAAGGAGACGATATAGCCAAAAAAAGAAAGAATGGCCTGATTGATCCCCTTAAAGATCGGTCCCCATCCTTCATGCATTATAGGAAGAATATACATGATCTTCATTTCTTTCATAGAATAAAGCATGAGAACAAAAAGAAAGAAGAGTAAGAATGAAAGAAAAGTGTAGAGCCTCGCAATGACCGTAAGATTGGAAGATAGAAAATACAAACAAATCATAACCATCAGAGAACATAAAACCCAAAATGGCGTACTGGGAAGCACCCACAAACTAATCATTCTGCCAAATAATAAAACGATTAATACGGCAATTAATATAAAATAAAAGATAAACGCTAAGGAAATAAATTTACCAATCCATTTGGTAAATGCCTTTTCAATAATTTGAAAGAAGTTCAATTCAGGATAGCTTCTTGCAATCAGCCACAAGACAACCAAAACAATTTGCAGCAGGAGTCCGCCTAGTAATAAAGACATCCAGCCATCTTGTTTTGCAACTTTATGCAAGTCATAGGGCATAGATAATATCCCTACACCAATTTGCGTTTGAATGATCATAAAGAAGAATTGGCGTCTGGAGATCTTTGTCTCATTTAGTTTTACTTGCAACGGCTTTTCTGTCTGCTGTAAACCGGAGGATTGTTTAGGACTACTTTCATCCGGCTTATTTTTTTGGCTGCTGTTCTGTTTGCCCGGACTGCTCACTTTTTTTCCACTCCCTTGACTTACCAATTGATTTGGGCTGCATTGAATGTGCATCTTTTGGCCGATTGTTCATTTTGAATAACGGAATACGGACAAAGGTATCTTTAAGATCTCGAATACTTAAGGGAGCAAGAGGTGCGAAATAAGGAACACCAAAAGACTCTAATTTCGCCAAATGAATCGCAATAAACAACAATCCAAACACAATCCCCACAAACCCAAGGGTGGCTGCTAAAATGATGAGCGGAAAAGTGAGCAGTCTTAAAGTCGTACTTAATTCATTGGATGGTACAACAAAGGAGGCAATTGCCGTCAGGGCAACGACGATTACCATCACATTTGAAACCAGCCCCGCCCGCACAACAGCATCTCCAATAACGAGACCTCCAACAATACCGATGGTCTGCCCAATTGGCTGCGGCAGCCGGATCCCGGATTCACGAATCAGTTCAATAATGACTACCATCACAAGTGCCTCCATAATCGGAGGATAAGCAATTTCATTAATCGAACTCTTTACAGGCATGACGAGTTCATCTGGGATAACCTCAAAATGAAAACTAACAATCGCAATATAAAAAGCAGGAAGACCAACTGCAATTAAGAAACTCATCAATCGGATCAGTCGTACAAAAGTACCCGTATACCAGCGCATATTATAATCATCAGGTGATTGGTAAAACATAAAAAAGGTAGACGGAGCAATGAGTGTAGTAGGACTCCCTTCCGACATTATCGCTATTCTTCCTTCAATAAGATTTGCCACCACTCGATCCGGACGTTCCGTGTTCAACATTTGAGGAAATGGGGAAGACGTTTGATCTTCAATAAATTCTTCAATATGCCCAGGGCTGTGAATCATATCTGCAGAGATATCTTTAATTCTTGTTTCTACCTTCTGCACAATCTCTGGGTCCGCAAGCCCCTCCATATACATGAGAGCAACATTTGTGTTCGTTTTCTTTCCAAGTTTAAAATATTTCACCTTTAAATCCCTGTGCTCAATTCTTTTTCGGACTAGATTGATATTGATTAAGATATTTTCAACAAAACCATCGTGAGAACCACGGACAATCTTTTCATTTGCAGGTTCATCTACGCTGCGATTATAGGAAGAAGTGACATTGAATTGATTCACTTTTTTTCTTCCTTCTTCTAAGTAAAGGGCATGGCCGCGAATTAATGTAATGATTGCTTCCTCTAAATTTTCGGTGACCTTTGAATTTGGTATTTCATAAATGTCATCATATTTACCAAGTTCCAATGGTACGAAAATGTTTTCCTGAATTTTTTCCTGATCGCTTAAGCTTTCTAAATAAATCAAAGCCGCTTTTCCTTTTTTTAACGCTCTCACCTTTAAATCGGCAGTTTGATGTAACTCATTCATGATATAGTTCACATCATCTTTAAGATTTCCAGAACTCGGCTGTTCGGGATCTTTAGAATCATCCCTAACTTGCCGGTCTGCGATTTTATTATGGTCACTTTTCCATATTCGATTAAAGAAACCCATACTCATCACCTATCCTATCCATATCCTCCCACAGTAAGAAATATTTATACGGAGATAAGTCATAATAAATAGATGTATAGGAAACGGGCTATTAATAAATGGAATAACTGAAGATTAAAATAGAGCTGCTCTCATAGGATGAATCAGTTCCTTCATTCTTCACAAAACTTAGAAAACCCGAACCATTGATTTTCATTGGTTCGGGTTTTCCGGTATATATATAATTACTTTGCCTTAGTATTTTCCTAACTTCCACGACACATGAAACAGCTTTGTACTATTAATGACCAGGAAAGAACATCATCTGAAGAATGAAAATAATAGCAAATACGTAGATGAGCCAGTGTACCTCTTTCGCCTTACCGCGGAATATTTTTACGAATGGATACGTAATAAACCCGAGGGAAATTCCCGTAGCTATACTTGATGTTAACGGCATGGAAAGAATAATAATAAATGCCGGAAATGCATCATCGAATGAACTCCAATTCACTTTCGCGAGCCCGCCCATCATAAAGCATCCCACGATAATTAAAGCTGGGGCAGTAATCGCAGGCAGACTTGAAATTGCAGCGATAAATGGAGAAAAGAAAATAGATACGATAAATAATAATGCCACAACTACAGTCGTTAATCCTGTTCTTCCTCCCGCAGCTACACCGGTAGAAGATTCAATGTAAGCGGAAGAGGGACTTGTTCCGAACATCGAACCTATGGTTGTGGCCGCTGCATCAGACATTAAAGCTGCACGAGCACGGGGCAGGCTGCCGTCCTTTCGAATAAACCCGGCTTGTTCCGCTACCCCTACCATAGTTCCCGTCGTGTCAAAAATCGTGACAAGCAAGAATGCAAAGATAACGGTATATAAGCTGTGACTCACTACCCCTCCAAGATCAATATCCCAAAATACAGGTGCGGGCGGGGCAGAGGCAAAACCTTCAAGGTTTAATTGACCGGTAAAATAAGCAATAATGGCAGTAATCATCATCCCTATAAACAAAGCACCAGTAACTTTACGTGTAACAAGTGCAAGAGTAATCAACAGTCCAGCAATCGTTAACAAGGTTCCTGGAGCTGATAAATCCCCGAGAGCTACCAGATTCACGTCACTGGCTACGATTATATGAGACATTCTAAGTCCTAGAAAAGCAATAAACAAGCCTATTCCAGAAGTAATTCCATACTTCAATGATGGGGGAATCGCGGTAATTAACTTTTCACGAAGACTCGTTAAACTCAAAATAATAAAGAGAATTCCAGCGAGAAAAACCGTACCTAGAATAACAGAGTAAGTAACCCCTTGCTGAGCTACCTCCGTGACAAAATACGCATTCATCCCCATACCCGGTGCAATCGCAATCGGATAATTTGCCGCCAGAGCCATAGTTAAAGTGCCAATAACTGCCGCAATTACAGTTGCCATGAATACTTGTTCAAAGGGCAGTCCAGCTGCTTGCAAAATTCCCGGATTCACCACAATTATGTAGACCATGGTTAAAAAAGTAGTAACGCCTGCCAGCACTTCAGTTTTTACATTCGTTTGATTTTCAGCTAATTTAAATCGCTTTAACAAAAGAAAACACCTTACTTTCTAGAAAAATAACACCGTTTACTATCATAGTTATTTCCCGTACAAAATTCAAGTGATTCTACTTTATCGTTCGGATTTTTCAGCGCAAGTCCCACGGAAAGCGACACTTTCCCGCAATCCCTATACGCACTAATGTTTAGAAACTAACTATATTATACAAAAAATAAACCGTGCTTAATAAGCACGGTTATATGCATCTATGCCTTAGATAATGGTCTGTACCATTCCATAATCGTTTCACAGTCTTCTTTCTCCAGATACAAACATTCAGCGTTAGCTCTGCCGCCACCAGACTTCAGCGATACTGAAATACTTTCCAGTTCAGCACGCTTTTGAAGGATAGTCTGGGAAACGGCGGCAGATTGGATCCGATGTTTTTTCATTACATAAGTTTGTAATACAAAAGACCGGTTTCTCAAGAGCAGCTGATCGTTCTCTACATTCCACCCCGCATCACGATAGCTGAGCCAGCCCACTCCCGTGAAAAACACGGGTACGATTAATGAAAAAAGTCCAAGTGGAAAGAAAATAATAATGGCCGCTGCCGACAGAACCCAGGTGATCCACGATTTTCGCAGTAGATAACGGCGAACAGAACGTGCTGGCGGCCGTTTAATAGACACATCTAGTCCATAATCATCCAAGATCCCAGCCAGTTTTTCCCTTATTTGATTCCTTTTAATTAATGGGAAGAGTCGTAATTGCTGCTCCGCTTCCTTATTCATCGATCCTCCTGCACTAATTAGAGTCATGGAGGCATAACCTAAGGGCTGGCGGATTAAATTTTCGTCCATACGAATCCCTTGAATTCTCTTCCTTGGAATGGTCATCTGCTTTTTCTCTAGCAGACCTCTTGTAATAATTACATCATTTTCTTCAAGATAAACGGCAAAGTTTGCGTACCTGAATACTGTCAAAATTATAGAGATACCATAAGCAATCAATAGCAGGACAAAAGCAGAGAAGGCAATAATTAACACGCTGAATTGCAGCCAGTCTTTGATCTCACTGTAAATAGCTCCAAGGGGCAGAACATCCATAAACTGAGAAAAGAACACTCCTGCCCCAGACAGTACCACTCCTGCGCCGCCAGAGGAAATCGCCATCACTACGATATCCTTCCATTTCATTTCATAAACTAATTTCCGATTAGCCCCTTTATTCACTTCTTGTTCGGGCGGAGCATCTGTCTGCTGTTCCTTATAAATAAGGTTTTCGAGTTCGTCCGCCTCTGTTCTCTTAATGGCGGTTAATTCTGCTTCCGCCTTTTGCTTGCCTCCCGATCCCCCGGCAGTTTCGACGGAAACCTTGACTAATTGGAACGGTCTGTGAAAAATCCCCTCAGAAAAATTCAAACTTTGGATTCGATCAATCGGAATATACCTTTTCTTCTTAAAAAGCAGCCCATATTCAATCCTCAGTTCCCCTTCTTCTACACGATAAGTAAAACTAATCCAGCGAAATATCCCTCTTAGAAGAACACTGAGCAAAATTAATACCGTAATTCCTATAGAAATCCAATTCACGGAGCCTCCCGAGAAATTGCCATTTAAAAAGAAAATCGCTAGTAAAGGCAGAAGGGAGTCCTTTAAGCTTTTTACAAAATTGATAACCGCGGAAACGGGATGCAGCCGTTTTACTTCATACATCCTCTTCCGCCACCCTTGCTAAAGAAGAGATCGACTGACGAAGCCGTTCCGCTTCATGTTCATTCAAGGCAGGTACTTTATGAACAGTCGCTGCAGTGGAAATGCTGATTGTAGCTAAGCGATACTTTCTAAGTAAAGGTCCCTGCTCTGTATCCACGTGCTGGACCCTGATCATAGGCACCAGAGTGCGTTGAATAATGAATAATCCATGCTGAAGCTCGATCTCCTGGTCTGTCACCTCATATCTCCATCTCTTCCATTTCACCAATGGAATCAGCCATACAGAAAATACGAGAAGAAGGATTGTCGCGGCCAGCGGAATGGAAATGATCCAGGCGGGCCAGTCCCAAATGTTTGTAAGAAATATAAATCCAATACTAATAAGGAGCATAATACCGACTTGGATAGCTCCATAAATGCGCCATAACTCTAAAGCTTTTTCAGATATTCGTTGACTTGGTTCTCTCACTTACCTCACCCGCTCTTTCATGTTCCATTTAAGGTACGTTTCACCCCACCTATTGGTTTCACAACTTAACAAAACCAGACATGCATATAAAACATGTCTGGTCTTGGAGTAGTAAGAATATGATTATGATTTCCTGCTGGATAATTCCTTCGCTTTATTGGTACAAGCTGTCATTGCCTGAATCACCGAATTTCTTAAACCGCTTTGTTCCAATGAAGTGACTCCCGCAATAGTCGTTCCTCCAGGTGTACAAACCTCATCTTTCAACTGAGCGGGATGTTTGCCTGTTTCTTTCACCATTTTAGCAGCTCCCTGTACCGCCTGGGCAGCTAATTTATATGCTTTGTCTCTCGGAAAACCTTGCTGCACTGCTGTATCTGCCATGGCTTCGATAAACATATAAACAAATGCCGGGGAAGAACCACTAATCGCAGGTACCGCATCCATCAATTTCTCTTCAATAACCTCTGCTTCTCCAAAGCTTTGGAAAATCTCCATTACTTCAGCCAGTTCTTCTTCCGTCACGAAGTCGTTTGGACAAAGGACACTCATCCCTTCCCCAACCAGTGACGGGGTGTTTGGCATCGAGCGGATGACTTTCACATTAAAACCAAACGCTTCATGAATGGATTGCAGAGTGATACCAGCGGCTACAGTAACAATGACCGTATTCTCTGGAACTTCCGACCTTATTTCCTGTATGACCCCTTGATAAACGTATGGCTTAACCGCTAAGAATAGAACATCACTTTCTCTTGCCAACTGTTTATTATCATCTGTAATATTTATACCATATTCTTCTGCAACAAAATCGATGGTTTCATCGGTTAGTGCTGTAGCAGATATTTGATTTTCTTTAACGGTGCCAGAGTTCATCATTCCCTGGATCATCGCTTGACCCATATTCCCGCACCCTACAAATCCGATCTTTTTATTCACGTGGCCTCTCCTCCTTAGTGACTTATATTGTATCTGATAATCACTACCACCACAAACCCATAATTTGTGAACGTAAAGAACTAGTAAATATTTCATGTTTTATGACGAAAAGGTTTACAAATGGACATTCTATCCCTATAATAAAGAGTGTATTCTTCATATCATAACGATTCACCACAAATATCATAGCTGCTACGAGAAAAGCCGAGCTGCCTCAAGCTCGGCTTTTTTCGTGGTTTGCTTAAATCGAGATGCTATCCCATCAAACGCAGACATAAAGAACGCCAGATCACGGCTGATCTGGCGTTCTTTATGTCTTAGCTTGTAATTTCCATACTGCCTTTTTCACTAAAAAATTCTTTCATAGCGTAAAAGACATCGGCTTTCTTCCGTAAAATATGGTACCTGAACTTTGGATGATCAATGGATTTGTATGCTTGCATCAAACTGGAAGCTCTATTGTACTGATTCACTTCACCATACCCAAACATCTGCGATACAGAAATCAGTTCTTCTATTAACCCTAAACAACGTTTATTATCAGACGTTAAGTTATCACCATCGGAAAAGTGAAACGGGTAAATATTATAGCGTTGCGGAGAATATTTATCATGAATAAGTTCTAAAGCTTTTCTGTAAGCAGATGAACAGATCGTTCCCCCACTCTCGCCTTTCGAGAAGAAATTTTCCTCACTGACTACTTTGGCCTGAGTGTGATGGGCAATAAACTCAACTTCCACGGTTTCATAGTTTTTGTTTAAAAAACGATTCATCCAGAAGAAGAAACTTCTAGCCATATACTTCTCCCATTGTCCCATGGATCCACTAGTGTCCATCATAGCAATAACTACTGCTTTTGATTCTGGCTTTTCGAAATCATTCCAAGCTTTATATCGAATATCCTCCGGGAAGATAGGAGCAAAAGATGCCTCTCCACCGAGAGCATTCCGCTTATATGCCTCAAGCATAGTTCTTTTCTTATCAATATTGCCGGTTAATCCAGTCTTACGAATGTCACTAAACTCGAAATCTGTTTGAATGATGGTATCCTTTTCTTTCTCATCTAAATTAGGCAGGGTTAACTCCCTAAACAATGCTTCCTCTAGCTCAGCTAATGAAACCTCAGCTTCATAATAGTCCTCTCCAGCCTGATCTCCTGCTCCCTCTCCAGCTCCTGGTTTACCTTTGGATGACGGCGCCTGTGCAACTACATCGCCTATTTGGCTGTCTCCCTCACCTTGACCAGCATGCTTGTTTTTTTCGTAGTTATAACGGATTTTATATTCATCAAGTGAACGTATAGGTATCTTAACGACACGGTTTCCATTAGACATTACGATATTTTCTTCTGTTATTAAATCTGGCAGTTGCTTCTTCATAGCATCCTTGACTTTTTCTTGGTGCCGCCGCTGATCATCGTAGCCTTTCCGATGGAGGGACCAGTCGTCTTCGGCAATTATGAAACTTTTCTCATCTTCCATCATTTTCCCCCTCCTACTCGAGTATTACTCTATCGTATGCAGGTCCACGTGATTGGATGAAACGAAATCTGATATACCTAAATTATTTGTGTTTTTCTCCTATAATTCAGGCAGGCTATCCTAGATATTTTTTATAAAAATGGTTTTATTAAATCAGCAGCTTTGAAGATGAAAATTGAGGCATTTCATTATTCCGCTAAAGCTCCCAATTCTTGAAGACTCAGTTTCGAGACAGTTTGAAGATTTAAACGATTTCCGAAACGGTTAACAGTGAGTCGAGGTCGGGGAGAACGGAAATATCAAAAGCATTGGACTAAAATAAGTAACCCCTTCATGAAAGTAAATCATGGAGAACAATATTCTATATCCCATCAAATGAACATTATAAACAGGAAAAGTAAGTCGTTGGTCCATCTCTTCCAATTGAAGAATCCGGTACAAAGAAATCTTTTAAATTTCCAACTCATTATTAGATGGTAACTTGGAATGATTTCGAGAGAATCATGAGGCAAAGTCCGGAGGGGGACGAGGAGACTCCTGCGGGAGAAGCATGACAGGTGAGACCCCGGAAGACGAAGTCTGAGGAGGCTCAGCGCATGCCCGCGGAAAGCGAGTCGTCCCCCGCAGGACTTTAACCACGCAATAAAGTCTCGAAATCGAGTCTTAAACAATCCTGCACTTTACTTAAAGACTTGGTTTCGAATTAATCTATTGATTCCTCCCCTTTCAAAACGGAAGACACTGTTTAATTAACGGCACATTTAACGGAAGTAATCATTCTATAAACAACAGACCGTCTTAAGTCACACCAAAAAAACCGGATGCAGCGAATGCATCCGGTCTTCGTAAATTATTTATTAATCACTGGCTGTTGATAAAGCTTTTTCGAAATCAGCGTTTGGACAATTAGGAAAAGCCCGCCAACGGCCCAGTATAAGGGAAGAGCTGCTGGTGCTGAGAAGGAAATGAATAAAATCATCACCGGTGATAGCAATCCAATCAGCTTCATTTGCTTCTGCTGCTGCTCTGTCATACCGATCATAGATACACGGTACTGTATAAAATACAGGATCCCCGCGATAATCGCCATCACCATATCCGGCTGGCCTAAATTAAACCAGAGAAATGTGTGAGTGGCAATTTCATGAGAACCGCGAATCGCATAATAGAAGCCCATCAGAACAGGCATCTGAATAATAAGCGGCAAGCAGCCCATGTTTAAAGGGTTAATATTGTGAGTCTTGTAAAGAGCCATCATTTCTGCTTGGATTTTTTGTTTGTCTTCTTGATTTTTCGCTGCCTTTAAACGAGTTTGAATGTCTGTCATCTCAGGCTTTACAGCGTCCATTTTCACCCGCATATCCTGACTATTTTTAAATGTTCTCAGCATAAATGGCATTAAGACAAAACGAACGGCAAGCGTTATAAGAATGATCGCAATGCCATAGTTCTCTCCAAATGCATCTGCTACTACCTTAATTAAATCAATAAAAGGCTGTACCAAATAGTGGCCGAAAAAGCCATCCCCATTTGCTGCACTCTTCGGTGAACACCCTGCTAAAATTAATCCCAAAACACTGATAATACCTAATAAACGTTTCACTTACAATTCCTCCTCTATATTTGAATATCTAACAGCAAATATAAAGAAGGAAATGGTCGTCATCTCCGGAATCATCTTTTCTTCTAACGGTTCTCTGCAGCCAATGGATCATTTCATTAACCGGCGACAATAAATGAAGCCGTTCTTTCACTTCCGCCTGCTTTTTTTCTGCAGTAAAATGGTGAGTTACGAGACCCTTAGAGGGTTTCTTCACCATATGCAGCCAAATGGTATCGACCGCTACCGTCACAAATAGACTTATATAGATGGATAGAAATAATAAATCATAAGACCCATCAAATAATTCTGCAATTATTGTCATAGTCAAAACTCTTTTCTTCGTATTCTTAGCTGTATTTCCAAATCACTAATAATCTCTTTCTAATTACTCTATTCTCTATCATAAATCGCTTTGCAAAAAATCGCAATGGTTGTTACCTCAAGGTGCTAGTTTCTTCCAAAATAGATAAAGTTGGACATTCCTCTCAAGCTAATGGAGTTATTGATATTAAATCTGGTTAGAGGTAAAGGGTTCTGGGAAACCACTCAATTTATGAAATTGAACACGGGGGTTTTCAGTAGTAAGTGCTTAGAAGCATGCAGAACTGTATTCGCTGCCTAATCGGAATTATACAACCATTTACTAAGCTGCCCAGCCATTCAACTTCCCCAGCCCATGAAATGGATGCCTGTCTTATCCAGCGGAGATCTTTACTTATTTCTCTTCTAAAGAGGACCTATTGAAAACAAAAAAAACCGCCGGCTCGGCCGGCGGTTCTCCTATTAATTATCCTTCTAGCAGTAGATCATAAGGATCTTCAATCATTTCCTTAATTCTGCGAAGGAATTGAACAGCTTCTTTACCATCAACAATTCTATGGTCATAAGAAAGCGCAATGTACATCATCGGGCGTGCCTGGATCGTATCGTCAGGCATCACTTTCGGGCGTTTTTCAATGTTATGCAGACCCAGGATTCCCACCTGTGGAGAATTCAGGATCGGTGTAGAAAGCATAGAACCAAAGATTCCGCCATTTGTAATCGTAAATGAACCGCCTTGAAGATCTTCCAGTTGAAGTTCTTTGTTACGTGCTTTCGTTGCCACGTCTGCGATTCCTTTTTCTATGCCTGCGAAGTCAAGTCTGTCTGCATCACGTACGACAGGAACAACCAGACCTTCTTCTGTAGATACAGCCATACCGATGTCGTAGAATTTCTTTTTCACAACTTCGTTTCCTTGAATTTCAGCATTGATTAGTGGAAATTCTTTTAATGCTCCTACGGCTGCTTTCGTGAAGAATGACATAAATCCTAGTTTAACATCATGCTTTTTCATGAAGGATTCTTTACGTTCGCTGCGGAGTTTCATCACATTAGTCATATCCACTTCATTGAACGTAGTCAGCATGGCAGAAGTCTGCTGTGCTTCAACTAGACGCTTGGCAATGGTTTGACGGCGGCGGGACATTTTCTCACGTTCTACCGGCTTTTCAAACTCTGTTTTTTCACTGCTTTCTTTCTTCTCTTTCTTAGGAGCTTTCTTTTCATCTTTCTGACTGCTGCTGCTTGCCGCTGCATCTACATCTTCCGGACGAATACGGCCAAGTGGATCACGTGCAGAGATTTCAGAAAGATCAATTCCAAGCTCCCGAGCCCGTTTGCGAGCTGCAGGAGTAGCGATTACTTCCCCTTTATTGCCCTTCTCAGAAGAAGCTTCCTGTTTATCATTAGATTTAGCTGCAGGTTTTTCTTCCTGCTTTTCTTGTTTAGGCTGTTGTTTCTCTTCTTGCTTTTCTTCCTCTTGATCTTTGTCTGAGGAGGAATCCTCATTCGATGAACTTGCTTCACCGTTCTCATCAACTTTAGCGATGACGTCGCCTACTTCCACATCTTCACCTTCGTCTTTGAGCAGTTCTGCAATGACACCGCTGGCGTCTGCATTAACTTCTACATTTACTTTATCTGTTTCTAGTTCAAGAATAGGATCGCCTTTTTCAACTTGATCCCCTTTCTTTACTAGCCATTCTGCAATTGTACCTTCAGTAATGGATTCAGCTAATTCAGGTACTTTAATTTCCTTCATTTGAATTTCCTCCTTTAGACATCTGTAGCGCTTCATGGATTATACGATTTTGTTCGGTTTTATGGATGTTTGGTTCACCCACAGATGGCGAAGCACGGTGAGGACGTCCAACATAACGGTGAATCTGACCGTCTTTCAGCAATCTGTGAAGAATTCCTTCTACATAATACCATGTTCCCATATTTTGCGGTTCTTCTTGCACCCAAACAAGTTCTTCAAGGTTTGGATAATCGCTCAAGATTTCTTTCAAATGCTTCTCTGGGAACGGATAGATTTGTTCAATACGAACGGCATCAATGGTTTCAAACGTATGATTTTCAGCTTTTTCAACCGTGTCCTCTATATCGACCATAATCTTTCCGCTTCCAAGCAGCAAGGTTTTCACTTTATCTTTGTTCTCTTCTTTCGTTAACCCCGGCTGTCTAAGGATAGGCTGGAACTTACCTTCACTAAACTGTTTACCTTCGACGGCAACGCGTTGATTTCTTAACAGACTTTTAGGTGTCATTAAGACTAAAGGACGCGCTTCTTCCTGGTTGCTAATGGCAGCCTGGCGTCTTAGCAGATGGAAATACTGAGCAGAGGAAGTAACATTAGCTACTGTCCAGTTATTCTCTGCGCCCATTTGCAAGAAGCGTTCTAGTCTTGCACTGGAGTGTTCTGGTCCCTGTCCTTCATAACCATGAGGAAGAAGGAAGACCATGTTGGATTTTTCATCCCATTTTGCACGTCCAGCGGCAATAAATTGGTCAAAAATAACTTGTCCAGCGTTAGCAAAGTCTCCAAATTGAGCTTCCCAAAGGACTAATGCTTCAGGTGCCTGTACGCTGTATCCATATTCAAAGCCAATAACTCCCGCTTCCGATAAAGGACTATTATGGATATCGAAGGAAGCTTTTGCTTGTTCTAATCCATGAAGCGGACAATAAGTTTCTCCCGTTTCTACATCATGAAGAACCATATGACGGTGGGCAAATGTTCCTCTTTCTGTATCCTGACCGGTAATTCGGATAGGAGTACCCTCTTCGATAATCGATGCAAAAGCTAAAGCTTCCGCTGCAGCCCAATCTACTTGATTATCTTCGTCCAGCATCTTCCCGCGTCTTTGGAGAATCTTCTCAAGCTTTTTAAATCCATTAAATCCTTCTGGACGCTCGAGCATTCCTTCATTCAAACTGCGAAGACGATCAATGCTTATAGCTGTTTCAATTTCATCAAGGGGACGTTCTACTCCACCCGGACGCTCTTTGACTTCAGGCTCGTCCGTATCGTGCTCACCCATGTTGTCATAAATTGTTTTCATCTTTTTATCGATTTCTTCTTTTAACTCTTCTAATGCACCCTTGTCTACTACACCTTCGTCAATCAGGCGTTCTTCATAGACGGAGGCAGCGGTAGGATGATTGTCAATCTCTTGATACAGCTTCGGCTGTGTCGCTCTAGGTTCATCAATTTCATTATGACCATAACGGCGGTAGCCTACTAGATCAATTAACACGTCTTTATGGAATTCCTGACGATACTCATAAGAGAATGCCATCGCTGATAAGCAAGCTACTGGATCGTCGGCATTTACGTGAATAACTGGAATTTCAAATCCTTTTGCCAGATCACTGGCGTAGCGGGTAGATCGCCCATTACTGCGATTCGTTGTAAACCCTACAAGATTGTTAGCAATAATATGGATCGTACCACCCGTACGATAACCAGGCAGGTCACTCATATTAAGGGTTTCTGCTACTACACCTTCACCGATGAAGGCAGCATCTCCGTGGATTAATACGCCGAAAGCTTCATCTTGATCCATTTCTGCGTATCCAGGTTTAGTGCGATCATCCTGTGCAGCTCTAGTAAAGCCTTCTACCACTGGATTTACATATTCCAGGTGAGACGGATTATGACTCAAGGTAACGCGGGTAGTGGATTGCTCTCCATTTCCAACTTTACGGTGAGCACCAAAGTGATACTTCACATCTCCCGTCCAGCCATAGTTAATGCCTGTGGAACCTTCTGAAGGAACGAGTTCTTTATCCGCTGAATGGTGAAATTCAGAGAAAATAAGATCATATGGCTTCCCTAGAACGTGAGCGAGAACATTTAAACGCCCGCGGTGAGCCATTCCCATCATTATGTTCTCAATTTTGTCTGTTGATGCTGAATGAATAAGATAATCAAGCATCGGTACCATAATATCCAGGCCTTCAATTGAAAAGCGTTTCTGGGCAACAAATGTTTTTCCTAAAAACTGTTCAAACCCTTCCACTCTAGCCAAACGTTTTAGTAGTGTTTTCTTCTCTTCATTACTCAAATTGACTTGAAACAATCCAGCGTCTACTTTATTCTGCAGCCAGTGGCGCTCGTCATCATTGTTAACGTGATCGAATTCAAATGAAATCGTTCCCGCATATCTTTCTTTCAATGTGCGCACCACTTGAAGAGCATTCTGCAGCTTAACCGGTGAATTCGGCCATACCCATTCCGCTGGGATGTCTTCTAAATCTTGCTCACTTAATCCGTAATAGTCAGGATCAAGTAGTCTTGTCGCTGGGCGTTCATCACTGCCAACGGCATATATATTGGCCTGTAAATGGCCATGACGGCGAATAGCCTCAACAAGTTTCATCGTTGAGGTTACTTTTTCAATATCGGCTGATGTGGCTGAAGCGGCCCCATTTGGTTGCGCGGCGGCTCCTGTTTTCATCCAATCAGGTGCCCCATGCTCATCAAATACTTCTTTTAAAGAAGGATCGACAGCAGAGGGATCTTTTTGATATTGTTCATATTGTTCTTCGATGTACCCCATATTGGGGCCGTGAAAGTTTTCCCAGAATCTTTCGGTGGACCCTTGTATTGACACGTGTAATACCCCCAAGTAGTTGTTGACTAGTGTTGTTTCGTAAACGTTTGCAAGCCCATTCCCTATTATAGAATTGATTCGAATACTTATTCAACATATACAGCTTATTTTTTGCATCTTAACAACATTACCATTATAACAAGAAAGACGCACCATTGGGTACGCCTTTTTCTCTTTTACCAATAAAGTGGTATAAACTTGTTATTCTTCATCCTCAAGAACCCGGTACGCTAAGTCAAATAGCTTCATTTGGCTGTTCATGCGTTCCTCCCCTTTTCGGGGCTTTACATAGCGGTAGCTGCCATCGCTCTCTTGTTCACGGGCTTTGACATTATCACGAAGCATGAGAGATAAAATTTTATTTAACCGGGATTTAACTGAAGAATCATAAATTGGAAATAAAAGTTCTACTCTCTTTGCCATGTTCCGCGTCATCATATCCGCTGAGGATAAAAACATTCGTTCATCACCATTATGGTTAAAAAAGAAAATACGGCTGTGTTCCAAAAAGCGTCCTACTATACTAATTACCCGGATATTATCACTGACTCCCGTAATTCCGGGCCGCAAACAGCAAATGCCCCGGATAATCAAATCAATTTGCACACCCGCCTGAGAAGCTTCGTAAAGTTTCATAATTAAGGCTTTATCCGTTAATGAATTCATTTTAGCAATAATTCTTCCGTTACCATGCTGCTTATGAAAACGAATTTCATTATGAATGAATCGAATGAAGTCATTGCGAATATCAAAAGGAGCCATCGATAAATGGTGGTAATGCGGTTTTTCAGTATAACCGCTTAAATAGTTAAAGAAATCAGTAGCATCAATCCCAAATTTACGTTTAGACGTAATAATTCCCATATCTGTATAGAGCGATGCTGTCTGGTCATTATAATTCCCTGTCCCGAGGTGAACGAAACGCTCAATTTTGTCTTGCCGTTTACGAACGACCAATGTTATTTTACTATGAGTTTTCAAGTATGTCATGCCATAAATCACATGACACCCAGCTTTCTCTAGTTCCTTTGCCCATTGAACGTTATTTTCTTCATCGAACCGGGCTTTCAGTTCCACGAGTACCGTTACCTGTTTTCCATTCTCGGCGGCTCTTTTCAGGGCTTCTATGATGGGAGAATCTCCACTTACCCGGTACAATGTCTGTTTAATAGCCAGTACCTCATTGTCATCAGCCGCTTCCGAGACGAATTCCACTACCGGTTCAAAAGATTCAAATGGGTGATGCAGAAACAAATCACCTTCGCATGCTGCATCAAAGATATTCTCTTCACCCTCTAGATCACGAGGCGGCTGCGGCATCAGCTTCTCGTAGACAAGATGGTCTTTATATTCAGCTATGGATTTATGAAACTTAAAGAGAAATGTCAGGTCAAGCGGCCCATTCGTGATGTAAAGGTCATCCTTATGAATCTCAAGCACCCGCAGAAGAAAGGCAATGACCTTATCATCAAATTTCCCTTCCCGGACCTCTAGTCTGACTGCCGCTCCCCATTTTCGTTTTTTAAGTTCTTTTTCTATTTCTTTTAATAAATCTCGGGCACCTTCTTCGTGAATCGTCATATCCGCATTTCTCGTAATCCGGAATTCAGAAATAGATTCTACGATAAACCCGCGGAATAATTTATTGATGAAATAACTAATGATTTCTTCCAGTAGAATGAACTGATGCTTCGATTCATGGGTAATTTCAATAAATCGGTTCAGTACAGAAGGAACTTGAACGATTGCCGTTTTCGTTACTTCCTCTGTCGTATCAAAGGCATCCTTTAAGACCACAGCTAAGTTTATGGATCTATTTAATAACATCGGGAATGGCCGATAAGCGTCCACTGCCATAGGAGTGAGAACAGGAAAGATTTCTTCATCAAAATATTTCTCCATCCGCTGTATTTCATCCTGAGTAAGATCTTCAATGGACAGGATTGAAATATCTTCATCCTCAAGCTGCGGCATCATTTTCTGGTAGGATTCATATTGTTTGTGGACAATATCATAATTAATACTTGCAATCTTTGCGAGCTGCTGCTTTGGAGTTAAGCCTGCCTTATTTTCAGGTTTGTTAAACCCTGCCTTCACCTGATCTTTTAACCCGGCCACCCGAACCATGAAAAACTCATCCAAATTAGAAGAACAAATGGCAAGAAATTTAAGCCGTTCCAGCAAAGGGTTATCATCATCCTGAGCTTCTTCAAGTACACGTTCGTTAAACGCAAGCCAACTCAGTTCTCGATTATTATAGTATAACGGGTTGTCTAATTCTAAAGTTTTGGATTCTGTTAACATTTAACGTTCACCCTTTACATTTTGTAGTCCTATTTTCACAATACCCCCTAAATATAAGCTGAACGTTAAATCTGTATAAATATCCTGTAAAGTTCGTGAAAAAATGATTTAGGAGGAACTTCCGCTTGTCTCTTCAAAAGACAATTCGATCGACCTCTTCAAAGCTTTTTCCAAGTGCTTTTTCTGTTTCTCTGCTTGATACTCTTCCGGCATCCAGTCGCCTCCTGAATAAGCAGTTATCTGCAGATCTCCATCATGTATGGCAATGTGAATGTCCTGCACTGTTTGTCTCCGGGTACTATCGAGGCTGTAGCAGAATTTAAGCATTGCCCCAAGCAGCCGGATCTTTTTTTGTTCTGTTTTTAAAAACCATTTTTTATAAGGGTGCAGAAACTGCTTGAAAATCGTTTTATTCTTAAAGGATGCCATTAAAGCTAAACGGAGCCGCTCGATATGCATCAAGCCATCAATTGTCCGGTTCGCCAATAAATAAAAGGTATGTTGGGAACTGGCTTCATTATCAATGTATTCCCCTAAATTAAACACATAACTCGCCCTTTTCACCTCGGTCCAATCCTCTTTCGTTAAGGATCCGATCCCTTTATCATGGAGCTGATGAAAGAGCTCATAGGTCAAATGCTGAACGTGATGAACCTGTTTCATGCTTAGCTCATAATCGTTGATTAATTCCTGAATACTTTCCTCCAGGACATTAGGAAACAGAGAAGTTCCCATGTCTCTTGTAAGCTGTTCATAGAAAACACCGTCCCTAAGACCTTTACGGCTCAATATAAAGCCCGTCGCCTGGATAGTGTCATACAGTGAATGGAAGACCTCTGTAGCAGGCAGAATAATATCAGCACGATCCTTTGATAGCCCCTCCACTTTCTGAAGTTTTTTCATCGGCAACGTAAACAGATAATTTTTAACAAAAGACAAATCGCTGTCTTTCATTTTATATTGGTGAAGACCAGCGAGAGGGTAATCTTTAAGGCTTTGATCAATCTGCACAAGGTTACGTGCGCCACCGCCTATTCCAATTAAAGGGACGTGACGTTCTTTAAGCCACGGCAGGGAGTGAAACTGCTCAAGTACGTAGTGACGAAGATTAGAAAACTCTTCTTCAGTAGGGAGATCTTCTTTAAAAAAGTCTTGTTTTAAGGTAAGAGCTCCAAAGGGAAAACTGTGTGATTCAATAAGCTGTCGATCTTTAAAATATGTAACTTCCGTACTTCCCCCGCCAATATCAACTGTGATCCCTTCCGTTACTGAAGTAGAATTCACAACCGCTAAGTATCCATAATACGCTTCTTCATGTTCTGAGAGAATCCTCATGTGGAAACCTGTTTGATCAGATACTCTTTTCAGAATTTCTGATTGATTAGCTGCCTGCCTGATTGTTGCCGTAGCTACACAAACCATCTCTTCTAGTTGATACGATTTGGCAACTTCATTAAAGCTGTTTAATGTACTCGTCAGCTTTTGCACGCCCTGTTCTGAAAGTGTTTCATTATCCAGCAAGTAGTTTCTTAAACGGGCGACAGCCTTGACATTCTCAATTTCTCGCAAACGTCCGCCTTTATCTCTGAGGTAAATGACCAGTCTCATAGTATTTGAACCTACATCAATAATTGCATAATATTTCTTCGCCAATCGTCCCACCCACTTTCATTTTGACGCCATTATAACACAACAAACCGCCGGACTGTGAAAGGGTTCACGGTCCGGCGGTTTGGGATTAACTATCGGTTTAACAAGCTTCCAACGTATTTAAGTAACTCATTCGCAGAACTTGAATTGTAGCCATGTTCGTCTACTAGAGTAGCTACCACTTCATTCATTTTCTTCAACTGCTGTTCATCTGGAGTTTTCGTAGAAGTTGTAATTTTTACAACGTCTTTCAAATCAGCGAATAATTTCTTCTGAATCGCTTCTCTTAATCGTTCATGGGACTGGTAATCAAATTTCTTTCCTTTTCTAGCATAAGCGGAGATCCGTATCAGAATTTCTTCTCTGAATGCTTTTTTAGCATTCTCTGAGACTCCGATTTGTTCTTCAATTGAACGCATCAGACGTTCATCAGGATTTAGTTCTTCTCCTGTAAGCGGGTCCCTCAGTTTAGATTTATTGCAGTAAGCTTCGACATTGTCTAAATAGTTATCCATTAGCGTCACAGCGGATTCTTCATAAGAATAAACAAACGCTTTCTGTACTTCTTTCTTAGCTATGTCATCGTATTCTTTACGAGCCAAAGAGATGAACTCCAGATAGCGCTCTTTATCGTCACTGGATATAGAAGCGTGACTGTCGAGGCCGTCTTTTAATGATCTTAGGACATCCAGAGCATTAATCGAAGTCATTTCTTTCTTAATAATAGTAGAAGAAATCCGGTTAATAACATATCGAGGGTCAATACCGCTCATTCCCTCGTCAGAAAACTCCCGCTTAAGCTCCTCCACATCCACATCGCTGAACCCTTCCAGGATCTCGCCATCATAGAGTCGCAGTTTTTTCAAAGAATCGATGGACGCTTTTTTCGATTCTTTTAATCTCGTTAGAATAGAGAACATTGCAGCAACCTTCAATGTGTGCGGAGCAATGTGCACATCACGGATATCACTCTCGTTAATCATTTTTTCATAGATTTTTTCTTCTTGGCTGAATTTTAAGTTATAAGGGACAGGCATAACAATCATCCGGGAATGCAGCGCTTCATTCTTCTTGTTCGCGATAAAGGAACGATACTCTGCCTCGTTGGTATGGGCCACAATCAATTCATCTGCGGAAATAAGTGCAAATCTTCCTGCCTTAAAGTTTCCTTCCTGAGTCAGACTTAATAGGTGCCACAGAAACTTCTCATCACATTTCAGCATTTCCTGGAATTCCATCATTCCACGGTTGGCTTTGTTCAGCTCGCCATCAAAACGATAAGCACGAGGATCAGATTCTGATCCATATTGGGCAATGGTTGAAAAGTCAATAGACCCTGTTAGATCAGCAATATCCTGCGACTTAGGATCAGAAGGACTAAAGGTACCAATGCCTGTACGCTTATCTTCAGAAAAGAAAATACGCTCGACAAGAACATCCTCAATCCTGCCGCCGTATTCACTCTCCAGCCGCATTGTATTCAGAGGTGACAAACTTCCTTCAATCCGAATTCCATATTGTTCTGCAAATTCTTCTCTCAGCAAGTGAGGAATTAAGTGAAGCGGATCCTCATGCATCGGGCATCCTTTTATAGCAAACACGGCACCGTCATCGGTGTGAGAGAACTTTTCAAGTCCGCGTTTCAAAAGGTTGACTAACGTTGACTTCCCGCCGCTTACCGGCCCCATTAGAAGTAAGATCCGTTTCCTGACATCCAATCTCCGTGCTGCTGGATGGAAATATTCCTCCACCAGTTTCTCCATAGCAAGATCCAGACCATAGATATCATCATCAAAGAATTTATAACGCTTATGGTCATGTTCTTCTGCTACACCCGCATTTTTAATCATGTTATATACACGGGAATGTGCTGATTGAGCTAAAAAAGGACGTTCCTTTAATAAATCCAAATATTCGGCAAATGTACCTTCCCATTTAAGTTCCTCTTCTTGTTCCCGGTGGTCTTGTATTTTCTTTAAAATGTCCACTTAGCGACCTCCCCCGTCGTAACAGACGAATTTATTTAATCCTATGCTGTAAAAAAACAAAACATGTACGAATAATTCCTGCACTGGCCCCTCCTAAAGCAGTGGAGGGTACGATTTATCCTATGTAAGAAGAAGAGAAAACAGAAGTCTGATCCTAGATAGAATCATAAGAGAAACATCTTCAGTACAATTGGCCTATGGCGAATCAAAAGCGGAGAGGAGCGTTTAGATCCCCCGGGCTAAGTCAGCGGCTGCAAGAGGGGCGATCTCCCCCCTTCTGGAAGTCGATGGCTTAGAACCGCGTGGACACAAAAAAGATGACTAATCCAGTGATCAGTCATCATCTTCGAGCTCGCGATCTCTGTGATAGCGATTATATTGAGAGAGGGCAAGGACTAAAAAAATTATAAAAAGGAACAAGTTCAACCATCTTAAATCGAAGTACACAAAAGCAAGGATCGCCCAAATTGCAGCACTTATAAAGAACAGAATACTTGATAATAGAGTCTGATTCATGGGTAACGCCCTCCTTACCTTATTTTACACCATTCTTTCTGGCCCATGTGATTTCTTACTATTTATTCTCTCGAAGGTAAATGTTACATTTAATGGGAGTTACTGAAAAATTTTTACGTTCTCTTTAGTATATTTTTGGTTTTGTCTCTTCATCCCTCAGGAATTACCTTACCCCAACCTTTGTTTTACGTACCGGTAATCCCTTGAATCTCTCTAAAGCAGGGAGAGAGACTATCCAAAACAAACATTCTAGGAAATTAACATTCTATTTGAGCTTTTTTGACTTACTCTATATGCCTTGTTAAAATTAATTTGAATATTTTAGCTAGGTAAAGCAATTTAATTAGGAAAGAAGGTCAACATGATGGAATCTTGGTACTTTGTCGATTCTGGTCATTGCACCCCTGCCATCAATATGGCAATAGATGAAGCACTTATGAATTGGCATAGTGAAGGTAAAATACCACCGGTTTTACGCTTCTACGGTTGGGCTCCAGCAGGACTCTCTGTAGGATATTTCCAAAAGGTAAAAGGTAAAATCGATCTTGAAGGTGTAAAAAGGCATGGGTTTGAACTCGTTCGCCGCCAAACTGGAGGACGAGCTGTTTTACATGATCAGGAGCTCACCTATAGTGTGATCGTATCAGAGGATCATGAAGATATGCCCGCTTCGGTTAAAGAAGCTTATTTAGTTCTTTCCAAAGGTCTGCTCGAAGGTTTTAAAAACCTTCATATAAATGCTGAATTCGCTGTACCAGAAGGAAAATTAGGAACGACCGGATCAGCAGTCTGTTTTGAAGAACCTTCCTGGTATGAACTTATTGTAGAAGGCAAGAAGGCAGCTGGCAGTGCCCAGACAAGGAAAAAAGGCGTTATACTTCAACATGGTTCCATACCCATTGATGTCGATGATATGAAACTATTTGATATGTTCATTTATAAAAATGAGCGAATAAAAGAACGGGCCCGGCGCGCTTTTGGCGATAAAGCTGTATCCATTAACAGCGTTCTCGATTCCCCTGTCACTTTCGACGAAACCAAGAAAGCTTTCCACGAAGGATTTGAGAAAGGTTTAGGTATTCAATTGCAGCCTTTTCACCTCAGTGATGAACAGTGGGATGAGGTTTATAAAATTGCTGAAGAGCGCTACAATAATGATGATTGGAATTATGCACGTTAAAAAGGAGTGGACTGATACAAATGTCTAAAAAACAAGATTACATAAGAAAACCCGATTGGCTTAAGATAAAAATTAACACCAATAAATCATATACGGGTCTAAAGAAACTCATGCGCGAGAAGAAACTCAACACTGTATGTGAAGAAGCTCGCTGTCCGAATATCCATGAATGCTGGAGTGAACGTAAAACAGCGACTTTCATGATCCTCGGGGATACTTGTACCCGCGGCTGCCGGTTCTGTGCAGTTAAAACCGGACTTCCCAATGAATTGGATCTGGGAGAACCGGAACGTGTCGCTGAATCAGTAGAAATTATGGGATTAAAACACGTCGTAGTAACAGCCGTTGCAAGAGACGACCTTAACGATGGTGGAGCAGCCGTTTTCGGCGAAACAGTAAAAGCCATTCGCCGCCGTGTTCCTGGATGTACAGTAGAGATTCTTCCATCAGATATGAAAGGAGACTATGATAGTCTTCATACTCTTATGGGCGGAGAACCCGATATTTTCAATCATAATATTGAAACCGTGCGCCGTCTGACCAAAAAAGTCCGCGCCCGGGCGATGTATGACCGTTCTCTTGAACTGCTGCGCAGGGTTAAAGAAATCCGTCCAAACACTCCAACTAAATCCAGCCTTATGGTCGGACTTGGAGAAACTAAAGAAGAAATTATTCAAGCAATGGATGACCTTCTGGCTCATAATGTAGATATTATGACCATTGGCCAGTATTTGCAGCCAACGAAAAAGCACTTGAATGTAGAACGCTATTATCACCCGGATGAATTTGAAGAACTAAGAAAAATCGCCATGGAGAAAGGCTTCAAGCACTGTGAAGCTGGTCCAATGGTCCGTTCTTCTTATCACGCCGATGAGCAAGTAAACGAAACTTCCGCTCAACGCCGCATTAAATACATGCAAGGATATGAATCCCAGGGAGAAGAACTGGATAAAACAAACTTCTAAATTTCACTTTCACAGGATGTCTGATTGAATCAGGCATCCTATTTTTATGCTCCACGGTCTAAGGACCTATGTTATAATCAAACCAATATTTAATTACTCATGAAAAAATTGCCATTATTCATATAAGGAGAGTAGCTGCTATGAAAATACGTTGGTTTCCATGCGCTTTATTCAGTTCTTTAGTCCTTTTGTCTGCCTGTGGAAGTACAAGTGAATTTGAAAATGTCACTCCGGACGACCAAACGGAATTATCAATACATATGAAAGAAGATCAATCCTCTGAAGAAGTTGTCCCGGATTATCAAGACAAGGATGATGAAGGTGGTAGAACCATGGAAAGTGAATTTGAAGGAGAAGGAGATCTTACAAGGGAATTAGCGGCGATTGAAGAGTCAGCATTAGATGATAACACCGACGTCACGGACCCATCAGATTCCACTGAAGATGAAGATACATCTTCTCAGTCCGATTACACAAATGACTCAGAGTCCAGTCAGAGTACCACCCATTCTAATTCAAATAGCTCCAGCTACCAGGGTTCTTCCGGAAGCCGTTCAAGCGGGGGAAGCAGCTCTTCTTATGATGGTTCCAGTTCTAACAGTAATACGGGGAACACAGGAAGTTCTTCTGGCCAAGGTTCTTCGGGATCTTCGGGCTCCTCATCAGGGGTCACCGGTGGTTCAAATTCTTCAGGATCGTCCTCAGATCAGTCTGATGATGATAGTTCTGGCTCCGGTTCTGATTCCAATCCAGACCAGGATAAGAATCCTGCGAACCCGGACCCCGATCCTCAGCCTGATCCAGATCCAAACCCGGATCCAGATCCTGTTGAACCAGATCCGGACCCTGAACCCACTCAAGATCCTGAACCTGTTGATCCGGATCCAATTCCCCAGCCGTCTACAAATTCAACAAGTGATATGTAAAAAAAGCCGCCCCATGCCGGGCGGTTTTTTAATGAACTTTGCTAAATACTGATTGGACCGGTCGAATAGAAATTAAATTGGGTTTATCTTCTCGTCACCAACCCAGTGCGAAAATCTTTATGGCTAATTGAAATACAGAGAGGAACAATCACCCTTTTCTCTCTCCCTTTTCATTTCTAATCGGTGAGCAGCCTAAAAGATATTACTTATATTAATACGTTAAAGGAAGCTGCCAGTACAAACACAGCAGCTAATCTCCCCTCGTTTACCAAAATCCCGGTCTTCCATATGGGGAGCCGAATCCGTATCCAGGTGCGCCTCCATAACCGCCAAAACCCCCGCCATAGCCGCCGTATCCTCCAAAGCTTCCACCGTAGCCACCGAAACCTCCGCCGTACCCGCCAAAGCCTCCATAAAGAGATGGCAGGATAGCCGTACCTAGAAGACCGCCTAAAAAGCCGCCAGCGAATGGCGCACCAAAGAATCTGCTATCTTCATATCCCCCGTGGCCCCCATAGCTGTAAGGGCTTCGATATATTCCACCTGCCTCTTCCTCATTATGGCTGCGAAAATGATTAACGTAGTTATATTGATAAGGATAGTGGTCCATTATTTTGCCTCCATTTCATTACTCAGTTAATACGCCTACGATTCACCTTATGTATTCTTACCCTGCTTCGTATAGGCAAATGGCCAGATATTCGAGATTTCCCGTCCAGTTTCCAGCATTTTCTTTAGCGAACCATTCACTTTCTCTTTTATTTGAGGTATAATAACAACCACTATAGCTTGTCTTTATTCGCAAAGGAGGCGCTTACATGAAACTTACATTGATTATTCTAGTCTGCATCACATACTTAGTATCGATTTTTACCGCAGGGTACGATGAAAAGCCAGGGACTCCTAAGAAGTAATGGATGAAGTAACCGCTCCAAAGAAATGAGATTCAAAAAGAAAACCCGAACCAGGATTCTGGTTCGGGTTTCTTTTATTTGCTTTAAATGAAATGATTGCTTCGTTCGGCCTCTGTAACTCCATCAAATAGACGATATTCAGGATCCCGCCTAAATTATTTAATAAGGTTAGGAAACCCCTGCTGTTTTAGAACTTCAAATAAAATAATGGACACGGTATTGGATAAATTTAATGACCGTACTTTTCCAGTCATCGGAATTCTTAGACAACGGTCCTCAAGCCCCGCCAACAGTTCTCTCGGTATACCATTACTTTCTCGTCCAAATACAAAGAGCAGATCTTCTTCCGGCTGATTAAAATCAAAATCAGCATACGATTTCTCGCCAAAGTTTTCAATATAATAATAATCTCCATCCGGGAACCGACGGTAAAGTTCATCAATGGAATCGTAGTAATGAATCGTCACTTCTTGCCAGTAATCCAACCCTGCACGGCGCACCATCTTATCATCAGTAGAAAACCCGAGCGGCCGGATTAAATGAAGCTGTGAATGGGTAGCTAAGCAAGTCCTTGCGATATTCCCTGTATTTGCGGGAATTTCAGGCTGAAAGAGTACAATATGATTCGGCATAGATTTCACCTCTGTCTATATAGTCAACTCGACTATTATATCATATTCTTCAGCCGCCAATATGAAAAAATTTATATTGAATTTGAGGAGTGTACGCTGTGGAATCTTCATAATTCCAGTACCGATGCCGGCTGTTAGTCGTATGAGCATTAACCAGCGGCATTCCTTCCGTGTCTTTTTGGACGACAATGGTATTATGATCAAACCGGCCGTTTCCTTGGAAATCATAACAGATCACATCACCAAGGGATAATAGCTCAGGACTCTCCACCTCTTTAGCAGCGAGCCCTTGCCTGGATCCACTTAAATACCAGCGCAGTGAATTGGCCACTGCCCAGCTGTAACTCCAGCTGCTGCCATCATACCACCAGCCCTTACTGCGATTGGGCGATCCCCACATTGGTGCGCCTCCTGCCCTCAGACACTGAGAAATAAAATTGGTGCAATCGACTTCGAAATGATGATAAGCCGGATTATAGCTGTCCCACCAGCGCTCTGCATATCTTACGGCTTCCCTCCGATTGTATGTAAAGGGAACGCGTAAACTTGTTTCTTTATCTACAAAACTCGATTCTGCAAATTCCTGCTCAGATGCCAGGTTTTCTGTGTGAAGCTCGTGATGGATCAATTCCCCTTTGTGAACGATCACACGGGCATGATAGATACCTTCTTCTAAATAATAATGGCGCTGATCTTTAATGAGTAAAGACAAGGTCAGCATATAATTGATTTCAGAACGATTGTCATAACGAAGTCGCCGGTAGGGTTTAAGGTGAAAGGAAGCACGTTGGACAAATTTCTCACGCTTGGCCAGCCCATCAATTTTGTTTCTTAACCATTCCTCTTCTGTCTGTGCCTCTAGTCGTTCCAAGACCTTCTCCCAGTAAAGCTGAAGCTTACGAGTGGACGAGTTCATTGCTCCTCCCTCCTTTCTTCATCTTATGAACAAAAGGAGGAATCCATACAAAAAACCATCCTTCCAAAAAGAAAGGATGGGCCGCTTATTTATTCACCTTAACAAATGTTTGGTTTTTCTCTAAATCTAGTAGCTGCTGCTTCTTATCCAGACCGCCAGCATAGCCGACAAGTTTGCCGTTACTTCCAATTACGCGGTGGCACGGGACAACGATGGCAAACGGATTCTTGTTAACGGCACCGCCTACAGCACGCACTGCCTTTGGTGAAGCAAGTGACTCTGCTATATCTTTATAAGTTCGAGTTTCTCCAAAAGGAATAGTATGAAGCAAATTCCTCCATACCTTTCTTTGAAATTCGGTACCATAACAATTTAATGGCACGGAAAACTCGCGTCTGTCCCCATTAAAAAACTCATCAATCTCTTTTATCGCCTGTTTTACATAGGGGTGATCCGGCTCGTATACCAGCTCTCCCTTTAGTAAGTGTTTCTTTTTCCAGGTTTGAAAGAAAGCCATCCGCTCTTGGGAGTGACCATAATCAATTCTGCAGACCCCTTCGTCATTTGCTAGTACAGTAATTGGACCAACAGGAGTCTCAAACGAATCGTAGTACAAGAAAGACCGGTGGTTCATAACTTACCCCTTCTTCTTTTAACAGTTTTTTCTATTATACAAAAGTCCTCTCTATCTGAAAAGGTACAAATGTTTATATTTTCTGAAATTCGAGCCCTTTTTTCATTTCATAGAGGACAGTTTCATCAGTTTCATGGATCATGGATTCCTTGATTTCCTGATAGCATTCAGGCTTACCGATTTTCCCCAATCCCCAGGCAGCAGTTCCGCGAATGACAGGTCTTGGATCTTCTTTCATTAAGCGGATGAGCTCCTGAATGGACGTTTCGTCTTTATAATGAGCCAGTGCAAGAATCGCATTGCGCTGAATTGGCTTCTTGCCGCGCCACGAGCCTGCAATCGGGCCGAATTTTTCTTTAAATTCTCTGTTCGATATTGACAGCAGCGGGGTTAATTTAGGCTTTACGATATCAGGATCCGGCTCAAATTCTTCATGACGATGAAAATCTTTTTTCCGATTCTTCGGACAAACTGTCTGACAGGTATCACACCCATACAAACGGTTGCCAATTTTACTGCGGAATTCATCTGGCAGAAAATCTTTCGTTTGTGTTAAAAAGGCAATGCACCGGTTAGCATTCAGCTGTCCGCCTTCAATCAAAGCACCGGTTGGGCAGGCGTCCACACATATATTGCAATCCCCGCAGCTATCGTCTACCGGTTCATCAGGAATAAATGGAATGTTGGTTACTATTTCCCCTAGATACACATAGGATCCATACTCTGGGGTAATGATCGCGCAATTCTTCCCGCTAAATCCGATTCCCGCCCGTTCTGCAACAGCCCGATCGGCAAGCTCTCCGGTATCGACCATTGATTTAATCGTTACCTCTGGATAATGAGCTTGAAGAAATTCTCCAAGTTTGTTGAGCCGGTCCCGTAACACGGTGTGATAATCTTGTCCCCATGAAGCTCGGCAGAAGATCCCTCTACGATCGCCTTTCCTGCTTTTTGGTGCATCAGACATTTTGGAAGGATAGGCCAGGGCGATAGAAATAATCGACTGAGCTTCAGGAAGCAGCCGGTCAGGCTCGGTACGTTCTTCAAGACTGCCTTTTTCAAATCCAGATTGATATCCGAATTCCTGCTGCCTCTTCAGTCTCGCCTTGAGCTCGCCAAACACATCTGCAGATGCAAAGCCGATTTTATCAATGCCGATCTCTTTGCTGTATTGAATCACTTCTTCTTGAAATTGGTGAATGTCCACCCTGGTCCCTCCTGTCTGTTAAAGATTCTTCACTTTAGCTGTTCGCATCCGATTTAAAGCAGCAGCAATTTCAAAGCGACGTGGTCGAGCCAATTCGCCTGGATGCTGATCCTTAAAAGGAGCAAAAGAAGCCAGCCCCTGCTCGTCCAATTGCTTCTCAATATCATCTAATAAAGTATGCAGCGGCCGCTCTGTCTTAAGCACATCCCGTTTATCCAAATTCATAATTAAGTCAGCAATCAGTCTTGTTTGTGAGGGGTCTACAAGCTGCTCAACCGCCTCAAGGGAAATTTCTGTTTTTCCCATTAATATCAACGTCTGTCCCTTGGCCTGAACTTTTTCTTTTTTACCTTTTCTCGCTTGAATACTTTGAGGAAGAAACGCTCGGCTGGCAATCTTTCCAAAAGCTTCCTCAGTTTCTTTCTGCCGTTTACTAGGGTACTGACCGGCAATCTCCCTTGCCTTTTCCGTTACGTTGTAAGGAACGTACTGATCCATCATTATAACATCATCTGCCACTTGAAAGTAGTCTCCAGATCCTCCCATAACTAAAATAGAGGATACGCCTAAATCATCATACATTTGCTTAATTTTATCAATAAACGGAGTGATCGGTTCTTTTTCTTTAATAACCAGCTTCTGCATACGTTCATCTCTGATCATAAAGTTTGTTGCACTTGTATCTTCATCAATCAGCAGTGTGCCCGCTCCCGCTTCCAGTGCCTCCATGACATTAGCTGCCTGCGATGTACTGCCACTCGCATTCTCTGTCGAAAAATGATTGGTATCGGCACCGTGAGGAAGATTTTTGATGAAGGGGGATATGTCTACACTTGTCACTTGACGGCCATCTTCAGCTCTTACTTTGACGGCATTAGGATCAGTTAAGACGTATTCACGTCCGTCCTCTCTTATATGGGGATAGACTCCTCTTTCCATAGCGTTGAGAAGCGTACTTTTCCCATGATAGCCTCCCCCTACAATTAAGACAATTCCCTTAGTTAAAGCCATCCCAGTTAGTGGTTCTTTCCGGTGAGGAATCGAAAAGGAGACTTCGTTTTCTTTAGGACTCTGAAAAGGAACCGCTGCCTTCATGGGCCGTTCGCTAATGCCGCTTTCTCTAGGCAGAATAGCATCATTGGCCACAAAGGAGATCCAGTTATTCTTCTCCATTTCCTGTAGTATCGCCTGGTGCTGATCTGCCAGCTTACAGGCATCCTCTATTTCTAGATCTTTAATTTTAAAAATGGAGTCCTTCAAAATATCCGGTATCACCTTGAAGAATAGCTTCTCCGCCTCTTTGCCATTAATTCGCCGGCCATTCGCGGGAAGGCCAATCGTTAAACAGATCGTTACATCCTGTTCGTTTAAACTAACTGCTGCCCGCTCAATAATTTCCTGCCCCGGCTTATCAATTGCCACCATGCCGCTCTTACCAGTTCCTCTTACATTCGTCCGAGTATGATAAATAGTATCCGCAATTCGGCGGTTGATTACATCTTCGGCATATATTCTACGGTTCGTGTTAAGCTTCCACTCTCTCTTTATCGCCCGTTTTTTATCAGGAATCCGCACCCTGATCTTTGAAGGGGCTGCGAACGGATCTCCTTGAACATAATCGATCATTAACTCATAATTTGAAAAGGAATATCTCCCCTGGATTTGTTTATAACCTTTGTAGCTTTTCCCGTCGATTTGCTGTAAATGTTTCTGTAATTGTTTCATATAGCCCCTCCTGTTTAGAACTTGTCTCTCTTATAGGGTGTATCCTTTTTTCCACAATAAAAAACGCAATGCTTCGTTGCTTAAATAAACGAAACACTGCGTTGGCTCACTAAGTTATAGAAATTATTAGGAATTCATCTTCTCTTGTACAGAGAGATGTTTGGAGCGGGTGAAGGGAATCGAACCCTCATCATCAGCTTGGAAGGCTGAGGTTTTACCACTAAACTACACCCGCATGAGTTTTCGTTTTGACATGCCCTCAACTCTTCTAGTGTTCAATGGCTTTGTTGAAATTATATTTGTTATTATAACAACCCCATTCTATCGATGCAACACGAAATATACGATTTTTTGTCGAAATTTAATTTGCTATTTACATAGATTGAATGGATGAAGCGAACAGAATTATTAATTTAATCATAGTATACGTATAAATGCGTTGTTATAAACTAGTCCCAAAGAACCAATTCAACTCGTTCATTTATTGTGCGGAGGAGGAACACGTGTGATTAATTTATTCCTTGGAATTATGGTTTTTTTATTAATTGGAATTATACTATGGAGCTACCTCTTTGACCCTAACAACGGACTCGTTGTAAGTGCTTCAAAAAAGGGTTTTATTTTACTTCTAGTCGTGCTTGGCTTGCTGTGTATCTATCTCCTTTCCACAGGAATCTTTTACAGCTTTTTCGCTTAGCGCTGCTTATGAATAGCAGCATAATTTCTGAAGAACAATAACAATCTCTTCTCCGCCATGTTCGTGGAGAAGAGCGGCTTCTTCATCAGTTACATAATGAAATCTTGGATATACTGCAATAGCATTATGAAATCCGAACGATGATGAAATGGTTAACAACGTTATCCCATCATCATTCGGACCTCCGTTCAGCTTCCATTTTACTTCCCTGTTTTATTCTTCGAGTTAAATACAAAGATTGTGGAAAAAATCAGAAAGGCCAGCAGGTTTAAGGCATCAATGGAGAAGTTTAATACGTCCAGCAGAAGTTTGGCATCCATTTGCTTACTACCTCCTTATTAATAAAGCGAAACCAATATTCAACTGAGGCATATGTCAGTTAGTCGAACTCCTGGCTCTATTAATCTAAGGTGTGTAGAAGGAAGGAAAGGATAGTACTCCTTAGGATGAACATTTTCGGTTAAATTATTCAGCTCCCTCGCACCTCATTGAATCCTGTCATTTAGGTTAAATAAGTTGATTTGCAGGCTAAATGCACTTACCATTAGAAAGTAAGAATAATGGTAAAAAGGGTGGCTTACGATTAGACATTTTAATAAGAAAAATTATTGGATTAGCAGATTGATGGCGTCAGATCCTGGACGAAAGCGGCTTAACCAAGCGGGTAAAGCGACCATTAGTTTACTCTCTTCAGTTTTTACAACGCTGATCATTTTGCATCTATCAGGACAATCCCTTTTTACTCCTGCCATAGTATCTGGAATCGCTGGATTAATGGGAATTATGGTGGTTATGGATGATACCAAGTTCAAGAAACAAATCACCACTTTGCTGCTCGGTGTATCCGCAGCCTTTGGGATCTCATCCGGCTCTCTTCTGGCGGGAAACGCTTATTATATAGGGGCACTGATGATCGCTATAATATTCAGCGCTTTTTATTTTTCCAGATTTGGCAGCCGGTATTTCTCTTTAGGTATGATTGGATTCATGACCGTATACTTCTCTTCTATTTTAAAACTTTCTATGAACCAATTACCCTGGTTTTACATGGGAATTGCCATCGGAATTGCCTATGCATTCCTCTACAATTTTATTATCTTTAAAGGTTCCGCCCACATTTTAAAAAGAAGTATGAGGTCTTTCCATATTCAGGCCAATTTAACCTTTCAAATCCTGATTACGATGATGGAGGATCCTGTAACGAATGAAAAACGAATTAAAAATTTACAGAAAAACGTTCGTAAACTTAGTGAATATGCCCGTAATGTTGCCACTGATTTAGATGAACAAGATGTAAAGAAAGTGTGGCCCGGTTTAACCGGTTCCCAGTTACGTCTCTATGTTTTTGATACGGCGATGCTGGTGGAAACATTAACAGACTCCATTCAGCAATTAAAGAAAGCAGAAGCTTTTGAAGCGAAAGAATTAAGAAAAATGCTCATCTGGGTGGTCAGCTCGCTAAGAGATTCGGAAGTGCTGTCTCAAACCTACAAGGAGCAGAATTTACAGGAAGCAGAACGCGCCGTTCAGGCCTTACGAACAGATCTACTAACACGCTTACGCAAGCGAGAATCAGAACCTGCAACAGAGGGCTGGCTTTATCTAATCCGCAGAATCGAATCGATTGCCAACCATGTCATTGAGGGTGGCACAACAATTCAGCAAACGCTTCACAAAGCAGGATCCGCAGCTGAAGAAGAAGCGGATGAGGAGGAAGAAGAAGATTCTTCAACAGATGAAGACAGCGGCCTTAAGCCTTCTACTAAGAAAGCTTTCCAAGCCCTAACAGCAGGCGTTCTGGCTATTCTTATCGGTTATTTAATTTCACCTGTGCAGCCTTACTGGGTGCTGCTAACTACCTTTATTGTCCAACTTGGTACTGATTCTGTCGGGAGAACTTATTTAAAAGGGTTTCAGCGATCCTTAGGAACAGTCATTGGAGCTGCCATAGGATTCTTACTGGCAAAGCTGGTATCAGGGCACTCTATCGTTGAAATTACTCTGCTGTTCATTGTTATCTTTTTTGCTTTTTACTTGTTTTCCGTTTCTTACACGATAATGAGTATGTTCATTACGATGCTGATCGCTTTTATGTACGACATTTTATTAGGCGGAATCAGCTTCACACTTCTCGGTGCAAGGGTCGTAGATACAATTGCTGGCGCAGCTATTGCTTTACTGGTTTCTGCCGTAATCTTCCCCACTAGGACCAAAACTAAAGTAGCAGGCTCATTTAATGATTATTTAAGTGAACTAAATGGCTATGTTACCGACTATATAAAAAGTTTCCATGAAGAAGTTGATGTAAAGAAATTAGCGGAAAAAGCGTTTACCATGGACCAGAAGATTCAAACGATTAAGGATGAATCGCAGTCATTGCTGCAAAGACCTGGTGCATCAGCAAAAGGCGGGATTTCCAGATGGATTACTATCTTTACCGCACTCAATTACTATGCGAAACATCTAGTTGCCTCTTCTTATCAAAAGAAATTCCATTTCCCGGACGAATTATTGTCTGTATTTAAAGATATGGAACAGAAACTCGATGAAAATCTGGAGCATTTACAGCAATTAATCGATGGAAAAGAACACTCACCGCTCCTGCACAATTTGAAAGAAGAAAGAAGCCAGATTGAACGGCTCGCACCAAGCCGCTTTCAATCACAAGGGGACCTCATCCATCATCTCTACTATGTTTGGCGCATCAATCAATCCATTCTAGTTTTAGGCAAAGAGTTAGGTGCCAAAGAGAAAGACGAACGATAACCCTCCTCACTTCTGGGAGGGTTTTTTCATGGTTTGGGATTTTTGTTATACTTAACTCATACATAATTAGTCCTAATTTTCTTCATGACGTCAATAAATTCTAAATCCCCCGGCAAGCGAGGAATGATATGAGTAAAAAATCTAAAATGGTACTATGGAGTCTTCTTCTGATTATTGCTTGTACGATTAGTTTTACTTCAGTAAATGCTGATGGATATTTTCTTAAAGGCTTCTGGGATCAAGATAAGGATCAAGGTGAGAAAGAAGTAGATGGGGTCACAGCAAGTATGAATGATGATTATCATGCGGAATCGGCCCCCGTTTCAAAAAAAGCCGTATTTTCTATGAAAGTAGAAGGAAATCTCTATGACAAGATTAACAGTCTGGACTATGAGAGAACCCCAAAGCAGCCATCTCTGAAGGGAAATGAAATAAACAAAAAAACATTACATGCCATCCTGACTTATATAGGCAGCGGCAGTGTCGTGCCTCCGGAAAGAATGAAGAACCCTGAAACAGATTTACAGAAAAAACAGCGAATCACTCAATTAATCAAAGACATCTCGATTGATGCCATTGGCGGTGGCAGCCAGCCCAAAGGACAATACCCGGAAGCAGAAATGAAAAGTCAGCTTGAAACTAAATTTGATCATATTGAAGAGTTACTTCACCTCTCAGATAGTGAACCGTTGAATAACTTGGCTCGTGACGCTAAGAACCACTTTCATAAGGCAATCCAAGAAAACTCCGTTGCCGAGTTTTATAAAGGAACGTCACAAATGAGGGCCTTGACCCAGGCCTTATATTGAATGTTTAGAGAGGATGCTTCTCATGACACATGTGTACATATACCAAGGCAGTTCTCAGCATAATGAAGATGGAACCTATCTCATCGACGGCCAAATTGTCTATCAATCCGGCCTAAACTCTTATGACTACTATGATTTTGGGTATTGGTACAAAGGAAAATGGACTGCCTTTGCATTAGAGAGTAATAATCCAAATGGGGTTTTCGTCCAGGGAAACGGAGGAAGCGGCACTCTCTATTCCATAACTACGATGAATTATAGAGTTTGGGGCAGCAGCTGGCGGTCTCCTAAATCAGGAGGTGCCTTCTATAGTTTACGAGGCGGTGCTTCCTTAACGGATGGGTATGGAAATTATAAGTATTTAGGTTCAAGTGACAAAATCGTCTTCGGAACTTATGGCAGTTACAATCAAGGCAACACCCTCGGGAGTAATCGCGAATGGGTGCAATGCTATGGCTACTATAACGCTTACAACCACTATACAGATTTAGATTACTGGTATATTAAAATCGATGACAAAAATACGGCCGTCTCGAACTACTCTATAAATACCTACTAATCCTTTTATGTAAAAAAGAGCCGCTCAAGTAAGCGGCTCTTTACCTTTTATAATATGACCGTGTTTTTCAAGGCAGCAATTAAATGCTCGAATTCCTCGTTGACTTGATTCATAATTGACGGATCTTTATAATTCTTATCTTCCAGTTTGGATAACCCCGGCTCAATTTCTAGAATTCTTCCACCCATAAAGATGAGTTCCAGCTTTCGAGGAGGTGTATTGTCTACCAAACTGTAATCTTCGAAGAACTCTTTCATAGACACAATCCGGTCCGTAAACATGGTTTCCTTCGTTACAGCTTGGTCCTTAGAGATACTAAGAATGGTCAACGTGCGATCGTTAAAATTAACGATATAAAGATTGTGAAGTTCTGGGGTGAGCACCTCCAAGGTCCGATAATTATCAGATTCAAATACCTCTTCCGTAAACTCAAGCACAGCAGCAGTTCGTAAGTTGGACACGTCTGAAGAACTTAACCTTTCTTTAATTGCAGTTGACATCTTAAAACATTCCTCCTTAATGTTGGTTCACTCCCTGTTTTCCCCTATTATGTAATGAAAAACCAAATAAATACAAATTGAACACTATCTACTAGCTAATTATTCCATAAACAGGAATAAAGTGGCAATGAATAATGGACTCCTTTCATTTTCTCAACCGAAACTCCTAGCCTATTTCTAATTTTTATATGTTATTACCCCTTTACTCACCCAGTACTATCATTAATTTCTAACGCTAAAAACTTGTGATTAGGCATGGTACCTCCTTTCCGCCTACTGAACAAAAGAATCTTCATGCTATTGAATTTAATAAAATAATAGAGTAATATATATTTGTGAATATAAAATTATTTCATTCATACATTCACACAATAAGGAGAATGAGCATATGCCTAAAGGGTTTAAAGAGCAAGAGAAACAACTCATTCAGCAAGCACTGTTCGACCGTGGCAGGCAGCTGTTCTGCAAGTACGGTTTGCAAAAAACGAGTATTCAGGAGATTACCAAGAAAGCCGGGATTGCGTCCGGAACTTTTTATAAATTTTATTCATCAAAGGAAGAACTTTACTTCGACATCTTAAGTGAAGAGGAGAAACACCTTAAAGATAGACTGTTTAAGGTTGATTTAAGCAAAGAAACACAGCCTCGCCAAGCAATTAAAGAGCTGCTGCTTTCCCTTTTGGAAACGGTAGAAACGAATCCGCTGATTCAACAGCTTTACTTGGGAAATAACATGGATGCCTTAACAAGAAAGCTTTCTAAAGAGAAGCTGGACGAACATTTTACAGAAGATAAAGATTCCCTTGTCCACCTCATCGAATTATGGAAACAGCAAGGGGTGGTGATTACGCACCCACCTGAGGTAATAACAGGAATCCTTCGTTCTTTATTTTTACTTACTCTGCATAAGAAGGAAATTGGAGAGGACATTTTTCCCCAGACGATGAAACTTCATGTTGATCTCATCGTTGACGGAATTATAAAAAAGGAGAAATAAATGATGAAACCTATCCTTGAAACCAAGCATCTGTCCAAAATTTATAAAGGAGAAAGAGCCGTTGATGATGTCTCTCTTTCGATTAACAAAGGCGCTATCTATGGTTTCTTGGGACTTAATGGAGCCGGAAAAACAACCACGATCCGCATGCTCCTTGGTATGATCCGCCCTACTCATGGCAGCTGCTTTATTAAAGGAAGAAAAGTTTCCCAGGCTACCCCTGATCTCTTTACAAAGGTAGGTTATATGGTAGAAACACCTCATGCTTATCCCGAACTCACGGTTAGAGAGAATTTAGAAATTTTCCGGCGCATCCGATTGCTGTCCGACCCAAATGCTGTGGACCGGGTCATCCAACTGCTCAAGCTGAACCCTTATGAGCATAAAAAAGCCAAAAACCTTTCCCTGGGAAATGCTCAGCGGCTTGGGATAGCCAAAGCACTTATGCATCAGCCTGAGGTATTGTTATTAGACGAACCTGTTAATGGGCTGGACCCTGCAGGAATCGTAGAGATTCGCGAACTGCTTTTAGATCTGTCGGGAAATCACGGCATTACCATTTTTATATCGAGTCATCTATTAAGCGAAATTGCTCAGATAGCGACCAACATCGGGATTATTCACCAGGGACGCTTAATCCAGGAAATTGAATCCAAACAGTTAAAGCTCCTGCTTAACCAACGATTAATCATAAATACAGCGAATCACTCATCTGCAGAGCGAACGTTAAACAAAGCAGGCGTTTCTTGTGGAGTGAATAAACATGGCAATTTAGAAACCTATGATGCTAAAGCCATTGAACACCCTGATCAAATTGCCCGTCTGCTTGTGGAAAGCAGCCATTCTCTCACCCACCTCGCCGTTGAGAAAGAAAATTTGGAAGACTATTTTCTAAGGATGATTAAAGAAAAAGGAGAGACAACTCATGAGGCAGTTTCTGGCCGTGTTTCACACAGAAGGACTTAAAATTCTTAATTCCAAAATGGTTTGGATCACGAGTGCTGCATTTACTATTGGTCCGCTCATGGCTGCTTTCTTTATGTTTATTTTGAAAAATCCTGATTTTGCGGAAACTTCTGGATTACTCGGAGCGAAAGCCCAATTGGCAGGCGAGGCCACCTGGCCCTCTTACTTTAGTCTACTAGCTCAAATTATTTCCATAGGAGGAGTCATCGTGTTCGGCTTTATTACCAGCTGGGTGTTTGGCAGGGAATACTCTGACCAAACCGTAAAAGACCTCCTTGCTCTTCCTTTTTCAAGAGGAATGATTGTTTATGCGAAATTTACTGCCATACTAATCACTACCCTTTGCTTAACGATCTATATTCTCTCCATCGGTTTACTTCTGGGTGGAGTGATCGGACTGCCTGGCTGGTCCGCTTCCGTTCTTGAGCATGGACTTTTTATCTTCTTCATTTCAGCACTGCTGACGATGGCTTTAAGTACCCCTGTGGCTTTCTTTGCCTGCTATGGTAAAGGGTATCTGGCACCGCTTGGCTTTATTATATTAATGGTTGTCCTTGCGCAAATTATCGGTGCCATTGGTTATGGGGATTACTTTCCCTGGGCCATACCTGCCTTATTCAGCGGTACAACAGGAGAAGAAAGTCCGCTTACCCTGTTAAGTTTAACGATTATCCTTTTCACAAGTATTATTGGATTTACAGGAACTTCTTCTTGGTGGAAGTTTGCGGATCATCATTAAACGGAACGATTATGATCAAGGTATTGTCCGCAAGTGAAATCATTGAATCCTTTCTATCCGATCATCCGTATCCTATAGTACTAATTAAAGCGAGGTGGTGGGGCAAATGTTCTTCAGAATGTTTCACAAAGCCAGCCGTCCAGTAAAAATTTCACTTGTCACCGGTTCCGTATGCTTGCTCATTGGCGGAATATTTATGCTGGTCCATTGAATATAGGGACCTCGAAAGGCATCCATGCTCCAAAGAGGTGGGCTGCTGTAATCAAAAGAATGACTGACTTGTAGAAAAAGAGGCGGATCTGCCAGGCAGATCCGTTTCAAGTTACGCCGCTTGTATTTTTCTGCGTTGGAAAGGTTTGGCTGCCAAATGTTTGCAGGTTGGGATTACCCAGTGATCAAGACCCAATCGACCGGCATTAAATCCGGCAGTCAGGATGAAAATGGCGATCAAAATCATTTGACCGTTCGTGCTGACTGTTCCACTGAATAGGAAGGCGAAATTCATGATGATTCCCATTAAAGCTGCAAAGGTAGTAAAAACCCCTAAGATAAGTGCGATTCCAACCAGAAGTTCCCCCCACATAACTAAATAACTGAATAAACTAGCATTCGGCAAGGCCACTTTTTCTAGAAAAACTCCCCACCAGCCCTGAACAGCCGGATGTTCTCCTCCGGTATTAGCAATCGCTCCTTGCAGAAATCCTGTCGCATCAAAACCTCCGGTGATTTTGTGATACGCCCCTGTAACCCATTCAAATCCAAGATACATTCTCATTACGGCGAGGATCCCAGCAGCTGCTTTGTGATTTCTTAACCAGTGTACAAACATTTTCATTCTCCCCTTTCATGATTTGTTCAACATTTCACAAGATTAATAATTGCTCTTCCTTACACTTCTAGAATACTCCCTTTAGTTTAAATTGGAATGACTTTGTTCATCATTTCACAATTTAGTAACAACTCTATGTTAATTAGATGAACTTTTACATAACCGGGTCTCAAATCTGGATCATCGGGATGTCCTTTCCTTCTAACGTACTTGCGATTTAGACAAATCCTTCTGGAAAGAGTTATAATATCGGTAAACACTGGACCCGGGAGGGAAGAAACATGGTTGCCCGATTACTGACCTTTTTTATTGCAGCGGCAATAGTAGTGGCAATGGTGACGATCATCGCACCAAGTATGCTCAACTACGTTTGGGCCGTTCTATGCATTTGCCTGATCGCAGCTATAGGATACATCATCTATATCTACTTACGTAAAACTTTAAGAATGATAAAAGAGAAATAAGAAAAGAATCAGAGCTGTCTCTGATTCTTTTCTTATTATTGTTAACTTACGCCAAGCGCCGTTTTTAAATACGAAACAAACAAAACCGACTGTTCTTTGATCTTACTATCCTGCTTTGGAAGAATGGCATCATCCAGGGCTAAACCATCAATAAAAGAAATAATCGTCCGGGCTAAGATCTCACAATCGTACTGACTGCTAAACTCTCCGCTGTCCTGTCCAGCTCTAAGCACATCCGCATAGATTTTCAATCCTTGATAATATCGATTTTGTCCGTACTGCCGCCTCCGCTCATCATTTCGTCCAGTAATGAAAAACTCTAAATGACTGGGAGCTAACGGATCTATTTTGTCATCAGGTTCGCGCTCTTCTCCAAATATTCTTAACAAGAGCAAATCCCAATATGATTCCACTTTCTCATCCAGCTTTTCTTGATTGTCCTTAGAAGTTGAAGAGATATTATTCTCTAGTAAAGATTCAAACAAATCTTCTTTATTAGCGAAATATTGATACAACCCGCCTCTGCTTACATTCGCGGCATCCATCACATGCTTCATTGTTGTCCGCTCATAACCCTGTTCAATAAATACTTGTTTTGCTGCTTCAAGTATATCAGCCCGTCGTTGTTCCAGGTGTTCCTTGCTTACTCTTGGAGACATTATTCTTCCCCCGCTCTACTTTGCTTTTTGTTAATAATCCCATTAATGAAACGATTACTAATAGCGACGCCGTCACCATAAACGTTGGAATCACACCTATTACTGTGGCCATCAGCCCTCCAAGTAAAGGCCCAATGATCGTTGCCGTCGTCGTCACACTATTCACGACTCCAAACACTCTGCCCGTCATATGAACAGGCGTTTCCGTTTGAACTGAAGCTTGAAATGGAATAAATACGAAGCCAGCCGAGAAACCAGCAATCAAACCAAGACCCGCTCCCCAAGCTACTGGTAATCCAAGATCTAATAATGTACATATGGCCATCATACCAAAGCTCAATCCAATCCCACAAACACCTCCAAGCATTAAAAGATATGCTGGATAATTTGTTTTTCTAGCAAGGATGAAACCCGAAGCAAACATGCCTGCGCCTGAGGCAGTAACCAAATATCCAAACAAATCTGCAGAAGGGTTGGTAAGTTCTCTAAGTAAGACAATGATTTGCGAGTCAGAGAGCTGCAATATAAATAAACTGAACCCTAAGAAAAACAATCCAGCGAGAATATAACGATCAGCTTTAATAAACGAAATTCCCTCCACTAACTCTTCTTTAAAGGTTGCCTTCTGCTGAGATTCTTCTCCATCTATGTCCTTTATCAATACTAAGGCGTTAGGTAAGAAAAAAATAAATAAGGAAGAAATTAAAAAGGTCGAGGAATCGATGAAAAACACCGGCTTAACTCCAACAGCCGCGACCAAAACCCCACTAAGCAGCGGACCAAGCACTTTAGTACTGGAGTCGATCATCGAAGTAATCGACATCGCGCTTTTCATATCCCCATCCGGAACTAATTCCTTTAACTTTCCATTCTTCGCAGGGATAAACACCGCTGATAAAATTCCAATCGTAAACAAGCAGACATACACAATCCAGATGGTATCGGCTGCTGCCAATAGAAGAATCAACCCTGCCCTCACCAGATCAGAAACGATCATCAACGTCTTACGGCTGAATCGGTCCGCTACAGTTCCTGCCACAGGTCCCAGCAAGGCCATTGGAACAGCTAAACACAAAATGATGAATGAGACTTCCATCGGACTAGCATTCCATTTCAGACCGACTAAAGTAATAATGGCCACGATACTCAACCAATCCCCAATACTTGAAACTGCCTGAGCTGCCATTAGTGTCATGTACCCCTTGTTCCTCAATAAACGCTTCATATAATCCCTCCATTTTAAAAACGACACAAGTGTCTTTATTAATTATATTATATCGACATTAGTGTCGTTATACAACTTTATTTTGGAAATATTTTTCTGCAGCAAAAAAAGACTGCCGATGAAATCGACAGTCTTTAGTTAGGGACATCGGGGACAGGAACCTTGTCCCTTCGAGTTACTAAATAAAAATACAGTTATTGTCTCTTATTATATTGAATTGACCCAAAAACAAGTTGGTTATCAAACAGCAATCGTGCAATGGTTAAACCTTATCCTTTTATCGTTGACTAGATTAGGATTAGAACAAAAGCCTCTAGATAGCCAAAGTTATGAATCTGGGCCAAAATGGATGAAAGCGATTATCCATTACATTGAAGAAAATCTCAGTGAAAAACTTACATTGAAGACGCTTGCTCAAAGAGCATTTATTAGTCCAGAACACTTTAGTCGCGTTTTTAAAAAAACCACGGGTATGAACTTGATTCATTACATTAATACAAAAAAAATAATTATGGCTAAAGAGATGCTATTAAACAAAGATGAGAATATAGGTTCTATTGCTGAAGAAGTAGGATTTCAAAGCGTACCACACTTCTACCGTGTTTTTAAAAAGAATGTAGGAGTAACACCATCGGCTTATCGTGAGGGGAATGACCAATAAAGAGTCTGAATCAAAAAAAGGGGCCAGACTTGTGTCTGACCCCTTTTTGGTGATTTCCTCTAAATGATTATTGGTTAGAAGGTTCTTTTTGTTTTTTCCCAACGTACACGTCCTATGCACACGATTTGACGCATACGATTTTGGGTTATTTTTGTCGTGTAAAAAACAAATAAAAAAAGACCTCAACATTACTGTTGAAGTCTACTCTCTGCTACATATGTAGTACCGGTGGCCGGGGTCGAACCGGCACTCCCGAAGGAACACGATTTTGAGTCGTGCGCGTCTGCCAATTCCGCCACACCGGCAAATAATTGGAGGCGGCAACCGGAATCGAACCGGTGATAAAGGAGTTGCAGTCCTCTGCCTTACCGCTTGGCTATGCCGCCATATCAAAATCCAATACCATTATTATATCCTATTCAAACTTAGAAGAAAAATGAAAGAAATTATTGGAGCGGGAGACGGGATTCGAACCCGCGACCCCCACCTTGGCAAGGTGGTGTTCTACCACTGAACTACTCCCGCAAATGGCTGGCCCAGCTGGATTCGAACCAGCGCATGACGGTACCAAAAACCGTTGCCTTACCGCTTGGCTATGGGCCAATTGAATCCGCAATAATTAAGTAAAAAAAAGGGCGACTAGAGGGAATCGAACCCTCGAGTGCCGGAGCCACAATCCGGTGCGTTAACCCCTTCGCCATAGCCGCCATGATAGAAAAGCAGGGGTAGTAGGAGTTGAACCCACATCGGCGGTTTTGGAGACCGCTGTTCTACCATTGAACTATACCCCTATAATATGGTGGAGGGAGTAGGACTCGAACCTACGAACCCGATGGGAGCGGATTTACAGTCCGCCGCGTTTGGCCAACTTCGCTATCCCTCCACGTTTTTAAACGTTGCGATGGTGCCGGCCAGAGGACTTGAACCCCCAACCTACTGATTACAAATCAGTTGCTCTGCCAGTTGAGCTAGGCCGGCTAAATAAATGGTGGCTCGGGACGGAATCGAACCGCCGACACACGGATTTTCAGTCCGTTGCTCTACCGACTGAGCTACCGAGCCGCTTAATATGTATAAAGTAAATATGTAAAGTGGCGGTCCGGACGGGACTCGAACCCGCGACCTCCTGCGTGACAGGCAGGCATTCTAACCAGCTGAACTACCGGACCGTGTAAGTAATCATTTGATTGGATGAAGCGCCAAAAAAATAATTTGGTTGCGGGGGCAGGATTTGAACCTGCGACCTCCGGGTTATGAGCCCGACGAGCTACCAGACTGCTCTACCCCGCGACAATGGAGAAATATTCTCCTATATAATTATAATGGTGGAGGATGCAGGGTTCGAACCTGCGACCCCTTGCTTGTAAGGCAAGTGCTCTCCCAGCTGAGCTAATCCTCCGAATATTGGTGACCCGTACGGGATTCGAACCCGTGATACCGCCGTGAAAGGGCGGTGTCTTAACCACTTGACCAACGGGCCATTAAAGCAAATTTACTATGGCGGAGAGCGAGGGATTCGAACCCTCGAAACCGTGGTAACGGTTTACACGAATTCCAATCGTGCTCCTTCGGCCAGCTCGGACAGCTCTCCATAATATGGCTCCACCGGTAGGATTCGAACCTACGACCGATCGGTTAACAGCCGATTGCTCTACCACTGAGCTACGGTGGAATAATTTGAAACCTGGCAGCGTCCTACTCTCACGGGGATCGACCCGACTACCATCGGCGCTGAAGAGCTTAACTACTGTGTTCGGCATGGGAACAGGTGTGACCTCTTCGCCTTCACCACCAGATCTCTTATCATTCGTTTTTCAAGGACAAGATATATTATATTGCCCTCAGCGATAAATTTCAAGGGGATTTAACAATTTTTTTAGTAAACCCTCAAAACTGGATAAGTCAACATTCGAACGAAAAATTTTATATCAGTCTTTTCACGACTAATTTTTCAAGATAGATAAGCCATCGATCCATTAGTATCCGTCAGCTCCGCGTGTCACCACGCTTCCACCTCGGACCTATCAACCTCATCGTCTCTGAGGGATCTTACTTACTTGGCGTAAGGGGAAATCTCATCTCAAGGGGGGCTTCATGCTTAGATGCTTTCAGCACTTATCCCGTCCACACGTAGCTACCCAGCTATGCTCCTGGCGGAACAACTGGTACACCAGCGGTGTGTCCATCCCGGTCCTCTCGTACTAAGGACAGCTCCTTTCAGATTTCCAACGCCCACGACGGATAGGGACCGAACTGTCTCACGACGTTCTGAACCCAGCTCGCGTACCGCTTTAATGGGCGAACAGCCCAACCCTTGGGACCGACTACAGCCCCAGGATGCGATGAGCCGACATCGAGGTGCCAAACCTCCCCGTCGATGTGGACTCTTGGGGGAGATAAGCCTGTTATCCCCGGGGTAGCTTTTATCCGTTGAGCGACGGCCCTTCCATACGGTACCGCCGGATCACTAAGCCCGACTTTCGTCCCTGCTCGACTTGTAGGTCTCGCAGTCAAGCTCCCTTGTGCCTTTACACTCTGCGAATGATTTCCAACCATTCTGAGGGAACCTTTGGGCGCCTCCGTTACTCTTTGGGAGGCGACCGCCCCAGTCAAACTGCCCACCTGACACTGTCTCCGGACCGGATCACGGCCCTGGGTTAGAATGTCCGTACAGCCAGGGTAGTATCCCACCAGCGCCTCCACCGAAGCTAGCGCTCCGGCTTCTAAGGCTCCTACCTATCCTGTACAAGCTGTACCAACATTCAATATCAGGCTACAGTAAAGCTCCACGGGGTCTTTCCGTCCTGTCGCGGGTAATGCGCATCTTCACGCATAGTATAATTTCACCGGGTCTCTCGTTGAGACAGTGCCCAAGTCGTTGCACCTTTCGTGCGGGTCGGAACTTACCCGACAAGGAATTTCGCTACCTTAGGACCGTTATAGTTACGGCCGCCGTTTACTGGGGCTTCGGTTCAACGCTTCGCTTACGCTAACGCATCCCCTTAACCTTCCAGCACCGGGCAGGTGTCAGCCCCTATACTTCGCCTTGCGGCTTCGCAGAGACCTGTGTTTTTGGTAAACAGTCGCTTGGGCCTTTTCACTGCGGCTCCTCGGCAGAGGAGCACCCCTTCTCCCGAAGTTACGGGGTCATTTTGCCGAGTTCCTTAACGAGAGTTCTCCCGCTCACCTTAGGATACTCTCCTCGCCTACCTGTGTTGGTTTGCGGTACGGGCACCTCTTTCCTCACTAGAGGATTTTCTTGGCAGTGTGAACTCAGGAGCTTCGGTACTTTAGTTCCCTCCCCATCACAGCTTGACGTTGCCGGACGGATTTGCCTATCCGACCGTCTCACTGCTTGGACGCGCTCATCCAATGGCGCGCTCTCCTTATCCTCCTGCGTCCCCCCGTCGTTCAAACGGAAAGGAGGTGGTACAGGAATATCAACCTGTTGTCCATCGCCTACGCCTATCGGCCTCGGCTTAGGTCCCGACTAACCCTGAGAGGACGAGCCTTCCTCAGGAACCCTTAGGCTTTCGGTGAAAGAGATTCTCACTCTTTTTTCGCTACTCATACCGGCATTCTCACTTCTAAGCGCTCCACCAGTCCTTACGGTCTGACTTCACGGCCCTTAGAACGCTCTCCTACCACTGATCTTACGATCAATCCGCAGCTTCGGTGGTGTGTTTAGCCCCGGTATATTTTCGGCGCAGAGTCACTCGACCAGTGAGCTATTACGCACTCTTTAAATGATGGCTGCTTCTAAGCCAACATCCTGGTTGTCTAAGCAACTCCACATCCTTTTCCACTTAACACACACTTGGGGACCTTAGCTGGCGGTCTGGGCTGTTTCCCTCTCGACCATGAACCTTATCACCCATGGTCTGACTCCCAGAACAAAGTCGTTGGCATTCGGAGTTTGACTGAATTCGGTAACCCGATAGGGGCCCCTCGTCCAATCAGTGCTCTACCTCCAAGACTTTATATTCTGAGGCTAGCCCTAAAGCTATTTCGGAGAGAACCAGCTATCTCCGTGTTCGATTGGCATTTCACCCCTACCCACACCTCATCCCCGCAATTTTCAACTTGCGTGGGTTCGGACCTCCAGTCAGTGTTACCTGACCTTCATCCTGGACATGGGTAGATCACACGGTTTCGGGTCTACGACCGCATACTCATTCGCCCTATTCAGACTCGCTTTCGCTGCGGCTCCGCTTCTGCGGCTTAACCTTGCATACGGTCGTAACTCGCCGGTTCATTCTACAAAAGGCACGCCGTCACCCATTAACGGGCTCCGACTACTTGTAGGCACACGGTTTCAGGATCTCTTTCACTCCCCTTCCGGGGTGCTTTTCACCTTTCCCTCACGGTACTGGTTCACTATCGGTTACTAGGGAGTATTTAGCCTTGGGAGATGGTCCTCCCGGATTCCGACGGAATTTCTCGTGTTCCGCCGTACTCAGGATCCACTCCGGAGGAAGAAAGGTTTCGACTACAGGGCTGTTACCTGCTCTGGCTGATCGTTCCAGATCGATTCGTCTACCTTCCTTCTTTGTAACTCCAAAGGAGTGTCCTACAACCCCAGAAAGCAAGCTTTCTGGTTTGGGCTGATTCCGTTTCGCTCGCCGCTACTCAGGAAATCGCGTTTGCTTTCTCTTCCTCCGGGTACTGAGATGTTTCAGTTCCCCGGGTCTGCCTTCCTCTACCTATGTATTCAGTAGAGGATGCTATTCCATTACGAATAGCGGGTTCCCCCATTCGGAAATCTCCGGTTCACAGCCTGCTTACGGCTCCCCGGAGCATATCGGTGTTAGTCCCGTCCTTCTTCGGCTCCTAGTACCAAGGCATCCACCGTGCGCCCTTATTCACTTAACTATCGTCGTGAAAAGACGTTTAAAAAATTTCGATGTTCGTTGAATGTCTTGTCATCACTAGCTTCATCCTGCGATAAAACTATGATTAACTTATCCAGTTTTCAAGGTTCACAGCTGAAAGATCGTTTGATCTCTCAAAACTGAACAACCAACCAAGTACGTTTCCGTTCTAAATCCTTAGAAAGGAGGTGATCCAGCCGCACCTTCCGATACGGCTACCTTGTTACGACTTCACCCCAATCATTGGCCCCACCTTCGGCGGCTGGCTCCAAAAAGGTTACCTCACCGACTTCGGGTGTTGCCAACTCTCGTGGTGTGACGGGCGGTGTGTACAAGGCCCGGGAACGTATTCACCGCGGCATGCTGATCCGCGATTACTAGCGATTCCGGCTTCATGCAGGCGAGTTGCAGCCTGCAATCCGAACTGAGAATGGTTTTATGGGATTTGCTACACCTCGCGGCTTCGCTGCCCTTTGTACCATCCATTGTAGCACGTGTGTAGCCCAGGTCATAAGGGGCATGATGATTTGACGTCATCCCCGCCTTCCTCCGGTTTGTCACCGGCAGTCACCTTAGAGTGCCCAACTGAATGCTGGCAACTAAGATTAGGGGTTGCGCTCGTTGCGGGACTTAACCCAACATCTCACGACACGAGCTGACGACAACCATGCACCACCTGTCACTTGGTCCCCGAAGGGAAAGCCCTATCTCTAGGGTGTTCCAAGGATGTCAAGACCTGGTAAGGTTCTTCGCGTTGCTTCGAATTAAACCACATGCTCCACCGCTTGTGCGGGCCCCCGTCAATTCCTTTGAGTTTCAGCCTTGCGGCCGTACTCCCCAGGCGGAGTGCTTAATGCGTTAACTTCAGCACTAAGGGGTGGAAGCCCCCTAACACCTAGCACTCATCGTTTACGGCGTGGACTACCAGGGTATCTAATCCTGTTTGCTACCCACGCTTTCGCACCTCAGCGTCAGAAACAGACCAGAGAGTCGCCTTCGCCACTGGTGTTCCTCCACATATCTACGCATTTCACCGCTACACGTGGAATTCCACTCTCCTCTTCTGTCCTCAAGTTCCCCAGTTTCCAATGACCCTCCACGGTTGAGCCGTGGGCTTTCACATCAGACTTAAGGAACCGCCTGCGCGCGCTTTACGCCCAATAATTCCGGACAACGCTTGCCCCCTACGTATTACCGCGGCTGCTGGCACGTAGTTAGCCGGGGCTTCCTCGTTAGGTACCGTCAAGGTACCGCTCTATTCGTACGGTACTTGTTCTTCCCTAACAACAGAACTTTACGATCCGAAGACCTTCATCGTTCACGCGGCGTTGCTCCGTCAGACTTTCGTCCATTGCGGAAGATTCCCTACTGCTGCCTCCCGTAGGAGTCTGGGCCGTGTCTCAGTCCCAGTGTGGCCGATCACCCTCTCAGGTCGGCTACGCATCGTCGCCTTGGTGAGCCGTTACCTCACCAACTAGCTAATGCGCCGCGGGCCCATCTGTAAGTGATAGCAAGAAGCCATCTTTTAACCTCTCCTCAGGTGAGGAAAGGTGTTACCCGGCATTAGCCCCGGTTTCCCGGGGTTATTCCGATCTTACAGGCAGGTTGCCCACGTGTTACTCACCCGTCCGCCGCTCGTTCCACGAGCATCACCTCCGAAGAGGATCTGCTCGCTTCCCGCGCTCGACTTGCATGTATTAGGCACGCCGCCAGCGTTCGTCCTGAGCCAGGATCAAACTCTCCATAAAAGTGAAAAAGTTTGTCTTGCTCATTTGCACACCGAATGTGCTTTGTTTGAATTCCTTCTATATAATAGAAAGAATATCTTGACGTACTGGTTGGTTCGTTCAGTTTTCAAAGATCAATTGTTTCGTTCGCCGCTTCAAAACAGCGACTTAATAAATATATCATGGTGAGTTGTTTAAGTCAACAACTTTTTTCATGAAATTGTGTTGGCCGTTGCGGCCTGCCGCGCTCTCTTAATGCGACGTTTAATAATATACCATGGTTTTTCTTAACCCGTCAATAACTTTTCATAAAAAACTTCCCTTTCTATTTAAAAAGTAAGAAAGGGAAGGATTCCAACGCTCATGTTCTAGTACTGAGAGTCCGCCACTTTGTATTTCCGATGATAAATATTCGGACCTTTCGTTTCTTGAAGAACAACTTCTATTAATTCGTTTTCTGCTAAGTATTCAATCATTGAAGATAAGTCGAGCGCATATTCCTTAATGCCTGGGTGGACTTTTAAATCTCCAAATGACCATGCCTCTTCACTTTCTTTCATTAAATCGATTAAATGCTTGGCGCTTGACTGAGATCGTTTGCTAATCGCATGTTCTACGGCGAGGATCATTAGCTGCACACGCTTATCCGTGGGCTCACCGCTTTCAATTAATTCCTGGTACAGTTTATAAATTTCAGGTTCAATGCGGCGAACCTGATTCCATACAGTTACTTCCGGGTGGAATCCTTTTTCAATGATGGATAAACGAGCAAGATAATGAAGAGAGTGAACCATGCGGCTGAAGGAATCCAAATACTGTTCTGATTCATATAAGTCCTTGGATTCACTATAACTGCGAATCAGCTTGGCAAACTCGATCGCTTTCTTTAAGTCTCTTGACTGCTGTGGGAATGATCTCAGTTTTTCTTTAAGATCACTAATATATTCATTTCTTTCAAAGATGATAGAACCATTGATTACCCACTCCACCGCTCTCCGGTACGAGCTCGTATCAATCCAGTGCTGCAGCAAGGTTTCATCCACAATATGCATGGCGGCTGCCTGATTTTCAAATTCATAGTGTTTTACGTACCAGGGATCCTTCGCTTCTCTTACAATAATAAATAAAATAACGTCAAAGTTATCCGTAACCGGGCTTATTGGTTTCTTCTTTTCTAAAATTAAAATGCCTAGAGTGTTCGATTGACTTGCCCGTTCTTGATAAATCGGGCGTAATACATCTTCCATTAGATTTCCCCCATAACTCTAATTCTGTTCATTACTTTTATTCGATACTTTCGACGAAAATCCTTTTTTCAAATTATATTTCGCCCAGGTAAATTATGCTATACTACATATGAAGAGATAAAGGAGGTACACGTAGTGGCTTTAAAATACAGCAGCAAAATTAATAAGATCCGCTCGTTTGCATTCTGGTTAATTTTTGCTGGTTTCGGAGTAATGTACATTGGATTAATTTTTAAAGATATTGCTTGGCTGATGGCTCTCTTTATGATTTTGGGAATGGGCTTTATTGGGTTAAGTACTGTAGTGTATTTCTGGATCGGCATGCTTTCCACTCGTACCATCCAAATCGTATGTCCTTCCTGTGAAAAACCAACGAAAATGCTGGGGCGTGTGGATGCTTGTATGCATTGCGATCAGCCCTTAACGATGGACAAGTCTTTAGAAGGCGAAGAATTCGATGAAAAATACAATTCCAAACGCCCCAAAAAGCGAAAAGCAGAACATCATACTTAATTCATATAAAATCCCCCGCTGTCATCAGACAGCGGGGGATTATTTTATTCGGACAAGCATAAGAGTTAAGAATTAGACAGTAAAAAACTGAAAGCACCTGGCTTTCAGTTTAGTGAGTTTGTGCAGTTTTACAATTTGAACACGTTCCATATACTTCCATGCGATGATGACTTACAGTAAATCCAGTCACCTGTTCAGCTAATGATTCCACTTCATTTAGACTAGGATAGTGAAAGTCAACAATTTTACCGCATGATTCGCAAATAATATGATAATGATCCGTCGTGTTACAATCAAAGCGGCTTGATGAGTCTCCGTAGGTCAGTTCCCGGACTAAGCCGATCTCCCTGAACACCCGGAGATTGTTATATACCGTAGCCACACTCATATTGGGAAATTTACTTTCTAATGCTTTATAAATTTCATCAGCTGTAGGGTGAGTCATAGAATTCAGTAGGTATTCAAGCACCGCATGACGCTGTGGAGTAATTCGAACACCTGAATCTTTTAATGTATCAATTGCGTCCTGGAGTCGATGGTCAGACACAGCCATGCACCTCGCTTTCATAAACTGATTCTTGATTTAGAATATTATTAAATTAGAATCTTTATAATTAGTGTAACCTGTAAAGAAAGGTATTGTCAATAAAAGTTATCTCTTAAAAAATGTAGTAAATTCCTTAAACGTCAGGGTGTAATGGAAGTTCTCGGCCACCCAGCTGATGGTTTACGTACCTTGCTGCAACAAATAGCAAATCCGACAGCCGGTTCAAATAAGACACAACGAGCGGATTTTCAAGTTCTCCTCCTAGTCCAACCGCTGTACGCTCGGCTCTTCGTACCACTGTTCTTGCCAAGTGAAGCCCAGCAGAGGCTTCATGTCCAGAAGGCAGAATGAAATTTTTCAAGGGTGCCAGCTCTTGATCCCATAGATCGATCTGTTTTTCTAACTCTTCGATGTGCTCCTTCTTCAACTGCCAGGCCACTTCTTTCCCTTTAGGAGTCGCAAGCTCGGCACCGACGTGGAAAAGGATCGTCTGGATTTTCTGCATGGCTGTCATAAATTCTTCTTTCTCTGCCCAGTCTTCGCGATTTAAGTGGCTAACGGCAAGGCCGATCGCTGAATTGGCTTCATCACACGTGCCGTATGCATCCACTCTTAAATCATTCTTAGCTACACGGTCTCCATAAATAAGAGACGTTTGTCCCTTATCCCCAGATCTAGTATAAATTCTCATCCTTAATACCCCCGTTTTGGATCAATTAGATTCACTAGTTCTTCCTCTTTTACATAACGTTCCAGGTTCTCGTCAAATACTTCAAAGGCACGCGGGACGTAATGTGGAGAAATCCCTGAATTGTGTGGTGTTACTGTGACATTTTCCTCTTCCCAGAAAGGATGTTCCTGAGGGAGGGGCTCTTCTTCAAACACATCAAGCACTGCATGAGCAATTTCTTTGTTTCGAATTGCCTCCAGCAGATCTGCGGAAGATACGAGATCTCCTCTGCCCATATTTAAGAACAGACTGGTTTCTTTCATCATTTGAAAATGTGCTTTGTTCAGCAAATAGCGAGTTTCTTCGGTACTCGGCAATACTGCGACCACGAAATCCGCTTCAGGCAGGACATCTTTTAATTCTTTCACGGTATAGGTTTCATCTAAATGAGGTTTCGCACTTCCCGATTTCGATACACCAATAGTCTTCATATGAAAGGCTTTTGCTAACCGCGCCGTTTCTTGAGCAATGGCCCCAGTCCCGAGCAAGACCATCGTCCTGTTATTTATCTCGTTCAAAACAGGTGTACGATCCCATTGGTGCTTCGTTTCATGATCATAGAGGGTCTTTGCTTGACGAGAAACCTGCAGCAGCATAGAAATGGCGTATTCAGCCATTGGGCTTGCATGAATTCCTCGAACATTGGTAACGGTAATTCCTCTTTCCTCTATTTCCTCAAACGGCATACGATCCATACCTGCAGATAAGACCATAATCCACTTAAGATGCTCTGCCTTTTGTATTCTCTCTTGATTCAAATCTTCCCCATATGTAACAAATACATCGGCTTCAGGCAAATACTTTTCCGCTTCTTCTATCCCATGACAAAAAATAAATTCTGTTTGCGAATATTTCTGCTCAAAGTGATTCCTTATCGACTCAGGAACACGTTTAATGGCTGACACAACTTTCATGATTCATCTCCTCCCTTACTTCTTCTATCATAATTATAGCTGCGGCTGGCCGCAACGTTTGAGTCTTCCTATATAAAAAGAACAGCCCCGACTTAATCGTCAGGGCTCGACTCACTTATTGCAGTTGTTCGCGAATGTAGCTTAGAGCCGCTTCCACATGTCCATCCACTTTTACTTTACGAAAATCTTCCGCAAGATTCCCTTCTTTATCAATGATAAAAGTAGAGCGTTCAATACCGTAGTATTCTTTGCCGAAATTCTTCTTAAGCTTCCACACACCGAATTCTTCCGCAACACTGTGATCTTCATCCGCTAACAGCAGGAAAGGCAGGTCATGCTTATCAATAAATTTCTTATGACTTTCCACTGGATCAGGACTTACGCCTAAGATCACGGCGTCCAAATCTGCGAAGCTTTCATGTTTGTCACGGAAATCACAGGCTTCCGTTGTACATCCTGGTGTCATATCCTTCGGGTAAAAGTAAAGGACCACGTTTTTACCTTTGTAATCGGATAAGGATACATTTTCTCCGTTATTTGCTGGCAGAGTAAAGTCTGGTGCTTTTTTTCCTGTTTCTAATGTCATTACAGAGAACCCTCCTATATATAGTCTATACTTATCAGCCTACCTTATCTGTTCGGAAAGTTCCAACGTCAGCTATTTCCTTTGTCGTAAAGCCACACCTTCATAACCAGGGCAGCAGGAAGAGCATAGCCAATCATAGCTTCAAATAAGGCAAGCCATCGCCCAAGACCAAGAGGCAGCAGATCTCCATATCCCACTGTAAACAGAGTAACTCCGCTGAAATACATACTCCTCGATACTGCCTCCATCCACGTATCCGGAGAAGCAGCCGGCACATCATGAAAGATTTCCACGCCTCTTACGGATAGTACAGCATACATAAGACCGAACCCAATCGTGATAATCGTATAAAGAAGGAGGACAGATATAAATAAATGAAAGGAAAATATCTTTTGTTCTTCCTCCAGGGAAGTGAAAATCTGTTTTAAGCTTCGGAAAATGATAACAAGCGTAATGAGAGATAACAAAATAAAAATAATCCATCGACTCCTTTGTCCAAAGGAAGAAAGATAGCACTAGCCTAATAGCAGAAACGAATCCGTACCATTCTGAAAAGCTTGGTAACCTTTATACCAGACAAGAGCAACTTGTCCTCTATAGTTTTAATATGTGAAACCATACGAATTTATGCGGCTCTGCCCTACTCAAACCACTACTGCACCTAATCTTTAATCACTCTTATACTTATATAGGAAGAAATCCGTTTCACCCGTTAGAAGAATATCGGCCCACACGTTTGAGGACGCGCTTGAATAAGATAAAGTATTTTGGAAAATAAGGGAATTCCGTGAACGATTCTAGCTCATCGCTGCTGTTATTCTTCTCCCAAGGCCCCGCTAATAATTTCTGCGTCTGAAATCTCTTCTTTTAAAGCAAGAGTTCTTTTAAGATTGTGTTCTGTCTTGCTTGCAAGTCCGTGCTACAATGAGACTTGAATATTGAATCAACTGGAGGCTGAAACATGAATTTTACTCAATCCGAACAACTTTATACGGAAGCTCAAAAACATATTGTCGGCGGGGTGAATTCTCCATCCCGCGCATACAAAGGCGTCGGCGGAGGTACACCTGTGTATATGGAAAAAGCAGAAGGCTCTCATTTTATCGATGCAGATGGAAATGAATACATTGATTATCTAGGGGCGTACGGTCCAATCATTACAGGCCATGCCCACCCGCACATTACAGAAGCGATTACGAAAGCAGCACAAAACGGGGTTCTTTACGGCACACCGACAAAGCTTGAGAACACGTTTGCTAAAATGCTGAAAGACGCCATTCCTTCACTGGATAAAGTCAGATTTGTTAATTCTGGAACAGAAGCTGTTATGACTACAATTCGAGTGGCACGAGCTTACACCGGTCGGAACAAGATCATTAAATTTGCCGGCTGTTACCACGGTCATTCTGATCTGGTGCTTGTGGCAGCAGGTTCCGGCCCTTCCACTCTCGGAACCCCAGATTCTGCCGGCGTTCCTGCTTCTATAGCTCAAGACGTTATTACCGTACCTTTTAATGATGTTGAACCATTAAAAGAAGCCCTCCATCGATACGGCGATGAAATTGCTGCCGTGATGGTTGAACCAATTGTAGGTAATTTCGGAATCGTGGAACCGAAGGAAGGCTTCCTCGAAGAAGTGAACACATTAACTCATGAAGCAGGCGCACTTGTTATTTATGATGAAGTAATCACCGCGTTTCGTTTCACGTACGGAAGCGCTCAACAGCTCCTTGCTATTGAACCGGACATGACAGCTATGGGAAAAATTATCGGCGGCGGTCTGCCCATCGGCGCATATGGAGGTCGCGCTGACATTATGGAACAAGTAGCTCCGCTCGGGCCAGCTTACCAGGCAGGAACAATGGCCGGAAACCCAGCTTCCATGTCAGCTGGCATCGCCTGTTTAGAAGTTCTTAAACAAGAGGGTATCTATGAAGAAATGGACAAGCTTGGAGAAATGTTGGAGAACGGAATCCACAAGCATGCTGAAACCTATGGTATTCCTATTACCATCAACCGTCTAAAAGGAGCCTTAACCGTTTATTTCACCACCCAGAAAATCGAAAATTATGAACAAGCCGAGCAAACCAACGGCGAGCAATTTGCCCGCTTCTTTAAATTAATGCTCGAGAAAGGTATTAACCTCGCCCCTTCTAAATATGAAGCATGGTTCCTGACTACCGCTCATACAGAGGAAGATATTCATCAAACTCTGAAAGCAGTAGAAGAATCCTTTCAAATCATGGCAAACGAATAATCGCATGCTATATAGACAGGCTGGGATAAGAGTGTCTTAGCCAATATTAAATCCGAACGATGATGAAATGTTAACACTATTTCATCATCGTTCGGTTTTTTTCTGCCTGATGCAAGATTTCCAGCCGATTTCACAGCTTCCCCCTTTTATTACATGGGCTCTACTGAGGAACATAAGAGAATGGAGGTGTAAAATATAAAGCATCGGAGCTTAGTTTGCAGAGGGGTCCTTCAGGATAAACTTCTGGAACTTTCCTAGATTGTTCAACTTCAGATGGGCATGTCCTTAGGTCCAAGTCTCGTTTTTATAACTTTGTGTTGCCAACGTTTCCAATTCATGCTAAGATAAAAATATAATTCTGAAAATTCAAACGAATTATGATTACTGTTTTCATTTCTTTCCCTTTTCATAGGTTTCGGTCTAAAGCTGGAACCCCTTCCTCCTGAGGAAGCTTGAGCGATCGCATTTTAAATTGCGATGGCTTATTTTTTTGCGTTGCCTATCCTGGCATAACCCTTCCTTCAGTGATTAAAATAGTTTGGTGAAGGGAACGAGAAAAAAAGAGTGAATCTCAAATAAATTTTATATATAATGAGTTCATTGATGCTTAATTCAAAACTTGAAGGATGATGTTACCTTATGAAACTCGGCGCTCGTATGATGAAGACGGGGCTTGCCGTAGCAGTAGCTTTGTATGTATCCAGCCTGCTTGGCTTTGTATCTCCATTACTAGCAGCCATTGCTGCCGTCTTTTCGATTCAGCCATCCATTTACCGCTCTTATCAATCGATCATTGAACAAATTCAAGGAAATACCATCGGGGCCCTCATTGCGGTTGTGGCAGTCTTTACCCTGGGTAATGATCCTTTTATCGTCGCATTTGCGATTATTATCGTTATAGGTTTTACAACAAATTTAAAAATGAATGAAAACACCATTTCTCTTGCAGTTGTAGCCGTAATTGCTTTAATGGATTCGACAGATTTAACATTCATCCACTTTGCTGCTTCCAGATTTTCATCGATGCTGCTTGGTATACTTGCCGCTTTTATTGTGAATTTAGTTTTCTTACCGCCAAGATATGAAACAAGACTATTCAAGAAGATCGATTTAGCCACGACAGATATTTTGCAGTGGCTTCGAGTTACAACCCGTCAGCTTTCTGACCAGCCTGCGCTTAAATATGAAATCCAGCGTATTCAAGACGAAATACGCTGGATCGATCACACCTTTCTGCTTTATTCCGAAGAACGAACGTATTGGAAAGGAAGACGATTCGCTAAAGGCCGCAAGCTCGTGTTATTCCGTCATTTAATCACCACCACAAAGAAATCATTCGATGTATTAAAAGCCTTTTACCGGTTAGAATACAAAATCGAGCAAATCCCTTACGAATTCCAGGACGTCCTTGTAGGGGAGCTGGACAAACTGATTAATGCTCACGAGAAATTAGTACTTAGTTTAAAGGGACGAATTAAACAAACCCATAAACAATCCCTTCGAACGATTGAAGAACCTGATATCCCGCTCCTCGTTGAGCGATTAACCAACATCTTTGAAGAAAGTGGCGATTCTGATAAATTCGCCTTCCTTCCTTTAGCTTCTCAATTAATGGAATATTATTACCAGCTGGAGAAATTAAAACGGCTTCTGAAAAGCTACCAAACGCACCACCAGGAGGACTATATAAAAACTTCTGATAGATAACAAAAAGGAGGCCATTAACGGCCTCCTTTTTTTACGTTCCTAAATATTCTTTTTTGCTGTCATCCAATTGCTGAACTTGAAAGAGATTATAGTAGCCACCCTGTTTATTCATTAGTTCACTATGAGATCCGGCTTCCATAATTTCACCATTTTCAATTAGCACAATTCGATCAGCATGGGTGATCGTTGCTAATCGGTGAGCTACAATAAAAGTAGTCCGGTCCGAGGCAAGCCGCTCAAGAGCTCCTTGAATAAGGCTTTCACTTTCCAAATCAAGTGCAGACGTCGCTTCATCTAACACAAGCACAGGCGGGTTCTTAAGGAATACCCTGGCGATGGCCACCCGCTGCTTCTGACCTCCAGAGAGTTTAACACCGCGTTCACCTACTAAGGTTTCATACCCATTAGGAAGACTCATAATAAAATCATGCGCGTTAGCCGCCTTGGCAGCCTCAATCATCTCTTCGTCCGTAGCTTCAGGATCCCCCATCTTAATATTCATAGCAATCGATTCACTAAATAAAATATTATCTTGGAGCACCATGCCAATTTTATCACGGAGTGTACGTGCTTCTACATCTCGAATATCTGTCCCATCGATAAGGATCCGACCGCTGTTCACATCGTAAAAACGCGGAATTAAACTGATCAGCGTTGATTTTCCTCCTCCGCTCATTCCTACAAAAGCGATCGTTTCCCCTTTCTTAACCTCGAGACTAACATTATTTAACACCATCGGTTCATCATCATCATATTTAAAGGACACATTATCAATCGTTACGTCACCGTGAACCTTTTCAAGCTTTTTGGCACCAGGTTTATCTTTAATATCATAATCCTCATCCAAAAACTCAAAAACCCGGTCCATGGAAGCAATGGACTGCGTCAGCACCGTAGCAGAGTTCACTAAACGGCGAAGCGGATTGTATACACGATCCATGTATCCGACAAAAGCAACCATCGTACCTACTGTCAGTGCACCAGTAATCACCTGATAGGCAGCAAAAGTTACGACAAGAAGCGGAGCTAAATCTGTAATGGTATTCGTCACAGAATACGTATACGCATTCCAGTTCGTATGCTTAATTGCTTTATTTAGGAAATTCTTATTCTGTACATCAAATTGGTTCTGCTCATAATCTTCAAGCGCAAAACTGCGGATAACCGGCACCCCTTGCACACGTTCATGAAGGTGGCCCTGCACTTGCGCTAGCGCCTGGGAACGGTCTCTTGTCAGCCTGCGGAGCTTTGCATAGAAATACTTGATGGCAAACCCGTAAAACGGGAATAGCAGCACTGAAACAAGTGTGAGCCAAGGATCCATCGTCAGCATAATAATAATGGCAATCACAATCGTAAACATGTCGAGCCATATATTCATTAGACCAGTGATTACAAAGGTCTTCGTTTGCTCGACGTCATGAATCACCCGGGAAATAATCTCTCCCGTTTTCGTCTGGGAATAGAACCTTAAACTCAAGCGCTGAATGTGATCAAACAACTTATCTCTGACATCATACAGGATGTGACTGCCGATCCACTGGGCTAAATATTGACGAATATATTCAACTGGAGGCCGCAAAATCATAAATACGAAAAACGCAGCGCCCATGAGCATGAGTAAATGGTTAAATTTCTCTGACTGGGCGAGGGAATCAGCATTAATTATATGGTCAATTACATAACGGATAATTAATGGCATTAATAATGGAATAGAAAATTTTACGATTCCTACAAGCACAGTAATAATAATTTTTCCTTTATACGGTTTTACAAATTGCAAATAGCGTTTAATACTCCCCATACACGTCACCTACTTCCTTTTCTAACCTCTTATTAACAACAATCAAGCGCACCTCCTAAGAAGTGCGCATGGAAAATATTCATTCCTTCTTATCGATACGTTAAATATCGTTCATACCATTGATCAATAAACTCCGGAGAAAAAGGACCTTTTCTCTGTCTTACCCACCTAATCAGAGTATCCATATTATTATATAAGATACGATCCAGAACATGCGGGTAATTCATCTGCCGTTTATGCTGATCATATTCATCTTCATCGAGAATTTTATAGGTCATGTCAGGAAAAACTTTAACATCTAAATCATAATCAATGTATTTGATCGCTTCCTCTTCATAAATAAAAGGTGAGCTGATATTACAATAATAATAAACCCCATCTGTTCGTAACATACCAATGACATTAAACCAGTGTCTAGAATGAAAATAACAAATGGCAGGCTCTCGTGTGATCCATTTTCTCCCATCACTTTCCGTAACGGTCGTGCGATCATTCGCTCCGATTATCACATTTCTTGTGCCTTTTAATATTGTGGTACTATCCCACACGCGGTGAAGTTTCCCGTTGTGCTTATAACTTTGAATTTCAATTCTCTTACCTGCCTCTGGGCCGGGCATGCTCTCCCCCCCTTGCTCTTTTTCCGTTTCATTAACCTTCTGTCTATTATAACGACAATTGTAAAGGAATGAAAACAATTAGATTTTCACAATGTGTAACCAAAAGTGAAGAGGAGCGGTTAGGTCCCCCGGGCTAAGCCAGCGGCTGCAAGAGGAGCGATCTTTCTCCTCTGGAAGTCGATGACTTAGAACCGCGTGGACCTGCGACTCGCAGCTGGATGTAACCAAAAGCGCAAGCGCCCTGATAGCCCCGACAAGCATAAGACCATCACCTGAGTGGATCGTCCTTTATCCACTCAGGTGATGGTCTTATGACCTCGAGGGGCTGGGCGCTGGAGCTGGATGATCAAAAGTGAAGAGAAGCGGTTAGGTCCCCCCGGGCTAAGCCAGCGGCTGCAAGAGGAGCGATCTTTCTCCTCTGGAAGGAATTGCATAAGCAAAACCATGGCGTGACGGTTTTTGCCACAGTATGGGATTGCTTATGACCTCGAGGGGCTGAGCTCTTAAAGAACCAAACGGGCATTAACTATATATGATTTCTTCAATATATATGAAAAGAAGCCGTCCACAATTGGACGGCTTCTTCATTTCGGGGGATTGATACAGGCCGAAAAACAGCCTGACAAGCCTCACCAATTATTCAGACGTTATTTTTTCTTAGCCTGAGATTGTTGGTTTTGCTCGCGTACTTGTTGTGCATCAGTTTGTGATGCAGCTTCAGTACCATATTGCTGCTGTTGAGCTTTTTGAGCTGACTTTTGAGCAGCTTGTTGAGAAGCTTGTTGGTTTTTGTTCTGTTTTGGTTGTTTAGCCATGATTATCACCTCCGCAAAAATTAGTTTGTACAGTTGACGATTTTTCATTCACAAAAAATAAAAATTCATATTTCCTCATAATTTTAGTTTTTTTACCCAAAATAAAAAGACGCTTCTATTATATAGAAGCGTCTTGAAAATTTGTTATAAAATTAAAGGCTTTTAGCTCCAATGTATCTTGGGCTCCAGTAAGAGTTAGAAAGTGAACTGATTTCTACTCCGCGGGAAGATCCAGCATGGATGAACTGGTTGCCGCCTACATAAATTCCAACGTGAGAAGCACCAGGCTTGTACGTTTCAAAGAAGACTAAGTCTCCAACCTGAAGAGCAGAACGGCTCACAGAAGACAAACGGTTATCTGCATACATGCCAGCCACTGTTCTTGGAAGGCTTACTCCTTCTTGCTTGAATACATACTGAATATATCCACTGCAATCAAATCCAGATGGTGAAGTTCCTGCCCATACATACGGCGTACCGATATGTTTTTTTGCTTCTTGGACAATTCCGGAGTTTGAAACTCCTGAATTTGTGGAACCACTATTACTAGAAGAAACATGATTTGAAGAAGAAGAACCACTGTTGCTGTTTCCAGAACTATGAGTTGCTTCACCTTTTACACTCAAACGCTGACCAACTTGAATGATGTCGCTTGAAAGATTGTTCCAGCTTTTAAGTGAGGATACGCTCACGCCGTAGTTTTTAGAAATTTTCCAAAGAGAGTCACCAGAACGAACTACGTAAGTGCTTGAGTTGGAAGAACTAGAAGAATGACTTACTTTCTTCGTAGAAGACTTGCTTTCGTGATTAGAAGCACTTGCGCCGTTAATGCTTAAATGGTCTCCTGTAATGATTAAAGAAGAGCTAAGATTGTTCCAGTTCATAAGATCTCTTACGGATACACCATACTGATGAGCAATTTTGGAAAGTGTATCACCAGATTGAATCGTGTATGTACTCTTGTTAGATGAACTATGTGATGAAGATTTGCTTGAACCATCTTTACTTACTACCAGGTTCTGCCCTACATAAATGATGTTGCTGTTTAATCCGTTCCAAGATTTAATTTGTGAAATCGAACCATCATATTGTTTGCTTAATCCCCAAATTGTATCGCCAGATTCTACTTTGTGTGACTCGTCTGCAAAAACTGTAGTTCCCCAAAGTGACGCACCAAAAATTGTTCCACAAACTGCAGTAGCTAAACGTTTCTTATTCATCGTAAAACCCTCTCTATTTTATAATCTATGAATTTCGTTTCTCATTTTCAAAATCTATGTCGGTTTTTCAAAAACTATGTCGTCGTTTGCTCTGTTACCTATTATTCATAAATTAGTTTTAATTGTAAATAGTGTAAAACATGAAAAACCGTCTATTAATCTCTTATAACCGTTGATGTGAAAGGATTCGACAGCTTTCGTTACAGTTAGGTTACAGTTTCGTTACATCCTTTTTATGGTAGTTTGCTAGGAAGAGTATACTTATCGTCTAGACCGTATGAAATAAGGGTTTTAGACACAAAATAAACGGGAACAGGAGGTTTTTTTATGTATGTAGGAAGAGATATGTCGGAATTGACAATGGAGCCGAAACAAACTTGGCAGGAGAAAGAACTGGGCTATTTTCACTATGCTTTATCTCAGGCTGCTCCCTACTTAAACCAAGAAGGAGTGGCGATGCTGAGAGAAATAAATAAGGAAATTGAGCGCCGCGGCGGTCTGCATGCCCGTGAAGCTACTTGGACCAACGGCACTCAATTCCCTATGGATTAATATGAGAATGGATCTTCTGATGAGAAACGGGGAATGGAAAGTCCGCAATTTGCTCAAGGTCAACAAATCGAGCACGTTCGTGGTCCAAGCTGCCATTATTCACAACAGCTGTCCGCACTTCCATTTCCCATATTAAGTGAGAAAACACATGCTTGACACGACTTATTGACTCCCCGAGTTCAACCTCCAAACCATATTCTCCATAAAACCAGCGGGTCGCATTTTGCAGGTCCACATCCGATAGCGGAACCATAGGATACTGCCATAAAGAGGCTAACAACCCTTCCCCTGGTCTTTGTTCAATGAGGACTTGATTCTTTTCATTCCTCACAATTAACGCTAAGAATGGTAATTTTTTTTGCTTTTTCTTTGAAGACTTGACTGGCAGTTCTGTTTCTATTCCTTCCGCAAATGCCCTGCATTGATTCTGTACTGGGCAAAGAAGACAGGAAGGAGATTTTGGGGTGCAGATTAATGCTCCAAGCTCCATTAATCCTTGATTGAAAGAGCTCGGGTCCTGCTTTGAAATAAGTTGATAAATCAGTTCTTCAAACAATTTACGAGTACTTTGTTTGGCTATATCATCTTCTATCTTCAACACTCTTGACAGCACTCTCATTACATTTCCATCGACGGCAGGCTCAGGCTGATCATAAGCTATACTAAGTATAGCTCCTTTGGTATAAGGGCCAACTCCCTTTAATTCTCCTAATAAAGCCGGGTCATTCGGTACAATACCCTCATATTTCTCAACAACTTCCCGAACCGCGTTTTGCAGATTTCTTGCTCGGGAATAGTATCCTAAGCCCTCCCATGCTTTTAACACTTCTTGTTCATCTGCTTCAGCTAATGCCTCTGGAGTTGGAAATTTTGTTAAAAAATTATTAAAATATGGAATTACTGTATCTACTCGGGTCTGTTGGAGCATAATTTCTGATATCCAGACTCGATACGGATCTTGATTTTCCCGCCAAGGTAAGATCCTCTGGTCGTGAGTAAACCAGTTAATGAGCTGAGTTTGAAACTTAGTTTTGTCGAATTTTCCTGCAATATGCTGAATTCTCTCTTGATTTTTCATGTTTAATCATCCTTCGTGATAAACTACTTTTAAACAGACTTGCCAAAGGAGGCAGCTGAAATGGATACAGGTACACACGTTGTCATGGGCGTCGCTTTAGGCGGTCTAGCTACGCTGGATCCGACTGTTCAAGCAGATCCCATGTTATTTAACGCAGTGTTAGCCGGTACTCTGATCGGATCACAAGCCCCCGATTCAGATACGGTTCTAAAATTAAAAAACAATGCTGTGTATATCCGTAATCATCGAGGAATTACACACTCACTACCCGCTGTATTCCTTTGGGGAATCGGAATACCCGCAATCATCCATTTGTTTTTCCCTGAAGTAAACTTTTTACATTTGTGGTTATGGACTTTTTTAGCAGTAATTCTGCACGTTTTCGTAGATATATTCAATGCTTATGGTACTCAGGCTTACCGCCCATTCACACATCGCTGGGTGGCTTATGGGTTTATTAATACATTTGACCCTTATATCTTCACGATGCACCTTGCAGGTATAGTGGCATGGAACCTTGGAGCGAGTCCAGGTTTATTATGGATCGTGATCTATTTCGTGATTGCCCTCTACTATGTTAAACGATATTTCGATAAACGTGAACTTGTCCGGCTCATTCACAAGAATTTTGACAATGTTGAGCAGATTGCTACTTCGCCAACTCTGAAACAGAATATATGGCGGATTGCGATTACTACAAATTCGAATTATTATGTCGGCCGCGCTGAAAATGGTCACTTAATCATTCAGGATGAATTTGAGAATAAACACATCGACTACGATGACCCTATTGTTCAAAAAGCTTTGACGGATCATAATATTAAAGCTTTTCTCTCGTTTTCACCTGTCTACCGGTACGAAATGAATTATTTCGATGAATATACGGAAGTTCGTTTTATAGATTTACGCTACCGTTCTAAAGGACGTTACCCTTTTGTGGCATTAGCTCATATTGACGACGAGCATGGAGACAACTATAAAATATTGAACTCCTACACCGGTTGGGTATTTACTGAAGAAAAATTACAAAATAAACTGGACCCAATGAGCAGCCCAAAAGCATGAGAATAAAAGCGGAGATGAGCACTCTTCCTCCTCCGGGCTAAGCCAGCGGCTGCAAGAGGGGCGATCTCCCCCCCTCTGGAAGTCGATGGCTTAGAACCGCGTGGATCTGCGACTCACAGCTGGATGATAAAAGCGGAAGCGCCCGGGAGCATAAACCAAATAATAAAATTTCCCAGATGAGAAAAAGCCGCGTGCATGAGCACTGCGGCTTTTCTTTAGTGAAGACGGTTCTTCTTGTCAAACAAGTGTTGGTATTTAGGATTTTCAGCTACAAATTCGTGCAGTCTTGGTCCATAATTATCTACCCACTGAATAACAATTTGTTCGGTTAGTTGTTTTCCTTGGTATTCATGGCCAGCCTTTGCACGGGATGCCTCGAAATCTTCCCATAAAAGTTCCACCCATGTGCGGGCCTCATCAATCGTTAATTGATCATTTTTATTATATAAACGCTCAGCTAAACGCTGAAATATGTCTTCCATCCAATTTCACCTCGTTGTGGCAATGTTTACAAACCATTGTATCACATAGTTTAAACCCATTTACACAGACTAAGCTTGTCTTGTTAAAAGACCAAGGAGGGTAATCCATGCGTAATAAAGCAAAAGACTTTCCTAATGTAAAAATGACACATGCACCTGAGGACGAGAGTGAGTATTTGGCCTTGCGTCCTGACGGGACCATCAATAATCGCCCGCAAGAACGTGCTGCTCATTCCAGGGACCGTGACATTAATCAAACAGGGAGGAATAAGCGTGGGTCGTAAAAACTACAAACCAATAGCTGACACCTTCCATAAGCCTCATCGAAGTCCAAAGCATTTGAGTAATCTGGTAAACGGCGAAACGGAACAGACGCAATCAGATCAGATCACTCAAACGCAAGTAAAGAAAAGAATGTAAATAAATAAGAGCGTCTCCTTGAGAGTCGCTCTCTTCAATATTTAATTGCGAAAATTTAAATTTAATTGCGATCATTCATTTTTTATTGCGAAAAGCTAAATTTAATTGCGATCATCCGATTTTTATTGCGAAAAGCTAAAGTTATTTACGAACTGCCGAAAACTACCTCTCTAATAAAGAAATCGGCAAGGCTTCTTCTTCACCGCTCGACTTTCGCTCTTCATTAGGAACGAACCGATAGCCCCAGGCAAAGATTCCATTCATATATTCAACATAGAAGTGGTGTTCAGGATCCCCGGAAATTTCGTATGTTTCCCCCGCGTTAAAATCGTTCGGGTCTAACATATAGGATCTTGCCATTACAATTTTGCGTTCATGGACAGCAAATTCATTAACCATCCCAAGCTGTTCAGCTTTTTGAGCTTTCTCAGTGAGCTCTGCAATTTCCTGCCTTAATTCTTCATGTGTAAAGTCACTATATCTGCGTTCCATAGTTATCCTCCTAGTATGCGATAGGAATTTCTTATCATTCCATTTTACATTTTAGCAGGCTTTCTTCACAATTGAAACGTAACGATAAGGAGATGAAAGTATGGGAAATGTTTTAATAACAGGTGCAGGTTCTGGACTTGGCCGAAGTCTGGCTCTTACGTATGCCAAAGAAGGCCATACTGTTTACTTGGCAGGACGGACTGAGCGTAAATTATTACTAGTTCAAAAGGAGCTCAAGGAAAGCGGCTGTCGGGCAGAAGTCTTAATTTGTGATGTTTCCGAGCCAGCCTCCGTAGAAGAGGCATTGAAACAATTAGATTCTCTTGAAGTTCTAATTAACAACGCGGGGATAGGAATCTTTGGAGAATTAAATTCGTATTCATCAGATGACATCGATCATTTGCTTCATACTAATGTAAAAGGAACTATCATAGCAACTCAAATGGCATACCCTTTGCTGAAGAGAGTTCATGGACGCGTGCTCAATATTATTTCCACAGCGGGTTTACGCGGCAAAACCAGCGAAAGTGTTTACTGCGCCAGCAAATTTGCCGTGCGAGGCTTTACAGAAAGTCTGCACAAAGAATGGGAGAATGAGCCCATCACAGCCACGGCGGTTTATATGGGCGGGATGAATACTCCTTTTTGGGAGGAGAGTACTCATGTAAAGGATCCCTCCGGCATGAAGAATCCCGACCATGTTGCTAAGCAAATCATCGAGGAAGATGATGGCCGTGAAGCGATCTATATTGATCGTTGACTGTAATTTTACAGATATAGGAATAAGCGCTCAATGAATTCAGTCTTTGAGCGCTTATTTTCAAAATACAAACAAAAAACCGGCCAAATGAATGACCGGTTCGCTGATTAGAAATTATTCTCCTAATCCTTCTTCTTTGGTTTTTGCCACTAGCGCTTCAACAGCTTCTGCTTCGTCAGATCCTTCAGCAACATATTTGATTTCCGCTCCATTAGGAATTCCCAGAGACATTACACCCATAATGGATTTCATGTTTACTGATTTCCCTTTATACTCTAAATTTACATCGGATTGGAATTTCCCCGCAATCTGCACTAATGCTGTTGCTGGACGAGCGTGAAGTCCCTCTGCTGATGTGATTGTCATTGTTTGTTCTGCCATGTGAATCTCTCCTTTTGGTTTATCTATAGAATTAGTCTGCTATCTCAATAATATCCGGATCATTAAAATTAACATGTCCAGAAGCTTTCACTTGAACGGTTTGTCCATCTTGCAGATTCGTAAAGACAATTGGAGTGACAGTAGAAGTAGCATGTTCTTTAATATAATCAAGATCCACTTCCATCATCGCTTGCCCTTGCTTCACTTCATCTCCTTCAGAAATAAGCGCTGTGAAGCCTTCCCCTTTTAAGCTAACGGTGTCGATCCCTATATGAACGAGTATCTCCATTCCATTATCTGCTTCGAGACCGATGGCGTGCTTTGTAGGGAATACATTAAGAACTTTACCATTAACCGGTGATACAATCTTACCATCTTCCGGTTCAATCGCAAATCCATCCCCCATCATTTTACCAGAGAATACTTGATCTGGCACTTCTGTAATCGGGATTACTTTACCTTTTATCGGACTTACAAATTTCAGACTGCCTTTATTGACCGGAGATTCTGCCTTCTTCGTATCATTAACTATTTCTGCAACATCTCCTTGGGACCGGGGAGTCTTGCCATCAATAATGTCCTGCATTTGGCCGCGCAGTGTATCAGAAACGGGACCAAATATGGCTTGAATATTATTCCCGACTTCCATAACACCTGAGGCGCCCAATTTTTTCAGCCTTTTTTTGTTTACATTTTCTTTTTCATTAACCGATACACGTAAGCGGGTGATACAAGCATCCAGGTGAGAAATATTTTTCTCGCCGCCCATGGCTTCCAGAATTTCAAATGGCAAGTCGCCTACTTCCCCCTGGTCTTCCTCGTCATCCGCTTCATCTTCACGACCAGGAGTTGCCAGGTTAAATTTAAGAATTGCCCAGCGGAAACCAAAGTAGTAAATAACGGAGAAACAAAGACCTACAATGATTACCCACCACCAGTCGGTACGGTTAGGCATTACCCCGAACAGAATAAAGTCAATTAACCCTCCGGAGAACGTCATCCCAATTTTAACCCCAAGAATCTGCATAACCATAAAGGATAGTCCTGCAAAAATCGTATGAATACCGAACAATATGGGTGCCACAAATAAGAATGAGAATTCAATTGGCTCGGTAATCCCCGTTAAGAAAGAAGTTAAAGCAGCAGACGCCATAATTCCTCCTACCACGGCTTTACGCTCAGGTTTAGCCGTATGGTAAATCGCAAGAGCAGCTGCTGGGAGCCCAAACATCATGAATGGGAATTTACCTGTCATAAAGGTACCAGCTGTGAAGTCTACCCCATCTTTTAATTGCTCAAAGAAGATCGTCTGGTCACCGCGGACCACATCTCCAGCTGCATTCGTGTAGCTGCCAAACTCAAACCAGAATGGAGAATAGAAAATATGGTGTAAACCAAATGGAATTAAAGCACGCTCAATGACACCAAATACGAAAGCTGACAGAGTACGGTTCGTGTCTAGCATAAAGTGAGATAACGTATTTAAGCCATCTTGAGCATACGGCCATACGAAGTGCATGACAATTCCAAGAAACAATGCTGAAAACGCGGTTATAATCGGAACGAAACGTTTACCCGCAAAGAAACCAAGAAACTGTGGTAATTCAATATTAAAGAATCTCTTATACATAGACGAGGCAAGTATACCGACAATAATACCGCCGAATACACCTGTTTGCAGCGTAGGAATTCCAAGCACATTGGCAAATGCCGGATCATTCGTCATACTGGCATCAATACCGCCAAATACCCCCATAACGACATTCATAATTAAGTATCCTATAATAGCGGCTAGACCTGCAACTCCATCGCCGCCTGCTAAACCAATCGCAACCCCTACTGCAAACAATAACGGTAAATTATCAAATACAATACCGCCAGACTCAGACATGATCTGAAGCAACACTTGAACCCAGTGAGTCCCAAAGAACGGAAATTTCTCAACAAAACTATCCTGCGCAAAACTAGTACCAAACGCAAGCAAAATTCCCGCAGCCGGCAGCAAAGCAACCGGCAGCATCAAAGCCTTCCCCACCTTCTGCAGCGTACCAAAAGCATTCTTGAACATAAACATTTCCCCATTTCATAAAAATAACCAACAGCCAACCCTACCACCTAACAAACCAACATCAAAAGCGAAGAGGAGCGGTTAGATCCCCCGGGCTAAGTCAGCGGCTGCAAGAGGGGTGGTCTCCCCCTTTCATCCAGAAAAAACCATAAAAAAGGCATGAGTATAAAAGATTAAGCAGTTATCAATGGGTACACTTAACCCACTGATAACTGTTAAATCTTCCGATACTCATGCCTGACCTTATCAGTAACACGTAACGTTAGGATTTATTGGTTAGTCGCTGCAAATGAATCGTTAAATAGATCGCTTCTGATTCATCTACAGATTTATTTAGTTGTTTCTGCATCACTTTGATGAGTTTCCACGCAAGATTATAGCACACAGGATACTCTTGTTTCAACATGTTAGCTAAACGTACTTCATCACCAATGCTTTCCTCGTGATGAATGCGGTCAATGACACGATGCAAATGCTGTACGAGTCGGTGGTAATCCACACTATTTTTATCTATAGTTAATCCCATGTTGTTTTCTATTATTGTGACCAATTGGGAAATTAACTGGTTATGTCGATTAATTTCTCTTAAAGTCTTATCTGTTACAGCGCTATGAATGTGAAGGGCAATAAAGCCAACTTCACCTTCTGGAAATTGAATTCCCATATGGTCATATGCCATAGTAACCACTTCCATAGCAATTTGATACTCTTTAGGATACAGCGATTCGATTTCCATTAAGAAAGGGTTAGAGAATTGCATGTTATTCTTCGCACGGTTGATAGCAAATGCGATGTGATCCGTTAATGCCACGTGGATGTGTTCATTTAACTCCTGCCCCATTCGCTTCTCAACGTAGATTAGAATATCATTCATAAAGTCGATTAAGCTTTCATCAATATGAGGCAGTAAGTTCATATATTGTTCTTTTTCTTTTTCGTCACTTAATAGAAAGGTTTTATCCGCTTTCGCAAATGATATCGCTTCGTCCTTCTTGCGATTAAATCCAATTCCCTTGCCAATTAACACCACTTCTTTATATGAAGGATGCTCGGCAATAATGACATTATTATTCAGAACTTTTTTAATGGTCACTTGTTGTTCCATGTTGAAAAGCCTCCACTTAAAATTACCTGCCTTCTCTCCGCTTTTTATTAAAAGCGTTTTCAGCACACTTATAATCTATATCCTATCTTCCTTCTTACGGTTTTACAAGCACAATGGACGGGGAAATGCTTCATTTTTGTACGAAAACGCTTCCGTGTTGTACAATCGTTAGGGTGCTTTCAGAGAGACAGATTTTTTTAGAGAAAGGAGTGTTTCTAATGATTAAATTATTTATAAGCGACCTTGACGGTACTTTGCTTGGAATGAATCACTACATGAAATCAGAAGATATTCAGGCCATTCAGGAATTGACGGCTGGAAAAGTTCAGCTTGCTGTTGCTTCCGGACGTATGGATCATGAAATAAATGAAGTTCTTAAACGTATGGAGGTTTCCGGACACCGGGTCAGTCAAAATGGGGCCTTCGTCTACGACCATGAGAGTAATAATATTCATTCCAAAACGTTTGATGAATCCACTGCCAGAAAGGTTATGGAGGATATGGAGGAAGTTCCTTTATTGAAGACCGTTTCCACAGCAGATAGGACGTACACTCCTAAGCATAGCAAATGGATTGACGTTATATCTGAACAGTTGTTTCACGATATCATAGTGGATCCAAATATGATTGAAGAATTTGGCAAGACCATTCACCCTTCAAAAATTTCACTGCACGGTAGAGAAGAAGAAGTCATCGTAGCTTCCCGCATGATCGACAAGAAGTACGGGCAGAACCTGGATAGCTTTGTCTCGCACGAAACCTGCGTGGATATGATGCCAAAAGCAATTAATAAAGGGACTGGGATAAAGGCATTGCTGCAGGAAATTAATATTAAACCGGAAGAAATTGCATGCGTAGGGGACTCTTTTAATGATCTGTCTATGTTTGAGTTAACCCCTCATAGTTATGCCATGTCTACCGCACGTCCCGAAGTAAAAGAAAGAGCAAGCCAAGTGGTAGACCATGTCCATGAAGCCATTGAAGATTTAGAAAAAAAGGGACTCCTTTAAAAAATCCGCTCCGCGTTTTATCAAAAACACGGAGCGGATTTTTTAAATTTCCATGCGATGGATCAAATCATACGGCCGAACATGATAACTCTCTACACTCATTCCTTCATTATTCATGGCGTCGGTAATTCTTACTCTGAACGCTTCTCTCGTTACAAGTTCGTCCATATTTTCTTCCGTCAGCGATTGAAAGCTGACGTCACTTGTCTCGCCTGGCTGAATAGTCAACTCTCCGGATTGATATTCACCTTTAAATACCATACAGACAATACCGCGGGTTAAATTATGATACACCCCTGTCATTCCGGTAATCTGAACTTCTGCTCCTGTTTCTTCTAACACTTCTCTTTGTATTGCTTCTTTAAGCGTTTCTCCTGTTTCCATTCTTCCGCCTGGAAGCTCCCAAGTATCTGCCCGGTGTTCATTTCTAATCAGCAGAACTTCTCCCCGCTCATTAGTAATGAAGGCAGAGACCGAAACAATGTGCTTGGTAAAATGATATTCACCTGTAGCTTCAAGGAAATCCTCTTTAGACTCAATAAACAGATCTCCTAATTCTTTGCGGCGTTTTTGAGCTTTTTCATGTAATTCTGATTGACGTATTTTGTTCGTAATCGATTCATAATCCCCAAAGGAATCATATTCCCATAAGGCCATGATCTCTTTATGGTCCAATGTTACATACCTTCCTACAAGACGGGCTCCATGGCCTAACTGATTAGGAAGAAGGTACTCATGAAAGAATTGCGTGAATGCTTCAAAGCTATTCGGGTCAATCGTATAGGTTTTTCTTCGATAGATCATGTTTCTCCTCCGTTTAGTTCAAATATCCTGGACTCTAATCCACTCTAAATTATTCTCTAGATCTGAATAATTTCCTGCTTGGATACGATACTTTCTTCCTATTCTTCTGTAAGGTATTCATCCATAAACGAGTCGATCAAATCAAATGTAAATCCTTTGCGATATAATCCGGTTTTCACCTTTTGCTTAAGCTCATAACCTTCATACTTGGATTGAAATTTTCTTAAAAGTTTCTCCCCTTGATAGACGACCGCCTGCCATTCAGCATCTTCCTCTTCTTCATCTTTTGGCAGATTGGCAAGGACTTCCTGGATCACATCGTTTCGGTACCCTTTTTGCATTAAGGTCTGCTGCAAATTTTGGATTTGCTGTTTCCATGATTTACGGCGGTCTGACTTCATTTTTTTCTGAGCAGACTTTAATGCCTTTTCAACTTGCTTATCAAAAGGGTAAAATTGGAGCGCTTCCTCTGCCTGCTGGGCGGATATCCCTTTCTCTATTAACTCTTTCTTCACTAATAATGGACCTTTACTAGATGTCATCACCCTAGTTCTGACTAGAGAATTAGCAAATTCCTGATCATCCAGCAGGTTTTGCTCATGGAGACGGCGAATGACCTCTTCAATATGATCTTCTTCTACCTCTTTATCTTTTAAATAGTCTTTGATTTCCTTTTCTGAACGCATTCGATAGCTTAAATAGTTAAGCGCAAGGGTAAAGGATTTATGTACGGTATCTGTTTGGACCATTTGTTCGATGGTAGGTTTGTCAAGTTCCATATTCTTTTGGAGACGGAATTTGACTAATACATCTTCATCTACACTGAAGCTGTATTCTTCTCCATTGCCGTGATCTAAAAAGATATTGTAGCGATTCTTATTCTTTTTCTGAGTCGTGATCCGAGTGAGTTTAGCCAACGTTTGCCACCCCTTTTCCACCTATTGTAGCACGTTTAAACCTCATTCGGTCACGAATAAGAATCGCTTTTCAAACAGAAATCAAGTAAACTAATACAAATGTTTCCAAAGGAGGAACGAGCGATGAATATTGTAATAACTGGCGGTACGGGATTTGTCGGGAGCAAGCTGACTGAACACCTGACACAAGAAGAACACCATGTTTACATATTAACTCGTCATCCAGATAAGCACGAAGACTCCGAGCATGTAACTCATGTAGGCTGGCTGAAAGATGAGTTTCACCCAGAAGCTCACCTGGAAAATGTGGGTGCTATTATTAACCTTGCCGGCGAATCTCTAAATAGCGGACGATGGACAGAAGAAAGAAAACGTTCGATCTTGGACAGCCGTATTCAAGCAACAGAAGCAGTCATTGATTTAATAGATGCCCTGGATGAGAAGCCTCAGGTTCTAGTTAATGCTTCCGCTGTTGGCTATTACGGTCAATCTAAAATAAAAACGTTTACAGAAGAAACAGAACACCCTGGCCGGGATTTTCTAGCGAACGTGGTGAAAGAATGGGAAGATCGTGCTTCCAAGGCAGCGGAGCGAGGGGTTCGAACAGTCTTCATCCGTCTGGGAGTCATTCTTGGTGAAGAAGGTGCCCTGCCCAAAATGATTCTGCCTTATAAATTAATGGCCGGCGGAAATTTAGGATCCGGTGAACAATGGATGTCATGGGTGCATATTGAGGATGTGGTGCGGTTATTTGCTTATGCCATTCAAGCGAAAGATTTAGAAGGACCTGTGAATGGTACCGCTCCGCACCCTCAGCGAAATAAAGATTTCGGCAAAACACTTGGAGACGTACTGGATCGTCCTCACTGGCTTCCGGTGCCAGGTTTTGTATTAAAAACTGCACTTGGAGAAATGAGTATGCTGCTGTTAGGCGGTCAGTCTGTGGTTCCTAAAAAAGCGATATCTCACGGATACCATTTTAAATACCCTGAATTAAAACCGGCACTTCAGTCCATTTTAGTAAAAGAGTAAACAAATGAAGGCAGGTATGATTTTTTTATGCCTCAAATTGACCGATGTTCCGTATAATAGAAGTAATAATAACGGAAGGGCTAGATGCTGATGATTACGGTAATTAAGAATGTAACCATTCACCCTATAACTTCTTCAAAGATTCCAAACGGCACTGTCGTGATTGAAGATGGAAAAATAAAAGATTTCGGCCCAGACATCCCTATTCCTCCAGATGCTGAAATGATTGATGGAAAAAACGGTGAATTATATCCAGGCTTTATTGATATTCACACTCACCTCGGCCTTTATGATGAAGGAACAGGCTGGGCAGGCAGCGATGCCAATGAAACCATTGAAGCCGTGACTCCTCACTTAAGAGCCATTGATGGAGCCCATCCACTTGATCCTGCTTTCTTTAATGCACGTAAAGCAGGTGTAACCACGGCCCACATCATGCCTGGCAGCGCGAATATGATTGGAGGTACCACCTCAGTCATCAAAACCGTTGGTCATACGATTAACAAAATGATTTTGAAAGAGACGGCAGGGCTTAAACTTGCTCTCGGCGAAAACCCTAAACGAGTCCATTCTCAGTCGCGCAACGCGTCCATCACTCGTTTAGGAATTATGGGAACGCTGCGTGAAACATTCTATGCGGCCGCGGAAAGTACAACTCCTAATCATTTACGGGTGAAGCCAATTCTACAAGCATTAAATCGCGAAATCCCAGTTCGCATCCATGCGCACCGTGCCGATGATATAATTACGGCACTTCGTTTTGCACGTGAATTCAACCTGGACCTTCGCATTGAACATTGTACCGAAGGCCATCTTATTATAGATGAGTTGTCGGCTTGGGATGATCTGCAGGTTTCTGTCGGCCCCACATTTACACGAATGTCCAAAATTGAACTAAGAAATAAAACCTGGCAGACCTATCATATTCTTCACGACCACGGTATTAAAGTATCCATCATGACGGACCACCCTTATACACCGATTCAATACTTAAATGTTTGTGCTGCACTAGCTGCCCGTGAAGGGATGAGTATGGAGGATGCTCTACGCGGCATCACCATTACTCCCGCAAAGAATCTCGGCATTGATGACAGAGTCGGATCGATCGAGAAAGGGAAAGATGCGGACTTTGTTCTTTGGAATGGACATCCGTTTGAATTCATGTCCAAACCAATATGGACGATGATTGACGGAGACATCGTTTATATCCAAGAATAACCCCCATTTCTGTCTTTTGTGTGCACCACAAATCAAAAAATCCGCAGTAAAAGACCAGCTGATTATGCCCTCATTTCCCTAGGATAATCAGCTGGTCTTTCGGGTGAAAAATTTAAGTTAAATTAACAAAAAAATTATTCACTTTTTTCTGAGAATCGCTTATTATAAACTTAGATGATCACGCTATTGATCTTATCTGTACTAGGGAAGGCAAATGGTGCGCCACCAGCAATGCGCTGGTTCTAGTGGGTTCGATTCCCACCCCGAATTTTTGTGAGCTGTTGATAAAAATTCGAGGGTGGTCCGAACCTGCTGAACGTCTGTTTTCCTACGTTCAGACTACCCTCCTCTATTCATAAGGAGGGATTTTTTATGCTAAAAAAACGTGATTTGCACGACGCCCCGTTCTTGTTTGAATTGATGAGCCACCCAGAAGTATTTCCGTATGTCCGTCACAAAGCCGCGTCCACAGATGAATTTTACTTTTTAACCAAGCAGACTATTGAAGCAGAAGATCGGGGAGAAATCATTTCACGAACCATCCTTGATGAATGGGGCCAGCCAATTGGAACCATTAATTTATTTGATATTCAGGAAAGAAAAGGATTCCTCGCTACCTGGATTGGTCAGCCTTACTTCGGAAAAGGCTATAACAAAACAGCGAAGGATGCGTTTTTCGAGGAATTATTCTTTCAGCTCGATATAGAAGCTATCTTTATGAAAATCAGGCGGACTAACCAGCGATCTATGAAAGCGGCGTTAAAGCTGCCTTACCTGATATCTGCAAATGAACAGTTTCCAGAAGTTCTATCCTGGATTAATCGAGATCAGGATGTTTACGATTTGTTCGTCATTACGAAAGAACAGTACTTGTTCCATTACTATGGAGAACAAGATAACTCAGAAGAAATTCTACAAGCGTAACCCACTTATCCACAAACATTATCCACAATGATGTGGGTAATGTTGATAACTACAGACATCCCTTATTTAACGCCATGTTAAACCTTGTAGTTATGTGAATAATTTTATCCACACCCCTGTGGAAGATGTTAACAAATAACCCCCTCTGTATTAGAAGGGGGTTATTTGTGTCTATACTTATGAAATAGATGGGAATGGGGCATGAGCTTTCTCCGTATCTTTTTCCTTTAATCTTTTTAAGGGAATTTGTATCTCTGGCGTTCCATATACCCCTGGAGCAATCTCAAATTTATTAAATACTAAATTCAGCATGTCCCCGCGGATATAAAAGGCTGTATTAGGACGAACGCTGCTGAATGTTTTCACAAAATAGGTATCCGGTTCTTTTGCTAACTCTTTCTTTACCTGTTTGTTTAACTCATCCATTTCAAATAGCTCATTCAACGTCAGAACCTTGCCACGGTCCCGATCATAAAAATTTAAGGAAGTGACAGTAGAAGTATAATTATTCCCTCTCGAAATATGTGACGTTAATACCACTGAATAAAGCTGCTTCTCTCTATACACAGCAGCTTCTTCATAATATAAAACTGGAAATCCTGTCATCTCTTCGGCAGCTCCTCTAATCTCACTGCTCGTATCCTCAAGCTTTTGAATGATTTTTTCATTAATTTCCTTTTGAAGCTGTCTATTCTTTAATGCTTCAAACACAGGATAGTCCACATGAACTTCCCAATCTTGATTCACTTGATCTTTATGCTTTATCCCATATCGGCTTGAAGCTTGCAGTGGATTTGAGAGTCCAATGATGAACACACAAACCAATAGAAGACCTAAGAAACGTTTCAATTCAATCCCTCCGTTTCCTCTTAGTTTGACCAAAATCATCAAAAGTAAAGAAGGAAGCAGAAAATATTTATCAACATGTGTAGATTTGGGGAAAAACACTCTAAAATATTCCAGTTATCTATTGTATTTCTTCCGCTGTCTGTTACAATAAATAACAATTTTACAGAAGGAGGGAGAACTATGATCCGAAGGCTGCAAGAAGCAGATAATGAAGTCTGTCAGCAGTTGATTTCTCAAAAACCTGCGGAAAATTTATTTATCATCGGAGATATTGAGAACTTTGGCTATGAGCAGGATTTTCAAAAGCTGTGGGGAGACTTTACTAAAGAAGGTCAATTAAAAGCGGTCTTGCTGAAGTATTCCAGCAACTACATTGCTTACGCTGAGGAAGAATTTAATGCGGAAGGATTCGCCGCAATCATGAACAAGGATCCAGAATTTAAAGAACTGTCAGGACTGCAGTCCATTACAAGTAAGATTCTCCCTCATATTGAAAAAGCAGCACCCAAAACCCGCTCACTTTATTATGCAAAATGTGAGTCCATTAACAAGTTAGCTCCGTCCTCTGCTCTCGAAAAAGTGAAATTGGCTGCCGCGGAGGACGTTCCTGCCATCGCTTATCTGCAGTCGCAGATCTCTGAATTCGAAGCAGATCCTAACCGAGAAGCAGGACTGCTGAGAGGCATCGAAAACGGTTCTGCCCGCACTTATTTTATTCATAATGACCAGGAGATTCTTTCCTCCGCCTCGACGACCGCCGAGAATTCAATGTCAGCCATGGTTGTGGGCGTATGTACCCATCCGGAACATTCGAGAAAAGGGTACGCAAGCTTATGTATGACAAAGCTCTGTGAAGACTTGCTCAATGAAGGGAAAATGCTGTGCTTATTTTACGATAACCCTAATGCAGGTAGTATTTATAAGCGAATAGGATTTAATGATATTGGAAAATGGATGATGCATGTGTTCCAGGCTCAGCCGGAGCATGCCGTCAAATCCTCCTAGGCACCCCTTTTCCATAGCAAAATTAGGTTTGTCTATCATTCAGAAGGGAAAACCTTTTACATCCTTACTTATGTCGAAATAAGGATTGAAACAGGAAAGGAGAATGGATGATGGACCAAATCATGTTTATTCAAACTGGAATGGGGACTGATGTCCACGGACAAAACATTACCAAGGCATCCGTCCGTGCTATAAAAAATGCCATTCATACTAACTCTATGCCGGGAATTCGAACGGCGCTTCCTGAAGGATCGCTGGACAATATGAAAGTCAATGTAAAGCTTGCCCTGCCTTGTGATAAGGATAAGCTGGATCATGAAGAAGTGAAGCAGGCGATCCCATACGGCCAGGTTTCCATAGAGGTCTCAGATGGCGGAATGCTGACAACAAGTGGTATTTTCCTTGAAGACAAAGAAGATAAAAATGAACAAATGTATATCGTGAACGCCGCTGTAGAAGTTGGTTATTAATTTTAAAAGCTCCCTATTAAAGGGAGCTTTTTTTCACGATGGATCTTCTTCTTCATCCTGCTTATCCATATAACGGTCATAGTGGATATTTCGTTCTATATGAACATGCTCTTCGCCTGTATATCCATGAATGTCGGTGGATACGAATGGTTCATATTCTTCTACATACCCCACGCCATCATCACTGTCCATAAGCGAGGAGCCTTCATACACCATGCTTGTCTGATTAAACGAGGCGACCTGCTCATAAGCATCCTGTTCATTATAACCGGTCACGCCGTCATCGCTTCCATACTCCTCTTCCAGGTTCTCAATAACTTCTTCCTCTACCGGGCGGTCTGTTGAGATATCTTGGTTTAAAGATGCCTTCGCAATCGTTCGTGCTGTAGGCAGAGCTTTCAATCGTTCATAAGGGATCGTTTTCCCTGTAGCCTCACATATTCCATAACTTCCTCTTTCCATTTGGGTTAAAGAATAATTTATATCGGAGAGTTCTTCTTTTAAATGTCCGAGCAGAGCGATATCTTTCTCTCTTTCATACAATTCTGTTCCTGAATCAGCGGGGTGGTTGTCGTATTGAGATAATTCACCAGAGGACATGTCACTGGCAAATCCGCGTTCTAATCCTAACTGATCTGTATTTGCCATGCGTTGTTCTATTTCATGTTTTCGTTGTTCTAATTGGTTTTTTAACTGGGTATAATCCATGATTTCCACTCCTGTAAAGTAGTTATCCTTAGTTTGGCTCAGGATTGTTCACCTATTCAAAAGATCGAAGCATTTAAGGCTAGTCGTTCCGATACTGTGAAGAATATGTTAATAACAAAATAACCTCGACTCACTATTAACCGTTTCGGAAATCGTTTAAATCTTCAAGAAGTGTCAAAGCTGCGTCTTCCATATAATAATGGGACATTAACAAAAACACTTGGCTTTAAAATCCAAGAAGTTTTGAGAGAATGGAAATATTAAATTGAGGATAAAAAATGAATAATCCAGAAACATATATACAGAACGTCTAATTATGAAGAATGGTCTAATAAAGAAGATTGATTTTCTGCTCTTCCCATTGGTTCATATGTGCCAGCGATTCTGTAAGATGTTTTCTTTAATAGCAAGGTTTATTCTTCCTCAGATGGAAAATTAAAGAAAATGGTGCTCATTTCCAAAACAACCATTCTATATCTGGAAGAACGGACAATAAAATAAATTGCATCCTTATAACCTCCTGCAGGATTCTAAAGCAGTATTTTCGCACCAAGAAATCTTTCCACGTCCTTACTGGCGGATGAGTTTAGATTTCGAGAACGCCATACAGAAAGGGGCGGAGGGGAACGGGAGACTCCTGCGGGAGAAGCATGACAGGTGAGACCCCGGAAGACGAAGTCTGAGGAGGCTCAGCGCATGTCCGCGGAAAGCGAGTCGTTCCCCGCAGACCCTATAATCTCAACAAAAGTCTCGAAATCAAGTTCACAACAATCCCGTAAGTTCGTTTAAGAACAATCTTTCGTAGTTGTTATGTTGTTTGTTATGGAAAATATTATTTACTGTAACTGTGAGATAACAAAAAAAAGAGACCAAATCCTGTTCAGGCTGGTCTCCTCTTTGTATTCTGTTTCCTCTATAGAACATCGCAACAAAATCTATTTACGAAGAGCTTCTAAGAAATCTTCTTTCAGATCTTCGATGTCTTCAAGTCCAATAGATACACGGACTAAACCATCAGCAATACCAAGTTCAGCACGGCGGTCTTTCGGAATAGAAGCATGAGTCATCATAGCCGGCACAGAAATCAGACTTTCCACTGCTCCCAAACTTTCTGCAAGCGTGAAATATTTTACATTCTTCAATACTTGATCTGCTTTTTCACCACTGCCGACGTCAAACGAAATCATACCACCATTGCCTCTCGCCTGGTTTTGATGAACGTCATGACCTTTATGGCCAGTTAACCCTGGGTAATAAATCTTCTTCACTTCAGGGAGTTCTTCCAAGAATTCTACAAACTGGCGAGTATTTTCTTCGATCTCTTCCATACGGATTCCAAGAGTTTTGATTCCTCTCATCAATAACCAAGAGTCCTGCGGTCCAAGAATGCCGCCAGAGGAATTAAGAACAAAGTGTACGTCTTCCGCAAGCTTCTGCGAATTCACGACAACCAGACCGGCGACCACATCACTATGGCCGCCTAAGTATTTCGTAGCACTATGAAGCACAATATCTGCCCCGAATTCAATTGGATTCTGCCAATAAGGCGTACTGAACGTATTATCCACGATAAAGGTTAAATCTTTAGATTTAGCCAGTTCAGATACTTTTTTCAAATCTGTAATTTTAAGAAGCGGATTGGTCGGCGTTTCCACATAAACGGCTTTTGTCCGATCTGTGATCGCTTGTTCAATGTTTTTCACATCGCTCGTATCTACAAAGCTTACTTCCAGTCCAAAGCGATTGATCACATTGTTTACTAAACGGTAAGTGCCGCCGTAAACATCATCCGTAAAAATCACATGATCGCCTTGGTTGAAAGTCATAAGTACAGCGGTAATAGCTGCCATTCCAGAGCCAAATGCGAAGCCCGCATGACCGCCTTCGAGCTCTTTAATCAATTCTTCAAGAGCAAACCGTGTAGGGTTTCCTGTCCGGGAATACTCGTATCCACGGTGCTGGCCTACTCCATCCTGACGATACGTACTTACTTGATAAATGGGTACTGATACGGCACCTGTTTTGTCATCACCTGTAATGCCGCCATGTATTAGTTGTGTTTTCTTTCTCATAGCTTTTCCTCCTCATAAATCCCTTGACTTAAATAACGATCGCTGCTGTCAGGAAAAATCGTAACAATTTTAGTCCCGGGTTTCGCTTGTTCTGCTTCTCTCAAGGCAGCTTCAAAGGCAGCGCCGGAAGAGCTTGCGACAAGCAAGCCTTCATTCAATGCTAATTCACGCACTCTTTGAAATGCCACTTTATCAGTAACGGTATGAACGGCATCGAAATAGCTGTCATCCATATAAAACGGCAAGAATTCCATGCCGATTCCTTCTGTTTTATGTGGACCAGGCTCTCCACCATTAATCACGGAACCTTCTGGCTCTACGATCACCGTTTTCGTGTGCTTGTTTTTCTCCTTTAAGAACTTGGATATTCCCATAAACGTGCCGCCTGTGCCTGCACCAGCAAGAAAGACATCGATCTCACCATTCATATCTAAATAGATCTCGGGTCCAAGTGTTTCATAATAGGTGTCCGGATTCGCCTGATTATTAAATTGCTGTGGACTAAACGAATTAGGGACCTCTTTACAAAGGGCATTGGCTTTTTCAATGGCTCCGCGCATACCTTTATCCGTGGGGGTATTAACTAACCTCTGCCCCAAGTGCTCTCATTAATGTTTGTTTTTCCTGACTGAATTTCTCAGGAGTTACAAACATCACCCGGAATCCTCTGCCAATTGCAGCGAGTGCGAGCCCTATCCCTGTATTCCCAGCCGTCGGTTCAATAATAGTCCCCCCTGGGTTTAACAGGTCCCTATTTAATGCATCTTCAATCAGTTTTAAACCCAGGCGGTCTTTAATACTGCCGCCTGGGTTCATAAATTCAAGCTTGGCAAAAATGCGCGCTTGATTCGGAATATCCGAGTGTGTCAGTTCAATCATAGGTGTATTTCCGATTAGTGATTGTACGTTCTTGACGTAGCTCATAGCTGCTTCAACCTCCGCTTATTGAAAAACTTCCGTCCATTCATCACGTTTATTTAACAATTCACGGGCAAGCTCCTGAGCTCCTTCTAAGCTGTGGCTTGCGGCGAATCCACATTGAACTTCATTGCAAGCAGGTACTTCTTCAGCTTGAAGCACATCATTCAACGTTTTCTCCACCACTTGAAGAATATTATCATAGCTATCATCGTTCATTACAGCTAGATAGAAACCTGTTTGGCAGCCCATCGGTCCAATGTCAATAATACGGTCATGGTGATTACGACTGTTCTCTGCCATCAGATGCTCCAGGGAATGAAGGGCGGGCATATTCATATGTTCTTTATTGGGTTGTTTTACCCGAATATCATATTTGTAAATTTTATCCCCTTTATCACCTTCTGTTACTCCAACAAGACGTACATAAGGTGCTTTTACTTTGGTATGATCCAGGTTAAAACTTTCTACGTTCATTTGTGTCATAAGATCATTCTCCTTTTTTTGCCTGAATGAGCCAGGCGTATTTGTTCAATTGTTTAAAACTTACCTCAAATCCTTGCGTTAAAAACATCTCTTTCAAATCTTCAAGACAGCTATAATACTCTTCCTGCAAATCTTGAGCTAAATTTAAAAATCCTGCTTTTTCAGCATTTTTAATTAACGTCTGTTTATGATCCTCATCTTTAAATAAAGTATCAATAAAGATGATCTGTCCTTTTGGCTCTAATTGATGGTAATATTTAGCTAGTGCCGCTATTTTCTCATCTGCTTTTAAATGATGGAAAGCGAATGAACTAACGATAGACTGCACGGGTGTCTGCAGGGATGGATAGTTTATGAAGTCCCCTTCATATATCGCCGCTTCCGGGCATTTCATGGCCGCTATTCTCCGCATTTCTTCTGATGGTTCAATGCCGATAACGACTTTATTTTTATCCACCATTTTTCTAGTTAAATTAGCTGTCCCTACACCAAATTCTATCACAGGTGAAAGGGATAAGTCTGCTAACTCTTCAAGCATATCATGATAGCCTTCAAAAACCTCGCGATATTCAGGATCTTTTCCAGCTACTGTATCATCATAGGAACTCGCCCATTGATTAAAAAGGTCGACAAATTCAATTCCCATCTATTTCAACCCCTCATTGTTTATAATTCCAATCTGTAAACTCGGAATTACATGTATAATGTATCATATTTCAAAAGGGACTACAACGGAAGCACTTTTTCATAAAAAGGCACTTAAGATTTTTCACGTTTCTTTAAGGTATTTACTATTGCCGTGCATTATATGCCGAGTTAGAATCAACTATCTATTCTTCTTTTATCACCCGTCTCTCCAATCATTGCTGCACTTCACTTAAAAAATGCACATTTAACCGCGAGGAAGAAATAAACAGATTTGTTTCCTTTTCTGTTTAATGAGATTTCTTTCCATTGCCACTTTGAAATTATGATATGATACAAGATTAGAAAGGTCTGTTGTTACGAGTGCTAAACGGCTTTTTATTATAAAGGAGGTCCAGCGATGACCACCGTCATTTTAGCTGAAAAACCAAGCCAGGCAAAAGCCTATGCCGCTGCTTTTCGAAATACGAAAGCCAAAGATGGCTATATCGAAGTCAACGATGATCAATTCTTTCCTTCCCCTGCTTACATTACTTATGGATTTGGGCACCTTACCCAGCTGGTTGAACCGAGTCATTATAAACAGGAATGGAAGCAATGGAAGCTGACAACGCTCCCGATTCTGCCTGACCAATATAAATTTGAAGTCCCAAAAGATAAAAGAAAACAATTCTCCATCGTAAAGAATCTGTTACAACAGGCCAGTGAAATTATTGTCGCGACAGACCCGGATCGTGAAGGGGAAAATATCGCGCGCAGTATTATACAATTAGCCGGACAAAGCCGCAAACCAACGAAGCGATTATGGATAAATTCATTAGAAGTGGAAGCCATTAGACAAGGGTTTCAACACTTACAAGACGGAAAATCTTACTTATCGCTGTACGAAGAAGCACAAACGCGTCAGATTGGCGACTGGCTGGTCGGCATGAATGGCTCACGACTGTACAGCCTGCTTCTTCAAAAAAAGGGGATCCGGGAATCATTCAGTATCGGAAGAGTCCAGACCCCTACGTTATTTATGATTTATCAGCGGAAAAAGGAAATCGATGAATTTACTCCCGTCCCTTTTTACGAATTACTAGCAGACGTTAAGGTGCAGGAAGGCCGTTTTCAGGCAAAGTACCCGAAGCAGTTTAAGAACAAAGAAGATTTACAGCAGCTCATCAAGAACCATCATTTAGAAAAGGAAAATGATGCGATCATTGAGAAACTGCAGAAAACGAAGAAAAAACTAGGGTCTCCTAAGCTGCACAGCCTCTCCACCCTTCAAACGAAAGCCAATAAAGTTTGGGGAATCAGTCCGAGCCAAGTCCTAAAAATGATGCAGTCGCTTTATGAGAAGAAGCTGCTCTCTTATCCGCGAACTGATACGCAGCATATTACCCCCAGCGAATTTAGTTACTTAAAGGAGAATTTAGCGGCTTATCAGCAATTAGCAAATCAATCATTTGAACCTGCTTATCCGAATGCTCGAAAGAAATTCGTTGACTCCTCAAAGGTTCAGGAGCACTATGCGATCATTCCCACCAAAAAGATCCCGACCAAAGCAGTCATTGACCGTCTCTCCGATCGCGAGAAGAAGATTTACTTTGAAGTCGTCCATACCACTCTTGCCATGTTTCATGATGATTATCATTTTGAAGAAACAAAGGTGGAAGTAAATATTAACGACCTGATATTCAAAGCGACAGGTAAAGTAGAAATCAAGAGAGGCTGGAAAGAACTTTTCGGTAAGGAGAAAGCAAGTAAGCAGGATAAACAAACGCCTAAGCTTCCGGTCATCCATCAAGGGGAAAACTGTACAGCTTCTCTAAAAACGAAAGAAGATATGACTAAACCGCCGAAGCCTTATACGGAGGGGCAGTTAATTACCATGATGAAAACAGCCGGTAAGATGATTGAAGATGAAGTAGCACAAGAAACCCTTAAGGAAACCGAAGGAATAGGAACAGAAGCTACACGAGCCAATATAATTGAGACGCTTAAGAACCAGAACTATATTTCTGTAACAAAAAATAACGTAACCATTACTCCAAAAGGAATTATTCTCTGCCAGGCCGTGGACGAGACGCTGCTTGCCAGCCCGGAAATGACCGCCAAATGGGAACAATTTTTGAAAAAGATTGGTCAAGGTGAAGGCCAGCAGAAAACCTTACTGGAAAGTATTGAAAAGTTTCTCTTTCATCTCATCAGCCAGGCCCCGAAGGATATCGACAGCCGGCCGCTCGATACTGCTATTCAGCAAGCCCAGACTAAAGAAGAAATCGCCCTTTGTCCTTCCTGTAAAAAAGGGTCAATTATAGATAAAGGCAAGGTTTACGGATGCAGTCAGTACAAAGAGGGATGTCAATTCGTGATTCCGAAACGATTCCTAGGTAAATCCATCAGTGCGACGAATGCAAAAAAACTCTTGGCAGGTAAAAAGACCAGCCTTATCAAAGGGATGAAAGGAAAATCGAAGAAACCGTTTAATGCTTATTTAAAGCTGAAGGATGGAAAGCTGGAATTTGAATTTGCCCATAAACGCAAACGTTCTTCTGCGTCATCATAGAAATCTACTTTCAAAAATGCTGAAGTATTTAAAGTTTCAAAGTCAGCGGCTTAAATACTATTATTCACCAGGAAACCCGAACCATAGAATTAAATTGGTTCGGGTTTCCTGTATTTAGCGATAGCTTCGTTCCCCTCTTTTTTTATATTTGGATCATGGTTGCAGGAATCGCCCATATAGTAATAAAGACGAGGACTGTAAGGAGGTAGCACATGGATATAAGAGTGAGAAAAGGTGACACCCTCTGGTACTATGCCAACACCTTTAATGTTCCATTACAATTGATTATAGATTCTAACCCTGCTGTCTCTCCCAGTGCACTGGGCATTGGTCAATTGATTAAAATCCCGGGGTATAGATCCACCACCTATCAAATCCAGCCCGGCGATACATTTTGGAAAATTGCTTCCGACCGAAGAATTTCTATTGATACTTTATTTCTGTTAAATCAGAATGTAAATCCCAGCAATCTGCAATATGGTCAATCGATTCTTGTCCCCGTCCGTGTCACATACCGCATTATAAATAGTAATCAAAACTATAGTTTTAAAACGCTGTCCAGCCACCTCAACCAGCTGGCAGAACTCTATCCTTTTCTAAGGCGGGAAACCATAGGCACAAGTGTTATGGGGAAAAATCTCGAAGAATTACAAATTGGCAGAGGGTCGAAAATTGTTCATTGGGATGGATCATTTCATGCCAATGAATGGATTACCTCCGCTATCATCATGCAGTTTCTTAATGATTATTTGATTGCACTTACGAATCAAGAAACCATTCGCGGCGTCGCTATTCTCCCTTTCTATAACCAAGTGACTGTTTCCATTGTTCCTATGGTCGACCCTGATGGCGTAGATCTTGTGCTAAATGGTCCTCCTGAAGGCACTTATGGGGAAGAAGCGTTACGAATCAATAAAGGAAGCCGGGATTTTTCCGGATGGAAAGCAAACATCCGCGGGGTTGATTTAAATAACCAGTATCCAGCCAAATGGGAGGTTGAAGCAGCCAGAAAGCCGAAGTCTCCTGCACCAAGGGATTTCCCTGGTTATCAGCCTTTAACAGAACCCGAAGCCGTGGCAATGGCGGAGCTCGCTGGGAAACGGCAATTTGAAAAACTCCTTGCTTTTCATACGCAGGGAGAAGTGATTTACTGGGGCTACGAAAACATGGAACCCCCGAGATCCCAAACGATTGTCAATGAATTTTCCAGAGTAAGCGGCTATGAACCGATTCGCTTTGTAGATAGTTATGCTGGATACAAGGACTGGTTTATTAAGGTATGGAGGCGCCCGGGTTTCACAGTGGAACTTGGAAGCGGGCTGAACCCGCTTCCCCTCAGCCAATTTGATGAAATCTATCAAGAAGCCCTCGGGATTTTCTTGGCAAGTCTTTATATGTAAAGCAGAGAGTCATATAACAACTAAAAAAGCAGCGATGTCGGTATCCAGACTTCGCTGCTTTATTTATAAAAAATGAAGACACCATTATCCAGGCGGTATCTCCAGCAAATCTTTAATCTGATTAATATGATGAACATCGTGTTCTTTTAACTCAAGGAAATAATCATAAAGCGTGATCGTTCTTGAACGCATATGAACGTCTTGAGTAAATTCCTCTGCCTCAAAATGTGAAATAGCCTGAAGCAGTAACCGCCGCGTGTCACAGAAGGATGCGATCGTATCACTTTTTTCTTCATCTCTCGCTTGAATAGCAGCCTGAGCATTGATCACTTCCGAATTGGGAGCTGCAGGCATTTTCTGCTGCGTAAAGATATAGGGCAGCCTTTCGTTCAGCACGAATTTGTCCCATGCAACAAGATGACGAATCACTTCTGCCACACTCCATTTACCAGGACTGATCGGCAAGCGCCAATTCTCCTCCGCCATTTCCGTTAAGGAATCCACCCATGTTAAGGACTGTTCATAATGATCAATAATTTCCTCTTTCTTATTCAAGATTGCATGTTCCTCCATCTTTTCACTCCTAAGTCTTGCAGATTAGAGGTGAGATTGATCCATGTGCCCGTAGTGTTTTTGAATGGTATGCAGTGCTTGATCAAAGTCCTCCTCGTGAACTTGAAACTGCAGAAGATGAGTCAAATGCTCGTCATTTGAACCGGGTGCCGATTCATCGTCAGGGTCTAACGCACCCGCTACACCAGCTCCCGCTCCAAATTGATTCGCCCCGCCCAATGGAATAATAGATGTTGTTAGATTTGCATCCTCAGGAATCGCTTCAACTAACTCATTCTCTGTCCTAAGTGACTGCAGCTCCGCTTTAGCACTCTCCGCATCATTCTCCGTCTTAAAATAAGCCTCAACATGTTTAGACATAACTACCAATCCCTTCAAAATAGCTAGTACTTTTATAATAGCCCATTTCAAAAAAACAAAACATTTAATTAAAAGTGGAAGCGCCTTGGTAGACACGACAAGCATAAGTACAGCGGCGCCGTGACGGTCTTTGTCACAGAGGCGATGAACTTATGTCTCGAGTGTCTAGGCGCTGCAACTGGATATATTAAAAGCGGAGGTGAGCGGTTAGATTCTTCGGGCTAAGTCAGCAGCTGCAAGAGGGACGATCTTCCCCTCTGGAAGGTGATGACTTAGAACCGCGAGAATCTGCGAGCCGGAGGAAAAAATTTTTACTGCGCAGCTGACAGGTTTAAAACAATGCATCAAAAAAACTCCTCCTTAGAGAAGCTTTTTCAACATCAGTTTATATGTTCCTTCGCCAGTTGAAGCTGCTTATAAACCTGGTCGAAGCCTGTTCCACCCTGGCTATTACGAGCAGCTACCACGTGATCGGGAGCTAGTTTTTCATAAATATCTTCTTCAAATAATTCCGAGAAGCCTTTGTATTCATCCAGCTTTAATTCCAATAAATACTTTTGCTGCTCAATGGCATATAACACGATCTTCCCAATCACTTCATGCGCTTGGCGGAAAGGCAGTCCCTTGACTGCTAAATAGTCAGCAATATCGGTCGCATTAGAGTAATCCTCTTGAACGGCTTCTTTCATATTTGCCTGCTTCACTTCCATCGATTCTAGCATAGGAGCAAGCAGGGAAAGCGCACCATCCAGCGTTTCTACTGTATCAAACATACCTTCCTTATCCTCCTGCATGTCTTTATTATAGGCAAGCGGCAGTCCTTTCAAGAGAGTGAGCAACCCCATTAAATTCCCATAAATACGGCCGGTTTTTCCGCGCAGCAGTTCAGGTACATCCGGGTTCTTTTTTTGCGGCATAATACTTGAACCGGTGCAGAAGGCATCATCAAGCTCCACGAAATTAAACTCCTGGCTGCTCCAGAGAATCAATTCTTCAGATAATCGGGAAATATGCGTAATTAAAATAGATGAGATCGATAGAAATTCTAAAATAAAGTCCCGATCGCTGACGGCATCAAGGGAATTAGGATAAACGTAATCAAAACCAAGCGTTTCTGCGGTCATCTCGCGATCAATCGGATAAGGGGTTCCAGCCAGGGCTGCGGCCCCGAGCGGAGACCAATTGATCCGCTTTATACTATCCTGCAGTCGCTGCTTATCGCGTTCAAACATCCAGAAGTAAGCGAGCAGATGATGACTGAATGAGACTGGCTGGGCTCTTTGTAAGTGAGTGTATCCTGGAAGAATGGTTTCCACATGAGTGTCTGCCTGCCCAACGAGAGCGGATTGAACCGCTTCTACGAGATGAATTAATTCCTTTGTTTTTTCACGAAGATACAGGTGCATATCTGTTGCCACTTGGTCATTACGGCTTCGGCCAGTATGAAGCTTCCCACCTACGGGACCGATTTCTTCGATAAGAAGCTTTTCAATATTCATGTGAATGTCTTCATCCGCTACAGTGAATTCAGCTTCATCTTTTTTTATTTTTTCCTGGACAATCTCCAGTCCCTGCTTAATTTGAGCTGCTTCATCTAAGGAAATAATGCCGCACTTGCCTAGCATCTCCACATGCGCAAAGCTTCCTTGAATGTCATGCAAGGCCAATTTTTTGTCAAAGCTGATCGAGGACGTATATTCCTCGACCAGTTTATTAGTTGGTTTAGTAAAACGTCCTCCCCACAGCTTACTCATTCACACTCACCGGTTCTTTCGCTGGTGCTTTTCCCTCTGCTTTATGCACATCCGCATGAACTTTGGTTGGAAGTCCCCATAGCTTAATGAAACCAACAGCTGCATTGTGATCAAAGGCATCGTGCTTGGAATACGTGGACAACGCATCATTATACAAACTATATGGAGATTTCTTAGCAATTACATTGTGATGTCCTTTGAATAATTTCACCTTCACTGTCCCTGTGACAACCTTTTGAGTTTCTTCAACAAAGGCGGATAATGCCGGCTGCAGTGGTGAATACCAGAGTCCGTCATAAATCATCTTAGACAGCTGTTGGTCAATATTCGCTTTAGATTGTGAAACCTCTCTCGTTAAGGTTAGGAATTCCAATTCTTTATGAGCATTAATGAGAATCATCGCAGCAGGATTCTCGTACACTTCTCTTGATTTAATCCCGACGAGACGGTTTTCAACATGGTCAATACGTCCAACACCATGTTTACCGCCCAAATCGTTCAGCTTTTCAATGAGAGGAACAAGGTCCATGGGCTGACCATTTAAGGAAACCGGTATTCCTTGTTCAAAATCAATATCCAGTATTTCTGGTTGATCCGGTGTATTTTCAATCGGATTCGTCCATGCATAGGCTGCTTCTGGAGCTTCTGCCCATGGATCCTCCAGCACTCCAGCTTCGCATGCACGACCCCAGATGTTTGCATCGATAGAGAAAGGATTATCAAGATTTACCGGAATTGGAATGCCTTTTTCCTCGGCATAGGCAATTTCTTCATCCCGGGACATGCCCCATTCTCTTACAGGAGCAATAACTTCAAGCTCAGGATTTAATGCTTGAATCGAAACTTCAAATCTAACCTGGTCATTCCCTTTCCCCGTACAGCCATGGGCAACGGCTACAGCGCCTTCTTGTTCAGCGACTTCCACCAAAAGTTTAGAGATCAGTGGACGAGAAAGTGCTGAAGATAAAGGATATTTCCCTTCATATAGAGCATTTGCCTTCAGTGCAGGCATTAAATAATTTTCAGCTAACAATTCTTTTGCATTTACCATAATCGCTTTAATGGCTCCAACGTCTAAAGCCTTTTGACGAATCGTTTCGAGATCTTTCCCTTCTCCTACATCCAATCCAAGGGCAATTACATCATACCCGTATTTCTCCTGAATCCATTTCACAGATACTGAAGTGTCAAGTCCACCTGAATACGCTAATACTACTTTTGGTTTTGTCATAACATGCTGCCTCCTTAGTTATTATCCATTAAAAAAATCCGCCTCTTACTAACGTGTAAGAGACGGATATGTCATTTGAATCCGCGGTACCACTCTCATTGTCTAGTGTATAGACCAACTCGAAACTGTTAACGGGAGCTCCCGGTTCAGGCTACTAACGTTCACCGAACATCTCAGAAGTGCGTTTCCGCAAGTTCAAATCTCCAGGCTTTCACCAACCCCGGCTCGCTTTTAGATTCGTTCCTTACGTACTTTCTTCGTCTTTGAATGTAAATGTATTTTTATTAATAATTGATTATAATTATACAAAACCATTCAAAGATGTCAACACCTTCTCGAACAAAAAATAAAATAAAACTAAAAATCATTCAGGAAGCAGCATGGGAAAGGAATCTATTCTTTTCTCAATCCATTGTTTCAAACCACTCCTCGAGTGGAATCAGGTATTATTGGCTAAATCATCAAACTCTAATGGCATCAGTCAAATTAGCAGTAGAAAGGTAGGTTGTATGAACAGCAGTCAGCTCAAAAGTCATATTATAAAAATAATTATCCTTCTAGGGATTGCAGGAATTCTCGTATTATTGAATAAACTATTCTTCCATATAAAACCTTCAAATGTGGCAGATTGGATGGAGGACCTTGGGTTCTGGGCTCCGATTATTTTTCTTCTCATCTTCACCATCCGTCCCTTTACGCTTGTCCCATTATCGATTATCGCCGTCGCATGTGGAATCGTATTCGGGCCTTATATTGGATCTATATACATTGTAATAGGGACCGTCCTTGGCGGGACTGCCTCCTTCTTTGCACTGAAATACATCAGTAAAGAAATTTATATTCAGGATAAGAACAAAGAGAATGTGTGCGCTCTTAAATCTGAGCTTGAGAAGAATGGATTTAAATCAGTATTAATGCTCAGGCTTATTCCAGCGATTAACTTTGATTTACTCACCTATATATGCGCGAAGACACAGGTTGTCCCGTGGAAGTATATAGCAGCGACAACTTTGGGTACTATTCCTGGATCCATTATGATGGGATTTTTCGGTTCCAGTCTGCTTTCTCTTAAACCGATGAATCTTGCAATATTAGCAGGCATTATCATTCTATTGATCGTTCTCGGAGTTATGATGAAAAAGAATGTTAGTAAAAAATACAACACAGAGAAGCTTAAGGAAGAGATTAAAGACCTTCGTAAAAGTGCATAGGCTATTAAACCAGGCAGGGGCAGAAGGAAATTCACCTATCAATCAACGAACTTCAAGGGAAGGGCAGAGGGTTTACGCTAGAAGACCGCTCCGGAAATACACTCCGCTTTTCGCGGGCGGCTGGTGTACCTTCCTCCCGCAGAAGTCCCCGCGTATTTCCTACGCTGTAAAGGTTGATAATTCATTCCCTTCTCCTTAGTTCATCAGTGGATACTAGCAATCAAACATAAGTATGCTTTCTGTAAAAACTTCTAGACACCTTGCCTCATACAGAACATAAAATCCGACCGGTGAGATTGTGATTAAATTCCCTCACCGTTCAGATTTATTCATGGATAAAAGACTTTTATCCCGAACTCTTTAGTGATTAATGAAACCCCAGCCTCCAACTGTTTCCTTCCTATGTATTTCCTCATCCTATCTGTGGTTTTCACTCTATTTTCTCTCAGTCTTGTTCAGCGGAGACATTTTCTTCTTCTCCTTCCCTGTTTCAGTATGCTATAATGACTCCTATACGAATAAAAGTCTGCGCATGAAGCAGGAGAGGTTCTAGCTACACCCTCTATAAAAAACTAAGGATGGAACGATACCTGACCTTAGGTATGGTTTTTTTTATGTTTTTGGGTGAGTAGAATTCTCTTTTTCAATGGAAAGGAGAATTTTTTTATGAAAAAAAATAATAAAGCGGTCGTCGTATTCAGCGGTGGTCAGGACAGCACCACATGCCTATTCTGGGCGTTAAAAAAATATGAAGAAGTTGAGGCAGTCACCTTTGATTATAATCAGCGTCATAATGAAGAAATAGAAGTGGCCAAAGAAATTGCACAGGACCTGGGAGTTAAACATCATGTACTTGATATGTCACTTCTTAGTCAGCTTGCACCGAATGCATTAACGAGAGATGACATTGAAGTGAAAGATGGAGAAGACGGGGAGCTCCCTTCTACGTTTGTACCAGGAAGGAATTTGTTATTCCTCTCCTTTGCCTCCATTCTAGCCAAGCAGATTGGCGCGAAACATGTGGTTACAGGAGTATGTGAGACAGATTTCAGCGGCTATCCTGATTGCCGCGACGTGTTTATTAAATCACTAAACGTCACCCTCAATTTATCTATGGATGATGAATTTGTGGTGCACACTCCCCTCATGTGGCTCGATAAAGCGCAGACGTGGGAGCTTGCGGATGAACTCGGTGCCTTCCAATATGTCCGTGAGAATACGTTAACCTGCTACAACGGGGTGCGCGGCGACGGCTGCGGTGAATGCCCTGCCTGCAAGCTGCGCCAGAACGGATTAGAAACTTATTTACAGCAGCTTGAAGAGGTGAATAAGTAATGGAGCAATACGGATTTACCATCGTAGAAAACCTGCAGAAAATGGACGAAGATATTAAACGTGAGGAACTGAAATACCACAAAAAACGGGTGCTGGTTAGTAAGGAGTTCTCTTTTGACGCGGCTCACCACCTGCATGCCTATGAAGGGAAATGTAAAAACCTTCATGGTCATACGTATAAAGTGATTTTTGGAATTAGCGGATTCGTCGATGAAATCGGTCTGGTGATTGATTTTGGAGACATTAAAACGATATGGAAAGAACAAATCGAAATCCACCTTGATCATCGCTATTTAAATGAGACCCTTCCTCCTATGAATACTACAGCTGAAAATATGGTGGTCTGGATATATGAAAAAATGGCAGAAGCTCTCAAGAACACGGAGCATAGAGTGGAATTTGTGAAGCTTTATGAAACTCCAACAAGCTATGCCGAAGCGAGACGGGAGTGGATGGAACAATGAATAAATTCCCGGTTCTTGAAATTTTCGGCCCCACAATCCAAGGGGAAGGTATGGTAGTAGGAAGAAAAACGATGTTTGTACGGACCGCTGGCTGTGACTATAGCTGTGCCTGGTGTGACTCGGCATTTACGTGGGACGGAAGCGCAAAAGATGAAATCGAACGCCTCACTGCCGATGAAATCTTAGCACGGTTAAAAGAGACTGGCGGCACTCAGTTTGATCACGTCACGATCTCTGGAGGAAACCCAGCTCTCTTAGCTAAATTAGATGAACTCATTACTCCGTTACATCAGCAAGGCATTGAAGTGGCCCTGGAAACACAGGGAAGCCGCTGGCAGGAATGGTTCCCGCAAATTGACGATTTAACGATCTCGCCAAAACCGCCAAGCTCAAAAATGAAAACCAACTGGGACATTCTTGATAGTATAATCCAGCAATTAAGAGATTACCATCGTCTTGCAAACACAAGTATTAAAGTCGTTATTTTCGATGAAGCAGATCTTGCGTATGCCGAGGATGTGCACGAGCGTTATCCAGATGTGTCCTTTTTCCTGCAGGTAGGAAACGATGACTTAGAAGAAAGCAAACCGTCAAACCTCGCAAGTGAGCTGCTCGATAAGTACGAATGGCTGATTGACCAGGTTGTTGCTTCTTCAAGGCTGAATCGTGTTCGTGTCCTCCCGCAAGTTCATGCGCTCGTATGGGGAAACAAGCGAGGTGTGTAAAGCACAGACTAGTCAGGGGCAAAAGAAATCCCCTTAATTTTAAGACGAGCCATCAAGGGAAGTAAAGGGGTTTACGAATGACCGCTCCGGAAAACACTCCGCTGGTACGGTGAATTTTTCCCTTCCCTTGCATGGGGGTTTAAAAGATCAAAATGACACTACCTCGCCTGAAGGAGTGGGAAACGTCTAGAAAATCTTGCCTCATGCACGAAAAAATCCGAACTAAGATGGAATCATGACTAACTCCATCCTCGTTCGGATTTTTTATATTCTTTAGCGTTTTTTTCCGTCATAATGCTCTTTTACAACAACGGCTGCGTGAACAGCTCCCGGCACATAGAAAACGAGCGTAAGCAGCAAGTTTAATAAAGCTTTCAATGGTTTTCCTGTAAATAATACCGCAAGTGGCGGCACGAATATAGCTAGTACATATAACATCCTTATTCACTCCTCCGATCCATCAATGTTGTATTTTCCATTTCTTTATGAGCACTGCTGCGGCGCTGGTTCCACATTGTGATTTCCAGAGAAGCAATACAGATCGCAAGCCAGGCAAGCCCAAAGGAAAAGCCTGCGAGAATATCTGTTAAATAATGCACTCCTAAGTAAACCCGGCTGCAGCCCACTAACAAAATGTATAAACCTAACAAGACATTGATCGTGTATCTTATCTTCTTGTTTAACGGGCTGATAGCGATTAAATAAATAATAAATCCATAAAACACCATAGACCCTGTGGAATGACCGCTAGGAAAACTAAACCCTGTCCCATCATACTGAGCTAAAACTTCTGGTCGTTTTCTTGCAAAAATCAACTTCATCACTTTTGTCAAAGCACTAATTCCAGCCATGTTTATAATAAAGTAGACCGGTACCCAATTACTGTACTTGGTGAAGAAGAACAGAAACAGAATAAGCAGAACAGACCCGACTGACAGCCACATCACTGATCCTGTTTCCGTAATCCACCCAGCCACGTTTTGCAGCCAAGGAGCTTGAATGTATTTTACAACATTAACTGCCGCCTGATCGACAGCAAATTTTTCATGCTCTAATACGTCCTCTGCAAGCTCGTAAAACAAATAAAATGCTCCGCCTACAGCTATAAATCCTCCAAGGATAATAATAATGGATGCCTTGGAGATATCAGATATTTTAGTACCTGAAAATAGCATACCCACAACCTCCTGAAATCAATTCAATCTTGTCTTCTAGTTTGTATGTAATTCCCTAATGAACAGCAGATAAAACAGGTGGAGTAGAAGTGATGAATATCCTGCTAATCAGACCCCCTCCAGACTGGATTTAACCGGTCCCGATGTTTAATCATTGGTAAAACGGTGAATGCAGTCGTAATATGTGCTGCTTAACAATCGAATCGCGGCATACTATGAACAATTGTACAAACCAACAGGAGGTCGTTACAATGAATCGTTTTACTATACCAAGAGATATTTATTTCGGAGAAGATGCATTAGATAAATTGAAGTCTATCAAAGGTGAAAAAGCACTATTGGTGATTGGAGGAGGTTCTGTTAAAGAAAACGGCAACCTTGATAAAATCCAAGCAAATCTTTCTGAAGCGAACATCAATACGAAAGTGATCGAAGGTATTACGGAAGAGCCATCTACTCAAATGGTTCAGGATCATCTTCACATCCTAAAGGATTACCAGCCGGATTGGATTATCGGCATCGGCGGCGGGTCCCCAATGGACGCTGCCAAAGCGATGTGGATTTCTTATGAACATCCTGACTTAACCTTTGAAGATATGGCCCAGCCGTTTAATCTGCCAGCCTTACGCAGTAAAGCCAGATTTATCGGTATTCCAACAACGAGCGGGACAGCTTCAGAAATCTCAAATCTATCTGTGATCAAAGATTCTGAAACAGGAGTCAAATATCCGCTGGCTGATTTCGAATTAACACCAGATCTGGCGATTATTGATCCAGTCATGGTCCAATCCATGCCTAAACATGTGCTTGCTTACAGCGGCATGGATGCAGTGACTCACAGTATTGAAGCTTATGTAGCCAAGCCGCGCACAACCTTTACCAATTCATTATCTATTGAAGCAGCAGACATTTTAAACGAAAATCTACTTGCTTCCTACAATGAAGATAAGGAAGCTCGAGAACAAGTCCACTATGCACAAGCAATGGCAGGCATGGCGTTTGCAAATGCTGTGTTGGGAAACGTGCACAGCCTTGCTCATAAAAGCGGTCCAACATTCGGTGTGCCGCACGGCTGCGCCAATGCGATCTATTTACCATACGTTATCCAGTTCAACCGCAGCGTCGTGGAAGACCGCTATGCAGCATTGGCAAAACGAATCGGACTTTCCGGTAATACAGACGAAGAATTAGTAGATTCTCTCATTGCCTGGGTTCGTGACTTAAACCGCGAAATGGATGTACCAAATACGTTAAAAGAATTCGGCGTATCCGAAGAACTATTTAACGAACACGTGGATCAAATGGCAGCGAATGCTGTGGAAGATCCTTGTACAGGTACCAACCCTCGTGAAACATCTGTAGAACAAATGAAGGAATTATTCACTGCTGCCTATTATGGACAGAAAGTAACCATTTAATCTTTCAATAAGAGGATAGTTCAAATGGCCCTGGTCTTACCAGGGCCATTTTTTAATTTATCATTCAATTCAACTGCTCAATATTTCTTTACTTTTTTTAATAAAATCTCATTGACCACAGCTTATTCGGCTAATAGAATGGCCTAATAATAAAAATTGGGCTCTTCTATTAAGTTATCCGTGCCTGTGAAAGATGAGGTTGATTATGTTTTACCGAATGACTATCTATATTATTGGAATGCTTATAAATTTCTTTGGGGTTTCCCTATTGATTAAAGCTACTTTGGGGGCAGGTTTTTGGACCGCCTTGTTCGTTGGATTGTCTGATCGCTTCGGTTTTACAGTGGGAATCTGGTATGCCTTGTTTCAGTTTCTGTTTATTTTTATAAACGGTTGGCTGGTCAAGCAAAAACCAGAATTTCGCGCTGTACTGCCACTTGTATTAGAAAGTGTGATTCTCGATTTTTGGTTGGAAATCGTTTTTAAAAATGTCAGCTTAGCTTCTGCTCCCTTTCTTGTTCAGCTCGTCACCTTATTGATAGGGGTGGGATTCAGTGCGATTGGCGTATCGATTTATATCTTGCCACAACTTCCAAGGGCGCCTGTTGATCAATTATTTCTGGCCATCGCTCAAAAATTCAAACTCAGCTTAAGGGTGAGTCAAACATCTGTAGCTATTACGACATCCACAACTGCCCTTCTAATCGGCGGTCCAGTGGGAATCGGAACGGCAGCAGGGGTTGCGTTTGCTGGCCCTATTATTCAATACTGTTATACGTTCAGCTATCCATTCTATTATTTGTTTCATCCCCATTATCAGAGAAGATTCGATCCCGTAATTTAATCTACTACAAGTGGCTGACCTAAATTAGATCAGTCACTCCTTTTAGGCGGGGATGCTTATCAGTAGTTGGGATACAAGAAGTCAGTTACAATAAATAGAAATTCTATTTTTAGGAGGAATTTAATATGAAAAAGTGGGCCTTTGTTTCCGATTTCGACGGAACAATTTCGCACAAAGACTTTTACTCGATCATTATAGAAAAGCATTTTTCTGATGGAGAGAAATTAATTAAAGATTGGCAGGCAGGCCGCATGAAGAATATTGATTTCCTCAGCAAGGTCTTTGCTTCCATCGACCAGAACGAAGAGCAAATCATTGCGGAAATTCTGCAAATTCCAATTGATGAACATGTCCCTTCCTTTATTCAAACCGTCCAGGATAATGGCGGAGATTTTTACATTTTAAGTGCGGGAACAGACTATTATATTAATCATATCCTGAAAGAATATAATATTAAAAATGTGAAGGTACTTTCGAACGAAGGCTATTATCACAACAAGAACATTCATTTGAACATCGATCCAGAGCACCGTCATTACTCGGAGCAGTATGGTATAGATAAATCAAAAGTGGTTCAGGAACTGAAGGAGCAGTATGAGACCATTCATTACGCCGGGGATAGTGAACCGGATTCCCATCCTGCTGTTCATTCAGACCTAAACTTTGCGAAAAAAGAATTGCAAGACTTACTCAAAGAAAAGAATGTCCCTTACATTCCAATAGAAACATTTAAAGATGTTGAGAAAGAGTTAAGCCGCAGAGGATTCATTTCCTAACTATAAATGTATAAAGCCAGGTCCCAATACAGTTACTTGGATCCTGGCTTTTCATTGTAGATATATTTAAATAGATCTTTAAATCAGCAACTCCACGCCATATTCACATTCCTCTTTTAAACACAGACCATCATCCTCTTTCATTTATGCATGCCTGCTAAAAGGGTGAACCAAACGGCTTATTAGTTTAAAAAAGTTGATATTTTTATTGGTGATTAAGCCCTCAAGCGCCTTATTGTTCAATGATTTGATGATCAGGTCAAGCTGATGATTATCGAATTTCTCGATGGTGCGCCGAAGCGAAAGGGAATCATGATACCCTTGTGATAATGGTTCAACCAGCTTATTGTAATCGCCGTATCCAGCCATGTCCTGTGCCGCATAAATGCCGGTAAGCATCGATTCAAACTGGCCAAAACCAAAGACTGGAGTTATCGCCCCCCAGCAGTTGCCAACAAAGAATGTATTTCCTATCCTGGCATTCTCTATCTTACCGATCCGATAGTCTTTAATTGAGAATTCATCCTTAATTTTAAAGTCTTGATCCAGTTTCTTAGTACACTCTTCGAAAAACAGTTTCCACAATTCCTCTTTATCCAGTGCTTCATTTTCTGGATATTGGGGATAGGCGAGGACAAGAGATGCTTCCGTTTGAGAATGCGGAAGTAAATAAGCCATCCCCTTGGGTGCAAAGTCGTTATTAAAAAAGGTGTGAACTTCTGTCGGATTAAAATCGCCTTCTATTAATGCCCCTTTAAAGCTGGCTTTATATGCCACATCGTAGGGTTGAAACTTCATGGTATCTAAGGCATCCCCCGTCGCAAGAACGACATGGGTATAATCGTTTTTGATATCTTCATAACTAACACCCTGATTATAATGAATCGTCCCTTTCAACTGGCCGGCCAGCTGTTTCTCGTAGGAGGCTGGGTGCTTTCCTCTCATGTTCGCAAATCCTAATTGTCCCTCGAGGATAGACGACTCATTTTTAGAGTAGCTGAATACTTTTTGAATATTAGTGGCAGGAGTAAGATGAATCCCGTGCTTTTCAGATAAATTTCTAATTTCATCTTCAAAGGGTGTATGTAACATGGAAAACATAGCTTCAGCGATGACGAATCGATCGCCGACCATTTGACGTTTCTCAAAAATATCAGCTTGATATCCATATTTTTCGAGGGTTAATGCACAAGCCAGACCCGATAACCCCGCACCGATAATTGCAATTTTCATATCCCTGCCTCCTGTTTAAAGTTATTGCGTATTAGTATCTTAAACAAAGCGAATCTTATACTTAGGAGGGCTCCGATTTCGGCTCCTGTTTTTCAACCTTTTAGTCACTTCACCTAAATCAAATTACCCTTAACCGACTGCAGAAGACTTCACATTCGCAATTTGAACAGAATTCTTTTTATAATAAGATTATCTCAAAACGTAAAGGGTGATGTTATGAAACAAATTTGGTCTACATACAAAAATTCTTCCTTCTTATTAAAAATGACACTCGGCTTCCTTTTGGGAATACTAGCTGGGGTTATTTTCGGAGAAGATGCCCAGTCAATCAAGCCTCTGGGAACGATTCTAATTAACCTGCTTAATTTAATCGCCATTCCAGTAATTTTCTTAACCGTCGTATTAGCGATTAATCAAATGAAACCAGGGTACTTAGGCAGAGTTGGCGGAAAGCTTCTGCTTTATTATGGAGTGACTACGGCAGCTGCGGTATTGATAGGAGTCATCCTGGCCCTATGGATCAACCCTGGCCAAGGCCTTACTCTTCCTTCTGCTCAAGTAGACAAACCCGACACTCCTGCTTTTTCTGATATCCTTTTGAATATTGTCCCAAGCAACTTAGTTGAATCCTTTTCTTCTGGAAAATTAATGGGCATCCTTTTTCTGGCTATCATAATTGGTCTTGCACTAAACACGATGCGGCACTCCAATGAAGATAAGCTGCGGGAATCCGGCACTCGGCTTCATCAATTGTTTCAGGCCGGAAATGACTTATTCTTTTTACTGTTAAAAGGAATTTTATTGTACGCACCGATCGGTATTTTTGCGATTAGTGCTTCTTCGTTCGGGAATCAAGGCTGGGAAACATTCCGCTCTCTGCTGTCTTTTACTGCCGTTTTTTATCTAGGAGTATTGCTATTATGGATGCTCGTCTACACTTCTTTTATCAAATTTTCCAAAATGGGGATACGAGAATTTTTCAGCAAAACAAGGGAAGCTTATTCCACAGCTTTCTTTACGTCCAGCAGCATTGCCTCTCTTCCGGTAGCCATCGAGTCTGCTAAAAAAGCAGGAATATCCGAGCGGATCGCTAACTTTTCTTTACCGATTGGTGCGGTTTTCAATTCGGATGGCGGAGCGCTCCGTATGGGAGTTTCGATTGTATTTGCAGCGAACGTTACTGGACTTGATCTTTCTACGATGGACTTCTTAACCATCGTGTTAGTAGGTACGCTATTATCCATCGGTACGGCTGGTATTCCGGCTGCTGGACTCGTAACTCTCTCCGCTGTACTTACAATGTTCAATCTGCCTCTAGAAATCGTTGCATTGATCGCCGGAGTAGACGTAATTATCGGAATGGCTGGTACGGCATCTAATGTAATTGGGGATATTGTTGGGGCTGCAGTGATCAATCGGTCGGAAAAAAATGAAGAGTCCATCAGATCTGAACACTAGGATTTCTTCAGTAGGTTTATGATTTATGACAGTTATAAAAGATTCACCTCCCTATTTATAATCTAAAATTTTTTTAATAAGACTATTCTCTTAGCGTAATTTTTTAGTTTATGTCGAGAGAATCGATCTTTTTATAGGGGGTAACCTGCTAGACATAGTTATTCCTGTTTATTTTATCCAATTTATGTTTTTCTTGGTATCTCAGAGGGGACATTACCTTTAACAATCACTAAGGAGGTAATGGAATTGTCCATCGAACTAAAAGAAAGATTAAAATCTTCTAGTCAGGAAAATTTACGTCAAGCTGCTGTCTTGGAATTCTCAGAAGAAGTTTTTGAGTCAGACAACTATTGCTCTTTAGAGGTCCTGACTCCGGAACAGCAGCAACTGTATATCGTGAACCGGAACGACCGGACACTGACGATTCTTGGAATTTCAAAAGACATGGCTGTTACAAAGGAAACCTTATTTACTCAAAGGATCATTTCCTTAAAAGAATGGTTTGTGGATTACAGCATGTCAGACAATACTCCTCCAAAAAAATTAGAAGTTGAGCTTATGGGAGGAAGAACGTTATTGATTGAGCCAGGACTATCGAGTTCTCAAGAGAAAAATTATAAAAAGCCTGAATTCTCTAATCAAGTGAATGAAGACTTTGAGCACCTTATTGCCGCTTTAAAGAATACGGTCATTTTATAGAATAAGAGCCCTTTAAAAGTTATCAAGCTCGTCTTTCTTCGATTTCTGAAGAAAGACGAGCTTATTTATTTTCCATTTTTTCAACTCTGACTTTACATATCATTCATTATTATAATTCCTGCTGAAAGCTAGTATCACTCTGTTTCTTTAATTTAATTCTAAAAATAATTAATCTTCTTGCTTTGGTTGTAACAATACTTAATTTAGTGTAATATTACACACAAAGAAAAAATAATCACTAAAAGGAGTGCTGCTGCATCAAAATATTCTATAAAATACTAATTGGGTTGGGCACATTTATCACAGTAATTGGATTACTTCCTATATTGTTCCTTTACCCCACAAAGTTTAGCTCAACATATAGGCTTTTAACTTATATAATATTTCAATCAGATGAACGTTTTATTTGTTTATTGGGCATTTTATTCATAGTGATTGGAGTTATAATCCGTAAAAGAACTGCGGTTAGATAAAACCAGATGAACCTACTCACTCAGACGATCTCCTTGTTTGGCTGTTCATCATTAAAATGTAAAAAGAGCCTCCCGCAGAAACCTGCAGGAGACTCTCATTGTTTTTATTAACCATTATTTCTTATGAAGGATAGCCTAGAACGGTTTTCACTTCAAGGTATTCTTCAATACCGAAGTCTCCCCATTCTCTGCCGATTCCTGATTGTTTATATCCGCCAAATGGTGCTTCGAAATCTGCTTCCGCATCATTGACTTTGACACGGCCGGCGCGAATTCCTGATGCCACCTTACGAAGAGTTTCTGGGTCTTTGCCGTAAACATAGCCGGCAAGACCATAAATAGTATCGTTGGCGATTTCGAGTGCTTCTTCAATGGAATCATACGTGATAATCGTTTGAACCGGTCCAAAGATTTCTTCCTGAGCGATTACCATATGGTTGTCCACGTCGGTAAATACTGTAGGCTTCACATAGTAGCCATTCTCAAGACCTTCAGGTTTCCCTGGTCCTCCGACAAGTAAATTAGCGCCTTCTTCGATTCCTTTTTCAATATAAGATTGAACGGTGTCCCACTGTTTTTTCGAAACGAGCGGTCCGATATGATTGCCTTCACGCGGATCGCCGACAGGATAATCTGCCAGTACTTTCTTAACCGCCTCTTCAAACTCTTTCTTCATAGAGGAAGGGACAAGTGTACGAGTACCAGCGGAGCAGACCTGCCCAGAGTTGTTAGCAATATGACTAACTGAAGCTCTAGCTGCTCCCTCCACATCGGCATCATCCAAGATGACTAATGGTGACTTACCTCCAAGTTCTAGAGCTACTTTCTTAATTGACTCAGAAGCGTTTTTCATAATCTTTTCACCTGTTGCGCCAGAACCTGTGAAGGAAACGAAGTCAATCCCAGGGTGTGAGCTAATGCCATCACCAATGACTTCACCCGTACCATTCACAAGGTTGAAGACCCCTTTAGGGACGCCTACTTTATCAAAGATTTCAGCTAAAATGATGGCAGCAAATGGCGTTTGTTCAGCCGGCTTTAAAATTACCGGACTGCCTGCGGCAAACGCACTGGCGATTTTCGTTGATGTTTGATTCGTTGGGAAGTTCCACGGCGTTATCAATCCACTGACACCAATCGATTCTTTCACGCGGGTATGACCGCCGCGATCTTCTTTAAATGAAAATTCCTTAAGCGATTCAGCTGCCTGAGAAAAGTGATTGTATCCCATCATGAAATGGACTTTTTCAGAAATCTCAAGTGGAGATCCTAATTCATCCGTAATGGTTTCAACAATATCATCTTTACGTCTCTCATATTCTGCAGCAATTTTTTCAAGCATTTCGACGCGCTCTTCTTTCGTCGTCTGTGAGAAAGAAGGAAAGGCATCTCTTGCTGCTTTCACAGCTTTATCTAAGTCTTCTTTCGTTCCTAGACTAATTGTCCCAATGACTTCTTCGGTTGCTGGGTTGATAACGTCTTCCGTTTCGTTGCCGGTAGACTCTACCCATTCTCCGTTAATATAATGTTTTAGATAGTTACGCATGATAAAACTCCTTTTATATAGAAGAATTTATTGTAATTCCGTCACGCTTAGACTGTATCCTTTTTTGGAACAATTGAAACATGTCGACCGTTTATCTAGTCTTTTTTTATGTATAAATGAAGGTGAATAACTCTTTGAGTGGCAGCTTTAAATGAAAGGACATCCAATCAGAAGATTTCTCACAAATCTATAAACAGAATGGCAGTCTATACGTAGGATATAGACTGACCAATCCAGTATTTCACCTTTTCCAGCTGATAAATTTAATTTACTATATTCCGCGGATTTTTCTGTTCAGCCGTTTGAGTCAATGACTAGATGGAATCTAAATACAGTTCTACTTTTCTAGATGTTTCAAATCGATCGTTTCCAGAAAGGACCGTGAATATGTCCCCTTTTAGACCATTTGACGCCCCGCCGACCACTATCACTTCGCTCGCTACCTTAAACTTGGATGCTACCGTTCTAGTATAAATAGGGGCTTGGATTCTATTGGCAAGAACTTCTGCTACAGGATAGTCAACAAATGAACGAATCACTACTGCTTTAGCTAACACTTCTATCTCCTCCTCCGGTTTATAAGTTACTCCAAAGTATTCGCAAATGCCTTTTGCATGTTCAATAGCTACTTCTTTTTGGAAATTTTTATTGATCATGAGTAAAGCTTCCAATTTGTTATCCATAAACCCATTTTCGGTCAAAACCGCGATCATATTAGTCTCTCGTAAAACGTGAAAGTCCGCTTCCATGATCCCTCTGAAATTTTGCGGTGTCCCTTGTCTTAAATATTTAGCTATGGACGATGCTAATTTACCTGACTCTTTATCTTTGTTATTTAAATAAACATAGACTTCTATCCCACTTGGATTATTTCCAGCAAAGCTGCCATCAGAAGCGTTGTAATGCACCGCTATATAGGCATCAGCCTTTCGACTGTTGGCTAAGTCTGTCCTTGCCTGAAGAGAAGTATCCTCATCTGTAGGTGCTACTAACAGTGTATTAAATCCATTTCTTTCTAACTCGATCTTTAATAAATTCACTACAGCTTTATTAAACTCGTTCTCTCTAATTTCACGGCCGATCTCTGGTATAAAGGGCGTTCTTTTCCCAGGTGTATTCATCCCATGTCCGTCATCAAGGGCAATTAATCTGGCCATTTTCTCACCTCCCAAGATCCATATAATGGACCCTATTGGTAGTAAATGATCTATTTCGAAAACTGAATGTGCAATTGCACTATATTGAAATAATTAAGTTTATCTGACCTCTAAGGAATTAAACGTTTTCTATAATCTAAGGCAAAAGAACGAGCATCTCATTTGAAATGCTCGTTCTTTATCTCTCTATTCAATTGTATTCCTCTTTTCTCGTATGGATTAAGTTGTTTGAGATTAAAAGATAGAAATAAACCCGTATCCTTATTTCTATTGGGTCACAAAAAATAGCGTTTTTACCACCATCTCAATTTAGATAAAACAAATAAAACCAGCACCCTGTCCTGGATGCTGGTTTTTAACTCTGATAGCTTACTAGTGTTTCGGTGCTAAGCTTTATTCAAATCAAACCCATATAAATAAGCCACTAACTTGTCGAAATCTTGCTCAGAGGAACATTCAATTTGTAAATCAATGAACGTCATAACGACTTCTTCATCATCGAACGGGAAATGGCTGTTATCCACATTGCTAAGGATGTCCCTATTGGAAAGTCCTTTCCCCCGTAGCACATCAACCGCTTGTTTCATAGAAGATACTTCTGCCATGTGTATTCCTCCTTTTTGTCTATATATACTTTTTCTTTAAAAATCATTAAAATTCCTGTTTGACTTATTAGAATTTTTAGAACAAACTAATTATTTTTATGGTTTAGCTGTTTTTCTGTCAAAATCCGGTCTCAGAAAAATTCTAGAAAGAGGATTATCGATAGAAATCTTCCACGAACATTAAATAGCATTTAAAAACTCTTCATAAAAGGCATGGAGGAAATATTTACCCATTTTCTCACGTGGTATTTTTTCCATGAATGTTAATTGGTTTTGCCTACTGAATAGAGCGGTATTATAATTAAAAACACCTTAGGAGGGGATAGCATTAAAAAATCAGTATTCTTCCTTTCCATAAGCATTTTATTCTGCATAGGAACATTCATCGTAAATCACTCACCCATAAGCAATGAACCTTGGTGGTCCATCTTAATGTTTGGTGTTGTAATTACTGGTATTTTATATGCTTATTTTGATAAAAAGGAAAGAAAAAAAGATTGACCAGAAAAAGGATTATTCCTTTTTAATAAACACCCCCTCCCCCGAATAGTGGATATAGTTAATAGAATGTCCTTATTTGGGGGATTTCTGATAGGGGAAGTTTTATTTAATTGAATTGTAGTGGAATCTGATTCCTTTGATCCCTTCGTCTTCAGTATTCTCTTCTACTACCTGCCCATTTCGAACAACATTATCTCCCACGATTGCAGCACCAGGAACACAAAGGTCCAAGGCCCATTTTAATTAACCCGGGTTATTACGTTTATCGGCGTCGATAAACACGAAATCAAAATCAGAAAATCCATCCATTCTCCTCAAGCCAATTTCAAAGACATTATTAGCCTTTTTAAGTTTTGCAAGCTAATAAAGGTGCTTCCTTTGTAACGATGAAACATCGATAGAAGCAAATCCAGCCCTCTTGTTTGCTTGGAAAACAAGAGGGCTGGATTTCAATTGTCCTTTATGCTATTTATAACATAGTTCTTCCATTCAGTTCATATGCAGCACGTACACCTGATTCAATCGACCCCTCTACCCATCCATGGAATGGAGACGTATGTTCTCCAGCAAAATGCATACGACCCTCGGGCAAATATAGGTCATCTGAAAAATCTGAAGATTGGTTAGGGGCAAATAACGTAAAACAGCCAGCTGAAAACTGATTTTGACTCCAACTGTAAGAAGTCCCCCTAGAAAATTTCTGATAAACTTGTTCTCCATAAACACGGCTTAACCCTTGTAAGGACTCTCGTATCCGCTCATCTTCCGGTAAACTATTCCATAAGTCGGCATTCTGTCCCCAACTATAGCTGGCTAACATTACCCCTGGTCCCGATTCCCCTATGCTATGACTTGGACTGTAAGTATAACGAATGGGCAAGTCCGTGATGATATTCCCAATGTTGGATGTCTCCCAGAATTTCGACGTAAATTCCAGTCCCACTTTGACTGAGGATACATAATTAAGTTCTCTTATGGCTTTCCACTTTTGAAAAGAGATCGAGTTATAAGGGTAAATATCTATAAATTGAAATACTGAGTAAGGAACAGTTACGATTACGTAATCTCCTTCGAACCTATGGTATTGGTTAGAAATTCTGTCTCTAGCCGTGACTGTGACACCGTCTTCTCTGTTAGATATTTGGTGTACCTTTTGATTTGGAATAATATTCTGTTGAAGTTCAGGCATAAAAGAATAAGGCAGTCTATCATTTCCACCTGCAATTTCATAAAACTTTAAATCTTTATTAAATACGGTACGAACTATATCTAATAAAATATCTACAAACCCTAAATTGGGGAACCCTTCTATTCCTAGGATGACTTTTACCAGTCGGATAGCCTCGGGTGATAAAGATACACCTAATGGATTAAACCGTAAAAAATCATCAAACGAATATCGATCAAACTTTTCCCTCAACCTTTCTTGTTCCTGAGGTGAGGATCTTTCATATAGAGTAAGAAAGGGCTCAACAGCAGCATCTAACAACTCAACTGCCGTTTTCCCTTGTTCTTCAGGAGGAAGGGGGAAATTCAATACACTTGGGTTAGAGTTATAGTAGGCATCTGTGGTTTGAACTCCATTCACTAAGTACAGATCATTTTTATTTATGAACATGTTTGTGGATAGATGAAACTTCCGGATATACTCAAATACTAAATTATGGGTATCTGGAAATCTCATTGCTCCAGCATCTAAGTATAACCCATCTGAAAAGGGGCCGCGTATTGTGTAAATTCTTCCTCCCACTCGATTATTTCCCTTCAATAATCGTGACTGTGTGTCCCGCTTCCTTTAGAAGCGAAGCAGACACTAATCCCGCCATTCCTGCTCCTATAATAATAATTTTCTTTGGATTAGGTGTAGGTTCTAAACCGTTTTTTATGATAGAACTCATCCCTGTTGGATAAGTTAGATCCCCATAACTATAAGTATCAGCCCTATTTTTCAATAAATTCCCCTCCCTCTTAAACATGTATATGATAGTTAAATATTTTTTTATACATTTTCAATAAGATTAACTTCTTTAGAAAGGAAGGTATTTTCATTAGTAAAATTAAAAACTTTTGTCTGTGATTTGGAAAGACTTAGATAAGCTGATGGTACATGATCATAAAAAACTGTTCCCGGTAGTGACCTAAACTACGGAGAACAGCTCTTTTTGATTACTACATATTCCATTACTTTTGTACAATCCCGAGAACAAATCCATCGTAACCTTTACTGCCTACGGTCTGAACAGCTGTCGAATCAATCCGGCTGTCAGAAGACAAAAGGTCTGTGAACTCTCTGATTCCTTGAATCCCTTCATCTTCAGTATTCTCTTCTACTACCTGCCCATTTCGAACAACATTATCTCCCACGATTGCAGCACCAGAAACACAAAGGTCCAACGCCCATTTTAAATAACCCGGGTTATTACGTTTATCAGCGTCGATAAACACGAAATCAAAATCAGAAAACCCTTCCTCTTTAAGTACAGGGAGCGTTTCTAGTGCTGGGCCAACTAAAACTTCGACCTTATGTGCCACACCAGCTGTTTTTAGATTTTCCCGAGCCACTGCCGCATGCTTCTCACTGAATTCAAGAGATACTAGCTTTCCGTCCTCCGGCAGAGCTCTGGCCAGCCAAATTGTGCTGAAACCCCCAAGAGTTCCAATTTCTAAGATATTCTTTGCCCCTTTAAGTTTTGCAAGCAAATAAAGCTGCTTCCCTTGCAAAGGAGAAACATCGATCGAGGGCAAGCCAGCCTCCTTGTTTGCTTGGAGAACAGATGCCATGACAGGATCCATAGCGTTCAATTTTTCATTGTAATAATCATCAACTTGTTTCCACAGCGGATTCATAACCTTCTACCTCCTAAATGAATTCGGAAATCCTCAATTCTATGAGCATTATGAAATAGACCCTGCAGATGCCGAGGAGCTTTCACACTATTAAGGCACGATTTTATTATACAGCTTAACTATAGTTCAAACACGATAGTTATATCTATAAAAGGGGTTAAGGAAGGAAAGAAGAACCATCATCTAGAAAACAAATATAAGACGAAAATTAGTAGATTAGTTATTGGAAGGAGGTAAGAAAATATGTTTACAAATTTTATGAATACTATTGTTTATGTACTGGCTATACTTATTCTTCCCTATTGTGTTGTCTTTTTTCTAGGACTACCTTTCATACTTTACTTTATTATTGTAATTATTCTTATTTTATTTATGATATACAAGTTTTCAAGTGAGAATAATTAATTAAATTACATAATTATTTGTATGGAATAGTAAGAAATAAAATTTGACGGAATATTTGTTACAGTGATATGTTAATTTTTGGATAAAACATAAATCTCTCTTACCACAGTTAGAACATTTTTTATAAATTGGATATGGTATTGCATTAAAAAGAAGAAATAATAATGTACTTTATTTTCCTTATACAACTGGTGTTATTCTCTGTAAATTAAGGTATTAGTACTGAGGTGGATAAGTTTTGTTACTAAAAGGAATCTTCAAATTTATTGGTAAGTATTTATTAGGACTATTAGGTATACTGTTTATCAGCTGTACACCCATTTTTTTCTCTTCTAAAGAAAAGGTTTTTGTTAAATTTTTCAACTCAATAATTAGTATCATTAAAAAAGTATTTCATCCCTGATACTTGGGTCATTCTCTATCATCCTCCTAGGACTCTACAGATTTTAGAGAAATCAATCGAAGAGTTTTTTTGGAACAATTACTTATATTCTTTTAAAATACTTGTTGGCTCATTTATTTTTGCTCTAATAATTGGTCTTATCTTAGCTATAATAACGCTCCTTCTTCCCGAAAAATGGAGTAAGTTCCTTTTTTTCCTTTCTGAATTTACGATTGCTATCCCTGATCTTCTATATCTTTTCTTATTTCAAATGTTTATCGTATGGTTCTATCAACATACAGATGTGCTACTTATGAATATTGTATATATCAATGGAGAAAAAATATATCTAGCTCCCATCATTTCTCTTGGCTTGCTCCCTGCCATTTTATTTTATCGAATGATCGTTCTTCTTTTGAAAGAAGAGTTAAACAAAGATTATAGTCAATTTGCAAAGAGTAAAGGGTTAACTCCAACCATAGTTTTATTAAAGCATTGTATGAGAAACATCGTACACTCTTCATTTTACCAATCGAAATCTGTCCTCTGGATAACACTCAGTAGCTTAGTCGTTATAGAAACAGTTTTCATGATACCTGGAGTTATTCAGCATTTTACTGCTAATTTAGATCCATTTAATAATTTTTTAATGTTAGCTATGCTGTTCACCCCTTTTTATTTCCTTTATTACATAATGGAATTACTCTTATTTAGAAATGATACGAATTCGGATACTATCCGTGAAGGAAATTATGTAAATCTTTATTTTGTTGATGTAAAAAGCCGATCTACACATTAAAAAAATGTGGCATCATATTCCTCGTATGTTTAGATAGTACTCTTAATTTTTTTAAAATTCATATAAAGGAAAAACAATTTGCCATAGGATTTCTTTTTATATCTATTATTTTAATAACCAGTATTGTATATCCTCAGTTAGTTGATGATCCAGTAAAGCAGATAAGATACATACACGCAGCCGACGGTTCAATAGAAAGCTCGCCGCCGCATCCTCCTTCTCAAGAATTAATCTTAGGTTCGGACGACTACGGATATTCAATTCTTGATAAACTGATTGTAGGTGCAAAGTTCACGATAGTTTTTTCCATACTTATAGGATTTTTAAGAGTATTTTCCGGGTACTTTTTTGGTGCTATCTATACATTTTTCTTACCAAAAATGATAAGGAACATTATTAAATCTATTGCAGATGGTATGCAATTTCTACCTTTGAGTCTTGTTGCTTACCTATTATTGTTACCGATATTAATGGTTGATCGCGCAAGTGCCTCCGAAGGCATGTGGATGAGAATAACTCTTGAAGTAATCATACTTACTCTTCTTGTATTGCCTATGATGGTCAATATTATTGGAAATGACATGCTAAATCTAACCAAGAAAGAATATATTCAAAGCGCTAAGGTATTGGGTGCAAGTAACTACAGAATACTAACTAAATATATAACTCCCAATATTTTCTCTAGACTCATAGAACAGTGGGGGCAGCATACAATACAAACCCTCTATATCTTTATACATTTAGGATTATTTTCTCTTTTTTTGGGTGGGACGATCCCTCAATTAGGTGCTTTAGGCGGTCCCTCGATTTCTACCACCTATGAATGGTCTGGATTAGTAGCATCTTCACGAAATTCTTTAATGACAGGTAACTACTGGCAGGTCTTACCTTCTTTGTTTTTATTTATGCTTTTCATACTATCCATTCAAGGCATAGTAAATTCAATTATTAAAAGTAAGAGGTAATAACCCCAAATTTTCCTCATTGAACCTATTAAATCCTAAACCCCTGTAAAAGGAGTTTAGGATTTGCAATAACATAGTCCATGATGATGAATAGCGATTATTCACCTGGTTTTGACGTCCGAAACTTTTTTAAAAAGGCTCTGCTAAAGTTTAGTGTTGATATTTATATAAAAAACAGAACTTCCGTAAAGTTGGAAGTTCTGTTTTTTATTTATAGGACTTTCAGAAAAATTGAAACTTATTCATCCCATTTCAAAAGTTCAGCAATTACGTCAGAGCTACCGGGAAGCAACAATAATGATAACGACAGTACTATAAGCCCAATACCAATTACAAATAGAAAAATTACTATTTTAACTGAACGAGGCACATCCTTTTTAAGTGCTCCAATTACAGTGAGTACAATTCCGATAACTAGTAAGAATAAATAATAAAATCCCATTAAGACACTCCTCATAATTTTTTCATATTTAAAGAATATGTTCAGATACAAAGAAATAGTTTAATAGCTATTTGGGTGATTAAGATAATATTGTTTGTAGCTCTGTCAAATCGTCAATGTCAGCTTGAGAAAGTTCATCTTCTCTTGCAAAGTCAAAGTTGCACCCAATTGAAACTAAACCATTATCTTTGGTTGCATTTACATCTGAAAGTAGGTCTCAAACTACTGCTCCATTAGTGAACCCGTATTTCTTTATAATACTTTGGACTTTATTCGATTTATTCAACGATACTGAATGTTTCCGTAGCCGATTCATCCAAATGATATTAACTGTAATTGGAGTATATTTACAAACAACGTACCCAATAGCTTAAAAACTTTAATTTTTTTAGTATTACTTTGCAGTCTCTTTCCAATGATTGACAATAAGGCATGCGGAGAAAATTAACTATAGCAACATAAAAATTGGGGAGATTAGTGGTATAATTCCTGCTTGATTGCTTATGTCACTAAAAAGTTCGAACAAGAAATATGGCATTAACAGTATACTTATTACAAATATAAGAACTTCAGCTTTCAACTTACTTCATACCTCCATTTGAAATTTCCACTTCTAATTGTATCCATTCTACGGATGAGAAAGTATCAACAATTCCGCTTGTTAGGAAAAAGACAATTATTCCTATTAAGCAATCGCCTCCGATACTTAAAGAAGGAAATTTACAATTGTTATTTTCTTAATAAACGTAACAGTTGCAAACCATCAGATGGATACCCTTTATAAGTTCCCATCCACCAAGGGTAGGTTATAGGAAGTGTAGTTACAATGAATTGAATAAAATTAAATACTGTGGTCCCCCAAAAAAAGAACCGCAAATAATTATGAGGTGTAGATAAAGCTATCAATCCAAAAATAAATAAAAGAATTAACGACATAATAGGTCCACCTGCTAAGGCAACAGCGCGTTGACGTTTCTTTAATTTTCCATCCCAGGCTGCATAACCTATATACGACCAATTAATATGAAAATGTAGCCTTCCAAATCTGAAATTTTCTTTAATTTTATTATTTTTATTTCCCAAATAAACATGTGCATGGTATTTTGATGTCGAGACGACACCAACCCCATGTCCTATTTCATGCAATAGGACACATATCGGAATAACCACTCCATAACATAGGATGAAAAGGGAGAAAAATAACATAAGTATCTCCTCACTACTACCTTCATTTTTTATTAAACATGCCTGATCCGTCAGTTTACCTTCATTACAGCTCCTATCCTTATGTAATAGAGACAAGTACTTTTAACAATCGCCTCAATTACAGGAAGACTTGAATTCGAGATAAAACAATTAACCTTTCTTCCTCTTACTACAAATTTTGCCTATCCATTAAAAAATTCACAGATACTATTGGAAGAAAGATGGTATCCATTGATAGTGGATGGATAAGATGAAAAGCAAATAACTGTTAATAACCATACCGGAATAACAATCATACTATGTTCACTACATTTTGAGTGATAATACCTGCAATCTCAAATTTAGGGCGTGTGCCGTCTACAATTAGATCAGAATTTGGTTTTGTCGTATCTAACATATTAAGATAACCTCGCCTCCCTCTAGCTAAGTAGTTATCTAAATCCAGTATTATATCTTCAGCAGAACCACTTTTAAAATCTCTATTTATTCTGCGAGCCATTGCAATATCCAATGGAGTATCAATAAACACTGCAAAATCAATAAGACTACTTGTTTTACTATGTAAATATGCAAATGGAAAATCTAATATTATGTAATCTAGAGGTTCAGTAAGAAACTGTTTTATATCTCTAATAAGTAGTGATAAGTCCCAATCATCAGGATTACAGCCATTATCAATCCATTTAATTATATTTTTAGGACCATCAAAATCATAATCATCAAAATATATCGTTTTACTATTTGGTAACTTCCCATTTAAGCAACAAGCAATTGTCGTTTTTCCGCCGCCTGAAACCGCAGCAATAGCAATTACCATTGGTCTTTTCATTAAACCCCTCCAATATTTCCGTTTGTCTATGCTTAGTTAAATTAGGGCGAGTACTCTATTGAGCAATCGCCCCATTTTCTTAATGACTCGAAATATACATATAAAGACAGCGTCATTTAAATAGGCACTGTCTTTATATGAGAGAAATGATTATCTATTCCGTATGCAGTTATTTTCAAAATAAAGAAACATAATTCAATGACAATATCTAAAAATTTTTCACATTTTTTGGATCAGCAGACTTACTTGCTGCACTGTGGTCATTGTATAAATTCTCTATTGATTTATCTCCAGTTTGTTTGTTTGTTGTTCTTTTCTTTCGTTTTTTATCAAAGTATAGAGAAACCGTGATCAATCCACCAGGTATTAAGAGTATCATCCACCACATATTCATCAACACCTCCTTCTAATAGTTGACTTTCATCCAAAAAATAAAATTTGGAGTCTTATTCGTAACGCAGGATGAAGAGCGTGCATCAAAAGCAGATAGAGATTTTTCCTTCTCATTGATTTCTTGCAATAATGAATTCACCTGTTTTAGTATCAAGGTTGCCAGTTGGCTCATCAGCAAGCTGCCATTCGGGCATTTGAATCAATACCCTGGCAATAGTGACGCGTTGCTGTGTCTCATCTTATAAACTACATCGTTCTCCACAATTGAAAAGTCTCTTATTATACATACGATACCAACCCAATTTAGTTTCAAAACTTCCTATTATCTCGAAACTGAATCTTCAACTAACCTGCCCGTTTAAGACTCAGTTTCGAGATATTTGCAATAATACAGTTAAACTTTCACCTAAAAATCGAGTAACCATCAAAATTATTTTTGTTTAATTGTATTTTCTTACTTCTTAAGATAAACGCCGGCAAGAAAAAGACTGACATAATGTGTCTCCCTTTTTAGTATGTTCGGTGCCATAGTTATTCGGGCCCTGTAGTGATGACTCCTGTCTTTAGCGTTCATATGATACCTAACATGCAAAAAGAAGCAAATGTACTAAACTCTATCAACAAAACCAAATTATAAAAGGTTAAAAATTTAAATCCTTGACCAATTCATGACCAAAGACATTTTTTCTCCTGATTAAGAAGTTATAAACTTTTATAAAAAATAAAAGAAACCCTTGAATATCAAGGGTTTCCGAGTAGTGGAGCATAGCGGGCTCGAACCGCTGACCTCTACACTGCCAGTGTAGCGCTCTCCCAGCTGAGCTAATGCCCCGTATGTAATTAGTTGCGACAAAAATGATTATACCGTCCTTTTTTTGCAATTGCAAGACTTCTAATCACTTTTTCTATCACTAACAAATTAACTTTTAGGATTCTCCTGAGCCACTTAATCAGGAGAATCCTTTTTTTATGCTGTTTTTTCTTCAGGTTCTACTGAAACATTGCTGAACCGTGCACTGTCGTTCCACATTTTATCAAACTGCTTCGTCCAGTCCTCTGCCATTTCTTTATCCTTGATGACCAGCATCACTTCGTCGTTCTTCTCTTCGGCTGTGTAAGTAAAATTATAAGATCCTGATGTGGTGGTGCGTTTATCTGAAATCGTAATTTTCAAGTGCATCAGTCCATCATGTTCGTTCACCTTCACGGGTACTCCAGCCTGCACGAGTCTCTCTACATTTTCTTTCTGTCTTTCAATGTCTTTGGTCTGGTTTTTATCGGTAATTACCCGTACGTTTACGCCTCTTTTGGTGGCTTTGCACATATGGGTAACGATGTCCTTTTCCGTCAGAGTAAAGATGGCTACATCGAGGGTATGCTTGGATTTGTCGATCACCTCAATAAGTTTCTGTTTAGGAGATTGATCTGACCTTGAGAAGAAGTATTTAATTTTATTAGGCTCTAAAATGACCGTCTTTTCTTTTTTAGACATGAGGTAGACTGTGTAGGTGATTGAGCCGATGATCAGTGTCGCAGCACCGCCTGATAACAAGTCCATCTGTACTCCCCCTTCTGAATAATTAACTATATGCCTCTGACTTTTTGTCCTATTCTTTCATTTTTTAAAAATAATACATTCACCACCTAATATTTTGTTATATATAATAGTGTGTATCGTACAGTATACTGAAAGTAGGAGTTGATGAGATGAGCGATGTGAATGAACTTGTCGATAAGCTGCTGCAGGAGCTGCGGCGAGGCACGATTACAATTGGGGTACTAAGCCAGCTTTATGAGCCGCATTATGGGTATTCCCTGGTCACGACGCTAAAAGATAAAGGGATTGAAGTTGAACCTGGAACCCTTTATCCGCTGCTTCGGAGACTGGAGAAACAAGGTCTGCTCAAGAGCCAGTGGGACACAAATGAAGCGCGGCCACGGAAATATTATTTGTTAAGTTCTACAGGAAAAGCAGTGTACGACCAGCTTTGTATCGAATGGCGGAAGATCTCCCGTAGTATGGAAGGATTAATCGAAACCAAGGAGGATCAATCAGATGGAGATGATTGAGCGCTATATTTATGCAGTCACTCAGAGACTTCCGAAAAATCAGCGGGAGGACATTGCCGAGGAATTACGGGGATTAATCGAAGATATGCTCACAGAGAGAACGGACGGCCGGGAATGGACGGAGGCTGATGTAGAAGGTGTCCTGCTTGAGCTTGGGAATCCAAATGAACTGGCAATCAAATATGGAGGTCCTGGAAAGTATCTAATTAGTCCGGAGCTATTTTATTCTTATCGATGGATCTTAAAGATTGTGCTTATTTCTATGGCAGTCTCAATGACAGTCGTGTGGATAGTGAAAACCATGCTGGATCCTCACGATATCATCGGGCAATTCATTGATTATATTTTTTTACTAATTACAACAGGAACTCAAATATTTGCCTGGGTAACGATCGGATTTGCCATTGCTGAATATACAGGGGCACTGCCAGAGGAAGTTAAAAAGGGTAGAAACCCAAATTGGAAACCATCTTCTCTCCCACCTCTGCCGGATCGGAAAAGAAAAATTAAAAAGGGAGATGCCATTACTGGAATTATTTTTTCTGTGGCGGTCCTTGTATTTGTCAGTAATTCAAATCATTTTCTAGGTATACGTATTTCCCAAGAAGGGGATTCTTTGGCATTTATCCCTTTCTTTCAAACGGATGGTTTTCCAGGGTTTCTACCCGTGATCTATATTCTCCTAGGTCTGGTCATTTTAAAAGATACGATTAAGATTATCCAGAAAAAATGGACGAAAAAACTCGCCCTTTTCACACTTTTAATTAACGGAATAACCCTAGTAGTCGTTCTGTTTCTGTTGCATTGGAACCCTGATTTCATGACCCAATTAAGTCATTACAAAGATATAGATGTTCAAAGCGAAACCTATGCGAAAATACAAAAAATCTGGGAAATTTGTAAAGAATCTGCCCTGATCGGTTTTGTCCTGACCCTGCTCATTGATACAGCGATTGGCTTTTATCACACCTATAAAAAGTAATACACTTCCCTCCTTCCGGCCAGCCTCGGGAGGTTTTTTTATGGAAAATATGCCCTGTTGAAACTTCTGGCTCAGGATAGTCGTAACAAATATTAAACATACACGTACGAAAGGAGCGAGACTGGTGAAGTATGTTTCAAAAAAAGACTGGTGGATTACGCTGCTGATCTGGTTAGGCATCCTTTGCACCGCCTATGGCGGGGTGCATGCCTTGTTTTGTTCGAATCCAGGATGGCTGGAAGGATTCATTTTATTCCTGCTGACCCTTGGGATCCCCGGTTTTCTTCTATGGATGTGGATCTCTACTTACTACCTGTTAACCGAGGAACATATCATTATTCACTCTGGTCCTTTTCGAAAGACGATTTGTCTGGAAGATGTTAAGGCAGCTAGAAGGACACGAACTCCAATGTCCAGTCCGGCTCTTTCTTTACAAAGAATTGAATTATTACTAACAAACTATGGGATGGCAATCATTTCTCCAAAACACCGGGAGGATTTTCTCAAGCAATTGAAAGTTTATTGTCCTGATGCGAATATTGAAAGATGAATAGAAAGGAGAGATGACCTTGCACCGTTATGTGATGAACCATAAGGAAATGTCCGTCCAGGTAACGGAATGGGGAAGCGCAAATACTCCCGTTATTTTTTGTTTACATGGGCTGGGCAGTACGGGGCTTAGTTTCATAGAAGTAGCTGAAGAACTGAAAGACAAGTATCGTTTGATCTCTATCGATGCGCCTGGTCACGGAAATACTCCCCCGTTCAACTCTTCGGTCAGTTATGAACTGCCGCGCATGGCCGTCTGGCTTGATGAGCTGTTCGACCTTCTGCAAATAGAAGATTTCTATTTTCTCTCCCACTCCTGGGGTAGCTTCGCGGCATTGTATTATTTAGTCCATTCTCCAAATCGGGTTAAGGGTTCATTGCTGATCGATGGCGGTTATCAGACAAAGCATCGAATGACCAAGACGTTGGAGGAAGAAATCGCTCATTACGAACAAGATTTTAATGAATATGTTTTTGCAGATTGGCAGCAATTTTTAGTAGCAGAGCACGCTGTTTACACAAGGTGGTCTCCACTTCTTGAAAATGCAGTGGCAGATCTTGGACGAGAGAAAAATGGAAAAATCATCTGGCACGCCTCCGGAGAAACCGCTAAACATATCATCCAAGCTATGCACAAGCACGAAACGGAAGACATCTACTCGCTGCTCCCGAATAATATCCTGCTCCTTACCCCGGAAAATGAGGAATCTTATTACCAGGAAACCAGACAGAGGTTTGTGGAACAAACCGGTGCTGAAATGAGAACTGTTCCGTATACTACCCACCTTCTCCATTGGGACAAGCCGGCATTGGTCGCAGAGACGGTCACTGAACTATGGCCTGTGATTCTTTAAAAGCATGTCATCTCCCCCTTGCAGAAAAAGGAGATCTACATAGGTTTTCTGTGATGTTCTAAGCCCAGCAAAATCGATATTTGAGATCTTTTTGTTTTTCGTATAAAAGTCCTTGATAAATAGAACCACCCACAACTTTAGAACTATTTAAACCACAATAATGATAGCGCTTTCTTATAACTTTTGATTCATTATAAATGAAAAAACTTAGAAAGTAACTTATTTATAAAGTTCCCCTGTGTAGTCATGAAGTTGCATAATTTCCCGACTGACTGTATAATTTTCAACGTGTTTGCAATATACATAAAATTCAAATTTTTCAAGGAGGTTACTTTAATTATGAAAAAAACTAATGGGCTGTTATTAGTTTTTACCTTGATGTTGAGTTTGTTTCTGACGGCTTGCTCCAGCAGCAGTGATTCAGAAAGCAACTCTTCAGAGGGGGAAGGAAATGATGCGTCGGGCAGCGGTAAACAAGAGCTGCACCTGACAGAGGGAGCCGAGATTCCTACTATGGACTCTTCCTTAACGATTGATGCACTGGCGGCACAATGGTTGGGCTCAACGAAAGACGGTCTCTATCGTCTGGGGAAAGATGGCCAGACGGAACCTGGAATTGCTAAAAATCATGACGTAAGCGATGATGGGTTAACTTGGACCTTCCACTTACGTGACGATGCTAAATGGTCGAACGGTGATCCGGTTACAGCAAAGGATTTCGTGTTTGCCTGGCAGCGTGCGATTGATCCGGAAACCGGTTCTGAGTATGGTCCTTACATGATGGACGGAGTTATAAAAAATGCAGAAGAAGTTTCAAAGGGAGATATGCCCGTAGACAAATTGGGAGTCAAAGCGGTGGATGACTACACGTTCGAAGTCACCCTTAAGAAGCCGATTCCTTATTTCGAATCCATGACCGCCTTTGGTACCTTCCTTCCGCTAAACGAGAAGTTTGTGAAGGATAAAGGCGACCAATATGCAATGGAAGCAGACGGACTGCTGTCCAATGGCCCGTTTATTATGAAAGAATGGAATCACGGAGAAGGCTGGACCCTTGAGAAAAATCCTGATTACTGGGATGCGGACAAAGTCAAACTCGATAAGATCACTGTTAAAGTAGTCAAAGATACCGCTTCTGCCGTGAATCTTTATGAAACGGATGCGGTGGACAGAGTGGGCTTGTCCTCTGAGTTTGTTGACGAATATCGTTCCTCAGATGAATTTAAAGTAGAAGAGGAACCTACAGTTTTCTTCTTAAAAATGAACCAAAACAGTAAGATCCTTTCCAATCTTAATGCCAGAAAAGCGATTCAAATGGTAGTGGATCGTGAGAGCATGGCCAATGTTATTTTAAACAATGGTTCTATTGCTGCTAACGGATATATGCCGCAGAATTTCGTTAAACATCCTGAATCCGGCGAAGACTTCCGTAAAATCAACGGCGATCTCGTTCAATCAGACGTTGATAAAGCTAAGGAACTATGGAATAAAGCCAAGAAAGAACTTGGCATTGAGAAAGCTAATCTTAGATACCTCGGCGGCGATACAGAAGTCGCTAAGAACTTAGATGCTTACATTAAAGATCAGCTGGAGCAGCTTGATGGATTAACTGTCAAAGTAGAAAGTGTACCCTTTAAAGTCCGCTTGAAGCGTGATGAAGAAATGGATTATGACATTGAAAACTATGGCTGGGGTCCTGATTATATTGACCCTAACACCTTCCTGAACCTTTGGGTTACGGATGGAGGAAACAATAAAACCGGCTATTCCAGTAAAGAGTATGATGCCTTAATCAAGAAAGCTGGAGATGAGCTTGCTCAAAAACCTGTTGAACGCTTTGAGGCATTCTTAAAAGCAGAGAAAATGCTTGTCCAGGAAGATGCCGTCATCGCTCCTCTTTACCAACGAGCTAAAGCACAGTTATGGAAGCCTTACGTGAAGAACGTAACTGCTAATCCGATGGGACCTGACTACACCTACAAATATGCTTATATTGAAAAGTAATATAACGAGGATCACCTTCTCTTAGGAGCGGGTGATCCTTTTTTTATGCACCTTAGTCGGTGACGGACTTTTAGCTGCGACTTCCTCTTGTTGTCCCCTATGACTCAATTTTCGCTTCGGCTATCCAACTCGATCGCATGAAAAAAAGCCGTCTCTCGCTGGAGGCGGCTTTAAATCAAGGCTTTAATCCGTTCTTCTATTAGATTTTTCAATAGCTGCTTGCCATCGTTTGTCCCAATTGATTCCGGGTGGAATTGGACGCCTTCAATCGGATACTCTAAATGGCGAATACCCATAATTTCTCCTTCGACTGTGGCAGCTGTCACTTCAAAGCATTCCGGCAATCCTTTTAACGTCACAATCAGCGAATGGTAGCGCATGGCTTCCATTGGGTTATTGAGTCCATGATAAATGCCGAGTCCATCATGGAAAATCTGCGAGGACTTGCCGTGCATCAGCTTATCCGCTCGGACGACATGGCCGCCAAAGCTTTGAGCTATCGCCTGATGACCGAGGCACACGCCAAAAATGGGGATCTTGTCTTTATAATGCTGAATGACATCCATGGTGACCCCTGTTTCATCTGGAGAACAAGGCCCTGGAGATAAAAAGATCAGATCCGGGCGCACTTCATCAATGTCCTGCAAGGTAACTTCATCATTTCTCCTAACGAGTACCTCTTCCCCAAACTCGCCTAAATATTGAACAAGGTTATAGGTGAAAGAGTCGTAGTGATCAATCATATAAATCAACTCTGCTCAGCTCCTCTATTGCTCTACTTAATATTTTTAAGTTTTCACAAGTTCATTGATTTCCTCACTGAACTTCCGTAATGCCACCTGTGGATGTGTGTGTAACTCGTCTAATTTGTCTTCAATGAGACGGATAATCTTACTTCCTATTATAACTCCATCTGCATATTCCCGCACTAATTTCACATGTTGATTCGTTGAAATTCCGAATCCTACCGCAACAGGAACAGGGCTGAATTCCTTCACCTTTTCAATGAATGATAGAGCTTCCTCAGACATCTCATTTCTCTCGCCTGTGACTCCGAGTGTGGAAACACAATAAAGAAAGCCTTTTGCATGTTCGGCGATCCGTTTAATCCGTTGGTCTGAATTAGGAGCAACAAGAGAAATATATTCCACATCATTGGCTGCTGCCTGTTCACGGAATTCTCCACTTTCTTCAAAAGGAAGATCAGGAACAAGAACTCCTTCGACTCCATTCTCGGCCAACAATTCAAAGAATTCATCATGACCTACTTGCAGAACAGGATTATAGTAAGTGAAAATGACCACCGGAATCTCTACTCCTGCTTCACGAAGTCTCGGCACTAACTTAATCGCTTCACGCAAAGACATTCCTGCCTTAAGCGCGCGCTTAGCTGCCCGCTGTATCGTCGGTCCGTCTGCCAAAGGATCTGAATAGGGAACACCGAGCTCAAGCACATCCGCTCCCGCTTCCTGCAAGCGAAGAGCAAATTCAATCGTAAGTTCAGGGGTTGGGTCTCCTGCAACCACGAAAGGAATAAATAAATCTTCAGTTTTTGTTAATTTTCCTTGGAAAGATGTTTTAGTCAGCATGCTCGGCCTCCTCATCAAAGTGCTCCATTAACGTTGCCATATCCTTGTCTCCGCGGCCGGAAAGGTTAATAAGAATGGTCTCTTCTTTCCCCATACTGCCCGCTTCTTTAAACGCTTGCGCCAGTGCATGAGCACTTTCAATTGCTGGAATGATGCCTTCTTGTTCCGTTAATAGTTTAAGAGCATCTAACGCTTCCTGGTCCGTGACCGATTCATAACGGACGCGGCGTGTTTGAAAGAGGTGGGCATGTTCAGGACCAATGCCCGGATAGTCAAGCCCAGCTGAAATCGAATACGGCTCGGTGATCTGGCCATTTTCATCCTGCATCAAATACGTAAGCGATCCGTGAATAACGCCCGGGGTACCTTTCGTTAACGTTGCCGCGTGTTCCGGTGTATCGATGCCTTTACCTGCCGCTTCCACACCGATGAGTTCTGCATCATCTTCGAGAAATGGATAGAACATCCCCATCGCGTTACTGCCTCCGCCTACGCAGGCGTATATCCGATTTGGCAGCTTCTCTTCTACTTGCAGAAATTGTTCCTTCGACTCATCGCCGATCACACGCTGGAAGTTGCGGACCATACGCGGATAAGGGTGCGGTCCGACGACGGAACCAATTAAATAGAAGTAATCTTCACAATTCGCTACCCAGTAACGGATCGCTTCGTTGGTCGCATCTTTCAATGTCCCATTTCCGCTTGATACCGGGATCACTTCAGCTCCTAACAGCTTCATGCGAAACACATTGAGCTCCTGACGGCGAATGTCTTCCTCTCCCATAAATACCTGACACTCCAGACCGAATTTTGCCGCAACGGTTGCCGATGCTACGCCGTGCTGGCCAGCTCCGGTTTCTGCGATAATCTTCTTCTTACCCATCCGTTTCGCTAACAAGGCTTGGCCAATCGCATTATTTAATTTATGAGCACCGGTATGATTTAAATCTTCTCTTTTCAAGTAAACTTTTGCACCTCCGAAGTGCTCAGTTACTTGATTAGCAAAAGAAAGAGCGGTTGGACGCCCGCCATATTCCTTAAGAACATGATGATACTCTTCAATAAATGCTGGATCACCCATTGCGTCATCAAGCGCTTCTTCCAGTTCTTGAAGCGGGCCCATTAACGTTTCAGGCACATATTTACCTCCAAAATCACCGAATCGTCCTTTCATATCAGGAAACACTTGTTGCATAGCGATCCACCTCTTTCATTATGGCTTGTATTTTTGCTAAATCTTTTTGTTCATCGGTTTCCGTTCCGCTTGAGATATCAATTCCTTCTGGTGAATAGTTCATTAAATCTTTAATATTACCGGGGTTAATCCCTCCAGCAATTAAGAAAGGAACATCTTGTTCATGCGCCGCTTCCCGGTACTGATCGATGGCTTGCCAATCGAAACTCACTCCGGCACCGCCGTAAGCACCTTCTACCTTGGAATCGATTACGTATCCGTCCGCTACTCCCTGAAACAGCTTCATTTTGTCCAGACCATCCTGCTGGTGATGAATCACCTTCCAGACAGGCAGTCCAAAGCTTTCTTTGATTTTTAACAGATCAGAGACCGTTTCATTCCCATGAAGCTGGATCACATCAAGCGGTACAAACGTCATCACTTCCTCAAGCTCTGCCAGTGAAGGTTCAACGAAGACACCGACGAGCTTTTGTTTTGGCCGAATACTTTTGAGCCATTGACCCACACGTTCCGGCCGTGCATATCGTTTGGTTTTCTTTACAAAAATCAATCCAAGATGAGAGGCGTTTGAGGAACTGCTTTTGGTCAAGTCTGATAGAGACCGGTTCCCGCACAGCTTAACGACTGGCTCCTTGATCATACGCTCACCCCGCTCATCAGCTTTTCAACTGCGCGGCCTAAATGGTCCTGTCGCATTAATGATTCTCCAACGAGGACAGCCTTGGCCCCATAGTTGACAACTTCTTGGATATCATCATGAGTGAAAATACCGCTCTCTGAAACAAGCAAGGATTCCTTAGGAGCAAGAGATGCCATTCGTTCCGTTTGTGACAGCTTCGTCTCAAAGGTATGAAGATTACGATTGTTGATTCCCAGGATTTGCGGTGTAAATTCATTTAGCACTCCATCTAACGTTTCTTCACTATGAACTTCTACCAGCACCTCTAACCCAAGCTCGCGGGCCTGCAGATAAAATTCATGCAGCTTCTTCGGTTCAAGAGCTTCTCCGATTAACAGAATCGCATCTGCGCCAATATAGGCACTCTCCACAATTTGTACGGGATCGATTATAAAATCTTTTCGCAGCACGGGCACTTTTACCACTTTTTTTATATCTGTTAAGAAATCGCGATGCCCTTGAAAGAAATGCTGGTCCGTTAACACTGAAATCGCCTGGACTCCGGCTTGATCATAATCGTGAGCGATTTTAACAGGGTTAAAGTCCTCTCGGATAATCCCCTTAGAGGGAGAAGCTTTTTTTACCTCAGCTATTAATCCGGCAATGTATGGAGCTGATAATAGAGAATCCTTTAGAGAATAATGAGTGACTTCTTGCTCTTCCGGTAAATAAAGACGCTGATTTTCCTGTGATTTAACAGCTAAGATGGTCTCAAGCATACTGACGATTCTCCTTTACTGTGATGGTTTCGAAATATTGCTTAACCTTTCCACTCTTGAGGGCTTCTTGAACAAGTTCGGCGCCCTCCTTAAGGTTATTCACTTTACCGGCAACATACAAACCAGCAGCAGCGTTCATCGTTACAATTGTAGCGGCACTCTCGACCGCTGTTCCATCAATCACTTGCTGAATGATGGCTGCACTCTCTTCGGTTTGAGTAATTTGAATATCTTCAAGCTTCCCTCTTGTTAAACCTAAGTCTTCAGGAGTCACAGTGAAACGGTTGATTTCACCATCCTTGAGCTCGACGATATCGGTGGTGCCTGTCATCGTAATTTCATCCAGTCCATCACGGCCGGTCGCTAACAGGACATGCTTGGAACCAAGTTTATGAAGGGTCTCTGCCATCTTCTCAGCATAAGAGGTATCATAAATCCCGATCAGCTGACGCTTCGCATTAGCAGGGTTAGACATCGGTCCAAGCAGGTTGAACACTGTCCGAAAACCTAGTTCTTTACGTGCTGGGCCAGCATGCTTCATCGCTTGGTGGTAAAGTGGGGCAAACATGAACGTCATTCCTTTTGTTCTCAATGCCTCTGCTCCCTGTTCCGGAGTCGTATCTATTGGAACTCCAAGACGCTCAAGAACGTCTGCACTCCCGCTTTTAGAGGAAACTTTACGATTGCCATGCTTGGCAACTTTAACGCCCATAGCTGCTAAAACTATGGAAACGGCTGTGGATACGTTAAAAGTAGAGGAGCCGTCTCCTCCCGTACCGCATGTATCTACGATTTCATCATCTTCCACAGATAAGCGCGTCATATTTTTTCTCATGGCCTGAACGAAACCTGTCATTTCATCGACCGTTTCGCCACGATAGCGCATCACACTAAGCATGCTCATCAGCTGTCCTGTTGTTGCCTGGCCATTCATGATCGTATCCATCATTTCAAATGCTTCCTGCTCGCTCATCTTCTCTCCAGCTACTACTCTGCTCAACAATTCTTTCATCTCGTCTCCACTCCTTCTCTGCTCTGCTCAAAAACCTGCTCTGCTAACTGAATGGTGCGCTTTAACGCACTCGCTTTATTTAATGTTTCCTGATATTCTGCTTCGGGATCAGAATCAGCAACGATGCCTGCTCCTGCTTGAATGTATACTTGATTGTTCACCAGCGTCATCGTCCGAATCGTAATACAGGAATCGATATTTCCATCAAATCCTAAATACACGATACCGCCCCCATACAAATGGCGAGGGGTCGGCTCAAGCTCTCTAAGAATCTGCATCGCTCTAACTTTCGGTGCCCCTGACAGTGTCCCTGCCGGGTAAGCAGAAATCAAAGCATCTATCGGAGAAATACCGTCCCGTAAATCACCGGTGACTTTACTTATAATGTGCATCACTTTTGAAAACAAGCCAATCGTCATATATTCAGGTACGGTCACAGAACCGAATTCTGCTACGCGTCCAACATCATTTCTAGCAAGATCTACAAGCATGCGATGCTCTGCCTGCTCTTTTTCATCAGCAAGTAAATCTCTTTCAAGCTCCAGATCTTCTTCAGGAGTCGCCCCCCGCTTTCGGGTGCCGGCAATCGGATGAATCTCAAGCTTTCCATCCTGAACTTCAAGCAGCCGCTCTGGGGAACTTCCGATGACCTCTACATCTTTAAATTTCAAATAAAACATATAAGGGGAAGGATTCACTTTTCTTAGAACCCGGTAAAGTTCGAACCCTGTCCGCTTAGTATCTGCCTGAAACCTCTGGGACAGAACCGCTTGAAAGATGTCGCCGGATCGAATGTATTCCTTAATCGTTTCTACGTCTGCTTTATACTGATCCGCTTCATAATTACTCTTAAGCAGTGGTTCCTTATTTTCAGGCGCTTCGTCTGAGAGCATAAGATCCGGAAGAAAACTATGCTGCGTCAATTTCTTCTGCACCGTTTTGATCCGCTGTCTCGCTTGTTCATATTGCTCGTTCAATTCTACTTGCTGATTAAGGCGGGCAAACGATAAAATGGTCGTTTCCTTCGTTTTGTGATGATAGGCGATTAAGGTTTGGCAGAAGATGAAATGATAATTGGATAACTTCAAATCATCCTCTATAGCTCTCGGTACAGGTTCATAATCTGAAATTGCATCGTAACTAATGTACCCTACTCCGCCGCCCTTAAATGGAAGGGGAACCTCAGCTTCTTTCACTTGTAGATGCTCCACAACGTTCTCAAAAGCTTCCTTTAAAGAAGATTCATACCGTTCTTCCTGGTTGTGAAGATCTTGAATAGCAAAATGTTCGCCTTGCTGCTTGATTTCGACCATGGGATCAAGTCCAATGAATGAGAAATTAGACCATGGCGATTCAGGGTCCTGGCTTTCAAGCATATAAACAGCTTCATCCTTTAAGGCATGAAACATGTGAATAGGGGTTAAGGTATCTGTGAAAAATGATTGGGTTACGGGAATTGTACGATACGAATCTGCCGCACGTACAAAGGATTGATATGTGGTCATTGGCTCACCTCTCCATAATGTTATGGAGAATGAGATGCTGAGGGGTAAAATGATGGGTGGATGATAATAATTTAGAAGAAACCGGCCCAGGCGATCCGACGGCTCCTTCGTCCATCTCTCCCTGTGCTCACTTAGCTCTGCTCATCCCTTGCCTCAACTCTGCTATTCTCATTCTCTGCTCTATACTAATCTCAATGCTTTTGAACAGTGTATATAATTCAGATAACATTGTCAACCGTTCCTGCTTCCCTATTTCCATTTTAAGGCAGATGAATGTAAATATTTGTTCCCGCCACCATTTATGTATAAAATTAAGTCCAAGATTACACGAATAGTAAAGGAGAGATTTACATTGAAACCAACAGCCCTCATTACAGGCGCTTCCGGCGGTATCGGCTACGAATTCGCTCACTTATTTGCCAAAGCAGGATATAAACTCATTGTCACTGCCCGAACGGAAGAAAAGCTAGAAAAACTCAAGCAGGAACTTAGCGAACATGAGGTAACTATCATTCCTCTTGATCTATCCATGCCAGGAGCAGCTGAGAAATTATACCACAAGGTGAAGGATAACGGTCAGACGGTCGAAGTCCTGGTCAACAATGCAGGCTTTGGACTGAATGGACCGTTCGATGAACTTCCTCTGATTGAGCAGCAAAAAATGCTTCAATTGAATGTTAACGCATTAACCGAATTAACTCATCACTTCCTGCAAGATATGAAAGCTGCTCCATTATATGATATTCCTAAAGGTATCATTAATGTAGCCAGCACAGCAGCTTTTCAGCCAGGACCAAGAATGGCCGTCTACTACGCCTCCAAAGCTTACGTCCTATCACTGACAGAAGCTTTAGTCGAGGAACTAAAAGGCACAGGCATCACCATTACTTCACTGTGTCCCGGAGCAACGGATACCAACTTCTTCAAAGCCGCCAAAGCGGAAAATACCAAATTAGTGAACAGCACCATGTCCCCTAAAGACGTGGCACAAGCAGGATTCCTTGGATTTGTAAAAGGCAAACGCGTCGTCATTCCAGGAAAAGCAAATCAATCCATGGCCTATGCAGCCAAACTAATCCCCCGTTCCATCGGAGCAAAACTCGCCCACTACGTAGACCGACCGTAAGAGCAAAAGCGGAAGCGCCTTGGGAAGCTGCGACATGCATAAGCAAAACCATGTCGTGGCGGTTTTTGCCACAGAATGGGATTGCTTATGTCACGAGCAGCTAGGCGCTGGAGCTGGATGAACAAAAGCGGAGAGGAGCGGTTAGATCCCCCGGGCTAAGTCAGCGGCGGCGATCAACTTTTTTATACGAAACTAAAAAAAACCGCCGGAAGCCTGTTTATAAACAGGTTTCCGGCGGTTTTGATCTTTTATTAAGCCTTTACTTCTTCAGCTGATTTTCTAAAACCATAGAAAGGTCTATAACCTTTCTTTGTATAATATTCTTGAGAATCACCGGTAGCAAGCATCTCTACCCGGGTTCTTGGATAACATTCATGGGCAGCATTAATAAGTTGTTCACAGATTCCCTGATTCCGATACTCTTCTTTAATTAACACTTCACACACATAAAGTGTGACTAGTCCATCAGTCAGACCTCTCAAATACCCTACCACTTGATCTCCATCAGCAGCAATAAGAGCAGGCTCAGAATTGATCCACGAGTACAGCGTATCCTGCTTTCTTCCTGCAAGACCGTGCCATCCTTCCTTTTCGTTCATCTCCTGAACAGCAGAAAAATCACTCTCTTGAAAAGAACGTATGAATATAGTCTCCATGTTATCTTCCTTTCTTCGTTGCAGATTTGTGTAGTTAAGACTATGTGTACCAATTCCCTCTTATTCTTGCCGGCTCTTTAAAGTCATTTCTGTATGGTTTCCTACGTCGTTTTATTTATCTCTATTTATAAGACGGTAGAGGTGAATAAAAAGTTTCATATTTTAAGAAAATTCTTTATTCTCCTCTTAATCGGACAGTTCCCCAAAAATAAGCACCTCAACCCTCAGGAAAACTAATCTATGCTAAAATAAAAAGACAAGTGAAATCGCTTAAAAGCCGCTATTGATAAGGTAAGGAGAGTTAGTACATTATGAAAAAGATTGTTTTTTTATTGTTTTTCCTTATATTGGCAGGGTGTTCTTCTGATCATTTGGGTTTGAGTGACCTGAAAGATGCCTATCCAGACCAAGTTGCAGCACCACTGGAAGACCTATCAAAGGAAAAACAGGAACTCATCGGACTGCCAGATGAACTTCCATTTACTGCAGATGACGTAAAAGCAAGTGTAGATAAAGATCAAGTAGAAATGAACTATTCGTCCGCTAAAAAAGCCGAAGTTCTCGTTCGTACGATCTTTCATCCCGAAAACACGATAAAGAAAGCAAAATTACAAATCCCCTTAAATTCCGGAGCAGTGGCTGGCGTCCAGGAAAAGGACGACTTCGTGTACATGGAATGGTATAACAACAAAGATGACATTCTGTACCAGTTAAAATACCAGACCCCAGAAAATGATAAACGCACACAGGAAGCTCTCGAGATCGCTAATTCAATTTAATACAATCTGCCGTCAGTAACATACAGGCTGGCAGCGTGTTTTTATAAGACTCTCCTGGTTATGGATGAACCCAAAGAAAATGAAACTGCACTTCAATTCTCGGGGATTGTAGTCTTTAAGCCATAATTAAATCCGAACGATGAGGGAAATGTAAACCACATTTCCCTCATCGTTCGGATTTTTTGTCCTGCATGACTCAAGATTGTTAGAAGTTTCCACAGGTCGTATTAGCACGTTTTCCATTTAAATATACTGCCTCCACTTAGGGAGGAAGGCATAGGTGGGACCCAGGAGTGCGCAGCACGAGGAGGCCCACCAGCCGCCCGCGAAAAGCGGAGTGTATTCCCGGAGCGGTGATCTGACTTTCCTTTGGTCCGTCTTCAGATTGAGACATTGACTGTCTATCCCTGCATCATTCTTGTTCTTGTTTAAGTTGCTGAATAATCGTTTCATCCAAACTTTTAAGATGCAAATCTCTCTGAGGAAAAGGAATTTCCACCTTGTTTTCTCTGAATATAGCATCAATCCGGAAATTAACGTTGCTTCGTATTCGAATCACGTGTTCCGGATTTGATATCCAGACAAACAGTTCAAAATTCAGAGAAGAGGATCCAAATTCCTTAAAGTAAACAAAAGGTTCAGGATGCTTTTTGACCGTTGGCGAACTTGCAGCTTCGTCTTCGGCTACTTGCAAAAGCAGCTGGCGGACAAGCGGGACATCACTTCCATAAGCGACCCCTACAGGAATAACCAGACGCATCACCTTATCACTGTATGAACGGTTAATCACATGCTCCTCAAGAAAGTATGAATTGGGGACAATAATGTGCTCATTGTCCAGCGTTTTAATAACTGTTGCCCGCATATTAATTTTTTCAACATCACCTATAATGTTATCAACGACTACCCGGTCTCCCACTTTGATCGGCCGCTCAAATAGCAGGATAACGCCGGAAATAAAATTGGAAGCAATATTTTGCATACCGAAACCAATTCCTACCCCAACGACTCCTGCAAATACCGTAAGGGCACTCAGTTTGAAACCAACTGTTGATAGACTAACAATGATTGCTAGAATCATAATTAAATAATGAAAGGCTTTATTTAAAGTAAACTGAATCCCTTGATCCAGTTCATAGCGATGATAGATACTGGGAAACAAATACCCACGGACTAATTTAGAAATCCTATGCGATAAAGATATAATAAGTACAGCAATCACCATGAGTACGACGGAGACGTCCTCTGACCCAATCTTAAACAATGGCCCGAACATCCACTCCGCACTTCTGAAGTACAAGAGTATAAAGATGATGATCCCGTAAAAAGCCAGCCAGTTCAAAATGCTGCGATAGATTTGATAGAATTTTTCTCTTTTAGTGTCTTTTTTTAGACTCCAGCCTTTAAACGACCACAATAGGATCCATCGAACGAGTAAAATAGCTGCAACCCAGATCACGAATACGAGGAAGGATTTCATCCAGGCAGCTGTAAGGAAATGATTCATTTATACTCCCTCCTTCCTATTCCTCTAGTTTCTCAAGCTTTTTAAAGTTTCGACTGATGGGTCTTGGTGCTTTTAATTGATCAAAAAACACTAGATACGTATTTTTCTTATCATCGATCTCCTGGATAGTCCCCGCACCAAATACAGGGTGCCGTACCCTGGTATTTTTGGCATAGCCATCCCCTATCCCAATAGGTTTCTCATGATGAGATGCGCGGATATACTCTTTCGCCTCTTCCAGCAAAGCTTCATCAATTTGACCGATTCTCTCATATAAATCTTCATTAACTTCAAAAATAAAACGTGATGGATATTTTCGCTGGCCGCCATTTTGGAATCCTTCTGATTCCGTAAGATAGAGCTCCCGCTCCGCCCGCGTGACTGCTACATAAGCAAGCCTCCGTTCTTCCTCAAGTGCTCGTTCTTTTCTCTGTCTTAGAGCACGAACATTAGGAAGAACATTTTCCGTCATTCCGACGACAAAGACATAGGGAAATTCGAGACCTTTGGCAGTGTGAATGGTCATCAATTTCACCGAATCCTTTTGGTTATCCCGGTCATCATCGGTGTACAGAGAAATCATTTGCAAGTATTCATCCAGTTTTATATCTTCGCCCAGCGACTGTTCATATTGGACAATCGAGTGAAGCAGCTCAGTCAGGTTATCCAACCTTTCCTGATCGCCATCTTCGCGCATATAGGCTTCATACCCCGTATGCTGCATGGCTTCCTGCAGCAGTTCAGAAACAGAGAGCTCTTCCTGCCGCTCCTTTAATGTTTCGATCGCATCAATGAACGATCGGGCTCCGGTACGAAGCAAGCGCTCATGGTCCACGTACTTCTTTAATGTGTCATACAGACTCAACCCTTCTTCCTCTGCCTTAGCCCGAAGAAATTGCATCCGCTTCTTCCCAATCTGGCGCTTAGGAACATTAATAATCCGGGATAAAGATAAGTCGTCCGCAACAGCAATCATTCGCAGGTGCGCCAGGGCATCTTTAATTTCTTTCCGATCAAAGAACTTAAAACCGCCAAAGATCGTATAATTAATATTCTCACGAATCAGCTCCTGCTCAATAAACCGGGATAAGTAATTGGCTCGGTACATAATGGCGATATTCTTCCATTCTGACCCATCCCTGCTGACGATTTCTTTGATTTGCTGAACGACCCATTTAGCTTCTTCATTTTCATCCTTGCCGTGATAATGCACCACTTTTACTCCTGATGGATTTTCAGTGACCATATCCTTATCAACACGAAAGTAATTCTTTTGGATTAAAGAATTTCCCAAAGAAAGAATCTCAGGCGTGGAACGGTAATTTCGATTAAGGAAGATTGTTTCCGCATCCTTAAAGTAACTGTCGAACTCGACCATATATTTGGGATCAGCGCCTCTCCATTCATAGATGGTTTGATCGGGATCTCCTACGACAAATAAATTACCGTGTTGTGCCGCCAGCATTTTCACCAGCTCAAATTGTTTTAAACTGCTATCCTGAAATTCATCGACTTGAATATAATAGAGTCTTTCCTGCCATTTCTCCAGAACTTCCTGGTATTGTTCAAATAATACAAATGTGAAATTAAGCAAATCATCAAAGTCCAGGCCATATACCCGTTTCTGCTTTTTTAAATAACGCTGAATAATCTGACTGTCCAGATCTCCAGAATCATCCGCATCGGGCATGGTTCCTCGCAGAATCATTTGCTGAACGTAGTGCGTGTTTCCTTTTAACATCCCTATTTTGTCGAGAATTCTTTTAAAGGTTTTATCATTCATTTTCAAATTCATATCTTCAAAGATTTCCCTTAATAATATCTTCTGATCTTCCACATCTAAAATAATAAAATTCTTCGGATAAAAAAGTCTGTGAATATCCTCACGTAAAACCCGTACACAAAATCCATGATAAGTCGTGATGAAACCTGTATCCTGCTCACCATCAACCAGCTTCTTAACCCGCCTCTTCATTTCATTGGCAGCTTTGTTTGTAAAGGTAACCGAAAGCATATTCGAAGGGTCGACTCCCAGTTCGTTCACAATAAAAGCATAACGGTTCGTTAATGCCCGCGTTTTTCCAGAACCCGCTCCGGCGATAACACGTATGTATCCTTCCGTAGAAACAACGGCCAGCTGCTGAGATTCATTTAATCCGTCCAGTAGTTCTTCCATAATCCTCACCCCTAAAAGAACATTTGTTTGTGTTTTATTATAGCATAATTAAGGAGTAATGAAATGCTTTGCAGCCGTTCTAAACACTCGCTATCCACAAACCTCTATTTAGAATGTTCCTAGACCATTTTTGCCGAGAACATTAGCAGTACAAGGAAGATACCCTACTGTTGATGGACAGCTTTTATTTCTTGTTAAGCCCATTACTACGTTTGGAGGATTTATTCTTTATCTTTACAGCAAAATAAATAGTGATTCCTCCAGTAAAAGTCCCCAGTCCCATAGATACTCCCGTAGAAAGCCCATTCATCATGCATCCAACGCCGAAAGTACACATTCCTAAAACTATTGGATAATACCATTTATTCCGCAAGATGCCCCCCTCCCCTAGCATTTATAAGCAGCTACCTATACCGTAACAATACCCATTTAATCCCAAACGAATCGAGTCATTTGAGATAATAAGAGTGGAAAAATGGATGGCCGCGTGTTTCTCACGACCGCGGAACTTGCTTCACCCTAGAAAGCGAATGATCTTCTCCCCTCTTAAAGCCGCCTGGCATCAGGGTATACTATGTAATCTTTAAAGGAACCACCTGAATTTCCCCACAAAAAAACCTGAAGACCATAGTGTCCTCAGGTTAAAAGCTCATGCCTTTTCCATATTATTCATTTCCGGCTTAATCGTTTTCGTAAGTATTTCGACATGTTTCAAATTACCAATGGTATCAAAATCAATAGCCAATAGATCTCCGACTTTCGCAAAGGCAATCAGTCTTTCTTTAAGTACAGACAGCTCATTTTTATCTTCTTGAACCAAAATAGCATAATTTCCCTCAAAACGGTCTAATTTGTATTTATTCACAGATGAATGTCTCCTTCTCACTTTTTTGGCCAAAAAATATGAATTAAGACTATTACTATAACTAATACCCTATTAAATTTTGTTTAAACGTGTCGAAACAAGAGAGAATTTACGCCAGGCTTATCATCCCGAATTCCTTTGCCTTTATTTTTTACCCTTCGTTTCGAAGTTCACGTCTGGACACTAAAAAATTCTCATGCTAAAATAAGACTAACAAACGTTAGTTAGTAAGATAAATGAGGTGATTTTATGACACAGGAAGCTATTATTAATGCAGGACTCAAATGCTTTGCCTCTTATGGTTATTCTCATACTTCTCTCGCAAATATCGCTGAGGAAGTCGGCATTAAAAAGCCGTCCCTTTACAATCATTTTAATAGTAAGAACGATATTTTTTTAAGCGTATTAGCCAGTGTAGGCGATCGAGAAATTGATTATTTATCCTCACTGGAACCGACAGCAGAAGAGCAATCAATTGAGGAACGGCTGCACCAGTTATATAAGCGTTATATCCAGCACTTGTCTGAATCGATGGAAGGTCTGTTTTTTAAACGGGTAACCTTCTTTCCTCCGGAGGAATTTGCTCAGGATATAAGACAGATGTTTACTAAGGTAGAAAGTAAAATGAATGATCTGCTTTGCCCCATTATGGAACAGGGAAAGAAAGACAAGGCTTTACGCTCTCTCCCAACCGAAACCTTAACATCCGCCTATTACACTTTAATTGATGGTCTGTTTCTGGAGGAGAACTTTTACGATCGTGATGTATTCGAGAAACGGCAGCAGGCAAGCTGGGAGATTTTCTGGTTAGGAATTCAATATCCTGCAAGGGAGGAATGACAGATGGTATGGGTACATTTAATCCTGGGGGCCTTATTTGAAATTGGCTGGGCAGTAGGTTTGAAGCTTTCGGAAGGGTTTACTCTGCCCCTCCCTTCACTAATCACTGTCATCTGTTTATTGATCAGCTTTTACTTTTTCACAAAAGCACTTAGGCAAATAGAGGTTGGAACTGGGTACGCTGTTTACACAGGCATTGGAGCAGCAGGTACTGCGGTCATCGGCATGATCTTTCTTGGCGACACGATTGGCGCTTTGAAAGTCTTTTTTATTGCCCTTTTAATCATAGGGATTATTGGGTTGAAATTATCAGACGGTCAAACTGTTGAAACAGCTGCGGAATAGGAGGGAAAGTCATGGCATGGGTTTTTTTATTTACTGCAGGATTATGCGAAATGACGGCAATGTACTTTTTAAAGCTTTCGGGAGGCTTCCAGAAGCTAAAGCCTTCCTTCCTGGCGATCCTTTCTTTTAGTTTGAGCTTCTATCTACTTTCTCTGTCATTAAAGGATTTGTCTATCGGAACGTCGTACAGCATATGGACGGGCATCGGAGCGGTTGGTACGGTTTTCCTGGGAATCTTCATATTTAAGGAAAAAGCCAGCCGCAAGAAATTTTTTTATGTGGCATTGATTATCATCGGGGTCGCAGGGTTGAAAATTGTGTCATAAATTTCCGGACTTTTCTCGATATGCATTGAATTTTTTCCAATTAATAAGTAGAATGGAATAGGGAAATTTACGAAATAGATGCATTAAGACTTACTCAAACCTTTTCACATTTCCTGCGCAATTGTCAGGAAGCAGCGATAAGCTTGCCATCTATGAAAGTAAAGAAATAAACGATGGGAGCTGCAAAAATGAGAAAATTATTATTTGCAATTCTTTTATTAATTGTTGTTGGCTTTGGCTACGTAGGTTATACAAACTTAGATGATAGCAGCTTTAATGCTCCATCTTCAGAACAAAGCGATGAGTACTAAAAAAATGCCCCCGGCCAAATGGCCAGGGGCATTCCTTGTTTCGAGGCTATTTTTTGAGCTGCATTAAATTCTTTTCCACATTAGGGGACACTGCTTTCTCCCCACCCAGAATCGTAAAAGTATGAATGCCTAAATTCTCTGAAGCAGCGATGATTGAATCATCGATTTTATTTGGAGGCACAAGTAGAAATGTCGCACTTCTCTTTGCTGCCAGCACAGACCCTGTTAAAGCATCTGCAAAGTTCTCTCCTGTTGCCATAAAGGCATGGTGGGATGGATTTAATTGTCGTGGCAACCATTGCTGAAGTTTCATAACGGTCACTGCCGCCATATCGTTCTGGGTTTGGCAAGTGTGTGACTAATTCATTTGATACCACACCGCTTCCTCCGACGACTATCGTCCGTTTAAAGCTTTTTAAACTTTTCTTTACATCCTCAGATAACTTCTGCGGTCTCGTCAATAGAATCGGATATCCCTGTTCACCAGCATAAGAAGCTGAAGATAATGCGTCAGGAAAATTCAATCCATTCACCACGACTGCCGTATCAGCCTTGGAATGAAGAAAAGCAGATATAAAAGCAGCTGTTTCAAAACGATCTTCTCCAGCAATCCTTTGAATCTCCATTCCCATTCCTTCCAATTGATCCTCTGTATAACCTGATACCGCGTTAGGTCCGCCAAGGATAATTGCTTTTTTGGCGTGCAGCCGTTGAAGTTCGCTGGTAACTGAAGCAGACAGCCGCTTGTTTGTCAGTAAAATGGGAGCATCGTATTTGTACGCAAGCGGTACACCTGCCAGGGCATCTGGAAAGTTGTTACCGGTTGCGATGACCACTGTATCTGCTGTTTCCCAGCCATTTTTCGAAATTTCTACAGCCGTTTGATAACGTGTATTACCAGCGATACGGTGAATTTGGACAGGTAGATGATTTTCTATTTTCATAAAGAACTGTGAGGCAATAGTCTTGTATCCATCCTGATTGGGGTGTACATTCTGCGGATTAGGCAGGTACTCAGAATAATGTCCTTCAAAGGCATCGAGAGTAGGAACATACCAGACCCCTGGCTGATTCGCGAGCAATTCTATAGATTGATTAAGAGCTAAAAGCAAGCTCTTCAGCGGCTGCTGCTGTTCTGCCGGAAGTGCATAGAATGAATTATAATAACCCATGATATAGATCTGAACATGAGGATTCGCCTGGCGGATCATCCCTAAGATTTGAGAATAATTCGTTATCGCATTCTTCATCAGTTCCTGAACTTTCACAGGATCCTGCAAATCCTCAGGGTGTGATTTCAATACATTAAGAAAATCATTGGCCCCTACGGTTATTGTTAGTAAATCTGCCTTTGAAACAGCAAGTTTCACCTTTGGATCATTCTTCAGTTGATCCAGAACATCTCCAGTAGCAGCCCCGGGAATCGCAAATTGTTTCGTAAAGTCATGCTGAACGTTTTCTTCATCCAAATCTGCCGATATGTAATCAGCATAACTCTTTCCAATCGTGCCATCATTCTGAATCCCAAAGGCAAGCGAGTCTCCTAAAGCAACGTAACTCCACTGCTCTGACGGCTGACTTAATGTCGTTGTTTCTGCCATAGCCATAGATGGCAGAGCAAGCATGATAATTAAAGCAGCTAGTGCGGCCCATTTACTCATTTTATTCCTTCTATTCCGCTTCACTAGATTTCCTCCTCTATAGGGTTTGTTCTAAATAAAGAACATTATGTATATTATTAGACACTTAACCGGGAAATTCCTCTTTTAATTTAAAGCAGTAAGAAATATGTCTTGGTGGTTAGCTGAAGATGTCTTCCCGTGTGCTTTCCTTTCTCTTCAGCTCTACATGCCTATAACAATTTCTCTGTTCCTCCCTAACCTTTCAGTTCTTTCTTCCTCTAAAACATTGACGTTACAATCTTCACTACTTCACACAGTTTAAGAAATCCTTATATAGTGATACTTTTTTTATAATTGTTTTTTTAAAATTAAGATGATTCTATAAATCTAAAAAAACTTAAATCATTTTTTAAAATATTTTGTCATATTTTGTCTAAATAAAATTCATTATAGAGAACATATTGACTCTTTTCGTTTTATGTACAATAATTAATAAATAAGGTGAAAGCATGACTATCAAGATGAATAAGGGTATTAACTCCTATGTCTAAATATGGAAATACGTCCTTTAAATAGAACATGATAAAGAAATCATGATCCTTTAGAACCTTAAAAATGATATTTATTAATTATTAATAAAACGGAGGCGAAAATGGTGAAAAAAATCAAATTTCTATTTGGCAGAATTCGCTGTGCAATTAAGGGCTATCATAAAATCGACGTGGTTACACGCCGCTGTTTACGCTGCGGAAAGTACAGACCTAGTGAATATGAGTCCCTTTCCAATGATCGCTAATAACTAGACTAATCAAGTGTGGACTAAAGGCTTGTCTTCCTTCCTCTCCCTCATAACGAGTGATTCTGCTGCATAATCATCTAAGTGTAGTAAATTTCTTGAGGAGGGTGTGATTCTTTTGAGTTACGAAGAGAAGAGAAATTCTCATGAGCAAAGTGAGGAGCATAAAGAAAAGAATAGCGAGGGACTAATCAAGGGTACCGCTAAAGAAGCGAATGACTTTGTTCACAATACGGTCGATGCCTCAGGAAAAATAATTAAGTCCATTACTGGTGAAGGTGGCCTTGTAGGCAAAACCTTGGATTCTTCAGGCAATATTGTCAAGAAGGTATCCGATAAAGGGACGGATGCTGTAGGTAAAACGGTTGATAAATCGGCAAAGGCCTTTAAGCATCTATCGCAAAAAGCTTTTAAGAATAAGAAAGAAGAAAATAAGAAAAAGTAACTTCCCCAAGAACCCGCTCCTCTCCGAGCGGGTTCTTTACATATTTCATAACTTAATTCCCCAGCCAGTCCTCTGCGCTATGAACCTACTGCATACTCACAAACAAATAGCTTTAAAATCAATCTCATCTGCGTAATAATATAAAAATAGAAATCCTTTATGAGGAGTGACAATAATGATTGAGCAAGAAAACCACGTCCTGGTCATTTTTCCACACCCAGATGATGAAGCATTTGGCGTTTCCGGGACTATTACATCATATATCAAGCAAGGCACCCCGCTTACTTATGCGTGTCTGACTCTCGGTGAAATGGGACGAAACCTTGGCAAACCAGCATTTGCAACCAGGGAAACTCTTCCGGAAATCCGACGCAAAGAACTACAGAAAGCAGCTAAGGCGATGGGTATTCAAGATCTGCGTATGCTTGGCCTTCGAGATAAGACGCTTGAGTTTGAAGACGATGAAAAGATGACGCAAATCGTGCGCGATCTTATTCAAGAGCTTCAACCCTCTCTTGTAATTAGTTTCTACCCTGGCTATGCTGTGCATCCAGACCACGAAGCGACTGCCCGAGCCGTAGTAAGAGCTCTTGGAGAAATTGAACCCTCCAAGCGGCCGAAGCTGCATGCCTTAGCTTTCGCAAATGATACGAATGAAAAGCTTGGCGAGCCCGATGTTCTTAATGACATTCAAGCGGTTCAAGAGGAAAAGTTAAATGCGATGCGGGCTCATATTTCTCAAACTGCCCGAATGCTGGAAATGCTGGATGAGGGTATTAAAGCTAATGATCCTGAAGCGATGAAATGGGTAACTAGTGAAAGGTTCTATACCTACCGCTGGGACAATCCCACCGTGTAGCACATAGTTGTTATTCCATAAAAGCTCCCAATTCTTGAAGACTCAGTTTCGAGATGTTTTGAAGATTTCCGTTATGTTAGACAGAGTTTAGAGGTCCGGGAAATCATTCGCTTTCAGTGGGCATGTGGTGAGCTTCCTCAGGCGTTGCCTTCGGGATCTCACCTATCATGTACATCCCACAGGAGTCTCGCAATTTCCCGGACCTCTTTATGATTAAGGGGAGAACGGAAAAATCAAAAAATGCGGTACAAAAATAAATACTTCTTCATCAAAGCTGAAATGTCTCCTTTGTTTATTATTATGTTTTTTCGAAGTTAGCATTTTTTTGATGACCTGGATGGTGCCGTTCATTTTTCATACGATGGGTGGCGAAGGAAATGACGAGACTCCACAGGGAGTGTAACGAGCGAGTAGGCTTGCAAGTTCCCCCATAGGAAAGTGTTCAAATGTGGAATCGCCCCGATAGACACGACCAGCTTAATCAGGCAACGGACCTTGATTTCGGAATAATACATATTTTCCAGTTATGACTGAGAACAAGCCATTCTTCATAAATGATCGACTCGTTCCCCCCCCAAATATCAACTCAGTTAAACAAAACTTCATAATAAACGTTCCTTGTTGATAAAAGTTCACAACTTGTGCACACGAATAGCCCACTCGGGTCATAGTGAAGAAAGATGGTCCATGCTATTCTTAAAGAAGTGACTATAATTGAAAGGGGTATTATTTTATTATGATGAAGAAATGGACATTGACCGGCGTACTCATTAGTTTGATCTGCCTTCTTGCCGCCTGCGGTTCTCAAGAAGTGAAAGATCAGACCAGTGATGCTGGAGACTCCGCCGTTACAAAGCCAGAAGTAGAAGTGAAATTTGAAGAAGAACCTTTACCAGTGAATAAGAAAACCATGATTCAAGCGATTGTAACTCAGGATGGGGAAAACGTTGAGGATGCTGAGAAAGTAGAATTTGAAATTTGGAAGGATTCTGAAGGCCAAGACAACTCCGAGATGATCGAAGCAAATAATCAAGGAGACGGAGTTTATTCTATTACCTATACATTTAAATCTGAAGGAAAATATACCCTTTATGCCCATACCACAGCTAATGACGTACACGTGATGCCATTAGTCCATTTCGAGGTTGGACAAGAACATAGTGAATCCGCTGACGAGGATAGCCATGATCATGCAAGCGGCGAGGAATACACTGTTCATTTCGTAAATGATACAGAATTTAAGGCATCAAAGGAATCCACACTAACCGCCCATATTAAACATGGCGAAGAACCGTTTTCTGGTGCCCAGGTAAGGTTTGAAATTAGCTCATCCCAGATGGAAAAACATAGTTTCGTTGATGCAAAAGAAGGAGAGTCCGGAGAATATCAAGCGAACTATACGTTCCCTTCTGCGGGTGATTATACCGTTAAAGTTCATTATGAAAAACCCGAGAAAGAAATACATGGACACCAGGAAAGTAACGTGAACGTGAAAAAATAGCTGAATATAGAAATGACAAAAAAAGCCCTTCAAAATCCATTGATTTTGAAGGGCTTTTCCTTTATTTAAACGTCAGCATTTTGTAATTTTTTCTTTTTTGCTGCTTTTTCACGTTCGTTTTTATTTAGATATTTCTTACGAAGACGTACATTTTCTGGTGTTACTTCACAGTACTCATCGTCATCTAAATATTCGATCGCTTCTTCAAGTGTAAGTGTGCGTGTTTTCTTAATCGTACTTGTTGTATCTTTGTTTGCAGAACGCACGTTAGTTAAATGCTTTTCTTTCGTAATGTTTACGGTAAGGTCATTGTCACGGTTGTGTTCTCCGACAATCATACCTTCATAAACCTCTGTACCTGGTTCAACGAAAATCGTTCCACGGTCCTCAAGGTTCATAATTCCATACGTAGAGGCTTTTCCTTTATCAAGAGAAACAAGCACTCCTTGACGTCGTCCGCCAACTTGACCTTTCGTCAATGGAGCATAGCCATCAAATGTGTGGTTAAGAATACCATAACCGCGGGTTTGAGTCATGAACTCAGTAGAGTATCCGATTAAACCACGAGATGGAACAAGGAATTCAAGACGAACCTGGCCATTACCATCGTTCACCATATCCTGCATTTCACCTTTACGGTAGCCAATCGACTCCATTACGCCGCCTTGAAATTCTTCCGGCGTATCGATTTGCACGCGTTCCACTGGTTCACAAGTAACGCCGTCGATTTCTTTCAAGATAACTTTCGGTTTAGAAAGCTGAAGTTCAAAGCCTTCACGACGCATGTTCTCTACAAGAATAGATAGGTGCAGTTCTCCACGGCCGGATACAGTAAAGGCATCCGGAGAATCTGTTGGATCCACACGAAGACTTACATCGGTTTCCAACTGAGTCATTAGGCGTTCTTCAATCTGGCGGGAAGTAACGTATTTACCCTCACGGCCGGCAAATGGGCTATTGTTAACTAGGAAAGTCATTTGCAGTGTCGGCTCGTCAATACGAGGGATTTCCATAGCTTCCTGATTGGTTTGAGTACAGACAGTTTCCCCAACGTTGATATCCTCTAAGCCGGCAAGTGCGATAATATCGCCTGCTTTCGCTTCTTCGATTTCAATTCGTTTTAGACCGATGAAACCAAATAGCTTAGAAACTCGGAAATTCTTAACTGAACCGTCTTTCTTCATCAATGATACCTGCTGGCCGACTTTAATTTGACCGTTAAATACGCGTCCAATTCCAATACGTCCAAGATAATCGTTGTAATCAAGCAGTGTTACCTGAAATTGCAAAGGATTCTCTGTTGTATCAACAGGAGCAGGGATGTTATTCATGATCAATTTAAAGATCGGATCCATCGTATCCTGCTGATCTTCTGGTTCATCACCAGATGTACCGTTTAATGCAGAAGCGTAAACAACTGGGAATTCAAGTTGCTCATCATCGGCACCAAGTTCGATAAACAAATCAAGAACTTCGTCCACTACTTCATTCGGACGAGCATTCGGACGGTCGATTTTGTTTAAGACTACTACTGGAGTCAATTTCTCTTCCAGAGCTTTCTTTAACACAAATCTTGTCTGAGGCATACAGCCTTCATAAGCATCAACGACCAACAATACACCGTCAACCATTTTAAGAATACGTTCAACTTCCCCGCCAAAGTCTGCGTGACCCGGCGTATCCAGGATGTTGATCCGTGAATCGTTATAATTGATCGCGGTATTCTTCGCTAAGATCGTAATGCCGCGTTCTTTTTCTAAGTCATTAGAGTCCATTGCACGGTCATCGACATGTTCGTTTTCACGGAATGTGCCAGAATAATGAAGCATCTGGTCTACAAGTGTTGTTTTTCCGTGGTCCACGTGTGCGATAATCGCGATGTTACGAATGTCATTTCTGTGTTGCATGAAGCACACACCTCTTTCAAATTACAAATTATTCAACCTATCTAGTATAACATAACAATATATTTGTCAACACACTTTATCCGCCTATTTACATGATTTTAATGTAAATAAACGCTTACATTGCCTTTTTTCTTCTTGCAGATACTCGTACAATAGGATAAAAAGGTTTATATGGACAGAAAGTAGGAAGAAAATGTCATACCACCAAATTAAATGGGCAATCTTTATTGCCCCCGCTCTTATCATAGGCATCTGGGAATATGTCAGACACAAATGGTTTCTCCATTATATCTCCATGGATGCAGGAAATTGGCTCTCTCCCCTGATCGTCCTGGCCGTTACTTTCATTGTAAATCAGCGGTTGTTTAAACTGCTTGAAAAAAATCAACGGGAACTTGAGGAAGAGAAAACAAAGCAAGTGATTATGAAGGAGCGGCAAGCCATTTCTCGAGAACTTCATGATTCCATTTCTCAATCCCTTTTTCTATTATCGGTCAAAACCCAGACAATCCAAACCACCGAATTAGAAAAACTTGAAAAAATTAATCAAATCCTTGATGATATTCATGCTAATGTACGTGATTCTATCAAGCAGCTCCGTACTCCGGACTTGCCATTATGGACAGATTCGCTTAAGGAGTTAGAGGCATTAATAAGAAAAGAACTTCCCGCCATTGATTTTGATCAAAAGTGGGAGCTCGAAGAGAGTGAATTCACTACGGAAGAAAAAATTAACCTTCTCGCCGTTTTACATGAGGGCTGCATGAATATTATTAAACACGCGAAAGATGTATCAGAAGTAAAGATCATCGCTTATTCAAGAAAGAATAAAAAGTATATTAAAGTGCTGGATAATGGTCGGGAATGGAAAGTATCGGGCCGGTATGTGAAGCGATATGGAATTCAAATGATGAAGGAGCGAGCGGAATCGGTCGATTGGAAGTTTGCCCTTTCCCGCAAAGACCAGCATACTCATTTACATTTGGAAGAGAAGGAGTGATCAAGCTTGCCTGTTTATAACCTGTTAATTGCAGATGACCATGCGCATGCACGAGAAGCGATCATCGAAATCCTTCTTCCTTATCCGCATTATCGTGTGGTCGGAGAAGCAGCCAATGGCTTAGAAGCGATTGAACTAGCCGAAAAGCTTGAGCCAGATGTCATTCTAATGGATATCCATATGCCGGAATGCGATGGTCTTGAAGCCACCCGGGCTATTAAATCCAAACTCCCCCAAAGCAAGATTATTATTTTGACCGTGTCGGAGGATAGCACGCACTTATTTGAAGCTTTGAAAGAAGGAGCCCAAGGATACTTATTGAAAAACACTCGCCCGACAGACTGGAACAGTTATATAGATGCTGTCCTAAAAGATGGAACGTTCTCCAAGGACTTTATTCTTCAAACCTTGAAGAGATTGGTGAATGATGAGCCCGCTTTACAGGAGAAGCCTCCACTCTCCACGAGAGAAATCGAAGTGATGAGGCTGGCGGCGGCTGGTTTAACGAATAAAGAAATTTCCGCCCATCTTTATATTACAGAGAATACGGTCAAGAACCATTTAAAAAGTGTACTAAAAAAGCTGATGTTAAAAAATAGAGTAGAACTTACCAGACTAGCCTATGAGAAGAAATGGGTGTAACTATCTATAGAAAGAACAGGTGAAGGACATGAAAACGACACGCAAAGGCGAATGGCTGGAAATCTTAATTCCAGAGAAATGGAACGGCCTTACCGTCGAACAGATCATGAAGAGAAAATGGGATGTCCCAAGAAAACTGCTTCACAGATTCAGGTCAACCAGGGGCGTCACGCTAAATAATGAAATTCCCCATTGGAAGACAGATGCCGTGAAAACCAATGACCTTTTTCGCATCCGCTTGTTCGAAGCCCGTCCTATGGAAGTTACTCCTGCCTATATGGAGATTGATACAGCTTATGAGGATGATCATTTGCTGGTGGTCAATAAACCAGCAGGAATTCATACGCATCCAAATGCTCCTGAAAACACGGAAACTCTAGTCAACGGAGTGGCTTTTTATTTCCAAATGAATGGGATAGAAGCGTCACCCAAATATGTCCACAGGCTTGACCGTGACACTACCGGGGCCATTTTATTTGCGAAACATGATTTAGCCATTGCCATGCTTGGTGAGCAACTTAAAAAACGCACCATAAAACGAACCTATATTGCCTGGGTAGAAGGGAAACTGCCATCAAGAAAAGGGAAGATTCAACAACCAATTGGCAAGGACCGCCACCACCCTGTAAGGCGCAGAGTGTCTCCGAATGGTCAGGAGGCGGAAACGAATTATGAAGTGATTGAATATGACTCCGTTCAAAAATCTTCTCTTATTAAACTCGAATTACAAACAGGCAGGACCCATCAAATCCGAGTACATTTAAGCTATCTCGGGCATCCGCTCCTTGGCGATACCCTTTACGGAGGGAAAGAACTTCCACATCATAAGCAGGCCTTGCATGCAGCTAAACTGTCATTCGTTCATCCGTTTACTGAAGAAAATATTGTCTGCTATGCTGCTCCTGATCCGGCCTCTCAGCTGTTTACTGCTGAAGACGTCTATAAATTATAAGCGGCTAGGTTGTCCCCCCATCAGTGAGCAGCTTATTGGCGCGCAGGTCGGCTGATTGATATATAGAAATTTTAGAGAAGATTATCCCTGCCCGGGGCACCCTCAAGTGTCCCGGGCTTATTATTGGTTTGATATTAACAATATTGCGACGTTTCTCTCGCCCGTGTTATCCCTTCCCCCTGCCTTCTCCAATCCGTTTTAAGTTTACGGATCTGCGTACAAGGAAAGATTTCATATGGTGTTCCACGAACAGTTTATCGGCAAGCTTTCCAATCCATCCAAGCGGAGAATAAAACTCTATGATATCAGTCATTCTGGTACCTCCTTTTTCCTCCTCAAATAAATGGACATGGGTCATCGAGTGGAAGGCACCATTTTCCATCACATCCACAAATAGATGCGGCCGCTCCATTGTTTGAACGCGAGAGGATAGTTCCTGTTTCACTCCAAAGTGCACGCCCTCAAAGGTCACCCTTTCCCCTTCGTTAATGAGACCATCTGTCACTCCTCTGACTGCCCGTTCCTTTGTACGCGGCACAGTCAGGGGATGAATAGAAATATCCCGTGCAAGATCAAAACACTCTTCCACCGCTAAATCAATCCATATTGAAATCTTAATAACTGGCACAATCACTCACTCCTTAGGAAATCTGCAGCTGCTGTTCGGACAACCTTCTATGTTCTCTCTTACACGTTCCCTATCTGCCTTCCTATCATACCTATCTAATGAATTAGAGACTTTTCTTCATGTACTGGAAAAAAGCTATTTAATAAATCTATTTTCCCTCCCAGTCTTTACTTGAGAAAGATTATCAGTATAATAGACAACAGAGATTGAAAATCATTATCAATTAAAAGCCGAGGAGGATTTATTACATATGAATCTATCAAAACTAGCACCTATCGCACTTATTCTACCCACTATATTATTTGCCGGTTGCAGCTCCAGCTCATCCGGAGAGGCAAAACAAAAGGATGCATCAGATACGAATACAGAGCAAACAGATTCTGTCAATTCAATAACACAAAAAAAATTAGATCAAGCCGTAAAAGCTTACCGTGAATATGGCTTAGATCAAACAGACACCTTCGTAAATGAAACCTCAAAGTTCACCGACGCTATTCAAGCGGGAAATATGGAAAAAGCAAAAGAAATCTACCCTTCTGCCCGCATGCCCTACGAAAGAATTGAGCCTATCGCGGAAGCCCTGGGGGAGCTTGATCCAAAGATTGATGCCAGAGAAGGTGATGTACCTAAAGATGAATGGACAGGTTACCACCGTCTCGAGAAATTGCTGTGGGAAGATCAAACCATGGACGGTACTAAACAGTATGCAGACCAGCTTCTTCAGGACGTAAAATCTTTACGTACGAAGATTGAACTGGCTGAGGTCACCCCGCAGACCTTAGTAACAGGAGCGGTGGATTTATTGAATGAAGTTTCTTCTTCTAAAATCACCGGCGAGGAAGAACGCTACTCCCATACTGACTTATACGACTTTGCTGCCAATGTGGACGGTGCCAAAAAAATCGTTGACCTGCTAAACCCTATCTTAGAACAAAAAGATGAAGAGCTCGCTGCTACCTTGAATAAGCGATTTGACGCAGTTTATGAAGCACTTAACCAATATAAAGAAGGCGATGGTTATGTGAGTTATACCAAACTAACTGAAAAAGATACTCAGAAACTTAGTAAAGCGATTGATGCACTAGCGGAACCTCTATCTCAGATTGGAATTGTACTTGAACAATAAATAACTTTCCTGCGGTGACCGCTTCCTTAGGACATCGCAGGGGTTTATCAGCTAGAAAGGATGGAAGCAATGAGTGATGAACAAAGCCCTAAAGGAAAGAAACTGACACGCAGAGAAATGCTTTATAGAACAGGAGCAGGCGGTCTCGGTTTACTTATAGGAGCAAGTGGAGTGGGGTCCATTGCTGCCATTGGGAAAACTCTCGATAAAGAGCAGGAAGGGCAAACAGAAGACCAGGTCCCTTTCTATGGAAAACATCAAGCCGGCATTGCTACCAAACCTCAAACATATATGTACTTCATTTCTTTAGACCTTACAACGAAGAATATTTCAGAGGTTCGTGATTTATTTAAAGAATGGACGATGGCCTCTGAAAAAATGGCACAAGCGAAACTTCTAGGCGATTACTCAGACAATCCTTATATTCCACCTGAAGATACAGGGGAAGCTGCTGGATTATCTGCATCTAAAATAACCTTCACCTATGGATTTGGTCCCACCTTCTTTGAGAAGGAAGGCAGCGATCGTTTTGGTTTAGCCAACCGAAAACCGAATCAGCTTCGTTCTCTCCCCTCTTTCCCTGGAGATGAGATTGAGAAGGAATGGTCAGGTGGAGATCTTTGTGTGCAAGTATGTGCGAATGATCAGCAAGTTGCCTTTCACGCGGTACGAAACTTACTTAGAATTGGACGCGGAGTTGTTACTCTTAAATGGATGCAATCAGGTTTTCAACGAACTAAGCAAGCGGAAAAGAAGCCTTCAACTCCAAGAAATCTATTTGGATTTAAAGATGGGACGGTAAATCCAAGTACAGAGGAAGACTTCAATCAAATCGTCTGGTCAAACGGCAGTGAAGCCGCCTGGATGAAAAATGGCAGCTACATGGTCATGCGCCGTATCAGGATGCTGCTGGAAGTATGGGACCGTACCCATTTGAAGGAACAGAACAACACATTTGGCCGCGAAAAAGTGTCCGGAGCTCCGCTTGGGCAGCAGAATGAATTTGATGAACCAGATTTTCACAAAAAGAATGAAAAAGGCGAACCCTCGATTCCCGTAGATTCCCATGTAAAACTTGGTCGGGGCGATGGTTCACAAAAGATCCTGCGTAGAGCGTATTCCTATTCGAGTGAAATGGATCCAACACGTGCTCAATTAGACGCCGGCCTATTATTCATTTCCTATCAAAAAGATCCATTCAAACAATTTGTTCCTATCCAAAAGCGAATGGCTAAGTCAGATCGGTTAAATGAATACATCCGGCATATTGGTTCTGCCGTATTCGCCTGCCCTGGAGGGTCAGCAAGGGGCGGATATATTGGGGATCAATTATTCTAATCATTAATAGGATTTGAGGTATGAAAGGATGACCATTATGCATGCAAAGAAATTCGGAAAGCTAAGCTTGCTCTTATGTGCTTTCCTCCTCGTATTATTTACCAGAACGGCTGTTACTCACGGAGCTGAAGGCGACAGCAAGTCTGCTCTCATGCCGAAAATTGGCGATGCCCTGGTCGAAGTAAGAGCTGAGGATTATTCCTCTCTTAAACAATCACTGCTAGCTTTCCGGGAAGACTGGGAAAACACAGAAAAGATTCCAGATATGGCAGAAACAGCTGACCAAATCTCCACAGAACTTGATACTGCTCTTCAAATGCTGAAGAATTCTTCTATAAACCAAGACGCATTATACGAACATATTGTTAATCTAGCACGTGCTACTGACCAATATGTCAGCTCTTCTTCAGGAGCAGACACAAAGGTAGACCGTGTCGCGATCAGCCGTTTAATTCAATACTTAGCAGATATCCAGACCCAAATTAAACAAGGTCATATGGATCAGGCCCGGGCTATGAACCAAACCTTTGTAAGTAAATGGACAGCTCTTGAAAAACCTATCCGAGAAACTAACCTTCAAGCCTACGGTTCTATTGAAACAAAAATGAGCATGGTACGAGTCTCATTAAATAAATCACCTCTAGATAAACAACAAGCGATAGGAGCCATCGACAAACTCAAGCAGGACATCCAAAATTATTTAAAGGGAAAAATAAGTACAACTAATACCCCGCCGCAAGAGAATGTTACTGTCCAGAGTTTAATTAAACTTCTTAATCGGACTCAAACGGAAGTTAACGAAAAGGAATATCAATCAGCTGCTGACCAAATCCAGAAGTTCATCCAATCTTGGCCGCTAGTAGAAGGCGAGGTTCTTACTAAGTCTAAGAAAGTCTACACTCAAAGTGAGAATTCAATGACCGAAGTCCTGACGATTGTCAGTTCAGATCACCCCGATAAAGACAAGGCTCTTCGCCTTCTTAAAGACATGAAAGCAGACCTTGAACCCTTTGCTAATCAAAGTAATTATTCAGCATGGGATGCCTTTTTCATTCTGTTCCGTGAAGGCATGGAAGCGATTCTTGTGATCGCTACCCTTCTTGCTTACTTGAGAAGAACGGGAAATGAAGACAAGCAGCGCTGGGTTTGGAGCGGGCTAGGTGCAGGAGTCGTTCTAAGCGCCGGTTTAGCTATTTTGCTTACCGTATTGTTTGCAGGATTTCAAGCTGGAACCAACAGGGAAATGATCGAAGGCTTCACAGGTTTGATAGCTGTTGTTATGATGATCACAGTTGGCGCATGGCTGCACAAGCAATCCAATGTCCTCGCCTGGAATCAATATGTAAATCACCAGCTCCAAAAAGTAATGAAAAAAGGCGGAAAATGGCTGCTTGCCTTAGTCACCTTTATAGCTATCTTCCGGGAAGGGGCAGAAACGATTCTCTTCTATTTAGGGATGGCCCCCTCTATTAAACTTACTCAGTTGTTGATGGGCATGGGTGGAGCGCTTCTCTTATTAATTGTGATTGGAGTTCTATTAATCAAGTTGAGTGTCCGAATCCCTATTCGCCCATTCTTCCTTGCAGCAAGCCTGATGATTTACTATGTAGCCTTTAAATTTACCGGAGTAAGTATTCACGCTCTGCAAATCACAGACATTTTACCCGTCCACCCGCTTGGATTTATTCCGACCATCGATTTGCTCGGTATTTATCCAACCTTTGAGACTTCAATAACTCAACTTCTGCTTGGCGTGATCATTCTCGCTCAATTTATGAATACCGGCCGAAGAAAGCGGAAATATGCCTCAAGCAAAGCATCATAATAACTGAAAGCCCTCTCTGGATTCAGAGAGGGCTTTCAGTTTGTAAATCATATCTATTTATTAAACATTTAACTTTTAAACTAGTCCCCTTATCCAGAGCAGAATGGATCTTCACAAGTAATCCATACCAAATCATATCCGATTTGGTATGATAGTACTTGATCTTTTCTACTGCATTATATTTTTGGAAAACTTATTCCTTTATCTGTTCATATAGAGCATCATATCTTTCCGCACAAGTAAGATCCAGTTCTGTAAGTCCCTTCGCATTCCACGAAGTTAACTTCATCGTCACCATTTTATAATCAATGCTGATAAAGGGATGGTGCTGGATATCTTCTGCATACTGTGCCACATAGTTTACAAATTGGACACCCGTAAGGAAATCCTGGAACCGATAGCGTTTCAAAATAAACTTTTCATCTTCAAGCTTCCAGCCATCTAGTTCAGCTACACGTTCCTGTTTTTCTTCATCTGTTAGTCGCTTCTCCATAAAGGCCATCCTTTCCGAACCAGGATTATGATGAATGCTGAGAGCTTAGATTCATAAACTCTTCCACATCTTTTAAACCAAGTTCCAGTGCATGTTCCCAGAAATCTGGTTTCCTTAAATCCACGCCCATGTGTTTCTCCGCTAATTCCTCCACAGTCATGCGCCCTGTGTCTCTAAGAAGCGCAATGTATTGCTCCTCAAATTCACTGCCTTCCTGCTTAGCTTTCGCATAAATTCCAAGACTGAACAAATACCCAAATGTGTAAGGGAAGTTATAGAACGGAACATCGGTAATGTGAAAATGCAGTTTAGATGACCAGAATGTTGGGTCATATTCTCCCAGCGTCTCCACATAGGCTTCTTTTTGAGCTTGAACCATTAATTCATTTAATCGCTCTCCGCTCACTACTCCATCTTCTCTCTCTTTATAGAAGCTTGTCTCAAATAGGAAACGAGCGTGAATGTTCATAAAGAAAGCAACACTTCTCTGGACCTTATCTTCAAGGAGTACGAGCTTTTCTTCTTCATTCTTCGCTTTCCCGACTGCGGCGTCTGCAACAATCATTTCAGCAAAAGTAGATGCGGTTTCCGCTACATTCATCGCGTAGTCCTGGTTCAAAGCGGGTAAATCATTCATCACGTGCTGATGGTAAGCGTGCCCTAATTCATGGGCAAGCGTTGCTACATTTGAAGGAGTACCTGAATAAGTCATAAAAATTCTTGTCTCTTCACTATCAGGAAAGCTCGTACAAAAACCTCCTGGCCGCTTTCCAGCACGATCTTCTGCTTCAATCCAGCGTTTTTCAAAAGCCATCTCAGCAAACTCTGCCATTTTCGGACTAAACTGACGGAACTGTTCAATGATAAAGGATGCCCCCTCATCAAAACTCATCGTCTGTTCCGTTTCTCCAATTGGCGCTTCTACATCATAAAAGTTCAACTGATCGACGTTTATAAGCTCAGCTTTTCTTTTCAAATATTTCACGTAATGATGCTTATATTTTTCAATGGTTTCCCACATTGTATTTAAAGTCTGCTCACTCATCCGATTGAGTTCAAGGGGTTCTTTTAGGAGCATATCCCATCCCCTCTGGCTGTACATTTGCAAACGGAAGCCGGCGAGATGATTTAAAGTTTCACTGAATAAATCCTCTTCCTCTGACCACGCTGCCTGAAGCTTTTCAAAAGTTTCCTTCCGTACGGAACGGTCAGATGAGCTCAGCTTATTTGCTGCTTGGCCAACGGAAAGCTCTTCTCCATCAATAGAAATCGTCATCTTCCCAACAATGGCATCATACATTTGCCCCCAGCCGTGGTAGCCATCTACAGCAAGATCATTGATTAAAGACTCTTTCCCATAATCCAATTTATCCATCGCCTGCTGACGTCTTTCATTCAAGACGAAGGACACTTCAGTAAAAGGCTGCTCCTTGAGTAAACCGCTCCACACGTCTTTTTTAATTTGAACCAGCTTTTGATCAAGCTCGGTCATGATATTGGCAAACCTCGCCCCAAGCTCACTTCGTTTGGACAACCAAATCATTGCTTTCTTATCTGAAGAGTTCTGCGCACTAAGACAGCTTACAAAGGCCCCAAATTCTCCTAATTCCTTAGAAACATGTTGAATGCTATCGATAAGTTCCTGAAGAGCGTCGACTTGCTCGCTATGCTGAGGCGGTGTGAATTGACTTACTAGACTATGTAAGCTCTTCAAGTCTTCCTCTATCTTTTCCACGTAAGAACGTAGTTCCTCTGATTCACTTCCTCCTGTGAAAATGGAGTCTAAATCCCAAACTGGATTTAATGGTTTCATGGTGTTACCCCTCTCTTTTAAATGCACTTAAATTTGCCACAAACAGATTTTCTATACCAGTTGTATTATATCAAATTGTTCTCAAAATAAGAAAAATTCAGTCTCCTATCCTCTTTCTTACTTCCCCCTATTCCTTCTATCATTCCTGTGGGATAATAGAACTTATCAATACCTCCTTACACCTTTTGTTTATTGCTTTTTTAAATAAACTTTGGTATTTTCATTAAATAACTTAGTAGCAAAGGGGAGATTTCATGCGATATCGGCGTAATGAATCCTTACGATATGTATTTAAAGATCCCATTCCAGCTCATTTTAAAATTATTAAAGTAGATAACACCCCAGTAAATACTTCAGAAGGACCAGGTACGATTATGGATATGAGTCCCGGGGGGCTGAAATTATCAGCAAACTTTCGTATCCCTTTAAGGAGTAAAATTCAATTATCCATAAGAACGACTATTGCTAATATTCAACTCCAATTTGCGGCTGATCTCCTCTGGGCAAAAGAGAATCCTGACAGCTATCATTATGGCGTGGGTTTTATCAATGACCACCATGAAGAAGTCGTTGAGGTATTAAAAAAATTTCGCAAATCCACTCCAGAAGAGCGTGAATAATTCTCTGTACTGGTGAGGATAAGCTCCTCTTTACCTGAGCATTGGCTCAGGTGTTTTTATACCATTGTTTAAAAGGAGAATTCTCGATGATTATAACTATGGACCAAAGACAAAAACTTGCTGCAACAGCACTTGGAAAACTAAAGGCAGATGTAGTTATTCAAAAAGGAACACTGATCAATGTCCACTCTAACGAAACCCTGCCTGACACCGATATTGCGATTAAGGCGGGCTGTATCGCGTATATAGGGGAAGCTTCCCATCTGATCGGCAGCGAGACTGAGGTTATCCAGGCCAACGGACGCTTCTTGACTCCAGGACTGATTGACGGACATATGCATGTGGAAAGCACGATGATGTCTGTAACTGAATTTGCAAAAGCAGCCATAAAGCAAGGAACGACAACTATTTTTATGGATCCTCACGAAATTGCAAATGTATTCGGCTTAGAAGGTGTACGTTGGATGCATGAAGAAGGGCAGCAGCTGCCTCTCCGTGTTTCTACTACCATTCCTTCCTGTGTACCTGCTACTGAAGATTTAGAGGATGCCGGTGCAGAGCTCACCATCAAAGATATTGAAGAAGGTCTCACATGGGATAATGTTTCCGGGCTGGGAGAAGTGATGAACTTTCCTGGAGTTATTCATGGAGATGAAAAGATGACAGGAGAAATTGATGCTACGATCCGTGCAGGTAAAACGGTTACCGGACACATGCCTGCCGAAGATCCAGCTATGCTGCAAGCTTATATTGCCTCTGGAGTTACCTCCTGCCATGAAACGGTGACCCGCGAACAAGCTATTGAAAAGTTGCGGTTAGGTATGCACGTCATGATTAGAGAAGGCTCTGCCTGGCAGGACGTGAAACAGCTTGCTCCTGTCATAACCAAAGACCACATGCCCACCGACAATCTTTCACTAATCACTGATGATGTTTACCCTCAGACACTCGTCAGCAAAGGACACTTAAACCATGTAGTTAGACGCGCGATCGAAGAAGGCATAGACCCCCTTGTTGCCCTGAAGCTTGCCACGATTAATATTGCCCATTACTTTAATTGTGGAGATACTTTAGGCAGTCTCGCCCCAGGGAAACATGCAGATATTCTGCTGATCGACGATTTGGAGGAAATGAAGCCTTCTACTGTTGTTATTGGCGGAAAAATGGTCTACGATCAAGGAAATTATCTCGTTTCGTTTCCTGAATACCGCTATCCTGAAAAAGCAAAGAATTCCGTGCATCTCAAGGAGCCGCTGAAGGCTAAAGACTTTTATCCAAAGAGCAAGCAGAAGGATAAAACGGAAGTTCAGGTTATTGATATCATTGAAAATAATGCACGGACCAAAAAAGGGAAAGCAGAACTTCATGTAACAGACGGTATTATTGAAGCAGACGTGAAGAATGACGTCATTCGTCTCTCTTGTATCGATCGTCATCATGGTTCTGGAGATATTTCACATGGCTTCGCAAGAGGTTTTCAATTAAAGAGCGGGGCAGTCGCTTCCACGGTTGCTCATGATAGTCATAACCTGCTTGTTATGGGCGTTTCTGAAGAAGACATGGCGATTGCTGCGAATCACCTTGCCGAGATTGGCGGGGGAATGGCAGCGGTAGAAAATGGACAAATATTAGCTTCCGTGCCGATGCCGATTGCCGGGCTTATGTCGGAAGAGCCGTTGGAAACCGTAGCTGCACAGGTGGAGAAATTAGAAGTCGCCTGGCAGAAACTCGGCTGTCCGATTCATGCGCCATTTATGACTTTTTCATTAATTGCTCTGCCCGTTATCCCTTCGCTGCGGATTACCAACCGCGGACTGGCTGATGTAGATAGCTTTTCATTAACGCCTTTAGAGATCAACGAACAATAGAATATCTACCCTATGCAAGCAGAACGGTTGGATTTACATATCCCAATCGTTCTGTTTTTTTATTATGTGATTAAATTAAAGCTCACGTTACTTGAAGACTCAGTTTTAAGATATTTGAGGATTTCCGTTACGGTTATAAGTGAGTCGAGGTCGGGGAAATGACTCACTTTCCCCGACCTCTTTATGATTACGTGAGTACGGAAATATCAAAAGCATTGGACTAAAATAAGCTGCCCCCTAATGAAAGTAAATCATCGAGAACAATATTCTATGTCCCATCAAATGAACATTATAAACAGGAAAAAGTAAGTCGTTGTTTGATCTATACCTTTTTACTGAAGAATCGGGTACAAAGAAATCTTTTATATTTCCAACTCATTATTAGGTGGTGACTTGGAGTGATTCCGAGAGAATCATGAGGCAAAGTCCGGAGGGGGACGAGGAGACTCCTGCGGGAGACGCATGACAGGTGAGACCCCGGAAGACGAAGTCTGAGGAGGCTCAGCACATGCCCGCGGAAAGTGTTCAAATGTGGAATCGCCCTGGTAGACACGACCAGCATAAGCCGACCATCAAAAGGAATGGGGGTTTCATTCCGTTGATGAGCGGCTTATGTCTCGAGTGTCTGGGCGATGGAACAAGACGAGTCGTCCCCCGCAGGGCTTTAACCACGCAATAAAGCCTCGAAATCGAGCCTTCCACAATCCTGCACTTTAGTTTAAGGACAACCTTTTGACATCTCTTTATTTTCACCAACATAGTACACAGACAAAATCTTTACAGTAAGCATTTGAACAATCGGTTCTTAGGTTGTGATTTCCTATTAACCCCCTTCAAATTAGGACTACTTAAACTTCAGCAACTCTACTCTTCAGCGGCAATCATAAAAAACCTCCCCTAAGCATCAACTTAAGGAAGGTAATCATACTAAGAAAGACTTTTAAGCTGTTTATCTACCGCGGTTAAAAGCGGGTGATCTTCACTGAGATCAGCCACTTGTTGAAGTGCTCCTAAAGCTCCTTCTTTTTCAACCAGTTCTTGAAGCTCCGCCGCTTCAGCATCGTCTTGATTTTTATAAACCAGTGCGGCTGCAATAACCTCTGCCAAGTGTTCAGGTGTCTCCTGAACCCATTCTAGATATTCGACTGCCGGTCTGACGAGCCTGTCTTTCGGTCCCAACTTACGAATCGGCGCTCTGCCGACACGAGTCACGAGGTCAGACAAATCTGGATTCTTAAATCTTTGGATGATGGTATTAATGTACTGCTGATGCTCAGCTTCGGTAAAGCCATACTTCTTAATCAGTACGGCACCGGATTCTTGCAGCGCTCCCTGCATTTTACTTAATACTTTGGAGTCATCCATCGCTTCTTTAATAGTTTCGTGTCCATAATAATAACCGAGATAAGCCGCTGCTGCATGGCCAGTATTAACAGTGAATAGCTTTCGCTCAATATAAGGGGTCAGATCGTCGACGAGTGTCATCCCTTCGACCTCTGGCTGATCACCTTTGATGGCAGGTTTCTCCACTACCCATTCAAAGTAAGGTTCCACTTTCACAGTTAACAAATCATCATGAGTCTGATCGGGTACAATTCGATCCACTGCAGCATTAGGAAATCCGGCCAGAGCTAAGATGTTTTCTTTCTGCTCACTCTTTGCGTGCTCCAGAACATGATTCTTAAGCTGCTCGCTTCCGCCTATCATATTTTCACAAGCAATGACGTTAACAGGTGTGCTTCGGTTAGCAAGACCTTCTGCTAATAAAGGAGCGATGATGGATAGAATATTCGGTCCGACGGCCGTTGTAATTATATCTGCTTGAGCAAGAGCGTCTACTACGGCCTCTTTTTGCTTCGCACTATTTAACCCGGAGATATTAGAGACTTGGATCGACTCATTTTCACCTGCAAGTTCAATTTGATAACGGCCATGTTCATTAATCGCGTCAATTAAAGCATCATTCACATCTACAAATGTTGTTTGATACCCTGCTTTTGTAAGCAGGGCTCCGATAAAACCTCTTCCAATATTTCCAGCTCCGAAATGAACGGCTCTCATGTTATTCCACCTCATTAAATAGAGAAATGACTTCTTCTTTTGATTGAGCATTTAAAATTGTATCGATGTTCTCTTCTTCTGAACACACAATGGCAATTTGCGAAAGAATTTCTAAATGCTCATCACCCTTACCAGCAATACCAATAAGCAGCTTAACGGTATTTCCGCTTCCGAATTCAACGCCCTCTGGAACCGTTACAATCGCAAGTCCCGTTTCTTTTACTGCTTTTTTTCCAGCTTCAGTGCCATGAGGGATCGCTACAAAATTACCCATATAGGTTGACGTTACTTCTTCTCTTTCAAGCATCTGTTCAATGTACTCATCGGTGACATACCCTTGATCACGAAGCATCGCACCTACATAGCGAACCGCTTCTTCCTGGTTATCAAAAGATGCACCTAATTCGATTGTTTTTGCAGTTAAAATATTTTCAGACATAATACATTCTCCTTTTTTATGAAGTCATCTTCTTTTGGAAAAACTGATGGACCTGATTGGAAAGATACTTAGTTATTGACTCTTCCTCATGTGAATCTAAAATACTAATACTTTCTGGATCTTCAACCAATATAGAACTTAAAAAGCTTAACACTTCAAGACCTTCTGGCTTCACCTTCTCAGGAGCAAGCATTAGGATGATCGTACGAACTGGCATCATTTCCCCATCCATCCCCAAGATGGAAACCGGTTCTTGAAGCGTTAATATAGTAAACGATGACTCGGGGATGACGGAAAGTCTTGTATGAAACAAGGCTATTGAAGACCCTGGGATCCCAAGACCTCCAGCCTTTTCTCTTTCCAGCAAAGCCTGCTCCACTTTCTTGGGATTCGTAACGGCCCCTTTTCTCTCCAGGTGCTCACAAGCTTCTGTTATTACTTCTTGTTTCCCTATTGTTTTCACTGGTAAAACCTTCAAATGGTTCAATAATTGGCTGATAACCTCTGCGCAGTTTTGAATACTGGAAACAGAAGCTTTGATCGCTTGCAGAGTCTGCACCTCTGGAGGAGGAGACTTTTCCACTTTCCTCATCCGTTCCCCAATTTTCACACGCCGTATCGCATGCTCCAGCTTGTGGACATCGGACTGAGGAAGCATTGGATTTACAAGTACGTATTGATCCCGGTCTCTCAGTGGAACGGTAGAAACGATCAAATCATACTCATGAAGGTTAATTTTTTCTAAATCGAATAAGGATTTGTGTTCCACTTCTTCAATCTCAAAAAACTGTTGCTTTAGTTTGGCAGCGAGAATCTTGGCGGTCCCAATTCCACTGGAACAAACAACCATCACCCGGATCCTGATCGTCTCAGACATGTTTAATAAAGCGGAGGCAAAATGCATCACCAGAAAAGCAGTTTCTTCCTTAGGGAAAATCAAAGAAGGAAAGACCTGTTCCACTGCGTTTTCTAAGATAGTAAATAGCTGCGGGTAGTCCCCTTCAATCTGGTCCATTAATGGATTTTGAATATCCATCTTCTGCTGAATTCGATACACACTAGGTTTTAAATGGACGACTAAATCACCTAACAACTGATCGGATTGATGTAAGTTCTGATTCATTTCTTTAGAGACGAATTCAATCATCTGCTTTGCTTTGAAGGCGATACTAAGGCTGCTTTCCTCAAGAGAAAGCGTTTGGTCGTACCTTACTTTGGCCCCCATTAAGTGCATCGTAATATATCCGGTTTCGGCTTCCGGAATGTTTAGGTTAAACACTTCTTCCAATTTTCTTATGAGCTGGCTTGCCACCTCAAATTCTTTGGCAGGACGCAGTTCATCTAAATAACCGTCCTCCATACGAATGAATTCCCCTTGTCGCAGCCTTTCAATCGCAAGAGCCAAATGAATAACCAAACCAATGTAGGCACTATCGGCTAAATGGTAATTCAAAATCGGCCTGATCGATTCGACCGTTTGCTCAATGGTAGTAATCGTTTCTTTATTCACAAGCCCCAACAAATGATCAGAAACAGAATCTAGGGTCGGGGAAGCAGGACCTTGAATATGGTCTCTTAACAGTTTTAAGAAATCCAGTTCATCCAGATGATGCATGATCAAATGGCTGATCGCATCTCGAATATTGGATTCATCTCCCTGAATTTCTACTCCATAGCCACGCTTTCGAATGAGCTCGAGTTGATAACCAGTGATATCGTTCTCAATTTTATCCAGGTCATGACTGATCGTTGCTGCCGTTACGCCAAGTTCACTAGCAAAAGTTAAAAGTTTCACAGGTTCGCTTGAGTCAAGCAGCCGTGAAAGAATGAGAACCTGCCGTTCTTCCGGCGTATAATCCAGCGCTTTCTGATCACTAATCGACCGCCTTAATTGGTGGCGATTTTCATCGTTCCCTAAGATGGCGAGCCCGCTTCCTGTTTTCTTCTGCAGGGTTAATTGATGAGATTCAAGGACTTCCTCGATCCCCTTCAGATCACGGTGAACCGTTCTTGAACTCACTTCTAATAAGTCAGCAATCTGCTTAATGGGGAGGTCATCCTGGGATTGGAGAAGCAGATCAATCACTTTACGTTCACGTGCTGATACGTACATTGTTAACCGCCTCCTTCCCTTTCGATGAACACTATATCTTCGCTTGTTTTCTCTATCTTTATCGTACTCCCCACAGGATCTAGATACAATAATTAGAAACTACATTTTAGACACAGGGAATCTTGACATCTTTTAATAACTTACAGCAAAAGAGTCTGAGGAATCTCAGACTCTTGTTAATCGAATGGCTTACTTTTTCAGTTCTTCTACTAGTTCATCATATTTAGGACTGTTTAAGAAATTATCTACAGAAATATGGTAAGCATTCGGAACCTTTTGCATAGCACGTTCTGTTAGATCTTTATGAGTGATCACCACATCCACGTCGGATGGCAGGTCGTTGATCGCCATATTGGTAACGTTAATATCAATAGAAGCTTTTTTAAATTTATTCTTAAGCAAGGATGCTCCCATCGCACTTGATCCCATACCTGCGTCACAGGCAAATATAATCTTGTCCACTTCTTCTAAATTGACCGAAGGGACTTCATCCGTATTCTGGTTTTCAGTTGCTGCTTCTGAACTAGTGCCCTTTTCCTCTTTTTGAGCACCTGACAGTTGACCTGAAACAGAACTTTTCTTACCTTTCATACCTTCCATTTTCTCTGTTGCCGCTGTTAAATCTCCTTCTTCTTCCTGTTTAGAAGATTTAAGAATAATAGAAGCGACGATGAAGGAAACCACAGTAGCTACCAGCACCCCAAGAATTACTCCTACATAATTTCCTTTTGGTGTGAGAAACAAGAGAGCGAAAATACTTCCAGGGGAAGGAGTAGAAGATAACCCAGCATCAAACGCTACGAAAGTGGCTGTACCGGCAACTCCTCCGGCCATTGCCGCTAGAATTAGCATCGGTTTAGATAAAATGTAAGGGAAATAAATTTCGTGAATTCCTCCAAAAAATTGGATGATTGCTGCACCTGGAGCCGTTTGTCTGGAGATACCTTTACCGAAAAACATAAAGGCGAGCAGCACACCGAATCCTGGACCCGGGTTCGGTTCCAGCAAGAATAGTACTGACTTACCAGCATTCTCAGCTTGATCAACTGCGAGTGGGCTGAGTATCCCGTGGTTAATTGCATTGTTCAAGAAAAGTATTTTCGCAGGTTCAATGAAAATGTTTACTAATGGAAGTAATCCAGCGTTCACAAGAAACTCAACCCCAGCTCCAAGAAACTCTGTAATTCCTTCGACTACTGGCCCTATAAAGTAATACCCAACAATGGCTAAAATGGCACCGCCAATTCCTGCTGAGAAGTTATTTACGAGCATTTCAAAGCCTGATCTAACCTTTCCTTCTATGGCATCATCAAACTTTTTAATCGCATAACCTGCAATCGGCCCCATAATCATGGCACCGAGGAACATTGGGGTATCAGGCTGTCCGACTATTACCCCCATAACCGCAGTAGCAGCTACTACACCGCCTCGTAAACCATGAATCAGCCGGCCGCCGGTAAAAGCAATTAATAATGGCAGTAAGTACGTGATCATTGGCCCGACTAATTGAGCTAAATCCTCATTAGGAGTCCAGCCATCTGGGATAAATAGAGCTGTAATAATCCCCCACGCAATAAACGCGGCAATGTTCGGCATAATCATGCTGCTTAGGAAACTGCCAAACTTTTGGACTTTTGCTCTTTTACCCGATTTTTGTTCTGACATATGATATCCTCCTTCATAATAATGTTTTTCTCTTTTCTTATACTCTTATTCTAAAGCGGTTACATCCTTTTCTTCAATATAATCTAAATGCATGTTTGGCAGAGAAGATGTTGACAACTTTTAAAGAAACAATTTTTTAGCTGTCGTTTTTTGGGTAAAATGGAATTGTCGAACGTTGTTGAAATATAAATGATACATTTTTGTAATAAAAATGAAACTTTTTGGAAGGTAAATGCGTCTAATAAGTAGAATAAGAAAAATAAGGAAGAATAAAATTCGTTTTATTCCTATTTTACTTGGGAAATCGTCCATTGGCTTTGATCGTTGTAACGTGTTTTTAAAATAAATGATTGAAAGGGGTTCTCAGCATGAGAAAACGTACACAGTATGACACAACAGACTTTATTTATGGATTTGGTGGTTCTGCCCTTCTCGCTGGCATCCTTTATGTTATGATTTATATGCTGTAATCATTTAATCTTATGGAATTATACAAAGAAGCCTTCAGTGTACGTCACTGAAGGCTTCTTTTTTGTTGTATAACTATTCCTCTGTCCAAGTTTTTTTCCAAACATAACGATTGCTAATATTAATCCATCGCGTCAGATTGTTACCGTCTATTTAACTTATTTATCCTCATTTTTTCATATCTCCTCGGTGATATGTCAATTGCTTTTGACTTTAACTTTTCGTTCCACAATAAATCCAACTATTATGCCGACTGCAAAAGGAAGTATTGAAATATTCGCATCAAAAAAGAATCCATTATTCAATGGTTCATTTAAAACAAATGAACACCTAAGAAGAGATAAATTAAATATATTTCCAATCCAATATAATAGAGCCATTGTTCCAACTGATGATAATAACGGAAACCATATTATTCTCAACAATAGACCTCCTTAATGGACCCTTAGGATAACCTTCTAATTAGAAATGTAATTCATTCTGCAAAGTGATTATATGAACAAAGTGATTACACTTATTGGTAAAAGAGATAAGAGAACTATTATCCAATTAACTTTAAATTCAATCTTGTAAGTTAAATAATGAATCACTAACGTTTCAATAATTAGTAATACGACTAAGTAAAATGTTTTAAATTCAATGTCACTAACCAATTCATCGTAGGTAATAACGGTAGCTAACAAGCATATAAGCTGCAAATAAAGTGATAAGATCATTTTACACCTCGGATTATTAACATGTTAATCTACAGCATAACTCTAGATTGGAACAGTACCAGATCCAGTAAGATTTATCCTCAAGATATCTCTAGAAATAAATTAACTACCTGCCCCTTATTTAATTTATTTCATTAATGCGTTAAGGACGAAACAAGTGCATACTGAATTAACACTAGTCAAATAGATAAGAGAATATGCAATAGCTGCATAGTATGATAACTCTAGATCTAGAGATGAACCAACTACTATAAAACCTATCAAAAAGACTAAAATACCAATTAAAATATTCTTTAATTGTGATTGCAAAACATGCACCTATACTTACAATTTTATTTACTCTTCAAATCTTCTGCTCTGATAACTATAAGTGATAGTCACAGTACAACTATTGCCCACCCTTTAGCTTAATAAGCATTGAAAACTATTTAATATCTATGTGAATTTCAATTTGACCATTAGGATAATATTTTTCAAAATCCAGTGAATAAGCTCTTTTCAATTCACCTTTATCTTCTAGTCCCCATATCTCCTTCCATGTATGAAGGATTCCATTTTCATCTAATTGATCCACTTCAAAGATCTCATATTTTCTTGTGTCAGGAATTTGAATTATGGATTCATTATCACAACTTTCTATTGCTACGCTCAAAGTATAATCCCCTTTATAATCACTCTCGTAATCATAATATAGACCATATTTAACTTCGTCGTGATTTATTAAAACAATGGATGCCTCTTTCCACATATCTGTAATCTTTTGCATGATAGCTTCGTCTTTAAAATTATTAGTTCTAACACTATTTATAATCGTTAGGTTCATTAAAATTACTCCTCTTTATGCTTCAATTGATTATTTCTACAAAATATCTACTTTTCCTTCTTATTCCATTAAACTGCCGCGTTAGTAACAAAAGCAATTATCCAAATTGGATAATTGCCCTCTTTAACATGAAAACTTGAATTCGAAATAATTTTCCATTATTGATTAAATTTTTCTTAGAAAGATGGTATTACCGATGTGTAAAAATAGAGAGAAAGAAACTCTTCCTTATTTTTTTCTTAACAGCCTCATACTGTTTAATATAACAATCAACGCCGCACCCGTATCACTTAGAACCGCCATCCATAAGTTTAAAATTCCTGGGAAAATTAAAACTAGTGCGGCTAACTTAGTAATTAAAGAGAACCAAATATTTTGCTTAATAATATCCAGTGCTTTGCGACTCAGAGAGATGGTATGCGGAAGTTTTTCCAAATTATCCGCCATGAGGACAATATCGGCGGTTTCCATGGCTGTGTCTGTTCCGGCACCACCCATGGCAATTCCAAGATCAGCTGTTGCAAGAGCCGGAGCATCATTAATTCCATCCCCCACCATAGCTACCTGCTTTCCTTCATTCTGTAATTTCTTCACGGCGGTCACTTTGTCTTCGGGTAACAGCTCAGCAAAGTAGCGATCCACACCTGTTTCTGCCGCAATTTTTTTCGCTGTGCCAGCATTATCACCCGTTAACATCACCATTTCCTCTACTCCAGCTTGCTTAAGCTTTTGAATGGATTGGACCGTGATATCACGAATGGTATCTGCCACAGCTATGAGACCTAGAAGCTCCTTACGCGTCCCTACTAATACAAGCGTTGATCCGCTTCCTTGTAACTCATTCATTCGTTCTTCTATTTCATTAAGAGGAACCTGCATCTCTTTAAACAACTTAGGATTCCCCACAAAGTATTCCACATCGCTAATCGCTGCCTGTGCACCTTTACCAACAATCGATTTAAATGCATGCCCTTCTTTGGCCGGGATCCTCCGTTCTTCAGCGTAAGTGGTAATGGCTTGAGCGATCGGATGAGTGGAATGGTCTTCAATCGTTCGTGTAATACTGATCAGCTCTTCACTATTATTATGAAGAGACAACACTTCTGTAACTTTTGGTCTACCTATTGTGAGGGTTCCTGTCTTATCAAAAGCAATCGCTTGAATGGATCCTGCCTTTTCTAAGAAGGTCCCTCCTTTGATAAGAACTCCATTTTTAGCTGCATTTCCAATTGCAGATACAATCGCTACTGGTGTAGAAATGACCAATGCGCAAGGGCATGCTACGACCAATAATGCAAGACCCTTATAAAGCCAGCCTCCCCATGATCCGAATCCAGCTAACGGTGGAACTACCATAACAAGAAGGGCAAGTATAAAAACAATAGGAGTATAAACGCTAGCAAAGCGATCTACAAATGCCTGAGTAGGCGCTTTTTTCTCCTGAGCCTCTTCCACAAGATGAATGATTTTTGCAATGGTTGTATCCTCTACTAACTTTGTTACCTTAACTTCTAAAGACCCACTTTCATTCACCGTGCCAGCATAAACGGGATCTCCTTGCTGTTTATCCACAGGTAAAGATTCTCCCGTGATCGGCGCCTGATTAATACTGGATGTGCCTGATACAACTACTCCATCTAAAGGCGCTTTCTCCCCTGGTTTGATGACAATAATATCATCGACTCCCACCTCTTCTACTGGTTTACGGGTCAGTTGATTCTCAGATTTAACAGTAGCTTCTGCTGGAGTCAGGTTTATGAGACTACGAATCGATTCTCGTGTACGCTCGATCGACTTGCTTTGTAATGTGTTCCCCAAGGCAAAGAGCCATAAGACCGTCGCTGCTTCAAACCATTCTCCAATGATTGCCGCTCCAATGGCTGCAGTGGCCATCAGAACATTCATATCTAGAGATCCACTTTTAATCGCATAAAAGGCACTTCTCGCAGGCTTATAGCCACCGATCAGGATAGAGATTGCATATAAGGCCATAATGACCGCTGGGGTTATGCTAGTAAATGATCCTAGAAATCCAAGAACAAGGAAAGTGCCGGATATAGTGGTGGTCGAAGCTCCTTTTTTCTTAGTCTCAGAGGAGGCTTCTTTCGAGTCTAACGAAGCATCAAAACCCGCTCTTTGAACTTCTTTAATAATGATATTTTGATTCGTGGTATGCTCAATTTGCATTTTACCAGTTGAAAAATTCACCTTTACTTCTTGAACATTCGGATTTTTGCTAACGTGCTTTTCAATGGTCATCGCACAAGAACCACAATCCATGCCTTCGATTTTATATGTTTGTCTATTTTTATCTAATGGCTCTGCTTCAAAGCCCCATTTACGCACTAGCTGAGGAACTTGATCGTATATTGACCGATCATCCGCACCTACTGCCATCTTGCCAGTCCCATAGTTAACGCGAATCGATTGAATTCCTTTGGTCTTTTGCAGCCCTTTCTCAATGGTAGCTGCACAAGAAGGACAATCCATTCCACTTACTTTGTATTCCATAGTGTTCTTCTCTTTAGCCGTCCGATTCTCTGCATCCTCTAGTTCATTCTCCCTTGCTCCCCCACTACAGCACGCGGAAGAACTTCCTGTATCTTTCTCCATTATGTTTGAATCATTTTTACAGCACGAGGAAATAGCAGGAGCTTCGTTCTCCTTCACATCCGTTCCACAACACGTGGACGCAGCAGCTTCCTCAGAGCAGCAAGCACTTGGGCTTTCTTCATTGCCTTCATGCTCCTCCTGACTCTCCTTTTCAACACGACTCATTAGTGCGCCTCCTATCCTGGCCGTTCAAGCTTCTTTAGAATGTAATAAAGCAATCGAAACTAACTGATGAACATGGTCATCAGCCAGAGAATAAAAAACAAGTTTTCCTTCTTTGCGGTATTTCGCTAACTTCATATTACGCAATAACCTTAAATGATGAGAAGCTGTGGCTGTAGTGGTGCCAATAATATTGGCAACATCGCATACACAAAGCTCCCTTTCCAGCGTTAAGGCATACGCAATTTTCATACGTGTTGCATCTGATAAAGCTTTAAAAATTAATTCAACACCTTCCACTTTCTCGATTTCAGGCTGTACTCGTTGAACAAGTGCTTCATCGTAGCAAAACGTATCACATGCATCTTTAGAAACTTTTTTTATTACTTCTTCGCTCAACATTTTCACCTTCATTCAAATGATTGTTTGAATATTTGTTTATAGTGTATGTTTCATATATTCCAATGTCAACAAAATGGGCATATGCTTATTCAAATGTGAAAAAAGACTTCATTTCTGAAGTCTTTTCTTATGGAGTTATTTATTTTACCTCTTCTAAAGGAGGGCAGCACACTAAAAAGGGGCAATTACTTTGATCAGAATTGCCCTAGTTACCTTACGTTAATCATTCAAAATCTATGTATTGTTCAATAACCCCTCTATACTCATCAGTTCATTCATTGGACAAATTATACTTTGAAAAATACCTATCTCCAACGATATTTATCTTAATTATTTTACTGCTTTCCAAATTGTCCATCTATCTTTCTCCATTATGCTATTATTACTTGAAAGTGACTTATCTACATGATCAATAAATACCCTCAATTCATTGTCATCTAGTTCATGTAAAATACTTCTCCCGGTTCGCTCACGTAAATCTTCAAATAATTGATCCTTGGTCTGATACACTTTTCTTGTTTCCCATAACTTAACTTCCTCGATTTTTCTAAATCCAACTTTCTTCAAAGTCTCCAACACGAAATGGCTCGGATACCGACGGCCCACTTCTTTATCGATTAATCTTGGAAATAATTCAAAAAGATATCCTCTTATATGATTATCGCTGCCTTTTAATAGACAATCATCAGGGGTACGGTCCTGAACAATAAAATATCCACCATCCTTGAGTAATCGATATGCTTCCTTAAAACAATTTAGCAAATCATCTAGATGATGTATTAAAGCTCTTTCAAGTACTAAATCACAATTATTGCTATTTACCTCTGTATCATAAGCACTACCATGCCTCAAAGAAATATTTTGATATTCCTTGCAGTTTTCCTTTGCACCCTCAAGTATCTTCTCAGAAAAATCAATGCCAGTGACAGAATCTATTCCCATATCCGCTAACGCCTTCGAATAAATTCCTCCTCCACATCCAATATCTACAGCTTTTAAAACATTCTCGACAGGTGCAAGTTGTCTCATTGTCTTAATCCACGACCTGTCTGCGGTGCGAGTAGTATAAGTAAAGCGATTCTTATTGCTATGGAAATCCATCCCCAACATACATCCCTCTTTCCATTAGTACTAAGAATTAATACAACATTAAATAATTAATCGTTTTTTATGTAAAACTCATCGTAGAGAAAAAACCTGCACTTGTTAGTTCAATACTTGCCACCCAAAGCCGCATCCCAAGTCAAGAACATCCTTATTCCGTAAATCCGGCATCAGCCCTCTTAAAACATGCCATTCTCCAGCAGCTTCAAGTCCTTTAACTGACCGGGGCATTAAACATTTCACTACCTCATCCTAAAAAATTAATTAACAAACCCGGTTGTGTAAGAATCGACATCAAGATAATGTAATAAAACTTCTTTGATCTACAAAGGGACTCAATGTAAGGTTAATCTTTTTGAATTGTAGATTTAAATTTCACTCATCCTCTTCTGCTGTACTCTTTATCCATTCTAACTTTCTATCCCAATCCGCAGCTAAATTTACCATCCACTCTGCTGTTGATGAGAGTTGCTTTGGACACACTTTATATCTTACTTCCCGACCAACACGATCACTGATAACAAGCTTGGAGTCTTTTAAGATTGTTAAATGTTTAACAACTGCCTGACGAGATACAGTTACCGAAGTTGCTAATGTGGTTGCTGTAGCTTGTCCTCTTAAAGCCAGTAGGTCAAGTAACTCTCGGCGGGTAGGATCTGCTAAAGCAATTAAGACATTTTCGAAATTCTTACTTTCCGTAGTTTCCAATTTATTGATCAACACGCTTTCGCAGTACTTCTATTTGTATTTCCCATCCCTGGTCGTTTCCTTTAAAGTACTTTCTTTTCTCTTCTTCGGTTGCTGTAAGAAATGAAAAGCCACTCTCCACTACTCTAAGTAGCGTCCCCTCATCTTTTGAAGTTAACTTGAACTCGACCAACGTAGAATTTCCCTCTTTAGGTTCTTCACCAGGAAATGAACTTGCCCATCGACATGCAAGGTAGTTTGGCGGTTCTGATTGTTCAATTAATACAGGGAACTTCCCAAATCTTGTGTACGCCACCACACGCGATCCATTTACCTGAACCTTTTCCGGACCAGGTCCATCCCCCACCCACCATGCGGGTTGACTAATTAGATCCCATACCTTGTGGATAGGTGCGTGAATAAAAATTTCTCTCTTCATTTGATCATCCATGACTTCTCCCCCAATCCTTATAAGTGCAACCAAAGTGTAGCACATGCCTCGTTAATGTGCAACTAAATTATTGCACATAAGAGAGTAAACTCTCTGTAGAGTAATTAACGAGACTATTGACAATTAAATGCCTCAGTCAGACATGAAGTGTCACTATTGGTTCCTTTCGCGGCGGTTATATTTTGCACTGGCGGACGATCTCGCCAACAACATGGTCAATTGATGCAGTGGAATCGATTATTATTCCGTTCTTAGGAATATCTTCTTTCGTTTCGTGCATTCGCCTAATGAGTTCCTGTTCCGTTTCCTCTGATCCAAACTCATCCTCTGGTCGCTCTTCAAGCCTCCGGTTCAATGTAGCGATATCGATTTCTAGAACAAATACTTTGTCAAATAGATCAATGAATTTAGAAAAGTTTCTAGAACCTCCACAAAAGAAGGTTATCTCCTCTTCTTGATTAGTGACTAAAGCATTTACTTTATCTACATCCCAAATGTGGTTCTCGTGCTTGGCAGTATTCGTCCGTTTACCCGTTTCCGGATCACCCTGATAAGCTAAAACCCGGTCACCATGAACGGCATGGTAACCCCGCCTTTGCAGTTCGTTGCAGATTGTAGTTTTACCGGTACATGAAACCCCTTCAATCAGATAATTCCTTACGCCCATGGTTAACTCCGCTCCTTTTCAAATGGTTGAAGTATTTTAGAGGATGCCTCTCAGATTCTGTGGTTTAAAAAAACCGACTGAGATAAAACCTTACTAAGTGATTAAAATTACGTAAAAAAAAACATCATTTTCTTTTAACTGAGTCTTACGCACTCCCCCCCTATTCTTTAGACATTTTAAATTAGAAAACCTCTTTCCTCTTCCTTTATACTATAAGTACTTAATTAAGTTGGAGGAATGAATACATGTTTAACACCCATCAAGGTTATCGGTCCATGCTGCAGCAAGATCAATTAAGCTTCGGGTTGACCGTTCCGATAGAGAATTATGACAAACAGCCGCCGAAAATGGAGCATCAAGTAGAGCGGGCTCGGCTGGCTGAAAGGCTTGGATTCAAATGTCTATGGCTGCAGGACGTGCTGCTTGAGGACCCAACCTTTGAAGATCCTGCCACTGGACAGATTTACGACAGCCTAATTTACTTAACTTATTTAGCCTCACATACGAAAATGATTAATTTAGGGACAGCGGCTCTCGTCTTTCCTCTACGTCATCCACTGCGTACAGCAAAAGAAACAGCAAGTATTGAACGATTATTTCCAGAAAGGCTGATGCTTGGCATATCTTCTGGGGATCGCCGAAAAGATTTTGAAGGGTTAGGGATTCCGATAATGGAAAGGAACGAATGGTTTAGGGAAGCTTATCAATTCTTCCAGGAAGCGATCAGCCATGAATTTCCTACGTTTGATTCCTCCTTAGGAAAATTAAATAAAGCAAATCTGGTCCCTAAACCTACCAGCAAGCTTCCTTTGTTTATGACTGGGTACTGTCAGCAGACTCTTGATTGGGTGGCTGAGCATGGAGATGGCTGGATGTATTATCCTCAGCGCCCTGAACAGCAGGCAGAGACCATACAGGCTTACCGTAAGAAAGTGAAAAAATATAAAGGAAGCCGATTCCAGCCTTTCTTTATGCCTCTTCCCTTACAACTGGTAGAGGATCCTTATCAGAAGGCAGAAAAAATCCCAGCCGGATATCGAGCTGGGCGTCATGCGCTGGTTGATTTACTGGAGCAATACAGATCTATTGGTGTAAACCATATTATGTTTGGACTTTCAAAGAATAGGAGGCCGGTAGATGAAGTGATTCAGGAACTTGGAGAAGAGGTACTCCCCCACTTTACCTTTCCAGAATAGCCAACATAAAATAATCGGTGATATTTTCCTAACTGTTTAATCTGTCCTCAAGCGCATCAATATAGCGCTGAGCGGACCTCTGCACAGAGTCATAAGCTCCATTATCAATGATTCCATGAAATGCATTATACAAACGGTCAAAGGACAATTTTTCTGATTTTTCAGCTATACGAGATACCTTTGATGCTGGTAGCGGGATGAGATTAGGATAACTGTACATGAAACTAACCCAGCCAGGGTCTGCAACTACTTGAATAATATCTCCAGTTAGCAGAACACCCTTTCCCTGGCTGCCTTTAGTCCAATTTAATACTGCCCCTCCCTCGAAATGACCGCCTAATCGATGGATTGATACGGTGTTGGATAACTCTAATACTTCACCAGACCAGAATTCTATCGCTTTACTCCTCCTGGTTACCCACTTACGATCGTCTTCGTGGATATAAATGACGGCATCAAAGGCTTCAGCCCATTCCACCTGTGAAGAGTAATAATGGGGATGAGACAAAACAATAGCATCTATGACGCCTGACTCCGCGATTGCCTCCTTCGTCTGCTCATCCAAGTAGGTCAGACAATCCCAGAGGATATTTATTTCTTCATCCTGAAGGAGATAAGCTGTCTGTCCAATAGCAAACTTAGGTACCGTGCGAATACTGTATAAATTATCTTCTTCTAACTCCCAGTTATTTTGAAACTTCCCTTGCTGCATCTTCTTGAGTGTAGTCCATTTCTGACCTTCCGCGGGAACATATTGTCGCTCATCCTCACAGATAAAACACTGATCGGGAGGCAGGTTTGATGGGGAATATTGAACCCCGCATGTTTGACAAATATACGCTTGCAAAGAACCAACCCCTTCTATAAATTCCTATGAATATAATTGATATCGACCAATTTCAGGAAAATGTTAATGCTGGTTTTCATCTTCACCCTGCAACTGTTCCGATGCCTCATGAAATTCTTTATTAGATTGTCCTGTTATATAATCGAACGGAGTGTAGACAAATGAGGAATCAATCGGCTTTTTTCTAATGAAATTTTTGAATATAATGATGCCTAGCAGCACCGGAACCGTAAATAATAAGATCATCAAGCCAAATACATTTAATATCATAGCTGCCTCCTCCTCTTATAGACTTCTATTCCACAAAAACACCCCCGCTAAAGCGGGGGCAGGGTATTCCTATTCATCATCATTATTTTTTTCTTCCAGCGCCTCAAGAGCTGAACGCTTTCTTTTCTTTTTCTGCTTATTCCATCTCTTAATATGAATCGTTGGAGACTCATAATCATCCGCTGCCCGGAGATCCCGATTGGATGCTTTCATAAATGACCAGGCAAGGAGGAACATGATAAATATGAGAGGAAATCCGCCTACGATACTTGCGGTCTGTAAAGTATCCAAGCCTCCTAAAAACATGAGCACAAGCGGCATCAAACAAAGCGCAAATGCCCAAAATAGACGGTTCCATCTTAACGGTTCACCTTCTACATTTTTCTGCACAACGGAAGCTAAAATATAGGAAGATGAATCAAATGTGGTAGCAAGGAAAATAATCGCCAGCACAGTGAACAACAGAACCATTAATTTAGCTAACGGAAGCTGATTAATGATTTCAATAATCGTTGCCGGTGCTCCATTATCATTCATAAAGCTAATTACATCAAAAGAACCAGTCAGCTGCATATACAACCCGAAATTCCCCATGATACCGAAGAACAGTACACATCCCAGTGTTCCGTATATCATCGTTCCAAGTATCATTTGGCGGATCGTCCTTCCTCGGGAAATCCGAGCCACAAATAATCCTACAAACGGTGCATATACCAGCCACCATGCCCAGTAGAAAATGGTCCATGATTCAGGGAAATCTGTCTCCTTAAATTGCTGCAGGTTCCCAAAAGGTTCAAGCCAAGTTGCCATTTTGAAAAAGTTATCTGCTAATATACCTAGTCCATTGAACGTCGTTTCACTAATAAATCGTGTTGGTCCAAAAATAAAGATATAAGCAAGAATAAATAATGCCAGCCATAAGTTAATATCACTCAGTATTTTTATTCCTCGCTTCAAACCTGAATAAGCACTAACGGCAAATATGATCGTACATAACAGCATAATTCCCGCTTTGAGTCCTAAGCTTGAAGGTATCCCCGTCAAATCTGTAACTCCTTGAGCGATCATCGGCGTCCCCAGTGCCAATGTCGTACCAGCTCCGCCAAGCAGTCCAAACATAAATAATACATCAATAATAGTTCCGAGTGGTCCATCCACCCATCCACCAAGTACAGGGCGTACCGCTTCACTAATTTTAAGTACAGGTTTTTTTCGAACATAATAGAAATATGCTATAGGCAGCGCTGGCAAGGTGTAAATTGCCCACGCGATAGGTCCCCAGTGGAACATTCCATAGGCAGTTGCCCATCTGACCGCATCCTTAGACTCTGGTGTAATCCCAAACGGTGGACCTTGATAGTAATACGCCCACTCAATAACACCCCAGTATAAGATACTTGAACCAATACCCGCAGCAAACAGCATAGCTGCCCAAGAGAAGGTATTAAATTCAGGCTTTTCACCTTCATCGCCAAGTTTTATTTGTCCATTTTTACTGAAAGCTACATACACTAGAAAAGCAAATACTGATAAGCCCAAAATCATGTAGAGCACACCAAAGTTACCCGTCATAAACTCATTAGCATTTGACACAAACTTTTTTCCCGCATCAGGAAAAAGGACAAGCGGAAGAGTTACTCCAATGAGTAAGATTAGTGCCCCGATAAAAGTTGGCCAGTCTATAATTTTTTTATTCACTTGATGTTTTCATCCCTTCTGTAATTTTTAGTGTCTAAATTTAACCTAATACTGCTTATTCTGGTCAATCGCAGCAGGACCATACTTCGGAGGTTTGGAGAAAGAGGGGAAACGAATCAGTTCTGTTTTACAAATGGAGTGATAAATGGCTAACTGGCTATGTATATGTCTTACCCTATTTAAAAAAAGATTAACGGTATTTCTGCAAATAATATTGAATTTTGAAATGTGTTGTCGTATTTTCTCGAATTATCTAACAATTTCCATTTGGCGCGCCACAGTTATTATTTTTGGGTTATTGTCTGCAGAGCGCCTGTTTCAAATAAAAAACAACCAAGGCAGAATCATTGGGATCATAATAATAATCGTTACAATTAGCCAGGCGCTCTGGTTCTTTCCAGATGCCTGCTTGCGGTAAGACATACCCCAGGCTAGTAATAATAAAAGCGTCATTAGAATACTTCTAAGGTGCAATTGTCCATCTTTATTATTCACAAAAATATATACCCCGCCCTCGACCACAAGCAGCAATCCAACTAAAATATTAAAGATATGAGTGAAATATTTGCTCATCCCATCCACTTCTTTCCGTACTTTTTTATATTCTTACCCCCATTAAGTATATTACACACCAAAACGAATGATTAAAACCAAAAGCGGAATGCCCCGGGAGACCCGACAAGCATAAGGCAAGCGGCAGAGGGGGGGCGTTCTTCCTCCATCAAAAACTCTAATAGCACTACGTTCGAATCATTATGTCCCTGAAACAAAAAAAGCCAGCTGTCAGCTGACTTAATAATTGCTTACAAATTGTTTTAAAGAAGATGAAAGGTAATATTTCTGTGAGCCTTTTTTTAAGACTTCCCAGTGATTGGAATAAATTAATACGTCCAGCAAATGATTTTTATTCTGGCTCTTTAATGTTAATCCTCCTTTTACTTCTCCAGTAGACCCAGATTCTTTATCTAGGTCCGTACATTTCTTTAGTTCTTGTATGACGTCCCTGATTTTATCTTCATCTTCTATGGTGTACGTTTTTCTCTTTCCTTCAAAATCTACATAGGTCATCGTTAATGGACGCTGATAGTCACTCCACTCATGGGAAGTGATACGATCCTTGTTAAACGCCATAGGGTTAAAAAAATAACGTTTATTTATATAAAGAACGGATAAACAAATAATAATTATAATTCCAGTTACCAATAGAATCTTTTTTTTCATTTATTAATCACCTCAGTATTCTGCTTACTTACAGTTGAAACGGTTGAAATAGTTAGTTTTTATGTATAGATTTTATTCATTTCTGTTGTTCTATTAGTATATACGAGTCTTTTATATAAATAGTTTCATAAATATGTAAAAAATTTATATTAAGCTGAAACTTAAGGAAGGAAGATGAAATCAATGAGTGAATCAATTACCACCTATGTATTACTAGAAGATGGCTATATTCCTAATAACTCTGAATTACCTCTGTTAGTTTATAAAGCTGTTCTGCACGACGACATTGAATCCACCTTCCACGAAAACAATTGGAAAAACAGCTGGCATGGAGGGGTATTTGATTTTCACCACTACCATAGTACTGTTCATGAAGCAGTAGGAATTGAAGCAGGGCAGGCCGTGCTGAAACTTGGAGGAGAAAATGGCGTAGAACTGGAAGTGGAACAGGGGGATCTGGTAGTGATTCCCGCAGGAACAGGGCACAAATACTTGAATGGATCGGATGATTTTCAAGTGGTAGGCGCCTACCCAAATGGAGCAGATTATGATTTAAAAAAAGCGAATTCAGAAGATTTTTCTCAGGCGATCAGCGAAATCAAACAAGTTCCTTTGCCTGAATTCGATCCCGTCTACAAAAATCAAGGACCGGTTTTTGACTACTGGAAAAAATGAAATAGCTGATTATACCTCAGTAAATTTGAAATAGAGAAAAGCGTGGAAACCAGAAAGTTGAATCTGGAATCCACGCTTTATTATTTTCATGGCATGTATTAGGCATGTTTCCATACTAAAATACGGTTTTATAGAACCCCGTAGCTGTGCCTTCAAATCCCCAGCTCTTATAAATTTCGTGAGTTTTTTTGCGCTCGTCGCGATTACCGCTGTTTAACATTAAAGTAGAAGCTCCTTTAGATTTCCCCCAAGCTTCGGCCTGTTTCATTAAAGCTCTTCCAATGCCTTTTCCCTGGGCATGATCAGCAACTGCAAACGCAATAACCCGAACATGACAGCGATTAGTATGGTAGGCAAAACTATAATTCATGCCAATAAAACCAAGCAGTTCACCCTCCTCTTCCCAAACATAGGTCATGTAATCAGGATGGTGATGGATCCGTTCCAATCGCTTTTCCAGGTCATCCTCCGTACTGGGGTATCCTAGAGTTCTTAGTAATCCAGGCATGCGTCTGCTGTCGATCAACTTCATCTTGCGAATCATAAATCATACCCTCCTCCATAAGTAAAGCCGGTAGGAAACTGGGATCTCCCACCGGCTTAAGTAATCGTATTTAACTTTCCGAAGTTCTTTACTATTTCATTGTCTTGAGGGAAAGTTTTCTTCTTTGTCAGGCTCCGGACTATAAACTGTCGAGGGAAGCAATGCGATCATACCACCAAGCAGAAGGATCCATGCAATCGACTTAAATAATTTCACTACACTCCCCCTCTAAACTTTCGAAATTAATTGTTACTTACTCTATCTTGTTTTCTCAATTCAACACGGCGAATTTTCCCAGAAGTGGTTTTAGGCAATTCCTTAATATATTCAATTTTTCTTGGATACTTATAAGGTGCTGTTAGTTCCTTAACATAATCTTGAAGTTTCTTCGTAAGGCTGTCACTTGGTTCATATCCATCCTGCAAAATGATATACGCTTTTACCACATTTCCGCGGACTTCATCCGGGCTTGCCACAACCGCACACTCTTGAACAGCCGAATGTTTAACGAGAGCATCCTCTACTTCAAATGGTCCAATCGTGTAGCCGGAGCTAATGATAATATCATCACTCCGTCCTTCAAACCAGAAATATCCGTCTTCATCTTTTTTCGCCTGATCCCCTGTTACATAATAGTTGCCTCGATAAGACATCTTTGTTCGTTCTGGATCTTTATAATACTCTCTAAACAGTGCAGGTGTATCTAAATGAACTGCAATATCTCCCACTTCATCTGCCTCTACTGGCTCACCCATTTCGTCAATAATGTCCACCTGATTTCCGGGCGTAGGACGTCCCATCGAACCTGGTCTTACCTCCATGTCCTTCATAATCCCCACAAGCAGCGTATTTTCTGTTTGGCCATAGCCATCACGCACGGTGACATTGAAGCATCTCTGGAATGTATCGATGACCTCACGATTGAGCGGTTCCCCTGCGGATACTGCACTATGAAGATCGGAAAGTTTATAATCCGCTAAGTTATCTACTTTCGCCATCAGCCGATATTCAGTTGGCGTACAGCAAAGCACATTCACTTTATGCTCATCCATGAGGGATAAATAGGTTCTTGGATTAAATTTACCTTGATACACTAATCCTCTTGCTCCAGTCCCTAATACAGAGAGAAACGGGCTCCACACCCATTTCTGCCAGCCAGGCCCTGCTGTAGCCCAGACGGTATCGCCATCTTCAATGGCCAGCCATTTATAGGCAGATGTTTTTAAGTGAGCGAATCCCCATCCGTGGGTATGAACGACACCTTTAGGATTTCCGGTAGTTCCTGAAGTGTAAGATAGGAAGGCCATATCTTCTCTCTTCGTATCTGCCATTTCTAATTGGCTGCTTGCATTCTCCATAAGTGAATCAAGGTCGAGCCAATTTTCCACAGGTCCCCCCACTGTAAAGGTGGTAAGATTATCAATTCCTTTAATCTCTTTAAATTGCCCTGTAAAAGGATGGTAGCTGACAATAGCATTAACCTCCCCGTGGGAAATCCGATATTGCAAGTCCTTTTCACGGAGCATTTCTGAGCTGGGAATGACGACTAAGCCTGCTTTTAATGCAGCTAAATATACTTGATAAGCATCAATCAGTCTCGGAATCATAACCAGGACTTTATCTCCTTGCTGCAAGCCTTTCTCTAGAAAAACGTTTCCGATTCTATTCGCATTCTGAATCAGCCTTTCATATGTAATCTCTGATTTATTTCCTGATTCATCTAACCATAGCAGCGCTTTCCGGTCAGGATCTTTGGCGAATTTCTCCATTTCCATAACCACGTTGTATTGTTCTGGTGCGATGAGTTCTTCTCTATTCATCTATTAGTTCCTCCTCTATGAAGTGAATGACAGTTCAGTTTACCCAAGCCTATTATATCAAATTTTCTAAATAATTTAAATAATGCCGCCTATTTGTTTCCTAAAGGCAATTAAATTGATATCAGTAAATTGACAGACAATTTTATATCCTCTATGATGAATGAAAGACTAAGGAGCGTGGGGCTGTGAAACTATTATATAGAAAGAGTTATATTGTTTTTTTCGCTATTCTTTCTGCCCTTATGCTGTCTGTTTTTGCTTTAGTTTCCGTCCTTACCCAGGACCTCGATTTCATTTTTGCCGTCATTGCTGCTACTATCGTTCTTAATGGCATACAATTTCTAAAGTTTATGAAAACAAGTAAGCAGACTAAGGCACTGCCTATACAGAAAAGACCGTAAAAACATTACGTTTTTAACGGTCTTTTTTTCTAATTATATTACTTCCTCAAGCGTGGAATAGGAATCTTCCTCCTCCACTGAGATATCCCGTATACTTTCTTCAAGCTGCAGATCAATAAGCTTATTTAATAAACCAATGTCTTGTCTTTCCAATGCTTCGATGATGAATTCATGTTCTTTAAAACTGTTGGCAAGGGCTAACCGTCCACCGAAAGCAACATTATAAATCATAGAGTAAACATAGATCTGATCCAGAATCTTTTCTGTGAAACTGATCAAAAATGGATTATCTGTCTTCTTAGCAAGAAGCATGTGAAACTGTTTCATAAGATCAAGGTACTGTTTTTTATCTTTGGTTTCATACGCGAACTGCTCCAACTGCACTAATTCCCTTAATTGCAGGAATCCATCTTCCTCCATTTGACCAGTCACGATTTCCACTGTCATCTTCTCTAAACGGGCTCTCATATGAAATGCCTGTTCTATTTCCTTGGACGAAGGCTGAACTACAAATGTTCCCCGGTTAGAAATTACCTTTACAAGTCCCTCTTTTTCTAACCAATCCATTGCTTTCCTAATTGGTGTACGAGAAACCTGTAATTTGTGACTTATTGTTTTTTCGATCAGTTGAGTGCCTGGAGCGATTTTTCTATCAAGAATTGCCTCTTTCAAGCGAAAATACACCCGTTCGGCCCTCGAACTTTTTTCTAGAAGCGAAGAGAATGCTGGACCTTTGTGATCCATCAATTCCATAAAAGAAACCACCTCATTATGCTAATCGTTTAAAGTTTTCACCCAAGATTTCATTCATTGAATGAACGGTAATGAACGCTCTCTCATCTACAGAAGTCATATATTTTTTTAACCGTGTATAATCTTTACGATTTAAAATCGTGGTAATTACTTCTTTATCTTCCTGGTTAAATGCACCTTTAGCGTGATGAATAGTCGCCCCTCTGCCAAGTTTATGGACGATAAAATCCCGTACTAAATTGCTCTCACGGCTGATAATTACGATTTCTTTCTTGTGATCAAATTGCTGAAGCGTGTAATCAATCACTAATCCATTAAGAATAACACCAAAGAAGGCGTACATGCCTACAGTAGGTCCGAAAATAAAGATGGAAGAAGCGGCGATTGCTATATCTGAGAATAATACTCCTTTTCCTACTTCAATGGAGAAGTATTTATTCAAGATCATGGCAATAATATCTGTGCCGCCTGTTGAGGCTCCCTGATGGAAAACAATTGCCATTCCTGAAGCCGCAATAATCTGCCCAATTATCAATTGAATTAATAAATCATCACTTAGTGCGTGTTCCATTGGGAAAAATGCTTCAAGTCCCCAAACCATAACCGACATGGCGAGGCTTGCATAAATGGTCTTTGCCCCAAAGTGGAATCCTAAGAATATAAACCCGACAATAAATAGAACAATATTTAGCAAGAGCATGATTAAGCCCAGTGAAAAGTCGGGAAATACTTTATTTAACACAATGGATAAACCACTGACTCCTCCAGTAGCTAGATCGTTTGGTGATAGAAAGAAATGAACATTTACCGCAACACCAAATACGCCGATATTAACGAGTAAGAATGACCAGATTTTTTTAATCATCAGAAAGCCTCCTTTATTAAAAAGTTAAGTTTAAATTGATTGATTGAAATTGTAGTACAATCGGGATTATAGAGCCCTCAAACCCTTTTGTAAACAGGTATGCACGTAAAATTTAAATTTATTTTATGTAACCGTTTCAATGCAAAATATTCATAATATTTGATAGTTTTATAACGAGTATAGTTTCAGCCATAGATATTGTTGAATGTTTGGGAGAGGATTTCCTTTACATTTAACAGAAGTTGGAGGGTTGTGAATTCACACGTATAGCAATTCTATAAATTATATTTATCAACGCTCATTAACCATTGAAGGCAAAAAAAAAAGACCCCGGCTTTATATGCCAGCATCAGTTAGAATTCTTCAATATCGCATTCTTATAGTGAAAAATAGAATAAACCGCTATCCCAATGACTGCTCCCAATGTATTTAATAACACATCGTCAATATCAGTAGATCGATCAACAACCCTAATATAGGAAAGTATGAATTGCAGGGTTTCAATCAAACAGGTGACCAGGATTGACACAAGAAGAGCCCGCCACGCCTTACGGACGATTCCCAGTCTCAATATGAGATAGGAAAAAGGAATAAACAACAGAACATTCCCAACAATCTGCTTCACCATGAGCGGAAGCCACACTTGGCGGTTAAAAGTCAGCTGGATCGTTGCAAACGGATGTAAATTCAAATTATATAAGCTGTGCTTAACTTGAAAACTGCCATGAATAACCTGTTCACTAAATACAGGAACATAAGTTACAAACTCATGAAGCACCATAACATAGACCACCCAAATAATGGTGAACACACGATCAGAACGCGTCACCTGCCCTTTCCCTCTGACAAACAGTAAAGCTATCAACCCCGCAGCCAAATAATTCAGCAAAGCTTCTGCCGTATGAAGGGTGAGTAAATCAGTCGTCTGCCAAAAGGTAAGGCCCACGGAGCAAATAAGAGGGATGGTCCATAAATTGCTCTTCTGCCATTCAATCAATCCAAGCAAACCCCTTTACCCCTTTAATTAAAGGTGTGATTCTCATTTCTTTGAATTCTGTTCTTTTGTAAAAACCACTGTAACCAATGTTCCTTGTCCTATCTTACTCTTAAAATAGATTTTCCCATTTAAGTCCTCTACCATCTTCTTCGTAACCATAACGCCTAACCCCGTTCCTTTCTCTTTAGTAGTAAAGAAAGGTTCACCTATTCTGTTTAATTCATCTTCACTAAGACCCGGGCCATTATCACTAACGGATACCGTTAGATTATCGCCGGAATAGTCCGCAGCGATATGGACGCTGCCGCCTTGATCTACTGCCTCAATCGCATTCTTTACTAAGTTCAGCAGAATTTGCTTCAGCCGCTTCGGCTCCGTGTAAAGGAATGTGCCTTCAAGGTCGAAAGAAGAGGACAGCTTGACACCTTTTTCCTCAGCTTCACCTTCAAGCAAGCGAAGGACATAGGTTATTACCTGATCCGGCCCGATTTCCTCTAATTGGATAGACGACTTTGGCTTGGACAGCATCATGAAATCTTGAACGATTGATTCAATGCGATTGACTTCATCGAGGATAATTTCCTGATAATTATCACGAAGATCCGGATTTGCTGCTCCTATTTGTAAAAATCCTTTGATTGCCGTTAAAGGGTTTTTAATCTCATGAGCAATTCCTGCGGACATCTGAGTGATCGTAGAGAGCTGTTGAGATTGTTCCTTAAGCTCAATAATTTCTTTCAGTTCTGTAATATCTTCATGAATGCCTACCACGTAACGCTTTCCGTTATTTTCCAATGGAAAACCGCGCGTCCTCACCCACTTTATTTTCCCTGACGGATGGTGTACCCGATACTCGAATTTATGTCTCGCCTTTGCCACAAGGTCCAGATTTTCAAAGAACGTGTCTTGATCTTCTTTGTGGACACATTTCTTAACAATATCCTGAATATTGTTCACTTCTCTTCTTGCAATCCCGAACATGTTCTTAAAAGATGGACTAATATAGTAAACTTCCCCAGTTGCCAGATCCCGGATCCAGATGACATCCTTAATATGGCTTGCCACCATATTAAAACGTTCTTCAGAATCTCTTAGAGCTTCCAGGTGCTGTTTATACTGGGTAATATCCTGAGCGAATACCGTAATGCCTTGATCCGTGGGATGAACTGTCATCTTCACGGCACAATTTGTTTGATCAATGAACCCCTCAAATTCCACGGTTGACTGAGTTTCCATTGCCCTTAAAATGTGCTGGAAAAACGAATAGTACTGTGAAATCGAATGGATCTCCCATAATTTTTTGTGATGATTTAGCTCAAATGGGATTCCTGTCAATTCCTCCATCTTCGGATTTGCGTAAATTACATCCCACGTGTTATTCAAGAGCGCAATTCCGTGCGGAAACTTGTCCACTAAATTAGACATTCGATACTTTAATTGGGACGTCTTCGGATTGGTCAGATGAAGCGTCTGCTTTCGGATTCTTGCTGGTAGAGCAGACGATCCATTCAGCATCTCTTCATGACTGGCTTCCTTTATACTGCCATGACGGTAAGCTTCAGCGGTCTCTTGATGCACGCTAGTAGGATAATCAATTGGAGTTAAGGTTAAAATGATTTGACCATTCGACAAATGAACGCCTTTACAGAGCCTGTGTACATCTGAGGTTTGATGGGAAAGGTGAACAGATGATTCACGAGACTGCTCTGCCAAGAATCGGTGAAACATCTTATGAAGCTCTGATTGATCGGAAGTACGGAAGGTCGAAATCCACTGTGAGAATGACGTTTCCGCATCTTCTAGTTCAAGAACTCCCTGCATCTTTTGGTTGAGCATAACTAATTGCAGACGCAGATCAACAAGGCATGCTGGTGTACCATTTAAGTTCAATACATCCAAGAATTCTCCACTATGAACTTGGTCAGAATACCTTTCTCTAATCACCAATGTTAAGACCTCTTTCCTTTTTACCGTTCAATATTTTTCCAACACGGTATTATTATAACGCAACTGATCAGATTTTTGAATATTATAAATCGAATTAACTGGCAAAAAAATGAAATGGATAACTTATTTCATAATACGAGCTATTGATTCAGATTATGACTCATTTTGCTGATCTAGCCTTCTATGCTTCGCCAAAGCGTTAAAGAAGCGTAACTCCGAAAGGGTCCCCATCCTTTACTCCATTCCGTCATTTGCTCTATGGATGGTTTCTGATCAAGATTGAAATAAAATTTCAAGGCATTTTGAATTCCAATATCAGCCTTGGGAAGTAAATCCTCTCTTCCTACCCCGAACATTAACCAATTTTCTGCTGTCCAGGCTCCAATTCCTCGAATTTTAACTAATTCTTTCATAATTTCATCATTGGACCGTTTCGAAAGTTCTTCTAAATTAAGATCTCCAGAAGCGATTCGTTTGGAAGTATCGATCACATATTCAGCTTTTCGTTGGCTGAATTGAAGTTCTCTTAACATTTCATAAGGGATTTCCGCTACTTGCTCAGGTGCAGGATAAAACCATACCCCTTTTTCTTCATGACCAAAGTTCTGCACAAATCTTGTACTCAGCGTATGGGCAAATTTCATATTCAACTGCTGATGGATGATCACTTTCATTAGACAATCATACAGATGATAATCCTTTACAATAGGCGTGCCTGGATGGGCGTTAAAAAGCTGTTCAAGATTTGTTTCCAGGAAATGCTCTTGTACACTTTCTAAATCGCGTTCCCACTGAAATAGTTCCTGAATATGATCAAGTAATGCCTCACGGTTGTCAACACTATCGCCGGAAACCTCAAACGCTGGCTGCGCGGTTGTTCCCTTCCCTTTGACTCGAACGACATGATGCTCGTTATTTAATTTCACGGGAACATCTACAAAGCGCTGTTCCCTGTCAATACGGCTTAAAGGGTCAAATTCCCACCGAAGTAATGTATAGTCGAAATCATAAAAGCTGTTAGCTTTAAACGTTTCTTTCCACAAAAAATTAACCTCCCCGACATATAACGACGATCTATAAAAGTGCTTACCCTTAATCATGAAGCTTTATTCGTCAAATTACTACATTAGTATAATAAATGAATAAATTACCAATCTTATCTTAGATAAATAAACCGCCATGAATTCAATCATAGCGGTCGTCATAAGTGTTTTACAGCCCCCAGATGGGGTATGGTAGCAGTTTCTTAACCATTAAATCATTTAAGCTGCCAAAATGGTATCCCTTTTGTTTCAGGTCAATAATTAACCGTTCCAGCGCTTCAGCATTATCACTGGAAACTGTGTGCAATAGAATAACCGCTCCAGGGTGAATTTGGTCCAGTACGCTGTTGTATGCATACTCCCACCCTTTTTGGTTATTGGTTTCCCAATCTTTAAAGGCAATAGACCAGAACGCATGGGTGTAACCAAGTTCATTTGCCCACTTTAAAGTTTGATCATTAAATGTTCCTCTAGGCGGTCGGACGAATGTCATGACTTCCTGATTCGTTAACTCTTTTACAGCTTTATTTACCTTTTCGAGTTCGGACTCCATTTTTCCTTTGGATATTTTTGTAAAATCAGGATGACTCCACGAATGATTGCCGATTAAATGTCCTTCAGCAGCCATTCGCTTCAATAAATCCGGGGAACTCTCGATATAATGACCCGTAACAAAAAAAGTTGCGGGCACTTTTTCTTTTTTCAAAATATCGAGTACTTTTCCTGTATACCCATTTTCATAACCATTGTCGAAAGTAAGATAAACCACTTTATCTCCAGAAGGATCTGCATAAAAACCATTGTACTTCTCAATCATAGGACCATACCGTCCCACATCAGGAATTTTGCCATCCTTATTCTTTACATAGCCAAATCCTTCCCCATGAATGGTGCCTGGGAACAGGATCATCCATATAGAAACCATAACCAATAATTTTTTCCACACTTGAACCACTCGCTTTTTTTATAGTATGTGTGAACGATTGCGAAATATAGAAAAAGACAGGTGGGAATATTCCCCACCTGCCTTCTATAACATTAAAGCTGCCATCCAGCCAAATAGAAATAACGGGATATTGTAGTGTAAAAATGTTGGTACACATGTATCCCATATGTGATTGTGCCTGCCATCTGCATTAAGACCTGAAGTCGGTCCCAGGGTACTATCAGAGGCAGGTGATCCCGCATCTCCAAGCGCACCCGCCGTTCCAATCAGAGCAGCTGTCGCCATTGGAGAGAAACCTGCACTTACACAAATGGGTACAAACAGAGCTGCAACAATCGGTACGGTTGCAAAGGAGGAACCGATGCCAATCGTTACAAGTAAACCAACAAGCAATAAGATAAAGGCAATAAGTGCTTGGTTATTCCCCATAAATGCTGAACTTTTTTCAACTAGAGCTGACACTGAATCTGTTTCCGTTAACACATTGGCATACCCAGCCGCTACAAGCATAACAAAGGCGATTGTACCCATCATTGCAATCCCTTCTGTCATGATATTATCGCCACGCCTAAAGGGAACCACTCGAAATACAAACATTAAGATTAGACCTGCTAATGCTGCAATCACCAGACTCTCCCAATACGCCTGGATAAACAACGTTACGAAAATGGCTAAAATCGTTAGCGCATGCTTCCTGTTAAACGATTGACTCGGAAACCCTTCTGTTTGTTCCGGGTCTTCCTGAGAAAAAGAAGCCCCCTTAAGTGGTTTCCGCTTCTTTCTATAAGTAATGAACACAGCAACTAACAAGCCTGCAATCATTCCTGAACCAGGAATTAATAAAGATTGAGCAATGGTTGGCATCGTTACGGAAACCCCATTAGCGGCCATTGCCTTTTGGATGGTTTCATGGAAGATATAGCCGAATCCAACAGGGATCATGACGTATGGGGCTTGAAGGCCAAACGTCAAAGCAGATGCCACTGCCCGTCTGTCAAGTTCCATTCGGTCAAATAACTTCAGAAGAGGTGGAATTAATAATGGAATAAAGGCGATGTGAACGGGAATTACGTTTTGCGATAAACAAGCCACTCCTGCTATAACTAATACCATTGTGGTACGTTTATCTTTCAGCACACGGAGCAGAAAGCCGACTAGGATCCCTGTGATCCCAGAATAACCAATCGCCACTGCAAATGCTCCAAGCAGAATATAACTGAGAGCGACACTTGCCTGATCTCCCATTCCTTTCACTAGTATATCCAGCGAATCAATTAACGACTCACCATTTATTAAACCTGCTGCCAAACCTGCAGCTAAGATGGCTATAATTACATTCACTCTTAATAAACTTAATATAGTTAAAATAAGTACTGACACAATAACTGCCCACGCCATAATGCTTTCTCCTCTCTCAAATCCTCTAAGATGTTTCGTGCATTAACGATTTACCATGATAAAGTATGATTTTACAAAAATCAACCCCCACGCACCATCTTTTATGAGGGGTAATCTTTGAAGGAGAATGATTGGAGATGCGGAGAGGGAATCATGACTGTTCAGGACACTTGCTCCCGTGTTTTAAAGGGAGAGGTAGCTGAACATTCCAATAATAACGACAAGCGAACTAACGAGCAGCCATTTGTTTATTCGTTTTACCTTCCTGCCCGCTGCCAGTGCCACAAATGACATGATTAATGTAAGCATAAAGACGAACCCCACAACCGGGGACAAGTAAAATATCAGGATATCCAAGCTGCTGCCTCCTCTTACGTTCTTACCTTATAATTAAAGAGAAGGGTTATAAATTCCTTCTAATGGAGATGACTTTACTATCATTAACCTAAGAAAGCCTCTCTTAAATTATTGTAAAAAAAAGACGCTGTCAGCGCCTTGCTGCAGCATCAGTCCATCTTACGTTCTAAGTCTTCGAGCATTAAAATTAACCGATCTATATCCTCAACAGATGTATCTTCTGGGTTCATTTGATCAAGTTTGTTCATAAATTCTGATAACCGAGATTTCAAGTCGGTGAGTTTTTCTTGTTGTGGCATATCTAAGCTCCTTTTCAACGATTTGTCCAAGCTTATCATAGTACAGGTTACCCGTTATTGTCTACGTGGTTTTTGAATCTGCTATAATACTTAACGATAGGAGGAATGGGCTAATGGAATTCTCATGGGAAAATATTTTTAACTTTTTTCAAAACAACAATATAATCAGGCTTTTTGTTACGGCCATCCTTATATTTATTGTAGTCATCTTCTTACGTAAGGCTCTCCGGTCCTTTTTTGAGAAAACGGACTTTATTACAGAACGTACAGAAAAAACATTGGAGTCTATGATAAACTCCATGATTAGCTATGCAGCAGTCATTAGCTTTATTGTGATTGCTTTAGCTATTTTTGGCATTAACATTGGAAAAATATTAGCTGGCGCTGGGATCATTGGAATTATTATCGGGTTTGGTGCCCAGAGCTTGATTCGGGATTTTTTCTCCGGACTGTTTCTGCTTTATGAGAAACAGCTTCATAAAGGTGATTTCATTACCCTCAACAATACGTTTCACGGAACAGTTGAGGATATTGGACTCCGTTTCTTAAAAATCAGGGAGTGGAGCGGACGTCTTCTTACGATCAGCAACGGTCAAATTAACACGATTGAGAATTATAACCTCGATCATATGCGGGTGATTGAATCAGTTACAACCAGCTTCAAAGAAGACCCGAAAAAGATATTTTCAATCCTGGAGCAAGCGTGTGAGCAGTTAAACGAAGAGCTTGCGGGTTATTTAAAGAAAGATTTAACAGACAAGCCGTTCGAACCATTTCAAGTATACGGAATGGCCTCGCTGAATGATCATTACCGAGGGTACCAATATACCGTCACCGGTCTCGTTGAGGACCTTGTTTATTGGACGGCAGCAAAAGAAACGCGCCGAATTCTTGCCCAGGCAATGTATGATCACAGCATTGCGATGGCAGAACAGCGCGTTGAGTTTCAGTCTTATTCCTCTGAGGAGGAATAAGACTATTTTAATTCAAATGAAAAACTAAGGTGATCTTGAATTGGAATCCAAGCTCCAATTCCCTGCCTGGTTACATTTTTAACGACCAAATATTTCTTGGAACCTTTTAATTTAATATAAACATCCCCGAAGGTTACGTCTCCCTTTTCGTTTACTGCGGGAGCATAAGCATGAAGAATCGCACTTTTATTAACCGGAACACCATAGGTATTATTCTGTTTTGTTCCACTTCCCACCACGGTGTGAAAAGACAAAGGCAATTTAGTATTCTTTTGCGCTTCCAGTAAAATTAACTTCTTCATTTGTTCACTGTGACTGATTTTGGCAGTTAAACCGCCTTTAATGTGTTTTTCTTCTTTCTGTACATAGCTGATTTTCTCGTTTACATCGCTGCCATGATTATCCATTTGATTGCGATTGATTTCTTGATACTCCCAGTTGATGTTCGTTTCCTTTGATTGATAAGACAACGGCCATCTCCCTAAGAAGATCTCTGCTCTGTAGCCAATGGCCAGAGGTGAAGGCTTTAACGTAGTTTCGTTAAGCATGCCAATCAACTGAGGATTGGAAATACGGATATCCGTTTCTTTCATCAAGTCTTTCGTTAACTTCTCTGCCTCCAGAACCTGTTGATCGTCTGTAGAGTTTGGAAACGTATTGTCTTTAGATATATTTAAAACATGATTTGGTATTGAGGTGTCCTTTTGATTTACTTTATCTTTAGCCGATATGGTATCGGTACCGAATAATGTAAGAAAACCAATAAGAACGATTAGTCCCAGCCATTTAACTTTCATATGTTGGGCCACCTTTCTTTTTTCTTATTTTGTGAAAGATGTGCCCGACCTATGCAATAAATATTTAAGAGAGCATGCGCTTCATTGCTTTCTGTGCTCGTTGATCAAAGAAATGAATAGCAGGACCTATACCAAGAAGAATGATAAATGTTCCGACACCGATCGGCCCGCCTAATGTGAAGGCAAAGATAAACGCAAAGGTTTCCGTAAGAGTCTTGGCTGCGGTTAAGCTTAGGCCGAAGCGTTTCTGTAAGGCAACCATAAAACCATCCACTGGATTAATGGAAAATTGCGGCTGAATATAAAGTGAAACTCCGAAGGCAATAACCAGAACGCCCGCCAGTAATAATACAAGCTGAGCTACCCAGCTGTTCATTGCCATCTCAGCAAAAGTATACATCCAAAAGTCAATCATTTTTCCCAGTACCAGGATCGTTAAAACCGCTAACAGGTCTGGTCTGCTTTTCGAAATGAGAGCATTGGAAATAATTAATATCGCTCCGATAATGATGACCCATGTACCTACCGTTAAACCAAAAGATTCGGTTAATCCCACGTTTAGAGCATCCCACGCTCCGGCACCAAGGTCCGCCTTAATCGTCAAGGTTACTCCAAGTGAAATAGTAACCAAACCAATTATGTAAAAAAGCAATTTAATGAGTAAATTTTTCAATAATAGCTTCCTCCTATAGAAAAAAGGAGCTCTCATCCAGAATTTTGAATAAGGCTCCTTTCAGTTTACTTGCTTAGCTCTATACACTCAAGTGTTTCTTCGACTTCGATACTGTCTTGAACGGATTGAACCATGGAGCAATTGCTGCGTGCCACGTCAAGGTTCTTTAATAGCTTATCGGGGTTTAAGTGGTACCCTTTAACTGCATAATGAAGTCTTATCTTTTCAATTCGGTTGGCTTTGTCGGGATTCCGGTCGATGTCCGCGGTTACTTTAAGATCCTCGATTTTCACCCGTTGTTTATTGAGAATCTTCCGAAAGACTCCGATACTGCATCCTGCTATAGAGGCAACCATCAGCTGATATGGACGAAAGCCTTCATTCTCATCTCCTGAAATGTTTAATTGGCCATATTCAAATGACGTTCGAACCCCATTTTCCTTCAAATAAAAATCCACGATGATCCTCTCCTTCTGTATGTCTGTTTACTACTATAATAACCGTTTTCGAGTAAGGAATAACCTGCTCGATGAGAAAGACTTGCCCCCACCTTCTACTTTCGTTACGATATGAAAGATGTTAATCGTTCGGAAAGGGGGATTCCATGGTTTCCTCGAAAACACGTTTTCGCATTCTTATCAGCCTTGTCACAATATCCGGGTTTTCCCAGGGAATGCTGCTCCCTTTACTCGCGGTCATCCTGGAAGAAAACGGAATATCTTCCGCCATTAATGGTCTGCATGCAACTGGCCTGTATATCGGCATACTTATATCTTCTCCATTTATGGAAAAACCACTAAAAAAACTAGGCTATAAACCGGTGATTATGATTGGGGGTGCCCTCGTCTTTCTATCACTTGCCTTATTCCCTTTTTGGCAGGCACTCTGGTTTTGGTTCATGCTGAGAGTCACCATTGGGATTGGTGATCAAATTCTCCATTTCGGCACTCAAACATGGATTACAGCCACTTCTGCTAACCAATCCCGCGGGAAAAACATCGCCTATTATGGATTGTTTTTCAGTTTAGGATTTACTTTAGGTCCATTGATGACCAACCTGCTCTCTTTAAGTGTGTATGTACCCTTTCTGTTATCCGCTGGATTGAGTCTGATCGTTTGGCTTGGGATGCTGTGGGTCCAGAATGAAGCGCCCGAGGATGACGCTACCACAAGCTACGGAACCAGTTCAATAAAAAGGTTCGGGAAAGCCCTTCGACTTGGGTGGACAGCATTTCTACCGCCGCTTGCTTATGGCTTTCTTGAAGCCACCTTACACGGAATTTTCCCTGTTTATGGCATGCGGATCGGCCACGATGTAAACACGTTAACTTTCATCATTCCTTGTTTTGCAGGAGCAAGCCTGCTGTCCCAAATTCCGCTGGGGAGTTTGAGCGACCATATTGGAAGAAAGAAAGTCATTATCGCAGCCCTCTCAGGAGGCATTGTATCGTTTCTTTTGGCCGCTATTTTCGAGCAATCGGCGATTTGGTTGTTTGCTGCTTTTTCCTTAGCGGGATTATTTGCAGGATCACTATTCTCACTAGGGATCTCGTTTATGACCGACTTACTGCCCCGCGAATTGCTTCCTGCTGGGAACATTTTATGCGGAATGGCATTCAGTCTAGGCAGCATAGCCGGACCGTTCTTATCCGGAGCCTTGCTCGATTGGATGCCTGGTGTATCTTTCTTTGCCATTATCGTAGTTCTGCTCTTTATCGTCTTGATCTGTACCACATTTACTAGTGACCCAAAATCCAATGAACTTTCTCATCAAGAGACGTGAATGAAATAATTTCTGTTCTTCCTTCTTCGTCAACTTTTCAAGGAGTCAGAGACCAGTCCTTGATAGGCGGAGTAAGGGGAAGAAGCGTCTCCCTTGATGAATCGCTAAACACAAAAACCCGAACTTATAGTACAAAATAGGTCCGGGTTTTATAGTGAAAAATTCTCAAGGGCACAATCTTCATTTATTCGGCTAGGGCTTGGTTTAATACGTCGATATTATGTTCCATAAGTGTAAAATAATCCTCATGGTTTTGTATATTCTCTTCGGTCAGCACAGAAAGGTTATGAAGTCGCAGTGATTTGGCTCCGATTTCGTCTTTTACGACTTTCGACACTTTCGGGGTAACATTTTGTTCAAATAATACATAATGCAAATCATCTTGTTTCGCCTTCTCTACAATAGCTTCTACTTCTTTCTGAGAAGGTTCATTTGTGGGGCTGAGCCCAGATACCGAGATTTGGTGAATGCCGTATTCTTGCTCCCAATAGTCATAAGCAGCATGAGATACAATAATTTCATTCTTCGGCTGACTTTCCAGCTGTTGAAAATCTTTATCAAGCTCGAGTAATTGCTGCTTTAGAACTGAATAATTGTGGTTAAATTCTTCTTTGGCTTCCGGCTTTAATTCCACCAGCATGTTTTTAATATTGTCTGCCATCTTGATCGCCCGGTTTGGATCCAGCCAAACGTGCGGGTTGGCATCGCCATGATGATGGTCTTCCTCAGCATCATGGTGATCTTCCTCTTTACCCTTAAGCAGCTTTACCCCCTGTGATGCCTCAAGTATGGTCACCCCTTCTGGTTTAATGGCGTCTGAGATACTTTCCGCATAGCTTTCCAATCCGGCACCGTTGTATATAAAGGCATCCGCTTCTGCCATATCCACCATTTCTCTAGTTGTCGGCTCATATGTATGAGCACTCGATCCGGCCGGGATGATAGAACTGACGTTTGCATATTCCCCTGCTATTCGTTTTGTAAAATATTTCAAAGGATAAAGCGTGGTCTTAATCGTCAGCACATCTTTGTTATTCTTTCCGTTCGCCGCATTCTCCTTGGATCCACAGCCAGCGGTCACTATAATCATTAATAATAGTAAAGTAATCCCCAAATATCGTCGCATGTATGTCTTGTCCTTTCCTGTCTTTTTAGTACGTGATCTCAAAATAATTTCATCAGTTAATAGTAATGATTACGCCTGCTCTTCAAAGAATTACCTGTGGCTCAAAGCCACAGGCTAGCTGCACTCCGGACATTTTCCATAAATTTCGAATTTATGGTTTTCAATCTGACAGCCCGGGAGGCTCTCACTCATTCTTTCCATCGGACAAAAATGAATGGATTTTGTCTTGCCGCAATCTGTACAAATGAAATGGTGATGATGACCATGAGTATCACAGCTCAGGCGAAAATGTTTCTCTCCCCCAAGTTCTGTTGCTTCAAGAATTTCCTCATCACTCAGAAGATATAAGTTTCGATAAATAGTATCATAACTTACTCCAGGAAAATCTGCCTGAATCTCCTTAAGTATGACCTTTGCTGCAATATATTGATCTTGAGCAACAAAGATTTCAAGAATTTTCTCTCTCTGCTTCGTACGTTTATATCCTTTTTCCTTTAACTTATTAAAGGCTGCTTCTAATTTCATACTACTTCACCCTTTGTCCATTGTTGAGCTCTTACTTTTTTATAAATCATGGATAATACAAGAATTAAAATGGCTGTCATTACAATGGTGCCGCCCGGCGGAACACTTAGATAATAAGAAGAAATCAGACCTAGTATGACAGACGTTTCTCCAAACACGATAGATAAACCAATCGTTTGTTTAAAACTATGCGCCAGCCTAAGCGAAGAAGCAACTGGCAGCGTCATTAATGCAGAGACTAACAGAATACCCACTACCTGCATGGATGCCGCAATGACGACAGCCACCATGACTATAAATAACAGGTGGATAAACTTGCCGTTAACCCCTGATATGGAAGCATGTTCCTCGTCAAAAGAAAGCACGAACAATTCTTTATAAAAAAGAAGGACAATTATGGCTACTAAAACCGTTACCACTAAAACCGTCCACATATTTGTCCGGCTGACCGCTGTTACACTTCCAAATAAATAGCTGAATAAATCAGTATTAAAACCGTCTGCTAAAGAAATCAATATCACCCCGAGGCCGATGCCTCCAGATAAAATAATCGGTATCGCTAGTTCCTCATAATGTTTGTAGACTTTGCGAAGACGTTCAATTAAAACCGCCCCGGCCACGGAGAACAACATCCCCATATAAACAGGGTTCCAATCATTAATGGATGGCACCTTCTTTTCAAGCAGCAAACTTGCAGCAATCCCTGTTAGCGTAATATGTGATAAAGCGTCCGCAATAAGCGAAAGTCGTCTTACTACAATAAATACTCCCAGCAAAGGGGCAACGATACCAATCAGCATTCCAGTAATGGCCGCATTCTGCAGAAATTGATAATGAAAAAAGCTTTCAATCATAAGTGATTCACCTCATCGTGGTGATGATTATGAGTGAGCGCTTGGACCGAATGACCATAAAGGTGATTTAAATCTTCTTCACTAAATTCTTTATAGTCTTTAGACTCCCCATGAAAGTGAATCGTTTTATTCATACAGACGACATGAGTCGCATGCTCGGTAATAGTGCCAATATCATGCGTGACCATCAATAAGGAAATACCCTGCTCTTTATTGAGTTTCCTTAAGAGTTCATAAAAGTCTGAAACGTGCTTTTCGTCTACTCCAACGGTAGGTTCATCTAGAATAAGCAGTTTAGGATCGCTCACTAAAGCGCGCGCAATAAAAATCCGCTGCTGCTGTCCGCCCGATAATTCTCCGATCGTAGCATGGGCGTATTCCTCCATTTCGACTAATCGCAAGGCATCTTTAGCTTTTTGTTTGTGTTGATGGTTAAAAAAGCGAAACGCACCTACTCTTGAAACGAGTCCGCTTTGTACTACTTCAAGTACGCTTGCTGGAAAACCGGAATTAAAACTGTTGGCTTTCTGGGAAACAAAGCCGATTTCCTTCCAGTCGTTAAATGTTTTCATTCGCTGATCAAATAACTTTATGTCTCCTTGATCTGGTTTAATCAGTCCCAGCATGAGTTTAATCAGTGTCGATTTTCCCGACCCATTTGGTCCGACCAGCCCCAGGAATTGCCCGGAAGTTATCGTTAAATCCACATCTTTGACTACCCATTCTTTTTCATATTTAAATGATACGTGGTTAAGAGTTACAATATTGTTTGAGTTCATGGTCTAACCTCGCTAAATAATAATCATTACGAATTACAGTATAAGACTTGTTGTTACATATGTAAAGGATTCTAATACTATTGCCTGTGTTTTATCCATGGCTCTGTTATTACTTTCAGTTACATTTATATCTAATAAAGCTCCCAATTCTTGAAGACTTAGTTTCGAGACTTTAGTATGAGTTTAGGAGCTGCGGGAAAAGGTTCGCTTTCCGCGGGGCGGGCGCTGAGCCTCCTCGAGCAAAGCTCTGTGGGGTCTCAGCTGTCCCGCAATTCCCACAGGAGTCTCACCGTTTCCCTCCGCCCCCTTGCCATAATAGAATCTCGAAACCCCTTCAAGAAAAAGCGAAAATTCTAGTGTCAGCATACAGGTCCCATGAGCATATCTCTTCTAATATGGTGGAAGTGATGATGCTATTCTTCGGGAAGAGACTTGTATCTCCATTGAATGGATTGTCGGGAAACGGTGAGACTTCCGTGGGAGAAGGTACTAGGCGAGATCCCACAGGGAGTGAAGCGAGGAAGCTCGCCAGTCCCCCCATAGGAAAGTGTTCAAATGCGGAATCATATCCCCGCCACCCTTACTCTTAATCAGATATCGGGCCATAATTACCTCGAAATCGAGTCTTCCACAATCCTGCACTTTTCTGGGAGACTTGATTTCAAATGAACAACATTTATAGAACCTGAACCGCTCCCCACCCATACAAAAAAACCCGCTAAAGCAGAATACTTTAGCGGATCCTTTTAAAGGTATTTATTATATCTTCTTTCTAAATAATCCTGCAAAGCAGAAAATACCATCGTCAGCGGCCAGTAAATCATCGCTGCTAGAATGTACATCGTCATCGAATCCGTGGTCCGGCCGGCAACGATTTGTGCCTTATTTAAAATTTCCGGCACCGAAATCATAGCGGCAAGCGATGTAGCTTTCAACAAATCCAGAAATACATTCCCAAGTGGCGGAATGGCAATACGAGTTGCCTGGGGAACAATGATCCTTCTCATCGTCTTCCAATAAGTAAACCCTAAAGCTCTGGAAGACTCCCACTGACCCTTGTCCACACTGTTTAGTGAGGAACGGTTAATTTCAGCAATATAAGCGGCACTGTTGGTACCAAATCCAATGACTGCTGCTACAACAGCCGGCAAAGTGATCCCCACTACTGGCAGTCCAAAATAGAGGACAAATAAGTAGACAAGAATAGGAGTCCCTCTCATAAACGAAATGTACATTCTTGCGGGCCAGCGAAATAGAATACGATCTGATCTCCTGGCAACTGCTAAGAAGAAACCTATAATTAATCCAAGGATCATCCCCAGTACCGCTACAAGAAGTGTAAGCGGTACGCCTTGCAAGACGAAGGGGAGATTTTCCCAAGCGCGCTCAGGAACGAATAGCTTGTCGATTTGAATATCACTAAAATGGATTCCGAACATATCTATTCACCCTTATAAATCTAACCCTTTAATTTCACGAATGTCTTCTTCCGGTTTTTTGGATGCATCTTTGCCACCGAAGAATTTTTTCGAAATTTTAGTAAGTGTACCATCATCACGCATTTCTTTAATGGTGGCATCTATTTTCTGTTTCAGCGTATCTGCATCTTTAGGCATGACAATCGCAGATTCCGTTTGGTGGAATTTCAAATCCGGATGTAATTGGACTTTAATATCAGGCATTGCTTTCAGAGCTAATGTTTGCAGATAGTAATCATTAATGATGAAGTCCGTACGACCATTCTCTACATCTCGCAGGTAAACATCATTGGTTACATTTCCATAAGTTTTGGTCTTAGCCCCAAAATGCTCGGCTATTTTTGAAAAGACGGTCGTCGCTCCTCCGCCATGGACCTTTCCATCCAGGTCCTCTAGGGAATGAATCCCAGAAAGATCACTTTGTCGCACGATCATAGTCGAATAGGAATACTTATATGGAGTGCTGAAGGCGAATTCCTTTTGGCGATCTTTCGTTACTTCCATATCATTGATAACTGCATCGATTCGGCCGCTTTTCATGGCAGCTAATAATCCGTCTACTCCATACTCCTTAAATTCTACATCGAGGTCAAGCCGGCTGGCTGCCTCTTTCATAACCTCAACATCATATCCAGTCAATTGATCGGAATCCTCCGGATGATAAGAAGCTGGAAATAAGGTGCCAGAGGTTCCTACCACAATTTTTCCTTTTTCCTTGAGGCTGCTCCACTTTGAAGAAGCAGAAGATTTATCTTTATTGCTGTTGTTCCCGTCACTGCTATCATCTGATGAACCGCAGGCGGCGGTGACTACGGCAAGCATTACTATAAGAATTAATAAAAGTCCTTTACGCATTTTCTTTCAACATCCACCTTCCGTATTTAAATTACACACCTAACCAATATAGCAATTCGCTGATTGCAAGATCAACCGTATTGCTTCATTTATTCATAATAAACCAAAGAAAACTTACTTTATTAAAAGGAAAACTCTTGACTGAAACCGAACTTCTGATAATATAAATACATAAACTATTTAAAATAATTATAATGTAGAAACTATTTTAATCCATTGATAATGTCGTTTTTAACCCACGAATCACATAATTGATTATGGTTATCATTATCAATTAGAAATGAGGAGTTGAGAATATGTCCACAGAGACGCGTGCCATGTCCGGACTTCCTGAAAAAGATTCAAAGCTATCTTCCCTGTTTATATCAAATTTACGCGAGCATGGAGAATTGATCGCAGCTCTGTTGAGTGGTCTGCTCATCTTGTTCGCCTGGTTGAGTGAAAGCCATATCCAGCCAAGTGCAACGGTAACTCTGTATCTATCTGCCTTTATTATTGGGGGCTTTGCCAAAGCAAAAGAAGGAATAGAAGAAACCATTTATGCAAAAGAATTGAATGTAGAAATGCTGATGATTCTGGCTGCCATAGGGTCTGCCGCTATTGGCTACTGGACTGAAGGCGCCATACTTATTTTCATATTTGCACTTAGCGGAGCGTTAGAAACCTACACCATGAATAGAAGCCAAAAAGAGATCAGTTCACTTATGAATCTCCAGCCTGAAGAAGCCTTGAAAATTATAGATAATGATTATAAATTAGTGTCCGTTAAAGAACTGCAAATTAGCGATCGAGTACTTATTAAGGCGGGGGAACGCGTCCCCTCTGACGGGAAAATTGTTAAAGGCCAGACTTCCATAGATGAAAGTGCCATTACCGGTGAATCTGTGCCTGTGAGTAAAGGGGCGGACGAGGAAGTTTATGCAGGTACGGTTAATATTAACGGAAGTATTACAGTAGAAATTACTAAAACCTCAGATGATACTCTATTTCAGAAAATCATTCAAATGGTACAGTCAGCTCAAAGTGAAAAGTCCCCTTCTCAGCTCTTTATTGAACGGTTTGAGAGTACTTATGTAAAAGTGGTGCTTCTCGTTGTCGCCATAATGTTATTTCTTCCCCACTTTCTATTTGGGTGGAGCTGGATGGATACGATTTATAGGGCGATGATTCTGCTTGTAGTTGCTTCTCCTTGTGCTTTAGTAGCTTCCATTATGCCGGCAACCTTATCCGCGATTACAAACGGAGCACGCAATGGAGTCTTATTTAAAGGAGGCGTTCATTTAGAAAACCTCGGTCATTTGAATGCCATTGCTTTCGATAAAACCGGCACTTTAACAAACGGGAAGCCGGAAGTGACAGATTTCATCACTGCAGAGGGTGAAGATGTTCCACAAGTCCTCACCATAACGGCTGCTATTGAACAAGAGTCTAACCACCCATTAGCTCAAGCTATCGTGAATTACACGGCAGAGAATAAAAGAAAACGCTTGGAAATTAATAATATGCAGGATATTAGTGGAAAAGGCGTCACTGCTTCTGTTCATGGAGAGCAATGGAAAATCGGGAAAGCTGATTTTGTTGGAGAAGAGGCTAGTCGATCTTTTCAAAAAGGAATCGCACAGCAATTAGCTTCCGAGGGTAAAACCGTCGTCTTTATCCAGCGGGAAGAGAAAATTGCCGGACTGATCGCCCTAAAAGATACGGTCCGAGAAGAAACAAAACAAGCGATCCAAGTTCTGAAAAAACATGGAGTTTATACAGTCATGCTTACCGGAGATAATCATACAACGGCCAAAGCAATCGCAGAAGAAGCTGGACTTGATCATTTTATTGCGGAATGTATGCCAGACCAAAAAGTAGAAGAAGTGAAAAAGCTCAAACAGCATTTCAACACCGTTGGCATGGTGGGAGACGGTATTAATGATGCACCTGCCTTAGCTGCTGCAAACGTCGGAATTGCTATGGGAGAAGGGACGGATGTCGCTCTCGAAACCGCGGACGTGGTATTAATGAAGAATGATCTCCCCCGCATATCCCAGGCCATTAAGCTCTCCAACCGTATGAATAAGATTGTTAAACAAAATGTCATTTTTTCTATTGGGATTATTACGTTGTTAATTATCAGTAACCTCCTCCAAGTGCTTGATCTTCCTCTGGGAGTAATCGGGCATGAAGGAAGCACCATTCTCGTCATTCTCAATGGTCTGCGCCTGTTAAAATAAACTCGGACTACATGGATGAAATACACGTTTCATCCATCGCAAAATAAATAACTAAAAGACCCGAACCCATTTTAAATCAATGGTTCGGGTCTTTTAGTCTTTACATTACTCCTGCCACTTTTTTTAAGGGGAAACCCTGCGCCGGTAAATAATTGCATTAATTTCTCCACCGGTAATGATAACAATACCGGAAAGATAGAACCAGATCATCAGCACGATCACTCCGCCTAAGCTTCCATAAGTGGTAGAAAAACTCCCCATTTTACTAACATAAAATGAAAATAACAGAGATACGAGCTGCCAGCCGATGGTCGCAAAGACTGCCCCCACGACTGTGTCCTTATATCTTAATGGTTTATTGGGCGCCATAATATACAGAAAGGAAAGGACAATAAAAAATATGACCGAGGAAATAACCCATCTTAACGCATCCCATACTGCAATAAAACCATTGGACATTCCAAAGAAAGAGAAAACATAGGTGCCAATGGTGTTACCTAACACGGGCAGAAGAAATGCAATGGCGATCACAAGGACCATAGCAATGGTTAAGACAATCGCTACAACTCTTGAAACAAAAAAAGACCGGTTTTCTTCTACGTGATGAGCCCGATTAAAGGCTTTAATAATCGCATTTACCCCATTTGAAGCGGCCCACAGAGTCCCGATCACCCCGAATGACAACAGTCCGCCATTCTGATCATTAAACAGTGAAGTAATGTTTTCCGACAAAATATTAATCGTTTCGGGCGGTGCATAAACGTTGATTAAGGCAAGTATCCGGTCTTCCTTAATATTTAAATATCCTAACAAGGTGACAAGGAATATCATAAAGGGAAGCAAAGATAACAGAAAGAAATAGGCAAGCTGAGCGGCCAGCCCAAATATATCATCTTCTGCAAAGCGCGAAAATAGTGTTTTAATAAAACCAATCGCAGACCTCAAGATATCCCCTCCACCCTTATCTGTTAAGAAGCTTCTTTAGAATTATTTACAGCTCTCAGCTGTTCTTGCACCTCTTTGTCCATTTCGTTCACCTTATTCACTATATCCTCTAATTTGTTCAGCAAATCAAGGACGCTATCCGCTCCATCATTCAATCGTTTCGCCATGGACTCGTAATTCACCCTAAGAGAATGGACGGCCTCAGACGGATGTTTAGCGAAACCTTTACAAGTTCTTCCGGCAGAACGGGATTTCCCTCCCACATACGACCTCGTGTCACGATCAAACAGCATAGCTGCCCCGCCAATCAATGCTCCTAATAAGACACCCTTCCATAACTTATGCTGTGACATAAGATTTCCTCCCTATAAATGATGGTTTTTTTTAATCGATTCAAGCAAACCTTCGCAGCCCGCCTGAACAAGCTCATAAACATAATCAAAATTCCCGGAAAAATATGGATCAGGCACTTCTGATTCTACCGGGTTTTCTACATAATCCATTAATTTCTGGACCACAACCTCATTCTTTTCTCGGATCGCCTGCAGATCTTGGATGTTCTTTTCGTCCATGGCAATGAGATAATCGTACTCATCCCAGTCTTCTGGTTTTACTTGTCTCGCCGTTAATCCTTCGTAGGAAACCGTATGGGCATCCAGTACTTTTCGCGTTCCTTCATGAGGAACAGATCCGATGTGCCAGTGACCAATCCCTGCTGAATCCGCTGAGATTTGATCGTGAAGACCTTCCTCTTCTACTAACTTTCGAAAGATCGCCTCTGCCATTGGTGACCGGCATATATTTCCTAAACAAACAAATAAGACTTTAATCATTTTAACTCCCCCGCTATTAGTATCTCTTCTGTATGAAATTATATCGGAAAAAATATATTTCTTCACTCTTATTATACAGCTAATAGTAAATCATTTCCTAAACAATCGCTTAATAAACCAATGAATATTTAGACAACTTTCCAAATTTCCTTGACTTTTTACAATAATTTTCGGAATATTTTATATATGGACAAGATTTTTACTACATACAAAGAGGGGGAGTTTGATGGAAGACCGTTCAGTATTATATAACTTTTTTAACTGGGCAAGCGGAATTGTCTGGGGACCTGTATTATTGGTTCTCTTAGTCGGCACTGGTATTTATTTAACTTTGCGGCTGGGTTTTCTCCAATTTAAAGCTCTGCCTTACGCTTTAAAACTCGCATTCGTTCCGGGTAAGAAGACAAAAGGAGAGAAAGGCGATATTTCCCATTACCAAGCTCTGACAACTGCTCTGGCAGCCACGATTGGTACAGGTAATATTGCCGGGGTAGCAACCGCTATCTTTCTAGGTGGTCCAGGGGCTGTGTTCTGGATGTGGATCACTGCCGTATTCGGGATGGCCACTAAATACGCCGAAGCCATACTTGCTGTGAAATTCAGAGTCACAGACCAAAACGGTCATATGGCCGGTGGTCCTATGTATTACTTAGAACGTGGATTAAAAGCTAAGTGGCTTGGTGTGTTATTTGCTATTTTTGGAGCGGCGGCGGCCTTCGGGATTGGAAATATGGTTCAATCAAATTCCGTATCAGACGTTATGGAGACTTCCTTCAGTGTTCCTCCACTCGTTACCGGACTGATCCTGACTTTCTTTGCCGGCTTAGTCCTGCTCGGCGGGATTAAAAGTATTGGAAGAGTGACCGCATTTTTCGTTCCTATTATGGCTTTATTTTATGTCATCGGTGCTCTTATTATCATTATTCTAAATTTTGATCTTGTTCCTCACGCATTTGCAACCATTTTCAGTGATGCTTTTACAGCCAATGCAGTTGGAGGCGGGGTGCTCGGTACAGTGATTCGGTACGGGGTGGCACGCGGAGTATTCTCCAACGAAGCAGGGCTGGGTTCTGCTCCGATTGCAGCAGCTGCAGCAAGAACGGACTATCCTGGACGTCAAGCTTTAGTTTCCATGACACAGGTGCTGATTGACACCATTATTGTCTGCAGCATGACCGGACTCACCATCGTTATGGCGAATCAGTATAGCGGCAGTTACGATGGTGCAGATTTGACCTCTAAGTCTTTTGAAATGTTTCTTGGATCTGCCGGCTCTTACATCGTTGCCATTGGATTAATTTTCTTCGCCTTTTCCACTATTGTAGGCTGGTCTTATTATGGTGAAAAGTGCTTTGGATATTTAACCGGACAACGCGGACTAGGCATTTACAAAATTGTCTTCGTCCTGTTTGTTCTGGTTGGTGCGATTGCCCACCTGGATACTGTGTGGAAGTTTGCCGATGTCATGAACGGTTTAATGGCCTTCCCGAACTTAATCGGTCTGCTATTGCTATCCGGCGTAGTAGCTTCCGAGACGAACAAGTTTTTAAAGGTAGCCAAAAAAGAGAAAGAAGCAGAAAAGCGGGAACGTCAAACAGGATAATAAATAACCCCGGGAGCAATAGTTTTACTGCTTCCCGGGGTTTTTCATTTGGTTTAAATAGGTTTGTTTCCGTGTTAACAACTTCTCCATGTCATCTGGAGCAAGAGGCTTGCTGAAATGATAGCCTTGATAATACGCACAATCGTTCTCCTTGAGAAAATCGAGCACATCCTCTCTTTCTACTCCTTCTGCGATAACCTCAAGCTTAAAAGCTTCTCCTAGCTGAATCATTGCTTTCACAATTTCAGCATCGCTTGGATCCTTCAATACATCCTTAATGAAATCCTGATCAATCTTTAGAAAATGGATAGGAAATTGCCGTAAGTAACTGAGAGAAGAATACCCTGTCCCAAAGTCATCGATCGCTAATGAGACCCCCATAGCTTTCAAATCCTGCATAGTGCGGATACAGTCCTCAGTGTTTTGCATCACACTGTTTTCGGTGACTTCTATTTCTAAATATTGAGGCTCCATTTGAGTGGCACGCAGAACTTGGTGAACCTTTTCTGCAAAGTCATTTCGCTGGATTTCATTAGCTGATACGTTGACCGCTACCCGTTCGGGCGCATATCCTTGATCAATCCACTGCTGATTCTGCCTGCACGCCTCATACATCACCCAGTCATCCACTTGCGAGATTAATCCTGTTTCTTCAGCAACAGGAATAAACTCTCCAGGGGAAATGGTGCCTCGTTCTGGATGTTCCCAGCGCACTAAAGCTTCCATACCACTGATAAAGCCGGTAGTTACATTCACTTTTGGCTGATAGTGCAAACTTAGTTCATTACGGCTCAGAGCTTTCCGCAAGTCCCCTTCAAGAGAAATAATCTGATTATAAAAACGGTCCATCTGCTCCGTGTAGAACAAAATATTATGCCGCCCCTTGAGCTTGCAGTAGTGCATGGCAATATCAGCTCTGCCAATGATCTCCTCTATACTCTCCGCCCGTTCGGGGTATTGAGAGACTCCGATGCTTGCCGTAATAAAGAAATCACGATTCATCAGACGCAGCGGTTGTTCGATCACCTTTAGAATTCTTCGCCCCAGCCTTAAGATCTCCTGTTTACTTCTTCCTTCTTTAATAAGCAGAATAAATTCATCTCCACCAATTCGATACATGGAGTCGGCACTGTCCAAGCATGAGAGGATTCGCTTGGCCATAATTTGCAGTACCTGATCTCCTGCCATATGACCGAGTGCATCGTTCACATACTTAAACCGATCAAGGTTACAGAATAAAGCCGTAATTTCGTCATACGTCTGATAAGCAAGCCACTGGTCCAGGTCGCTTTGCAGCTTGGCACGGTTAGGCAGGTCAGTCAATGGGTCATGCCTGGCCATATGCTGTATTTTAAGTTCAGCTTCTTCATGAGAGGTAATTTCAATGGAGCTCCCGATTATTTCGACAACTTCCCCGTTTTCTTCTACGGGAGATAAAGTCGAATAAAAGGAACGGTTATGATACTGATGCTTGTAGGAAATACTATTCCCTTGAAACGCCGATTGGTATTGGGCATTGTAGAAAGCGGCTCGCTGCTCCCCAAATAATTCCACTAACGTTTTCCCTTGCACTTTGTCAGTGGTGAGTTCAATATCCTGGGCAAGCTTTCCTTCAAACATTTTATAATAATATTGGTTACGACCGGGATCATAGCCGACTTTAAACACTAAATTAACTAAAGCGTTCATCGTCCGGTTATATTCATTTCTTGCTTGTTCAACCACCGTTAATTCCTGTTTTTTATAGGGAGTGACGTTAGCTCCGAGAAAAAGAATAGAAGGATTAGCATTGTTCGGCTCTCTTAAGGGAGCTATCGTGGCGTGTAAATAAACACCCGGATGGTCAGAAAATAGGATACTCAATTCTCCCTGCCAGACTTTCCCTGCTTTGATTTTATCCATCATTTCCAAATAAGCAGCATCGTCTTTTTCCATTCCTAAAAAATCGCTGAATTTACGACCCGTTAATTTTTGCTTTGTCCATTTTTCAAATTTCTCATCGGTATATTGAATCAAACCTTGTTGATTAATAACCAGCACAGTCATGGCATAGCTGATTGCATTCATTAAATCCTTATACCCACGGATGGAATACAAAATCATGGTTTTCAGTTCTTCAACCATGTGGGTAGAACTTTCGTTTTGTTGGTGATCTGACAGCATTTTATAAAGATTTTCAACCTTTTTCTGATCCAGAATTGTATGTAAGCCCCACCTGTTCATAAAATCCCCCGTCATTTCTATTCACTCTGCCTAAGTATACCTCATCCCTTATAGGAAAAAAAGCCTGCTAATTTCAGTAGCAGACTTTTCATCTATCTTTATTCCTACCCATCATAAATATGAGGTATTTATGAAGTTACCCCTCTGAAAACTCCCTTTTAAAAGCAAACAAGTTCATGAAATACCTTGTAGCATCTATTAAAATCATGGAAGTCCTTTGTCCTTAATTAGGCATTTAGAATGATGAGTTTTTATCAACCCGGTATCTAACGGACTATATTTTCCTCTTTCAGCATTTATCCTTCTATAGAGGCAATACATTCTGGGCCGGTGTGTTTAGCAGAGTTCACATATTGACTCACTTGATACGCTTGTAGATCTTCCATATTCAGCTGGTCAATAAAGTCGTGTGCCTCTTCTGTGTTCCACTTAACCGGTTCAATCCAGCGCTCTTCCAAATCTTTCGGCAGAATGACGGGCATTCGGCTGTGAATATCACTCATAAACTCATTGGCTTCTTTTGTTAGGATCGTGCAGGTGAATCGTTCCTCTTCATCCTGTTTCCAGTGGTCCCACAGACCGGCAAAAGCAAACAGTTTCCGATTTCGGGAGGAAATGCGCAGCGGCTGCTTTCCTGACTCTGTTTTTTTCCATTCGTAAAAGCTATCCGCAACAATCAGGCACCTTTTTGAAGATAATAATCTTTTAAAACTCGGTTTCTCATGAGCGGTTTCACTTCTTGCATTGATCATTTTATAGCCAATCTTCGGATCCTTCGCCCAGGATGGAACAAGCCCCCAGTACATATAGCCCGCTCTCTTCTGCTTGCCGTCGTTAATAATTGCTAATACCTTCTGGCCGGGAGCAATGTTATAACGGGGCTCATAATCTCGAATGACGGTATCTAAATCAAACTCTTCCATGATTTCGTCTTCCTCTTCTAACAGCGTATAACGTCCGCACATCGTTGTCTTCCTCCTTACTTCATATTTCTGCTCGATTGCTCCAGATTTACGGATTGCTGCAGGCATCCAGCTTTCCTGCGGGAACTGTGACAACTAACTATTCTGCCGGTTTGGACAATCCATGCATAATAAAATGAATCATTCGTTCGAGTTCTTCTTCATCATTCCATTCGGCATCAGGAGCTATAAGGAACCTGGTGACTAAGAAACCAACAATCGCCGACATAACCATTCTGATGATTGTGGTTGTTGGATAGTCAATCACCGTCTGGTCTGTTTTAAAATGGTCCAGGATCCGTTCAAATTTAGGAAATACTTCTTCTAGAAATACTTCCTGGATTCTGTCCTGTAATTCTTCGTGGAAAGCAATTTCTTGAATTAATATCTTAATCAAGGGAGCGTTTTGTTTAGCGAATTCAAATCTATTCTTCAAGAGATTTCTCAACAGCTCTTCAAACTCAGCAGGCGGATTCTCGAATACTTGATTGGCAAAATGAGTTGCAAAAAAGGGAACGGTAAACTTCGTCATCACCGGCGTCACAATAGAAATTAACAACTCTTTCTTTGTTTTGTAATGACGAAAAATGGTTCCTTCTGCAACACCTGCTTTTGCAGCAATTTCGCTGGTAGAAGATGAAGCGTAACCTTTCTCAGCAAAGATCTCTACAGCTGCCTGGAGAATTTGGGCCTGCTTGGGGGTAATCTCCTTACTTTGCCCCTCTTCCTCTAATAATTTTAATAAATCATGATGATCTTCCATAAACAAATCCTCCCGTTCAACTATCTATCCTTATTATAAACGGCGATGACGCTTTAACGCGAGTATATTCAGCAAAGTAAACAGGATAGCAAATCCCGCCAGGATATAGACTTGAAGTTGAATGTCCGCAAACCCTTCTCCTCGCAGCATAATCCCTCTCAGTGCTTCCGCCCCATAGGTAAGCGGCATAATCTTTCCAATTGCCTGCAGCCAGAAGGGCAGTCCTTCTACTGGGAATAAACCAGAGAAAAAGACTTGTGGAACAATGACTAAAGGAATAAATTGAATCATTTGGAATTCATTTTTTGCAAAAGCAGAAAGCAAGGTGCCTAGACTTAGAGCGGTTAAGGCAAGTAAAAACGTGACGAGCAGCACATAGATAAACCATCCAGTCATAAAGACTTCTAATACATAAATGGAAAACGCGGCAATCAGCAGGGATTGAAGTATTGTAAACAGACCAAATCCTCCGAGGTAACCAAGCACTAGTTCGCTCCGCTTCAACGGTGTTGCCAGTACTCTTTCAAGAGTTCCCTGTGTGCGCTCTCTTAAAAAGGACACGCCTCCCACTATAAATACAAAGAAAAAAACGAAGAATCCAATTAATACGGGTCCGATATAATCAAATAAATTTAAATCACTTGAGCCATGGAGAAATTCCACACGGATGGAAGGCTTGGAGGTCCCGCTTAGTGTTTGCTGTAGAAGATTTTTCACTGAGCTTGCTGTACTTGGATCACTGCCTTCCATAACCACCTTTGGCTTCCCGTCCTGCCATTGGATAACAGCATCCAGGGAAGCATCAGATAACTGATCCATCGCTTCTGCTTTCGTGAGCTGATGCAGCTGGACATCTTCATTGTCAAGCTGATTTGTTAGTTGAGCTGGAACATCTACTATGCCAATCTCCAAATTTTGATCGTCATTATTTAGAACGAGCCACATTAAAGTTAGAACAAGCATAGGAGCAATAATCATGAGAGCCATACTTCTTTTATCCCGTCGAAACTGCTTCAATATCCGCTTCATCACTGTCCAAGTATTCATGAAGTCGACCTCCCGTAATGAAGAAATACTTCTTCAATGGTGGATGCCTGAATCTCTTCTTTTAGCCTGGAAGGTGTGTTGGAGGCAATGACTTCCCCGTCCCGAATCATCGCCAGGCGATCGCATTTCTCCGCTTCATCCATAACATGAGTCGTCACGATAATCGTAACCCCTTTATCTTTAAGTTGATGAAGCTCATCCCAAATGGATTGCCTTAAGACAGGGTCAATTCCCACCGTCGGTTCGTCCAGGATAATTAAATCAGGCTGATGAATAAGAGCTGCCGCAAGCGAAAGCCTTCGCTTCATTCCTCCCGAGTAATTCTCCACAACTTGATCCAGATCTTCCGTTAAATCTACCATCTCCATAACTTCTGCAATTCTCTTCTTACGCTGTGCTTTATTTAAACGATAAATCGAGCCAAAAAAATCCAGGTTTTCTCTAGCGGTTAGCTCTTGATAAAGCGCATCAGATTGCGCCATAAAACCGTACCTTTTCATTTGATTTAAAGAAGGCATTTTTTCTCCAAAAACAAAGACCTCCCCTTTTACAGGAGATAGAATTCCAGTCATCATTTTGACTAATGTAGTTTTTCCGGAACCAGACGGTCCTAATAACCCAAAGATCTCTCCTGTTTGAATGTTCAAGTTAATATCCTTAATAATCCACTTCTTATCAAATCGGTGAGAAATTTGATGCAGCTGAACGACAGCCTCCATCATAAATAAACCTCCTTTAAACTTTTAATGAGTGATTACTCACTTTTATTATCTATCAAAAGTTCACGTTTGTAAAGTGAGTAATCACTCATTAATAAATTCTGCCTCAACTGGTAGAAAGTTATCCCTGGACAATAAAAAAACTGCCAGAAACTTGCCGGCAGTTTGAATACTCTATTCCATTTCCTTCTTTAAAACCCAAATTGACGATGAATTTTGCTGCTATATTGCTTGAAAGCCTGTGATGACTTCCGTTTTTCCATCATGATATTGAACCTAAGCCGCTTCTCTGAGAGCTCTCTTTTGTAATAAGCTGATTGTTCGGGATCCTTAGAGCATGCTAATAAATCCTCGATCTCTACGATTTCCTTTTTTAATTGCATTTCTTCAGGAAGCATGTGGGCATTCTTTAATATCCGGTAACTGTTCCGCATCTCATCAGGGACATAAGCTAATTCATCCTTTGGCAGAGGTTTTCCCTTTCCAGGCAAATTCTCAAAATCTCCACGAGCAATAGACTGTTTAATCTTTTCCTCTATAATATTGCCAAAATCCATGGAAATCGCTTCCTCCCTTAATTGGATTCCATTTCTCCCAATCGCTCAATCAGAGATTGACGAAGCCCCTCCGCTAAGGCATCCACTTTAGTTACTCTTTCTATTTTGTACTTATTCTCTCGATCGTGATATTTAATGTCATTCACTTCTTCAATGGTCACTTGATTAGGATCCTTCTCGATACACTGCATCTGATCTCCGGAGGTAATAAATCCCTCTTGGATCACTCGTAAATAAAACCCGGTATAGCCGCTTTGTGTCACCTTGGCAGGAAAGTCACTAATTCCATGCGTTCTGCCGATGATGTAACAGGGTTTTCTGGGTTCGGTAACTTGCAATATGGCTTCACCAAGTTGAAACTTATCCCCAATGCACGTGCTTGACTCTTCTATTCCATCTACCGTAATGTTCTCTCCAAACGCGGGATAGGGAAAGTCCATTCCGTATTCTTTTTCCCAATGGGCGTAGTGTTGAGCCGGATAAAGACAGACGGCTTTATCTTTACCTCCATGATTCTTCTTGTCCGCTTGTTCATCTCCATCAAAGTTAAGACTATTTAAGAAAACAGGACGAGTCACCGGCGTTTTGCGAAAAGCACTTTCCAGATCCCCTTTATCCGATTGAATGGTCTCTGGTTTTCCAACATTTAAGGATACCAGTTTAAACTTCATCTAATGTCCCCTCTCTCCATTGTTTAATCCAGGCGGGCAGATAGTCATAACTCCAAACATCAGCTGGATAATCCACAATCAGCTCTTCTCCATTTTCTAACAGAACTTGCAGCAGCTCGTTCACAGCACTAAAGTAATAATCATACAAAAATTCATAGCTGAATGGCTCTTTGGGTAAATCGTTCTCTGCACAAACCTGCGGATCGCTGTAATTCAAATAAGTTCTGCATGGGATAGGACGAACTTCATAGGCCATACACAGTTGTGTTTCCGGGTCCAGCATCGGGCATGGCAGGTTCAGCTTCTTATAGGCCCGTTTTGCTGCGGGGTCTTTATGATCCATAGCTAATCCCTGCTCCAGCTTCTCTGCCTGCTTTTCATAATAGTTCTCCCAATGGTTGTAAATCACCTCTTTACGAGCCTGAGGAAATTTCTCAATGGAACGGAACATCATTTTGGCTTCTAACCGGCTAAGAACAATGGGGAAATAACAGCAGAAGGCACACCCCTTAAAACAATTAGGACGCATATCTGCAAATTGCTCCATCCGGTCAATCTCATGGTCCACTTCTGCGAGCAGTTTCTGAAAGCCCTGCAAAATGACTTCCTCGGTATCTAAATTACTATCCAGCAATTCATCCACTATTTCATCAAAAAAATGAGGATCCAACTCATACGATGTATTTATTTTTTCACATTTACTTAAAATTTCTTCGTGCTTTAAAAATTGATTCATAAGGCAAAAAACCCCTTCAACTGGCATTATCTTTATTATACATGTCCTTGGGCAAATGTATCTAGTTCTTCAACCGCCATTAATTCCCTCTCGAAAGACCCCCAAAAATCTACTAAAATAAGAGAATCCTTATAGGAGAATCTGTCATCTTTGGAGGTACGTCTAAATGTTATCAAACGCTGAAATCGGTATCGATCTTGGTACAGCAAATATATTAATCTATTCTAAATCAAAAGGAATTTTATTAAATGAGCCTTCCGTAGTAGCCTACAATACTGAAACTAAAAGTGTAGTCGCTGTCGGAAAAGAAGCTAAGGAAATGGTAGGAAAAACTCCCCGCCATATCATCCCTGTCCGGCCGCTGCGCGATGGAGTCATTGCAGATTACGATATGACCGCTCAAATGCTTAAAGAACTATTAAAAAAGGTCGCCAGGAAATCAGGTATTTCCATGCGCAAACCCACGGTGGTTATTTGCACCCCATCCGGATCAACTTCTGTGGAACGAAGAGCGATTCATAATGCGGTGAAAAGCTATGGAGCAAAGAACGTTCACTTGATTGAAGAACCTATCGCAGCTGCCATTGGAGCGGATCTTCCGGTGGATGAGCCCATTGCAAATGTGGTGGTCGATGTAGGCGGGGGAACCAGCGAAGTCGCCATTATATCTTTCGGCGGAGTAGTTTCGTGTAAATCCATTCGCACAGGCGGAGACGTTATGGATGAGGAAATTATTCAATACGTCCGCAAGAATTATAACGTACTGATCGGCGAGCGATCTGCCGAACAAATTAAAATGGAAATTGGATATGCACTGATTGATCACCCAGAGCAAACGATGGAAGTACGCGGACGTGATATGGTGACTGGTCTTCCTAAAACGATCACCATCACATCGACAGAAATTCAATCAGCCATTAAAGAATCCCTGGAACAGCTGCTTGAAACCATACGGGCTACCCTAGAGGATTGTCCTCCAGAATTAAGCGGAGATATCGTAGATCACGGAGTAATTTTAACCGGCGGAGGGTCCTTGCTTAAAGGAATGCAGGATTGGCTGTCTTCTGAAATTTCAGTCCCTGTGCACATGGCACCGAGTCCTCTGGAGTCTGTAGCTATCGGAACAGGAAAATCATTAAAAATGATTCAAAAGCTTCAAAAAGCAATAAAATAACAGCATTTGTGCCCGCATATCTTCTTATGCGGGTTTTTTCATGCAATTCGTTTGACTTAAACAGGATTAATTAATAAAATGTCGAAATCATGTTATATAGACAGATAAGACTATATAAGTGCTTTAGAAAGGATGGATAAAATGGCAAAGCTATCACCTTATTTATTTTCAAATGATGCCCGCGAGCAGGCAGACTTTTACGTTACTGCTTTAGGGGGAGATATCATAAGTATCAAGACATATGATGAACTGCCTGATTCGGCCCCTGAACTTAAAGGCAGGGTCATGCACTTAGAGTTTCAAGCAGCAGGGGTTCATTTCTATATGGCTGATTCGTCCAAAACCGTTGAACACGGGACTTCCATCGACCTTACGCTTGAATTTAACACAAAGGAAGACGCAGAGATGGCGTTTAACGGATTAGCTGATAACGGCCGCATCCTTATGCCTTTCGAAAAAATGTTCTGGGGATCTTCCTTTGGCCGTTTGGAAGATCGGTATGGGGTACGCTGGCAGATATCTGCCAACACAAATGAAGAACAGGAGAATCAGCAATGAGTATATCCACTATTTTAAAATGGCTGACAGGAATAGCAGAAGCTTTGCTAGCCATTCCGTTCGCAGGAGGGGCTTTTGTTGTAAGCACTGCCTGGACAGCATTATTGGTCATGTTTATTTTTCATCTAGTTACTTTAATTATTTCCATACGAGAAAGCCGATTTAGTTCAGGAAGCGTTTTAGGACTGATAACAAGTATTGTGGGAGCAATTCCAATCCTTGGCTGGATCATGCACACCATTACAGCCATTGTTTTACTGATTGACGGTGCGATTTCCACACGTGCTGCAAATCAAGTGAAAGAGTAAGGACATGTCTTAAGGAAGCAGGATTTTTTCTGAGGGGTCCTCTCTCCCCTGGAAAGGGAAAGAAATGATCATTATTAAGATAAATGAAGATCTGGTTAGGAATTCCATTGTTTCTTTAACATTTAATTATATAATAATAAATGCAAGGTACAGGAATCCTGGGTAATTTCATTGCCTATCAGGGGGAGAGAAATATGTATACGATTATTTGCTTCTTTAGAGTAAAAGAAAAAGACGTACAAACCTTTTTAAAGTTAACAACTAAATCAGGCGACTTATTAAAATCCCATGGCGCCGTTGATCATCACATTTTTTTCTCTAAAGAACTAACCGGCAGGCAGGGTTCGATGGGAATTCTGAACTTAATTGAAGTAGAAGAAGATGAGAAGCTTTTATTAGGCCAGTCAATGTTCAAGGATGAAGAACATTATCATGAAGTTATGAAAAATACCGGCTCAGATGACATCATCCATTACCTCAACAGTCATATTAAAGACATTGTTGAAATGACCCGGGTTGTTACCTCAAGCTTTTACCACTAAGTGATTTTAAGTGATTCCTCTTTCGTCATTCCTTTAATAATGCGAGAGGGGTTTTTTCATTTTAAAAACCTCTTTGCACCAATTGTTTTTAACGTTACTCCATATCAGCTCTTGAAAAAGTGAATTTAAAAATAGGTTTACCTAGGAATAAGTGACCAACTTTCAGGAGTTGCCGCGAAATCTCAGGCATTATCCTGAAAGTTGGTCTTCATGTAAAGTTGTCTCGAAACGAAGTCTTCATGAATAAGGAGATTATTTGAATTAAAGAGACAATAGGTTTCTTAGTATCATGCCTCTCTTTTTATTGGCCCCTTTCATATGCCATTTTCTGAGGAAGAAGCATTCTTGACTTCAGCCTTATCGCTGGAGTATGCCAGGAAACGTGCTATCATGGAGATAGATTACTTTGGAGGTGGATGACTATGAAAATTGTTGTACTTGGAGCAGGAGCCCTTGGAGCATATTTCGGAACAAGATGGAGTGAAGCTGGTCATCAAGTCATTAATCTAGTAAGAGAAGGTCGTGCTGAACAATTACGCAAGCACGGAATTAAACTACATAGCGAAATGGGAGATTACACGCTTGAAAGCGGTCCTGAAATCGCAGAAAGCCCTGAAGAAATAGAAGACCCTGATTTAGTATTCCTGGCGGTCAAAGGATACCACTTACCAGGAACTATGGAATGGCTGAAAGCACTCGTAGAAAAAGGAGCAAAAGTTTTTCCGGTGTTAAATGGAATGGAGCATCTAACCATTCTGCAGAAGGAATTAGGCGAAGAGGCAGTGCTAGGGGGTCTGTCCTACATCATTGCTACTCTAGATGAGCAAGGACATGTGGTTCATACAAGTCCTTTTCATGATCTAGTATTCGGGCCTCTGCATCCTTCTCAGCAGCAAATCTGTGAAGAATTGGCTTTAGCTTGTAATCAAGCCAATATGAACGGGACGCTCAGTTCACACATCCTAGAAGAGATGTGGAAAAAGTACATGTTCATCACTTCCTTTTCAGGAATAACTACCGCAGTCAATCAGCCTATAGGTGAAGTCAGAAGCTACCCGCAAACCTTCCGCATTGCTAAAAGAATACTGGAAGAAGTGAAAGAATTGGCCAATGAACACCAAGTGAATCTGACAGATGAACACGTAGAAAGTGCATTTGAACGATTAGGGAAACTTGACCCTGAAGCGACATCTTCCATGCACCAGGACCGAAGAAAAGGGCTGCCATTAGAAGTAGAACACCTTCACGGCGGTGCCCTTCGCCTCGGCAGCGAAGTCCACCTGGCAATGCCATACACAGAAACCATCCACGCCATGATCAAACCCTACGAAGAATACAAAAAGTAGGACCAAATGTGGAAGAGAGCGGTTAGATCCCTCGAGCTAAGTCAGCAGCTGCAAGAGGGGCGGTATATCCCCTCTGGAAGTTGATGACTTAGCATCGCGGGGATCTGCGAACTGCAACTGGATGGACCAAATGTGGAAGAGAGCGGTTAGATCCCTCGAGCTAAATCAACCAAATAAAAACACTCCAAATGGTTTCAATAAGCCATAGGGAGTGTTTTTATTTTTCAGCTAAGTTATTTACTTTTGGACGTTCACCATTTTTAAGTTCACGTATCGTAAGACCAAAGTCCATCTGAAGATGAGGATAGTCCTTAAAAGACGCCCAGTCTCCGCCCCATTCAAACCCTAAATCTTTGGCGATCGACACAACTTCCATCCAATCGGACTTTCCATTATTATTCCCGTCTCGCTGCATATCCCACACAATGCTTCCGTTTTTTTGTTTCAATGCAAAATCGATAGCCAGGCCATAGTTATGGTAGGATCCGCCACCTCGTACATTCGTCACGACCGAGCCTTTACTTGACCGCCCTTTTTCATACAGTTTATCCTGCTCTGCTTTGGATCTGTAACCATCCGTAATCACTATCGATATCCCCTGCTTAGAGCTGCGGTCTATAAGCTCTTCCTTCTTTTCCTGAACAACCGGATGCAGCATCGTAGGCATAGGTGTTTGTTCCTTCTCACTAATTGAGTCCGGAAATTGGGGTTCAATTCGGGGTACCACAAATAAGAGAAGCAAGACAAGCCCGGCGATCAATAGAACTACTCCCGAAATATTCGATAAATATCTCAATTTATTTTCCCTTCCTAACTGAATGGATCTAATTCGAGAATACCATATTTGAAGAGTGATAGACATCTCAATGATTCAGTGCAGCGGCCTCAAGATTACTTCTCAAGTATTCTCTTCATATGTACCGATCTTTCCTGGATCAAATTCCCATACCTTATCTGTCAGCATGTGCCGTGTCCTCTGAAACTCTAAATGCTATAATAGCAATGAAATGAACACTAGCTTTAGGAGGCAGTCATGAAATTCTTCAATCGAAAACCATCTAAACTATTTTATGAACTGCTTATGCTGATTTTAGCCGGTTTATCCGTAGCTACAATTTGGCAGCACACTAAATATGATAGTTATATTTTCTGGGTCACCTGGTCCATCTTTTTTATTGATTTTCTATACCGTTTTATAAAAAGTGACAACAAATGGGAGTTTATTAAACGGAATCCTTTTATTGTAATTGCGGCGATTCCTTTAGATGCAGTCTTTCAATTTGCCCGGTTTGCGCGTCTTCTTCATTTGTTACGTTTAAAGTCGATTACTAAATATTATACAAAACCATTTATCCGATTTTTAAAACGCCAGCACTTATCGCTCGTTGCCGGTATTACCTTCTTTTTGGTCTTCCTTTTAATTATTCCGCTTAAATTACTTGAAGATAAGCTCGACACCTATAGTGAAGCGTGGTTAAGCGCTATAACCTCTCTTACTTTTTTCGGCCGAACTGGCTTTAAGCCGGAAACAGCAGGCGGTCAAATCATCATTGTGGTCTTTACTATCTTAGGTGTAATTATCCATGGATTCATTATAAGCACTACATTTGATTATATTGTTCATACGAGTAAATTAAGAAGATGGATTAAACGATTTAAAAGTAAGCTTTCTACCTAATCCATACGGTTGGCTAGAGTTATTCTTATAATCATTTTTTCCGTACCAGTCTTTTAAATCATCATTGTAGATACTGGCTCTCTTTCCGTCGATTATCCAAACACTTTGCTCAGCATCTTCCATCAAAAACTAAGCGTATATGGATACAGTCAGACCAATTCTTAGAGCTCTTTATTTGATATCTTGCTCTATCGTATAGTGATATCCTGTCTTCATTAGAGAATCATGCTGTTAAAACAATTAAAGTAACTAAGATAGCTAATAATCTCATCTTTTTCAAATTAGTTCCTCTTTTAAGCGTTTATTAACTGTAGAAAAGTGACTGACTGTAGTAGGATAATCGCGCCAGAAGATAAATGCTCATTAGATTAATTAATAAATACTTTTTTTCAAAAACTCTATTTTTCTTATATCTTTGTGATTGTTTTGATCTGCTCTATAACTATCCTTTGATGAAGCATTATACACACTCAAATATTGTTCAGGGCGCAGTAAATAATAGGTAACATCTCCATGATGCTGCATTTCTAAATCTTCTAATTGTACTCCTGCGAAGTTTGGCAAAGTGTCTATAATACCAAACTCAACGAGTAACCCTTCTTTAAGGAACGCATGTTCATACAAATCAATCAGCCTATACCCCATGGATTGCATAACCTTCCTAACATCCGTCCATTTATGTATAGATAATTCAGGCGGTACTTTCCACCCTCTTTGATCCCCAGGTACATGAATATCTATGTCTTGAGGATGCCAACTCTTACTTGTAATTACTTCTAAACCAACGGAGCCCATTAATAATGGAATGATATTAATTCCATTTAACTTTTTGGCTATTTTCAAAAACTCATTAAACTTGTGATTATCCATTTGACCCTCCACACTTATCAAATAAAATTGATGTTATTCACTATTTAATTTATTATTTTTTCCAATAAATTGATTATAGTAAGAGGTTTCACTCCCATTGATCCACCTCCTGCCTTCAATTTTCCTTAATTTGTCTTTTAATCTTAGTTTAAAAATTGCCCAAAAAAGGTATTTAATAGTTGAAAGTATAAAATTCGAGGTGATGACTTGGCGAACGAAAATAACAAAAAAAATAATCGATTAGTTGAAGACGACCAAAGCTTTGAAGAAAAGGCAAAGAAAGAGCAGCTTATAGATGATTCACCAAATGAAGATATTGAAAAGGAAGAAAAAGAGCAGAATCAAGGTGAAAAATCAAAAAACGATTCTTCTACTGAGGAACAATACGATGAGGATTTTCGGCCAAAAAAATGATTTCTGCTGACACCGTTTTAAGGAGTGATGCCAATGCCAACATTTCAAGCTTATAAAATTTCTCGCGAAGACGATACAATTAATGCAGAGATTGAAGAATTAACAACAGAGGATTTGCCAGAAAGCGATGTTCTTATCAGAGTCCGGTATTCCAGTGTTAATTTTAAGGACGGAATGGTTTCCCAGCCTAATAATTCACTCGTAAAAGAATACCCTATTGTTCCAGGTATAGACTTAGCTGGAGAGGTTGTAGAATCCAGAGATTCGCGCTTTCAATCAGGAGATCAAGTGATTGCCACGAGCTACGAAATTGGCGTGAATCACTTTGGAGGATATAGCGAATACGCGAATATTCCGGCCGATTGGATCGTTCCCCTGCCTGAGAATTTAACTTTGGAAGAATCCATGCTTTATGGTACAGCAGGATTTACGGCCGCATTATCCATACACCGATTGGAGTTAAATGGGTTAAGCCCGGAAAAGGGTCCAGTTCTTGTAACGGGAGCTACGGGCGGTGTAGGAAGCATGGCCGCAGCAATGCTGACTAAACGCGGTTATCAAGTGGAAGCAAGCACAGGCAGTAAAGAACAATCGGATTATTTGGAAGGGATTGGGGCAGATCGAATCCTTTCTCGTGAGGATGTATATAACGGAACGATTAAGCCCCTAGCCTCTTCCCGATGGGCCGCTGCAATCGATCCAGTCGGTGGTGAGCCTCTCGCATCCATTCTATCTCAATTGAAATATAACGGAGCTGCAGCTGTAAGCGGGTTAACGGCTGGAACTAAAGTGCCGACACAAGTTTATCCATTTATCTTACGGGGTATTAGTCTTATTGGAATTGATTCTGTGAATTGTCCTATGGAAATAAGAAAAGCCATTTGGGAACGCCTCGCCAACGATTTAAAGCCAGAACATGCCTTAAACCAAATGAAGTCAGTTATTTCTTTAAAAGACCTTCCCCATACATTACAGAAAATTCTTAAAGGTAATACAAAGGGCCGCATCATAGTTAAGCTATAGCGCCTTTCAATGGTAGTTTTTTAAAGCAGAACGTCACTTATTGACACAAATAAGAAAAAGTATTATAATAATTAATTAGTGCCTTCGCTAAAGGTAACTCGGAATAATGAAAGAGTGATGTATATGAAACTGGCATTCTGCTACGTTTTATCACAACTTAATCACACTGGATCAGCTTCGGAGCTGTAAGGATGCAATAGAGGTAGGGATTGCGTTGTTTAAGTTGATAAAAACTACCATGTAGAATGAACCGCGGCAAGTTTCGGTTCATAACCCCTTACAATTAATTGTAAGGATCAACAATAACAAATAGCTTCATTTATCCGATTTACAAAGCGGGTCAGACAACAGTCTGGCCCGCTTTTCCAATTTATATAGGTTTATCCTTCTTACCTCATGGTAATATGTAGGAAGAAGGAGGAATCTAACTGTGCACCGATTTTTAAAACGATTAAAACCTGAAGACGTTCATTTCCTGCTGGATTTTTCGGAATTCAAAGAATTTGTAGAAGAAATGCTTGGACAAGCTAATCCGCTGGTAACTATAGAAATAGATAGTGACGAGATTAAAGATCCCTATGATGTTACAGTGATTCGTCCCATGGTAAAATTGCGAGAAGTAAGTACTTTAACAGAAGAAAATCGCCATACGATCCTTGAGTCCGGCTTCTCCATTGATAGAGAGCCCTTTGATAATGGGGACTATGCGATGGAGCAGATCTTCGGAGACAATTACACCATACTAGCCGCTACAGAAGATGAAGACGGTTCATTTTTCACAATTGAATTACCGTATGGAGATTATATTCAAATGAAATAAAAGCATCCCTTTTTGCTGATATAGTAAAAAGGGATTTTTCATGAAAAAATTTTCAACCTTGACATCTGCTTGACATATAAGGCTTGTACTATAGGCAACGTAAGATAAACAATAAGGAAGTTTCAACGATGTTTAACCATTTTTCAAAAAAATTGGTACTAGGTGCTTTGGCCATTGGTCTCACTGTGCCTACCGCAGTTTTCGCAACTATGGAACTGGAATTTCCAAAAACGAACAATTGCTGGTCTTCGAACGATTCTTCAGAGGTTCTAAGAAGAAATTAACGGTAAGAGGATTAGGCCTCGGTCTATCTTTCAGTAAGATTCTAGTTAAAGCTCACGGAGGGGATCTGCTCTTAAAGGAATCCTCTCCAGATGGAACGATCTTTAGAATTAAAATCCTAGATAAAAAAGCCTGACTGCTGCTGAATCATTCACGGCGTCAGGCTTCTTGCTTAATAAATATTTTTCACTCTTCCTACTTGTCCATCTTCAAGCCTGACTTTAATTCCGTGTGGATGATTGCTTGATTTCGTTAATAAATCCTTCACAACCCCGCGAGTCAGCTTTCCAGTCCGCTGATCTTTCTTTAATACGATATCTACTTCCAGACCTGGTTTAATATCATTTCTATTCTGTCCATTCATTTACAACCCTCCCCAAAACATTCCCATCTATCATATCACGTTCCAGACTTCCATTTCGAAAAAGACTGTATAGAAAAAGACACCTTCAGCTAAGGTGCCCTGCTCATCCATAACTGCAAGAGAAGTTTATTATTTGTTAATCAATGGACTTCTGATCTTGAATACTTCCATCCTTTTTATGAATAATCACTTTAGTTCCTTTATTTTCAGCGATTTCTTCTGCACGCTCCACTGCCTCTTGTTTATTATCAAATACATCTGAAGGTTGTTTAGCATCTTCTGACTGCACAGCCCACCCATCTTCATGGGAGACGACATGCTCTCCTTTGTCCATAAGTTCAGGTCTGCTGTCCCGTGCGCCCTCCTTATGCTGTTTCAAGTCTTTATCTGCTTTTTGTTTCATTTCCTTAATTTCACTTTGACTGGCATTGTTATACCATTCTTTTGCCTGCTCTGTGGCGATGGGAATCGCACGTCCTTCCTCATATCCTTCTGCAATCATCGCATTCCCAATATCTATGGCTTTCTTACGGACAGGAGTGTCAAGATTTTTAAGAGAACTAGGATAATCATTCGTATCCCACGGCATACATTATTCCTCCTCTAAAAACAGTAGTGGTGTATATTTACCGCATCTTCTCTCTTCTTAAACCATGTCAGAATCAGATAATCAGTGCCTGTACTCTCCCTATTCATGCCGCTCTAATAGTTCTATACGATTCCCAAACGGATCATGAATGTACATCCGATTTGCTCCTGGCAGCTTTCCATCAGCTTGAAATTCTATGCCTTGTTTTTCTAAATGCTTTTGTAGAGCATCGATATTTTGCACAAGTAGTGCCGGGTGCGCCTTCTTTGCAGGAATAAATGGCTCTTCTATCCCAATATGAATCTGATAAGACCCAAAAGAAAACCAAACACCGCCATTTTTCTTTAAAGCTGGAGGTTTTTCAATTTCTTTAAGCCCTAATACATCTCCAAAGAAATGTCTTGCCTCTGCTTCAGCTCCTTTAGGTGCCGCCAGCTGAATGTGATCGATTGATTCAAACAAATAAGACATATAACCCCTTCCCTTCTTTTCTTTAATTTTTATGATTTGTCCAATGAGATAAGGATTGAAATCAACCCTCTAAGTGCTGCAAATCAACACCGTCAACGAGATCGAGAAATTCTTCAAGTTGTTGAGCATAAACGAGAGGCTTCTGCTCATGTACTAGGTGGGAAGCAAATGGAATGACACTAACATGGACATTTTCATACTGACGTTGATACTTAACCGCTGATTCAACTTCTGCTTTGTTCCCCTCTCCTACAATATATAAAATCGGCACCTTAATTCCTTCCAGATCTGAGGTGAAATCAAAGGGATACCAATCTTTATTTTCTGCCATACGGATGAATTGTTTCCAATCTGATTCATGCCTCTGATCAAGCTGTCTCACAAGCTCTTTATTATTCAGAAGTTCCTTTTGAAAGGAAGCTTCATCCGCATGAAGCTCGTCCCAATTGTCAGGTTTATCCGCTGTAACACCTGAAAGAGTTAAGCTGGTTATTCGCTCAGGATATTGTTTAGCAAACAACAAGCTGACTAGCCCACCTAACGAACAGCCCACTAAATGAACTTTATCAATATTGATATCATCCAGCGTTTCCTTTAAATCTTTAGCTGAATCTACGAAATAATTCTGAAACTCATCGTGAATGGATTTTCCATGTCCTCGCAAATCAGGAAAGAGGACTTTTCTCTGATCTTTAAGTATTTCTCTCGGCAGCTTAAAGTCGCTTGCACCTGTTTGTAATCCAGTATGTAAAAAAACAACCGGTTCCCCTTCTCCTATTAAATCTAAGTTTAAAATCATTTTCTTTCCTCCAATATATAAAAGTTTCTTCCCTCCTTAAGACCCTTCTACTACATTCCATAAAATACCTTCTTCACGTAATCATCCATTTAGCTGGTGGCTGAATGAGCAGGAAAGAGCGTGCATCCAGAGATCAAACCGCACATACCTTTCAACTATCTTCCTCATTTTAAACACTCATTAATATCTGTCCATCCGTATGCCACTTCAATGAGCTCTTTCCCTCCTACAATAATTGGTTTATAATCAATCTTCCTCCCTCCAAGCTTTTCATAAAAAGCTCGGGAATTGTTCTCCGACAGCACCCACACCAGCAAAGATCCCATGCCTGTTTCTTTCAATTTGCCTGCCAATTCTCTTACTAGCTTACGTCCAATCCCACTTCCCTGATAATCTTTATAGAGATAGATCGCATAGATTTCTCCTTGATAGAAATAATGGTTCGTTCTTTCACTTCCGCCATGAATGAAGCCAATCACACTCCCGTTTCCTTCTTCTGCCACCAGGACCTTACCCTGATTCTCCCTAATCACATGGTTCCATTTGTATATTTTCGAATGATAGTCTAACGTAGTTAAGAATTCATTAGGAAGGATCCCTTGATAGGAAGTCTTCCAGCTGCTCACACTTACTTTCGCTATTTCCTCAGCGTCCTTAACCGACGCTTCCCGTATCACTATATCCATTATTCCTTCTCCTTTCTCTTAGTCGATTTCATCATCTCCACCGTTGGGTTAACTTTATCGACTCCCAGTATATCAACAGGGTTGATTGAAGAGGTTACTCACATGACCTTGTTCTACTGGAGACAGGCGCTGTTAATGGCTTTATAACAAATTTAGACATGACTGTTTCCATCAGAACTTTTTCTTCTCCCGCAGTCCCTAAACTCCCAAACAGTACCCATTATTTAAACAAGAAAGAGAAGATCATCGTTCATCTCCTCTTCCTTTCATGCTCTCTATTCTATTCATCATCAGCTTCTACGAATTGCTGCAGCATGTCCAGCTGTTCATCCCAATAATTTTCGAAAAAGACAAGCCAGTCTTTTACTTCGAGTAGCGGTGCCGGTTTGAGTTTGTATCTCATTTCCCGGCCACACTTCCCTTTTGTCACAAGACCTGCCTCTGAAAGTACTTGAAGATGTTTATTAACGGCCGTTCGGGTGATAGGATACTCGTTGGTAATAGCTGCTATCGACATTTCTTTATCGGCCAGCAGTTTTAAGAAGCTTCGCCGGGTAGGGTCAGCAAGGGCTTGGAATACATCGTGATGATTGGCAGCAGTCATCACTTTACCCCTCCAAATAATTTTTAAGACTTCTGGTAACCAGGTTATCCCAGCCTTTCTCCATACGCCCGCGAATCATGGAGTGCGGCTGTCCAAATTCGGTGGACTTATCAAGATCCCATCCTGAATGAATCAGTGTAAATTCCGTTCTGTTTTCATCCAGTTTACTCAACTTAAAAGTCAGATGCCAATCCTTTCCCCAATCAAAACCCAGTAAATATGGAGGTTCTAATTCCGTTATCTTGCAGGGGGAATCTCCATATTGCTCAGATTTAAGTACAAAATTACTTCCTAATTCAGGTGTGAGCGTATTCTCCATCCACCAGGAGGAAAGCCCCGCGGAAGTAGCTACAGCTTTCCAGACTTTTTCTATCGGAGCTTTGAGTACGATTTCTTTGCGGATTTCTGGCAGGTTATCTTCTTTTTGCATTTTATAATCCTCCCTTTTATAACACCAAACAGTGTTACTTTTTATTATAACAGATCTTTATCTTCTTTGCGGATTATGTTTTTCTGCTTATTTCCATTCCTAATTGATAGGAAAGGATTCGGGTCCTCACTTTTTAGTAAAGTGGAATTACCGCAGCCATTTGAACCGATAATCGTAGTCATCCGCTTATCCGGAATATCAATTGGCAAATCCTATACAATAGTTTTCTCTCCATACCCTATGTTAATGTTTTCTGTTAAAAGTCGATTTAAATATGAGTCAAATAAAAATGTTCACTTTTCTATTGATAATGATTCTCAATATCGGTACAATGTAACTATAGTAGGGTTGAAATTGAATATCACTTTTAAGTTAGCCCTTTGAAAACGGCAGCCTAGTTACTGATTCATGTCCTTTTTTAAACTAAATCGATCGATAATTAACGACGTTTCTACATATATCTTTCAAAGAAATAGAATTAAAAGGAGTGGGCTCCATGGATACTGAGGAAATTTTCGATGTAACAATTATTGGAGGCGGACCGGCGGGATTATATTCTGCCTTTTACAGCGGTCTTAGAGAAATGAAGGCAAAAATCATAGAGTTTCAGCCGCAATTAGGCGGAAAAGTTCATGTTTATCCAGAAAAAATTGTTTGGGATGTCGGCGGTCTTCCTCCTATTCCCGGTGAAAAGCTGGTTACTCAACTTGTCGATCAGGGATTATCCTTTAACCCTGAGGTTGTCCTTAATGAAAGAATTCTCTCCATCTCTAAAGAGGAGAATGGTCTATTCACTCTGACGGCAGCTTCCGGCCGGGTTCATTACTCTAAGACGGTTATTGTTGCCGTAGGGAGTGGGATATTACAGCCGCAAAAGCTGGATATTGAAGGGGCGGAACGTTTTGAAGTCTCGAATCTTCATTACACCATCCCATCACTTAAATGGTATAAAGATAAAACGGTATTAGTTTCTGGAGGAGGCAACGCGGCCATCGACTGGGCCAACGAATTGACTCCGATTGCTAAACAGGTCCTTCTCACTTATCGTAAAGATCAGCTGAAGGGACACGAAGCTCAAATCACTCAATTACAGAATAGTTCAGCGAAGTGCATGATGAATACCGAAATAAATCGATTAATCGCTGGTGATGCTCAGGACCATATTGAAAAAGTAGAATTAATCGACCATCAGACAAACGAAACCTTTCAACTGGACGTAGATGACGTCTTAATCAATCATGGGTTTGATCAGGATGCATCCTTACTGGAGAACAGCCAATTAAATATCGCGATGAAAGATAATTATTTCATTTCGGGGAATTCTGTTAGTGAGTCTTCCATTTCCGGGTTATATGCAGCGGGGGATATTCTCGCCCATGAAGGAAAAGTCAACTTAATCGCTGGTGCATTTCAAGATGCCGCGAACGCCGTGAATAAAGCAAAACAGTATATTCAGCCGGAAGCATCGGCAAAGGCAATGGTTTCCTCCCATAATTCTGTATTCACGGATCGTAATAAGCAAATTGTGCAAGAACTGATGGGGTAGTCATCATTCTTGCAGAAAACCCGAACCATCGTCTTGGTTCGGGTTTTTGTATGCAGCTATAATTAAATCCTCAGTTTCTATCTCCGTCGCTCCAATTAACCCTAATGTTCTTCTCACCCCACCCATCAGGGGTTAAGAAAATGATCCGATGGCGGGCATCCGTATCGTTTCTTAAAACTTCGATTAAACGTACTCAATGACTGAAAACCCGATTCAAAGGCAGCTTTCGTAATATCCATGTTATTCTTCCTAACGAGAATTTTAAACCGATCCAGCCGGACTTGATGTATGTATTCTAAAGGGGTACACTTTTCCTCATTTTTATATATTCTCAGTAAATGATACTTACTCAGATGGAACTCTGAAGCTAACAAATCTAAAGATAAAGGTTTCGCAGAATTATTTCTAATAAATAATTTTATTCTTCTAACGGTTTCCCCTGTTATCGTTCTCCTGTGTGTCTTATTCCATTGATCGCTGTGGCTTCCCTTCATCGTGTCCAGGAATGTAAAAGCAGCTTCATCCTCAAGCTTCATCGCTTCAGGTATACCTTCTAATACAGCAGCATGATAAATTTTTTTAACTTCCGTTAGTAATGGCAATTTAAAATCGGTTTGCTGATTACAAAACTCGATCGCAGATAAATTTCTTCCGGTTGCTTCTTCAAATACACGCTTTAGATGGTCTTCATAAAAGCTGACGATTAGAATTTCCTTCCTGTCACCGACCGCCTCATGCTGATGGTAGTCTCCGGGAGACACAAGGAAACCTTCTTCACTGTCTAAATTACAATTCCAGTCGTTGTAATGAACATCAAGCGTTCCGTTTATAGGAACAGTCAGCTGAAAATGGTCATGGGTGTGACGTTCATCCGCTTCCCCTTGATTCAAATCAAATTGGACAAAACTTGTGTTCTCGAGTTCGAGACGCATTTCCATAACCTTTTCCTCTTTTCATTAGACATCTAATCAAACACAGCAAGATCTGCTTAGCAGCTGAGCAATATTTGAACAGTCAACTCCCCCCTTCTTCTTTATGCTAAAGGAACTTAGCTGAAAGAGGAGGCTGACCATGAAACCATACATTAAGAAATTTCACAGCGTCATTTGGATTCAGGCCGGCGGTCATTTGCTCACATCATTTACTGCCGTTATTCTGCTGCCATTTCTAACTTTACACCTTTATAACCAAACGAACCATAACGTCTTGCAAGCGACGCTGATTATTGGAATCCAGCCGCTTGCAGAATTCCTCTTAACCATAACACTTGGGGGGTGGGTCGATCGTTTCTCCAGGAGGACCATTCTATTAAGCTCTATGATCATTCAAATCACAGCTCTCAGCGGATTTGCATTTGCCGATGGTTTCATTGCATTTGGCTTATTAAATCTACTGAATGCCTGCGGGAGATTCATTTATATCCCTGCAGCAAGAGCTCAAGTTACCGATATAACCCCGCTGCCGCACCGGGCAGAGGCCTTTGCCATTTTAAGTACTGCAGATAGTGTAGGCGCCCTTTGCGGACCTATTCTAGGAGCCCTATTATTTAAAGTCAGTCCGGCACTTATGTTTCTCGCTAGTGCTGCTTTACTGCTGGTATACCTCTTCATAGCGGCTAAACTGTTACCCGAAACCTATCAGCCGGCCCACCTAGAACCTGCTCAAAGAAATGAGAAATTCAAATGGAGCCGTCACTCTCTATTACTTTGGTTAATGATAGGATCCCTGCCTTTAAGTCTCTTTCACAGTCAAATGGAAACCAATTGGCCCTTGTATTTAAAGAACCATTTCATTCATGATATTTTTATTTTCTCTATGCTCTCTACTATCGGAAACCTTCTCTTTATTGGCCTTGAAATCTATATAGTAAATAAATCAGCAAAGATTTCTCTGGTGAAAATCGTACTAGGCAGCTACTTTCTCTACACTGCTGCAGCCATTGGATTCGGCTTTTCTCACCATGCAGCTCTGTTCATCCCAGCTGAAATCTTATTTACGCTTGGTGCCATCATGAGCCTGAACCGGCTGCAAAGTGTTCTCTCCATCATTGCTCCGCCTCAATTCATGGCACGTTATTTCGCAATTTATGGTTCCCACTGGGATATTTCACGAGCGCTGGGGCCGGTCGCAGGTGGATGGATCTTGGCCAAGACCGGGGGATATGGCCTCTTTCTTTCTTTAATTCTAGCGCTGCTGGCAGGCGCTTCTATTCAAGCAAGAACGGTGCGCAGAATAGAAAAGCAGTATGATGTCCACTCAGTAAAAAATGTCTCCTAGCCGTCTTTTCCTCTGGAAAACCCAGCAAACAATCGACCGCCATACGGCTTCAGTACTTGATCCGTAAAATCAATCAACGGCCCTTTTTCTCGGAATCTATAAAAGTGGTCAAATAATTCGATAAATTGCTGAGCTAATGCTTTATCATACTCTCTTAAAGAACGGACGAGCCACTTGGACGTCCCTGTCCACTGCTGGTTTGTCCGTAATATGAATTCGCTGAGCAGCTCCGCAAGAGTGTTTACAGCAAACAACTCTTCTCCAGTTTCTGTCGCACCGATCACGTCTTCCAATGTATCTGTAAGAAAATAGCGCTTACTCTCTATCGTTTGGTTATCCCAAGGCGTAGGGCCCATTGCCAATAATCGCTCTGCCTCTTTTTTAATTTCGGTTAAATATTCTCCTCCGTTAATAACCTTACCTTCAGCTACCATTCTTGGTAAAGATGGCCTCCCTCTGGCACAATCGGATTTAAAGAAATTCTGATAAGAAGTCAGATTATGTACGAAAACTTCGACTGGCCATTGACTTTCTATCCTTGATTCTCGATAAGAAGATTCGACATGCTTATCGAAAATCACAATATCCAAATCAGACGTTTCCGTCGTCTGCCCCCGTACGACACTTCCCGCAAGTAACGATCCCGTACAATCTGGATAGTTTTCTTCGACAAATCGACTTGCCACTAGATAAGGTTCTAGTCTTTGTTGTTCTTTCATCCATTCTCTTCCCTTCACTCACGATATTTTTTTATCATGCATCAGCGTGTAAAAATAAACAAGACCCTTCTTAGGAAAGAACAAAAATTTTAGCACTATCGGCTTTCCCCTTTAAAAATCATTCCCACCTTTATTCTCTTCATTTTGAATCGTTTTTTCTATTGCTTTAAAAGCCTGTTAAATGGGTAGTTATGTAAGAAAGAGAGTTTGAAAGCTCCTGGAAAATAGGATAGCATGAAAGAGGAACTTTTTTGAAATGTCAGAATTATAAATGTCGGAATTATTTTGCTTCTAAGGAGGTAAACCATTGGAGATCGAACTCTATCCATTAGGTGATCAAGCAATTGTTGCAGAACTAGGAACATCTATTAATCTCACCACTCATAATCACGTGCAGCAGTTCATTTCTCAGCTAGACAGGATACATCCAGATTGGATGATTGAATATATCCCTGCCTTTACCACGGTTACAATTTTTTATGACCCATTAAAAATTCATGACAACTACTTGCCTGACAGCACTACCCTGCCGTATAACTGGGTTTATCAGCAGGTGCTGGATATCGCTCATTCAGCACCTGCCAGGGAACAGTCGCAAGCACGGACGATTGAAATTCCCGTTTGCTATGGCGAAGAATTTGGTCCTGATTTAGATGTTGTGGCCAAAAGAAGTCAATTGCAGCCGGAAGAAGTGATCGACCTTCATACAGCCGGAGACTATTTAGTTTATATGATTGGCTTTGCACCTGGATTTCCTTATTTAGGAGGAATGGATGAGGCGATTGCCACCCCCAGAAGAAAAGATCCCCGCCAGTCCATTCCAGCAGGATCCGTGGGAATTGCCGGAGGACAGACTGGAGTTTATCCGATTGAAACACCGGGCGGCTGGCAGTTAATTGGACGCACACCCTTTCAGTTATTTCAGCCACAGCAAGACCCTCCTTCGCTTTTATTAGCGGGGGACCGCATTAAGTTTAAGGCTATTTCCAAAGATGAGTTCAAAAAGCTTGAGGAGGAACAATTATGATTCACGTCAAGAAAGCTGGCCTCCTGACCACCGTTCAAGATTTAGGACGTTATGGCTTTCAAAAACACGGAGTTATCACTAGTGGAGTCATGGACCCGGAAGCTCATCGTATTGCGAACCTGCTCGTTGGGAATTCCATGCAGACGCCAACACTTGAAATCACCCTCATGGGACCGGTATTGGAATTTCAGCAGGATGCACTAATCTCGATTTGCGGCGGGCACCTCTCCCCAATGATTAACGGTGAATCAGTGGGAAACTGGAGACCCATTTTCATTAAAAAAGGAAGCGAACTGAGATTTGGCAGTATGCAGGATGGGTGCCGAGCTTATCTCGCCATCGCAGGCGGCTATGATGTTCCACTAGTCATGAATAGCGCTTCTACTTATTTACGCGCAGGGATCGGCGGCTATAAAGGACGAAGTTTAGAAAAAGGCGATCAGCTGAATATTCAAGCTCCATCTGACGAGTCCTTAGACCTGCTGAGAGAACTTAAAGAGTATGCTGGTGCGAGTCCGTTTCAAGCAATGGATTGGTATGCTGCTTCAGAACTTGTTCCAAGCCATTCACCTGATGAAAAAATCCGCGTAGTGATGGGCAGAGAATATGATTTATTTACCGAAGAGAGCAAGCAAGCCTTAAGCCATTCTTCATTTAAAGTAGATACTCAATCAGACCGGATGGGGTACCGGCTTAAGGGAGTTTCCTTAGAATTAAAGCATCAGGAAGAGATGATTTCAGAAGCTGTGGCATTTGGTACGATCCAAGTTCCAGCTGAAGGGAATCCTATTATTCTACTTGCCGACCGGCAGACAACGGGAGGGTACCCGAGAATAGCACAAGTGGCTTCTGTGGATCTATCGAAGATGGCGCAGTTAAAGCCCGGGGAAGAAGCAGCTTTTGAACTTATTACTCATGAAGAGGCGCAGAAGTTATTTATTGAAAGAGAACATATGATTCAACAGCTCGCTCAAGGAATAAAGCTTAAATACAGATAGGAGGATCTCTGTGAATCTAATAGATATTAACTGTGATATGGGAGAAAGCTTCGGCACTTACAAAATTGGCCAAGATGAAGAAATCCTTAAGTATGTTACTTCCGCCAATATTGCCTGCGGATTTCATGCAGGTGATCCTGCTGTCATGCGGAAAACAGTGCAAAAGGCTCTCGATACAAACACAGGGATTGGTGCACATCCCGGCTTCCCAGATCTAACAGGCTTTGGTCGCAGGGCAATGGATGTGACCGCCCAGGAAGCTTATGACATGGTCGTTTATCAAATTGGAGCTCTACAGGCTTTTGTACAGGCAGAAGGCGGTGTTCTCCAGCATGTTAAGCCTCACGGAGCATTATTTAACATGGCTGCTAAACAACCGAGCTTAGCGGAAGCGATTGCTGAGGCCGTCTACAAAGTAAACCCTGAACTGATACTCTTTGGCTTAGCAGGGAGTGAACTAGTGAAAGCAGGAAAGAAGACGGGACTCAAGACGGCGAGCGAAGTTTTCTCAGACCGCACCTATCAAAATGATGGCACTCTCACTTCCCGTAAAGAACCTGATGCCTTAATCACCCATCAGGAGAAAGCGGTCGAGCAAGTGATTCGCATGGTTAAAGAGAAAAAGGTGATGACCTTGCAGAAAGAAGATATTGATATTGAAGCTCATACCATTTGTATTCACGGAGACGGCGAGCACGCATTGGAATTTGCAGAATTTATTACCGATGCCCTGAAGGACTCAGACATTGCCATCACCAAAATCCAAGAATTTCTCAGCTAAACAGTCAGAAGGGAGATTACTATGAAAAAACAATCGACCCGGAGTTTAATATTAGGAGCTGCCTTCTTAATGGCGACCTCTGCGATCGGTCCAGGATTTCTGACACAAACCACCCACTTCACCGATCAATTAGCCGCTGACTTTGGATTTGTTATCTTGATATCTATTATTATCGATATTGGCGCTCAATTAAATATTTGGAGAATTATTGCGATTGCCGAGCGCCCTGCTCAGGATATTGCCAACAACTTGCTTCCAGGGCTTGGGTACTTCCTCTCTTTTTTAGTTGTTGCAGGCGGCCTTGCTTTTAATATAGGAAATATTGCAGGAGCAGGACTCGGGACTAATGTACTTTTTGGTGTTTCTCCGGAACTGGGGGCTTTTCTCAGCGGAATTATAGCTGTAGCCATATTTCTAGTGAGAGAAGCCGGCAAAGCTATGGACCGATTCACTCAGATCGCAGGTGTGATTATGATCATTTTAACGATCTTTGTGATGTTTTCCGCTCAACCGCCGGTGGGAGAAGCGATTACGAAAACCTTTGTACCGGATACCATAAACTTTCTAGCGATTATCACTCTGGTAGGAGGAACAGTAGGCGGTTATATTACCTTCGCCGGTGGTCATAGATTGTTAGATTCAGGTGTGAAAGGGAAAGATTCACTCTCTCATGTAACTAAAAGTTCAGTTTCCGCCATCAGCATTGCTTCTATCATGCGTATTTTCTTATTTTTAGCTTCCCTTGGAGTGGTTGCTTCCGGTGTAAGCTTAGATGCCGCCAACCCTGCAGCTTCAGTCTTTCAATCGGCGGCCGGGACATTCGGATATAAGATATTCGGTATTATTATGTGGGCAGCGGCGGTTACCTCCGTTGTAGGAGCTGCTTATACTTCAGTCTCCTTCATTCGCACTTTCAGCCATAAGATCGAGAAATATCATAAATGGTACATCGTAGGATTTATCGCGCTTTCAACTTTAGTTTTCGTTTCCATTGGTAAGCCTGTTAAAGTTCTCATCCTGGTCGGCTCGTTAAATGGACTTATTCTTCCGATCGCTTTAGGGGTCATGTTGTTTGCCGCTCACAAAACGAAAATTGTTGGCACTTATAAACATCCGCTCTGGCTGACTATTTTCGGGGGATTAATTGTTATCGCCATGGCTTACATTGGCGGCGTTTCGTTAGTCACTGGAATTCCACAACTATTCGAATAGGAGGTCAACCGTTATGGACGTATCAATGCTGACTCCCGCTCAGGCACGTTCTCTCATTAGACAAGGTCAATGGAGCAAGCCCACCTCTGGAATGTCTAATGGTTATATTCAAGCCAACCTTGTCGTTTTACCCAAGGCATTAGCTTATGACTTTCTATTGTTTTGTCAGCGCAACCCTAAGCCATGTCCCCTTCTTGAAGTGACGAACACCGGGTCTCCAATTCCTGCTATATTTGCCCCTGAAGCTGATCTGAGGACAGACTTGCCGGAATACTATGTATATAAAAAAGGAGAGCTAATAGAAAAATGCTCCTCCATTTCGGATCTGTGGTCTGAGAACCTGATTGCCTTCCTTATTGGCTGCAGCTTTACCTTTGAGGAGGCGCTTGTGAAAAACCGAATCCCTATCCGCCATATTGAAGAAAGAAAAAACGTTCCTATGTACAACACGTCGATCCGCTGTCAGCCTGCTGGTGAATTTCAAGGTTCTATGGTCGTAAGCATGAGGCCGATACAGAAGAAAGATGTGATAAGAGCTGTACAAGTTACAAGTCGATTTCCTTCCGTACATGGCGCTCCAATTCACATAGGAGATCCCAAATCGATTGGTATTTATCAACTGGACGAGCCTGATTTTGGGGAGTCTGTTACGATTAAAGAAGATGAAGTTCCGGTTTTCTGGGCTTGTGGTGTCACTCCTCAAGCCATAGCTAAGGATAGGAAACCTGACTTGATGATTACTCATGCTCCTGGCCATATGTTCATTACGAACGAAAGAAATGAAGGATATAGTGTTTGAACAGCCTCGTTAAATCGAGAGACATAACCCCAATTTACAAACGAGCGATCAAAGGAAAGGCTGAGGTTTACCCTGAATGACCGCTCTGGAAATACAGTAAAAACGGTTGGAAATCTCACCTCATATTGGACAAAAAATCCGAACGATGATGGAAGAATGTTCGTAACATTTCATCACCGTTCGGATTTAATTTCGGCTAAAAGACTTCCTTCCCAGTCACTTTTAGATGGTTACCTTCCGGTGAATCCCGGCTTTCGTTTATCCTTGAAAGCCTGCACTCCTTCTTTATGATCTTCGGTCGTCACCATCATCGTCTGAGTCAGACGCTCCTGTTCGAGGATCGACGCCAAATCAGAATGTTCAGCTTCATCCACTAACCGTTTCATCATTCCCAGCGCCTTCCCTGGTCCATTTGCCAGCTGAACCGCGTAATTCATGGATTCTTCCTCTAACTTATCCAGTGGAAGAACTCTATTTACAATTCCCCATCCAAGAGCGGTTTCGACGGGGATCGGTTCTGCTTTAAACAACAATTCCTTAGTCCGGTATGGCCCAAGCAGCTTTGTGAGAAAATAAGATCCACCTCCATCTGCCACCAGCCCGACTTGTGCAAAGCTCAAGACAAATTGACTCTCTTCTCCCGCAAGGATCTGGTCACAGGCAAGAGCTAAATTAAACCCTGCCCCTGCCGCATAGCCATGAACTACAGCAACCACTGGTTTCGGCAAGTCCTTTATCATAAGAACAGCTTTATTTAACTCTCCTACGTGCTCATAAATATCATGAGGAGCAGCTTTGCCCATATTTTTGACATCGCCACCCGCAGAAAATGCCCGGCCGGCTCCCGATAGAAGCACTACTTTAATTTCATGATTCCTCTTCGCTTCCTCCAATGCCGCCTGCAAACCATGAATCATTTGGTCTGAAAAGGCATTTAAACTTTCCGGACGATTCAATACACAGGACATAACAGGACCATTCACATGAACTAATAAGTGATCATTTCCTAATGAACTCATAATTTTTCTCCCCTTGTTAAGAAATATAGTGCTCTTGTTCAATCATCGCATCCGCTATTGCTCGGTTACGGGCAATCGTATCTTCCCACTGATAGCGGGTAAGAAGCGCTGCAGCCTGACGAAGAGAAGTGGTCCTTTCCTCTCCGTTTAACAAACTGGAAAATAAGAAACCCACATTTTGCTGTACTTCCGCAGCCGTGTTTTCTACGACCGTATACGCGAGCTGAGTTTTCAGCTCTGCTTCCTCATCCGACTGATGTATAGCCTTCAAAGTTCGCAAAACCGCGGACTCACTTTGATAAATAAGTATGGCCAGATCCGCAAGTCTCATTAAGGTTTCTTGTTCCTCATGAAGCTGGTCTCCGTATTTACGGAAAGCTGTTCCTGCTGATACTAAGAATAAGTCTTTAAATAATGCTACGGCTTCTTTCAATTTTTCAAGCGGACCTTCTGATTTCATAAATTCGCTGTTTTTCAACGAGTGTTCTGCCTTTTCCATAATCGACTGAGTATCCCTTTCCTTTCCTGCTGTTTTTTTGAAAAAAGCTCTTGGGATAAGCAATCGATTTATTTCGTTGGTCCCTTCGAAAATTCGATTGATTCTTGAATCCCGATAGGCTTGTTCAATTGGATAGTCTTTAATAAAACCGGCTCCGCCATGAAGCTGCAGGGCTTCATCTACTATTGCATCCAGCGTTTCGGAGCCGGTGATTTTGCAAATCGCTGACTCTAAGTTATGCTCGTTCATGGCTTTTGCTATGGCTGGATGGTCTTGAGAATCACCATACCCGCCAAGAACCGATTCAATATGGCCCGCGGTGCGATATAATAAGGACTCCGTCGAATATAAGCGAGCAGCCATATGTGCCAGTTTCTCTTTCGTAGCATTAAAATCAGCAATCGACCGTCCAAATTGACGCCGCTCTGTTGTATGCTTAAGAGCCAGTTGGAAACAATGCTTTGCTGCGCCTGTAGTAGCAAAACCAAGGTTAAACCGCCCAAGATTCAGGACATTGAGAGCAATTAGATGACCTTTGCCAACTTCCCCCAGCCTGTTTTCTGCTGGCACTTCACAATCCTCCAAAATAACAGAGCAAGTAGACGAACCTTTAATCCCCATTTTATCCTCTTCAGGTCCAATGGATAATCCTTTAAATCCTCTTTCCACAATGAAAGCAGTAAACTTCTCGCCGTTCACCTTGGCATAGACGATAAAAGTATCGGAAAAAGCAGCGTTTGTAATATAAATTTTTGTTCCATTTAATAGATAGTGAGTGCCTTCCTCATTTAGAACGGCTGTGGTTTTAGCAGATAAGGCATCAGAACCTGCCTCAGGTTCAGTTAGACAATAAGCTCCAATATATTCTCCACTGGCAAGTTTAGGTAAGTATTTTTGCTTTTGCTCTTTCGTACCAAAATAAGTAATTGGTAGTGTGGCAATACACGTGTGATTAGAATGGGCCACGCTGTAACCGCTCGCATTCCCCAAGGCTTCTCCCACAATCCCTTTGCTTATTTTATCCAGACCTAATCCGCCGTAAGCTTCTGGAATACTATGTCCTAACAGCCCTAAATCTCCTGCCTGCTTCATTTTTTCAGCTACAAAAGCGAAATCTCCAGCTTCAATCTGCTTCCGGTATGGATGAATTTCCCGGGAAATAAATTGTCGAGCTGTGTTGGAAATCATCTTATGCTCATCCGACCGGTCCTCCGGAGTAAATACAGCTTCAAAGCTGATCTCCTCTAACAAGTAATCTCCGCCTTGCACTTTATGGTGTACAGGATACATGTTGATCCTCCTTTAATCGCCCTTGCTCAGGGTCATACTTGGGTATCGTTTCAAATAAACCTTCTTGAGCTGCAAAGCTGATTTCGCCAGGGTCCATTCCCAGTCCAATCAGTGTCTGGCCAATTCGAGTAGAACGCAGCAGCTCTGCGCTTGTCTGATTAATTCCTCGGTAGAAAAGTAATGCTGTGCGTGCCGCATCTGACATATCCCATTTCCCTAATTTCATTAACTCGTTCATTAAGCTGCCTGCGCCAAAGAAATCTTCCATTGTATAATTCCCGCTCGTTCCCGAACAGATTAGCAGAATCGTATCTTGACGATGTTCCCCATACAGCCTCCGGGCCATCGCCTGATTATTAAGTAAGGAGGCAGCATATAAATGATCCGCTTGGCTCGACCGCTGCAAGGCAACCGTTCCGTTAGTAGTGGAGAGAATCAAGTGCTTATTCTTCACGACTGGCTGTAAAAATGTACGAAGGGGGTGGTGAAATCCTTCTATAGTCTTTCCTTGGTCTTCTCCCGCCAGCACATACGGCTCTTGAAAGGTTTTCGCTTTCTCCCTGGCCTGTGCCCCAGTGAGCACGGGGATCACCGAAGCTGCTCCATCAGCCAATGCTGAAGTGATCGTTGTTGTAGCGAAGAGAACATCGAATACAACTGCTGTCTTTCCCGCCATTTCACCAGGCTTAATATCCTCTTTCTTAAAAATCACTTGGACCTTTCCCATTACGTCAATCCTGCCGTGTGTTCTGCATGTTCAATTAGCTGGTTAACAAATACATTCATATGCGCAAATCTTGCATCATTGGTTTGCCCCTGTTTATACCGGTAATAAATCTGCTGAACTATGCCCGCCAGCTTGAAGTACGCAAAGGTGAGATACACTGAAATCTCTGATAGATCCCTGCCGCTTTTTTCAGCGTATTCTGCCAGGAATTGATCTCTCGTGTAGAAGCCTTTCTCCACCGTGATCGGCGGTTTTCCCAGTCCCGTTTTCAGCAGGTCAGGGTCATCCGGTTCAATCCAATAGCTCATTGCCGCTCCAAGGTCTGCTAAAGGATCTCCAACCGTCGTCATTTCCCAATCAAATAAACCAGTCATCTTTACAGGGTCTTGGGCGTCAAACATGGCATTATTAAATTTATAATCATAATGAATCACTGCCGACTCCCTCGATTCTGGAATATGATCAGCCAGCCACTGCTTCAACCGCTTGCCAGAGACTACATCTTCTGTGGCAGACTTTTCAAAGCGCTTAATCCATCCATGAACTTGTCTTTCCATGAAACCTTCTGGCTTTACCATATTTATTAACTCTGTTTTCGTATAATCGATCGAATGAAGTTCCACCAGCCGGTCTACCATTTCTTCGGAAAGTTTCTCTCCTACACGTTCAATACCGCGAAGTTCATAAGGCATCACATCATCATACACCAGTCCATTTCTTCGCTCCATAATAAAGAACGGTGATCCCAGACAATTCCCTGAGTCAAACACATAAGGCTCAGGTGCAAGTGGAAAAACTGGATGAAGCGCTTTCAAAACACGAAACTCTCTTTCCATATCATGAGCTTTAGGTGCTACTCGCCCTAAAGGAGGACGGCGTAATACCGCTTCCCAATCTTTTACTCTTAATTCATAGGTCAGGTTGGAATGTCCTGCCCCAAACTGCCGGACTTCAAGCTTTCCATTAGGAAGATCAGGGATATTTTCTTCAAGAAAGGCTTCGATCCGGGAGATGTCCTGTTCCTCTCCCTTTCTTACACTTTGTGTATCATTCGTTTTCACCATCTCCTCCCTCCTATTTTGCAGCCAGTTGATGAGATGCTAACTCCTGTTTCATATCATCAGTTAATGGAGTACTTACTTGATTATTAAAATCAAACTGCACAATAACTGACATTCCTTTAGCGACTAAATCACCTGATTCTTGTTCATACATGTCCTGTTCAAAATGAAAGCTTGAGTTACCTATTTTCACAACATGACTTTGTATAAGTAACGTCTGGTTAAAGTAAACCTGCTTAATAAAATCACATTTAGTGGAAGCTAAAATGAAATTCCACTCGTTTCCTACCAAGTTCAAATCATCGAAAAAGGCAATCCTGGAATCTTCCATGTACACAAAAAAATTATTGTTGTTCACATGACCAAGCAAATCCGTTTCGCAAAATCTTACCTTTACTTTATGTTCATGCATAAGTCCGCCTCCTAATGATTAACTTTAGAATTGTAAGAATAAAATCCTTTTCCTGTTTTTCTTCCCAGTTCTCCTGCTTCCATCTTGTCCGACAGAGTTTTGGAGGGTTTATCTTTCGGGTCTCCGGTTTCTTCATACTGCTGCTGCATCACATAATAACCAACGTCAATGCCTGATAAATCCATGAGTTCAAAAGGACCGATCGGATGGTTGAGAGCTTTTCTTGTGATTTTATCGATATCCTCAAAGTCGGCAAAACCGCCCTCATAAAGACTCATTGCTTCCTTTTGTATCGCAAATAAAATACGATTGGCTACGAACCCCGAAATTTCTTTTTGAAGCAGGACAGCCGTACGATTCATCGTTTCACTAACCCCCATTGTCAGCTGGGCTGTTTCCTCAGAGGTATGCGCCCCTTTTACGACTTCTACACAATCCATCACAAGCGGCGGGAAGAAAAAGTGCATATTACAAATCTTCTCTGGCCGGGATGTAGCTTCTGCGATCAGCGAACTAACTATCGTACTTGAATTCGTAACTAACACCGCATGTTTAGGCGTAATTTCATCCAGTTTCGCAAAAACTTCACGCTTCACAGCAAGTTTTTCCACCACAGCTTCAATGACGAAATCTGCTTCACTGGCTGCCTCAATCAAGTCCGTAGTAAAGCTGAGGTTTTCAAAAGCCTGGTCTCGCTTAGCTGCTGTGATTTTCTCCTTTCTCACCCACTTGTCCATAATGCTGAATAATTTACTTTTTGCTTCATCCAGCGATTCCTGACTCACATCCTGCAAGGTTGTCGTATATCCCCCCAGAGCACTAAGCATAGCAATTTGGTGTCCCATTGATCCGGCTCCAACTACTGCGAGATTGTTCACAGTCATTTCTTGTCCTCCTCTATTCCTTCAAAAATCATCGACATATAAATCTTCGTAAGTTCCTTTTCAGACACTTCCCCATCAGGCTCATACCAGAAATAACTCCAGTTGGCGACCCCCAGTATGGCGAGGGAAAGCATGTCGGAACGTAAATCAGCCCGAAACTCTAAAGCATCGATGCCTCGTTCAATCAGCCTTTGTAATTGTACTTGGAATTCCGTCCTTTTGGGCAGGATATCTTTTGTTTTCTCCTCGCTCAAGTGACGCATTTCCCGGAAGAACACCATCGCACTATCCGACTCAGTCCGGATATTAAGAATAAGCATTTCAACAATGGCGTACATTTTCTGTTTATTTGATGTTGTCTCATCTTCCAGAATCATGGACTGCTGAGAAAGCAGATGCTCAATAAATGCCTGATGAATTTGTACAAGCACATCTTCTTTATTTTTGAAATAATAATAAAACGTGCCTTTCGTTACTCCAACGGTATCCACGATGTCCTGGATCGATGTTTCTCTAAATCCTTTTTTGCCAAACAACCCAATACTTGTATCCAACACTCTATCTTTCATAATCAACCGCCCTTACAAGCTTTCAAATGATGAAGTAATCAGCAGGAGGCGTGCATACCGCCATCCACCACCAGAACGTCCCCTGTCACATAGTTCGCTGCTGCGGACGCAAGAAATAACGCTGCTCCTTTAAGGTCCTCTTCTGAACCGAATCTTTTTAGCGGAGTTCGGTCCAAGATAAAATCCCCGCCTTCTTCAAGCAGAACCTTCGACATTTTTGTCGGGAAAAATCCGGGTGCTATCGCATTCACTTGAATATTGTGCTCCCCCCACTTCACGGCCAAATCTTTGGTAAATGTAATGACTGCCCCTTTACTAGCGTTATAGCCGACTGTATCCATAAATCGCGGATCAGCCCCCCCAAGTCCTGCTACCGAAGCGATGTTAATAATTTTTCCTGACTGCTGCTTCACCATCACCTCGCCTGCTTTTTGAGAAACGAGAAAAGTGCCGGTTACATTCACATTCATCACCTTTTGAAAAGCTTTTAGAGGCATTTCCAAAGCAGGAGCTCCCCATGTTGCTCCGCTGTTGTTAACAAGAATATCAATGGTTTTAAACTTTTCCACCGTTTTTTTGATGAGATGGTCAATTGCCTCCGGGTTCGTAATATCGCAGGCAAGGGCAAGCGTTTCTACTCCAGTTTCCTGCTCTAACCGCCTGCACACATTCTCGCATGCCTCTGCTTTTCGAGAACAGAGCACAATGTTCGCTCCTGCTTCAGCCAGCCCTTCGGCAATTTGTTCGCCAAGACCTCGTCCGCCTCCCGTGACGATTGCCGTTTTTCCCGTCAAATCAAATAGCTGCTTTACATGCATTGGATCACTCCTTATATTTGGATAATTCGAGTTTAGCTACCTGGCGCCTGTGTACCTCATCCGGACCATCAGCAAGTCTTAAGGTTCTCGCGTTTGCCCACTGTGCAGCCAAGGTGAAATCATTACTGACTCCAGCAGCACCATGAGCTTGAATGGCCCGGTCCAGGACTTTCAATGCCATATTAGGTGCCACGACTTTAATCATAGCAATCTCTGTCTTCGCTTGTTTATTACCCACCGTATCCATCTTATAGGCTGCTTTAAGTGTAAGAAGTCTTGCCTGCTCTAATTCAATTCTCGAATCAGCAATCCACTCTCGTATTACTCCTTGATCCGCTAAAGGCTTATGAAAAGCTTCCCGTGATTGTACACGCTTACATAATTCTTCAAGAGCACGTTCTGCTGCTCCTATCAGCCGCATGCAATGGTGGATACGCCCAGGTCCCAGCCGGCCCTGAGCAATTGCAAAACCTTTTCCTTCACCCCAGATAATCTGCGACTCTGGGACTCTGACATTCTTAAAATCGATTTCCCCATGGCCATGAGGCGCATGATCATATCCAAATACCGGAAGCATTCGATTGACCGTTACCCCAGCTGTATCAAGTGGCACCAAAATCATGGACTGCTGCTCATGCCGGTGGGCATCTGGGCTGGTTTTTCCCATAAAAATGGCCAGTCTGCATCTTGGATCTCCTGCCCCCGAAGACCACCATTTCCGTCCATTAATGACATATTCATCTCCATCGCGCTGAATTTGCGATTGAATATTTGTGGCATCGGAGGAAGCAACATCAGGCTCAGTCATCGAGAAGCAAGATCGAATCTCACCATTCAGCAAGGGGCGTAACCATTCCCCCTTTTGTTCATCACTTCCATAACGAGCAAGCACTTCCATATTCCCAGTATCTGGTGCATTGCAGTTAAAGACTTCCGGCCCTATAAGTGAACGTCCCATAAGTTCACAGAGAGGAGCATATTCTAAATTTGTTAATCCGGCTCCATATGTATGATCAGGCATGAACAAATTCCAAAGTCCTTGCTCTTTAGCTCGAGCTTTTAATTCATCCATAATCGGGGGAATGCCGGACCACCTGGAATCCTGCTCATTTAACTGCGATTCATAAAGCGATTCATTAGGATAGACATGTTCATCCATAAAACTTGTTACTTTCTCCTGAAAGCTTTTTACTTTTTCGGAGTAGTCAAAATTCATGGTGATTAAACCTCCCTTCTTTCATCACATACCAACCGGTCAGTATGCCACTTCCATTTTATACCGATTTTTCTGAAAATTCAACAAAAATGAATGATAATTCAGTTTTGAATTACCTTAATTATCCAACAAAACTATGAAACAATATGATAAGATAAGATTAATCTTCCTCAATTTATTGTAGGTCAGCAGCTCCTCGGTTAAAGTACATTCATAATATTGGTCCTATTTATTCTAAATATAATTTATTTCAATAAGGAGCGTTATCAAATGTTTACTGTATTTCTTTCCATACTGCTCATCTTTGCCATGATATTTTCTGTGCTCTTCACTTTAAAGAGAAGGAAAAAAGAAGGCATAACTGGAATCAAGACTTTCCTTCCCTCTCTTTGTTTTTACTTGATTGCCATTGTAAACATGATCGCTTACTGGCTGGATTTCATAGGAATAGTCAGCTGGACGCTGACTGTATTGCTCCTGCTTACCGGAGCCTATTTCACCAAATACCTGCCCATGCCTCAAGCTAAAGCCTAACTTTGAGACCTAGTATGGCTGGACGGTGTCCACTCCAGTAAGAACTAGTTATATCGATAACTGCAAAAAGCCGAACCATTGGAATCCACTGGTTCGGCTTTTTGATAATAAATTCATTCCTCTACCTTATTCAAAATCACGGACTGCATCCGCTTTTTATGCTGTCGCGTCCAAACACGCAAGAACTGCCTTCAATCACTTTTTCAACTGGTCAAATATAGAGACTGGTGGGGAAGAATTTGTATTTTCCTCTTCTCGATCATTAACAGAGTTATCCATAAGCAACGACAACCTTCGAACCTCTTCCTTTAATTGATAAAGCTCGTTAGTAGGATTATGATAAAGTTCTAAACCAAGATTGCCGCTAACCTCAAATGTAGCTGTTTTGACTTCTTCAATATAAGAAATCTTGTGAAGTCTTAGCTGCATAAAAAGCTCGTCTTGGGTCATTTTCACTTTCCCTAGATTTTTATGAAGTATTTTTCCTTCATCTATGACAACAACCGGCTCTCCCTCTATTACTTTCTTTAAGAAAGGAATACGAAGTTCAGCAAAGGATACGATGAGGATTCCTGCAATCAGTAAGCTCCCCCCATACATCGTTACCCACACATTACTGCTCTTCAAGGGGTGGACCATTAGACTGCCAAGAGCAATCATCACCACTACTTCCCCAGGTGTTAAATTAGAAATCGTTCTTTTTCCTCCCACACGAAGAAGGAATAAGGTAAACAAGTAAAATAAAATCCCTTTAACAAAATAAGGCATGGAATCACAAACCCTTCCAGCAGTAATTATTGTTAATAATTACCCTTCCAGTTTCATGCTTACACACCTAGTTTTACCCAAAAAAACAAAAAACCACCGGGATAAACCCAATGGGTACTAATAGGTGTAAACTTACCTGCGGTGAAAGAAATCAAAAAAATCAAGAAACGCCTGAAACATTGCAAGGGATTGAAAGGAGATTAAACTTAAAGCAGTCAGAGAGAAAAATGCAATGAAAATATAGCGAGCTGAAAGCATCAAATGAACCCAAGCCATGTTCATTCCTCCTTATTGACCTTACCACTCTTTTCGGTATGTGATCTTATCATACTCCTTTTTGGTCATATATCAACTTGTTTTTTTGTCGATTTTAACCTCCACAGATTAATGATATTCTCTACCGGCTATATTATGCATGATCCGCCTCTGAGCTGGCAGATTCTCTGCTTTCATCCGTTTACTTTCGGGGATTCGCTCCAGCTGTCCTGGCGTTTTCTGATCATTACAATCTGACCAATATGATAAGCATTGTGCAGAAATAGGTCAGATAAGGTTTCTGACCAAGTTTCCATTTCGTCTTCGTTGGATTCCCTGATCATAATCCTCCACTGCTCCATAATTTCGCGATAAGCTTCTTTAAGCTGCATCCAGCTGGTATTAGGACGTGGTTCAAACGTAGGATAATGATCTGATAATTCTTCTACTTTCTTTCCTGAGAAACGCTGCAGGAACCGTTCATTATAAAAGAGCAGATGAGTAACCAGCTGCACTATTGAGTGATCCGATTCACTCGCTTTCCAAACAGCTTCCTGTTCATTTAGATCGACTACTGCCTCATTAAAGCAAACAAACCAACTATTTTGGTCGTAACAGGCAGCTAATTGTGCTAATAAATTTTCATTTTGTTTCACTGCGATCGCCTCCCTTATTACTACTTCTTCACTTAATCATAGGAGATTTCCTTCTTTTCCAAAAGGATCGTTGAAGATTATCAAAAAAACTGGTGCGACTTATCTATCGCACCAGTGAGTCTTTTGCTATTTATTCAAGTTTTGTTCCATCGCCATTCGCTTGGCAACACGAGGAGCAAGCCAAATGGTCGGCAAGAGAATAATCGATACGGGGACTGCTGTCACCACAATAAAGTTTTGAAGCTGAGTAATTCCGCTATCCCCTGTGATTAGAAGAATAATAGCTATAGCTCCCATAAGAACCGACCAGAATACTCGAAGCCAAACCTTAGGATTTCCTTCCCCTGTTACCGCCATTGCGATTGTATAGGACATAGAATCACTAGTCGTTACAACAAAGAGAATCGTTAAAATTAGAAATAACGGTGAAATAATACTAGCTAATGGGAACTGCTCTGTGATCGCAAACATGGCGGCAGGATTCCCAGCTGCGTTTAATGCCTCAGAAACGGATCCAGGATTTTGCAATTCAAAGAATATCCCTGAACCACCTAATACAGTAAACCAGAAGGTGGAGATTACTGGAGCAAAAATGGCCACGGCTGCAATAATTTCACGAATCGTACGCCCCCTTGAAATACGGCTGACAAGGATCGCCATCATTGGACCATACCCAATAAACCATCCCCAGAAGAAGACCGTCCAGCTCGACAGCCAATCCTTATCACCACGGTACGTACTCATAGGAATAAATTGATCTACATAAGTTCCAAAAGCAGATAAGAAATGATTCATGATGAATTCACCAGGACCAAAAATCACGATAAAAATCATTAAAGCAATTGCTAAACGAACGTTAAAGTTACTTAAATACTGAATACCTTTGTAAAGTCCTGACACTGCTGAAATCGTGGAAATTAAAACCACAGCAAAGATAATGGTAAACTGGGTACTAAATTGATTAGGAACCCCAAAGATTTCCTGAAGTCCGTAGCTCGCTTGCAAACCTAAAAACCCTATGGGACCAATGGTTCCTGCCGCCACCGCTATAACAGAAAAAGCATCAATAATCGTACCAAACCAGCTGTTACGCAGTCTTTCACCAAAGATAGGGTACAGCAAAGTTCTAGGCTTCATCGGCATTCCTTTATGATAGTGCCCATACATCATGACAACCGCACTAATCGTGCCCAGAATGGCCCAGGCAAGGAAGCCCCAATGCATAAAGCTTTGAGCTAGAGCGGGGTCTACCGCTGCTGTTGTTCCTCCTTTAATTCCAGATTGATGGGGAGGTACAGACAAGAAGTGGTACATTGGTTCAGCAGCGGCCCAGAATACTCCGCCTCCGGCTAACAGAGTCGCCATGATAATGGATAACCATTTGTAAAGACTTATCTCAGGCTTATCCATACCGCCCATTTTAATTTTCCCATACTTCGAAAATGCCAGCCACAATCCTACAAAAAAAGTAGCTAACATGATCACTTGCCAAAACGCACCAAAGTATTTAGCTGACCAGGCAAAACTTTGATTAACGAAATCTTCTACTAAATTAATATTAATAAGTGCGAGTATAACGAAGAGAATCAATGCTCCTCCGCTAATTCCGAATACGGGCCAATCAATTCGCCCCGTTTGTTTAGTATTCATACAGAACTCCTTTTGAACTATTTTTACACAATGAAGAACTTTAACACTCATCAATTTTGGTGTAAAGTTATAAACTTCATCCAATATAAGGAATCATTCGTATGAAAATAGTAAAAGGCTAATTACTACCCAAGTCCAATAATAATCTTCTCTAATTTCTTCATACGGTATACTCTTAAAAATAAAAAGTTTCTGCTTGCCGAAAAAGTTCGTAATTGTCTTACTATCCATATATAATAATAGATAATGATGTAAAGGATACGTAGGAGGTCATTTCATGCAGAGAAATAAAGATTTACATAAATTTCTATTACAAAAAGCTGAACGTTTGACCGAAGAATGGTATGATTCCTTAGATAAGAGTGATCCTGCAGGTGTCTATTCCTCTACTGATCCAAAAGTAATTTGCAACTTAAAAACCCAGAACTTAGAATTTCATAAACAGCTTTGTAAAATTTTCATTGAGGAAAAATCTGTTTTTCTTAAAGGATTCGATGAGTGGGTCATAGGAATTGCGACTGACAAAGAACATTTGGAAACTCCTACTCATTATATTTTAAGAGAGTTTATGAGAGTAAGAAAACAGTACCTTGATTTCATTGAAGAATATGCAGCATCTAATCATCGAGAAGTAACTCAGAAGCAAGTCGATCTTTGGAAAGATGTGTTAGTAGAGATCTTTGACGTTGCTTTGCTTCGATTCACGGAAGAAAAATCTAAGTATGTAGACGGCCAATTTGAGGAACAGCAGCAGATGATCAATGACTTAAGCTCTCCTATTATCGATTTAACACGCGGACGTGCTCTTCTGCCGTTAGTTGGGGAAATCGACACCATTAGGGCCAGTGCTATTTTAGAAAATACGCTGCAGCAATGCATGGATAAGTCAGTGGCTCACCTTTTCATTGATTTGTCCGGAGTCTATATGATCGATACGATGGTCGCTCATCAAATATTTTCGTTACTTGATGGGTTAAGGCTGATCGGCGTCACTACTTCTCTCTCCGGGATTCGTCCAGAAATTGCCCAAACAGCTGTTCAGCTTGGTATTAACTTTGGGAAAATCACCATCAGCTCATCCTTAGCCCAGGCCATATCTAAAACTGAGTAAAAAAGATCTCCCCTTCCTTTTGCAGGAAGGTGGAGATCTTTTTTTACTGAAACCTTAAAAAACGCTAGTTGCTCTGCTAGCGTTTTTAAAAAGGAAGTATTTAAAAGGAAGTGAAAATATATCTATGAGAAGATATAGTTTATTATATGGCTTCTGCTCTCCTTTGCTTTGGCAGATGTACTGGTTTTTTAATAAAAATTATTATTAATATAATGGACTCCTATTAAAAATAGACTATTATACAAGCGCTTTTTTCCTCTCCTCATAGAATAGTTACGTAAGACCAATTACAAAGGAGAGAATTAAATTATGAGTTGCCATTCTTCAAAAGGCACGAACTGTGTCAAAGATGTAGTTAGAGCTATCGTTGATGCACAGGATGAAATCGCCGGCCGCGATTGTTGTTCCACTGGTTGTGACCGCTCCATTGCTGAGCTGCTTTCCCCTTCTTCTGGAAATGGAAACAATGCCACTACCATCCCATTTATTCTGTATTGCGGGTGCAAACCATTCTTTGGCAGTGGAGTCGAGAGAGTGATGAACGCCACTACCCACTACAATTGCGTAGAATCACCTGTATTCAGAGCATGTAAATTTGTAGAGGACAGCTCCAACTGTGTACAATTGGAGCTATTACAACCTGTGCATGGTTCCGCAGCAAGCTGCACTAGACAATGTGACAGCAGTAGAGAGGTTTGTGACTTCCTTAATAATGTCGTAGACTTCTATGCTACTGGTATTTGTATCACTGTCGATCTTGATTGTTTCTGTGCGATTTCCTGCTTAGATCCAATTCGTCCTACAACCACTGCTCCTATGCGATCTATGCACTCCAAAGACTAATTCAAAAAAAAAGCGAGTACTCTTTTAAGGAGAGTCTCGCTTTTTTTTATGCAAAATTTCTTTTAACACGCTGATCGAGCCAGATATTACCAAACGGAATAAAGGCCACGATAAATGCTCCCAGTACCCAGATGAGAGACCAGCGGATTTTATAGGTGGTATAAGCTATAAATCCTAAATAAGTGATAAATAGAAAGCCATGAATTGAGCCAACTACTGTGACCACTTCTGGCAGGCCAGCAAAATACTTTAACGGCATAGCAATAAATAATAAAAATAACAGCGAACCACCTTCAATGAGACCGGCAATTCGAAATCGTTTTACAGATGGATGAATCATTGAATTCCTCCCTCAAAGTTTCTATTGAGTTAATCATTTTGTTTTGTTAAGTCTCCTTAAGAGTACCATAGTCTTCACAATAGAGCAGGAGCAAGTTCTATCAATTTAATGAACAACATTTTCGTTAAATAAATCTATTCCAAGTTCGACAGAGTTATAACGGATGAATGCTTTTTAATATGATCTATAGATGCAATTAATTTGAAACCAAGTCTTTAAGTAAAGTGCAGGATTGTGGAAGACTCGATTTCGAGATGTTTGGGTCCGTTATTAACAATGAGAGGAGGGCGGCGCAGGAAATAACTCGTCTAGTTTCATCGCCCAGACACTCGAGACATAAGCCGCTCATCAACGGAATGAAAAACCACATTCCTTTTGATGCTCGGCTTATGCTGGTCGTGTCTATCGGGGCGATTCCACATTTGAACACTTTCCTGTGGGGAGCTGGCAAGCCTCCTCGCTCGTATTCACTCCCTGTGGGATCTCGCCTAGCACCTTCTCCCACGGGAGTCTCGTCATTTCCTTCACCACCCATCTTATGAAAAATGAAAGGTCCTATCCAGGTCATCAAGATGCTAACCTCGAAAAAACATAATAATAAACAATGGAGACATTTCAGCTTTGATGAAGAAGTATTTATTTTGTACCGCATTTTTTAATATTTTCGTTCTCCCAATTATCATAAAGAGGTCCGGGAAATTGCGAGACTCCTGTGGGATGTACATGATAGGTGAGATCCCGGAAGGCAAAGCCCGAGGAAGCTCACCACATGCCCACGGAAAGCGAGTGATTTCCCGGACCTCTAAACTCTGTCTAACAAAAACGGAAATCTTCAAAATATCTCGAAACTGAGTCTTCAAGAATTGGGAGCTTTTGCGTAATAAGGAACCACACATTCTACTAAAAAAAAGCCGACTCACTTAATATGAGACGGCATCGTTCTTAACCTAATATGTTGTAACCAGAATCCACATAAACAATTTCCCCGGTAACCCCGCGGGATAGATGACTTAACATAGCCATGCTCATATCACCCACTTCTTCCTGAGTAACATTTTTTCTAAGCGGTGACTTTTCTTCTATTTCATGAAGAATAGTGTTGAATGATCCAACACCTTTTGCGGACAGCGTGCGAATAGCCCCAGCAGAAATGGCATTCACGCGGATGCCATTTTGGCCGACCTCAGAAGCTAAGTATTTTACAGATGCTTCAAGGGAAGCTTTGGCAACACCCATCACATTATAACCGCCGACTACACGTTCAGCTCCTAAATAACTCATAGCAAGAACCGCTCCGCCGTCTGTCATCAGAGGGCGCGCTGCTTTCGTGACTGCTACCAGTGAATACGCACTTGTATCTTGGGCATAGGCAAATCCGCTTCTGGAGGTATCAATAAAGTCCCCTTTGAGGTCTTCCGCATGCGCAAATGCAATAGAGTGCACGACACCGTAGATAGAGCCCACTTCTTCTCCAATCTGTTTAAAGGTCTGCTCTATACTCTCATCCTCATTCACATCACATTGGAGGACCAGTTCAGCTTGAACACCCTGCTCTTCTAATAGTTTGTTAAGTTTCTTTAAAGACCGTTCTTTTCGATATGTAAAGATTAGCTTTGCTCCAGCTTCGTGAAGGGATCTTGCTACGCCCCAGGCAATACTTCTGGAATTAGCTACCCCCATAATCACTACATATTTATCCTTTAATTGCAATAAATCGTTCATAGTTACCTCCTGTAAACCTTTGTTAGAATTCAATGCTGTCATAAGAATAGTAATTCATTTCTGCCCATCAATCAAGCAGCCACGCGTATTGTTTAAAATCTTTTCTCTTCGAATCTGTACTTTTAAGGGGAAGATTCCAAATAAAAAGCCCCCTCTATGAATAGAGGGAGCAAAATCAGCATTTATCGAATCTGTCCAGTACCCTTCATAAGGAACTTAATAGTTGTTAGTGCAGGCAGTCCCATTGGGCCGCGAGCATGTAACTTCTGAGTAGAGATACCAATCTCTGCACCGAAGCCAAGGGCACCGCCGTCAGTGAAACGAGTGGAAGCATTGTGATAAATTGCAGCAGCGTCCACTAGATTCAAGAATGTTTGTGCATTTTCCTGATTCTCTGTAACGATCGCCTCAGAGTGCTTGGTACCATACGTTTCGATATGGGCAATCGCATCCGTTAGATCTTCTACTGTTTTCACAGCGATATCTGTGCTTAAATATTCATTTGCCCAATCTTCGTGAGCAGCAGGAACAGCATTTGGAATCACACTGATTGCATGCTCATCTCCATGCACTTGAATACCATTTTCCTGGAAGGCTTTGTTCAAGGCATCTATATTTTCGTCCAGCCAATCTTTATGAACGATTAGTGTCTCAGCAGCATTACACACCGCCGGGCGGTCTGTTTTTGCATTGACCATTATATTGATCGCTTTTTCCACGTCTGCTTCTTTATCTACATAAATGTGGCAATTCCCTACACCTGTTTCAAGCACAGGGACAGTTGCGTTTTCTACAACTGCTTTGATGAGCTTACCGCCACCGCGAGGAATCAATACGTCTACATGTTCTTTCATTGTAAATAGCTGTTTCGTTGCTTCACGATCCGTAGAGGCAATAAACTGTACGGCCTCTTTCGGAATTTTAGTTTCTGCCAAACCCTGATGGATAACATCTACAATCGCCTGGTTGGAATTAATCGCGGAGGATCCTCCCTTTAAGATGATCGCATTGCCAGATTTCAGCGCAAGTCCTGTGGCATCAACGGTCACATTCGGACGGGCTTCATAAATCATGCCAATAACACCAAGGGGTACAGTGACTTTCTGAACTTGCAGACCATTATCAAGAGTCCAATCAGAAATTACGTCCCCCGTTGGATCGTTCAGTTCTGAGACCTCGCGAAGACCATTAGAGAAATCCTGTATTCTTTCTTGCGATAAGGACAAACGATCCATAAACGCTTGAGAGAAACCTTTCTCTCGTCCATTTTCCAGATCTTTCTCATTCGCTTTTAAAATGGTTTCAAATTCACGTTCAAGTACGTCAGCCAAGTGATTTAAAGCTTCGTTCTTATCTTCTTCAGAAAGAATTAACAGCTTTTTAGCAGCTTTTTTTGCCTCAATCGCTTGTTGCTCAACGTTTACATTACTTTTGATTTGTGTCATCAAAGACCTCCTTGAGTATTTTAAACACCTACGGGCATAGAAACTTCTAAGTGACAAACGAAATCTTTACGTTCTATTGCGGCTTTTTCGTAAGATTCCAGCTCTGGTTCAGTCAGGCTGATCATTTCTTTCAGTTTTTCTGATGAATAATTTACGACTCCAAGGCCAATTTCTTCACCGTTCAAGTCATGAATACGGACGACTGATCCAGATTTAAAGCGTCCTTTTACATGGTGAACATTCATTGGCAGCAAGCTGTTCTTCATTTCTACAATGCTTTCTTTCGCACGGTGATCAATGATTACTTCACCTTCTGGTCCAGAATTAAAGGCGATCCATTGTTTCTTCTGATCTAAGTTTTCATTTTCAGGCTTAGATTCAAAATACGTACCCGTTGCATTGTGATAAACAGCGTCATAGACAATATTCTCGGTTCCTGCTTTTCCAAGGAAAGAATTGATACCGGAAGCCATGGCAATTTTGAAAGCGTCAATTTTTGATTTCATGCCGCCTGTTCCAACATCACTGCCTGGATCCCCAGCTGCATCTTCAATTTCAGGTGTAATTTCGTGTACACGATCAAGCAGCTTGGCATCTTCATCTTTTCTAGGATCTGCGTCATACAAACCGTCTATATCGGATAAAATGATCAATTTGTCTGCATCCACAAGTCCAGCAACTTTCGCTGAAAGTGTATCATTATCACCAAACTTCAAACGATCAATGGTAATGGTATCATTTTCATTTACTATTGGAATAATTCCGCGTTCGAGTAATACGTTGATTGTATTACGTGCATTGTTATAGCGGTTCTCATCAGAGAAGTCACTGCGGGTAATTAAAATCTGGGAACCCATATAGCCGTGGGATAAGAACAGATCTGAGTAAGATTCCATCAATAACCCTTGACCAATAGAAGCTGCAGCTTGTTTTTCTGGTAAAGTACTTGGACGTGTTAAGCAGCCCAGCTTACGATAGCCGGCAGCAACAGCACCTGATGAAACGAGTAAGACTTCATGACCGTCATCTTTTAACCGGACAACTTCGTCTACTAATTTTTCTAATTTACGACGGCTGATTTCTCCATGCATACTTGTTAAAGAACTACTACCTATTTTAATTACTACACGCTTATTTTCTTTAGTCAACATATCACTCCTATTAAGACGTTTTTGGTTATATTTCCTCGTATTTACTGTGGATGTTTTTCTCATTTATTTACTACCGACTAGCATTCCTTCCAATTCCATTCTTAGTTCTTCAGAACGGCTGGCTGCTCCTTTTATAGCTTCAGAAATAGCTTGACCGCCACCATTTTGATCTAAGGCATCAAGACCAGCTGCGGTTGTGCCATTAGGTGAAGTAACTTTTTTACGAAGTTCAGATGGGCTTTCGTCACGCTCAAGCAGCATTTTCGCTGCGCCTAACAACGTCTGCGCACCAATTTCACGAATGGTTTCCCGATCTAATCCTTCTTGGTTGCCTGTTTCTTCAATGTGCTCCATTAAGTTATAGAAATAAGCAGGTCCGCTTCCAGCGATGCCTGTAAAGACATCCATATTCTCTTCATCAATAACGAATACGCGGCCAATCGATTGAAGCAGCTCTTTGGCAACCATGACATGGTCCATTGCCGCATGACGACCTGGAGAAATAGCTGTTGCAGACTCTCTTAACATGCTTGAAGTATTCGGCATTACTCGAATAACCTGTTGACCGTCATTCAGACGATCTTCCATATAAGAAGTAGAAATACCAGCAAGTACAGATACAAGTACTTGATTCGGTTCAATTTTAATTTTTATATCTTCCAGTACAGCTTCAATATCTTTTGGCTTCATTGCCAGGATAAATTGATCAACTTCTGAGTAATCTAATTGATCTTTTAAAACTGTACGTACACCATATTTATTGTGAATCTCATTTAACCTTTCTTGATTACTTCGATTAGTAACAATAATTTGTTCTGCAGGGATATTTCCAGACTCGACCATTCCGGAAATCATTGCTTCCGCCATAGAACCTGCACCTAGAAAAGCAATCGTTTGTTTGATCATATGAGTTCATCTCTCCCGTTCGTTTATTTGTTCGCGTTTTTTGTTCGCTTTCTTTATGACGTTTTTCATCATAACACTCGCAGATACTTATTCAAGGGGTTTTTAGCAAGTCATGTCTATAAACGCCAATTAGTCAGTGTAAACGGTTTCACTCGAAGGTATTTGATATTCATCGTCTCTCATCGGTAATAATTCGCTCTCACGGAGCTATATGAAGGTTGAATTATTGAGAATAACTGGATAATGCCTATTTGCAGGAAAAGGTCAAATTTTCAAAAAACTCTCAACGAAGGCCTTCAAGCGATGAATATGCCTATAAAGTTTTGAAAAAGTCAGGGGCATGCCGAACATGGAATAGGGAGTTCAACGGTAAATGGGAAGCGAAGCAGGTAGATGAAGCAATCTCATTGAAAGACAGAGAAAACCCGAACCAAAATATATATAAATGGTCCGGGTATTCTAATGAATCCTTTTCTTTTGTCCTAAGCTTCCAACTGTACTCACTCATTTAGTAAATGATTTAATTTGGTTAATTCCCGATGCAATTCGCCCATCGGGACAAATCGTGCTCTGCGGAACCATTCTTTTCCTTCCGCAAATACTAAAACTACAGGGGCGGTGAAGACGGAAAACGCTCCGGCAACTTCGCGAACTTCAGCAGCATCTGCTTGAATAGTCTTCACGTTAGGGTATTCTTTTAGTAATTCCTCAATCTGAGGCTGTAAACTGTGACACACTGAACAGCCGGGCTGGGATATATAGAGAAGTGCTATTGTATGAGAATGGATAAATGACTGTATATCTTCCATTGTTTCTGCTTTCTTCAATTGATTCACCTCACTTAAATTCAAAATTATTATAACAGCGATTTAGATATTCTTCTTCAATTCTGCCCGGATCTATTACAATGGAAGAAAGAGGTGTCTGCTATGTTCATGATTGTTGCTCTTATTCTCATCATTTTTATACTCCTTATGCTTGTTATTGGGACAATAGCCACAGGGATCACTCCAACACCAACTTCTGCAGCTGCCAGAAAGAAAACCATGGAAATCTCGTCTCGCTATACGCCTGACTCTATAGCTGAATTAGGGGCTGGATTTGGTGCAATGACCTTTAGTTACGCCAGACAATTTCCTAAAGCAAAAATTACAGCTTATGAAACGGCCTGGTTCCCGTGGATGATTCTGCTGCTTCGCAAAATAATATTTCGATATAGAAATGTGTATATAATAAGGAAGGATTTTTTCAAATTAGACCTTACCTCTCATGATTTCCTGTATACTTACCTTTATCCAGGAGCTATGAAGAAATTATCTTTAAAAATTAATAGACACGGAAATTTCACGCTTGTATCCAATACCTTTCATCTCCCTGGCTGGTCTGCAGCTGAGAAAGCAGCGGTTCCTCATGATTTATCTAGCTCCTGCATTTATATTTACAAGAAACCCTAGAAACGGTTGCATTCCTTAAGACCATTAGCTATAATCTGAACAATACCTAATTTCTAGGAAAAAGAGAGTAACTTGTTAGAAAGCGCACAGCGAATCAGGGGCGGTGGGAGCCTGAACAGCAGACTAATTAGTGAACCGGACTTTTGAGAAGCGATCCTGAAAATGATCAGTAAGGATGGCCGGGGTTGACCCCCGTTATCAACAATTGAGTGGCTGTTTACAGCTATTAGAGTGGTACCGCGAGCACAAACCTCGTCTCTTCATGGAGACGAGGTTTTTTTGTTTTACTCTTCAAAATGCATCCAGTTTCATTCCTTAAAGGAGGATCATAAATGGAAAAACACTTAATCGCCCTGCAGCTTTCTCATCTCCTCGGTGAGGAGTATGACCGTGAGTGGGTTTACAACCTTCTCGAAACACCAAAGCAAGCCGACCATGGAGATATTGCTTTCCCTTGTTTTCAACTTAGCAAAATACTGCGAAAATCTCCGGCAAAGATTGCTGAGGAATTAGCTTCCCGGCTCAAACATGAAACAATCGAAAAAGTACAGACCGCAGGCGGCTACCTAAACATATTTCTAAATCAAACCTTTATTGCAGAGCACACATTGAAACAAATCCTTTCAGAAAAGAGCAGCTATGGAAGTAATAATCATGGTAAAAATAAAACTGTGGTACTCGATATGTCTGCCCCTAATATCGCGAAGCCATTTTCCATGGGCCACCTCCGTTCCACAGTGATCGGCAATGCCCTGGCAAATCTTGCTGAGAAATCCGGTTATACCGCAGTAAAAATCAACTATATCGGCGATTATGGAACTCAATTTGGCAAGCTGCTGGCAGCTTATAAGCGCTGGGGCAAGCAAGAACTAGTCAAAGCTGATCCATTAACTGAGCTTACGAGAATTTATGTTCAGTTTCATAAAGAAGCCAAAGAAGATCCAGGTCTGATTGAAGAAGGAAGAGAATGGTTTAAGAAACTTGAGAACCACGATGAAGAAGCTGTAAAGCTGTGGAAATGGTTTAAGGAGGAATCACTAGAAGAGTTTGAAAACATCTATCGTCTTCTCGGGGTTTCTTTTGATCTCACCCGTGGCGAAGCTTATTATAACGATAAGATGGAAGAAACTATTCAACTCCTAATAGAGAAAGACCTGCTCACCGAATCTGAGGGCGCCCAGGTTGTACGGCTGGATGAAGAAGGAATGCCCCCTTGTTTAATAAAAAAAAGCAACGGAACTTCTATTTATGCTACACGAGACCTCACAGCAGCAGTGGACCGTTATAAGAATTACCAGTTTGATGAAGCACTGTATGTAGTAGGACATGAACAATCGTTACACTTTCAGCAAGTGAAGCAAGTATTGAGTAAATTGGGATTTGCCTGGGCGGATACAGTAAAGCACATATCCTTTGGGATGATGCTTCAGGATGGCAAAAAGATGTCCACCAGACAAGGCAAAACCGTGCTTCTTAAACAAGCACTTGAAGAAGCAGTTGCTCAGGCAAAATCCAATATTGAATCCAAAAATCCTTCCCTTAATAATAAGGAAGAAACAGCAAAACAAGTGGGCGTTGGTGCGGTCATTTTCCATGACTTAAAACACGATCGCCGCAATGATGTGGAATTTTCTCTTGATGACATGCTTACCTTTGAAGGGAATACTGCCCCTTATCTGCAATACGCCTATGTTCGAGCGTGGTCGATTCTAAATAAAGGTTCCTTTGAGTTAAAGAACGCTGCTGCCACTCTTAATGATGAGAATGCCTGGCCGCTGATCAAACAGCTCCGTCTGTTCCCGGAAACTGTTAAACAAGCCTATGAGGCATATGATCCGTCTAAATTAGCTAAATATTTACTCGATACTGCCAAGTCATTTAACCAATACTATGCTTCCCAGAAAATATTAGCTGAAAACCATTTAAACCAGCGACTTACTCTCATCTATGGTTTTACGATTGTCCTTAAAGAAGGATTGTCCATTCTAGGGATTGAAGCTCCTGAAGAAATGTAGCTGAAGTTTAATAAGCTTCATCCTATACCCGCCTCTTCTCATCCGTTATAATAAATACTTGCAATAGGTATAAGCTATTGACTAAAGGAGGTGGCCGCAATGGACGAAAAAGACAACAAGAAATCCTATGAGTTTCTTGCGGAAGATCCAGATTTCAGCGTTATGCCCGTAATGATCTCACTCATTATTGGGGCGTTCTTTGCTATTCTAAATGAAACATTGCTTAATATTGCCCTTACTACATTAATGGATCAATTCCATGTATCTCCGCCTGTCGTTCAGTGGATGGCTACCGGATTTATGCTGGTGATGGGAATTCTTATACCGATTTCTGCATTACTTATCCAATCCTTTACCACAAGGCAAATGTTCCTCGGAACGATGTCCATTTTCACAGTTGGAACCCTTATTTGCTCCCTGGCTCCGAGCTTTGGAATTCTCCTTGCCGGAAGATTGCTACAGGCGGTAGGAACAGGGTTATTGATTCCGATTATTTTCAATACCTTCTTATTAATCTTTCCTCCTGAACGGCGAGGTTCAGTGATGGGGATGATTGGGCTGGTCATCATGTTTGCTCCGGCAATTGGACCCACACTTTCAGGAGTTATTGTTGAGCATTTGGGCTGGCGCTTTTTATTCATTACCGTAATTCCATTTGCCTTATTCTCCATCGGATTCGGATATAAATTCCTTAAAAATGTAGGAGAGATTACCAAACCGAAAACTGATGTCCTTTCTATCGTCTTGTCCACGATTGGCTTTGGCGGAGTGGTCTTAGGTTTTAGCTTTGCTGGGGAAGGAAATGCTGGATTTCTCGAACCTCAAGTGTACAGCTTGATCATCGCAGGAGTCATTAGTCTGATTTTCTTCACACGCAGACAGCTTAGACTAGCAGAACCCCTGCTTGATGTGCGAGTTTTCAAGTATCCGATGTTCGCTTTATCGGTTGGATTATTTATTATCATTATGATGTCGATGTTTTCTTCTGAAATTATCCTGCCTATGTATATGCAAGGTCCGCTTGCTTTATCAGCGGCAGCAGCAGGCCTTATCCTGCTCCCTGGAAGTCTTCTCAACGGACTTCTTTCACCTGTTATGGGAAAGCTTTTTGATAAATTCGGTCCGAGAAAATTAATAATACCTGCTGCATTCATTTTAATGGGAACGATGTTTTCGCTCAGCCAGGTAGGAGTGAATACTCCCATTTGGCATATTGTGGTTACCTACATTTTCCTAATGTTCTCGATATCTGCCATTATGATGCCTGCTCAAACGAACGGATTGAATCAGCTGCCCAAGAAACTTTATCCGCATGGAACAGCGATTATGAATACACTGCAGCCTGTTTCTGGAGCCATCGGGGTTTCCGTATTTATCAGCATCATGACTTCGAAACAGGACAGTTTCTTAGCCCATGCTGAGAACCCTTCCTCCGCTCAAACTATGACTCAGTCTTTAGTTTCCGGAGTGGAACTGGTTTATCTAGTCGCATTCGGTGTGGCGGCAGCAGGCTTCCTTTTATCATTATTTATTAAAAAAGCTTCTCCAGATGACTTAGCTTCTGCTGAAATGGAGCAGTCATAGGAAACAGCATGGAAGATTAAATGTATTTAAACAGCAGCCCAGAACCATTTGCAACTAGTGGTTCTGGGCTGCTGTGTTCATCACAAGTAGATGTACTGAGGTATTCTTCAAATAGGATTGGCGGAAATAATATCTTTGTATTTATTGCATCTTAGATAAGGAGAGATCGCACCTGGTGCACCATAGTCCAGTGATTTTTCTTCCAGCTCTGGGAGGGCAGAGAGGGATCCTTCTAAATATTGGGTGAGTCTATGGAGCGCCGTCTCTACTCTTGAGCGTAATCCTCCATAGCGAATATCTAAGATCTCCCATCCAAACGGCTTATTTCTCTCCATCCATTGCGAGTAGTGAGCCCATTTAAGCTGATTGATTTTTTCTATGAGAAGCGGGAGCTCGTGCTTCATCAAAGATTGGAGACTGGTTCGGTCTTTCTCCCGATAATACTTCCTAAGTCTGCATCCTAATTCACTTTTTATACTTAATACCTCGCAAAGAGCAGCAGGAACCTGAAACAGCGACTTCCATTCTCCAGCTTGCTCCCCACTTTTCTGTAAAGATTGCTGCAAGTGTTTGTAATAGTGGTTAAGAGAAACGTCATCCAGATGATGATCAAATAGGCCGGTCAAAGGGTCCTGCCATAGTAGATACTTAGCAGGATTCGCGGGCTCCAGCTGACTGTCTCCAGAACCGTGTGGAAGATCTAATTCTCCCAATTGGAGGAAAGAGCTCATCTCCGCCCCCGAACAAAATCGAAATCGCCTGCTCAGCTTATCGTCGGTTACTTCCAGGGAGTATCCGTGCTCTGCATACAGCTGAAGTCCTAAAAGACTAGTAAATGGATCAGTTTCTGCCCCATCATCTCCCCAAAGTGTCGCGATTACTTCTTTCACTCCTGCTTTCTTACAAGCTATTAAAGCAGGACGAGTCGTTCGAAAGGCTTTCTGATAGTGAACTGAGTTGCCATTCCACGTCCATAAACCTCCAGCAAAAATAGGATTGGAACCAAATTGCTGATGTTTTTGAAGGTATTCCTGATAGAAATCTTCATCTTCATGATAATAATCCCAGTATACATATTGCATGTCCTTTGGAATATCGTTCAAGACCGCTTGTGGAATCACAGCTTGTTCATCGTAATAACTCCCCGTGGAGGATGCCACCCGAAAATACATATCACTCCACATCATTGGCCTTAATTGTAACGATTCGGCCATTTGATAAACTTGGGTCAAGTGAGAGTTCATGATGGAATAAGCAGAAGAAAATCCATGCTGATTAAGAAATTCCCCTCTTCCAAGAAAGTGAGCTTCATCCATTCCAATATGGACACGGTTCGAACGGAAAGGCTGAGTAGAGGATATAAGCATTTTGTTAATGAGTTCGCCAGTATCCTTGGATCCTGCAAGTAAAATATCATCCGTATCCTTAAATCGCTGAGAACTGCTCCAGCGCAGGAAATTGGAAAGATGAGCTAACGTCTGAATAGCCGGTATGACCTCAATGCCAAATTGATCGGCATACTCATCGATGTGCTTTAATTCCTCTTGCGTATATTTCCCACGCTTATAACCGAAATAAGGCAGCGCAGCTAGATCGTAAGTATCCTCCATGTACAGCATGACGAGATTAAGCCCCATCATCGCCATTTTTCTCATTAGCCGGTTGATTTGGTCTGGTTTGAGGACCGCGTTTCGTGAACAATCCAGCATCGGTCCATTTAAAGTAAATTGAGGATGCTCGGACAACTGAAATGAAGACTTCTCTTTTGCATGCTCAAGCAGCAGACCGATAGCTCTAAAGAAATGGATTTTCTCTTTAAATCCGATAAAGCCTCCCTGCTGAGTTAAGGAGACTTCAATTTTCTCTTCTTGCCATTGCTCGATTCTAATCACTAACCCTTGCTTAGAAATACAAAAAGCATACTCTTTCTCCAATTCCTCTATCCCCGGCTGCAAGCCATCCAAATCGCCCTGTAAAAAGAGTTTCATAACACCCTCCTCCCTTAACCCAATTCGATAACTTTGCCGCAATCATGAGATTGATAGATCGCTTCCACTACTTTCATTACTGATTCACCATACCAGCCGGAATTCTCGAGCTTGGCACTACCTTCAATCGCATCCGTTAATTCTGCAAGCTGACTGGAAAAAGGAGAGGATGATTCAGGAGAGATTACCCTTTCGTAATCCCCATCCATGCTTTTCCATACCCCTTTCCCTGGTTCTACTTTAAGCATTCCTTTGGCACAGATGAACTCTGTGACATTTCGAGGGACTCCTTGATAACCGGAAATCATGATAGTCGCAGGGATTCCTTCGGCTGTTTGTAAATATACAATCCCGCTTCCCTCTACCTCTGAATGCATGCCAGATTCAAAAGTCAAATTAGCCAGCACCTTAGAAAAACGAGTCGAAAGCATCCACTGAATCTTATCGATCGAATGGACACCTAAGTTCATCATCACTCCTCCGCCTGATTTAGATCGATCTAAGAACCAGTCGGGTCGTTCCGAAACAAAATAATTCATATGTCTCTCTTCTTTAACCATCAGAAGCTTACCGAGTTCTTCCTTACGAATGATTTCTTTCGCTACCATATTTTCTATAAAATAGTGCTGAATATGTCCCACTAGAAGCTGAATGTTGTAATGTTCTGCTGTGCTGATGATCTCCCTGCACTCGGCAGTAGTAAGGGCCATTGGTTTTTCAAGTAATATGTGGCAGCCATGCGAAGCACAGAACAAGGCAGCTTCTTTATGCAGAAAATGAGGCAAACTTATAATAACGATTTCAGGAGACTCATTGCGAATCATTTCCCGATAATCCTGATACTTTCGGAAAGGATAGTTTGTAAGTTTTTCCTTATCAATATCAGCAATTGCCGCCACCGTTAAATCTGACCTCTTTTCCAGAGCTTCTATATGGTCTTTGGCGATTACCCCCGCTCCAATTAAAGCTGCTTTCCACATCCTGATCTCTCCCTCGTCACGATCCATCTTCCTTTAAGCTCGCAATAAATTCTGTAAATAATTACGGTCCTGCAGGGCGTAGGAGTAAACCAGCTCCTCAGTCTCATTAGGGGCTGCAGTCCCTTTTGCGAATTCCATCGAATACGTTCCAACAAACTTCTGGTTTCTTAACATTGCTGCCCGCTTCTTCACAAACTCTTCTTCTTCTGCTAAACGGTGAAACGCCTGATTCTTATATAAACTGACGTGCGCATGTGTGATGGTGCTTCCAAGACAATCAAACCATCGCTCCAGATCGTGCTGTTCATGAAACGGGTGGACAATAGCCTCAAGCTGGCTGCTTCCTAGCACATCATAAATTCGTGCCGCCTCCTCCGGGTCTTCCATGATCGTACCCGGGTGGCATTCGCACAGCAGACGGCAGCCTGCAGGCAGCTGTCCTTTCCACTCCTGAAGATTTTCCAAATAGCGATCTTCTAGAACTGAATTGCTTCCTAAGTTAAATTTCACCTTATTAACCTGAAGCTGCCTGATCATATTAGCAGCGGTCTCTCGTTCTTCTTCGTATCCATCTTCAAAACGGACATAAGAGTTATAAATATCGACCTTAACCGGACCCTTCTTCAAGAATTGGATCTCTTCCTTCTGTGCTTTTAATACGTGGTTCTCCCAAAGCTCCAGCCCATCGAAACCATCCTCCATAAATCGGTCCATCCATTCGCTGACAAGGATAGAAGGGGTTCGATGAGTTTCCCACCGGTTTCTTTCCAATAGAACTGTATTGATCAAAAAGCGGTTCATTCCTATCCCCCTTCTCAGCCTAAAGCCGGAAATGAACAAAACGATTTCTTAAAATAGTCAAAGTTAATATCGTACACATATCGGGGACGTCCTCTGTTGTACAGCTGTTCCTCCCCTATCACTGCCGCTACTTTATGCTCTTCTAGTGTGGTCAGGATTCTGCGGGCACTTCTCATAGTGATCGAGAATCCTTTTGCCAGCTCAGCTGTTGTTAATCGGTTCGTCCCTTTTGCCTGGCAAAGGGAATGAAGTTTATGAATAGTAGCCCCACTCACTCCAATCCGCTTCAGTTCTGCTAAAGAGGCATAATCTTCATATCGAAAAGGGAGTTTAGAAGGGGCATTCTGCAAATGGTTTAGAGCTGACAGTACCTTGATTAAAGCCTCTTCAATACAAGGCTGAGAAGGGGTGAGCAGCCAAGTCCTGATGTTCGTCTCCTTCAACCTTTGATAGACTTCCGGATGTCCGGTCAGTACCCCTTGTACTTTATCTTTCTCCCACAGCTCTGTATGGTGATCGATCAGTTTCTCCGGATGAGTCTGATAGATATCGCACAAAAACATAGAAAGATAGTGTCCCATCCCCTCTTCTTCCAGCTGTGCTTTAATTGACTCTTCTCCGAAAAAGTCCACACTTATTGGACAGGGGGCTGTCAGTCTCTCGCTGCATTCGTATAAGCACTTTAATAGACCCGCATATAAGGCCGTTACGGAAAACTGCATTTTAAATTCCGGAAGATCGCCAGGTGTCTTTATCAAAGAATCTTGTAAAGAAACCGGAACAGGTTCTGTATAAAAAATCCCGTCAAAATTACTCCATTGAATGTTTTTTATTGATTTACTGTATAGTTCATTGTGTTGAATGGAAACAAGGTTTAACTGTTTATACTTTCTTCCGGCAGTCTTCACCTTTTTTATGGTGTCTCCTCTGCCAATGACCAGTAAATTAAAACTCACATTCCCACATCCTATCAACCGTATTGATTACTTCAGGCCAGAGGAACTTGCTCCCTTCACAAAAAATTTCTCTGTAAATAGGAAGACAACTAAGATCGGCACGAGTGTCATTAACGCAGCTGCTACCAAATATTGTTCTTTACCAAACCAAGCTCCCGACATAGAAAGTACTCCAATCGGCAAAGTGAATTTATCCTCAGAAGATAAATAGATCACAGGAGCCATAATTTCATTCCACTTCGTCATAAAAGTAAAAATGGTTAACGTAGCAAGCTGGGGTTTACACATAGGCAGGAAGATTCTCCAGTAAGTTTGAAATGGAGAACACCCATCTAATTTAGCCGCTTCTTCATACTCTTTGGGTATCGTCAAGAAGGCTTGCCGCATCAGAAATATTCCAAATGGCTGAGCCAGCCACTCTAAAATCCATAAAGGAACAAGCGTATCTAAAAAACCCATATTTTTAAAAATGATAAATTGAGGAATAATCATGACAACAGGAGGAATCATTAACGTGCCCAGCACCATCAAAAACAATGATTGCTTAAATGGAAAATCTAAGCGTGCAAAAGCGTATGCCACCATCGAACACGACAATAAAGCTCCCAAAACTGATAGCACCGTAACGATTAAACTATTTAATCCATACTGAGCAAAATCAGTCATTTTCCACACGTCTAAATAATTCTGCCAGCGAAATGGGTTCGGAATCCACTCGACCGGAATCGCCGTGTACTGCGTATATGTTTTTAATGAATTCAAAGCTGCCGTTACAAAAGGAGTAAGCATTAATATCGCACTGATTGTAATAATGATATAGCTTACAATCTTTCGTTTTCTATTAGCGTTTCTTTTCATTACCTATACACCTCTGCCTTCAATTCACCCTCACTTTTCATAATGCACCCATTTGTTCTGCAGTTTTACTTGAATTAAAGTGATGAGAAACAGCATAATAAATAAAACCCAGGCAATGGCGGATGCATAACCCATTTTGAGAAAAGCAAATCCCTGCTGGAATAAATACAGCATTAATACCATACTTGCGTTATTCGGACCGCCCGCGGCAGTAATGTCGCCTGAATTTCCTGTCATTACATAAATTTGTTCAAACGCCTGGAAAGTAGTGATCGTGCTTAAAACTAAAACGAGAAAAGTCGTTGCTGAAATCAGCGGAATAGTGACATGTCTGAACTTTTTCAGGACACCTGCCCCTTCAATATCGGCTGCTTCATAAAGATCTTCGGGAACATTTTGCAGACCAGCCAAGAAGATTACCATCATATAGCCGATCCCTTTCCATACGGCGACTAGGACAAGCACGGGAATGACCAGCTTCTCATCATTCAGCCATTGCTGAGGCTGCAGTCCGAGCTTTAGCAGAATATCATTCGCTAATCCAAACCTAGGATTGAAAATGGCATCTGCCACATAAAGAACTACTGTCCACGAAGAAATGACCGGAATAAAGTGTGCCATTCGATAAAACTTTAAGCCTTTCAGCTGCTGATTTAATGCCACTGCTAAGATAAGGGCCAGAATCGTCTGAGTCGGCACGAATAACACAGTGAAGTAGATGGTATTCCAAAGCGACTTCCAGAAAACCGGATCCTGAATCAGCTTATTATAATTATCCAGACCCACCCACTCTGGACTGTTCAGCATATCGTACTTAGAAAAACTGAAGTACAAGGATGCCAGCAAAGTGAAAGCAATAAATACTATAAAGTGAATCAGGTAAGGGGAAATCATAAGGATTCCCCACTTCCCTTCATTACTCAGTCTGAACGTTCTATTGCGTTTTTGTTTAGATTCTTTGTTTCTATCCATAATCACCACACACTCTCAGTTACTTATTTTGATAGAATTCATCTAACACTTTTTGGACTTCTTTGTCTGCCTCTTTCAAAGCTTTATCCACGCTGGTCTCATTGAGGAATGCACGATCAATATTATCCCCGAATTTTTTCACCCATTCGGACCACACGGCGTTAACATCCAATGTTCCTGCGAAATCAAAGCTATCAAGAAATGCTTGTTTATTTTCCGGCTTTTCACCGGAATTTAGAAACAGGTCAGAATTTGCCACCGATTTTTTCACGGGTACGGCTTCACCTAAAGCAGCCCATTCCTTCTGTACTTCATCGTTTGAGACCCAGTACTTAATCCATTCCCATGCAGCTTTAGCTTTGGCATCAGATGTACTATTGCTGATAATCCAGGAGTTAGCGATAACTGGAGAGAAACGCTTCCCATCCGGACCCTTAGGAAGCACGGTTACATCGTAGTTCACACCTGTTTCGTTCGCGGCCAATGCTCTTGCATAGATTCCTATTCTCATAGCCGCTGTTTGGCTGGGAAAAGGGGACATTGGACTTTGGAAAGCTTGTAAATCTGAAGGATCTGTGAAAATACCTCGTTCCATTCCATCTACGATATAGTTGACGGCTTCCTTATTCTCAGGTGAATCCACTATTGAATTACGCAAATCTTCGTCAAGTACTCCTCCGCCATAAGACTTCAGTACAGGCATCCAACCTTCTGTAATATTGAAAAATGTAAGTCCGTATTGCTTCACGCTATTCGCTTTAAAACCAGATTCATCTGCCGTTTTCCCGCTTGTATCCAGGGTTAATTTGGCACCAGCTTTCTTAAGATCTTCCCAGGTCCAGTTGTCATCTGGATAGTCTACACCTGCTTTATCGAACATATCCTTGTTGTAAAAAAGCGCTCCAATTTGAATGCCCTGCGGAACCGCCCAATATTTTCCGTCTGAATCTTTATTAAAATCCAATCCGTAATAATCATCTTTATTGAGGTCTTTATTAATCCAATCCGTTAAGTCTTTGGCCGCCCCGCGTTCTGCATATTTCTGGACGAATACGCCATCCGACAGCCAGACATCAGGAGCATTTCCCCCTGCAATTTGCGTATCCAGCTTCTGAAAAAATTGCTGGTAAGGAGCATTTTGGGTTTTTACCTTAATATCTGGATGCTCCTTCTCAAACTTCTTAATCAGCTCATTCATTTTGTCATCTGCACTTCCTGAAGAATAAAACCCTAACGTTATCTCAGTCGTATCAGAATCTGAAGAACCGGAACTAGTTTTTTCTTTAGCACCCGAGCATCCGCTTAATACGAATAGAAAAATCATTAAACTTGCAGCCAGCCATAAACGAAACATTTTCTTGGACAATTTGTCTCCCCCTTTAAATTTGATCGCGTTTACAAATCTATTGTATTCCTTATTTTTTTTACCATAAATGGAAATTCATTTGAAAGTTTGTGTTTATTTCAATAAAATGAAAATAAACAATATTCGCAATATTTTCCATTGAGGAGAATGACTTTTGAGAAAACTCCCTTTAAACTATCGATCCATTCATGCAAAACTATTTTTTATCATTCTTCTATTTGTCTGTGCTCCCTTGCTGGTACTAGGATACATTTGGTATGAAAAATCCACCGCTACTATTGAACATAATGCTGTTCAATATAGTCAATATTTATTAAAGCAAACGAATGAATACATGGATTTCTATTTAAACGACTTAGAAAAAGCTACACTCCCATTCTTAACAAAGCCAGAGGTTCAATCCTTCCTTAGTCTAAACCCTGCCTCCTCCACTCGATACGAAAAATATGTATTATCGAGCAAAATTCAGAACGAAGCTTTTGGCGACATTTTGGAAGGCCGGTCTGATATTTACGGGATTTCTCTTATTAACAAGAATGAAATGCAAGTGAATAATTACGTTCACGTCGGCGATTTTCTGAATATGGAACAAATAAAGGATCGAAACTTGCAGATGTGGAAAAATGAAGACCAATTAGACACCTACCAAATCATGAATCTTACTTTCATCCATTCCACTCCCGTACTTACAATTGTGAGAAAAGTGTACGATAAAAATACATATGAGACATCTGGACTGCTCATTGTGAATCTCCGTTTGAATCAGATTGAAAATATTATCAATGAAGTGACCCTGAGTCACTTCAAAAATGTTTGGATTGTGGACCAAAATAATAAAATTATCTACCACCCAAATGAAAATGAATTAGGCCAGACGTTTTCTTATCAAGATAGTCGACAAGGAACCGATGACCAATTTTTCATCAATCGGAACAGTGCAGCAAATACGCTGCAAGTCTATGATCACTCCCCTGTATCGAATTGGACAATGATTGCGAATGTTCCTATGAAAAGCATTATGGGAGAATTAATTTCTTTAAGAAATTCTACGATGTGGATAGGTTTAATTCTAATAGGGGTCGCTTTGTTATTTGTCGGAGGATTTTCTTTATCTTTAACGTATTCGCTGACACATTTACAGAAACTAATGAAGAAGGCTCAGCATGGAAATTTAATCTTTACCAAAACGAAGCCGCTCCCCTTTTACAGACATGATGAAATTAGTGAACTGTACGAGAGCTTTTATTCGATGACAAATGATCTTAACCGGTTAATTGCTGCCGTTCATTATTCTAAACGGAAAGAAAATGAGCTCGAGTTGAAAAATCGGGAGTCAGAACTTCAAGCAATGCAATCACAAATTAACCCTCATTTTCTCTACAATACACTAGAAATCATTAATTCGTACGCCATTATTGAAAATCAAATGATGATCAGTCGAATGACGACATCTTTAGCAGATATGTTTCGCTATAATGTTAGTAATACGAAAACCATCGTTACCCTTGAGGAAGAATTACAGCACATTAAAGCCTATATGGAAATTCAGAAAGAGAGATTTGAAGATTTAACAGTGGTTTATGATGTAAATGAGCAAGCCGTGAAAGCAGTGCTTGCAGCAAGAATCACTCTGCAGCCGATTATCGAGAATGCATTTATCCATGGGTATGAAGATCATGAGCTGAAACCTGACTTTATCGGAATTTACGGAATTAAAGAGCCAGCACGGTATATCGTTTACATTGTGGACCGTGGAAAAGGGATGTCAGGCAAGACCATGGATATGTTCAACCAATCTTTTGAACAGAATCAAGACCCGCCGTTAACTAACAAAACGACGAAGAGAATCGGGTTAATTAATGTTCATAAGCGGATCTCTTCAAACTTTGGTGATCGATACGGCCTGTTCATCAAGCAATCAGATGAACGAGGGACCGTCATTCAAATTAACTTGCCATTTGATTATGAAGTTAAAAAGAAGGAGGCATAGCCATGTATAAGGTACTTATCGCAGACGACGAAAAAATGATTAAGAAAAGCATATCGGCCTTAATTCAAAACAATCCTACTGGGTTTCAAATTGTAGGGGAGGCAAAAGACGGCGAAGAGGCGAGTCAATTCAATCAGCAATTTGAGCCTCACCTCATTATCACCGATATCCGGATGCCTAAAATGAACGGTCTTGCCTTTATTCAAAAAGTGAATGCAGAAAATCCTAAAGCTAAATTCATCATTATCTCAGGGTATGATAAATTTGAGTACGCTCAATCTGCTCTCAGATTCGGCGTGGTTGATTTCTTGCTAAAGCCGATCAAACCTGACCAATTCCTTGCTTCTTTGGGAAAGGTTAAGGATCAGCTGGAATCAGAAAATCAAAGTTCTAAGGAAAGAAGTAAGTGGGTCTGGATCATTAAGTCCTTTGCGGAGAAGCTTGCGGATCAAATTTGGCTGCTGGAAGAAGAAAAAACGGCCCTCATGATTACTGAACTTCACACCCAGCTTCTTGAGAAGACGGTAGAGCCTGGATTAATGAAGTCCCTTTATGCAGACCTTATTGTATATATTAAAGGTGAGTTAAACAAACAGTCTGCCGATTTTTCTCTGGAGGAACCACTGAATAATTCCGTACTTCCTAAAGATGCGGAGATGATGAAACGAACATTGATCGGTCTCTGTCAGACTCTAATGGATCAAATTAAAAAGGTAAGAAATTTCGGCCACCGAAAAAACATTCTGAAAGCAGTCTCGTATATCGAAACTCATTTCAGAGAAGAAACCCTTTCGCTTCAAGAAGTCGCTGATACTGTCCACATGTCTCCTTCTTATTTCAGCATGGAATTTAAAGCAGAAACAGGAATAAGTTATACACAGTTTATTACCAAGCTTAGAATTGATAAAGCCAAAGAATTATTAAACAACCCGGTATTTAAAACTTACGAAATTGCTCATTCCATTGGATACGGTGATTACCCTCATTTTACAAAAACCTTTAAAAGACATATAGGAATCACCCCCACCCAATACCGAAAAAGAATCGGAATTTCATAACCGGTGCACATTTCACTTAGGTTTTTACTACCCATGATTGCTCAGAATTCTTGTCTTTTTTTAGAAACAGAACCTCTCCTGTCATCTGTGTATCAGCGAATTGATAGCTGAATGGACCCTGATGGGAGAACACCACAATTTCTTCCCGGTCTCCTCTTTTCACTTCTAATGCCGTCACTTCATGATCCGGCAGCTTTTCATAACGCGTTGAAAAGACATCTATTTTCCGCATGGTAAACGGACCCTCTTCTTTAGAGGACCGTGGAAGGAGGGCCGTGATAAAAGTCGTTGCACCTTTCCCTGTTTTTGAAGCAGTTAGTTTAACAGCTGGCCGCTTCTGATTATAATGTCTGGAAACCCAGCTGTCCTCTATACATAACTTAACAGGATCCATCCAGATCATAGAAAGTTTCTCTCCTTCCTCCCGTTCTATGTTTACTTCTTCTCCCTCTTTCACTACGCTCAATTCCGCGTGTTCATCTAGATGAAAGTGCTGGGTATACAAATGTTCTTCACGGGAGAGAAAACGATCGATGAGAATATAATAATCAGGCTTCACATAGAAAATCTGGCGAAGAACCTGGACAGGATCATCCAGTTTCCAGTATCCATCATGTCCTGCCTGCACATAATCGAAAGCATCTGAAGTTCTCCAGTAAGGTTGGGTAATATTCGCTACTTGGTCCCAGTGCCAGGAATCTACATAACTAGAAATCGAGCGGTTATCCACACTTGTAGTATTATGTTGAAACGACTCCTTAAAATACTTTCGCTCTACATTCTCCATATACGTGTACCTGCCGGTGTCCACTAGAAATTCTTTACCAAAAAGAGTGAGATCGATATGGAGGAAATCATCGTGGCCATGGGCACGGATAATGTCCATATGACCGCCATCAAACAATAAGTAATGCCCCTCTGAAGACCAGTTATTCCTTAACACCGAGTAACCCGAATTCTCCAAATGGACGGATCCAAATGCTGGACTCAGCGTTTGTAAAGCGGAGTAATCTGCTAAACCTTGCTCTCCAAAATACCAAATACCCTCGTAATCTAACCCTTTATAGCCTTTACTTTTCCAATCTCCTCTTTGAAATAGAACTGCGCCTCTTGTTAAAACATCCCGAATATCAGTATCATCACTATCACTCATTCTCGGCTGGGTCCCATTAGGCTTAATTAAAGCAAAAGAAGCGTGATACATTTTTTCAAGAGTCCTTTTTAATTCCTCTGGCATCACCATTTCATTGACTTCAGATAATCGAACCGATTCAAAAAGGCAATGAAGGACTTCGTGATGATACATTGGACTTTGTTCATTGTGCATTCCATCGCTGAATACTTGAAGACGGCACATAGCTTCTAAACGATATATCGATTGTTCCTGCCAGCTTTTTGCTTCAGGAAATTGGGGAAACAAAACAGAAATTTGAAACAAGCCATTAGTTTCTAAAAATCCCCAATTGCTTTGCTGATCATGCGGTGTAAAAGCCATGCTTAAATATTGGCCATGCATGTGCACAGCATTTCCAAAGAACTTCTCCTCTTCATCTCTCCATAAATGGGACTCTCGAACACAGAAGTAACCCTTGAGCCAATTCGTAATTCGAATTCCGCTGTCCAGCTTCCTCCATGTATCCTTCACGTTATAGTGCGTTTCTTTACTTTGACGGACTTCTTCCATAGTTAACGGGTTCTGTTCTACCCAATCTTTTAACAATCTGATATAGGAAGACGCATATTTTTCATCATCCGTAAGCCAGTACGCCTGTCCGAGCTCTGCCATAAATCTAGCTCTGTTTAAATTGACGGTCCATTCAAAGTCTCCCTTGTACCTGTAAGTCCAATCTACCTCACCACCAAATGAAACCGGCGTTTCACATCGCTCCATGTCCCATCGATGAGTAAATATAAAAGTATTCTTACAAGCTAAATCCGCTCTCTCTAACACTTCCTCTACTTCACAGCTCCAATTTTTCTTACACATCTCTTTTATAAATGGCCGCTGCTGCGCTTGATAAAAAAACTTAGAACTGTTTTCTTCTGCCAATCCCCTCCCTCCCTTCTTAATTTGAATGTACAGAAACGCCGCTTAACCAGCTGGGCAGATTTTCCTTAATAAAATTATCATCGTTTAGGTGAGGATACTGGAGATAGATTCTGTTAATTTCCTCCATTTGCCCCGGGCTCAACTGATCGGTATCCTTCAGACAGATACTTTCTCTAAGAAGCCCTTGTCGTCTCAGCACCTCATTAATACCAGCTATACTGCCTTTAAAACCATTTCCCGGATCAAACAAGGCAGCATTCGCATCAGTTATTTCTGCTCCACGGGTAAGGATTTCTCTGGGAATGCTGCCCGTAACCTTTACTCTTTTTATTTCCTCTAACAATTCCACCGCTTTTGTCGTCCACACTGCCCACTGCCCAAGTAAGCCTCCTATAATCTGTTTTGTACGAACTTCTCCATTAATGGAAAAGCGGAATTCAGTTAACAGATCTGCTACAATATTGTCATCATTACCGGTATATAATGCTATTTCTGAATAGCGTGCAGAGTGGCAGACGGCACGGACTACATCCAGGGTGCAATAGCGATCAAAAGGAGCCAGCTTAATTGCTGCTACTCCAGGAATCTCACAAAATTCTCTCCAGAAATTATAGCTGAATCGACGTCCGCCTACCGATCTCTGAAGATAAAATCCAAAAACCGGGAGCACATCAGCGACAGCTTTCACTCTTTCCAAATGCTGTCTCTCACTCAAGTGGGTCAGCCCGCCCATACTTACTAAACCAAGATGATAACCAAGATCTGCTGCCGTCTCTGCTTCAGAAATAGCTTGGCTTGTTTCTCCAGCAATGCCGGCTATTTTTAGAAAAGGACGATCTAACTCGGCTTTGTTTATTTCCTCTGCCGCCATTCTTAATACAGGTTCATAAAGGTCGATTCCTTTTTCACGAATTTCAAACTGAGTGGTATGGACCCCAACAGCAATACCACCTGCGCCGCTTGCCATATAATAGTGCATCAAAGCGCGCTGCCGCTCTTCATCTAATGTCCTTTCTCTTGTTAGAGCAAGCGGATGGGCAGGAATCACTGTTCCTTGAAATACTAAGTCTCTCAACTCCCCTTTAAGAGAATGACTCATATCAGTAATTCCCCCTTCTCTCTTGGAAATGAGTCGGTTTGCCAATCAATTCACCATTATTAGTCAACCACCCAGCCGTCCAGTCCATCATTTCTCTAATGGTAACGGAGGGGTATCCAAATAACTGGTGAGAATGAGAAGCGTTGCTTAACAGGGCAGTTTCTTGTTCCTCCCCTTCAAAAATGGGCACAGTCCCGAATTTTTCACCGAACTTTTCAGCTAACCAGCGAACCGAAAGCGTTTCTGGACCCGTAATATTTAATTTAAGCGGCGGCGATTGGCAGTGGAGCAAGGAACGTAAAGCCATTTCATTCGCATCTCCCTGCCAGATTACATTCACGAAACCCATGTTTATGTTAATCGGCCGTTCTTCTTTTACTGCTCTGGCAATCTCAACTAATACTCCATACCGAAGATCGATTGCATAATTTAAGCGAAAATGAACTTGAGGGATATGATATTTATGAGAGAAATGACTAAATATCCGTTCTCTGCCAAGACAAGATTGAGCGTATTCACCGACAGGATTCGGAGACATTTCTTCTGAAGATCCTCCACCACCAATAAAACTGTGAGGATAAACGTTGCCTGTAGAAAAGACAACGATCTTAGAATGTTTAAATTTTTCCGCAGTCCGCCCAGGTAAATAAGTATTCATAGCCCAGGTAAAATGTTCATTCCCAGTCGTCCCAAACTTGTTCCCAGCCATATAAATTATATTTTCAACCTCAGGAAGTGCCTCCAATTCTGCTTCGTTTAACAAGTCCGCCTGGATGGTCTCAATTCCACTGCTTTCCAACTCTTCTTTCAAAGTCCCTTGGGAAAACCTTGAAACTCCAATGATCCGTTTTTCCAGTCCTGCAGTCCGTACTGCATTCTTAGCTAGCATGGCAAGTGTCGGTCCCATTTTCCCGCCCACACCGAGGATCATGATGTCTCCTTCTATTTTCAATAAATCATCCATTAGCCTCTGTGAAGGCTGAGACATTTTAAATTCCAATTCTTCAATTGTTTCCATTGAATTCCCTCCCTGATATGACTATAAAATTATCGATTATATTTATAGTAGTGGAGGATAGTGCCCCAAACAACGACTTTAATAGGTCCCTTATTAAACACCATAGCGCCCTGGATTTAATACTTCCTGTGGGAAGCTAGAAATCCTGCATCAAGCAAAAAAATCCGAACGGTGATGGAAGAATGTCGGTAACATTTCATCATCGTTCGGATTTAATAATCGCTAAAGAACTTCTGTCCGAGTAATTCCTTTAAATTTACGTTTTCTTCAATTCACGAGCAGCTTCTTCCTCTTTAGAAGGTCCATAGATCCCTGGCACTTTCAAGCCCGCCTGTCTCATAAGGACCGTTATTTGACCTCTGTGATGAATCTGATGGCGTATTAAAGTCATGAGGAAAAAATGATTGGGCAGGACTTTACCATAGAGAGTGCTGTTCTCATTTAAGGAATGATCCGTCCATTGAGTATAAATCGCCTTTTTAAATGAATGGCAGCTATTTTCATAGTGACGAATTAGTGCCTCTGATGATTCCAGGACGCTGTCTTCCGGTACTGAATCTTCAATTTCCAATCCTGTATGTTCCATGAGTTCTTGGATAGAGTTAATGATATGGAAGGCAATCTCACCTAAATTTCTCTGCTCAGGAGTTACGCGCTGATGCAAGGAATCATCTGTAAGTCCTTGAAAAATTTTCATCGTCTCTTCCACTTCATACTCCCACGACAAGAAAAAACCATTAAGCGATTGGTACATTCGGATTCCTCCCGTATTTTTCTTGCGATTAATCTATTGGTCTGTTCTCTTTACTTCCATTCCCTTACAATGAAAATAATAATCCTTTCATAAAAATAAAGAAAAGACAAAATCGAGGAGCGATGGATGTGAACGTGAACTATTACTTAATTATCGTTGGTATTTGTATCGTTGCTTTTGCCGGCACCCTGATGATCGCGAGAACTGTTTCTAAGAAAGAACCACAATCACAAGAAGAGGATTTAAAAAGTCTCAAGGAAGCAGAAAACAACTCCAGTATTCCTATGTTAACTCTTATCTATCTTATAACCTTTCTTATCATCATACTGCTGATTTGGATCTATATCTTCTGATTTAATATGGCCAAATGGTGAATGCTAATTAGAGAATTCAATAGATTTGCAGACCAGCATTGGATACAGTCAGCACAGCCAGGAAAAACCCGAACCCTGAAATGGTTCGGGTTTTTTAAAAGGGAAAATTTCTTTTGTCCCACTCTTTTTAAATAAACCATTCCTCTCAAGAAGCTGCTGGCATTTATTTCTTTTTCCATCATAGACTTGTATTAGAGCAAGCTTACTTGAAAAACAAAGGATTATCTAGAATAGAGGAGGAAAAAGCCTGAAAAATATTAGTTGTGGTAAAGGAGTGGGCATTGAATGAGTCTTCTGGGACTAAAGTTATTCAACACGGTCAGTTATATCTATTTATTAGTAACTTCCCTAATCATTGCAGATTTCACCAGCGGATTTTCAGAAAAGGTATTAGTGGCACCTGCTCCTTTTTCCTTTGCAATATGGGGACTTATCTATATTACCCTTCTCATTTTTATCGTCATGCAGTTCTTTGGTTTAGAGAAACTAAACAGGATGGTTGCGGCCATCCGTTTCTGGTTTCCACTTAGTATGCTACTTTCGGGAACCTCCGTTATTGTGGGGACAAGCTATTCAATTCTTTTCCTAGCTGCTTCTCTCCTCACTCTCTGCAAGGTTTACAGCAATCTGAAAGCTTCTATTCCTATAGGGCCGATCCATTACCGTCTCCCGTTCTCGCTTTATCTAGGATGGACATCAGTTGCCACCATAGTCGATACTTTTATTGTTTTTAAATACAATGGAATTCAAGAATTTTTAGGTCTTCATGAATTAGCTTGGGCGGTCATTATGCTTATCGCGGGGGGATTAATTGCTATCGGCTTTCATTATGTTCAAAAGGACTATATATTCCCGCTAGTTTTTATTTGGGGGTATATCGGGATTAATGCCAATCAGCAGCTTTCCATTATATTGACGGTTACAAGCAGCATGATCCTAATTATCACCTTAGTTTTAATGACGAGCGCTCTAAAAAAATTAAGAGGCTAGCTGTCTTTACTTATTTTAATTCAAACTTTATATCACTCTTATGTATTTTATTTCTTCTTCATGCTAGTATGGGCCTGCAATTCTAAGCAAAATCAATCATCTCTTTCCACGGATAAATGAACACATCATTGAGAAACTAATAAGCAGATCACTATTTCCTGAATTCTCCTGCCATCCGGTCAAAACCGCAATCACAGCATAGGATAAGGTAAGATCTTTCAAACCATCTTCCCATGATGGTTCGCCTGACGAACTGCTATTCAATCATTCTGGAGAATTGCTAAGAAGATCACTCTAACTATTGAGGTGTTAAAAAGTGGAGGAGCAACTTTCATTTCAAAATATTGCCCGGGAAAACATGGCTTTCACTGAGGTGTTTGGTCATATCTATTCCTTTATGAGCAAAGACTCGTTAGGAAATTATCGCTTAATGCTAGGGACAGATTCACAGATTCATTCACATTCAACAGTCTTCATTACAGGAATTGTGATTCAAAGGGTAGGCAAAGGGGCCTGGGCATGCTTTCGCAAAGTGATCATTCCAAGGAAGATGACTGTGCTGCATGAGCGAATCTCCTATGAAACCACTTTAACTGAAGAAGTTGCCGTCCTATTTACTCCTGAAAAAATTAATCAATTGGTTGATTTAGTCCTGCCCTTCATTTATCGGGGATCCACCTTTACAATGGAAGGTCACATTGATATTGGCGCAGGAGAAAGGAATCGTACAAGTGTTTATGTGAATGAAATGATCGCCCGAATTGAATCTTTAGGAATCGAACCAAAAATCAAGCCCGACTCCATTGCCGCGAGCAGTTATGCGAATAAATATACGAAATAAAGCAGCAGAGTGCTGCTTTATTAAGTGGCTCAGACCGCTTTTTTGCTTTTTCGCAATGCCGCTTTCCCCTTTGGCTTTCGACTAGCTAAGTATACCCCGAAAAAGATAATGAACAAGCCTGCTAGTAAATGACTGGTAACCGCTTCTCCTAATAACACATACCCCCACACCATTGCCGTGATAGGAATAAGATAAGTTACCGACGTTGCAAATTCAGCACTCCCCTGTGTAACTAAATAATAAAATAACAGGTGAGCTATTCCTGAACCAAAGCAGCCTAGTCCTATGATGGCAATGATAATTAAAGGATCTGTAAATGAGGCAGATACAAATTGCCGGGCTGATCCCGAGGCGATCACACCTACTCCTCCAATTACAGTTCCTGCAATCAAGGAACAAGCAGTAATCAGAAATACTCCCGTGTTTTGCAAATATTTTTTGGTGTATTGAGAAGCGAAGCCGTAACTTATCGCTGCTAACACCATGGTCCCCACCCCAATAAAACTCTCATTAAATAACTCTCGCACATTAAAGTTCATTAAGACAAGGATCCCTATAAATCCAAGCAGCACCCCGGCCCATTGTCTTTTTTTCAAAAGGATAGAAAAGAACATATAGCCAATTAAGCTCGTGCAAATAGGGGTTAATGCATTAAGAACGGCGGCAGTACTGCTATTAATTTGTGTTTCGCTAAGAGCAATCAGGCCCCACGGAAGACCAGCATTAAAAATCCCGACTACCGCTAAAGATTTAAAAGGGATAGGTCTCACAATCTTTTTCCGATTAAACCACAAGAACGGCAATACTATAATTGCACCTGCAAAGCACCTCAAAAAGACGGTCCCCCATAACCCAACGGGGTCGACCAGCAACTTAATAAAAACAAAAGATAATCCCCAGATCAAACTCAAACCTGCAAGTGCTCCATATAACCTCACAGTCTTTCCCTCCCCGTAAAACACAACCTTAAGAATGGTCAACTAATTGAATGAAGGACAAGGTAAACTTCTAGTTTTTTCATTACTTCTTCATTCGCGTTTACATGAAAAATTATACCATCTACATGAAGGATATAGTTAGCAGTTGCAAAGCGAACTTCAATGAGAAACCAACTCAATCAAAATCGCTATACTTAGCCCTCCCTTATATGCTCGAAGACATAGAAAAACCGAACCTAATCTAGAGGTTCGGGATTTCTTAAGAATATTTTTTCAAGCTGCCTTCAGGATTTAGTCAGCTAATTCCGCAAGCAACAGATCCATGTTTTTGGAAATACTTCTGATGGTCTTCTTCAGCTTCATAAAATGTTTTCACTTTTACAATTTCCGTAACAATCGGACGTTTGAAGATAGATTTTTCGTTCCATTCTTTTACTTTCTCTTCAGCAATAAATTTCTGACTGGCATCTGAATAAAAAATCGCAGATCGATATTGATGACCTACGTCTCCACCTTGCTGATTCTTAGAAGTAGGATCATGCGCTTCAAAAAAGATATTTATCAGTTCATTATACGTAATAATAGATGGATCATATTCAATTTTCACAGCTTCTGCATGGCCAGTGTCCCCAGTCTTAACTTGTTCGTAAACCGGGTCCTTCACTTTTCCTCCTGTATAACCCACGCGTGTTTGAGTCACTCCCTCAAATCTTTCAAAAAATGCTTCAACACCCCAAAAACATCCTGCTCCAAAAATCGCTGTTGCCATTGTCATCTTCCCTTTCCTTAACGCAACTTCTTTCTATTTAGAGAGCGTAACGGGTTTATTAATGATAAAGACCCCCATTTCTTATCCAATGTAAGAAATGGGGGTCGTAATTTCCGTACGATCCTCTCATCTCTTAGAATGCAAAGCATTCTACAGGAATTGGCACCGTTCTCTTCAATCTCTTGGATTGAATCGATGGTTGCCGGGCATCAAAGGGCCAGTCCCTCCGCCTCTCTGGATAAGAAGTTTCCGTTATTATTTTTATATTGATTACCATCTTACATTGTTTTGATCCTGAAGTAAAGGTTTGCGCTTAAAAAATTCTTCTATCCCTATCTTATGAAATAATTAGGAATTGATGATAAAAAAAATAAAGTTTTTCTTCCATGATTAAGAGCATGATTTATAACATACATTTGAAGAAGTTGACGACTTTCTTCATTAAATATATGTTTCGTCTTCAGGAGTGGTCGCATGTATTCTTTTACAAAGGTTTCCCATCCGCCAATAGAAAGTGAGGGACTTGCCAGCTCCCACACGTTGTTAAAACAGTACGGAAGCAAAAAGAAATTCCATAGCAGCATTCAAGTTGTACATACATTAAAATGCAAATTGAGCATCTGCATTTTTCCGTGAACCACAGCATATTTCCGTATTAAATGTCGAAAGATTATAAAAAGCCTTCCTTATTATATTAGGAGCTGTTTCCATTAGTATAGATTTCTTCAAAAGGCTGAACAATAACAAATCCTTCTCCAGAAAATTTCATTTGGATGGATTCACCGCTGCTTCTGCCTAAAAAAGTTTTAAAACTAATATCCGTTTGAAACTCTGGCTCTAAATTTCCCGACCACGCTACAGTAGCGTGCGGATCAGTTATAACAGGATCTAATGGAGTAACGAGAAGTGTAAGAGGCTCGTAGTGGGAAGTAATAGCTACTCTTCCTGTCCCTTTCAGGGTGACGTTAAATAATCCCCCTGACATCATTCCAGCGATTTTCTTCATTAATTTAATGTCCCACTTTATTCCTGGTTCAAATGCAAGCAGGTCATTTCCATTTACTGTAATAGACTCATCATCCAAGTGTAAAATCGTAATCTTTTTACCTTGATCTGCTAAATACAGTCGTCCGCTCCCTTCTGCTTTCATTAAAGAGGTTCCTTCTCCAGTTAAAGCCTTTTTAAACATGCGGCCGACCCCATGCTCAAGAATTCCTTCTCTTTCAAATTTAATTTGTCCATTATAAGAAATCATCGATCCAGCTTTAGCCCAAACTTGATCCGTTAAATTAACTTCTAAAATTCTTGGTGTTTCCAATTCAAAGTAATCGTTTTCATTATCATCCTGCTTAGTTTTCTTTATAAATTCATCGATCGAGTACTTACTCATTTTTATACCTCTTTTCTACTATTTATTGACTTATAGGTTTATACGAGTATAAAATAGGTTAGGTTTCATAAATAGATATTGTAACAGAAGTTTCATAAACTAGTTCTTCTTTCTTGTTTACTTATTGTAAATATTTTGTTAAATTATATTATTATAACTCATGAAAGAAACACAGGAGGTTCATCATGAATAAAGATTATAAACAATGGTTGAGTAAGGGTTGGGTTTTCTTTGCTGCCGCGGTTCTCTTTTTGTGGGCAAAAACCTATTACGCTCTTCAGACTGCTTTTACTTTAGATATCGAAAATGGCGTACAGCAATTTATTTTAGTGATTACGCCAATTAGTTCCATTTTATTTTTCTTAGGATTGTCATTTTTCTTTTCACCTAAGAGAAGAAATAAAGCGTTCATGACGATTTATTTCATCATGTCATTTGTTTTGTATGCTAACGTAGTTTACTACCGTTTCTTTAATGACTTCATCACACTGCCCGTTCTTATGCAGTATAAGAACTTCGGTGATCTTGGCGGAAGTGCTAAAGCTTTAACACATCCCTTGGACGTATTATATTGGGTGGATACTGTAATTCTTGTCGCTTGGCTTGTCTTTAAGAAGACGAGACCTACAATGGAATTCCGCAAACGTACAGTAGCGATGATTTTCGCAACTGTTCTTGGTTTTGCAGCTGTTAACTTAAGTTTAGCTGAAGTAGAACGCCCTCAGCTGCTTGTAAGAACGTTCGACCGCGCAAAACTAGTAAAACTTCTGGGAATCTATAACTATCACATTTACGACAGTGTTATGACGGCTAAGACATCATCACGCCGCGTTTTCGCTGACAGCAATGAATTATCCGAAATATTGAACTATGTCAACTCTCAACAAGGTAAAATGGGTGTCCATGGTAAATACTTCGGTAAAGCAAAAGGTAAAAATGTGGTTCTTGTATCTTTGGAATCTACACAAAACTTTGTTATCAACCGAAAGTTACACGGTCAGGAAATCACACCATTTTTGAATGACCTGGCAGATGACAGCTTCTACTTTGATAATTTCTATCACAACACTGGGCAAGGTAAGACCTCAGATGCAGAATTTTTAATTGATAACTCCTTGTATGGACTTCCAAGAGGAGCAGTTTATACGACCAATGCTAACAATGAATATAATGCAACCCCTGAAATTGTAAAAGATCATGGCTATACTCCGGTCAGTTTACACGGAAACCATGCAAGTTTCTGGAACAGAGATGTAATGTACCAATCTCTTGGTTACGATCATTTCTACTCTAAGGATTCCTACAATGTTACCGACGAGAATTCTGTAAACTATGGCTTAAAGGACATTCCTTTCTTTGAACAATCTATGCCGATTGTTAAGAATCTGGATAAGCCATATTATGCGAAATTTATTACCATGACGAACCACTATCCGTATATTACGAACGATAAAAGTATGGAAATGATTGACCCTGCTGACACGGGTGATGGATCCGTGGACCGTTATTTCCAAACCGTTCGCTATGAAGATGAATCTATTAAGAAATTCTTCCAGCTTATGAAGGAAAATGGCGAATATAAAGACACGATTTTCGTCTTGTATGGTGATCACTATGGTATCTCTGAAAATCACAATCGTGCGATGAGTAAAATTCTTGGAAAAGAAATTCGTCCGTTTGAACACGTTCAATTGCAAAAAGTTCCATTGATCATCCACATTCCTGGAATGAAAGGAAAAACAATGGACACTGTAGGTGGAGAAATTGACTTGAAGCCTACCATCCTTCACCTGCTAGGTATTGACGAAAAGAATGATGTTCAGTTCGGTACAGATCTATTTGCTAAAAATCGTGAAAGTGCCACAATCTTCCGTGATGGAAGTATGGTCACAGATAAATATGTTTATGCTGCTGAGGGGAATAAGTGTTATGACAAATCCTCTGGAGAAGAAATAGACATGAAAACTTGTGCTCCATTAAAAGGTAAAGCAGATAAAGAACTTCAGTACTCTGACAAAGTCGTTTATGGCGACTTGCTCCGCTTCCTGGATAGTGAACAGAAAGAAAACCAGGATAAGAAAGAAACTGAAGACAGTCAATAATAATAATAGAAAAGCTGGAGAACCTAATTCTCCAGCTTTTCTTATTGTAATAAAAAACGCATGAAAATGGATTAAATCCATTTTCATGCGTTTTTCTTTATGTGTGTGTTGATTTGTTCAAAATACTATTTGTTCCAACCATCACTCGAGAATCCCGCAGCTCCCCTTCATTTCATTTAAACAATAAACTTAGTGAACCATGCAACATACTCAGCTCCGGGGATAAATAGCAGCTGGGCAAGAATAGTCCCCAGGAGCCTGGAGGTAACCATCATAAGCGATACATTTTTCAAAGTTACGTAGCTCCCCTTTTTATTAATCACGTCGTCTGCCATTACGGATATCTTGGGATCTACGAATATCACCAGTAAAATCGTTGCCAAGCCGTTTATCAATCCTGATGCCATAATGGCTGTAGAATGACGGTCTGGAGCAAGCAAGGCGGCATATAACGCTGATAGCACCCCTATGGTATAGATAGAAGTCACGATCATATTCACGAGAAACAGACGCTTAGGGAATCCTTTAAGAGACAGCCCCTTTAAATACGTTTTTCTAGGAAGATGGGTGTGATGAAGCCCCCGTTTTAAGTACTCGTATGAAAAAAGGGTCTTAAACAATGCAGGAACAGAACCTCTTTGATTTGATAAGTGTATAATCGCTCTTGAAAACAAGGCAACAAAAGTAGGCAGCAAAACAATTCCCAGCAGAGTCCCTGCCGTTGACGCTCCAATAATAAATCTGTACTGATGGGCCACAAACACCAGAGGATTGTCTTCGGGTGCAGCATCGATTAAACTCCCAGTGAAAGGCTGCTGCATCATATTCGCCAGTCTTGAAACAATGACCATTAAATTAAATAATGACAATGCAGAAGCAATTAACCCTACCCTTGCCCCTGATAACCTCACAGCATAAGCTAACGTTTCAATCGTGTGAATAATCAATATGAACAAAGCGATATAGATGACTTTTGCGGTCAAGAATTCCATCCATTCAAACCCTTCCTTACTTTAGAAGAGAATGTTCTCTAAACCTATGTAAATAATATATTCTCTTCCAAAATCATAGCTAGTTTCCTTATTATTCCCAGAAATGGATTATAGCACAACTGAAAGAAGGAAGCATCCTCATAGCAGGAAGAAGGCTTAGAATTCAGTTTAGGAAACTAGACTGTGGCCATCAAAAGTCCACAGCACTGAAAGCTTTTATGTAAGCCAAAATTAAAACCCGAACTTCTAACAATTAATGTTCGGGTTTCTGATAGATTAAATTCTCTCATGATTATTACGTCTGCGGGTTGGCTCTTTTGTATTTCCACATTTTAAATCGATAACGAATGGTGCACCCTATACAGAATCCCATCAATGCGATTCCTGCTGCAGCGATTACCATAATACTAAATAAATAACCAAGGAAATCCAGATGTAAATAAAAGAAAGTCAATGATAATCCCATACAGCTCGTCGCAATCCACTGGTTAAACAACTGCTGGTCTTTATCTTCCGGAATGTAGGAGTTTAATGGTTTGGTTAAAAATTGTTTTCCAAAAAGGATGACAAGGTTTTGCTTGGTGATTAATGTATAGACGCCAACTATAAATGGAACCAGCAAGATAGCTTTATAAAAAACAAGGGCCAAGATGACCGTGACTACTATAAACATTTGATTTAATTGGACAAGCGGCTTAGGAATACTCATGAAACATTCCCCCTTTCACTTATAACATATTATACACGGTGTTTTACTCGGAATAAAGATTTGTATTTCTACAGCTCGATTCCATGAATTTCTCTCCAAACCCAAACATTCTAATTAAATACTTCTTCTCTTTTTTTTCCCAGATGAATTGGTTCTATTAATCTGAAAATAGTGTATAATCTGAAATTATATTTACATAGTAGAGGAGTGAAGAAATGAAAACGTTAGAAAAAGTTAGTCATTTTGCAGGCAGTACATTTGCCATTTGGGTGCTATTATTTGCGATTTTATCTTTTATTTTTCCTGCAGGGTTTACTTGGATTGTTCCTTACATCGTTCCGCTGCTGGGGATCATTATGTTTGGGATGGGACTGACTCTTTCCAAGAAAGATTTTCAGGAAGTATTTAAGCGTCCTAAAGATGTAGCCATAGGGGTAGCAGGACAATTTATCCTTATGCCTCTCATTGCCTTTTTCCTTGTCTCCATACTTCCAGTTTCAACTGAAGTCGCTGTAGGGGTTATTCTGGTAGGATGCTGTCCTGGAGGAACTTCCTCTAATGTTATGACCTATTTATCCAAAGGAGATACAGCGCTTTCCGTCTCTATAACCGCCGTATCGACCCTGCTTGCGCCTTTTCTTACGCCTGCACTTATTCTATTATTTGCAAGCCAATGGCTGCCAGTATCAGCCGGGGCGTTATTCTTATCCATTGTAAAAATTGTTCTTATTCCTATTCTTCTCGGTCTTCTAGTGAAAGCAGTGCTTGGGAATAAAATAGAATCCGGGGTTAAGGCGCTGCCTCTAGTTTCTGTTATAGCTATCGTAGCCATTGTAGGAGCTGTCATCGGAGCAAATCAAGCTAAAATTGCGGAAACGGGGGTCGTGATATTCGCTATTGTCATCCTCCATAATCTCATAGGATATTTGGCTGGTTACGGACTTGGGAAACTATTTAAAATGGATCCCGCCAAAAAACGAGCGGTATCGATAGAAATAGGCATGCAGAATTCTGGTCTCGGAGCCACGCTTGCATCCGTGCATTTCAGTCCGCTCGCTGCTGTTCCTAGTGCTATCTTTAGTGTGTGGCATAATATTTCTGGACCTATTGTTGCAACAATCTTTAGAAAACAAAAGGAAAAAGATGAGCTTCAGGCGGATAAATCCAACGCTAAGCGTGTTTCTTAACATACATTGAATGACCCACCCACAAAAACCCGAACCAATCAATGGCTCGGGTTTTTGGTGAATAAATTTCTTGTTTTCTGCCTCTTCCTTATTGAACAATCTTATCGCTGTATTTGTTTTTTCTATACACATAAGAATATTCATTTTCTAACTGACTAAAGTTCATTTCAAATAGTTTCTGCTTATCTTTATCTTTATATATAAACGAATGTGCCAATTCTTTAATCAAAAAGGTTCGACGTTTGATTAGTCCTTTACGAAGCTGATTTGACATGTTGAAGATAACTCCTTTCTTCACTTTTTTCACGAAAAGCTCAACAACACGTAAACACCATTACCGCTTTTCTTTCTTCTTAAACCCTTTTTAGTCATTAATAATCGTCAATAGAGCAGGAGATCAATAATTGACACAAAGTCGTCACCATTCCCTCCCTTTCCATAGGATATCAATGTAAGTCAGCCTATAAAATATGGTAAACTGAATAAAACTATCATGTGGGAAAGGATGTTCCGATGTACGGATTAGAGGAGAAGAGACAAGAGGTTCTTAATTTCACAGCCGATGTTTCTGATGAAGAAGCACAGATAAGACCTGATGAGGAATCGTGGTCCATGTTAGAGGTACTCGAGCACTTATATCTTATGGAGCAGCTCGTCGTGTATCAAATCAATCAAGCTATTAAACAAGGGGATCAGCGTACCACATCTGATAAGCCTCTTCATAAAACAAGAAATAGAAACTATAAAGTTACGGCCCCGGAAGCCGTTCAGCCTACAGGTGAAATCAGCAGTATTGCAGAGGCAGAAAGCAGCCTGGAGAAAACAAGAGAAGCCACTTTGTTTCTGGTTCATAACAAGGATAAAGAGACTCTAAGAAACCGTACTTTTCCTCACCCCTCTTTCGGTGATATGAATCTTGAACAATGGATCGAATTTATTGGCTGGCATGAGCTCCGTCATTTAGATCAATTAAAGGAAATAAGAAGAAACTTAAATAACAAGGGCTGAGTTTATTCTCAGCTCTTATTATTTTTATCTACACTATGATTTTGGCGTTGATCCCTTTTTTCCGTTATGAAGTCAAATACCAATCATAGTCTCAACTTTATGTTCCTTCTCTCTTGTATGATTCAATGAAACCTAAACTGCCTATTTCTAACCGCTAACTTCCTGAACAGAAAAACTCCCGATTCCGTATAAGGGAATCGGGAGTTTTTTCATAGATTATTTATTTTCTTCAATAGGATCATCGAACAAATCAGTAAATTTAGCAACATTTTCATAACTGAATTCAAATGCCATTCTAATTTCACCGAAACTTGGTTGATAAAAATAGCCTTGAACCTCATAGCTGCTTTTGTTCTCTCTCACTTTAGTTAGATGAAAGTATCGCTGCATGTACTGTGCCATCTCTTCTAACTTCTTGTTTCGTACTTTTACCCATTGCTTCTTAAGTTCATCAGTGGGAAAGTCAGTTTCCTTTAACATTGGTTCACTCCTCTACGGAATTAAAAGCTCTGAAACTATATAACCATTATACTATAAGAGCTTCTGGTAATTTTCAACTGCTATTCTAAATAAAAGAGTTTTAGAAAGCAGATCCGCCTTTTTCATATTTTTAACACAAATCATTAATATGAGCAAATCGGTTTGAAAATACCTTCCAGCCAAAAAAAGTATCTTGCTCTTTGCATTAAACCTACGATGCAGGGGGATATTTTTTCTGTTTAAAACAAACAGCTCAACCTAGTGGTACGTTGAACTGTCTGCTTCATTACTATTTATCTTCTGCTTACTTTATGAAAATAGACTTCAACCCTGCTTCTTCATTTCATTTAATAAGTCAGCTCCAACTACTTGGTTTACTGCTCCTTCACCGCCAAGGATTTTAAACTCCGCCGGGTGATGTTCATTAATGTAAGTTTGAATTTCTTCTGGAATAACTTTTTCCTTTACTAGAACAATGGGCGACCCATTCTTTGCGGCTAAAACAGATCCAGTTAACGCGTCTGCGAATTTTTCGCCTGTAGCGACATACACAGATTTGCTAGACTGTTTAAGGCCGTCTAGGAAGGCCACCGTAGTTGCATACCTGTTTGTCCCTGCATAACGTACGGGATCCGGCAGTTCATCCATAATTTGTTCACTTACTACGCCAGAACCACCTACGACAAGTGAATGATCCGTCTGTTCTGTAATTTCACGTGAAACCTCTGGTAATTCATTTTGTTTCGTTAATAGAATGGGATATCCATTCCTGGCAGCATAGGAAGCTGACGATAAAGCATCAGGAAATTTCTCTCCACTTGAAACAATCGCTTTATCAAAACGAGTTTCCCCTTTGATCTTCAGCATTTCCTTTGCAATCTCGGCAGAAGTCTCATAACGATTCGTGCCAGCTAGACGAGTAACATTAATGTCCATGGCCTCTAGTGATTTTCTCACTTGGTCTGAAACTGCTCCCTCGCCTCCGAGAATATAAACGTTCTTTGCCCCAAGTCTAGTTAACTCTTTTTCCGTTTCTTTAGCAAGTGAGCTTCTTTTAGTTAAAAGAATAGGCGAATGCAGTGCGTACGCAAGCGGTGAACCGGAAAGTGCATCCGGGAAATTGTCTCCGGTAGCGAGAACAACGGTATCTGCTTTTGACCAGCCTTTTTTTGAGATTTCCACGGCTGTTTCATAACGCGTACTTCCGTTAATGCGGACTGGCTGATCCAGTTGTTTCTTCACTTCTATCGAGTAATTTTGTTTGGACCAATTTTCATAATAATCGGTGATACCTATATAGTAGGTTCCAGGAGAAATTGTAAAGTCCAGAGTTTCAGAATCTCCTTGCATTCCTTCATCTTCCTCCATTAAACGAGAAAGCTTGCCATCTTTTTTCTGATATAATCTAGCTACCAAATCCATATATTTAGCAGGAGAGTGAATGGTTACTGATGCTGTTCCTGTATGTGTAATTTCCATTCGATATAAATCCTGATCATTCGGAAAGTCTAGTCCCTCTTTATTATATTCGGGCTCTGTAAGAAGTTTGGTATTTGTTATAGAGAAGCTGGATCCATCCTTCTTTCTTCCCTCTAGCAATGAATGCAGCGCTTTGTTTCCATTTACTTCACCAAAACCTGTCGTTACAGAAAATTGCTGGCTGCCCATAGCCGCTGCCCCATTTTCAAGAGCAAACTCTATGTCTTCCGGCTGCCAGTCAGGATGTTTTGTTTTAAGCAAAGCTGCAAGCCCGCTAATTACGGGTGCTGAAAACGAGGTGCCATTGAGTTTATCATCATATCCTCCGGTTAAAGAAGTGCTTTTTAAATATACTCCAGGAGCCATGATATCCAGGAAGCCGCCAAAGTTTGAGAAATCAGCTTTCTTAGTGGTGTTCGTTCTCAAATCAGTAGCACCAACTGCGATCACCCATGGATAAGCAGCAGGAAAGGCAACTTTTGAGCTTTCGTCATTTCCAGAAGAAGCTACCAGCACGATCCCTTTCTTATGAGCTTCCCAGAGCGCGCCTTCAATCCCGCTGTTTGAGTCAAAACTTCCAAAACTCATATTAATGACATCGACTTTCTTAGTAATGGCGTAGTTAATTCCAGCAATAATAGCATCTGAAGACAAGATATCACCGGTCCCTGTCTTTATGGGAACGACTGATACACCCGGCGCTGTCCCCGTAATTCCAAAGCTGTTTGTGTTAGCAGCAATAATCCCGGCCACATGAGTCCCATGCCCGTCCTTATCATCAGGAGTGTGATCTTTATTCAGAGTGTCATACCCGTCTGTAAGTCGTCCCTGCAAATCCTTATGTTCGGCATAGACGCCTGTATCAATTACGGCTACCTTTACTCCTTTGTCTCCTCGCGTAACATCCCACGCCTGTTCCATACCAATTAACTTTAAGTAAGATTGGTCCCCATTTTTATAATATGTATCCTTAGGAAGGAAATCTGTATGAAAATACTCATTAGGAGAAGCGAGCTCTACCTGATCCATTTCACGGATGTTCTTAAGTTCTTGTAGATAATCCTGGTTATCAGGAATACTCACAGTAACCCAGTGACCTGTCTCGTTTGAGTTCTGGTCTCTAACTATAGAATAGTGAGACAAATCTGCCTTCGATCCTTTTTCCACTTTAATTACAATTTGCCGATCCTTAATTTTGTCTAAATCTACGTCTTTTACACTTTGAGTTTTAAAGGAAGGTTTCGTTTCCTCTAATTGAATATCTTGTCCCTCTTGTTCAAAGCTGTCAATGTGTTTCGTGGCAGACTGGGCATAAATATCTGTCGTGCCTGCGAATAATAGTGCGTATAACATCATCATGAGTATAGAAGTATTTCCAAGTTTCTTCACAAACTCCCACCTTTACTAGTCTATTGAAACTAAATGAACACCTTACATTATACATGAAATCTATGAAATTATACCCTATTAATGGTAAAGAGTTCCTATCATTCTACAAATTTCTCTAACAAAAAGCGGATGTGCCTGGGAGGCCCGATAAGCATAAGACGAGCGGAGGAGTGGATTGTTGTCTTATGACCTCGAGGGGCTAGGCACGCTGCTGGTCGAACAAAGGCGAAGAGGAACGTTTAGGAGAAACTAAAGCGGATGAAGCTCAGCTATTGAGCTTCATCCACTTCTTCCAATGACTATAGTCATGGATAGCAATTCCGCCGAACCCTGGGTGGCCGTGAAATTCTTTTCTTAATTCTGCTAATTGACTATTCATTTGACCAGGGCTTTGGTTATAAAAGGTGGTGTGTTTTTCCTCACTCATTTTCATAAGATTAACAGCAACAATCACTGATTTCTGCTTATTGGCTGCCTGCTCCACTAATGGCGTGACGATGCTTTTGATCCCATTTCTGCCTTGGATATTATCCCGATAAGCCATGATGGTAATCGAATCCAGCTGTGAAATCATCCATTTACCCAGGCTTTCCTTTGTTTCGGGATCCTTCACTTTATAGAGCCAGAAAGGAAAATCACCACTGACCTTCAAATCCGTATTTGCTTTAGCTGTACGAATTAAATGCGTCACATTCTCGGTCCATTGGTCAATCACCTGGTCCTGGTTCTTTTTCCACTCGGGCAGCAGATAAGGTTCAATATCCACATGAATCCCTGAGAACTTCTCTTCATCTGGAACTTTTCCATTGAATTCTTTCACGTTCTGGACAAATTTATCCAGACTTTTTTCATGCTTCGAAAGCGCCCAGGTAGGATCGCCTCCCAAGGCAAAGACTTCAATGCCTTTTTTATGAGCTTCTTTTATAAATGTACGGTAGGTTTGTGGGTCAAAATCATTTTTTCCTACATGCAGATAGATAAGATTTACTTTTTCTTCTTTAGCAAATTCAACTGCCTGCGCCTCCCGACCGTCAATTTGACTTGTATCCCAAATCCAAGTTGCTTTTGTTTGCGGTTCTTGCTTCATCCAGACACCTGCCGCTATTAGAATAACTAACAAACTGATCATAAAAAGATATACCTTGTAGTTTTCTTTAATACGATGAACCGATTTTATAAAGAAAGATCTTTCAGAACGTGTAGAGCTGAAAGATCCTTCTCCTTTCCTTGAGTTAAACATAACGATTAGCGCTTATATCATTGGTCATCGAAAAGTTCTTAATTTTCGTTTGATTTCCGCAAACGTAATGAACTACATCTACATTCGGACCAATCATACAATTCTCTCCAATTTTTGTTGTGCCTCTAAGATGAGATCTTGGTTCGATAACCGTATCCCGGCCAATTTCTACATTGGTTTCTATATACGTCGAATCTGGATCAATAATCGTAACACCCTGCCTCATATGATCATTTAGAATTCTTTGCTGAAGGATTTTCTCTGCACGGGCCAGCTGGGTTCTATCGTTAATTCCAAAACCTTCTTCAGCAGACTGAACGCCGATTGCAGAGATCTTCTTTCCTTCTGATTTTAAAATTTCCATTACATCAGGAAGGTAATACTCTCCTTGACTATTATTGTCAGAGACTTGATTCAATGCAGCAAATAAGGTCTGGTTATCAAAGCAGAAGATGCCCGTGTTGACTTCTTTGATTTCCAATTCATCGTCTGAGGCGTCCTTATGTTCTACAATTCTCTCTACTTCTTCTTGATCGTTTCTGACGATTCTCCCATACCCCGCAGGGTCTTCCAGCTTCATAGTAATCACTGTGGCAGCAGCACCTGATTCTTGATGAAACTGAAAGCATTGTTCAAGAGTTTCACTAGTGATCAAGGGAGTATCTCCTGTTATGACCAGGGTGGTGCCCTGTTTCTTTGCTAAAAGGTGTTCGCTTGTTTTAACAGCATGAGCCGTGCCCAGCTGTTCCTCCTGCCAGGCATATTGTAAGGAATCTCCTAACTGATTCTTAACCGTTTCCTTCTGGTGCCCAACTACGGTGATGATCTCATCTGCGGATACACGCTTAAGCTGATTAATGACATGCTGGACCATAGGTACTCCGCAAATCGTGTGGAGTACCTTGGGCAAGTCTGATTTCATACGTGTACCTTTGCCAGCCGCCAAAATCACGGCGAATCTTTCACTCACAATAAATCCCCCATTCCAAACTTTACAAGATTAGGAAAAGCTATTCATGTTCAATTGATGATGTTGATAAATCGGTTTTAAGTCATCGATTACTTCATGAATCATTTCTTCGTCATTTTGAATTTGCTGATTTTCTACCTTTTCATGAATTCCCGTCATAATCCGAAACAATTTATCTTGGTTCAGCAGCGTTTCTTTTCTATTCATGTGGCACCTATTATTCTACGGTTACACTTTTGGCAAGATTTCTAGGTTTATCCACATCGTTCCCTAACGCAAGGGACGTATAATAAGCGATCAGCTGAAGCGGGATTACCGTTAACAGCGGAGTAAGGATAGAGAGAGTGTTTGGGATAAAGCATGTCTCATCAACGTAATCCCAAATCTTCATGTCCCCTTCAATGGCTATACCTAGTACTTGAGCACCGCGAGCTTTCACTTCTTTAATATTTCCGAGCATTTTCTCACTCACCGCTTCCTGGGTCATAAGGGAAACAATCGGTGTACCTTCTTCTATTAAAGCAAGCGTCCCGTGCTTTAATTCACCTGCAGGGTAAGCTTCGGAATGAATGTAGGAAATTTCCTTCAGTTTTAGGGAGCCTTCAAGAGAAACGGCATGGTCCACTCCTCTTCCTAAGAAGAAGACGCTTGCTGCATCTTTAATAGATTCAGCGTACCAGCGAATCCCTTTCGAATGCTCAAGTATTTCTTCAATCTTCTCTGGAATGGCGGCAATTCCCTCAATTAATTGATCCTTGTAGTCCTCGGATAATGTTTCTTTGCTTTGCGAAAGATAGATTCCAAGCAGATAAAAGGACAAAACTTGTGTTGTATAAGCTTTCGTTGAGGCAACGGCTATCTCAGGTCCAGCCATGGTCAGAATAACTTCATCCGCTTCCCTTGCAATAGAGCTGCCTACGACATTCGTGATTGCTAATACATTCGCACCCATGTGCTGGCTTTGACGCAGGGCTGCCAGCGTGTCGGCGGTTTCACCGGATTGACTCACTACAATAACGAGCGTTCTTTCATTAACGATTGGATTGCGGTACCTAAATTCGGAGGCGACTTCCACTTCAACAGGAATTCTAGTTAATTCTTCAATCACATGCTTGCCGATAAGGCCGGCGTGATAAGCAGTTCCGCATGCTACGATCGAAATCTTATCCCAGTTATTCATCTGTTCCTTCGTCCAATTTAGTTCCTCAAATTCCACTAGCTTCGTTTCTTCGTTAAGGCGGCCAGTCATTGTTTTCTTCAGACCATGAGGCTGTTCAAAGATTTCCTTAAGCATAAAGTGGTCATAACCATTCTTCTCCGCCTGTTCCATATCCCAATCCACTTTGAAGAGATCACGGTTAATTTGATTTCCTGTGCTTGTTTCGAGCAGCGTGATGTCGTCTTCCGTCATGACAGCCATTTCGCCATCTTCTAGAATATAGACATCTCTTGTATACTCAAGTACCGCGGGAATATCAGAGCTGATTATATTTTCATTTTCTCCTGCTCCAATAATCAGCGGACTTGCCTGGCGGACAGCATACAGCTTGTTAGGTTCATGTTTGGAAACAATCCCCAAAGCATAGGCCCCTTCAAGCTTGTTCACCACTTCTTGAATAGCAGCAATCATATCGCCATTGAATACGTGAGAGAATAAATGCGAAATAACCTCTGAGTCCGTTTCTGAAATAAAGGTGTAACCTTTTTCGATTAACTCTTTTTTAATTTCCATATAGTTTTCGATGATCCCGTTGTGAACCACGGCAAACTCATTTTGTGCATCTGTGTGAGGATGAGAATTTTCATTAGATGGGCGTCCGTGAGTAGCCCATCGCGTGTGACCAATACCAACAGTTCCTGCAAGCGGATCCTGGCTGACTTTTTCCTCCAGCCCATCAAGTCTTCCTTCCGTTTTTCTCACATGAACGGATTCACCGTCATGCACTGCAATGCCAACTGAATCATAACCTCGATATTCTAATTTTTCCAAGCCAGATGTTAAAATATTTTGAGTTTGTTTCGTTCCAATATAACCGATGATTCCGCACATAATTTTCATCTCCCTTACGATTTAGAAATTTAGTTATTTTTATAAGGCAATCGAGCTGTGGCGTTTGTTCACTTTGGTTGCTGTTCCTAGTTTATAAATGTGTGATTTGTCATAATCAATGAATGCATTTCTTGTATCCACAATAGGTACTCCAAGCTGGGCAAGCTCTTCATAATCAAAGTCACTATGATTGGTTACTAATACCATGCAGTCATACTGCTTCAGGTTTTCTTTATTATAAGAAATGGACCGGACGACTTCCCCATTATCATCAAGAAAGCTGTGGGCATGCGGATCATAGTAATCTACATTTGCACCATTCTCTTTATACAACTCATAGATATATAGCCCTGGAGATTCTCTAAGATCGCTGATATTTGGTTTATAGGCCATTCCCAAGATTAAAATTTTGGAACTGTTAATAGAGCGGCCGTAAAGATTCAGTACTTGGGAGGTTTTTGCTTCTACAACTTCAGGCATATTATTATTAATCGATTGAGCAAGGTCGATAAACTTACTATAGAAACGGAAGCCTTTTGCCTTCCAGGATAGATACATCGGATCAAGTGGGATACAGTGACCGCCGATCCCCGGACCAGGCTGGAACTTCATAAATCCAAATGGTTTGGTTGCTGCGGCATCGATTACTTCCCAAACATCGATATCCATCCGCTCACACATCATAGCAATCTCGTTTACGAAGGCGATATTGATACTGCGGAACGTGTTTTCAAGCAGCTTGGACATTTCGGCTACTTTAGGGGAAGAGACTCGAACGACGTTGTCCAGCATTTTTCCATAAAGGGAAGCTCCAAGTTCACTGCAGGTATCTGTAATGCCGCCCATTACTTTCGGCATATTATGCGTATTATAAGTGGTATTTCCCGGGTCGACACGTTCTGGGGAATAACATAAGAATATATCCTCCCCTGCTTCATAACCCATCTTGTGGAATTCGCTGTAAATCAGTTCTTCCGTAGTTCCAGGGTATGTGGTACTTTCCAGGGTAATTAGCATTCCTTTTTTCATATGAGGCTTCATTTCATTAATAACTCCAGTGATATAGGAAGTATCCGGATCCTGGTTGTCGCTTAGCGGCGTTGGAACACAGATGCTTACAGCGTCCAATTCTTTTACGACTTCATAATTAGATGTTGGAAGAAAGCGGTTGGTAGCAAGACACTCCTGAAGTTCTTCATTGGAGACGTCATTAATATAAGAATCCCCTTGCTGCAGAGAGGTAATCTTTTTTTCATCTAAATCAATTCCACATACTGTATAGCCTGCTTTTACCATTTCCATTGCCAACGGGAGACCTACATACCCCATACCTACAACGCCGACATTTGCTTTTGTCTTATCAATCTTTTGATTAAGCTGTTCAACATATCCCATTTTCGAATCCCTCTCTTTTCATAAATTTTTAATAGTAGTAAATATCTTTATACTTGCTGAGCTTGCGGTTCTAAGAGCTTCTTGATTCGTGCTTCCAATTCAATTAAGGAAAATGGTTTGGTAAGATAATCTGAAACACCATACTCAAATGTGCGTTTGATATCTTCCTCCATTTGTTTATTGGTCAATACAATAATTTCTGAAGACCCTTTTGTATGATCATCAATGTTTCTAATTTGGTTAATAAATTGGTAACCATTGATGGCTGATAAATTAATCTCTGTAATTACAATGTCTGGAAGCAGCTTTTCATACTGCTCAATCCCTTCCTGACCATCCAAAGCTGTGTGAATCATGTATCCTTTTCTTTGTAAATAAGTCTTCAGGAGCTCGTGGATACTGTCGTCACTGTCTACCAATAGAATGGAAGGCTTCCAATCATTAGAAGGCGTATCATTTGTGAAAATCCGAATATCCTGTTCATCGCGATTACTTTCCATCAATTCCCATATCATACTGAATAACATTTGCTCGGATTGTTCGCGGTTTTCTGTAAAGCTATTCACGAGAATCGGCCCGCTTAATTTCTGACTGCTGTCTAAATATTCCTTCACATGGAGGGAATAATAATGGGTGAATCCAAGCGTGCTGCCTTCTAACAAAATAACAGTCATCTTCTCTGAAGGATCATAGCTTAATTGAATTTCTACGTCCGGCTCCACTTGTTCGAGATGGTTCTTTAACTTGTCGACCCATCCTTGATTCAAATCTGCTCGGCAGAGAATGACTCCATAGGTCATTCTGCTGGACTGATAGTTTTTTATAAAATGGTTGAAGGTCTGAATAATTCTTGAACCTACATTTTCCTTTTGAGCCACTTTCTTCTCCTCCTTATTAATAAACACTAAGCTGACTTATTCTCATCTTCATTCCAGCTAGTTCTTGTCATAGTGCCCCAGGAATTGTTTTTTCTCATAAAATCGATTTGGCCTAGGAATCGCCACAAGATTCCCAACTGCCGGTAACCAAAGAACATAAGAACCGTGAAGAAGAACATCTTAAAGTAATCACGAATTCTGGGATACCTTTGGAAGGCCATTTCTTCAAGCAGCAGTGACCCCAGTCCAAGTAACGATCCGTACAGCACATTGATTAAGGCAAATACCGCCATGATCTTCCATCCGGACATGTCCAGCAGACTGTAACCGATTAACGCCAGCAACCCAGTTATTCTAAAGTAAGGGCTGAGCGTTTCGAAAATGATATTATAAGGAACGGTTAACCATCCCATGACTTTGTACTTTGGTCTAAATAACATGTACATGCCTTCTTCAATCATGTTTTTCAAATTCCCTCTGCCCCATCTCTTCCGCTGGCTTCCTAGAATCTTGAATGAATCTGGTGCCTGAGTCCAACAGACAGCGTCGGGGCAAAAGTCGATTTTGTAAGGCAGTTTATTGTCGAGCATGTACCTGTGAAGCTTAATAATAATATTCATGTCTTCACCAGGATAACCGCCACGGTAGCCTCCTACCTTAATCACGTATTCTTTCTTAAATACACCAAATGCACCTGAAACAATAATCAATCCGTTAATTTCACTCCAGCCAATCCTTCCTCCCAGAAACGCTTTTAAGTATTCGACAGTTTGAAACATAGGGAGAAGCTTCTTTGGAAGATTCACTTTCTTAACCATTCCATTTTCAATGCGGCACCCATTAGCAATGCGGACATTGCCGCCAATAGCTACGGACTCTTCCGGGTTTTCCATATACTTTCTCGCAATTCTGATCAGGGCATCCTTCTCAAGCAGCGAGTCCGCATCAATGGAAGAAATCAGCGGATAATTCGAGACGTTAATTCCAGCGTTTAAGGAGTCCGCTTTCCCGCCGTTTTCTTTATCTACAATGTAGAGATTCGGAAAGTCCGAATTATAGTAAACTCCACGGACATTCGCCGTTTTCACTGTATCTTTCACCATCGTGGGTTTCTTATATTCCAAGTTAAATTCATCGATCAGGACATTCAGCGTTTTATCCGAAGATCCATCATTTACCACGATGACTTCAAATTCCGGATAATGTAAAGCGAGCAAACAACGGACATTTTCCTTTACGGTCAGTTCTTCATTATAGGCAGGAACTAATATAGAAATCGGCGGCACATGCTTAGAACCTGATAAGGACTGATACTTGGAAAATACAGTGCCCTTAATTATTCTGCCAATCCTTTTGAAGGAAAAGAGAAGAATGGCAAGGTAAATACTGTTAATCACTAAGACGTAATACATAGCAAAGATTCCATAGCCTAGTAATAGATCTCTCATACAATTCTCCCTCCTTTGTTATATGGCTTCTACTAACGATCGATCTTTACCAAAGAACTTCTTATAAAGAAAGTGCTTCTGGTTGCTATCCACCGCGCGTTCTATAAGCTCCCTCTGCTTCGCTGCACGGTCCAGCTCTTCATGTACGAAATCAAGCGCAATGGATGATCCGTATGCACTCTCATTATCCAGTGCGATCTTGCAAAGAATAGAAAACCCTACATTGCCAAGCTTTAGTAAATTTCCTGCACAAACTCTGGAAATAACTTTATTCGAACTATGGACCGCTTCTTCTAAGAGATCGGCATGGGCAAGCTGGCCGGTATCTCCTATCCACTCAAAAATGTGTAAGCGGATATCGTCATCAGAACTTCGGGCAAGCATCTTCACATCTTCTTTGGATAGCTTCATATGGTTTGTTAATAACCTTGTCGCTAAGCTGCGGATTTCTTTATCTTCTGAATGAATCAAACTGTTTAGAAATGAAGGAAGGTCTTCTCCTTTATAGTCTCGCAGTCGAATTAAGCCTAGTTTTACCAGATCCAGCTGATCGCTCGAAATAAATTCTATATACTGATCTTTAAGATTCAACTGTGAATCAGAGGCGATGTCAGCCAGTAATTGATACGTGCTTTTCTCCCCGCTAGCAAGATATTTCAGCATTTCTGCCACTTCTCCCGGCAGCTTAGATGCCTGTGCGATGGAGCGGCCAATGATAAATATCGTAGAGTCATAAGGATTCTTATCAAGCATTCTAAATAACTCAGGAACCGCCTCTTCACTTTCCATTGCCCCCAGAAAGTATGCTGCATCTATCCTGGTATAATGGGATAAACTTCTTAGCCGCTTTAAGTTAAACTCTATAAGTCCCATATCCTTACACAGGTCAAGAAGACTTTGCTTATGCGCTCCTGATAAAGGTGCCATCCATCGATGCAGCTTATCTTGGATGACTCTCTTTTCAAATTTACTTAAGGTATGATGAGGGGGATTTAACCTCTCCTTCTGCCCCATTTCTGTTTGTACGTAATTGAGATAACCGCTGAACTTAGCCAAACATTGTTCGGTTTTCTTTTGTTTACGGATTTTACCAAGCTTTATGATGAGTGTAATTCCCATGACGATCGCCATCAGTACTAAGAGAAAAACAGTCATTCCCATAGCCACCTTTAAATTTAAAAACATTACGGATCCTCCCTTCCTTAATTAAGTGATTTAAATGCTTTTTTCATCAGATCATACCCCTGTTTCTTACGTTCGTGGTAATGAACCTTCTCCCAGTCCTCCCATTGATAACTGGACTTCTCAGATAGTGAAATCGTATCAGGCTGCTGATCAAATCCTTGTATTTCGCCGTCCGTGCTGTCTGCAATCCACGGAACAAACGTTAAGTCTGTCATCGTAGTTGATGGAAGTGAATTTTTGCCTGGCTCTTTTTCTTGATAGCTGATCACTTGGTGAGTACTTGGATCCGAGAATCCCAGCAGCGCCCAGGGAATCTTCATTTCTATAACACTGCCTTTGGCCTGCCATAAAGCTTGATCTTTTTCCGCTCCGGAGTCGGCCCTCCTCAGTTTTCCAACTTTTACATCTTCAAACGGCAGCGAATCATTGGCTTGCGGAGGTTCCATTTTTCTGCTTACAGCTAATCTCCACGGTTCAAAGCAAGGCGTTGTATTGCGGCAAGTGGACGTTGCTTCTTCATAAAGACGCTGATCAAAATCGTAATTAGAAGCGATTCTGACTTCACTGTTCTGCCCTAATTCAATTAAGGTTTCCAGCCCCTCATCTAACTTTTTGTTTCCTAATGCCTGCGGAGACTTAATTCCTCCGTGTATGGTGTTCACACCGAAATAGAGGCTTTCCTTAGCTGGATCAAATTTCTGTTTCAGCTTAGCTGTAACGTACACATAGCCTTCATCATGGGTAACCCACATATTTTGAAAACGATCTGATTGGGGGGAAAGCTTTTGTTTATCATCGATTTCCTGCCAATCATTTTGTGAGCCATCGATTTGCAGTTGATCTGTTTTTTCAGGATCCATTGCTAGAAGCCCAAAGGACATTTCAGGAGAGAGGTAGTTAAACCAATCCGGACGGCTTTGTTTCTTCACGAGTGGAACCGTGTTCCACGTTTTCTTAAACCATTCGTCCTGCCAGCTGAATAAGACCGCACCTGCATAATCTTCCGCATGAATTTCGTTAAGCATCGCAGCATCCATCTTTCCTTGTTCCTCTTCACTGTGGCCGCCTTGATCTCTCCCATTTGGGCCGTGATGAGCATTGCCGAGTGAAGAAGGGACCCCGAATTCCGTGATCATGATCGGCATGCCTTTGTGATACTGTTTAAGATTACTCAAATATTTTTTATAAGAACCAATTTCAGGATCTTCCTGTTTATGCTCCGATTGGTTTAAGAAATCGGGATAATAGGGATAAGCATGGAACGAAGCAAAATAACCTGCCTCCCAGTCCCTGACCTTTATATGAGTTGCGTCTACGCTTACTAAATCTTCGGTTGGTAATGGTTCTGCGGGATGTTTCAAGGGATCGGTCGTGATCCAGTTCGTGAAAGTCAGCGGATGCTGCCACCCCTTTTTCTCTTCCTTTTTCGCTGTATAATTTAATAATTCAGCCAGCCAGCTTTCAAATGGAGAAGCATCCTCATCAGCTGCCGCCTTTTCGCCTTTAAAAACGGGTCGGTCTTTATTCTTCTCATTTGTATGAGCGACTACTTTCGGATCCCATTCGGTCCCAATGTGCCAGGCGAGCAAATAAGGGCTTGCGTCATACGAATACTCGCCGCTTGCTTTTCCTGGTTGATCCGGCAGAGTAATATCCCCGTAAACGGCTCCAATCGCATGATCCAATTCTTGTTTAAAAGCGTTTGTAACCTTTTCAGACCATGCATTTTGAGTTTCATTCAGTAGTTTGACTGGTGACCACACCCCTTGCATGAAATAAAGAGGATCTTCCTTGTGCTCCTTGTTAAACTCGACCAGCGCTTCGTAAAAGACGGGTTCGTGGATGGTATAAATCCTAACTGTATTCACACCCATATCTTTCATCATTTGAAACCAGTGCAGGTATTCTTCTTTCGTTATCGGGAGCTCCCCCGGAAAATGTCCGGGTAAAGTAGCTCCTAAATTTACTCCTTTAACAAATAAGCGGGACCAGGATTTACCCTTATACACTTCTAATTGTTCTCCATTGGTTCTGAATTTAATGTTCGTGCCATTACTAAGTTCCTTACTCTCTATCACACTGTGATTGGTAAAGAGCAGGTAACTTCCCACCCCGGCAAACACGAGTAAAATAGTGAGCACTTTACCCTTCCAATGAATTGTCATTTCCTCCTTTCTCCTTATCTTCTAAATCTCTTTTTCAAATAATTTCTTGTTGAAAATTTAAATGTAAACAGTTAACTTGAAGTTGTCATTTGCTGAGCACACATTAAACCTATCACGCACATACCGGCCCTTTCATCGAAAACTAGGATTCGGAACTCCGAATATCTATTTCGGTACCCCCACATATTTCAAGGGGTGAACAGGGTCCCAAACAGGTCTATGCGGAAAAATACAGCCTCCCATAAATCGGATGAGATTAACATGTAAAACGCTTACTTTTTTCCGCAGAAAAAAGACCCGGGAACCCCCGTATAACCCTGGATAATTAGAGTTCGATGGAACCGGCTGCACAAAGGTTTTTTTCTAGTGATTTTCATAAAACTTTATTGACTTCTTGTTAATGAAGAACATCCTGGAGGGTAAATGATGATAAAAAAATTAATTCCGATGCTAACTTTGCTCAGTATTTCATGGATATTGGCAGGGTTCTCATCCCCAGATCAAACACATAAAGCAATGTGGGTAAGTCAAGAAGAGTGGAATAAGAGCGCAGAAGAAATTATTACGACGGGTCAAGAAAATGATTTTGATGTCATTTATTTAAAAGTGAACACAGATATTTCAGCTGAAGAATACCATCAATTCATTCAAAAGGCTGGAAAAGCTGGGATTACCGTTCACGCACTTAATGGATCTCCTTCGTGGGCACTGACTGAGAACCAAGAAGATATCGATCATTTCATTCAATGGGTGAAGGATTATAACCAGTCCGCAGACACAAATGAAAAATTTGCGGGTATCCATTTTAAAATTCAGCCACAATTTCTATCTCAGTGGTATGACAATAAAAGTGATGTGATCAGCCAATGGAAGAACAATGTGGACGAAATCACAGCGCAGACAAAAGAATCGAATCTCGAAATTAGTGCTTCCATCCCTTTTTGGCTGGACCAGACACCAACGCCTGGTCAAAAGGATACAGCTTTCAGCACATGGCTGATCCGTCAATTTGATCACACGACTATTCTTGCTTACCGAGATACTTTAGAAGGTGATAACGGAATTGTCACTTTAGTTCAAGACGAATTAAAGCAAGCTGAAAAGGATAACAAACAAGTAATGGTTGGCGTTACTCTTGAAGACACAGGGGCAGATTACACCACCTTTAACGAGGAAGGCATTAAGGATATGAATATGCATTTATCACTGGTCGATCAATACGCAGGAAAATGGTCCTCGTACGTCGGGACCGCTGTGGCCAACTATCAGAGTTACCAAAGCCATGCAAATGCAGAAAGTAACTCTGCCGATACTCAAACAAGCACGAAAAAGAGAGGAACTTACATTTGGCATGCGGATACCTTGGTATCTGAACAAGACCAAATCATTGCTTTTGCGAAAGAAAATAACCTAAATATGCTCTATACTCGTTTAGATTTAACCCAGCCTTTTAGTGCGTATCAGGACTTCGTAGAAAAAGCGAGTAAGGCAGGCATAGAAGTTCACGCCATGGGCGGACACCCTACGTGGGCTCTGGAAGAAGGTAAACCTCACCTCGAAAAATTAATTAATTATGTGAAGGACTATAATAATAACTCTACAGAAGCACAGCAATTCACAGGCATCCACCTCGATGTGGAACCGTATGTAAATCCATCCTGGTCATCGGATGAACAAGATATCTTACGAACGTGGATGGATAATATCAATATGTTTGTCGAGGAAACAAAAAAAGCAAACCTGGAATCTAGTATGGATTTAGCTATGTGGTTTGACGATACCCCTACTCCAGGCAAACCGGATACTCCCTTTAATAAGTGGGTCATAAGCAAAGTCGATCATACGTCAGTTATGGCATTCCGAGACTACGCAGAAGGTTCAGGCGGAATTGTGGATGTGACTAAAAATGAGGTCAAATACGCAGATGAGCTTAACAAAGAGCTCTACATCAGCGTTGAAATGAAAGATGTGAGCAACGAAGATATAACGTTTAATGATAACGGCAAACAAGAAATGAGAAAACAACTCAGCCTTGCCGATGAAGACCTAAGCCAGCATAACTCCTACCAAGGTCACATCATCCACTCCTACAAATACTGGAAAAACGCAAAGGAATAATCAAAAGCGGAGATGAGCAGGTAGATCCTTCGGGCTAAGTAAGCCGCTGCAAGAGGGGCGATCTTTCCCCTCTGGAAGTGGATTGCTTAGAACCGCGTGGATCTGCGAATCGGAGCTGGATGAATCAAAAGCGGAGATGAGCGGGTAGATCCTTCGGGCTAAGTAAGCCGCTGCAAGAGGGGCGATCTTTCCCCTCTGGAAGTGGATTGCTTAGAACCGCGTGGATCTGCGAATCGGAGCTGGATGAATCAAAAGCGGAGATGAGCAGGTAGATCCTTCGGGCTAAGTAAGCCGCTGCAAAACCGAAAAATGAAAGCCTGACACCAATGAAACTTAAGCAGATAAGGAGTAGATTTCGAGAGCCGCAATACAGCAAGGAGCGGAGGGGAACGGGGAGACACCTGCGGGAGACGCATGACAGGTGAGACCCCGGAAGACGAAGTCTGAGGAGGCTCAGCGCATGCCCGCGGTAAGCGAGTCGTTCCCCGGAGCTCCCTAGACCACCATAAAAGCTTCGAAATCGAGTCTTACACAATCCTGAACTATATTTAAAGACTTGGTATCAAGCTAATCAGAACAGATATAGAAAGTGCCGCGGAACTTAATTCCGCGGCACTTTCTTTAATCAAAATCATCAGGGATAATCCCCCACTGTTTCGATTTTAATACAGCTTCTGCTCTAGTCTTCACTTGCAGCTTTTTAAAGATTTCTGTCAGGTTATATTCAATAGTGCGTGGACTTTTGAAAAATTCTTTAGCAATTTCTTTATTACTTTTCCCTCTGGCCACTTCTCTTAAAATTTCCTGCTCCTTAGACGTAATGGAAACTTCTTCGAATTCAGCATCGTTTTCTTTCTCTGTTTCCTCTACTCTAACTTCCATTTTTCTAAGTTGAAGAAATAGCGAAACAGGAAGGACAGTCTTTCCTTTTATCCCGCAGCGTATTGCATGGATTAGGTCCTCTCTCGGTTCAGTTTTATCAATAAACCCGGAAGCACCTGCTTCAACAAGCGTATTAAAATAGGGTCCAATGTCATATCCGGTATAGATTAGGATAGGGTTTTGATTCCCCGTCGAACGAATTTGCTTGCTCAACTCAATCCCATTCATCCCGGCCATCCTCAAGTCCAGCAGCATAATATCAAAGTCCTTCCGTTTCAACACCTCTAAAGCTTCTCCAGGAGACTCAACATTGGTAACGATCATGTCAGCTTCCTTTTCTATCATTAATTTAGTCCCGGCCCCAACTGACGGGTGATCATCAACTAATAGAATATTTATCATTATCTTCTTCCTCTCTTACATAACTTCAAAAAAGTTCTTCATTCGAATATCTGCACGGACAAGGATGGCAATTTCTACACCACCATCCCCTGAAGAGAAAATTTCCATATTTCCCTGCAGGCTATTGACTCTTTGCCGTATACCAGCCAGACCCATACTCGGTGACGAGGCATCATTTTCTACTTTTTTAATGCCAATTCCATCGTCTTCATAATTTAAGATCACCATATCCCCTTCGCTTTTTAAATCAACATGAACGTTCTCAGCGAGGGAATGTTTGGCAGCATTATTCATCAGCTCTTGAACAATTCGATAGATCGTAAGCGACTGGTCATCCCCAAGCTCAGACGAGAATTTCCGATAAGTAAAAGTAACATCAAACGACTCTCTAACTTGGTACTGGTGGATCAAATAATTAAGTGCTTCTACCACGCCTGTTTCTTTAAGAAAAGGCGGCCTTAACAGCGTACATGTTTCCCGAATCTGATTCACTACTCCAAGCAGTCCTTCCCGCAATTGCTTGAGCTGAGCGTTATATTGGACTGGGAATTCTTTATCTTCTATAAAATCATCAATTTTCCTATACCATATTAATTGTTCTTGAAGCGCAGAATCGTGAAGGTCAGAAGCAAGGCGCGAACGTTCTTTTTCTGATAGGTTAAACAATAGGCGCAGCATCCAAGCCGGAGTATTCTGGTTTTGATGCATGGATTCCTTCAATTCCTCGGTTACTCCTTCAATAAGCAGGAAATTCTCATATACCATGCTTGTATAATGAGATATCGTCTTTAGCCAGCGCTGTTCATCAAGGTTAAACGGGGTATGATTGATTTTTTGCTCAACCCAGAGGACCCTGACCGAGTCGTGTCTTTCACTGATTACATAGCATATACCATGCTCGATAAAGAAAGCATCTCCTGTTTTCAATCTTTCTTCTTTATGAGTGATATACTCTTTAATGTAATCGGCAGGAAATTCATAATCTCCATAGACAAGACCCACAAATCCATCTTTTTTCTTATATTTTAATAGGGATACAGAACTAACTAAAAGAACATCTCTGATTTCCTTCACCAGTCGTTCGTCCAATTCTTCTCTTTTTACGATCTGGGATAAATCATTGGAAAAGCGGTCAAGACTGATTTCAAAATTCAATTTGTCTCTAACCAAAAGGGGACGAAGATTTAATTTCTCTTCTAAATAAAAGAAAACGACCATGGATACATACATAATGATCATCAAACGTGCCCACTCAACCCAAGTCATATTTGTAAAGAAGACAAAAAGCCCGACAATAACCGTCGTCAGAATCAGCGACATGAGGGAGTAATAACGAAGACGGCTGTTAATAAAATCAATGTCGAATATCCGGTTTGTTACAACTAAGTAGAAGAAAAAAATGGGCAGAAAAATTAGAAAGGCAGCTGTTACGGGTGCTGGAAGTAATTCTACATCAAGCAGCGTACTCGGCAAAACGGTTAAAAAGATAAATGGAAAAAAGGAAATTATAATACTGAAAATGGTATTTTGAAAGATCGGTTTATGTATGGTTTTTCGAAATCGGAAGTAATAAAAGATAAGTAAAAACAAACCTAATAATATTTCAACAGAAAATAAAATAAGCTGTAAATTTCGAATCACCGCATACACTTTTCCAATATAGACAAACATGGAAACCGTATCCAAGAGAACCGTCATAAGATTAATTAAATATAGAAAGACGAGCAGTTTTCCGTTCAGTAACTTAATATTGAATTTTAAGAAATAGTAATAATAAAAATGCAAGAATAGAACTGGTACGAGTAAGAGAGAACAACCGTTAATAAACCTGCCTATTGTATCTGTTCTAGCAGAAGCCCCAGCGCTTAAGTACCCTAATCCAACCGCAAGGAGAAATGCGATTAAAAAATAAGTGAGCCGCTCATTGCTTTTCTTATAGAAAATGTAAACAGATAGAATAAACAAAACGGCAAAAACAAGTCCAGGGATGAACGTGTGGTAGAGAAGTGTGTTGTAGTTCAGAGGGGACTTTACTTCATACTTGATCTTTTTTCCGTCCCTCACTATTTCCATTTCATCAAGTTTTCCAATGACTCCATACCTTTTTATAGAGTAATAGTCACCGGGCGGCTGTGAGTTAACCTCGACCACTTTGTCCCCCTCTTTCAAATTCCTCTTACTTGCCCATCCAATTTGATCAACATCCGTGATCTCCCATTCATCCTTCACATTTTTAGTAACATCGATCCCTGCATAGGTAATGGAAATCGTAACGTACACTAAATAAAGAGCGACCATAAAAATAAATGCAAAGAAAAAGATGGATTTCTTTTTCATTCGAGCTTGTGTCATGACGAACTCCTCTCGTTATTTGCAGAGCAAAAAAGCCAGAAAATTTCTGGCTTTTCCTCTCCGCTTTATTTAATTATTTCCAATAACACATTTCAACTTCCAGTCCCTTTTCGTCCTGGTCATTTAATACATCTAACAATGCTGTTTTCTCCAACTCTGAAACACCTGCGAAGTTCAGCTTATTATTCTTTAAATCTTCTAATGCGTTCGGGTGGTTTACCACATAATCGACTACTTTTTGCAACATGATAACTGCCTCCTTCATAAATTTAAACTTCCTCAACAATGGTAGTAAGTTCTGATTTCCAGTGATCAGCAACCTCTAAGGACTCAATTTCTCTCAAAGCTTTTAACTGATACAACCGTTTCATAACTTGTGTATATTTAAGAGCTGGAGATTTCTCAATCCAGCTGAATAGGGAGAGTTTATTCGCTACTATAAACTCGCAGGTTACCTTCTCATCAAAATAATCTCTCACCCATTGAGCTTCTAAACAATCTTCACTTAGAAGCTGAATAATCGGAAGGGTCTTCTTCTTATTAAATAGATCATTCTTCCCATCTACTCTAGTTAAATCATTTAAATCATTCGCTAGTTGAGCGGCCATGCCAAGATATTCTGAATATTGATAAATAATTTCTTGATGTTCTTTAGAGGCAGACGCAGCCCCAACTAACGAAGCACAGGCCAATAATGAGCCGGACTTCCTTCTTATCATTTGTAAATATTCATTCTCTGACTGGATATTTGTGGATAAGTCCTGATGCTGCCCCTGAACAGCCTTCAAAACCTGCTGGTGAATATAAGGGATGATCTTCCATTTGCAGCTTTCATCCATATTACTTTGTTCGATAATACTTACACTCAGTAAGAGAAAGCCAGTAGCAATATTCATGGCGGAAGCACTTGGAGATTGAGTCCAGGGGCGGTCTTCTGTATCTTGATCCTGCAGATCATCGAATATATCTAAGGCAAGGATTAGTATTTCAACTGCAGCTAAACGATGAATGAATGTTTGATCTCTTCGATTTGAGATCATGTGAAAGTTTACTTGTGTAAGGGCAGAAAAAGTAAACCCCTCTTTATACTGGTAGTCTATAAATCCGCTCGCTAACTCTAGTAGGTTTGCATCCGTCCAATTTTCTTTCATCGCATTCATCATAATTTCTTTTATTTGAGCTTCAGTCTCATGTGGAACCCTTCCCATATGCCACCTTCCCTTCTTTTATTCTTGATGATCAATTCCAGCAATAGACTACCATACAATGTATACAGTGCAAAGGTAGGAAAGTATTACGAAGATAGTTAGATTAAAACGAACTATGTCGAAATTCGCTTCCAAATATTATGTAATGACTACATCGCTAAACAAGTACTCATTCCAATCACTGATAAGCTTGTAACAGTACTGTAACAATAAAATTACAATACTCTTTATGTGTTTTTTATTTTTAAAAGATATATGCAAAGGGCACCTTTTACGTATTGGGAACCGTTTAAAGACACACAAAAAAAGAAGAAATTTTACTAATCTTAATTCTATTGTAAAACCTATCTTTACAAGACGCCCCATCTTTCCCAAATATTATCTAAGTAAAATTTAAATCAAAATGGATCTTTTTATCATATACACCCATCCAATTATTGACATATAAATCATACAAAGACCCCATAAGACCCTTTTAAATTTTTTCCTCTTTTTATAAAAACTTTGCTGAAAATTATCTTAGTTGTTCTGTAAGTATTGTCATCACTATAAATCCCATAATAAAAGCCAATGTGGAAACCCGTTCGTTCCCGTCTCCATGACTTTCTGGAATTAACTCCTTATAAACAATAAACAACATTGCTCCTGCAGAAAACGCAAGACCATAGGGGACCAGTCCACTAAACGTTTGTCCAAAAAAAACACCGGCAAGCCCAGCCAAAAATTCTACAAGGGCTGTGAAGGTTACCAGACCAAGCATTTTCCATCCACGAATGTTCTGAATGATTAAATATAGCCCAATCAGAAAACCCTCCGGGAAATTCTGCAGACCAATCGCAAAGGATACAATGGGACCAAGGTTCACATACTGACTAGCGTAACTCATCCCTACAGACATCCCTTCTGGTAGATTGTGTAAGGCCATAGCTACGATAAACAGACTGATATTCGTGTTTGTATCATTATGATGCTCTAAGTCGTGGTGAGGGATCACGATCTCCAGGATTAGCAGGACGAACGTCCCTATTAAAATACCCGCCACCAGGGTAAACAGATTCGATAATTTCAACGCTGAAGGAATCAAGCCGTATGTAGAAGCTGCAACCATAATCCCCGCTGCTAATGCAAGAAGACCATCTTTTCCTTTATGGGATAATCTACGAATAAATAAGACAGGAACTGCACCAAGAGTTGTACAAAAGGTAGTAATGAAGATATGAACGAGATCCATCTAATCCCTCCTCCTTCCTTCATAATTATGTGGACAGCGACTTAAACATGAATGACAATCAAAACGACATTACCTATGAATATTACAAAATTTCATTTTCTTTTAATTTCCTATTCTTACATCTATGACATATAAGGTATAAACACACGGAAAGTGAGACAGCTGGACGAAGCGATTTTCATGTAAAGCAACACACAGAAAACCCGAACCAATACAAATCAAAGGTTCGGGTTTTCTGATGGATAAATCTCTATATTTTGCCTTTAGTGTTTTTTAATAACTAAGAGGTCACACCTCTTTCTACCTGCATTATTTTCTGATCTTCATATGAACTCTCTCTTCTTTTCCATTGATTTCCCTATTTTTTTGCTAGTCATTAAGGTTTTGAGATGGGAATAAACGTATGAAATATACCGATCACTTTCACCTTTTTACCAAGCATTTCTGTCTTATACTCCTTGTAAATGAAGTAGTCCTTTTCTGTTGTATGATTTCGAATAATATTGGGACCAATAAGTTCGATGCCAGCGCCAATAAATGGGTTGTCTCCAGCCAGTTGTTCGCCTGCTTTGTCAACGACCCAGTCTATATATTGATCTTCTGAGGGTTTGGTCACAACCATCACCATCAGAAGAATAACGATGATCCCAAATGTAACGATCCATTTTTTCATTTATTTCTCCTTTAACACCTGTTTTCTCTCCAGTTTCAGCTTGTATTCATGCTCAAGCAGCCACTTTTTTCTGTTCAATCCCCCAGCATAACCTCCTAGCCCACCATTGGACTGAACCACCCGATGGCAAGGAATTACGATGGCCAGCTGATTCGCACCATTTGCTCTAGCAGCAGCTCTAAATGCAGTAGGTCTTTGTATCGAGGCAGCAAGTTCAGAATACGACCTGGTTTCTCCAGAAGGAATTCGCCTCAAAGATTCCCATACGCTCTTTTGGAAAGGTGATCCCAATAAATAGATCGGTGTTTTGAATTCTGTTAACTGTCCCTCGAAATACTGCATTAATTCTGTTTCAATTGAACGAGTAATAGCCGTATTGCCAGGTATAATGGCTGCATTCAATTTATTTCTCATCCGTTCTACTTCCTTTTCGAGACCCTTCCGATCTACAAATTCAAGCAGATAAAGTGCTTCTTCATTACTTATTGCTATCATTGGACCTAACTCCGTGTCAAGCCATGCTGCTTTCAAAATGTTTACCTCTCCTTTTAAAGAAGGAGGGGATCCCATAATCCGGGAAAAGGCATCACGAAAACCACTGCTAGATTCATAACCGGTTAAAATCTGAGTATCTATCACTGAATTCCCTTTTCTTATTTCCTTCATAGCCACGCCCATTCTTCTAGCCCGTGCATATTCCACAAATGTCATGCCGAATCTTTTCTTAAACTGACGTCGTGCTGTGGAAGGGTCGATACCCAGTTCTCTTAAATCTTGATCCTTCCATCGCTTTTCTGGATCTTCCTCTACCTTCTCTACAAGCTCTTTGACAAGCTCGGAGGCGATCATCGGATGAGAAAGCGGCTTGCATCGCTGACACGGCCGGTAAGAAGCAAGTAAAGCTTGCTGGGCAGTTTCAAAGAATTCACAGTTCTCAAATTTAGGTTTTCTTGCTGGGCATGTGGGCCGGCAGAACACACCTGTAGTTCTAACCCCGACAAAAAATAACCCTTCATAGTTCCTCTTTCTTTCTACTAATGCTTGGTAATATTCACGTTTCATTTCTGAACAGATCATCCTTACCCCTCCGCTTCCTCTACAAGAGTTGCTGTTAAGTATAAGTATACCTGTTCTTGAAAAGAATACAGCCGAAAATCAGGCATTGATTTTTACAATATTGCTTATAAGATAGCGGCGCCAGTGCCTATTAGAGCTATGCCGATTAAAATCACCAATCCTTTAACCAACTGCCACGGTAATCGCTTCATTACTGCAAACAACAGTTCCATAAATAGAAAACCGCTAGCTCCAAATCGGCTGTTTTCTTTATAATCTGCTTCTTTCATCTTAAACAAGGAATTGAATACAATGGCAAAGCCCCAGATCATTAACAAAATTCCGATGAATAAGTCTATTGGTTCCACCTCGTTTCTATTTCACATATTTATCGAGGTTCCCTCTCAACATTGTTAATTAATACCAATTATTTCAAAAAAAGAACAAATTCACAATCGATATTTAAAAAAATAAAAAACACTTACCTAGCGCGGATAAGTGTTCCCCTATACAAGCTTTATTTAATAGATTAGGAGTTGTTGACCTTCCAATGAGAACAAATTAATATAGCGGGAAGCAATAATGCTGGTAGCCGGGCAGTTCGCATCTTACCATCTGATTATAAATTTGCTGAACGCGTAGAGTAACCGCTCCTGCCTTCCCGTCTGCAATGATTCTCCGATCCACTTCTATCACAGGCTTTATTCCAATGGCAGTTCCTGTAAAAAAAACTTCATCTGCTTCATAGACCTCCACTCTTGTAAAGCTCTTCTCCATCGTTGACAGGCCAAGCTCTTGTTGGAGAATTTGAATAGCTGTGTCCCTTGTAATTCCGGCAAGAATATCATCAGAAACAGGGGGAGTGAGTACCTTATTCCCTTGCACAATAAAAATATTCTCTGCCGGCCCTTCACTAATATAACCTTCTGCAGTCAAAAATATAGCTGTATCATAACCATTCAGATCAGCTTCATTAATAGCTAGAGCCGAATTCAGATAACCTGCGGTCGGCTTCACTTGTGGAGGAATCATATTACTGCCCACCCGTGCCCATGAAGAAATCCCAGTTTTTAACGCAGGTTTAGGTTCATATTCGGTAAAAACCGTGTAAATAGACAAATGATTAAATGGATCATTTAAATCAGGACGTATAGTGTTGGTACCTTTAAAACAGATCGGACGGATATATACATCACTCTTTGTCTCATTCATTAACAGCAGTCTGCGGATAATATTGGATAGTTCCTGAACAGAATAGGGGACAGGAATGAATATACTCTTTCCTGATTGATGAAATCTATTTAAATGATCTTCCAGACGGAAAATATATAGCTGTTTTTTTCTATCATTCCAGAATCCTCTTATTCCTTCAAAACAACCCAGTCCATAATTCAGCCCTTTATTCTTCACACTTACAGTTAATGTTCGTTCATCAATAAACTTGTCGATGTCAAACATATACCCCACACAAATCCCCCTTCCTTTTATAAAACTTATGTAAATGAGGGTTCTATTTATGTAGATTTTATAATATTCCATATTCTGTATATAGGATTCGTACTGCCGTTATTTAGTTGTACTGCGGTATTCTCCAGCAGTCATAAGAAGAAGCTGGGACACGATCCATTTTTGTCCCAGCCTCTGGTCTTTTTCCTATGTGTATTGCATGAACTAAAGATGGATCTAATTAAAAGTAACTTGGCTAGTTATCTTTCCTTTTTTTAACAAAACCTCCTGGTAAAACTGTCGGTAACGCAGCGAACCCTAAAATGAGCAGCCATTGAGTGAAAGGTAAGGCTGTCGTATGGAAAATAGGCTGAAATAAAGGGATATAAATAACAACCAACAGTAAGACGACGGAAGACAATACGGACCAAATCAAATAAGGATTACCTAGAGGGTTTCTATGAAAGATCGATTGTTCCGATCGGCAGTCAAACACATGGATGAGCTGGGCCATAACAAGCGTGGCAAATGCAGCCGTTTGAGCCAGAATTAATTCACTTGAGCTTCTCTGATAGACTGTTATAAAAACTGCCATTGTTGCTAAACCGATTAAAAACCCGCGGCTGACTACCTTCATTCCTAAACCTCTGGCAAAAATACTTTCTTCCACGGGTCTTGGACCTCTGTGCATTAAATCCTTCTCCGGTTCATCTAATCCTAATGCCATTGCTGGAAGTCCATCGGTAACAAGGTTCACCCAAAGAATTTGGATGGGCACTAATGGAAGAGGAAGACCAAGCAGCATGGCAAAGAGCATCGCCAAGATTTCACCTACATTAGAAGCAAGCAAATATCTAATAAATTTGCGGATGTTTTCATAAATATTTCTGCCTTCTTTAACGGCAGCTTTAATCGTGGCAAAATTGTCATCTCTTAATATTAAGGAGGAAGCTTCCTTCGTCACATCGGTACCAGATATTCCCATAGCAATTCCAATATTAGATGCTTTAATGGCTGGTGCATCATTTACTCCGTCTCCTGTCATTGCCACAACGTGCCCTTTCTGCTGAAAGGCTTTAACTATTTTCAACTTGTGCTCTGGTGAAACACGCGCAAATACATAAACGTTCTCAATGACTTCCTGTAATTGTTCCACTGACATCTTTTCTAAAGCATTCCCATCAAGGACCTGTCCAGTATTCGGCAGTAAATTAATTTGCCGTGCAATAGCAGCTGCGGTAATCGCATGGTCACCCGTGATCATCACTGTTTTGATCCCTGCTGCATGGCATTCCTCAATAGAGGATTTAACTTCCTGTCTAGGAGGATCCATCATTCCTTCCATCCCTACAAAGGTTAACCGACGTTCGGCTTCTTGAGAGGAATGAATCGTTTGAAAGCTTTTTAAAGGACGAATGGCTACTGCAATAGTTCTTAATGCATCACCAGCCAATTCATTAATTTTATTATTTACTTGCTTTATATACTTGTCAGAGAGCAGTACATCCTTATTGTCCCACCTGATCCGTTCACTGCAGGGAAGGACAACTTCAGGGGCTCCCTTTGTAATGATCAAGTGCTCTCCAGTACTTGTTTTAACAATGACACTCATCATTTTTCTGTTCGAATCAAATGGAAATTCTTTTACGATTTCAAAATCCTTGGAAAGACTTTCAGGGGATAAACCAGCTTTCATTCCAGCTGCCACCATTGCCCCTTCCGTAGGGTCTCCTTCAAGAATAAAATGGTCCCCTTCCCCTCTAATGCTTGCATGATTACAAATCATCCCACAGGAAAGCAGCTGAGTAAGCGAATGATTCTGCTGAACCGATATCTTCTGACTGTGATTATAAAAATCTCCCCTAGGAAGGTAGCCGGTTCCGCTTACTTTCCAGGTCTCACCGCCGCTCCAAAGAGTAGTGACGGTCATTTCATTTTGCGTCAGCGTACCGGTTTTATCCGAGCAAATGACTGTGGCACAGCCTAATGTTTCCACTGAAGGCAATTTGCGGATAAGGGCATTTCTTTTGATCATACGCTGAACTCCAAGGGCAAGAGCGACGGTTACAATAGCAGGCAGACCTTCGGGAATGGCGGCAACAGCAAGAGATACGCCTGCTAAAAACATTTCATAGACTCCGTGTCCCTGCCAAACTCCTACCATGACTACTAACGCGGTTAACATTAAAGCAACCGTAATTAGAATACTTCCCAGCTGCTTCAGCCGCTGCTGCAATGGAGTCATTAATGATGGTTCAGTTTGCAGCAGATCCGCGATTTTCCCCATTTCCGTTTTCATTCCTGTAGCCACAACGATCCCCAGACCATTCCCTTGAGTCACCATAGTCCCCATAAATGCAATATTTTCCTGATCTCCTATCGAAAGGTCTGGTCCATCTAAAGGACGGGAAGTTTTCTTTACGGGAACCGATTCACCCGTCATAGAGGATTCCTCAATCGATAAATCGTTACACTGAAATATCCTCGTATCTGCTCCAATCCTGTCGCCACTTTCGAATTTAACGATATCTCCCGTTACGACTTCGCGAGCAGGCACCAATGACCATTTCTTATCTCTTAACACTGTCATATGGGGAGAAGACAGTTCTTTAAGTGCTTGTAAAGATTCTTCTGCTTTTCGTTCCTGAATAAAACCTAATACCCCATTAATGATCACTATAAAAATGATCGCACCCGCATCGAGATATTCTCCCAATAAACCTGAAATAACAGTAGCAATCAGCAGGACTAAAACCATAAAATCTTTAAACTGCTCAAGAAACATAAGCAATAGAGAAGGTTTCTTTCGCTCTTCAAGCTCGTTATAGCCTATTTCTCTTAGTCTGTTTTCCACCTCAGATGCACTTAAACCACATTCATGTTTAGTTCTAGTAACCTTTTCAACTTCTTGAATAGATAGACTATACCATTTCATTTTTCCACCTCTTTGAAAAACGTTAGATACTAGTTATCTATATTCTGATTACTAGAAAACATGTCCGAAATTCTACTTAGAATGATTTCCCGCCTGATCCAGGGGAATTCCCGGCCAGCAGTTCTCAACAAACAAATAGAGGCTGGTCTCCATTCTAAAGACGAACCATCAAAGCAAGGGCAGAGGCATACCCTGAATGACCGCTCCGGAAATACATTCCGCTTTTCGCGGGCGGCTGGTTTGCCTCCTCGTGCTTGCGCACTGCGGGGTCCAAACCTATGCCTTCCTCCCGCAGAAGTCTTCATGTATTTCCTACGCTGGAATGGTGTATATCTTTCATTTCCTTTCTCTTTATTCATCAATAGCGATAGAGTAATAACATGGGTATCCATCCTGAGGAAATGTCTAGAAATCTTGCATTTTGCGACACAAAAAATCCGAACCATGATGGAAGAATGCCGTTAACATTTCCTCACCGTTCGGATTTAATAAGGGCAGCAATAATTCTGTCCCAGTCTCTAATTGTATGTAACTGTTCTCTCTAACTCCTCGATCATCAACTATTTTCCAATAAATAGACTTTTGCCATGAAGTAAGCATGGGCAGTGAACAGCTGAGTGTTAATTTCACATCCACGAATCAGACTTCCCATCTCCTCAAAGTCTAGCAGCACTACGTTTACTTCTTCTGTTTCATCGAGATCCTGTTCATATTCTCTGTAAGCATTTAAAATTAGATACGTTTTGATTCTATTATTTTGTGCTGCCGGGTTAACCATAAGATCTCCTAATTGAACTGGCTGATGTTTAGAAATAAACCCGGTTTCTTCTCGAACTTCTCTTAGGATACCTTCTTCATCAGACTCATGGTTTTCCGTTTTCCCAGCAGGAATTTCCAAAAAGAAGTCTTCGCCCGCATGTCGATATTGTTCAACCAGCACTAATTTATTTTCCTTTGTCAGAACGACAGCATTCACCCAATCAGAATATTCATTCACATAGTAATCATCAATGACCTTTCCATCAGGCAGTTTACATGTATCTTTTCTTAAATTGCCAAAGGGGGTCCTGTACAAATAATCCGAGTTTAACGTTTTCCATTTATCCATGTATTCACCCCCAAAGCTTTATGCTGTTTAGCTATCTTCCTCTATCCTTTTAGCAGCCCAGACCATTGATAAAAATTGAGTAGAAATCATTATGGAAATGACTATCGTTAGAAAATCAACGGATCCAAGGGTAACTTTATCGATAGGAAGAGTGAATAAAAACCCCGCAACGCAGACCAATAAAGTAAAGAGCGTATAACGAAAGGCTCTTTTTCTTATCCATTTCATCCGGTCGTTTTTAAAATGTGGATATAAATAGACCATGCAAAAAGAGAGAATCGCTAATGAAAGTGCTGTATAGGACGAAGTTGGAGGTAACTCATCAGCTGCTATTCCAGTAAAGATCAATAACGCCCCGATTAAGCTGAAAAAAGCTCCCGATAGAAGAAAAGCTTTTTGGTTATTTTTCATAGTTATCTTCCCTCCCTTTTCTTTGTTGGAGTGTTTTTATAAGTAAGTTTTCTTCGTCTGCATACTATTTTATCTATAATAATCAATCCATCTATACGTTTGGAAAATATTACATGACCACTCTATCATACTTCACCCTCTTGTTTAAGGTTAGGTCTTCCAGAAGCGGCAGAAGAAATGTGAAGTCCACGTTAACGGATCTAATGAAAGAAAAACATAAAAATCCGAACCCTATCTTTATGGGGGTTCGGATTTTCATTGTTTAGCTATTAACAAGTTCTGTCCTTCCTCAACCTGCTTTACTTACTTCCTTGCTTGTCTATGAATCTTCTTAACATAGCTCGTTCTCGTTTTTAACAGTCCATGATAATTAATCAATAAATTGGTTCGCATGTTTTTTGGCAAATTGAATAATCTGACGGTAAGTTCCCGGTTCAAACTCTTTCTTTGCTGGAGTATAAAGCTTTGCAGTTGCCTCATCTATGATCTTAATCTGCTCCCCGCCGCGAACGTACAAAGTGACATAGAGAAAAGGCTGTATCAAATCGCTGTCCACAAGAAATTTCCTGGGAAAGTCCGCAGTAATCATAAGACGGTCTTCCACTTGCTTTAAAGATAGCTGACTATGAAACTGAAGATTGTTTATTTCGTTCAGATACAATACCATTACACTCCTTCTTCTTCCTTTATAGACCATCGTATCATGTTGAGATCCCTTCCCTGTACTAAACACCATCATACTCGTGAAATACCTTGATTATTCCCTGACACTTTTAAATTTGAGTTAATTTTGGTTGTTCCTTCTTCCCACATTCTCCCTGGGCATCTTAATGTCGATCAGACAATGGCATAACTACTGAACCCCCTCACCTCAATCTCCTATATTCCTGAAAGCGGAGTTTGTAAAGATTGGATAAATATTAGAACAAATCCATAGCAACTTAACATGAGGTTGATACTGCCCACATAAATATTTCATATAATTGATCGCAGAAAAGTACATTTCATCTCCATGAAGACAGGGGGGTAATCATGAGAATTGCTATTTTTACAGATACTTATGCTCCACAAGTCAATGGTGTGGCTAAGACACTGCAGCGCTATGTCGAATATTTAGAAGCGAAAGGAGTCGAATATCGATTATTTGTTCCTAAAGCGAGTAAAGACCGCTGCTTTTCAAATCAAATTCAGCGTTTTAAGAGTATTCCTTTTCATCTTTATCCTGAATGTCGATTAGCCATTCCTAATATTTATTCCATTCGTAAAGAGCTGGAATCCTTTCGTCCCGACCTGATTCATATCGCCACCCCTTTCAATATAGGCTTGGCCGGGCTCTATTATGGAAAAAAACTAAACATCCCCATCGCCGGCTCATTTCACACGAATTTCGACCATTACTTAAAATATTATGATCTTCAGTTCCTTTCCAAGTGGATTTGGAAGTACATGAGGTGGTTCCATCATTCCTTTAAGAAAACGTTCGTTCCTTCTCAAATTACGCGCCAGGAGCTGCTGCGCCATGGTTTCTCGAACCTGCACATTTGGAGCCGTGGAGTAGACTGCCGCCAGTTCCATCCAAATATGAATACTGATCTTCTCAGACAGCAATACCAGATTACCCAGCCTTATATTTTGACCTATGTGGGAAGATTAGCTCCGGAGAAAGATTTACACATACTTATGGACGTATCTCAACAACTGCCCGACTCTATTAAAGATCAAGTTCACTGGCTGATCGCAGGCAGCGGGCCTTTGCATGACGAGCTGGAAACAAAGTCGACAGCTAACATGACTTTTACTGGTTACTTGAGCGGATCAAAACTAACCCAGGTGTACGCGGGTTCAAATTTGTTTGTTTTTCCTTCTACAACGGAAACGTTTGGCAATGTGGTGCTGGAATCTATGGCTTGCGGAACACCAGTGGTCGGCTCGAGAGCAGGAGGAGTCCAGGAAGTTATTCAGGATAAAAAGACTGGAATCTTATGTGACCCTGGCAGTGTACAAGACTTTACCGCTGCCATAACAAACTTACTGGAAAATAAGAAACAGTTAAGAATAATGGGCTACGAAGCTCGTCAATATGCTCTCAGCCGCTCTTGGGATACTATCTTTGATGGCCTGTTGTACGAATTTGCAGACATTCTTGTTCAACGTGAATATATTTATGCATAATTACGCCTTCGCTTATTTTACTGTATTAATAAGAGGATGAAATCACTCCGGATTCATGGGGTGATTTTTTTACTTCTTCCTGTATAATGGACTAATATTTCCTTAAGGAGGTACCGTTCTATGGATCCCATGCTCACGTTATCTTTTCTAGGAGCAGCCATTGTGCTTACTCTTATGCCAGGACCCGATAACCTGTTTGTAATCGCTCAAAGTATTTCCCAGGAAAAGAATGCAGGAATCGCCGTTTCTTTCGGTCTCTGTTCTGGATTAATTGTCCACGTGACCACTGCTTCCCTTGGCATATCCGCTATTGTTTATCAATCTTCTCTGGCATTTAATCTGGTTAAATATGCCGGAGCCATTTACTTACTCTACCTTTCTTGGCAGGCATTCCGAAATACTTCTGCAGATTTAACGATGAGAACTCAGAAGTCCACCAATTACAAATCTCTTTATAAAAAAGGGATTTTAATGAACCTGTTAAATCCTAAGGTGTCTTTGTTCTTCTTGGCTTTGCTCCCACAATTCATCGATAAATCACTCGGGCATGTGTCGTTACAAATGTTTGTGTTAGGCATGGTCTTCCTTGTCCAAGCCCTGGTCATATTTACAGGAATCAGCGTGTTTTCTGAGAAAGTCCGTTCCTTGTTAGTACAGAAACCTTCTCTTTCAAGAAAGATCAGTCTAGTCCAAGGAATGGTCTTTCTATTGATCAGTTTAAAACTCCTCATTAGCGAAAAGTAACAGCGGCTGATGAGAAACGATGATTCTTAATTGCATCGTGAAGTTGGTTATGATATTTTTAAGAAAAGCAATACCTTAATGCAGTAACTGACGACAACTGTGGAAAAGACCACGTGGAAACTGCATTTTATATACGGTCGGGTCGTCTGGGCAGAGATAGGGATGAATGCATCTTTATCTCTTTTGTTGTTTATAGGAGCATTTTCAGTTATTACTATGGGAGGTTTTCAAGTGGAAAAATTAATCTTAGATGGAAAAGCTGTATCAAAAGACATTCGAAGCAAATTGGCCGTACGTGTGGAAGAGCTGCAATCCAAAGGAGTCACCCCCTGCCTTGCTACTATTTTGGTAGGAGAAAACCCTTCCTCTGAAACCTATGTAAAAATGAAGGGGAACGCCTGTAAGAAGCTTGGAATTCAGTCAGAACGGATCCACCTGTCAAGTGAAACCACCACAGAGGAATTAGTGGACACGATTAATAAATTGAACAATGATGATGCCGTACACGGAATCCTACTGCAGCACCCCGTTCCTGAACAAATCGATGAAAGAAAAGCATTTGACAGTATCGCTATTGAAAAGGATGTCGACGGTGTAACCAGTACGGGATATGGCCAAACGGCTCTTGGTTTTGGTGAATATCCTTCCTGCACTCCCGCTGCCATCATGACAATACTAGATTATTATGACATTTCAGCGGAAGGAAAAAATGCGGTCGTCGTTGGCAGAAGTCCGATCCTAGGCAAGCCTGTATCCGCCCTGTTATTAAATGAAAATGCTACAGTAACCACCTGTCATTCACGCACAAAAGACTTGCCAGGCATTTTAAAACGTGCCGATATTGTAGTCGCAGCCATTGGGAAACCAAGCTTCATCCAAGGAGAATGGATTAAAGATGGGGCAGTGGTGCTTGATGCTGGTTACAATAAAGGAAACATTGGCGACGTTGACTATGAATCTTGCTACGAAAAAGCAAGTGCCATTACCCCAGTTCCCGGCGGAGTAGGCCCAGTCACCATCTCCATGCTCCTCAAACACACCGTAGACGCGGCAGAAAAAAAGCTATAATCCTCAGCGCTTAGAACCACGTGGTTCTGCTATTCGCATAAGCAATACCACGACATGGCGCTTTTGTTCACAGAAAACCCGAACCAGTAAAAAAAAATATGGTTCGGGTTTTTCTGATGAATAACATTCGTTTATTTCAATCTTTTTTATCACATTAGTTCGCTAAGAGTTACCCGTCGTCCTTCTTTATGAGACAAAGCTGCCGCTTGATTAATTAGTGTCAGCTGAACGACGTCTTCTTTCGTGATCTTCGGCTGTTTTCCTTGTTCAATCGCAGTTACCCATTGCTCCATCGGCATCGGCAAAGAGGCAGGCAATTCATCTGGAGCAGCCCATTCATTGCTGTCAGAATGTGAGCTTCTCATCCGGATATGATCATCTTCTATGAGAAGAGTCCCTTCTGTCCCGTATACTTCAAGCTGAAATGGACTCCCAGCTGAAACAAAACTCGTTTCAAGAACGGCAAGGACTCCGGATTCATATTCAACAAGAACCGCTGAATGATCATCCACACCTCTGTTCATCATCTCTTTTAATCTTCCAGTTACAGCTGCAGGCTTTCCAAGCAGCCGATTTGCCAGATAAATGGGATGGGCACCCAAATCAATCAGCGCGCCTCCCCCGCATTGTTCCTCATTAAAAAATTGTTCCGGAAGCCAGCCTTTTGGGTGATTCTCTCCCGGGACGGCTCCATTATGTGCCAGCCGGCAGCGCATCATCGTAATGGTTCCAAGTGTGCCGTTATCGATCACATTCTGTGCGTACAAATAATAATCCTCCGTCAACCTCGGCAGGGAGACCGTCAATTCGATATCGGCTTTCTCTGCAGCAGAATAAATTTCTTCACAATCTTGAACATTCATCGCTAATACTTTCTCCGTAAAGATATGTTTCTTATGTTCAGCAGCGGCCATCATAATTTCTTTATGTTGATTCGTCGGGGCAGCTACGATGACAGCATCAATCTCTGAATCGTTAAGTACTTGGGATAAGTCTCCGTCAAAAGCAACACCGAGTTCATCTGCCCATTCTTTGCCGCGACGATGATCTTCATCCCAAACTGTCTTTACAGTTATGTGTTCACTTTCCTGCGCTTGCTTCGCATAATCTACAGCATGTACGTGCCATTTGCTTAATAAAGCTACGTTGATCAAAGAAACCACCTCTTCTATTTATTGTTAGGTTACCTACAAGAAAAACATGACTTCAACGAAACGATTCTTTGTTTTAATATTCTGTTTAATTTTAACAGAGTCTACTGTCTATTAATAATCTGACGCCGCCTCCATCTTAAGTGAGCGAATCATCAACAGTAGAAACACATTTTTCCGCCCAGTGAATAGAATACATTAAATTTAATAAGGTGGTGCTGCTATGATTACGAATAATGAGCGTGAAGCTGCTGAACCGCAGGGTACAGAAACCATGAACCAAAATCAAATGCATGAGGCTTGCAATCAATACTTATACCAATTCATTCAAATTCAAATGAATGATGGCACAACATATCAAGGGATGCTGCACAGTTTCGACAAAGATCACATGTATCTCATCATGGCTAATCCAAATACTCCGCAAAACCAGTCGACCCAGTCCAATGACAATCGCTTCTTCCCGTTCTTCGGACCTTTTGGATTGTTTGGGTTTCCATTCTTTGGCATACGATGGTTCTCGCCTTTCTTCCCTTTCTGGTAAAAAAACACCAGTCATCCAGCGAATAGGTCGCCGGATGGCTGGTGAGCTTTATTCCTTTACATACTTTATTTAAAATTGAATGTTCTTCAATTTCTCTGGGAAATCAATAAATGGATTGCGGTTTCCCTGCATTTCATGAATCACCTGATTCCGGTGCTTTTCATAAAGATCAGGTGGAAATTGCTCGTGCCACTTTAATAGAAGCTGTGTATCGATGTCCTCTTTGTGATTATCGACAAGCTGATCTGGATATCGAATTAAGAAATATAGTACCCCGCGGGCAACCGTCCCTTTGCCATGTTCTGGTTCAAATAAATGGTCCTCTGCTTTGCCGCATGCTTCTCGAATTTGTTCAATATTGGCATTTTCCGGCTGGTAACCGGTGAAATCGTGATAAGGATAATTACTTCTCATCGAATTACAGACAGGTTCACAGGTGAATAAATGGTGGAGATCTCCACGCATCGGTTCGTCTTCATTAAACCATGATTGAGGCACGGAATGCTCACAATTATATTTCAGCTTGTCCATAATTTTCATTAGCTGAGTGTCACTTTCTGTGGAAAAATCGCCGGCCTTTTCTATTGCGGATTTTCTCGATAAGGAAGTCTGGTAATCTTCTTTAATCACCTCTTCCGGCGGGCGGATTTTCCCTGAATAGACACTGATAAGAGTGCCATCCGGCCGCAAATCCACGCGTGGATACAGGTATTTGCTCGGATTGTAGGAATTCGGATGATTATGTGTTTCCTTCAGCAGCTGATGCAGTGCGACCATTAAGGTCTCTTCATTAAGATGAGTAAAGTCAATATCGCTGTAGTATTGCTGGACTGCTTGTTGATCTTTGTCTTTATTATAATAAGCTGTTTCATCTAGTTTGATTTTCTCTTTCTCTGCGGTGTGTTCTTCCAGTATTTTATAAAGCTCTGCTTTATCCGTTACCGAAGGAGTGTACCTTTGCATGAGTCTTGAAGATCGTGGCATTTTTTATTCCTCCTAAAATTAGATCTTCCTGCTTTACTAACTGGTTCCCTAATCGATACCCAAATACGATCTTTCTTAACTCCGTCATTTTTCCTGTTTTATGTAAAAGAAGCGGGCAGCGATACAGAATAACCCGAACCAATGATTTTTCCCTGGTTCGGGTTCTCGTCTAATTATCATACCGATCTGATTATACTTCCCGCAGCTTCCGTAAATTAATTATACGATTTACCATTCCAGAAAGCTCCTTCATCCATGTGCACAAAAGGAATGTTCGTATCCACGCGGCCTGCTATGCATGATCGTTCTAAATCCCTGCCAGACAGCCAATCCTTAAAATCAAAGGTAACTGGCGTTTCATCACCGCCAAGGGCAAACAACACCTTAAGATCCTGAGGTACATACCCAGATGTATGAATGGTCCCCGCCCAATTACGATATTGCTTGGAAAACACACCGTTTTCAGTACCGTTCATAAACCGAAAAGCATCTACTGCCGAACTTAACTGACTTTTCACCTGATTCATGGCTGCCAATCGTTTCTCGGAATCTACAAGATGATTGCGGTTTTCTTTAGTTAAGATTTCAAAATGGTTCGTACACACATCAGATTCCCGCACTTCTACTCCTCTAGGAGAAGCCTCAACGACATACGCTGTATTGCCCTGATCAAAGACTGTATAGCTGAAAGAGTGACGGTGTGGAATTTCGCGCAGCATCGACACCGCTTCCTCCACACTCGCACAGGATTCTAATATTATTCTTCCAATCATGCAGCAAATAAAGCCGGGGCCGGGACGTTTTCGGTGCATGAAATTATAACCAAGAACTAATCCTTTCTCATTCATCCCATCCATTCTTCCAGTAATCCGCTGTGTGGGGCCAGCTGTGGCGTACCCCTGATCTAAAGGCTGAAAGAAACTAAATCTCCCTTCATAAGTCTTTGGCATATAATCATAATTCCGGATCAAATACCCGTCTCCTGTGATGATCGAGCAGCCGGATTTCTTATAATTGACACGGTATCCGCCAAATTCCATCATCACTCTTTCCATCGGCCATTCAAGCGCATCTCTCAGCCCGAGGAGCTCGTCCCAAAGCCCAGGTGCAAAACGAGTAATGGCGGTTTTTACTTCTTCTTCCTCCACTTTAAATCGCGGAATTCGTACCTTCCACTGTTTTTCCCGATTTTTAACCGTTAATGAATTTTTCAGCCGTTCTCCTTGTTTATAGCCAAAATCATAATGACTACCGCGAAATTGAATAACTTCACTATAGACTTCCTTCATGTGAAATTCCCTCTCCTAGTTGTATGTATTGAAATCAATAGTAAGGGAATTCTTGTCAGATATAAAGAAATTTGATCACTTACATGTTTCTCTGCCCAAAAAAAGTTCCGCAATAGGTATGACCACGCAGCGCTTGCACCAGGAGGCACACCAGCCGCCAGCGAAAAGCGGAGTGTAATTACAGAGCGGCCATTCAGGTAAACCTCTGCTCTTCCCTCGATTTTTTGACTTTAGATTGGGGGATAACCTTATGTCTCACCCCCTTCCTTTTTGGATCGTATTACCATCAGTTCTCACTTCAACTCTTGGGAATGCCGTAGATATTATTAAGTGTTTCTCAATCCCTGGTAATTGAAGTAAAAAACACCGTCTTCAATAGTTGAAGACGGTGCCTGATTAAATATATTTAGTAAAGCTTACCTTGACGATACATAATTGTAGATATCTTCATAACCGTATGAATATAACAATTCTGCCGCAGTGGGAACGGATCGCCAAAGAATTGAGGATAGATCGTATCCATCGTATGCTTCATTTTCTTATAGAGCTTCGTATAGATTTCGTCCTCATCCATAAATTGTGTGTCTCGGCCTTGCACCCATTCGAAATAAGAAACAATAACCCCGCCGGCGTTTGCCAGTATATCAGGAACAATGAGAATACCTCGATCTGCTAAATATTTATCGGCATCTTCTGTTATTGGCCCGTTTGCACCTTCAATAATCAACTTAGCCTTAATGTTCTCTACATTATCCATATGAATTTGGTCTTCCAATGCTGCTAAAAGCAGGACATCCACATCTAATTCAAGCAGATCATCCCGTTCCTTTATCTCTGCTTTGATATCGCTATTCTGCAGGTCCTCTTCTGTTTTTGGAAGCTCCCCTTCATTTTCCTCTGTATATTTAACTAAGGCAGGAATATCCAGTCCTTCGTCATGATATACCATCACATTTTGGTCACTCACGGCGACAATTTTATTTTGTAAATAGTCACATTTATAAGCTTCAAGTGCTGCCACTGAACCTAGATTACCAAATCCTTGTACAGCCATTCTCAGCGACTGATCTTCATGAGCCAGAGCTGTTTTGGCAAAACGATTATCCGTTTCAGAAAGCCACTTTTTGTTCTCTCGTAAGAAGTTGTGCATCATATAACGAAAGGTGAAATAGACTCCCTTTCCTGTGGCTTCCCTTCGGCCAAGGGATCCTCCATTGACAATGCTTTTCCCCGTGAAGCTTCCACGATATTCTTCGCCTGGATGGTTTTCTTTATATTCACCCATCATCCAGTCCATTTCCCGCTCCCCAGTTCCAACATCTGGAGCAGGAATGTCTTTCGCAGGTCCTAATATATCATCAAAGTATTGCACGTAAGTTTTACAGATTAAGTTCAGCTCTTTATTGGAGTAGTCGCGCGGGTTAATAATCACTCCGCCTTTCGCCCCGCCGAAAGGAAGTTCGTGTAAGGCATTCTTTAACGTCATTAATTTGGCAAGATTAGCAACTTCCCCTTCATTTACCGATTCGTGAAAACGGATCCCGCCTTTATATGGCCCAACTGTATCATTGTGCTGCACCCGGAATGCCGGAACCCGGATAATCATACCATTTTCTAACGCTACCCTTAAAAATGATTTATGTATATGATTAGGGGTAGAGAGAATAGACACGAGTGATTTAAATGCCTGGTCCCTTGTTTGTTCTTTTAAATCTGGAAGAAATGATTCATCTTCTAGCAATGCTGTTAACGATTCTTCGATAATACTTTGTTGTTTGTCCATGTCTTCTTATCCTCCATTTCTAGAAATTGTGACAATCTTCCCCTGTCTATTTTACTCTTTCCCTATTGAACTAGAATAAAACTTCGCTTGAAACCGTTTGTAAAACTTCTTCAAAGGAAATAGTTAAATTATCAGGTATATCTAGTCTTCTTCCTTTATTTTTGGTACTCTTTATAATGGAAGATAGCGTCAGCGTTTACTATTAAAAATGCAGAATCAACGTGTTTTCACAACATTGCTGTTACACAAAGGTGGTAATTAATGATGAAGAAATTAGTCATACTGGGTGGTGGCTACGGCGGGATTAAGATACTTACGACCTTATTGGACAAGGATCTGCCTAAGGACGTTCAAATTACTGTAGTGGACCGTAATCCTTATCATTCACTAAAAACAGAATTTTATGGGATTGCTGCGGGAACAGAATCTGACCGTAATGTTCGTTTAGATTTTCCTGCCCACGATCAAGTCGACTACGTATTTGCTGAAGTAGAAAAAATCGATACCGAGAATGAACAAATTATTGTCCAGGACCCGAACGAACCCATCTCTTACGATTATCTAGTAGTTGCCCTTGGCTGCGAAGATAATTATCACGGGATTGAAGGAGCTAAAGAGTTTACCAATAGTGTCCAAACGATATCCCAATCCAGAAAGGCCGGCCTAGCTATCAATGAATTGAAAGCTTACGGGAAAGTCTCTGTAGTCGGAGCCGGTCTGAGCGGAATTGAAGTTGCCTCTGAAATTAGAGAGAGCCGGCCGGATTTAAATATCCGTTTACTGGATCGGGGAGAAACCGTGCTTCGTGCTTTTGACTCGAAAATCCAGGATTATGTTGAAGACTGGTTTGAGAAAAAAGATGTAGAAGTTATTCATAATGCCAATGTCGGATATGTGGAAAAAGACGGCGTTTGTAATAACGGCATCTGCTTCATTAATGACGTAACGATTTGGACAGCTGGAGTGCGTCCCAATTATCTAGTAAGAGAAATGCCCGTCGAGAAAGACACTCAGGAAAAAATTAAAGTGAACGAATTTTTCCAAATTCCAAAGCAGCCCCACATTTATGTGGTAGGAGACTGTGCTTCTTCAGAATACTCTCCAAGTGCTCAGCTCGCTGGCCAGCAAGGAGAGGAAATTGCCGCAATTCTAACTGCGGTTCTTGCAGGCAAAGAGCCCCAAAAGCCTAAAGAAATCAAGTTAAAAGGATCGCTGGGCTCGCTAGGTAAATCAGATGGATTTGGCAACATGCTTCAGAAGCCAATGACCGGCCTGCTGCCAAGACTAGCTAAATCAGGGGTGCTTTGGTTAAGTAAACGTCATTAATTCACTTCTGTCAGCTAATAGCTTGATTAAAAAGCGATTCTGTGGGAAGATTTAAATATTCACAACTAACTTAACTGAATAATTTTGAATGTAGGGGGACCAGTAAAGCTGGTTGAGATTGTATCCTAGAAGATACTGACCCTTAGAACCTGATCTGGTTTAAACCAGCGTAGGAAACATAGAAAACGTCATTCCGTTTTTTAAAAATATGTGCACCCTAGGTATGGTACCAGGGTGCTTTTTGTATGCCTGATTTTCCTTTAAGCTCCACCTAGACAGGTTCTCTTCTCAATTGTTCCAGAACGTTCAGTTAGTCAAACAAATGGGAGGAAAACCAATGAAGAAATTACTTATTTTCATGGGCTGCCTGCTGCTCTTTCTCGCTGCCTGCAATCAGGAAAAAGAAACGTCACAGGCAAGTACCAGCCAGGAGAAACAAGTGAAAAACGTAAAGCTTGTCCTCGACTGGACACCGAATACCAATCATACGGGAATTTACGTTGCCAAAGAAAAAGGATACTTCGAAGACAAAGGACTCAATGTAGAAATCATGATGCCTGGCGAAACTGGAGCTGATCAGCTGGTAGCTGCCGGTAAAGCAGACTTCGGAGTTAGTGCGCAGGAATCCATTACCCAGGCGCGTGTGCAGGATATTCCTATCGTCTCTATTGGAGCAATCATTCAGCACAACACCTCAGGATTCGCTTCTCCAAAAAATAAAAATATTACTTCCCCAAAGGATTTTGAAGGGAAAACATACGGAGGCTGGGGTGCTCCCGTTGAGAAAGCCGTTATTTCTTCCATTATGGAAAAAGAAAATGCGGACGTAAATAAAGTCGATATTGTAAATATGGGCAATACAGACTTTTTCACTGCCGTTAAACGAGACGTAGACTTTGCCTGGATTTACTACGGATGGACCGGGGTTGAGGCAGAACTTCGCGGTCAGGACTTAAACATGCAATACTTAACTGACTACTCAAATAAGCTGGATTATTACACTCCTGTGCTCACTACAAACGAGAAAATGATTGCGAACCAGCCAGACACTGTTAAAGCATTCATGGCCGCAGTTTCCAAAGGATATCAATATGCTATCAACAACCCGGAGGATTCTGCTGATATCTTAATTAAAGCTGTCCCTGATTTAGATCCAGAACTAGTCAAAGCCAGTCAAAAATGGCTGTCCCCAAAGTATAAAGATGACGCAGACCAGTGGGGGATTCAAGACCAGAAAATATGGAAAAATTACTCTGAATGGATGTATAACCACGACTTATTAGATAAGCAATTAAAGGTAGAGGATGCGTATACCAACGAATTTTTACCTAACAAATAAAGGAGATGAGATAGATTGGCAAACTCATTAGTCAGCATTCAAATTATTCCAAAGACGAAACAAGGGGAAGACGTCATTCCTTATGTAGATCACGCCATTTCATTGATTGAAGCCTCCCGTTTACGGTATGAAGTTCATCCGCTGGAAACAACGATTGAAGGTGAGCTCGCAGAAATCTTTTCCTTAATTGAACAAATGAATCAAGCTATGATTGAAAAAGGCAGCACGAATGTTATTTCCCAAATTAAAGTTCTTTATCAGCCAAGCGGAGCCTCAATGGATCAATTAACGGAGAAATACCGTTGATCTCTTTGTTTAAAAAAGGATGGAGACCTCTGCTGGTCCTCATCCTTTTCTTGCTCATTTGGGAATTGTGCAGCCGTTTCTTTGAAATACCCGAGTGGCTCCTTCCCGCTCCTTCCGACATTGGAAAGGAAGGCATTGAGGGATGGACTGAATATCACCATCACCTTTATTCAACCATTGAGTTGACTCTTCTGGGATTTTGCATCGGAACAGCATTTGGATTAATGGTGGCCATCGCCCTGCATTTAGTACCTGCGCTGCGCCAAGCCTTTTACCCTATTCTTATTCTGTCGCAAAACATCCCTATCATTGTTCTTGCACCTTTACTGGTCATCTGGTTTGGATTCGGATGGCTTCCAAAGATTATTGTGATCGTCCTCGTCTGCTTCTTCCCAATCGCGATTGCGGTAATGGACGGACTGCGTCAGACCAGCCAGGAACTGATGCACTATATGAAGATGGCAGGCGCAACAAAGGGACAGATCTTTCGCAAGCTGGAATGGCCGCACGCCCTGCCTTCACTATTCTCAGGTCTGAAGATTTCTGCCACCTACAGTGTAATGGGAGCAGTTATTTCTGAATGGCTGGGGGCAAAGAACGGAATAGGCGTATATATGACCCTCGCTTCTTCTTCCTTTAGAACGGATCGAGTATTTGTTGCCATCTTTCTCATTATGGCTTTAAGTCTTCTGTTCTTTCTTATCATCCATCTCATCGAGAAAAAGGCAACCAGCTGGCAGCGGAAAGGAGTGGACAAGACTTGAAGAAATTATCGATTGAAGGGCTTTCAAAATCATTCGAAAACGAAGCTGTTTTACAAGATATGAGCTTTTCCGTGGATGAAGCAGAGTTCGTTTCTATCCTGGGACCCTCAGGAAGCGGGAAAAGTACACTGTTTCACTTAATAGGCGGACTCTACCAGCCAGATTCCGGTTCAATCTATTTAGACAACAAGAACGTGACTGGCAAACGGGGAAAGATTAGCTATATGCCGCAGAGTCCCTCCCTATTCCCTTGGCGGACGATATTGGAAAATGTCTTAGTTGGAGGCGAAATTGTTGGTCAGGATAACGAGCAGGCGGCCAACGAAATGATCGCAGCAGCAGGTCTGGAAGGTTACGCTCAGGCGTATCCCCACCAGCTTTCCGGCGGTATGAAGCAGCGTGCTTCTTTCATCCGCAGTTTGTTAAGTCCCCAGTCACTTATTTGTCTGGATGAGCCTTTTTCTGCGCTGGATGAGTTCACTCGATTAGAAATGCAGAAATGGCTACTCTCCATATGGGAGGAACATAAGCGTTCCATTCTATTTGTGACTCATAACATTGAGGAGGCCCTGTTTTTATCAGATCGAATTATCGTATTATCGAACCGGCCGGCCAAGGTAAAAGAAATCTTTCATGTTCCTTTTGACCGTCCAAGAAAAGCAAACATTACACTCACCAATGAATTTCTTGAATGGAAGAAAGAGATCTATAACGAATTGAGAGACATGCTATGAAACAAGCCGTAATTGATGCCCACATTCATCTTGATATGTATAGCGAGCAAGAACAAAAGCACCTACTGAAGGACATGAACCCTACTTCCATACAAGCTCTTATTGCCGTATCTAACCATTTGAAATCAGCTTTCAATACGTTAGATCTTGCCCAGGAAGATGAACGGATTAAGCCGGCCGTAGGCTTTCACCCTGAACAGCCCCTTCCCCCTGAAGAGGAAATAGAAGAACTCCTTTCTCTATCGGAAAGATTCAATTCGTTCATTACTGCCATCGGTGAAGTCGGTCTTCCCTACTATCTGAAAAAGGATGATCCACAGTTAGCAATGGAACCCTATGTTACGATCTTAAAAAGATTCATCCATCAGGCAGCAATACTCAATAAACCCGTTATTTTGCATGCCATCTATGATCTGGCAGATTTAGTTTGTGATCTACTAGAACAAGAGTCGATCGCCAAGGCACACTTTCATTGGTTCAAAGGAAAACCGTCGACAATGAAAAGAATGATAAACAACCGTTACTTTATTTCCATTACTCCCGACTGCTTATATGAACGCGAAATCCAGGACATCATTGCTTTCTACCCTATCGAACTGATGATGGTGGAAACAGACGGTCCTTGGCCCTTTAATGGCCCGTTTACTAATCAGCTGACCCATCCGACTATGATTCACTCCTCAATTAACCAGATTAGTAAGATTAAGCAGCTACCTTTAGAAATGACGTATTCGATCCTTTTTAATAATACGTGCCGCTTCTATGACCTCACCCCTCATTCATACTAGTAAGATCGCATAGGTTCCCTTTTAAGCGGTAAATAAAGATAAAAAGGAAGCATAAGAGGACAAACCTTCCTTATGCTTCCTTTTTATTTTGATCTTTCATTTCCATTTGCACCTCTTTTATCAATTCTGGCGAGCTATTAATCACCTTCCCTATATAGAAATACCCGCCCATAATGACGAAAGAAATTCCCCAGCTGAGTGCTTGCTTCAAAATGATCCCTTTATCAAAAGCATCTACTCCATATTCTTTAATCAGCCACACTTTAACACTCGCTAGAATCACATTTTGAAGGGCAAAGGCAGCTGTGATGAGACAGAATATCATGTAAGGTTTTTGCTTATGAAATAGTTGATGGCTAAACTTACGATCGTACCCTTGCATCTCGGTAAAGTCGAGACCAAAGTAGAGCGCCAGCGGTTTTTTCAGGAGTATCGTTATTAGAAAGACAACGGCCATGACATACGCATAAATCACATTGTTCCATAATAACTGCAGCGCAGAACCGGCCAGAACGTCGATCAGCGTACCGATGATAAGATTGACGACCATATAGATTCCAAACACGTTAATCTTCTTTAATGCCCAGAATCGATATACCGTATAAATGATCCCTGGCACTGCCGATAACAGCATTGCGTAATAATCCCCAATTGCATCCCTGGTCAGATGCCAGACAGCTAATGGAAATATAATGTAGCAAACCAAGTCCAGCAGGATAAAATTTTTATTATTATTCATTTTTAGAAAACCTCCGCGTTTAGCTAATTCCTGTGTCTTACTGTTACGGATGATTATGGAAAAAGTTTCAAATTCGGAATTAAATTGAGCTGGAATGATGGTTGAGGATTTGATTTTGAGACAAATGAGTCTGCATTGTCTTAAAGATAATTTTTACGTATAATTATTCGTTAGTTAGAAAAGAGGTCGTCCAACAAATAACCAGGAGTTATTATATGCTTATTAATTTTGCAAATGCATTAGGCGGATGATCGCTCAAAAAATTGGGACAAGTTTAAAAGAATCTACTTTAAAAGAAGAGGTAAATATGAAAGTAAAAAGCAAAACACTGATCACGCCAAGACAAACAGAATTAAAAGAAAGACGCATTTTACCTGCTGTGTTGTTATTCTTCCTTGCTCCGCTTTTTGGAGAGTATTTGCTTGGAATACTATCGTTGTCAGAGATTTATTACGTCCTATTCCTCTCTCCAATGTACGGAGGCGGGGCTCTGCTTATCCGTGAGGTAACTAGGAGGACTGGTCGAGGAACAGTAACGATGTTAATCCTTGGAATTGCTTATGGTCTAATAGAAGAGGGTATTGTCGACCAAATGCTTTTTAATCCTAACTACCTTACTGAGCAAGAATGGAATTCATATATCCCCTTTCTTGGTATGGATGGCAGGTTAACTGTATACGTACTGGCTATGCATGCGGTATGGAGTACCTGTATCCCAATCCTATTAGTTGAAGCACTTTTCCCTGAACGAAAAATTATGCCTTGGCTTAGTAATAAAGGTTTAGTCATCGTTGCCGCCATCTTTATTATGGGATCAGGATATCTCTGTTATGAAACCAAAATGGAAAAACATTTCTTCGCTTCGGTACCACAATTACTAGGTACTGCTTTAATCGTCATCTTAATTGTGATGGTTAGCTTTAAATGCAAATATCATACCAGTACTTCCGTAGAAACTCCTGCCCCGAAACCCTGGTTCATAGGGGGATTTTCTTTAGTTACTTCAAGCTTATTTATGCTTGCCGATCCTTTGTATGGGTGGGTGAGTTTTGGTGCTTGTGTAATACTAGCCGCAGTATTCTTCTTCATCGTTTATTATTGGTCTCGGCGTAATGATTGGGGGGACAATCATCGTATAGCACTTATAGGTGGAGGAATATTGACATATGTTTGGCTTGGCATGTTTTCTGGCAGTATTATCTTCGGTTTTGGTGCGATTGTATTGCTTATTTTGGCAAATAGAAGGCTTAAAAAATATGAGTTACTAAGCCACCCAGGAAAACCTCATGGAAAGATATTAAATTAAAGATTAAATTAACCTTACCTGCTTCAACTTTTCCAAAGGATGAAGGCTTCGATTATAGGGACGAATGGAAAGAGATCTGTTTTCACCTATATAGGAAACGGAAATTTTATTGAACAAAAACGCTTAGTTATTAAAACTAAGCGTTTTTTTAAACTTTATTTTATGATTTATCTAAAAGAAGTCTAGATCTATGTAACCTGCCATCCCATGAAGAATGGTTAAGTTCCCGCAGTCGTAACAGCGAATGGAATGGCATTGATTAAAAAATATCATAAGCTTCCATATTTAGCAAGATCCAGTTCTGTAATCCTAAAAAAATTACGAACCAGTCATCCAGGGAATAAGCTATTATCTGCTATTTCAATTACTTCAGATAGTCAAATTATAAGACCCTTCCCTTCGTCTTCCCGCCAATCCAGACCAGATAAATTATATTTAGGATCATTGAAATGAACCTGGGGTATACTTTGCGGTAATAATGGTGTGGTCAGAATTTCTGGCTTTGTGAAGAATGCTTATTCTGGTAATCGCGCCATTTATTAAGCAGTGAATCTAGCTCTTGTGAGATTGTAATTAACTCTTCATTTTGTGGGTCATTATTATAAATTTCGTACATCATTTCTCTTAAGTCTTCTATTTGTGTTTCCAGCTTTTGTTTATCCAATCCATTCACTCCTTTACTACTTTTATACCCCAGTACGGTTTTCCAAAAACTTCTTCTATGATTGTACTATTCTTTCACTTCCCCACCCTTTTCCATAAAAGCTCATATCTGGAAGACTCAGTTTAGAGATTTTAGTGTGAGTTTAGGGCTCCGGGAAATGGCTCGCTTTCCGTGGGCATGTGGTGAGCTTCCTCAGGCTTTGCCTTCCGAGATCTCACCTATCATGTACATCCCACAGGAGTCTCGCCATTTCCCCGACCTCTTTATGATTATTGGGAGAACGGAAATATTAAATTCGGGAAAAATAAGCTAAGGCAGAAACAAAAATACAGACCGTGTAATTATAAATGGTCTAATATAGGAAATTGGTTTTTTGTCCCCACACGACCTTTCTACATCTGGATGAACAGACACTTATTACAAATCAATGTATCCTTATAATCTACTACTGGATTTTAAACGGAATTCCGAACCAAGATATGTTTTATTTTCTACATCTATACTCGCGGATGAGGTTTAGATTTCGAGAGCAGTCATACAGCAAGGGGCGGAGGGGAACGGGGAGACTCCTGCGGGAGGAGAGTGCAGGATGAGACCCCACAGAGCGAACAGCTCGAGGAGGCTCATCGCGCGCCCGCGGAAAGCGAGTCGTTCCCCGCAGCCCCTACAATCTCTACAAATGTCTCGAAATCGAGTCTTCCACAATCCTGCACTTTTCTAGAAATCTTGATCTCATAGAAAAAAAAGAACAGTAAGCGCTAAGTCTTACTGTCCCTTCATTCATCTTACTGTCCGATACGTTTAATATTTTCCTGCAGCTCCATAATACGGCGAGTGCCATCTTCACGCAGCTGCTTATTTTCATCTTCAATCGCTCTTGTTTCTTCCATCCCTTTCACGATCGTGTTCCAGGACTCTTCAATCGTTTCAATATCTACACTTGGCCGGCCAGACAGGCGGGCAATTTCTGTACTCTGGTTCGCAATATTTTCCGCATTACGCTTAAGCATTTCATTTGTTCTCCGGTCAAGTTCACTCATGGAATCAGCCACCAGTTTTTGACGCTTAGCCGTAACGGCTTGAATAATACCATTTTTGAAAATTGGAATGGTAATAATAAAGGCGGAGTTAATTTTCCCAATGAGCTTCGTGTTCCCTCGCTGAAGCATGCGAATTTGAGGAGCCGTCTGCAAGGCAACCATACGTGCCATATCGAGATCATATACTCTCTCTTCCAATGCCTGCAGTCCATTCTTGAGCGTGTCCAGCTCCATTTTTGCCATCTGATCTCCATTGGCGGCCTTCTGCTCATATTCAGGTACGATCTGCTGTAGCTCTTCTACTTTCATTTGGCCCGCGACTACATATTTTTCAAGCTGCATATAATAATTAATATTATTTTCGTACATATCCTCAAGGGTCGTGGTAGATTTCGTCATTTCATCTTTATATTTAGAAATTTCCACGTGTACTTTTTCAATTTCTCCGCCAATGGTTTGATATTTGCCGAAAATTTTCTCGATCATATCGTTACCCCGCTTGAAAATCTTGGAGAACAACCCCTTCTTCTCTTCTTCAAAGTCCTTTTTGTCAAACTTATCCATGATTTTACCAAGCTGAGTAAGCATCACTCCAGAGTCCGTAACGCTGTTTGTCCTCATCATGGAAAGAATTCGATCGGAGAACTGAGAAATCTCATAAGCTGGCTCTTTACCAAACTCCAGCAGCGCAATCTGGTCTTTAACGTCTATTTGACTGCTGAGCTGCTGAACTTCCGGTTCTTTCCTTAAACGGCCGCGGATATCATCGGCTTTGGCCTCAGTGATCTCTTCCTTCTGGTCTAGTGTAGTAATTGCGGATTCATTTGAATTTGTCATAGTATTCTCTCCCTACTTTATAATAGAATTCAAGAATTTCCTCACAAACGTTGGTTCTTTAAACTCCTGGCCAAATGCCATTTCCTCCAGCCAATGCGTATCAAATTCTTTTTCCTCAATAAACTGTTCAATACAGTTGTGACCCGGGGGATTATAAATAACGATATCGATACCAAATTCATTAAGCAAAAGAAGCTTTGCTGCATCTGAACGGGCGAGTGTTCCATTTATTTCGGTATTATAAAGAACAAGTTTAGGAACGGTTTGGGAATAATCAAAAGTCTGCATTAAATGTAATAAAGATGGAGGAAGATTAGTCACTTGGGTGAATAAATACAACCGGACATCTTCCCTTGTTTCATTACTTTTAGGCAGAAGCTTTGGTTTGTCGCACATCCTTGAAATCGTTTCAGCGATTGCCTTCTGAGTTCCGCTTGGTAAATGCTGATATTGCCAGACATTCGTCTCCATCAGCTGACCGGGATCAATCTTCCCCTCTCTATTAGTGGCGTCCCGCAAATGAAAGGTGTAATTCGCATGGATTTCATCGGTAAACGGAAACTTCTTTACTAATTCAGTTTCTTTCATTTCCGTGAGTGACTGCAGCCTGTCCCAATACTCTTTTGAATTGGAAGATACCCCCATAATCTTAGCGAAAATGTTCGGAATTTCTACGGTATCTCTTGAAGCTTTAAAGTTTGGCCGGATAAATGCTTTTTCCTTAGCAATTAAAAATAATTCATCATAGGTCGTTTTTAATGTTACCGATTTAGGAGTGTGATTTCTAAACTGCCACGGTTTATAGAGCTGAGAACCCTCATGATGAAGCACGTGATCCATTTCCTGGGAAGAACGATAAGCAACCGTTGATTGACGCTTTGGTTCCTCAACAGGGAAAGGCTCGAGTTCTCCCTCAGCCGGGTATTGGTACACAAGAGATAGCTTCTGCTCAGGGTCGATCGATTCGAATTGATCTTTTCCCTCGGGATGGAATATTAAGACATCACAGCCTATGATCATTAAGTAATATAAAAAGTAGAGCTGGCTTTTGGTAGCCTCGCCATACCAAATTACATGAGGCATCTCTTCTTCTATATTGACTTCATTCAACCAAGGATCCAAGTGGTTCCAGGACCATTTCACTAAATCAACGAGAACTCTGCGGAAATCTGGATCCGTAAATCCCTTGGAGTGAGAGCTCTTAAATGTATCAAGTACTTTCATTAAAGATAAACGAATATGACGATTCATTGCCGAATTCGAGTGCTTCGGAGTAAGCTTCTCTCCATCTAAAAAAGCCACAAATCGATTAGTAGATAATCCTTTTTCCTCCTGATTAATCATAATAATTTTTTGTACCGCCTGAAACGTTTCTGGCGGGATTTGCTTATTTAAAGATTCGCTAAGCACATGAATGGATTCCTTCTGATATAGTTGATGCAGAGTCATTAGATAGTCGGTTTCATCATACGTAGTGCCCATGATTCTTCCTGCTAATGCACTGAATTCCAACGTTTTTTCCATTCGGTAATTCTGCCGTTCTGGAAGTTTCTTATTCAATGTTTCTTTCCATTGATCATTTTCCATCGCAGCTTTGTGTATGGTTAAGTCATGATATTCACCCACGGTGTCCCCTCCTTTCACGCTTCATCTTAGACGAAGCCGCTCTAGGTGAAGTAAAACGATAAATTTAGAATACGGCTGGTAATCTCTCCCGAAGCATCCATTCCATACGAATCGGTGCTTAACAGGTCAGGGTGAGCTTCAAGCACTTCCCCGTGAGAAGGAACCATTCCTGTCTGACCATTTATAATTAAGTTCAAATCAAGGGATGAGTCGCCTGCTGTATAGACTTCGGATATACCCAGTTCTTCTGTTATAAATTTCACGGCACGCCACTTATCAATGCAGCCTGGAATGAAATAAACTTTCTTTCCTTGCCAGGATAACTGCCAGTTGCGAGCCTCTGTCCAATTTATTAAAGCTCTTAAATCAATAGATTCTTTAAGATGAGGATCAACTATACAATAGAAAAAATACGGCTCCACTTTTCTAATTCGCTGAATATGTGGATAGAATGAGAAGGCTTTCAGCTCTTCTTCCATTTCTGGTACGGATAAATAGTGACGCAGATCATTGTGAATCCTGCGTGTCCATTCTTCTAGAACTTCTCCATCCTTTACTATTACAGCCCCATTAGTGGTGATCGCATAAGTCGGCTTGATTTCTTCTTGAAAGAGCTGTATCCGTCTATATTGTTCCGTCGTCCTGGTGGTGACGGGGATAAAATATTCATAATCTGCCCACTCTGCTAAATTTCTTTTAGTTTCCTTGGATATAAAAGACAACTCACGATTCTCAAGCATCTCCACTACTTCATAAGGTCCTCGGGGTGCGTACCGCTCTATCATTCTTTTCGAGTAAATTAACGTCCGGTCCAAGTCGCTCGCAAAAACTTTCATTCTTTCTTCTCCATTGGCTGAATAAGTCCACAGCAGGCATAAGACATATCCTGGTATTCTACGACAGGGACTCCGCGATCCTCTGCGAGTAATAATATGTGCTGAAGTTCGCTTTCCGCCCCAGGTTTAATCAGGATTTTCCAAGGCACCCGCCTTAACAGCACCCGCGTAGTTTCGCCCACTCCCGGTTTTATTAAGTTGTTGTTGTCTATAGAGTAGTGCTCCTGTATTCTTTGGATGGATCGAAGTCCTTCCCAGTTCGGGGCTGTGTATGTTTCTTTAACCTGCCCCAGTGATTCCTTCACTTCTGACCGGGTGCTCTTGAATTGTTCGCTAATTGTTTCAATATAAAAGTTGGATAGATCTTTCTCTTTAAGCTCCGCATAATACTTGGCCCCATGAAATTCATCTCGTTTGATCCAGTTTCTATTTAATACCGACCGGCTGACTAAACCAGAAATCGTTGAGTTCAAACACGCACTCGGTATAATGAAATCTTCTCTTGTTCCATAGAGTGAAGAGCAGTATCCAGGATCAGCCAGAACGGCAAGCTCTGCAGAATGATGGGTATGAAATGTTTGATTATAACGTTCGATGGAAGATGTTAATTGCTTCGTTATCGCTCCTTTTCCCGTCCAGCCATCTATAAAGGTAAGACAGGAATGTGGATGGGCGTTCTCGATATACTGAAGAGCATTATGATCAATTCCCCTGTCCCTGATAATGGAAATACTGTAGTGAGGCAGGGTACGATCATATTTAAATTCAATGTACCTTTTAATCAGCACGCCTATGGGAGTCCCCGCTCTCGCCAAGCTGCAAAGCACGATGTCGAAACCTCTTCGCTCTACAATTTGTTCAGCCACCACCCCTACCGCGATCGCTACTCTTCGTTTGTTCGCCTCTAAAGAATCATAGAATAGTTGAAGATACTCATTTGTAGGTTCATATTCAATGGGAAGCATTTGTGAATAATGAACACCATTCTGAATAGCTTCTTCACGTTCGGCGGTACTTTTCTCAATAGAAAGATCAGATAAATCTTTCAATAGAAAAGTAACATCTTCATTTGGATAGCTGCCTGTAACGGTCATTGATCATCACTTCCTTCGGAGAAAGAGACTACGTTTAGATTAGATATCCCTCTGCTCTTGCATAGTTCCACAATTGGCTGAATGGCTGGATTTGTAACACGTTTTTCAGTAAAAAAGTACAATTCCTCATACTGATTAGCTGGTATATTATAAAGGTAATGGAGGACTTGGCTGTCTTCCGGGTTAGCGTAACGGTACCCATTTCTAATGGCATACCCCTCTTTATCAATAGGATGGATGGGGCTTCTTGTCGACGAATGATATTGAACATCCTCCCCCATCATACTTGCGATTTTCATAGGGATGTACATCAGCTCTCCCGTACCTAGACACAAGGCAGGTCCTTTAGTTCTTGCTAATTTCAGCTGCTCTCCAGCTGATTGACAGGCTGCCTCTATGGAATCGTGCTCATGTGCAGCTAGACCAAACCTTCCCGTTTCATGAATATAGTCAGGCGTTACTGAACTATTTCCCTGTTCAAAAGCCAGACAATCCTCACTGCGAAACCAACTTGAAAGGTCGATCCAATTCACCTTCACTTGCTCTGAGGTACCATGTGGAATTTCAAAGTCATAAGAAGACGTGCTTAAACTCTCTCCTTTAAAACTCATCACTCCTGATAATAGGGAATAACAATGGATATTTATCTCCATTTCCTCTGCATATCTGGAAAAAGCCTCCCTATGTTCCTCGGTTCTCCAATCGAGTATCGAGAGTACCGTATATTCTTTTCTCGGATATTTCTTATGGATGTCATCGATAATATTAAGCGCCGTCTTGCCTGTGGAAATTTCATCATCCACAAGAATGACTGGCTGATTGGTCGCCAGAAAATCTTTACTTGCTAAACATCTCTGATCAACAGCATGGGAGTGTTCCTCTTCAAAGGTTAATACCGGTTCCACATTAGGAATTTCTTCTCGAGTCGTGTGGACGTAGGAAGATCCTTCAATCCCATCATATACCCCATGACCAAGCGCGGTAGCAGTTTCTGCAAACCCAATAATAATCGCATCTTTCTCATAGCTCTTCAACTGCTCCCGCAAAGCCGTATAGCCCTGGTGAAGTCGCTCAGGCTCATTTGATAAAAAATCTTCCACAACATCGGTCAGGTCCACTGACTTGCCTTCTTTCTCCTGAAAGTAATGAAGAGCCAGCAATCCTGAGGTAAATAAGGGCACCAGCGGGTGAACAGGAACATGCTTACCTAAAAGGTTGCTGACAAATAGAAAGGCACGTTTCTTATTGACTCTTGCAGCCATAGTGAATAGGGCGGCAAGCGGAAGGTGAAAGGGATTATCTTTGATCTGTAATTCGACCTTCATGTTGTTCATGATCGTATAAGTCTCTTTGTTTGGTGAGTAAGTCGATGTAGCTGTGTTTTTCATGGTACACCCCGTATATCTTTGATTTCGCAATAATTTTTTCTGCCCATCTGCTATGAGGCTTAATCTCATTCATTTTATTAGAAAAAGCACTTCTTACGGCGCCACTATGTTCACTCGAATGGGAGACGATACTCAAGGCATCCATATACTCCTCTTTCGTGACCACATACAAGCTTTGAACAATCCCCATATGAGAAGGGTGAATGATGGTTTTTCCATTTAAGCCGTTTTCTATATCCAGAATCGTTTCTTTGATCAGCCCATCTGCGTGCTCACTCAGCAGCTGAGAACGATAGACCAGACCTTCTTCACCATACTCTTCAAAAAAAGGAGTCTTGCGCAATTCCGGCTTTAACACGCGGGATGATTGCCCAAAGTACTCCCACACAGGTCCAGAAATAACAAAATCTCTAGCAAAGTAATTAATCACATCGGCCATAAAATCACGAATGATTGAGATATCATAAATGGTGGTATTATACTTTCTGCGAATACCGTAAAGACCACATAAATCAGTCGCTCCAATTCGAAGATTTAAAAGGAAATCCTGATACGCGCCAAATCGCTCGTACAAATGATTGAATCTTGACTCTCTTGTACGTTTATCCAGCAAATCAACCGTTTCTAGAATCGGCATTCCATAAAGGGTGACGTTCAATTCCTGAGTAAGTTCTACTAAAGAAGAGAAGTATTCATCCACATTATCACTCGTAAGTTTCGGAAAAACAAAACCAGTCAGTAAATCCGCTGCTTCTCCTAATTGCTTTGCTACAAATTTCATTTGTTCTGGAGTTCGAACTCGAATAAATAAAAAGGGGAAGCACTCATCCTTTTCAACAGACTGATAGATTTTTTTCAATTGCTGAATTACATTTTTCTCTGCTTGTTGAACTTCTTCATCTCCAATCGCGTCTTCCAGGCAGATGACCATGGATCCGATTTCCGGATGTTTCTTCCCGCTGACCAGCTCAAGAAAGTCCTGCCGGTTTGCCGGCATATAAAGAGTACCTCCTAAAGCAAGGGCGAGAACGGACTTCGGTGATGTCTTGGAAATATTCTCCGGGTTCTTATAAAAAATCCCGGATTCCTGCAACGGAGATAGCCAATTAAAGTATTTCATGCTTCCACCTCTTTAGATTCAAAAGGGAAGGAGTGCTCAGCCCTCTCCTTCCCACATGAGTGTCCCCTATTTCTCTTTAGAGGCAGCCACTTCTTTCAGTGAATCCGACTCATGTTTACCATTTTTAGTATTATAGTAATGGATGATAAATGTAATTAAGAAAGCGGCAATCAGAACGCCGAAGAACAACAAGTGATGAATGTGCACGCCGAACGTACTTAGTCCCATCTTAATGGCAATAATTCCAATCAGTACATAAGCCGTGGTTTCAAGCTCTGGCACCTTATCAATCAGGACTAAAAAGACTCTGGCTACCGTTCTCATCATCAAGATTCCTAAGGCACCGCCTAAGAATAGAATCCATACTTCTTCGGATACCGCAAAGGCAGCCAGAATACTATCTACAGAGAAGGCCAAGTCCATGATTTCCACCGAAATAACTGTGGCCCAGAACAATCCAAAGACTCGAGCAGCCCAGCCATTTTTATTTACAGCACCGGCATCATCATCATCTTCACCTTTCCAGAAGTACTGTATAACCAACCAGGCAAGATAGCCTGCACCAATCAATTTAATCCACCAGAACTTAATTAAATAGACTCCTAAACCGATAAATAAGACTCTAAAGAAATAAGCACCAAATAACCCATAGGTCAAAGCTTTCTTTTGTTGTTTTTTCGGAAGGTGTCTGACCATGACAGCTAAGACAAGAGCATTATCAGCCGATAACAGCCCTTCTAAGATAACCAAGGTCCCTATATACCCCCAGGCTACTGGATCAGTAAGGACCTCTCCCCACATCTTCCAATCAAAAAAGGATGCATAGGTTGATAATATTTGATGTATAATATCCACTGCGTAATTCCTCCTAATTCATTAACCCTCTCCGTAACCGCAGATTAAACCTCTAACCCGTAGTTACGGCAAAGGGATGCAAGTCCTCCTGAAAAACCGCTGCCGATAGCGTTAAATTTCCATTCCCCTTGATTGCGGTATAATTCGCAAATCACGACAGCTGTTTCAATAGAGAAATCTTCTCCTAAGTCAAATCGTAATAATTCTTCATTGCTTGATTCATCTACAAGTCTCACAAACGCATTGGATACTTGGCCGAAATTCTGACTTCGTGCATCCGCATCGTGGATAGTCACTGCGATCCCGATTTTATCAACGTGAGAAGGAACTTTCCCGAAATCCACAACTAATTGTTCGTCGTCTCCTTCTCCCTCGCCAGTACGGTTATCCCCTGTATGAACGACTCCGCCGCTTGGATGTTCCAAATTGTTATAAAAGACAAAATCTTGATCGTGTTCACATTTACCTTGTCCATTTACTAGAAAGGCCGAGGCGTCTAAATCAAAATCGTCTCCGCCATGATATTTGTTAATATCCCAGCCTAATCCGATAACTGCCTTTGTTAATCCTGGGTTAGTTTTTGTTAAGTCAACTCGCTGACCTTTTGATAACTGAACAACCACTTCAAAGTCCTCCTTTAGTTATTAGTTCTGCTAAAGTGCTGATTTTCCACAGCAAGTAAAATAGTTAAAAGTGAAAAGAAAAGCAAGAAGGATCCACTCCCTCTTGCCGCTGGCATTAGCCGATTTCTAAACCAAAATCGCTTGCAATACGTGCAAGTCCGCCTTGGTAGCCAGAACCTACAGCAGAGAATTTCCATTCCCCGCCGTGACGATATAGCTCACCCACAATAATGGCGGTTTCAATTGAAAAATCTTCCCCAAGATCGTAACGAATTAATTCTTCATTTGACTCTTTATTGACCACACGAACAAACGCGTTGGATACCTGTCCAAAGTTTTGGCTGCGTGCCTCCGCTTCGTGAATCGTAATTACGAAAGCGATCTTCTCTGTATTTGCAGGAACATCTGCTAGAGAAATGTCAATTTTCTCATCGTCTCCATCGCCTTCACCTGTGCGGTTGTCCCCTGTATGTACAACGGAACCACTACCGCCCTCCAGCTGATTATAGAAAACAAAATCGCGGTCTGAGTCGCATTTTCCTTGACCGTTTAACAAGAATACACTGGCATCCAAATCAAAGTCATGACCACCATCATACTTGTTCGTATCCCAGCCCAGTCCAACGGTTACTTTAGACAATCCAGGGTTTGTTTTTGTTAAATCTACCTTTTGACCTTTTGATAATGAAACTGCCATTTCTTTCATCTCCTTTTAAATAATAGTTTTAAGCGTAGTGCTGCACGATCTCTTTTAAGCCGCGATCATTAGTGCCATTGCCAATCGCTGCAAATTTCCATTCATTATCCTGACGATAAATCTCAGAAACAACAAGAGTCGTTTTCCCAGCGTAGTTATCCGTTAAATTAAACTTAAGCAGTTCTTTGCGGTTGGCATTATCGACCACTCTAATGAAGGCATTCTTAATCATGCCAAAGTCCTGCTTTCGCTTAACCGCATCATAAATATTAACGACAAATACTAGTTTATTCACGCTAGCTGGAACTTTATCCAGTTCTACAAGAATCTGTTCGTCATCGCCTTCTCCTTCACCAGTAAGGTTATCCCCGGTGTGCTTAATGCTTCCGTCTTTACTATTTAGATTTCCAAAATATATTAAACTCTTATTATCTTTAAACTTATCATCTTCCAGCATAAGCACAGAAGCATCACAATCTATCTCAGGAGCTCCAGAGCCGAATAAATTCCCTAATATCCCGCCGCCTTTCGACTGAACGGGGTCCCAGCCAAGACCCACCATGATTTTTGATAGACCTGCGTTCCCTTTGGTGAGATCAATCCGCTGCCCTTTTTGTAAAGAAATTGCCACATCTTTCACTCCTCTAATCTTTTATTTTTTGAACAGAATATATGATAGATTCTGCTATTATCATACACCATTCACCGCTAAAATCCCAAGAATCACAGTTAGAAAGTAAGACTATTCTATTAATTACCAATTTCCTATCTGTGATTCATAGTTAAATATACGGACAAGTTGAGTTTTGGTTTCAAGATTCGCTAAATTTTTTCCGAAAATCTGTTTCATCCTTTCGAAAAATAACGCCGCTCATGATAGGATAGATTAAAATCTGCATAATGGAGGGAAAAATATGTTTAAACCCATTGCAACAGACAAGGCGCCAGCAGCCATTGGCCCATACTCCCAAGCGGCTGATGTAGGAAATTTAATTTTTATCTCCGGACAAATTCCGTTAGATCCTTCAACCCAGGCTTTTGTGTCTGATGATGTGAAGGAACAAACCGAGCAGGTGATGAAGAACATCGGAGCGATTTTACAGGAAGCTGGACTTTCCTATCAACATATTGCTAAAGCGAATATCTACCTCGATTCGATGGATGATTTCTCCATCGTGAACGAAGTCTATGCCAGTTACTTAAGTGAACCTTATCCAGCACGCGCAGCTGTAGAAGTTGGAAAACTTCCAAAAGGGGCAAAAGTAGAAATTGAAGCTATTGCGGTAAAAGAATAAACAAACACAGAAAACCCGAACCATTTATAAATGATTCGGGTTTTCTGGTAATTAAATTTCTTCTATCATTAATCCTCGTCTTTAACGTCTGGATCCTCAGGGATGGGTTCACTTAGGTACTCTTGAATCCACTGCCGATACTTTTCTATTTGTTCAAAGTGATTACTGAATTGGTCTTTGTTGATGAGAATCTGCTCCCCATCATCTACCGTTTTAATTTTCCTCTGTCTAATAAGACTCACAATGTAATCTTCCGGCATCTCCAAATATTCAGCAGTTTCCTTAATCGTTATGTACAACCCAATCACCACCAAATGAAAGTTTTATTTAAGAGCGTTTAACTCCTCCAGACTAAGCCAGCGGCTGCAAGAGGGACGTTATTCCCCCTCTGGAAGTCGATGACTTAGAACCGCGTGGATCTGCGACTCGCCAGCTAGATGTTTAAAAGCGGAAGCGCCTTGGCAGCCTCGACACGCTGCAGAAATCCTCATCCCGCTGAAATTTATCTATACTCTACTTAAATCATTTAATCATTAAAAAAGCCTTCCCTCAAAAAGGGAAAGCTTTCGATATTTTGTCGCGAATGTACCGACGACCACATTCGTCGTTTAGCTTAATCGCATATACTTCGTCTTACACAAATAGCTCATCGCCCTCTTATTGTACCACTCTGCAGGTTGGAAAACAATAGCTGTATCTATGCCATCCTGCCCTATGCTATAATAAACGGACGAATACACAAGTTGGAGGCGTCTATGCTTACATTTGAAGAAAAATTATCGATTATAGAAGATTTTCAAGAACTCACCAAAAAAGAAATATCGCTCGGCCGACTGAATTTTCACTTTGAAGAAAGTCTTTATGAAAAAAAGATCGTGGTCTATCACCTTCATCCCAATGGAAACGGCTTTGTCTATGGAGGACAGTTGGATCAATATGCTGCAGATAACCGGGGAATGGTTAACATACGGAACTTTGATCCGGATGAGCTTCGATCCATTATCCGGGCATCCATAGAATCGTTATCCCTTTCACCTGCTGAAAAAGCTCCTGTTCTGGAAGAATGGTTAAATGACGATGACCAATCGCTTGTCTTAATGAGAGAAGATGACGGATACAATGTTTATGCAGGAGAGGACTTAGAAGGGACGTTTAATACGTACAAGGAAGCAGCAAACTTTCTCGAGCAAGAAGGATTTCAACCTCTATAATTTTAAAAAAACTCATGGTCAGCTTTCTGACCATGAGTTTTTTGATTTTCCGTGCTTCGTTTAGTTAAAGTGATCAACCATCTTGAGCAACTGCTTTTTCGTTAGAGATTCGGCTTCGCGCTTATATAGGTTGGTAATGGCATAGGATATATTATCTTTCTTCCAATAGACGTTTTTCCCATTAGGATTCTGACTATATTTCACTTGCTGACCTGCAGGAGTAGAGGCTTTGGTTAAATCTCCCACCTTCTCTTTTTTCGCAGTTTTTTCTATCTGCACCTCGACAAACCCAATACCTTCATTCTTCATATGAATTCTCAAAACTCCGTCTGCCGAATCAGCAGATATATCTTTTGGGTCAAATGGGAGTTTTGCCGGCAGCTCTGGTTTAAAATCAAGTTTTCCAGCTTCTTTATTTACTTTTTCATTATGAAAGGAGTACTTTAAATCACTGGTGCTTGCTTTAATCGTGTCTGAACTGCATGCCGAGAGGACAAATAAAACAGCTAATAGACTGATCAAACCTGTTATTCTTTTATTCACGACTTCCCTCCTTACAATGAAAAGTTTGTTTAACTCCTTCTGAGTGAAGTAAAACTCTTAAAGGTGGTTTCATATAAAATACGGTGTGTGATCTGCACACCTTTATTTCTCACAGGATATAAAAATAATTGCATGTCGTTCTTTCCAATCCACCCATAATCTACCTGCCTCAGTATAAAATTTATTCCCTAAATAGAACGGTATTTAAACTGAATTTTTACAAATTAATGACAAAAAGGTTACATGGACATAAAAACAGGATTCATCCTCTGCTAAAAGTAGTGGGATAAGCACCAATCTCCCTCAAGTGGGCATATGATAAATGACTATGAACGGGAAGTTTGTGTTAAGCTGCCCGAATCTCGGAGGGATCCTTATATGTATGGTTATCCATATAATCAAAGAGATCAGCAAATGAACGGTACCTCTTATATTCTTGCTTTCCAACAAGGGGATGTTAACGGAGACTATATTCAGGATTACGTTTACTTAATCGGTCAGAAGTTCCCTGACAGTCCTTACACGAAAAATATTACTTTGGTCATCCAGGATGGCAAGACAAATCAGTTTTACAGTGTTCCTTTAAAAACCAATGAAGGGTATCAGCCGGGACTCTTTTTGGGAGATCTTACAGGCAATCACGCAGACGATATTTTAATTAGTATAGATTCAGGAGGCAGCGGTGGATTTGCTTACTATTACGCATATTCTTTTCAGGATAACCAATCACAGCTGTTATTTAACTATGAGCAATTTAATCGCGAGTTTGTTTATTCCGTCACTTATAAGGATCACTACCAAGTAGAAGTCGTGAACAAGACTCTTCAACTTAAATTCTTAATTGATTTGAGCGGCAGAGGAGAAGAATATCTTTCAGAGATTTATGATAAAAATGGTAAGCTGACTACCCCAATCAGCGGATGGGTATCCGAACTCAACCGTCTCTACCCTATTGATTTCCAAGGAAACGGCACGTATGAACTCTTTGCCATACAGAGAGTAGCAGGCAGATACAGCGCGGATGGTCTGGGACTTATCCAAACTACGTTAGTCTGGGACGGAAATAAATTTGTTCCGCAAAATAATCAGCAGCAAGCAGCTATATTCGGTACATCTCTCACATAATTTCTCACTCAGTTAATTGTAAATTGGATGGTTCCCGTATGGGCTGCCTTGAAATTAATTGGTCAGAATTTGTCATAATAAATATTTCCTGGGAAATGATGCTATGTACTTGTCGAATTCGGCGCATGCCTTCATCCGAATTTTATTTGTGTATGCTAGGAGCTTTGCAAGATGAATTCTCGTTTTCGCGAATAGAGGGTCGATTTCCGCAAATAAACCCAAACACAACAAAAAGAACCTGCTCAATCAGAGCAAGTTACCCATCTAAAAATATCTACCTTTTCACCCGGTTACTCAGCCCGTAAGTTTCCCCTTTCTGGAGATTTAATCTATGGTGATTAATCGTCACCGTATGATTATTTTCCCATACAGCCTCTACTTGGTCTTTATGCCGCTGATAGTAGATTCTCTTCTTAAACCAAAGCGGCCCATTCTTTTCCCCCATTATTCCAAATGACCCAGCTGCGCCAGCGTCCCAGCGATATAACTCTATGGTATATGCTCCATCAGGAGAATGAATGATTTGAATTAAGTCCCGCCCTCCTGAAGTTTGGAAAAAAAGAGTAAAAAGGAGAGCTGCTAAGAGAATGGTGGATAACAAGCAAGAAAAAATGATGGAGAACCAGCTCATCAACTTAAAGAATATGCTTTCTTGATCTCTTAACGCTTTTAAACCTAAGAAAAAAGCGACGATGGCAAAAGATAATAGAATATAATTTGGCGGGGCAACCAGCCAAGTGTGATTGAGCCGGGAATACAATGAATAAAGGGAAAGGCATATTGAAAATAGTAAAACCCCGATTGAAGATAATAGAAATCGAATGGCCAACTGGACCTCCCCCTTTCTTAATTCGATCTTAGATTACAGCCACTATAAATCTTCTTAGCATCTTCCGTTTAATATTGGACTTTTATTTGCAAGAACGAACAGGACTACGAACGGTCGTTTGTCTGCGTAATGACTTGATTGGCCATTTGATGAATTTCTATTAAATGTTCCTTTGTGTAGTGAACAGCTTTTTTATTACTCTCTCTATTAATAGGAAGGAGTGAAAACGAATATAAATAATCTCCTTTCTCAAAGTAGATTATCCCTGGCTTGTTATCGTCTTGCAGCAATAGTAAGTTAGTGCCGTCTTCATAAGAGTAAGAGTCAGCCTTAGATGTTGTATCTGCCTCAATGTCTTTCAAACTGCCACTCAAAGAAATATGAACAAAAAGCACGTCCTTTTCACCTCTAAATTTAATCGATACATCTTCTATGTTCATACCATTCCGCTGATACTTAACATATGGCTGTTCAATAGTTTTAAAAAAAGGGGTGGGGAGCGTCATATCATTTGGGAGATTTCCCTTAGCTTTACTTAAAATTTCATAGTTGAATTCTTGAAAATCTGAGGAAGAGGAAGAATGATTATTCACCGCCACCTGGTCCACGTCTAAAAAGTTTAAACCTATGATAACTAAACAGCAAGCGACTATGCCAAGGGAATTTTTAAACCAATGAAATTTCCAGGAAGATTTCAAGGGATTCCCTTTCGATTTGATCGCCTTCAGCATATTACGTTGCTGGGTTTCCGATAACTCTAGTTCATTAACATAGGAAGTCTTCGCCATTTCTCTTAATACCTTCTCCATGACCTGTGCCCTCCTTTTCGTTTGGTAATGAGATTCTCAGAAGCTCTTTAGCTCTTTTCAATCTCGACTTCACTGTATTTTCATTTACCTCAAGCAAGCTGGCAATTTCTTTAATCTTCAATTCTTTAAAATAATAAAAAACGATAACTTCACGATATTTTATTGGGAGGTTTAACAGTTGATCCGTTATTTGGGCAGACTCATCCTTTTCAATCACGGCGTCCTCGGGGGTTTTTGTTTTCCCTTTTGCAAACCTTAGAATTTTCTCACTTATTATCATGTACTTGGAATAACCGCTCTTCAAGAAATCCTTACAGTGGTTAATCGCGATCCTGTAAATCCAGGTTTTAATCGAGGACATGCTCTGAAATTTATCGTAATTTTGATAACATTTAAGGAAAATTTCCTGGGTTAGATCTTCAGCAGCCTCTTTCCGTTTAACATAGGTAAAGCATAGTCGGTAAATATCATTGTTATATTGATGAAAAATAGTCTCTAGAAAAGCCTCTTTTGATGAAAAATCATTATCCAATCCCATCCCTCCTTTCTTGCTTCTCTTTGTAGACGATTGACCCGCTGAAAAAGTTTAAATTTATTGAATTTAATAACGAAAGCGCTTTACTCTTAGCTGATTGGTCCCCAAGAAAAAGAAAACCCGAATCAAGGACAGTGAACTACATGCCCCTTACTCGGGTTTTCTAACAAATTATTCATTTACTTAATCAGCCAAGACTAAAAACCATTCAGAAAGCATTCCTATTTCTTCAAACCCGATCCGCATAGCGAAAGAACAACCCTCTCATTTTCAGATACGTTCTTGATTTTATACTTCTTGTACGCGGCATAAGTGGCTGCGGTTGTAGGTTCCACGTAGAATCCTTTCTTGGCTAAATCCTCTTTCGCTTCGTCAATATCTTCCTCAGATGCAGTGATGATTGTCCCTTTAGACTCATGAACTGCCTGAATAATCTGTTCGCCTCTAGCTGGATCAGCGATGGCAATCCCTTCCGCTGCCGTTCCTTCATTCTCAACGGATGTTACTGGCGAGCTGCTGGTAAAAGCGTGTGCCAGGGGGGCGCAATTTTCAGCTTGAACCGCGACGAGCTTAGGTAATTTATCAATCATGCCCGCGTTTAGCAGATTTGTAAAACCTATATAGGCACCAAGTAGTAAAGTTCCATTTCCAACAGGAAGAATGACTTGGTCTGGAATCGTAAACTGCATTTGTTCCCAAATTTCAAATGAAAATGTCTTTGTTCCTTCGTGAAAATAAGGATTATAGACGTGTGAAGCATAAAAAGCACCTGTTTCCTTCACAGCTGCTTGTGCTGCCTCAGCTGTTTCCTCTCTCGTTCCCGCAATCTTATGTACGAAGGCACCATGGGCTTTCACTTGTGCCAGTTTTTTCTCAGAAACAGAATCCGGTACGAAAACGCGGCATTCGATCCCTGCTCGAGCACAATATGCTGCAATCGACGTCGCTGCGTTGCCGCTGCTGTCGGCAATGACAGAAGTCACGCCCAGCTCTTTTGCTTTAGCGATGAGAACAGCAGCGCCGCGATCTTTGAAGGAACCCGTTGGCATTAAATAGTCCATCTTAAGCAATAGATTCGGCTCTTGATCGTCGAATGGGACGAGCGGTGTCATCCCCTCTCCTAACGAGAGGTTTAAAGAGATTTCCTCAGAAACCGGCAGGGCCTCCTGATACCTCCACATCGTAGCTGGACGGGCAGAAATCTTATCTAATGGAAACCGGATGGCATCGTGTTTCACTTGAAACAATCCATCCTCGGGCTTCCACTTGTTTTTATCTGGAATGTATTCTACACCTGCTGAATCAACAAAAATGGTCTTCATCCTTGCACTCCCTCAAAATATTATAACTTTAAAATAATGAATGAACTTAGCAAACCTTTTGGCATACGAACATAGCTCCATCACTAGTTAAAATACCCAATAATAGGGTATAGTTTAAAATAAGGAAATCTATACCTCCGCGGAGTTTAACCTTACTATTAAACTTAATTACATAACACCTATAAACTATTCAATTTTAACAATTACAAGCAGGAATCACTTAAAGGGGGTATGAAAATGAGTTTCAATTTACTTCAAGACGGATTTGGCAGCCATAAATTTTACCCTGTAAATAGCGAAATACGGATTCACAGCACACTAATTGAGCATAAGTGCCGGAGTATCATGCTTCAATACTTAGATAAACCATTTGGGTACAGAAAGATCAGCAGGGCAGATGTAGAATCTCTTCCTCCCTATGAGAGGACATTTATCCACGGCTGCTTAGAAGCGATCGATGAGGGGTGGTATGACGACCGATCCAAATTTCAACACCTACACCTTTTGATGTCTCAATCCTTTAGCCCTTAAACCTACGAAAGGATTGCTGTCGTAATCGATAGACAGCCATATTCACACTTTTCCCCTGGCTGTCTTTCTCACAGAATATTTTCACTCTGTGAAATTGCTGCCTTTCCAGCAGATTCAGCGATCTGGTGTTCAGCACTTGTGTAACAGCTTCGATCGTTTCAAGCTTCAAATCGGTAAATCCAAAGTGAATGATTCTATTTACTACCTCCGCCATAATTCCCTTCCCCTGATAATCAGGATGAAGTTCATAACCAATTTCCGCCTTCCGTTCAAGGCGGGCGAACTTCCATAGGCATACCGTTCCAATCACATGGCCTGTGTTCTTCAGCACAATCGCCCACATGATCCAACTTCCACTGGATACACCCGTATTGATGTTATGGATGAATTCATAAGCTTGATCGATCGTATGGTAGGTCTCTCGATCGAGATAAGTATATACACGGTCATCGGTTCGTAAGTAGTAAAGGTCTTCAGCATCTTTTCTTCTTAATTGTCTTAGACTCGTGCGCTCTGTCTTTAGATTTGGGAATGATGAGAAATAACTCATCGCTGCCCACCTCTCTTTCAAAAATAACCCTAAATGGGACCATAGAAGAGGAAAATTAGAATCAACTCCTCTTTCCAGCTAAATAGGTAGAGATCCTTTGTATTAACATATCCATTCTTCTCCGCCGTGTGAATTAGGTCATCGCAACCAGCCACTTTATGTATGAACTTCTCTTGATTCACCTTTCCCCACCCATTATACCTCTAGACAACGAAATAAGTTAGAAAATAAGGAAGTAGAAATAACCTTTGCTTTTGTCGAACTTTGCAATAACTTGTTTATCATTATTTCCAATGGGTATAGGATAATCATACTACGCACTAATCACTTCCATATCGAGAAAAAAATTGAAATCTTGAAAGGAGAAGAAAATGAAAAAAGTTACGAACGTGTTCTGGATCACCTTAGCCATCACACTTGCCGCATCATTCTGGGGTGTATTTGCTCCAAAGAACTTTGAGTCCATCTCAGGAAATGTAAAGAACTTCATCTCCACTCACTTTGGCTGGTATTATTTACTCATCGTTACTTTGTTTGTCATATTTTGTATCTATTTAATATTTAGTCCTTACGGAAAGATAAAATTAGGAAAACCTGATGATAAGCCAGACTACAGCTATTCCACTTGGTTCGCTATGCTTTTCAGTGCAGGTATGGGAATTGGGCTTGTCTTCTATGGAGCTGCCTCCCCCATCTCCCACTATATTAAAACTCCTCCCACAGCTGAACCAGGCACAACGGAAGCAATTAGAGATTCTATGCGCGTGACGTTCTTCCATTATGGAATCCACGCATGGGCCATCTATGCCATCGTCGCCTTGATTCTTGCTTATTTTAAATTCCGTCATGACAAACCAGGCTTAATCAGTGCCACTCTTGAACCGATTTTCGGCGACAAAATGAAAGGTCCGTGGGGTACAGCGATCGATGTTATTGCTGTATTTGCAACAATCGTTGGTGTAGCGACTACCCTTGGATTTGGTGCTGCCCAGATAAATGGAGGATTTACTTATTTACTAGATGTAGAAAAGCAATACTGGATTCAGCTGGTGATTATTCTCATTGTAACCGTGCTGTTTATGCTTTCTGCTTATACTGGTCTTAGTAAAGGTATCAAGTACTTAAGTAATGCGAATATGATTCTTGCCACCATCCTTTTCTTAGCCATGCTGATTATTGGACCGACTCTTTATATTCTCAACACGTTTACGGATACGATCGGAGCTTATGTACAAAATTTAGCCACTGAAAGTGTACGTCTTGCTCCTAATAACGAAGACGAACATAAATGGATCATGGACTGGACGGTCTTTTTCTGGGCATGGTGGATTGCATGGTCTCCATTTGTAGGTATCTTTATTGCCCGTGTCTCCAAAGGACGTTCCATTCGTGAATTTCTATCCGGTGTGCTGCTAGTTCCATCTGTAGTCAGTTTTCTATGGATGAGTGCTTTTGGTGCTACAGGTATTCAAACGGAGGAAAAAGGTGCCGACATCGCAAGTCTTCCTGATCCTCAGGTGTTGTTCGGGGTTTTTAATCATTTTCCATTAAGCATAGTGTTATCGATTATTGCCATGATGCTGATCGCCACGTTTTTCATTACTTCTGCCGATTCAGCAACCTTTGTTCTTGGAATGCAGACAACGAACGGATCTTTAAACCCGCCTAAAACCGTTAAGTTCGTTTGGGGAGTTGCTCAGTCAACCATTGCAGCCGTTCTCTTATACTCAGGTGGTCTGCAAGCATTGCAAAACGCCTTGATTGTTGCGGCATTACCGTTCTCCTTTATTATGCTTCTCATGGTGTACTCGCTGTATAAATCATTACGCCAAGAAAGAGCAGAACTTCAACTTAAAAAAGATGAAGAAAGCACGAAATCAGCTTAAATCTACAACTTAAAACGCCAACAAGTTTAGAAAACCCCGAACTAAATTGGTTCGGGGTTTTTGATAATTGTCCAGCCTGTATGTTTATTGCTGGTTTGATTGAAAACCATTTTGCTGGCTGCCGTTCAGCATTTTCGCTACTCCCGGCACCATGTTTTGCAGCTGGCCCGATTGGCCTGTCATCATGCTATAAGCTGCGGCTCCAATTCCTACAGATGCGATCATGGGTAACCATTGTACATTTTTCTTCTGCATTCTGGTTCACTCTCCTATCTATATTGTCTGAAGCCTTCTTAGTTTCTCCGCTAAAGTAAGGTTTATGTTAGAGAACTATTTCCAGCGATTTTGCCCTCTTCTTTTAAGGTTGCTTCGAAGCGGGTATAGTCAACTATCTTAAGGAGGCATGATGATGAAGAAAATGATCAATGAACCAAATGATGTAGTTACTCAAATGCTCGATGGTATGGTGAAAGCCCATCCTGAACGATTGAAACGATTAGAAAATACCACTGTTCTCGTTAAGAAAGAACTGACTCCGGATAAAGTGGGAGTAGTCAGCGGCGGAGGAAGCGGCCATGAACCTGCTCATGCGGGTTATATTGGTGACGGAATGCTCGATGCTGCAGTCAGTGGAGAGGTATTCACCTCCCCTACCCCAGACCAGGTATTAGCAGCGATCAAAGCTGTGGACCAAGGCAAAGGTGTCCTGCTTGTTATTAAGAATTACACAGGAGATGTTATGAATTTCGAAATGGCCGCCGAAATGGCCGAAGATGAAGGAATTGAAGTGGCGCAGGTGGTAGTTAATGACGATGTGGCAGTTGAAGATAGTACTCACACAACAGGACGCCGCGGCGTTGCCGGTACATTATTTGTCCATAAAGCAGCAGGGGCAGCCGCAGCACAAGGATCCTCTTTAAATGAAGTAAAAAATGCCGCAGAATCGGTCATTCAAAATATTAAATCCATCGGAATAGCGCTATACCCTGCAGAAGTTCCTGGTTCAGGGAATCCAGGATTTGAAATTGGAGAAAACGAGATGGAATTAGGAATCGGAATTCATGGTGAACCAGGCATGGAAACGACCGAAGTTTCATCCGCAGATGACATAGCTGAACGTCTCGTCGATCAAGTGCTGCCAGAACTTAACCTTAAGAATGGAGACGAGGTCACCGTCATGGTAAATGGGTTAGGGGCAACTCCGCTCATGGAGCTGTATATACTCTCCAATCACATTCACGATTTAATTAGAGAAAAAGGGGCGGTCATTTCAGATACACACGTTGGTAATTTCATGACTGCCCTTGAAATGACCGGTGCCTCATTAACGGTATTAAAACATAATGAGGCAATTAAATCACTGCTCAAGCAGCCCTGCAACACTTTAGCTCTAAACATTCAGAAAGAGGAGGCATAACAATGTTCACAGCAGACTCTGCCAGAAAGTGGATTCAACTATCAGCTAAACAAATCCAAGAAAATAAGGATCAGTTATCCCAATTAGATCAGACACTTGGGGATGGCGATCACGGCCTTAATATGGAGCGCGGCTTTAATGCCGCTGTCGACCAACTCGATCAAGACACCACAGATGCCGGAAAAGTCTTAAAAGGAGCCGGAACTTCTTTATTATCGAAAATCGGCGGAGCATCCGGACCTCTCTACGGAACCTTTTTCATGAAAGCGGGAACGAGTTTAGGCAATCAAGATCGTGCAGATGTTCTAGAACTTAGCAAAGCTTTCAGAACAGCCGTGGACAACCTTAAAAAAAGAGGGAAAACGGAGCAAGGCGAAAAAACGATGGTCGATGTATTAGAACCTGTCACAGAGTTTATGGAAGATCAAAAGGACACGTTGGACCCTGATGAGCTCGAACAAAAAGCGGCAGATGCTTTAAATAAAGTAATCGAATTTGAAGCGAAAAAAGGACGAGCAGCTTATTATAAAGATAAATCCGTCGGAAAACAGGATGCAGGCGCACAGTCAGCCTACTACCTCATAGCAGCCCTTGCTACGGTTTTGAAGGAAGGTGAAGAATAATGCCTCTAGTCGGTTTAGTTATTGTCTCTCACAGCCCTGACATTACTAAAGGGTTAAAAAAGATGTTAAATGAAGCACACTCCGACGTTCAGGTCTGTGATGCTGGCGGAACAGAAGATGGGGAAATGGGAACAAGTGCCATAAAGATCCAGCAAGGTGTAGAAGAAGTGGATCAAGGCGAAGGGGTCTTAATTCTAGTCGATTTCGGAAGTTCGGTCATGAATGCTGAAATGGCCATAGATATGCTGGAAGAAGACACGAAAGTAAGAATCGCTAACGCCCCTTTCATAGAAGGAGCTTACAGCGCTGTAATGGAAGCTGGCTTCGGAAAAACGGTCGATGAAGTGGCGGAAGCTGCGGAGAAAGCAAAAAATATCAATAAAATAAGTTAGCTCCCCATACACCCCATACTAAAAATTAAATAAAAAAAACACCCTGAAGCCTTTTTAGACTTCAGGGTGTACTACAAGGAATGACTCTTTCGAGGAGCGCATTCCTTGTTTTATTTAGATCCAATTTCATCCTTTATTTTTTCAGCCATTCCGTGTGAAACGTACCCTCTTTATCAATACGCTGATACGTATGACCGCCAAAATAGTCACGTTGAGCCTGCAACAGGTTCGCAGGAAGACGCTCAGAGCGATAGCTGTCAAAGTAAGCTAATGCTCCAGACAGCGCCGGCACTGGAACTCCACGCTGAATGGCTAATGAAACAACATCACGCAAGGAAGATTGATACGATTCCGTTACACCTTTAAAATATGGATCCAGCAGTAAATTGCTAATATCTTCTTCACGATCATAAGCTTCTTTAATCTTTTGCAAGAATTGAGCACGAATGATACAGCCGCCTCTGAAGATCATAGCAATATTACCGTAGTCCAGATTCCAGTCTTTTTCAACGGAAGCCGCACGCATTTGTGCAAATCCTTGAGCGTAGGAACAAATTTTACTTAAATATAGCGCTTGTCTGACGGCTTCAATTACTTCTTGTTTATCACCAGAAAACTCTGGAATCTCAGGTCCGCTCAGAATGGAAGAAGCTTTCACTCGTTCTTCTTTCATAGCAGAAATGAAACGTGCAAATACGGATTCCGTAATAATAGGTAGAGGAACGCCTAATTCAAGCGCATTCACGCTTGTCCATTTTCCCGTTCCTTTTTGTCCAGCCGTATCAAGAATAACATCAACGAGAGGTTTCCCCGTTTCCTCATCAACTTTGGTGAAAATATCTGCGGTAATTTCAATTAAGTAGCTATCCAGTTCACCTTTGTTCCATTCAGAGAAAACTTCATGAAGCTCTTGTGCAGAGAGTCCAACAATATTTTTCAAAATATAGTACGCCTCTGAAATCAATTGCATGTCGCCATATTCAATGCCATTATGAACCATTTTCACATAATGACCCGCTCCATCAGAGCCGATATAGGTCGTACACGGAACTCCATCTGCTTGAGCAGCAATGGATTCAAAGATAGGTTTTACAATTTCATAAGCTTCTTCCTGGCCGCCCGGCATTAGAGAAGGTCCTTTCAACGCACCTTCCTCTCCCCCGGAAACACCTGCTCCTATGAAATGTATCCCTTTTGTCTCCAAATGCTTGCTTCTTTCCACCGTTTTCTCATAAAAGGTGTTTCCACCATCAATCAATACATCCCCTTTATTTAATAGAGGAATAAGCTCGTCGATGATCGAATCGACCACGGTGTGCGGAACCATCATCCAGACAACTCTTGGTGATTCTAAAGAGTTGACTAGTTCTTCTAAACTGGAAACTCCTGCCGCACCGTATTCTGCTAACCTTTCTACTGACTGAGGGTTTACATCAAAGGCAACTACTTCATTTCCATTATTCATTAAGTTCTGAGCTAAGTTAAATCCCATATTTCCTAAACCAATCATGCCTATTTTCATGTTTGTTTCTCCTTTATTCTCGAAAATTTCATTTTATCAGGGAAGGTGTTTACCACCACTTAAAGCCGTCATTCTCTACTAACCGCTCTGCTGCATCTGGTCCCATCGTACCTGCTTCATACAAATGAAGTGGTACAGTATTCTGTTTGAATGCGTCTAAAATGGGTTGAACCCATTTCCAGGATAATTCTACTTCATCCCAGTGAGCAAAGAAAGTCGGATCCCCAAGCATCGCATCATATATTAACAGCTCATACGCTTGCGGTAAATGCTTGTCATTAGCTGAGAAGTTAATATTTACCGGTTCAATCTTCCCGTCTCTGAGCAGACTCTTACTGTTAATCTGCAAAGTGATACTCTCATTGGGATTGATTTCAATGGTAAGCAAATTAGGGGAAGTTTGTTCTTCCTCCTGATTGTATAGATCCTTCAATGGATTCTTAAACTCAATAACAATACGCGTTGATTTCTGAGCAAGCCGTTTTCCTGTTCTTAAATAAAAGGGCACCCCATGCCAGAAGCTATTGTTAATATTTAATTTCGCAGCCACAAAGGTGTCATTTTGTGAAGAAGCGCTGACGCCAGTCTCTTCTGTATAGGCGTTTACTTCCCCTCCATCAATTTCGCCACGGGTATACTGACCGCGCACTACTTGTTCTTCCAGGGTATCTTCTTGTAAAGGTTCTAAAGCTTCCATGACATTTTTCTTAACTTCACGGATTTGTTCCGGGCTGATCTTCTGAGGAACATGCATGGCTGTCATCATTAGCATTTGCAGCATATGATTTTGGAGCATGTCACGAACGGCCCCTGACTGATCATAGTATCCCGCACGCTTCTCGACACCAACTGTTTCACTCGCTGTAATCTGCACATTAGAAATATATTGATTATTCCATAGCGACTGAAGCACAGGATTGGCAAATTCAAGGGTTTCTAAATTCTGAATCATCGGCTTCCCAAGATAATGATCAATCCTGAATATTTCTTCTTCATTAAATGCCTCACTAAGATTTCTATTTAATTCTCGTGCCGTCTCTAAATCATTTCCAAATGGCTTTTCTATAATTAATCGTTTCCAGCCGTTTGTCTGACTCAGTCCGCTTTCCTTAATGTTTGCGGCAATCACTTCAAAGAATTTAGGAGCGACAGATAAGTAAAATAAACGGTTTTGGACGATGTTAAGCTCTTCTTCTCTCTGAAGCATTAATTCTTCAAGTTTAAAATAATCCTCAGGATCCGTCACGTTTAATGAGCAATAGCGGAAATACTGAAGAAAGCTTTCCATACTCTCACTGTCCGCCTCGTGGTCAGAGTATGTATGCACCGCTTCTTTCACGTGAGATTGAAGAGTTTCATGACTCCATTCTCTTCTTCCTAATCCTATAATCGAAATGGCTTCGGGCATCATCTTATCCATGTATAAATTAAATAGAGCCGGATAAATTTTTCGCTTGGCTAAATCACCCGTTGCTCCAAATAATACAAACGTCATAGATTCCAATTGCTTTTCCTCCACTTTCTTATATACTTTTGATCATTTAATGTTTTATCACGGCATTGATTTAAAATCACACCATCCATATTAAAAGATTAAGCTGGAAATCAAAAGTAAAATGTTTTATCGATGGATAGAGCTGTCTTTATCCTCTCCTTTAATTCCCCTTCTAATCGGTGGCCCCTACTTCAGCCGGTTAGCAGTTTCATTAAAGGTTTCCCCGAAATACTACACAAACACTAAGTGTAGAATAACCTTCGTGTAAAGACAAGCGGATTTCTTGTATTTGATCCTTGGAAGTCTTTACTATGGGTCATGAAAGCCTAAAGAAAGGATGTGCTCATATGAAGGATCGTTCTTTATTTTCAGCCACTCAACTTAAAAATGAAACGTTAAACAATCGATTCGTTGTCGCGCCAATGACCCGAATCAGCGCCGAAAACAACGGCCACGCTAACGAAACGATGAAGCATTATTATGAACGTTTTGCAATCGGCGGGTTCTCTGCTGTAATTTCTGAAGGGATATACCTTGATGAAACGTACAGTCAAGGGTATGAAAACCAGCCCGGCCTTGCCAATGCAGCACAAACAGAATCCTGGAAACCCGTCGTAGATGCTGTAAAGAAACACGGCACCACGTTTATCGCACAACTCATGCATGCAGGCGGGCAAAGCCAGGGAAATGCTTATGTGAGTGAAACGATCGCTCCATCAGCCATTGCACCAAAAGGTGAACAGTTAGGCTTTTACGGCGGGTCCGGCCCCTTTCAAAAGCCAATGGAAATGAGTAAGCAAGACATCGAGAAGGCAAAGAAAGCCTTTGTACAAAGTGCTCTTCATGCAAAGGAAGCAGGGTTTGATGGGATCGAGCTTCACGGAGCCAACGGTTATCTGCTTGATCAATTTCTAACCGATTATTTAAACCAGCGTACTGATGACTACGGAGGATCTCTAGAAAATAGAATTCGTCTGCTTCTAGAAGTTATTGAGGAAGTTCGCACTGCAGTTGGGGAACAATATATGGTAGGCATCCGTATATCCCAGGGAAAAGTTGCCGATGCAGACCATAAATGGGCCGGTGGAGAAAAAGATGCCAAATACATCTTCTCTACACTGGGGAAAACTTCTTTAGATTATATTCACGTCACCGATGGAGATGGGGCAGCTTCATCTTTCGGAACCGGGACCCGAACTTTAGCTGCAGCGGCAAAAGAATTTGGCGGTTTACCGGTAATTGCCAATGGAAAGCTTGGAGATCTTGAAAAAGCGGAGAAGACAATTCGTGAAAACGAAGCAGACTATGTTTCTCTCGCAACAAGTGCTCTTGCTAACCCAGATTTCCCAAATAAAGTAATGGCCGACATTGAAAGAAACGCCTTTGATTTTGAAAAAATCCTCTTGCCTAAAGCAGAAATCAAAGATCATGAAATTAACATGAAATTAGTTAAATAATAAAAAGAGCTCCTGTTCATCCAGCAGGAGCTCTTTTACTATTCAGTCGAAGACCGGAGTTTGAAAAAGTGGTATAGATACTTCACTAGTACTTTAATGACAGAATATAAAGGAATGGCAATTAACATTCCTACGAACCCTTTCAGGGCAGCGGCAACAATTAATAAGAAGATAATTGTCAAAGGATGCAGATTAAGTTTGCTGCCAAGTACGACTGGAGCGACTAGATTCCCTTCCAGCTGCTGAACAATCACCATAACTCCAAGAACATAAATCGCCATCATCGGATCCTGCATCAGCGCCACCACAATAGCGGGAATAATCCCAATAATAGGACCGAAGAACGGTACCACAGCGGTTAATGTAACAAATATCGCAAGGATCAAACCGTAATCCAATCCAATAATAAGATAACCAATATACATAAGAATACCATCTACGATTGCTACTGTAACTTGGCCAATCGTATAAGCCGCCAGCGTCTGGTCGATTTTTCTCAGTAAACTCTTCCCTTCTTCTACATGTTTTTCAGGGATGGCTCTCAATAGAAACGGAACTAAACGATCCCCATCCTTAAGAAAATAAAAAAGGACAAAAGGTACAATCACCAGTACGGTCGTCATTCCTGTTAAGGCACTGACAATTTGCGTTAAATGATCACCAATCGTTTGCGTAATGCCACCAAAATAATGAGTGATCTTATTCGTAAGCGAGTGAGTGGAGATCATCCCCATATCATTTTGCTCAATATTCTCCTTTGTTTTCTGAGCTGTTTCTTTAAGCTGCTGAGGAAGTTTGGAAATATTATTCACCTGCTCCTTGATGGTTCCAGACAGCAAGCGGAAAGCAGCATAACCTAATCCTCCTATCGCTCCAAACACCACTAAAATCGCCAATGAAACAGGCAGGTAAAGTCTTCCTGCCAGCCACCTGACAATCGGACGAAGAATGTAAAAAAGAAATCCCGCAATTAATATCGGGTAAAATAGCGTACTAATAATGGTTTTCAACGGTGTAAATAAATCGAGTTTTGCAAATAAATAGGCAAATAACAAGACCAGAATTGCGCCCGTAATATATTTAAAAAATGGATGTTTCGCCCACATTTTCATTCTCCTTTCTCCTTCTATTGATCAACCACTTTATGTAGTTACCCTATTTTATTCACCTTTTACCATCACTTCATAAATTTAAATAACTTAAGGGTAAGATTTCCGAACAAACCTTTCCCATTGTTAGATTAACTCTCACTATAAATGAAACAAAAAATATTTTATGTTAGATTTCCTTACATAATAAGTGACATACCTAACAAATTCCTTTAACCTTTATATAACAAACAATACAGAAAGGAACGAACCAATTTCATCGAGGGGCACTTGAATATCCATGTCCATTAAAGAAGAGTCAGTCGTTTAATTAACCGTTCTCAATACTAAAACAGAGGTGAAGAGTGTGAAAATCAATTACTTACGAAATGCCGTTGAGAAAATGAAGCAGTACTATATTAAAAGATTAGTGGATGGCGGAGTCATTAAAGATACGGACGGTTCGATTCAGTCACTAACCTTAACAGAACTGGAGGCACTCGTTAAGCGTATGGATCGCTACAGCTGAGATAATTCATGTCATATTTCCTGACATCGTTATTACAAGTCATTTTTCACTTGAATTTTGAGTAGACAAGATACTCAAGGAGGAGAAATTATGTCTTCATATAAAGATAAGAAAGTCATATCGATTGGAACGGTGAATGAATTAACCGGGCTGACCTTACGTCAAATCCGTTACTATGAGGAACGGGAGTTGATTTTCCCTGAACGGACCAAACGCGGAACAAGAAAGTACTCCTTTGCGGATGTGGAATTGCTGATGAAGATCGCCGATAAGCGGGAAGAAGGGGTGCAGACCTATGAAATCAAAGAAGATATGCTTCATGAAAATAAGGAAAGAGTGATTGAACATATGCTCCGAGGTCAGTTAAATGCGCATTTCAGATTAAATAAATAACTTATGTTCGTGCCTGAATCTAATAATGAGTCAAACGGTCTTTCTCCGATATTCCGTCGGGGAAGGGCCTTTTTATTTTTCAATGAGCCGCTTGGTAAATGGAAAAAAATTCACCCCTCTCCTTTCGACTTCTAGTTAAATCATTCCTCTATAGTATGAGATAATTAGGTTGAAAAACCGAACTCTGGATTGTCCGCGATTTTCTGAAAGAACATTTAAGAACGGAGGAGTACATATGGAAAAAATTTATTATGGAGAAAACGAAAATCAATTTGGTGAATTGCGCCTGCCCGCTGGAAATGGACCGCACCCAGTTGCCATCGTGATTCACGGAGGATTCTGGAGAGAACCTTTTACTCTGGAAAGCACTGAAAAGGCTGGCGCATTCCTTAACGGATGCGGGGTTTGCCACATGGAACATAGAATACAGGAGAGTAGGTCAAGCGGACGGCGCTTGGCCTGGAACCCTTTTAGATGTAGCAAAAGCAGCTGATCATCTATTTATTCTGGCAGAAACGCATCCCCTTCAAGTAGAAAAAGTGGTGACGATCGGACATTCAGCCGGCGGACAACTCGCTTTGTGGCTTGCTGGCCGTCACCGCCTGCCAGCAGACAGTGAACTTACCTGCACGGATAAGCCTCTTCCTATTTCAGGAGCGGTCAGTTTAGCGGGAGTCAATGATTTACAACTAATGTATGAGGTTCATAACTTCAGAGATCAAACGTTGGGACAAGAAGCGAATAATCCGGTTTCCGAACTTCTGCTTGGGATTCCTGAAGAACAGCCTGCCAGGTATAAGCAAGCCTCGCCCATAGAGCTTCTTCCTTTAGGTGTTCCGCAGGTTTTAATTCATGGTTCATTGGATATTAATGTACCGATTGGAATAAGTGATCATTATCACAGAACGGCAGAAAACGCGGGGGACTTCGTGAAGTTTGTGGAGCTGCCGGAAGCTGAACACTTCAAATTAATTGATACATCAGATACTGCTTGGGAAACGATTCTCGAAGAAATGAATTTGCTGATAGTGAGCGAATGAAATCATAACCTTCCACAGCTCACATACTCTTTGGAGTGGGCTGTGGATGTGCTTAGTAAATGATTAGCTGAATGATGAGAAATCCGCCGAACAGATAACCAAAGGTACTAAGTGGAAGAAGATAAGCACGGCGGTTACTGTCATGTTTCCACTCCATGATCGCCTGGAGAATTAGTATGACGGCCCCGTACAGGAGAATAGCATACTTTACGACAAACGCTTTCCCCGGATATGCCGCTCCAAAAAATAGAACAAACAGGACGTAAACAATCGTTATGAAGACATGGTACTCCATGTGACTTTTATTAACAAATTGGTTTGCAAATCCTCTCTTCTTCTTTTCCACCCCAAGTTTATTACTTAAAGTTCGGTGGAAAAACCAGAACCCGCCCAAGTAAACGAAAAGGACCAAACCTAATTTGAAAAAATTTACGGACTCAAATGCATAGGCCATCAATTTAAAAACGCCTCCCTTTCAGCATTATACAAGTAATTGGGCTCTCCATCAGCAGAGTACCGTTTATTTATTTTTCATATCAAAATAGAGAGGAAAATGGTGGCTGCACCTTTCATTAAATGGATGGGAACAATGAGGACATTCTGAAGCGGACATATATGTATGAATGGCAAGTTCTTCTCCACAGCTGCCGCAGAGAATCGCTTTCTGCTCCCATTGATCTTTCGGCCACTTTTCGGGAGAATGGTCTTCCAGTTCCTCATGGCAATAATAGCAGGCATAGTATTCCTGACAGCAGTAGAACTTAATAGCAATAACATCTACTTCTGTATGGTAGTGGGTGCACCTTGTCATAGGATCCACCTTTACTCCTTTAACAATCGGTTTATCGTTATTCATGACCATCCTCCTCGATAAAAGTATAACATTGGTTCACTCTCCCATTTAAGGTTCTCCTCTACTACCTATCAGCGGGACCCATGAGCTGCCACTGCCTCAAAAAAAGAGGCTCCCTCTAGGAAGCCTCAGCTCTGCACCTCTCATTCCATTGTGTTGCCCACTGCCGGAATTGGATTACTTTTAAATGTTCGAGCTAAATGCATGGTATTATATGCAAGCATCTCTACATGCTTTTTAGTAAACTCATTCTTGAGTCCTTCCGCTTCCACAAATGATGGACCTGGTCCAGCTTCTCCCACCCAATAGGTATCCGCATTAGGCGGGATAATAAACCCAAGGTGAGATAACGCATATAAAATAGACGAAGCTGCTTTCTTACCGCCATCTTCATTTCCTGTTACCACTACGCCTGCAACTTTGTTGTAGAATATCGATTGTCCTTTTTCATTGGTTACACTGCTGCTTCCATCAAGTCTTTCAATCGCAACCTTGGCCAGACTGCTTTTTTCTCCCAGCCAAATAGGAGTCGCCAGAATAACGATATCGGCATCTTTCACTTTTTCAAAAATCTGCGGCCATTCGTCTCCATCCCCCATATCTTCACTCACACCAAAGGGGATATGATAATCTGCTAATCTGACAAACTCGCTGCTCACATCTTCCTGGTCATATATGTCACTAACCGCTTTAGCTAAAGCAGCTGTATTAGACGGTTCCTCGGATGATTTCAACGACGCGTTTAAAAATAGTGCTTTTAACTGTGTCATGATTAACCTCCTGTATTTTCCATTTATTGTGTTCATACCCATTTCATATCCAATTAACACATAAATAGGAGTTACACGAAGTGGATTCATATCTCTTTGGATAGAGTGACCAGCCTTCTTTGTCTCCCTCTAAAAATTTCCCAGGAAGTCTCTCGAGATAAGCGAAAGCCATTTTTCATAAAAAATTGCAGACTTGCCCAATTATCTTCATACACTTCCGCCTTTACACTTTCCACTCGTTTAAGCTGCTTGATCTCCAGTAAAAATATTCGTAACGCCTCGGTTCCAATGCCCCTCCGCCTCTTATTGGCTACCACAATTCCAATGAAGTTCTCATCGGATAAAAACAGCTCCACTTTACCTGCCAAGATTCCATCGGTTTCTATTGCCTTCAAATAGAGATTTGGCTTTTCACCACGGAAATAAGCAGCATAGGAATCCATAAATTGTTCCTTCGTCCTGGGCTGGGAAATGCCTGTTTTAACCTGAAGTTCTTCATCCAATTCCCAGCTGTGAATCTCTTCTAAATGCTTATCTTGTATATCCACGACCTTAATCATGGCAGCCACTCCCCCTAAGAATAATCTCTGAATTTGCCGGGTCTGAAAAGTTTTATCATGCATAGATTGATAGGGAAGGTACACCTAATACAAACATACCTGATTACTTTTTTTCTTTTTTATATTAACAAATTGGATGTTTTCCTCTTGTAATTAGTGCGAATATTCCGTAAAATCAATCTTAATTTATTATTATAAAAAATGAAGGATGTGTACGTATTGGAAAATCAAAATTTAAGTACGCTCTATAATGTCTGTCCTCTCTGTCACGGCAGTGGAAAATATGAAGAATATGATGATAGCAAAGCCAACATGCTTGTAGATCATTATCAGCGGGTAAATCACGCAAACGGGGCTCAAGCATGGAAACTGGCCGTAGAGGAAACGAGTTACGAGAAAGAATGCTATTCCTGCCGCGGCAATGGCAGTGTTCTCAATGATGAAGGTAAGAAAATGTATCAGCTTCTTAAGCAGTATGCCTAGTTGAGCAGATGTTAAGGTTCAATTATTGGATTAACAGCAAATCCTAAACCAAAACCAGCCATAACTCCTAAAAAAAGCCGCTGTCTCTCTGCGACAGCGGCTTTCTTCTCTTTACTCTTTATATTTTCCTATAACCTCCACCGCTTTATCAGTAATCGACGTATCAACGGCTTTATTGAAATCAAACGTTCCTCTTGTTGCGCCATTTTCTTTATACATGTCATATTGGCTTTTAATATCATCAATAAACATTTTTCCATCTGGATCAAGCCCGGTTACAGAAACCTTTTCCCAAAGTTTAGGATCTTTCAGTGCGGTGTACTTCGTCATGATCTTAATGACTTCATCTTTTCCTTCATTTTTAATAAAGGCATCATTGTAATCCCGTACTCCTTTTAAATAGGCAGCCATAAATCGCAGAGATACATCCTGTTCATCCTTAACAAATTCTGGGGAACCGAGCACCATGGCAATTTGTGCATCTGGGGCAAAATCAGAGGCATCACCTAAGCGCGTATGAATGCCTTGTTCTGTACCTTGAGTAATCAACGGCTCAATTTGCAGAGCTGCATCAATCGAACCATTAGCCATCGAAGCCAGCATGTTCCCGAAGTCTGACATGAGTACAAATTGCACGTCATCCTCAGTCAGTCCTGCGTAATCAAGCATCTGATGGAAAATGTAATCATCTACGGCATTTCGGGAGGAAACGGCAATTCGCTTGCCTTTTAAATCAGAATAATCTGTGATCTTATCTTCTAAATCTTTTCTAATCACGAAGGAGAAATAAGATTTACCTTTGATATAATGGCCTTTGTCCGCAATGATTTTCACATCTATTCCCTGGGCAATAGCGTTGAAAAACGAAGCTGTGGAAATTCCGCCGGCAATGTCTACTTCACCAGAGGCAAGGGCCGGGAGCATATCATCACTGTTGGCAAACTGAGTAAATTTCACATCAATATTATAGTCGTCAAAGTAGCCTTTCTCTTTTGCAATATAGAATCCCGCTCCTGATGCTGCCCCGTCTTCCGCGATCACTACGGTAGCTTTCTTCTTCAATGGAGCTAAATCTCCAGAAGGATTATCCTTACTTACTTGAATTTCTTCATTCATCGCATTCTTATCTTTTGATTGATCCTTCCCACAACCGCTGATCAACATGGCGAACATCAACATAGGAATGATTAATAAAAGCTTCCAGTTTCTCACCATCATTTCTCCTCCTGCCTAAATTCTAGACCCTTGAACCTCTGCTTGAAGATGGTTCCATATTTCCACAAAATGCTGCGACATCCCTTGGTCTGCCCGCACCTGCTCCATCGTCCTCGGTCTTGGCAGATCAATCGTCTTCTCATCGATAATTCTGCCAGGCTGAGCACTCATTAACAATATCCGGTCACTTAGAAGCAGCGCTTCATCAATGCTATGGGTAATAAACAGCACCGTCTTCTTGGTTTCAGCCCAAATGCTTAACAACTCTTCCTGTAATATAAATTTATTCTGTTCATCAAGTGCGGCAAACGGTTCATCCATTAATAAAATTTCAGGATCATTAGCAAAAGCCCGGGCAATACTCACTCTTTGCTTCATGCCCCCTGAGAGTTCTTTTGGATAAAGCTTTGCGAATTTATCCAATCCTACCTTCTCCAAGTAGTACCGAGTTCTTTCTTGCACCACTTTTTTAGGCAGGTGTCTCATTTTAAGTCCAAATGCTACATTTTCTTCGACTGTTAACCAGGGTATGACGCCGCGCTCTTGAAAAACCATCGATTGGAGCGGCCGGTTCTCCTTACCTTGAGCAATCGTGAAATTCCCGACACTCGTCGTCTCAAGCCCCGCAAGAATCCGAAGCAGCGTTGTTTTACCACACCCGCTTGGTCCTACGATACAAACAAATTCCCCATCTTTGACGTCTATGTTGATCTCCTTCAAGGCAGTCACACTGCTGCCCTTCTTATAGAAAACCTTCGTTAAATTCTGCAGAGATATTTTGGTATTGTCGTGCATGCCCCATCCCTCCTCTATCTCCATGGCAGCAGTTTCTTCTCAAACCCTCTTAAGATCAAGGAAAAAAGATAGCCAAAGAAAGAAATCAGCACCAGTCCGACATACATTTCTTTTAATAGGAAGGCACTATATGACGTCCAGATTAAGTACCCAATTCCAGAAATAGCGCCCATCATTTCAGCGGCTACGATGGTTAATAAGGCGATCGCCTGCCCCATTTGAATTCCTTCAATCATGACAGGAAGTGCCCCCGGCAGCGCTATTTTAAAAAAGAAATCTCTGCGATTTGCCCCATAATTTCTTTGCCACATCCAAGTAAATCCGGTCGATGTTGATAACCCCAGCTACCGTATTAATGATCACAGGGAAAAACACGCTGCCTGCAATCGTCACAATCTTAGAAACTTCCCCAACGCCAAATATAATCAAAATAATCGGCAATAAAGCGAGCGTCGGTATGGGCATCAACGCCATGATTAACGGTGAAAAGAAATGCCGAAGCGGGGAATACAGCCCCATCAGCAGACCGAGAATGATAGCAGGTATAACCCCTAACAAAAATCCAGCGAAAATCCTAAATAGTGAAATCTCAATATGACTGAATAAATCGCCGCTTGCACCCATTGTAAGAAACGTGCCGACAATTTCACTCGGCGGAGGGAAGAAACGAGCATCTACCAGACCTGTACGGGATAAAAACTCCCACACTAGTAATATAAATATCGGCGAAGATATGGTAAGTAATTGTTTAAAGCGATTTTTTAATTGTCTTTTCTTCCATTCTTCTTGTTCAACTGCAACAGGATCGTGTACCTTGTTTACAGCGTTGTGCCTCATCCTTCACCACCTCTTTATCCAAAATCATATGTATATCTGCCTAGAAGTGTGCTTCCTGCTTTAGTTTGAAAGGGATTAGAGCCAAAGTGATGGCACCTTTGAAGTACGTGCGCCATAAGAGAGGAGTGGATGTCGTCTCATCGTTGCCTCTCATGAGCGCGAAGGACTGCGCTCCTTCAAACCGCATAAACCTGCATGTAAAAAAGCAGCCGTTGATTAAACGGCTGCCGCTCCTTAATTGATGATATTTACCGAAGAAGAATTGGTGTCTACCTTTACATCTTCCGGAACCTCTACATATAGAATGGACAAACCGAAAGATGAACTTGTGCTAAAAGAAGATTGATCGTTTCCATTGAACTGCTTGAACGGAAACTCTTGTTGGAACAAAGAATATTGCTGGTTTATCGATTCAGGGTAATGAACATCGAGAATCTTCCCTGCTAAGTCCACCTTAGGTATTGGAACATCACTAATGTTCTGCCCTGCAATACTTGAAGGACTTTGAAAATAAGAAACTCTAACTTTCTTATTTTCAGCATTCTTGCTTACATACACCGTCATCGTTCCATAATCAGAGGGGTCGTGAAGAGTAACTTGTTTCTCTTTATAGCGGAAAACCCACTGTTTTTTCAGGTATTCTTCCGGAACTTCAGTGATTTTTCCGGCTCTTAACAGTTGCTCCATCTTCACGCTTTGTGTCTGCACTTCATGATCATTCAATCCTTCAGCCTTTGTATCTTCCATATCAGGAAGCATAAATGAAATCAGAACAGCAAGCAGTAAAACCGCAGCATATCCGCTTAACAACAAGGTGCTCCCTCTATATTTAAATCTTTTTCTCGGCCAAGTTTTATCTTTAAGACTCACGGATGCAAGAAATACTATGGCCACAACTACGACTACAACCAAAGTCATCTTTTCACCTCCAAACGGTTAGCAATGAGGAATGCACAGTAAAACAGGACAGCTATCGTGACAATCATTTTACTGAAAAATAGCAAAAAAGAGGATTCCTCAAAATAAAACTGATTTAGCACCTTATCAAATTTTTCCCCTTGGAGAATTAAGAACCCGATAAATAACGCAGGAAGAACAATCACAAATATTCGGTGAACCTGAATAATCACCCCGGCTAAGTAACCGAGAGCACTAAAAAGAAGGACAAATAAGATCGTAGCTGCAATCCCCATTAAGAAGAAGAGCGGCTGGTGAATGATGCCATTTCCAATCACTTGATGATCTCTCCATATAAAATATACCACCACTCTCAGCAAGTAACCCGATCCAATCGCCGTTATACCTCCTATGACACTTGCAGTGACGATAAAAGCGATGGACGACATCACGCTGCTGAAACGATTCGTCACAAAAACGAAATCATCCTGCCGGTAAGCTTTAGTAGTTAACAGCAGGGCATACAACAACCCCCATAAAAATGTAAAAATGATGACCATATCCGCTGAATAATACTTATATTCCAGCTTCATTCCTTCTCCATTTATTCCTCCGCTGCTCATTCCTCCTCCACCTATTCCACTTAAGGAGAACAATACCGCAACGAGCTGAATTATCACGAGGGAGCTAAACACACTTTTATAAGAATTCCACTTAAATTTATATTGTTTTATTATAATTTCACTTAGGCGCGTTTCCGTTAAGTGCATCATCGATCCCTCCTTTTTCATCCTTTGTTAAGTAGAGAAGAATATCGCTTGCAGACATAGGACTTACCTGAATTCCTTCCCGCTTCATATTAATAATTTCTTCTTTTGAGAAAGAATTTTCTACGACTGCATAAATGTCCTCAGAAACTTGACGCTCATCTAATACCCGCTTTCCTGCAAGCCAGGCATTCATCACATTTCTGCTGCCTTGCAGGCGGACCACGCTTTCTTTTAACTCTTCCACAGATTGATGCAGATAAAGTTCGCCTTTATGCAGAAGAATTACTTCCTCAAGGAGGTCTTCCATCTCTTCAAAATAATGGTTGGAAATAATAATGGTGCGGGGGAAGGCTAAATAGTCTTTTAATAACGCACGATAAAAATCCTTTCGGGCAGCTGCATCCAACCCTGTCGCCGGTTCATCGAAAATCGTGAGCGCACAACGAGACGCTATTCCAATAATGGCATTGAACACACTTTCTTTCCCCTTAGATAAGCTCTGATGATACTGACTGTTTTCAAAGCCAAAGTAATCAAACAAGCGAAGCGCAAGCTCATGATCCCAGTTGGCATAAAACCGTTTCGCTTCCTTAAGAATTTCAGATAAGGTTAAGCTCCCAGGAAAATCTATTCGATCATCTATATAAATAGAATTGGCTGACACTCGTAAGCTGTTAAAAGGATGTTCGGAAAAAACTTCAATGTGACCAGATGTCGATTGGGTTAAACCTGCAATTAATTTCATAAGGGTTGTTTTTCCGGCTCCGTTTCTTCCGATCAAGCCCACAATTTTATTTTCTGTGATGGTAAAAGATACTTTATTTAATACCTTGTATTGCTGATAATTTTTCGATAGATCCTTGCACTTAACTATTTCCATGGGGCTCCCCCTTCCGTTTCACTTCTTTCAATAAATCAATTAATTCCTCTTCGGAGAGGTGTAAACGGTCACCCTCCAGAATAATTTCTTCCATAAGCTGCTTCAGAGTCTGGTTTTTCCGTTTATCAGTGATAACCGACTTGGCTTGACCTGCTACAAATTTACCCAGACCTCGTTTGTCATACAGCACCCCTTCTTCAGCAAGCCTCGTTAAACCTTTGGCCGCTGTGGCCGGATTGATGTTGAACATATCTGCCAGTTTATATTGTGAATAAACCTTCTCATCCTCTTTCAAGTTTCCATTTAAAATTTCGCTTTCAATCCAATCTGCTATCTGAATGTAAATAGGTTTATTTCCACCGGTGTTAAGGATCAAATTCTTCCCTTCTTCCCAAATGAGTGCATTAGTGATGTAATGTAGTATATTACTTAAATGAAATAAACACAAGAACTTTTTTCCATTCATAATAAACGCCCCAGGGATAGGCTATTCCTGGGGCGTTCAATTCACTACTATTCTTTTAATTCTTAACTATTTAAGAGTGAAAAAAATTGCTGTTCGGAAATAATTTCAATCGGATATCCCTTTGCCTTCAGCCACTCCGCTTGTTTCAATTTACTGCTTTTTTCTCCATCCTTCATTTTAGAATACGCTTTATTGCCAATGACGACATAATTCGTTTTGGTATCCACAGTATCGAGGCAGTATCCTCCGCCTTTCATTACTTTTTCTTCTGCATCTTTTCTTCGTAGATTCTCAAGCGCACCCGTAAAGACAACCGTTTTATTAAAGAGCGTTTGGCTTGGATCGACTTCAGAGGACGCTGCTACATAATCACGGACCGAACGGGACCGTGATTCTCTTCTTTTTCTCTTAGTAGCTCGTGCCGGCTGGTAGCCCGTCTTGAATAATCTTCCATTCTCTGTACGGGTCCTTTCCTCTAAGTCCTGAACACGAGTAATTTCGTGGTGTTCACAAGCTTTTAACAATACAATAGCGCACGCATGAGCATCCTCCAGGGCATGATGGTGTTCAAACGAAATATTTAAAAAATTTGAAAGCGCATCTAAGTTAAAGCGCCCTAAATGAGGCCACGTTTTCTTCGCTATATTTACCGTACAATTATAAGTCAGCTCAGGGTACGGAAGCCGGTATTCATCCAGCACCTTCCTCAGGACACTCATGTCAAAGCTGGCGTTGTGGGCCACGACAAGTTTGCCTTCCAACCTCTGCTTGATTTCCTCTCGCCACAATTGATCAAATTCTTTTTCATCTTTCACATCGTCTTCTGTAATTCCATGGATCCCTATATTGATTGAATGGAAATAGTTCTGGTTTGGTTTCACCAATTGATAGTATTCATCAATCAAACGGCCATCCTGATATTCTACTAAACCAATTGAGCAAACACTGGATCTAGAAGAGTTAGCTGTTTCAAAATCGATCGCTACAAAGTTCATTCTCCCACTCCCTATGTATCTTGAATCTATCTTATTATCTCCTATCCTTACTTGCAACTATATGATTCGCTGCCGGCCGTAGCTAGGAGAAAGATTTCTTCCCAAACGCTGAAGCGTAACCCATGACAGGTAGACTTACTATATTTCCCAAACTTTTGAAATGGGTTATATACTTTAAAATTCCCCTTTATTACCGATAAATATGAGAAGGGGGTTACTTCAATAATCTTTTAAACTAAAGAAAAATACACAACAAAAATTGAAACATTCAGGAGTGATCTAATGACACAAATAAATGCAGATACAACCACCGTGCCAATCCGTAACAATGGAAAGAGCGAAAGTATAAAAATTCCCGGTCGAAAGAGCCTTAGACTAAAAACAGTGGCAGCTGTCATCATCAGTTTATTAATCAGCTCTCCCATTTCTGCTTTTATTAATTCGTATGTACAGCAATTTGTGGATGGAAACTATGGGGTGTATATCAATACCTTTGTAACCCTGTTAATCTCAACGATCCTCATTAGTCTTTTCATTCATTTTATTGTGATCAAACCCTTGAATACGGTAGTTGATGCAACGAAAAAAGCCGCTGAAGGAGACCTTACCTCTTATATTGAAAATAACTCTAAAGATGAAATTGGACAATTATCAGGTGCTTTCAACGGAATGATCGATAACCTCAGAGGATTAGTGCAAAATGCTAATGAAACGGTCATTAAAGTATCTTCATCTTCAGAAGAATTAAAGCAAAGCGCTGAACAAAACAACACGGCAATCGAACAAATCTCAGGTACGGTACAAGAAGTGGTATCTGGAGCGGATCATCAAGCTCAAAGTGCTTTGCAGTTAAAAGAATCCGCGCTGAATATTTCTGCGGAAATGGAGTCTTCCTCAGAAGCCATCCTTTCAGTAGCAAATCTATCAGATAGCTCGAGTAATCGTGCGAATACAGGAATAAATAAAGTTGAAGCAACTATTGAACAAATGAACCTGGTTCAAAACTCTGTGAGGGAAACATCGAAGAAAATCAATTCTCTAGGTGAAAAATCCAGTGAAATTGGAAATATCATCGAGCTGATTACGCAGATTTCAGAACAAACCAACCTCCTCTCCTTGAATGCAGCCATAGAAGCTGCAAGAGCAGGAGAACACGGGAAAGGATTTGCGGTCGTTGCAGACGAAATAAGGAAGCTTGCTGAGAAATCTTCTGAAGCTGCAGGAGATATTCAGCATCTAATTAATGAAATCCAATCCGATACAGAAAATGCCGTTGAATCCATGAATAGTGGCACCGTCATAGTAGATAAAGGAATTATCATGGTGAATGAAACAGGGGAATCATTTGATGTAATTGTTAAAGATATTCAAGAAGTAACTAGACAATTACGAGAAGTATCGCAAACTTCTGAAACCGTTAATATGAGCTCCCAGAGAATGACCGAGATGATCAACAATATTGCTTCCATAACGGAACAAACTTCAGCAAGCACACAAGAAGTAGCAGCTTCCATCGAACAACAAGCAACTGCCATGGAAGAAGTGACATTATCTTCTGTTAATCTTAATAAAATGGCGATCAGTCTACGAGATAACCTCAGTATGTTTAAAGTGACTGGATAACCATCGTCCCTACGCACGTCTTCTAAGACGTGCTTTTTCACGCAGGAATTTGGATTTATTTGGGTTAAAAGGGTATTTTTAGATATTTCAGCCGTTCTTAACCTCATAAACAGAAAATAACCTTAGCCAGCCAATTCTCCCGCATCTTGTATACTAGGAATTACCCATCAAATAATAGTAGGCAAATTTCTAATAACTTTACCTAAAATGGTCTTACTTCTTATTCAAATAGTATACTTCACTCGCTTTCTTGATAAATTCTCTTTCCTGTTCAGGAATCGTATAAGTTTTTGGCTTTTCATCCTCTGGCAAGGAATTAAACTGTTCCCATGATTTCTTCATTCCTTCTTTAATTTCCGGGTCATCTTGACTATAATGTCTATTCATCTCTTGTAAATACTTCATCAATTCCTGCGCTTCCGCACTATCATGAGAATAATTCTCCGTAACCAGCTTTGTCAGGGTTTCTCTAAAATATTGATACTTTTTCAGGTTCTCCTGATGGTCTTCTTCAGTCCAGCCTCTCGCCGCTAACTTCTGTAAAGTTTTAGTTGAATAAGATTCCTTTGCTAGCTTCCTCATTGTTTTACGGTCACTTTTATTTAAATATTGATTTACCCATTCTGGCTTTAGATCCATTTGTGTAACTTGGATAATTCTGTCATTAAATCATAATTCATTTGATTGGAATGGAGAGACTGCTCAACCTTCTCAATTGCTCCAATGATTTGATCAATTTGTAAGCGTCTCCCCTTCATCATTATTTTCTGCTGTTCAAGTCTTTGAGACAGATCTTTTGGATGAAGAGAGAGATTAGATTGAATTTCATTTAATGAAAAACCTAGAAATTTAAAAGACAGGATGGATTGAAGTCTGATGAAATCCTCATCCGTATATAATTTATATCCTGATTTATCGTAAATGGACGCAACAAGCAAGCCCCGTTTGTCATAATAACGCAGTGTTCGAACAGAAACAGATGCTCTTTTTGCAAATTCTTTAATATGATATCCCTTTTGATCCAAGTGTTACACCTCCTTTAATTAAAGGATAAGCTGTTACGCTGCGTCACTGTCAACTCTTTTTCTAAATAACCTCTACAAATTTTTAAACGGTTTATTGATTGATTAATCAATCATTTTTAAAGGTTTTCAACTTTAGATTTTCCCATCTTTTTCTCTACTCTATATTCTGTATTATGAGAGCGAAGATAAATATCAACTTTTAAGAAAAGAATTAACCCTATCGAACCAAGTATTAGATATTGCACACCCATCATCCAGGCAGGAATAAACCCACTTATAATTACTCCCAATGCTGCTACTAATACTGCTACATACCCTGTGAGCTGAAAAACTGCTAAGTATGAGCTTCTTTTGTTATCAGGAGCTAAATCTGCTAGCATGCTTTGCTTGATTGGAATGTACATTAGCTCTCCGATGGTCACTATGGACATCAAAAGTATTAAAATCCAAGGAGAGGAAACTATGGTAAACAAAGCGTACCCTATTGTATAGGCAATTAAACCAATTAGCAAAACCGATTTATTTCTCCATCTTTTCACGAGCCATGTAATAAAGCTAGCAGCAAACACTACGAAAAAGGTATTCTCAGATCTCAGAATTCCCAACATTAATATACCATCGACATTTAGATGAAATGAAGATAGCGATATCAATTTTTGGGTTCCAATATTGTTGACTAAGTGTATTCCTATAAAGTTAGTGAGTTGTTCTTCAAGTGATAATATAAATATCCCTGCAAAGAGAAGATTTAGAAATATTCGATCTTGGAAAACTGCTTTATAATTGCTCCATATGCTGATACGGGGATTTTCTGGGAATTGTTCATGTGGGTTAATTATGTAGGATTCTGTGATGAAGAATAAGGTAATGACTGCAGATAACAAAGAGACTGCAGCAATGCCAAGAAATAATTGGAATAGATAGTTTTGGAAAAGAATTGCCCCTAACACTCCTGCAATTGCCGAAGACATATTCCCTATCCAATATATTAAGGTAAACACATAACGACGGTTTTCACTAGAAGTCACATCCAGCACCATGGCATGAGAAACCGGACCAATAACCCCCCCAAAAAACATACAAAAAATAAAAATGATGTAGGTTAAATAAGGAGCGCCTAACCAAGGAGAATTGAACCAAGCGATTATGAAATAAGTAATGGCTGATCCAACTTCTGCCCAAACCATTAAACGTTTTCTCCCTATACGATCTGAAAAGAATCCACCAATTATCCCTCCAGAAATTCCAAATAACAAGAGACTGATAACCATTGTTCCCGTAACTGTCTGTCCTACCTTTTGAACAAAGTAAATAGTCAAAAATGGCAGGACCATCATGTTGGAAAACTGAGTGAAAAATTGAGTGAAAACCCTAATTTTAACGTTCGGATGAAGCTGTTTAAATGACATCTCTATCCCTCCTTTTTATAAATTTTTCGGACCAAATAGTAAGTAGGCTTGACGAATAAACATATCCCAACGTTCCTTATTTTCAGCTGAATCAGTGATAGTTAAGCGAACCCCATTTATAAAGGATAGATAAGCATCACTAACATCATTGGGTCCTAATTCAATTAACTCTCCAGTCTCTTGTCCCTTTAATATAAGTGGTCGCAAAGCATCTCTTAGTTGGATAGAAAACTGATCAAGTTCGATAAATAAATCGTAGAATCGATCTGGCTGACCGATAACATATTGAAGCATCCGTGCATAAGTTGTTTGTTGAGCAAAGAAGCGGAACTGTCTCTCGATAATTTCTTTAATCTGCTGTGTTGGATATTCGGAAGGTTCAGGAGTATTAAACATTACAGTTTTGACTTCCTCTAATGGCTCAAGTACACAAGCTTTGAAAAGATCCTCCTTGTTTTCAAAATAAGTAAAAACAGTACCGAAGCTTACTCCGGCCTTTTTAGCTACTTGCTTAATTGTTGCATTTGAGTAACCATTCTCAGAAAAAGTTTGTATTCCCGCCTGAAGTATTCTCTCTCTTTTTTCTATGGATTTCTGCATTGCCATACTTATGCACTCCTTTAGCTATAGTATATTAATGATTGATTAATCAATCATTTGTATACTATTCACCCTTATAAATGTAAAGTTTTCCAATTCATTTACCTTCTAATTCGCTATTTCCCTCGTTGTTAAACTAGATCATCAGTGCAAATAATAGGAACCCTTATAAGTTCATTTTACAAGGGTCCTTTTTGGGTTAATCATTCACTGTTGTTTAATATATTCTTTTGACATCTCAACTTGCACAAAGTCTCCTAAGGCATGCGGAACTCCCAAAGCCACAACGATGGAATCGTCCGTTAAATAAGTGAAGGCGGTTGAAGCCTCCATTTCATCTGCTTGAGAAAGTTTACTGGCCAGCTCCTCATTCGTTAATGTTGATAGATATTTTTTTATTTCTTCACTGTAATCAGAGGAGTTGGTTGATAAGATCTTCCCTTCTTTGAATGCCTTAACAAATTTATCATCAACCGTGACTAAATCACGTAACCGTTCCTTTTTACCTGTTTGCAGATTAACTATAGTTGAATAAAAAAGGTTGACTGGATAACTTTGATTTGGACTGGTTATGAGTCCTTGATAGGTAAAACTAGCAATTTCATCATTAAGGAGCGTGGTGTCATATTTTATTTCTCCTGAATACCCATCATACAAACCATGTTCAAAGAAATACGTCGCGTCCTTTGTAATAACTCCGTTAATTCGTTTTGCTTTCTCAGAATCTTCATTTGACAATTGCGGGTATTCTACATTCATTTTATCTTTTGTGTAATGCCTATTCATAAAGCTCGTTGTTTCTTGATCATCAGTTGAAGTATGTATTTCTCCGTCTGTTTCCTTCTTATCGTTAGTTGTGATTTGCTGACTTTCACTTACTTTACTCTGATCATCTTTCGTCGTTGTTTGCTGACTTTCAGCTTCCTTGTTTTCTTTTTCAGAACCCTGAGCAGTATCACTATTTTCGTTACCGCAAGCTGATAGTAACAATAGAGAAATTGTCCCGGCTATCATTATTTTATTCTTCATGAACCCACCCCTAATGCCTTTAATAAAGTTGATCGCAATACATTTTAAAAGTAAAGCAGGAACTTTACCCTTTACTATCGCGCCAGTCTATAGCTTTTTTCTCCATTTCTGAAACAAATGCTTTTTTTGCAGGGCTGTAATCCTTTGTGAATTCATATTTCTCGGCCAGTTCTTCTTTAAACAGACTGTACCTTTTTGCCTCCTTTGGATTTGAAAGGAGATAATCTCTCATTATCAAGTGACGTTCGATTTGAGGGTTATCCATTTGATAAAAATGAATATGGTGAGTCCTCTTGTCTCCTCCTTTACGAAATAATCTTCTTCCTTTAATCCCCCAATCACCAGCTGCATCATAGCCTAATGATTGCATTTGTTCATTATATTCATCTATCTTTTCAATATCCTTTACTATACACATCATATCGATCACTGGCTTTGCTTTCATGCCCGGCACAGATGTGCTGCCGAAATGCTCAAACGAAAGAATTTCATCGTAGAAGATCGTACTTAATACATCTGCTTCCTCATTAAACATGTTCTTCCAATCTTCTGTATATTCCCTTAATCTGACCTTCATCTTCTTATCCCCCTTTATTAACAAGTAATATCTAACCGAAATATAAATTTAATCAGGGTATTACCCAATCTACCACCCTTAGTGTTTTCCGCTACCAGTCGCAGATTCACTTGTATCTGAAGCGTGTAAAAATGCTTGAATATCCTGTTTAGTTTGAGCCTCATTATGAGCTACGACCAACCCTACCGGATACTCTTTCCTTTCAGGCCAAACTTTATTTTGGTCAGGGACACTAGCGGTTTGTATATCATCAACTGGATTTAATAAAAAAGATTTCCCTAGACTTAGGATTTCTTTTCCTTCCATATTTGTATCTAAATACGGACCAATATTCCCAAGCAGCCTAGGTGCTTTGATAACACCATTAACAGAAACCAGTTCATTTTCTAATAGTTTAATAACCTTTTGCTGTCGTCTTACTCGACCAAAGTCCCCATCTGTTCCGTACCTGTAACGGGCGTACCCAAGTAAATCTTCACCTTCAAGGGTTTGCTTTCCCTTTTTAAGATCAAGGTCTATAGTTCCAGAACCATCTTTATACTTCATATTCTCTTCCACGTTTACTTTTAATCCATCTGGAGCAAGAGTGTTCGTAATTTGGATAAAACCATTAAAATCAACTATTGCATAATACTCTAAGTCCACTCCGAAATTTTCGGATATCGTTTTACGCAACAGTTCAGGACCACCGAATGCAAAAGCTGCATTTATCTTGTTGTACCCGTGCCCTGGAATGTTTACATAGGTATCTCTCATCACTGAGGCCATCTTTGCCGTTCCTTTTTTCGGATCATACTGAGCTATTATGATTGTATCCGATCGAGCAGCTTCTTCTCCTCTTTGATCTGAACCAAGTAACAATACACGAGTCTTCCCATCCTTACTTTTAACACCTTTGAAATCGTCCTTATACTGACTAGATATTTCATTTAGACCGTTTCCATCTGCCTGCACCTTGTTTTGAGCTTCATTCTTTCCAGCAGCAAATTGGAAGCCTGTATATCCGATGACCAACAGAATTAAGATAAAAATTACAAACAGAATTCTTTTTACATTCCACTTCTTCCTTCTTTTCCTTCTTCTAATTCGGCGTGTATGTGAGTTATGTTCCACTGTAAATCTCCTTTGGCAAAGTTAATGAACTATTTTTTATTTATTTGGAGTTTCATGTGATTGTCTCCTCGTCGACAGTTTTAATTGTACTTGCCATCTTGGTAAACCATTACATTCCCAATTATTTTCATTAGAGGAGGCCCGTTTTCATTTGCTTACTATTGTCTCCATAGGTTTGGCTCCCCATATACGGAGAGCCACAACCTCTCACTACATTAAGATGCATAGTTAAAGCAGTCAGACCTATCACCGGATTTTAAACCACTATTTTCCAAAATTTCACGAAACTAGTTCAATTGTTTCAGAAAAGAAAGTTCCTTACAATCGACATAAATACCTAAAAATTTCTATTATTAGACAACTTTTCTTAAAAAAGCTAAATGACTCTACCTTTCCTAAGAACTACTATTTAAAAATGAGTTAATCCAAATTGGATTAACTCATCTTACCACCTTTATTCCATACGAAATTGAAAACATGTTCTTTCTCCAACTTCCACTACACGGATCTTTTTCAACTCTATCGGCATTTCAGCAATGTGTTCAAACAGTTTCAGCCCCTCCCCAAGAAGGACAGGCATGATGTCAATATGCAGCTCGTCGATCAGAGCGGAATTTATACATTGCTGGAATGTGCTTGCACCACCTATGACCGTAACTTCTTTATCTCCTGCAGCTTCTTTTGCCAAGGTAATAGCATGTTCAATCCCTTCAGTCACGAATGTAAATGTCAGATCTTCCGTCTCTTTAGGATTCTTTTGCGGTTTATTCCCGCAAAGGACAAAAATGGGTACTTGATATTCGTAATTTCCCGCATACCAATCTGTATCTTCCGCCATGTTAAAAGCGTTTTTCCCCATGATCACCGCTCCAGTATGCTGTATGGAGTTCCGTAATAGTTCGCTGTTGCGCAGTTCGTCCAAATCGCGGTACAGACGTCCCACGCTGCCGCTTCTGTCATTGATATACCCATCTAAAGACATAGTCATTCCAAGTACTACCTTTGCCAATATGGAGACCTCCAATGATTATATTTTTAATTGCTCCTCATGATTTGCACTACATCATTGCGGTTCTGACTTAAATACCAATCAGAATTTTCCTTTAAATCAATAGATATTCGTTCTATGGAAGTTTGCTCAGCGGGGAGTCTCTTAAGAACTTTTCCTTTTGGAGAAATGATCATGGAAGAGCAGCCTTGTTCAAGGTGAGAAAGATTACTAGAAATTTTATGTAAGCCATAAATTCTTAGCTTGTTCAGTTGATAAATGAAGTGTCTGAATAATAAAATCATCGATGTAGTCATTACTCGATTTCTTCCATTCTTCATATAACTTTAATAGTTCCATCGGTTCTCCAGACAGATAATGCTCAGTGATAAAAGTTATGGCAAAAGAAGCCCGCCAATAATCAAATAGAGCTCCTGAAAATCCACCTTTATCCGATTCCCCAAACTGTTTCAGGGAGTACTCACCAAAAGCATGTGAATACTCATCTATTAAATTCTTCTCTACGGTATGGATGTTAGCAAACTGATCTTTATCCATTAATAGCTTTCTTGGGAGATAAAAACAGGTACCTTCTTCAAACCACATATTAGAATCGTTATGGTCCTCAAAGTTAATGAACATTTCTAAGTGATGGGTCCATTCATGAGCAATAATACTAGCAATGTCCGTGAGGTTCAGTTCTTTAAAATACCTTTGGGCACCTTTACAATTAGAATTAAGGATAGCATCCAAATAGATTCTTTTCCATACGCCTAGTTCAGGACAGATATGTATTAATTCTCTAGAAGTATAAGCAGGCAGCGGCGTATCTGAATAAACTGAAGATGCCGATTTGAAGTCATGATATATAATGCCCTTGGGTTCTTTTACCTTCCCTACTTCACTAATTTTAGCTTTAAACTTCTCCATAAATTCAGATAGCTGATTTCCATGCAGCACCACATTATCTAAATTAGCAGGATCTGTAACGGAGTAGGCAACTTTCATATTCTCCACACTTCTTTCCGTTAAATTCTTTCTCTTATAGGTTTTAAAGTCTGACTTTCAGTGGACTCTGGATACTTCCCCAAATAATCATCCCCACCTCACTCCTCTTACCTACTGTCAATTATTTCAATAAAACAGGTATTAAACAATACTAAAAATAAAAGAGCTTCCCTTATGCCAGGAAAGCCCTTCTTAAATGGAGGAAGCAGTCAAATACGAATGGATGAGAATAAAATATTCTCCTTACTGCCTTCCTTAATATTCTCCTTTAATTACAAAAAATGAGCCGCGGATTGTTCCCGCAAGTTTAGATTTCTGCCTTGCAAACTTAAATTTTCCTTCTAACTCTTTTGGTACTTCCATCCCCTCAGAAAGCTTAAAACCAACTGCTCGCTTCTTAGGGGTGTCAACCGTATACATGACATTGACCTCAAGACCGTCTTCATAAAAGACGTAAGCAAATTTGATATTTTCCAATTGAAATCTTGACGTTTCTAAAGGTTTGGCAGCAAACTCAATATCACGTTCTTCTTTCAAGATTCGGCTCACATATTCAAGGGTCTCCTGACTTTCGCTTGCGGGTACAACCGTAAAATCATAGTTATATTTATTCTTAAAGTATCGGGCTTCATGTGCACGCAAACCAGCAAGCTCTGTTGATACAGGCGAGGAATCTAAGCCGACCTCAGATACATGTTTGAAATCAACGGTATTGGACACGTTCAATTCTCCTTTCTTTTTCTATTTCCTAACGACAGGGATCCACATTTCACCAGTAACTACGCCGTCTCGCTGTTCCATCTCAACCATAGTATTTGGGCCGCCAACATAGTCCACTTCCTTTGCTTCTGGGAGTGCTTGGCCAAAGGCAGTGCCTGTAAGCGTAATATGCAGTTCATCAGCGGTCTGCCCTTCCCCTTTTACCACCAGGTATTCCCCTTTAGGAAAATGTATGACTCTCGCATCTTCTGGTGCTTGGTCCAAGGCTTCTGGCATGACACCAGCGTAATGCATCATCTTGTTATTCACCGCTTCATTCACGGCAAAAATGTACTCGTTGGCAGCGATAGATTTTAAAGTACTAAGCCTGCCGTCTTCACTGACTGCCTGCCAAAAACTGGACTTTTCCTTATTTATACCTGCAAAATCCGTGTAGTCACTCGTAAGCTCTGTTCCCAATCCGATAACGGTGAAGCTTTCTTTTTCCTCCAGAGTATAATTTCCCATTTTAATACCTTCCTTTTTCAGAGATTTTTTCAAATGAATTGTCTTCTTTACTTGATAGGTATATCATAACCTTAAATCATGTCAAAAATTGAAACTGTTTAGGAGCCGCTATGAAAAAAGTTGAACGGATTAATATTATTATGCGCTATATTAATAACCGCGCCCACTTTACAATTACTGAAATCATGCAGGAATTTAACATCTCTCGTTCGACAGCTATCAGAGATATTAGAGAAATTGAATCCATGGGAATGCCCCTTGTCGCTGAAGTTGGAAGGGATGGGGGTTACTTTGTTATGTCCAACTCCGTCCTGCCAGATGTTCACTTTACCGATAACGAAGTCAAAGCCCTTTTTATTGCCTTTATGGCTACAAGAAATCAGCAGCTCCCATATTTAAAGAGCCGTCAGTCTTTAGCCGAAAAATTGCTGGGACTTCTTACTGAAAACCAGCAGGATGACCTTGTTCTTTTAAATCAAATTTTGCTTTTTTCAGGGACCAATCCCCATAACCCTGATCTACTAAATCTCTCAGACCTCCCCCATCCAATACTCGAGAAACTTATTCTAACTCTTCTTTCAAATCGCTATTTAAAGATTACAATCAAAGAAGAGACCGTCATAAAGTCGCACCAAATTTATCTATTGCATCTTTATCATGAAAAAAGCTTCTGGTTGATTGAAGGTTTTGACTTGCAAGAAGAAAAGAAGCTGATTTTTCCTGTCGACCATCTCATGGATGTTGAATCCTACCAAATGAAAAAAGGATTAAGTAAAGTAAAGATAGAAGAATTACTAAGTAAGCAGAAAGAATCGATCAACCTTGTCCTGGAACTTGGTCCAACAGCGATAGCTCAGTTCAAAAAATATCATCCCTTAAAAGCCTCCCTTTCTTATACGAGTCCTCACCACTCAACCGCCATTCTTAAGACATTTATCAATGTGAAGAATCCTGTAGAATTGACCGAAATGGCAAGTTGGCTGCTTTTTCTAGGGGGAGAGATCAAAGTGAGAGAAATGCCAGAAGAAGTAGTTAAAGTTATACAAGAAAGATTACGTTTATACTGCCCATAATCAGCAAAGGTATAAAAAGAAAACAAGGAGGCGTTGTCATGAAATCACTTACAGGAGTGACCTTTCAAGTGAGGGTCAAAAATTATAATGAAGGAAGTAAATGGTACGAGCACCTTTTTAATCGCAAGCCTGACTTCATTCCACACGAGGATTTTGCTGAGTGGGAAATTATAAATGGAGCTTGGCTGCAGGTTGCTAAAGGAGCGCCTGCTGAGGAAAATGGTCCGTTACGGCTAGGAGTCGCCAACATCCATGCAGAGCGTGAACGGTTGAAACACGCACTGGATATAGAAATTGAAGAAGTTCAGACTAGAGAAGGCGTGCCTGCTGCATGGTGCACCTTTAAGGATCCTGATGGCAATCGGATCGGTCTCTTTCAAGAGTTAGAATAAGCAGCGCATTCACTTTTAAATTAACGTTTGAGAGGTCTATGAAGGTGATGAAAAAGGGGGAGGCAAGCTCCCCCTTTTCACAATCCCCAACTCAAAAGAAGAACCCCCGTTATAAACTCCTTTTAGATTTACCTGCTGCACACTTCATAATCGTATCGCCAAATGATCTCACATCTGATAAATAGTCATAGCCTTCTGGTGAACCAAAGCTATTGAACATACGAACAGCAACTAAATTTTCTTCCGGAATTACTAATAAAGTTACATTTGTGAAACCGAGTATTTGAAAAGCCCCTTTGGGAACTTGATGCCCAATCTCTGTCTTTGTGACAGGCTGATCTTTAACGAACCATAAGAAACCATGCTGCGGCAAGTCTTTCTTAAGGCTAGCCGGACTTTGAAGCGAAGTGGCTGTATCTATAATTTCTCTTGGTACTATTTGCTTTCCATTTATGTTCCCTTTTTTAAAATGGAAATAGCCCCAGTACGCTAACTCCCTGGTTGATACATACATATTCATTTTGTCGCCTTCCGTGCTGTCACTTGTCCTCCAGTCTTCATCCTCTTCATGACGAAGCATCACATCCACAAGGTGATTGTTTTTCCTTCCATACCAATTAGATTCTTTAAAACCTAAAGGAATGAAAACCTTCTCATGAAGAATTTCTGAAACGGTTTTATTCGTGGTACGTTTTACAATCTGAGCGAGAGCGTTGATCCCAATTTGTTTATAGGACCAGTTTGTGCCCGGCAGAAACTCTCTTACGTTGCAATTCCCTTCTTGTTTTAATCCATGCGTATGAGTAAGTAGATGCCTGATAGTTGTATCTTTCCAAATGTTCTCTTCAAGCTCCGGCAGATAGGATAATACCAGATCATCTTTGTTCCAGATATAACCGTAAAACAACGCATAGGAAACAGCGAATCCAATATAACTTTTCCTTACAGAAGCTACATGAAATTGAGTATCCGCTTGCACGGTTCTCGCCTCTTTTTTATCAGACTGTTCCCCTATGTACTCCTCTAGCACTATAGTATCCTTATGAATGATAAGAGTAGATGCTCCTGAGCAGATGACATGATTAAAAGTATTGTTAACGTGGTCTAGTATAGGTAAGAAAGCTGAAGTCTTTTTAGTGCTAAGGTTCAATGAACTACACTCCTTCTAAAAAAGTATGAATGCACTCCAGGCTAAGAGAATATATTTGCTAAATTTAAAGACAGTTCTGCTCCTTCTTGCAGAGCACTGTTTATAAACAAGAGGACAGCGGTATACCGCTGTCCATTGAAAGCTTAATGACTTTTATTCACCTTTAACATAGAATTGGCTCCCTTTTGAAACTCGTATGGAACCCTAACTTCTTCTACATTATAGCTCTTATCCTTTAAATACTGAATAACATGATCAAGGTGTTCATATCTATTGCCTTCTAAATCAACCAAGGGAAAGACTCTCAATTCTTCTTTTGTCACTCTAAGTAATTCAATAAGAGTGTCCAGGTGAAATTGCAGATTTAACCGGTCTGCATACGTAAATAAGAAATGCGCAGACAAAACGATGTCAAACTCATTATCCTTAAATAGCAAGGCTGGCAATTGAACCGGAAGATATCGCTCGCTGTTCTTGTTCATATCTTCTGTGCATGAAAGTAATGCTCTCTCGCGATATTCTTGTAACTGATTGAGATCCTGAAAGTAGTCCCATTTGTAATTACTTTCAGCTTTCTTCATATGAGTCAAGGCATGTTGAAGATCCTCCCGTCCTTTAGCTTCGAGATCTTCTGCAGAATGATCATAAGCAATATCAGCCGCGATGATATTCCATCCTCTTAATTGACCTGATGCCGCAAATGAACAGGCACCAGATGGACAATCCAGTACCTTTTTATCTTTCAAATCTGCTTCTGACAATAGAAACATGTCCATATATTCTTCATATGTTCTGCCAATAAAGATAACCTTATCTATGTCTAACTTTGTTCTAGCCCTCCCCCGGCTCATTCAAACTCCCCTTTTCAAATTTTTCAGAAGTACAATGCCATATGGTCGATATCTATGTAATGGTCCTCCAACTTTAATGCTTTCTTGTCTGTTCCAAAAAAATTGAAGCCTGACGATAGATATAGCTGCCTGGCTGCTTTATTTTCTGATGCAACCGTTAAATATATTTGCTCGATCCCTTGCATCCTTTGGGCATACTGAATAGCTTGCTCGATTAATTTCCTGCCTATTTTATCCCCGCGTTTTTCTGGGATTACATAGGTAGATACTATGTTTGCTCTATGACTAAGCTTTTGTTTTGTCTCTGTTACTAGAGTAACTATACCGACCAGTTGACCATCTTCAACCGCCCCTACTGTTATGGACGGGCTTTGGGGATTTAATCTGCTTTGATATAATTCAATGGGCCGTTCTTTTTCCTCTTCATAACTGGAAGCAAAGGCTTCTGGATTGGTTTGTAAAGATTGAAGTCTGATTTCAAGGTACTGCTCAACGTCTTGTTCGTTTAACCTTCTAATCTCCATCATTGTTTTTCCTCCTGATATTATTTTCGTCGTAAAAAAAGCTGTCCACCATTCTCATATTCTCTAATTTATGCTCTTTATCCTCCACTCTCTCCTCCGGCAGAAAGTAATGATGTATATGTTACTATAGATACATTAACACTGAAGAAAAGGAGGCAGTAATTATGAAGACGATGACTTGTAAACAACTCGGAGGAGCATGCGAGCAAAAATTTCATGCCAATACTTTTGAGGAGATGGCACAAAAAAGCCAAAAACATGGAATGGAAATGTACCAAAAAGGAGACGAAAAGCACATTTCAGCTATGAATGAAATGAAAGAACTAATGGAAAATCCAGAAGCCATCCAGATTTGGTATGAAAGGAAAAAAGAAGAATTTAACGCATTACCAGATGAGTAATTCCTTTACCTCCATCTAGTATGCACTCAATAGAAAGTCGACATATTTTTCCCTATTTTTTAAAATAGATCATTCATTTATGGGTGACCTTTACTAATTACTTAGTTTAAACTTAGAGATAATCAAGTACACATTCGCAAAAAGGAAGGTTCTTTTAATGATGTATAAATATACTGAATTAGTTGAAGCCAAACGTCAAATTGACTCAACTTTACACAAACTAAGAGAAACAGTAAAAACTTTTGAGGCAAAAGAAAATCCTGCGAAGTATAAATCTCAAATAACATTAGCTAAAAGACGTATCGAAGCATTTGAAATTTCAGTGTTTCTTGTTGAAAGAGAATTAAATGAGTTTCATACTAAAACGGAGTAGTGCGAAAATAGCCCCTCATTTTTGAATCATCCATCAAATTTGTAACATTATAACTTACAATACCTGTCCTCTTTTCATGCCTAAAGATTTTGCTCAACTATTAGATCTTTTGGCTTTCTCTCTCAATAATTTTTCCTTATTAGGTTTCGTATCATCTAGTAAAAAACCTGCCCATTCAAGTCCAAGTTTATCTGTGTTTTCCTGCCAGTATAATAGACGCTTATAGTAGTCATTGATCTTTTCGCTAACCGGCACTCGGAAATCATCTCTTCCGTATTTATGAACGATTGAAGTCAGTTCGTAAATAGGTAATCCTATGGCGTGTGTTTCCACATGCACAGTAGCCCCAGCATGACCAATCGCTTGGCATAAGATTCCGTATTCAATCTCCTCAATTTCTTTTGCAGCGGTATGAGCGGCTAGTATTGCCTTCTTGGCTGCAGGCATTTTTATTTTCCCCCTTGCCCAGTCTTCACATCGTTCCAGACAAGTCCGCGGCCGCGGTTCATGAGGGTATTTAGCTTCTATTTGACCTAAAGGTATCTTTGCACAATCAAGCGCCCACATAACAAGAGTTCTATGAGTCTGCAGTTGAATAAGCTCTATCAACTCTTGCAAACAATAGCTGTCACGAGAAAACAATAACTTATTCTTTCTCTTCAATTTCTCTTCTACGTCTGAATACATAGGATCCTCTCCTTAATTAAATTCTGGGCGTTCCTTTGTCAGCACTTCTTACTCTAGATCGTATAGGTAAAAGGATATTCAATCAGGACTCAGTTTTCCAACAAATAATAGGATAAGTGTCGCTAATGGACCTATAACCAGCGAAAGTAAAAACCAGTTTAATCCCGTTCTATTTTTTCCTTGAGCAAGCGCAGCATTTATTAATGCTAATGTTCCCCAGCCTACAAAATATTGATTGTCCATTTCTACTTCCTTTCCACTTCTACATAGTCCAACTTCTTACTGTTTATATGTACGAGCTAAGATAGTCACTATATTACTTAAATACCAATCATGACTAATAGGCAAATCTTATGATTGAAGATTTGCCTCATTAATTTTGAGATACCTTCCAGTTATCGCTACTATTAATTTATTTGTCCGGTGACTCAAATACTTGACGCAATTCAACCTGACCTTCCCCATGTCCTTGTGGGTCCGGCATCCGCATAGCCCATTCGAGAGCTTCTTCCCTTGATTTCACATCAATTAGAATGAACCCGGCAATCAATTCATTTGTTTCAGTAAACGGACCCTCAGTTACCACCGGCTCTCCTCCTGGTTTCGGATACGTTAAGCGAACTCCATTTGAACTTGGATGAAGTCCTTTTGCCGCGACTCGCACACCTGCCTTAACTAATTCTTCATTATATTTCGTCATGGCATCCATGAGCTCAGAGCTCGGGAGGTTACCAGCTTCCGAGTTCTGAGAGGCTTTAACAATCAACATATACAGCATAAAAATTTCCTCCTTTTTATTTAGAAGCAAAGCCCATAATTCACAACTAACAAGGATTCGGTTATCTTCAGAATCTAATAACCTAAACATTCTATAAAATCAAAAGATACTCCTTCTAATCCCCTTCTCCCATTTATGTAACCCATTATTTTTCAGTAACTCATAACTCAAAAGCGACTGCCCTTGTTGAACAAGGGCCACTTATTTAGTAGTCCTTCCCACTGTTTTATGTTTCGTAATACTATTGGTTCTCTCCTAAATCTCCCCATATCCTTTGTACTTTCACTAATTCTTGTTCTTTGAGTTCCATTCTATACATGTCAGGTTTAGATGTGTTATACAAGAAGTCCAGGTCATAAGTGCGATCGAAATACCCCATCATTAAGGTCATAACAGCTCCATGAGTCCCTATTACAACTTTCTTCTCTCGAAAAGTTTCTAATAGTTCTTTAAAGACGTTTATAGCTCTTTTTTGACAATCAGCATTAGATTCTCCTCCCTCTACAGAGAAATTTGAATCCAAAAATGACTTTTCCAATATAGATGCTAATTTCTTATTAGCTAATCTATTATCTTCAAGTGAAAATACCCTCTCCTTTAAATTTTCATTGATTATTACTTCTTGTCCTATTTGCTGTGCTGTCTTTTCAACGGTTAAAATTGAGCGCGTGTACGCTTTTCAATTAAATGATGCAGAATGTCTACCCGTAATGGATCGCTTAAGGATTTTAACTGATCTAAATTTGTTAGATAAAGGGTATTTTGTTTCATTTCATGCCCGCCTTTTTTTGACTTGTCAATTTTAATTGACATTAATGTAAAATAAAACCAGTCTTATTGCCAATTAATTCTGACAATAAGACTGGTTTTTAGATCTAAGACCGATCCCCGCATTGCAGTACAAAGTTGTAATAGTGGTTCAAAATATTTAAAAGCCAGCAGTTAATGTTAACTCTTCTTTGGCGCGTCTTAAGTTAGCGTATTTGTTCACGCAATTCATTAGTCATTTCTTCCACTAATTCAGGTCTTCCATGAAATTGAGCTGGTGTGTTTTGAAATAATTCTATTTCCCATCTATTTCCCCTATGTTCTAACACTACCGTATGGTGAGTATTTACCTCTGGTTTGATATCAGATTCATCAGGTGGAATCATTCCAGCGATCGCTCTTACAATGGCCGTTTGTTCTCCAATGAATTTTACTTCTTTTACTTTATGAACAAAAGGTGCTGTGGGATGATCTCTAAAGATAGGCTGCAGGTGAGAAAAAATTTCTTCCCGACCTTTGGATAAGCTGCCATCAAACCCAATGGTCTCTCCACTTTCAGTAAATAGACTTGACATTTTTTCAGCATCACGATCGTTCCATGCTTTAATTAAATGTTCATATGTTTCCTTAACTGCCGCCTCTTGTTCCATGAAAACACTCCTTATATTTATTTGCTAATTTTATTATCTCACAAGGGAGTGCATTTCTAAAACGATCTTGCAGCTAGCTCAGCCTGCTATTAGTACAAGCTGACAAGGACTCTTGAGGGAACTTTCCCAAAGATGGTCAATCCGAGTTTTCTAGTTGACGAGTTTAATTCACTGAAAAACCGGCAGCTAACTGGACGGATGAATCTGCATTCTTTGCCTTCAGAGTTTTGACTATTCGATACTCTCCTTTGGCTAAACCCAGGTCCTTCAAATAAACTTTTTGACTGTAAACTTCACCCGCAGAAAGTTCATATCCTATACTTTCAAAGGTAAGAGAAAGAGGTATCCTATTCCATTTTCCTGCCTTCTTCTCCTGAAAATAATAATTCTTTCCAAATATTAACTCTGTCGGACCCCCATTTTTTACTTTAAACGTGAAATGATCGGCCGTTTGTTCTTCAATCGAAACTTGGACATTTATTTCACGATTTTTAACAGAGTTCATCATAACATCTGCATCAGGCACTTCCTCATCATCACTCAGTTGTTCTCGGCTTGAGGAATTCGCTCCCTCCGGTTCTTCCGCAGCTGAAATTTCATCTGGTATTGAGTTCGATGACATTCCAGTGCTGTTGATTGAACATCCAACCGTCATCACCATGAAGAACAAAACTATGGCAGTACTATTCTTCATAGACATCCTCTCCTAACAAACGAATGAATAGTACTAAAACACGAATAGGTGATTAACACTGCTATTCATTGGTCGAAATTTCTTGAAATAAGTTACAAAAAACAGGACAAACCATTGTTCTAAATTTGCAATGTTTTCTGTAGACTCCCTCACAGCCTCCCCATTTTTCCAGTTGCTGCATTCCATTTTTCGATCATTATTTGTAATTTTTCACAAATTCAGTTCGATTTTACTATGGTTTTAGGACATTGGGTTCAAGGGAACTTACTGCCGGACCAAGAAGTGATACTTATATGGAAAAAGGAGGGATTTTTTGAAATTAAAGAACAAATGGTTAAAAAGTGTTGTTGTCAGTTCATTGGCTTTGGGATTAGTTTTACCGGGGACAGTTTCTGCTGCTGATAAGGAGGGGCCGCAGGTTAAATCTGAACAGAAAGGAGCGTATGTACCTTCAGAAGCTCCGGATGCCGTGCCATTGATCAAAGAATCTGTTAAGAAGCTGAACAAAAGAAAGGGAAGTGAGTTGGGACCCGCAAAACCGAAATACAAAATGGATGTAAATTACAATTCTACGAACCACACCATCCATGGGAAAATGCAAGTCTCTTTCAAGAACAACATTAAAGCGAACTTAAGTGAATTGTATTTCAACCTCTGGGGCAATGCAGATGTATTTGATGAAAATGGCGGCGGTATGAATGTTTCCAAGATTAAAGTGGATGGGAAGAAAGTAGACTTCGAGGTAGATAAAACTGCCTTACATATCAAGAATCTCTCCTTAGATAAGAATAAAAAAGCAGTGGTAACCATGAAGTTTGATGTAAGCCTGCCCGAACAGAAGGACCGCTTCGGCTGGTATGGAGATACGGTTTCCCTTGGCAACTGGTTTCCTATCCTTGCAGTCTATGATGAGGAAGGCTGGAATGTGGACCCCTATTACCCATATGGAGAATCCTTTTATTCTCTCACAGGAAAATTTGATGTGACCTTAACGACGGATAAAGACCAGGTCATCGCTGCCACTGGTGAAGAGGTAGGCAAGCCGGACATCAAAGGGCACAAAGCCACTCACCACTATAAAGCGAAAAATGTCCGCGACTTTGCAATGGAGATGAACCCCAACTACCGGGTGATATCTGCGAAAGTAAAAAATACGAAAGTTAATGTCTATTACTCTGGTGAACATGCCAAATATGCAGCCAGCCTACTCGAATCCGGTGTCGATAGTATCAAGCTGTTCAGTGATAAATTCGGCAAGTATCCTTGGCCAGAACTGGATGTTGTTACTATGGAAGGCTGGTTCGGGGGGATGGAGTATCCGCAGCTCGTAATGATCAGTCTTACTGAAAACAGTACGATTGATTGGGCGAAATCCGTCAATGCTCACGAAATCGGACATCAATGGTTCTATGGAATCATTGGAAATAATGAATACGATGAACCTTGGCTGGACGAGTCTTTCGCAAGCTTCGCGGCTGCCTTATACGATGGAGATCTTGATAAACTGAACGCCGATCCGAATCCTGATCCCTACTACCATCTATCAAGTCAGGTGGCCGACTTTACTGCCCGTGCAGATGAAGGCGGGATCAGTGCTTACTATCGTACGATTTATGATTATGGCTCAAGCACGCTTAACGATCTACGGCAAAAACTGGGCGATAAAGAATTCTATCATGCTATGAAACGCTATTTCCATCAGAAAAAATTCGGGATCTCTTCTACTGGTGAGTTTATTTCCTCAATGGAAAGATCTACGAAACAAGATTTAATGCCATTCTTCAGAAATCACCGTGTGTATTTGTCAGATCAAGAGTGAGCTGACTAATTTTAATAACAGGCTGTCGAGTGAATTTCGGCAGCCTGTTATTATTTATCGGTCAATTTTTTTCTTTATCTTTCCAGCACATGATTCAGGCGATTGATGAGTAGTATCTACTTTAATATCATAATCGATCCCGATGTGAACTGCCTCCGCCTGTGCTGCGGCCATACCTTCAGTGCGATCCTTCCGTTGCTTTTCACGTGCAGATGCCGCAGTGGAGGCACAATACACGCCCACCCACAGCACCTCCACACCCTCTAAAGAAGTTTCCCAGCTTTGCCTGGCTTCTATCCCGCTAATAAAAACATCGTCAATAATCACAAGGGCTCCTTTACGAACCATCTCTCCGATTCCGGATTTCCACGCAGATTCTAAAGCGCTAAACTCAAGACCAGGACTAACAACCCCATCTTCACCGAGCTTAATGCCACTGGCTGTATTTAACATAGACTCAGGCATAGCATCGATTAAATCATCAATACTAAACCTCAGCCAGGGTGTATGCAATGAATTTTGAAGACACTTTGCAATCGTAGTTTTCCCAGAACTCGATCCGCCATTTAGAATGATTACCTGTACCATCGCTTCCACCTCTCTTTTATACAGACCTTATATATTGAAAGTTTTCACTTTTTAACCCGCCCATTCGTTTGTTTGGTAACCGCCTCTCCCGTTAAATTTCCTTTTGATGTCTCCAAATAATTCACGTCGAACGTTCATAACTTCTTCATCGTCTAGTGCAGTTCCTCCTTCTCGATCACCGGTCCCAGCTCCATTATAGAAATACATTCATCTACTTTTTCTTCGTTTAACTAAAGAGATGCGACATTCCATCCATGTCTGTTCATCTCTCACTGTTATCAAAGCATAAGGCTTTAGTACTTCTGTTAATAAGTGGTGATTTAAATCCGAGACACACTCCCTATTTCTACTCACTTCTTTAGATGTTCCACTACTGAATCATTCCTAATTATGAAATTTTATTTCATAATTACTCTCATTACCGATTTTTTATTCTACCGGTGCTATACTAGGTGAAAGCGCTTAACAAAAACATTCTCAATTGAGGTGTCCTATATGAATGGAGTTTTATATAAAGTAAGAGAGTCATTCGCTACGGTCAAGCCCGCGGAAAAAGTAGTGGCGGATTATATCTTACATCATCCAGAAGACGTCGTTTCCATGTCGATTCAGCAAATTGCGGCTGAAAGTTACTCCAGCCCATCTGCAGTATTAAGGTATTGCAAATCAATTGGGTACGAAGGTTTTAAAGACTTTAAATTAAAGCTTGCAGGTGACTTATCGATCCTGAACATGCACGATTTAGACAAACAGCATTTGGAACCTGGGGATTCGATTAAGAACATCATGACCGTGATCACCCATAACAATATTCAGTCGTTACACGAAAGCCTCCAGCTGCTTGATATGGAGGAACTTACAAAGGCATATCGTTACTTAATGCAGGCGAAGAAGATAGATCTTTACGGTGTAGGGTCCAGTTATCTTATTGCCTCAGACGCCGTTCAGAAGTTTATGCGCATCAACAAACCGTGTACCGCTTACAGTGATTTTCATATGCAAAGGGTTTCCGCAGTGAATTTAGGTCCTGAAGATGTAGCGGTAGCGGTTACGTACTCTGGTGAGACGAAGCAAGTCATCGAATGCATTCAAATTGCTAAAAGCCAAGGAGCAAAGATTATCGCGATCACGAAGTATGCGGACACGGAAATCACTTCGCTGGCAGATGCCGTATTGTTCGTCGCTGCAAAGGAAGATGAATTTAGAAGTGCTGCCATGACTTCGCGCATGGCGACGTTGAATGTCGTGGATATTCTTTATACAGCTTGCGCCCATGAAGAGTATGACGATGCCCTTGTCCATTTAAAAAGAACACACGAAATCATCCAGCAAAGCGGGGAAAAAGGAGGAAGCAAACAACATGATTGATCATCTTACTACGGAAACACGAAACGAAAAAACAATGAATTTAGATGATATGTCCACGTATGACTTTCTAAAAGTAATGAATAATGAAGATAAGCTAGTTCCGATAGCGGTCGAGAAGCAAATCAGGCAGATCGAAGCAGCCATTCGCTTCGTGGTTGAATCCTTTCATTCTGGAGGAAGACTCATCTATATAGGGGCAGGAACAAGCGGCCGGCTGGGAATCCTTGATGCAGTCGAATGCCCGCCGACGTTTGGCACTAATTTCGAACAAGTTCAGGGGTTGATTGCCGGCGGCGACCGAGCGATCATCAAAGCCGTAGAAGGTGCAGAAGATAGCAAAGAAGAAGCGGTCACGGACTTAGAAAAGTTAAATCTTACAGATAAAGATACAGTGATCGGCTTAGCTGCAAGCGGACGCACGCCTTACGTCATTGGCGGCTTACATTATGCAAGAAGCATCGGTGCCCATACGGCTGCCATCAGCTGCAACAAAGGGGCAGAAATCAGCAAAGAGGCGGACGTTGCCATTGAAGTACTCGTCGGACCTGAAGTAATCACAGGTTCTACCAGGCTGAAGTCAGGGACAGCGCAGAAATTAGTCGTTAACATGATTTCAACCGGCGCCATGGTCGGGATTGGAAAAGTCTACGGCAACCTGATGGTGGATGTTCAATTGACCAATAAAAAGCTCGTCCAAAGAGCAAAAAATATTATCTCATTAGCGACAGGGGTTTCTATTGAAGAAGCTGAGAATTTCTTAAAAGAAGCGGATCATAAACCGAAAGTTGCCATCGTGATGATTGAAAGAAAATGCAGTAAAGAGCAGGCAGAGGATTGTTTAGAATCTGCAAACGGCTTTGTACGATATGCCATTACTCAATAGAAAGGTAGGGTATTACCATGAACAATCGCGAACTTGCCGAAAAAATTGTTTCTCATTTGGGTGGAAAACATAATATCGCTAGTTTCACTAATTGTATTACACGCCTGCGCGTCAATGTGAAAGATTATTCTAAAGTCCAGCTCGATTCATTAAAGAGCCTTGAAGACGTTATGGGAATTGTGGAAGATCAAACGATTCAAATCGTTCTCGGCCCTGGAAAAGTTTCCAAAGTCGCCTATGAGGTAGAAGAAATTACCGGGATCGAGGGAAAAGAGTTAGACGATGAAGAAGAAATTAATGTTGCCTCCGATACAAAAGCGGCCTATAAAGCGAAGCAAACGTCCCGAACTCAGAAAATGCTGCGCCACGTAGGGAATATTTTTGTACCGCTTATTCCTGGTTTTGTTGCCTCGGGTCTGATTTTAGGTATCGCTAACTTAATCGCGAATCTTGCCGCCCCTGAAGCAGGGGTACTCGATGCGGCCATTCTCGATACAGATTGGTATATTCTATTACAATCCATTGGCGGATTATTATTTGGAAGTCTGGGGATTTTCGTAGGAATCAATACAGCAAGGGAATTCCGAGGAACCTTAGTGCTTGGCGGGATTGCCGGCCTTCTCATCTATGCTCCTGCACTAAGTGATATTGATACTTTGCACTTATTTGGTTTAAATTTAAAAGTCAGTACAGGTCTTGGCGGATTATTAGGCGTAATAATTGCTGCCTATATTTTTGCTAAAATCGAACATTTTGTCAGAAAACGTATTCCTGACAGCCTTGATTTAATCATTACTCCGCTGGTAACTATTCTGATCGGCTCTCTGATCGCTGTTATCATTATTCAGCCGCTGGCAGGATTAATCATGAGCGGTATTACTTGGTTCCTCGTCGATGTGATGCTTAAGATCGGCGGCGTAGTCGGTGGCTTCGTATTAGCAGCAACATTCCTTCCGCTCGTCACTGTAGGACTCCACCAGGGACTCATCCCTGTTCATTTGGAACTTATTAATAAAGTAGGCTACACTACTTTACTTCCGGTTTTAGCAATGGCAGGAGGCGGTCAAGTGGGAGCGGCAATCGCCATCTACATGAAGACCACGGATAAAAGACTGCGAAAAACCATCGCCAATGCATTGCCGGTGGGCATACTCGGGATCGGGGAACCACTAATTTACGGGGTGTGTCTGCCCCTCGGACGTCCATTTCTCACTGCTTGTCTAGGAGCAGGCTTCGGCGGCTCCTTCCTTGCCTTAGCCAATACAGGTGCGATTACCGTAGGTCCCTCCGGCGTGGCGCTTATTCCGCTCATTGCGGACGGAAAATATTTATCATACATTATTGGATTAATTATTTCTTATGCAGGTGGATTTGCGTTAACGTATTTATTCGGCTTTAAAAAAGAAATGGTCAACCGTCTCTATGACCAGGATAAAGCTGCCTAGTTTCACCATGAACTCAGCCTTCATTACCAGGGCTGAGTTTTTATTTTCATCTTCCTGAACTCCATTACCAATTGAGGAAAGGATTCATGAAAAAAGTTGGTTGCTATGTATTTTCACCACTATACAAATCAATACTACGAATGAACAGAGTCAAATTGTCATACAAATATGCTCTCACTGGGCAGAATCCATGAAAACCTCCCTCGCTTGTGTTACTTTACATTTGAAAAGAATAAGGAGGAATGCGAAGTGAATAACAAAGAAGAAAAGAAGCAGGAAATACTTAAAGCCCATCAATTCAGACATGCAACAAAGCAATTTGATCCTGATAAAAAAATCCCCGAGGACGACTTTCGATTTATTTTAGAAACTGGCCGCTTATCTCCAAGCTCGTTCGGATTCGAACCGTGGCGTTTTCTAGTCATTCAAAATGAAGAGCTCCGTGAAAAAATCCGTCAAACTGCCTGGGGTGCTTACGGAAAGCTTCCGGATGCCAGTCATTTTGTCATCCTCCTCGCCCGCACGAAGAAAGACACCAAATATGACTCAGACTATTTGCAAAGACAATTTAAAGAGATCAAGCAAATGCCCGATGAACAGGCAGACAAATTCCTGGAACGAATTAAAGAGTTTCAAGAAGTGGATTTTGATTTACTGGACGGAGAACGCCCGTTATATGACTGGGCTTCCAAACAAACGTACGTAGCCCTTGCCAATATGATGACAGCCGCTGCTGAAATAGGTGTAGATTCCTGCCCGATTGAAGGGTTTAACATCGAGAAAATGAATGAACTCCTCGAGAAAGAAGGCCTTCTAAAAGATGGACACTTCAGTATTTCTGTGATGGCTGCTTTTGGTTACCGTGCTCAAGAACAGCCGCCAAAATCACGGCTCTGTTATGAAGAAGTTGTGCAGTGGATTAACTAAATAGGACAGCGGTACCCCTTTTTTCAAGGAGTACCGCTGTTTTTTTCGCCATTATTCAAATAGGATGCATCTCTTTGTCCAACAAACACCCATCTCTTCGTCAGTCCATAATTAACTAGCATCCCGCCTCCAGTAGCAGCGAACTTCGATGTCACCAGAGACCATCCTGCAAGTTGCAAACCCATCTTCAACAGCGAAGACGTGAGAATTAAAGTTATCAGATTAACTAAAAGAAAACGGCTGAATTCTCTTCTATTCTTCTTCTCTGCCACTTGAAAAGTCCATTGACGATTGAGCAGATAGCTATTGATGACACCCCCGCTGTAGGAAAAAGCTTGGGCAAGCCAGTAATTAATACCGACACTTGATAGGATGAAGAAAAGCGTCAAATCTACAGCGGTGTTCAATAATCCAACGAATCCAAACTTGATGAATGTGATCCCTGCTTTATTGCTTTCCAATGAATTTCGCATTCTGAGTCATTTCTTCCCGCTGGTACGTTTTCCGTACAATATACAAAGGTCTAGCTTTCGTTTCGTCATAGATTCTTCCAATATATTCTCCCATCATTCCCATAATCAATAAGACAATCCCGCTGAATAGTAACTGGATTACAATAACCGATGACCATCCTAGAATCGTACTGTTTGTAAATAACTTCAAATAAATAACGTAGAGCATATAAAGAAAACCAGCGAGAGAAAGTAAGACTCCTGCATAACTTGCAAGTTTAAGCGGCTTATATGAAAAAGAGGTAATGCCGTCGAGCGAAAGCTTCAACATTTTTTTCAATGGATATTTGGACTCACCGACTAGGCGTTCATCACGCTCATATTCAACCGCGGTCTGGCGAAAGCCTACCCAGCAGACCAGACCTCTTACAAACCGGTTCTTCTCGTGCAGCTGCGCCATTTGATCGCACACTTTTCGATCAATCAGTCGAAAATCTCCAGTATCCATAGGGATATCTATATCCGTTAAAGCACGGAGCGTACGATAAAATAAGGAGGCGGTATATTTCTTAAAGAAAGTCTCGCCTATTCTTTTTGTTCGTTTGGCATAGACCACCTCGTACCCTTCCTTCCACTTCTCAATCATAGAAAAGATCAGCTCCGGGGGATCCTGAAGATCGGCATCAATCACAATAACAGCATCCCCTCGTGCCGCATCCATACCAGCTGTAATAGCGATTTGGTGGCCAAAATTACGAGCAAAATCAATAATTTTTACAGATGAGTCACCCTGAAAATATTCCTTTAGGATGGATAAGGTCTGGTCTCTGCTTCCATCATTAACAAAGATTAATTCATAAGAATCATTTAGCTGGTTCATCACCTGTTTCAATCGACTAACCGTGGTATGAATCACTTCTTCCTCATTGTAAACAGGTACAATCACCGAATAACGCATAGCCATTCTCTTCCTTTCTATTTATTATTTAGCTTTCATGATTTATAAACTTAATCCAAGCTCACTTCATAAAGGGTACCCGCACCTCCAGGTCCACGCTGATTCATTTCCTGATCTGAACTGTCAGAGTCCGTTTTCCATTTATCTGTCGGAATTTCTGTCCCATTTTCTTCAATCCATGTGGTCACTTCAGAACTTCCTCCGCCCATTCCTCGGTCAGAGATAAGGAAGTATTTAACTTTCCCGCTTTCGACTAAGTCTTTTATTTCATCAACCGAATAGACCGGATCAGATCCTGAGAATCCTCCCATCGTAATGACAGATTCATTCTCATCGATGATATAAGGAGCGGCAGTTGTATAACTAGTTGTAGCAAATAAATAGGTTTCCCCGGTATTATTTTCTTTAAGATAAGCACAGAGTTTGCTCATCAATCCCTGCGCCTTCCATCCCTCCTGGCATGCCTCCCATGCTCATCGAAGGCATATCTTCACTATTTTGAGGAAATGGATTACTCTTGCCTTGTGTATCCGGAAAAGCTCCGTTCATATTTCCATTGAAATCAGGAACGCCTCCTGCCTGCATTCGGCCCATATTTCCACCTGAACTTGGCCCTGCCTGAGGAAGCATACTATTTCCCCCATATACAATCGGCGTTAATGCCCAGTAAGACGGTCCAATTAACAGAACCAATAACGCCAATACACTGAATAAACGCTTCGAATTCGTTTCCTTGTATTTAAAGTAAATTAGAACGAAAAAGAATACGATTCCCGTTATTAGAACTCCCAAGGACCATCCCCTGCCAATCGTGTCATCATAAGGATGGATAACGAACCACTCAAAGAGAGAGGTAACCAATACCGCCGCAGGGAGCAGCCAGGATTTGAAGCCGGAGCCGCTGCGATAATCTTCGTAAAGCTGCGCCCAGCCTGCCCCAAACAATGCGGCAATGGGAGGAGCCAGCATAATAAGATAATAATGGTGGAAAAAACCGGCTATACTGAAAAATATCCCTACTGGAATGAGCCAGGAAAGCCAAAAGATCGTTTCCTTGTGTTTGGGCGTTATGTGACCCCTGCGTATTCCAAATAGCAATCCTATACTTGCAAGCAGAGCAAAGGGAAGCAGCCAGCTGGCTTGGCCTGATAACGCCGATTTAAATAAACGAAAGGGGCCTTTTTCGCCTGTTCCAAACATGCCGCCCCCGTTTCTACCTGGACCGCCTCCTCCAGCTTCCATATTTGGAGGTCCTCCTTTCCCATTTCCATCAAAGGTTGGACCAGGCGCGCCTCCATTTTGATCAGGTAACTCACCTTCTGCAGGGGGAGCTGCCACGCTATTGTCTTTTGCCTCCCCTGCCAGATTCTCTCGGTTAAACGGCCCTTGATCTCCTCCCTTGCCCGGTCCTTGCTGGCCGGTCAAGCGAGAAAGGCCGTTATATCCAAAGGCTAGTTCTAGAACCGAGTTACTTTCACTGCTGCCAATATACGGACGCTGATCTTCTGGTGTTAAATCAACAATAACGGCCCACGAAATCGATAGAATGACCATCAATGCGGTTGCAGAAGCTAAGACGCCAAGTTTCTTTTTCCAATTCATTTTTACTGCTAAGAGGTAAATCAAATAAAAAGCAGGAAGAACCATATACGCCTGAAGCATTTTCATATTGAAGGCAACTCCGATAAGTGAAAACGCTCCGATCAAACTCCAGATACTGCTCTTCCTGATTCCTCGGAACAAGAGCCATGTGGCTGCTAAGAGTGTAAATACCAGCATGCTGTCAATATTGTTCGTCCGGCTGACTGCTACTGCAACCGGTGTAACTGCCATTGCCAACGCCGATAACCTTGCAGCAATCGTCCCAAAGGAAGGCTTGATTAATACATACATGAGTACAACAGAACCCACTCCAGCTATAGCCTGAGGCAGGATGACACTCCAGCCTTTAAGTCCAAAAATAGAGGCACTCAAAGTTTGAATCCAAAAAGTCACTGGTGGTTTGTCTACCGTAACCGAGCCAGCCGTGTCTAACGATGCGAAGAAAAAGTTATGAAAATTCTCCATCATACTTGCAACGGCAGTCGTGTAATAAGTGTTTGCGTATTGATCCGTCCAAATGTTGTATCCATTTAGAAAAATTGAAAGTAAAACGATAATAACTAAAAAGATATCTACCCGCGCTTTCAAACGTTCTCTCATTAACTCCCACTCCTAAAATCAAAAGTTTCTTTTTTAAGGCTGGTTCCCATTTTGCACGTCCAAGCTGATTTGGAGTTTAAAACCAGCTGAAAGTTTGCTGAAAATTGTATGGCTATCTAATATAACGCTTTATAATAAGGACACGATAAGAAAGAAAGGCAGGCGGGAATATGACAGATCAACAACTAATAAAAGTTCTAATTGTCGATGATGAACCTCATATATTACATTTCTTAGAACTCGGATTATCAAATGAAGGATATGAAGTGAAAACAGCTGCTGATGGAATGAGCGCCGTCACCCTAGTGAAGGAGTTCGAGCCTCATGTGGTGATTCTTGATATCATGATGCCTGGGATTGACGGGTTTGAAGTGTGCCGATTAATTAAGAAAAGCGGTCATCAGACATCGATCATTATGCTGACCGCAAAAGATGAAGTCGAAGAGCGAGTAAAAGGACTTACTCTAGGAGCCGATGATTATGTAATTAAACCATTTAGTTTCGAAGAACTGCTTGCCCGTATTCATGCACGCATGCGTAATCAATTCCCGAGCATGTTCGGAGGGGTTACTCATGGTCCCTTTAAACTTGATGACCGGAGAAAAGAAATCAAGTATTACGACCAGGTCTTAAAGCTGTCCCCTACCGAGTATGAACTGCTTCGTTACCTATTTTTAAATCATGGAATAGTGGTTAGTAAAGGAATGATTCTAGATAAAGTGTGGGGATACAGTTTTCAGGGGGAGGATAATATTGTGGAAGTTTATATTCGCGCACTGCGGGACAAGCTCAAGGATAAGGATCACCGGCTCATTCGCACCATCAGGGGCTCGGGCTACAGGTTAGATTTGCCATGAATCTCTTAAAACCAGGAAGATTACGTCAAATAACCAATCCCCGGTCGCTTAGATATAAACTGCTCGTCCGCATGTTACTGATTTTATCTTCTATTCTTATGATCATAGGTTTTCTTCAATATTTCGTAATGAAGGATTTTTTATATCGAAATGAATCGGAATCGTTAATGTCAAGACTGATGTCTATGCCAGTTGGAATGATCCTTAATGAAGATTCCTTACCAAGTCCGCCTCAAGGAGAGGGAGATCAGTCGCGATTTCTATTCATGGAAGATTTTTCTTTAGCCTTGATTGATACTTCGGACAGTTATACGGACCTTCTTAATGAGCAATACTTACAGGCACCCGAAATTTCGAAAGCCGAATACCAGAAACTTAAAACCGCCCTCCACAATCACCAGCCCCTCGAACCAATGGTTGCGAAAAATGAAAAGGGGCAAGAACAGCTCCTCGTCTTCCGGCCATTGGGCCGCGGAGATGAACGGTCTGGTCAACTGCTGCAAATGGGGACTACTACCTCTCATTTACACAAAATCCTCTGGCAGCAGCTGCTTACTTTTATCGTTTTGTCCATTATGGCTCTGGCGGCGGGGTTAGCGATCTATTTTTCTGTTATTCGCAAAACACTTCTACCCTTTATCAACCATGGTAAATGCGGTTAAAAATATCAACGCAGCCAATTTAGCTGTAAAAATACCCAATCATCAGGGTCAGGAGGAAATCGATCGTTTAGCTGATTCCTTTAATGAAATGCTGACACGTCTGGACATTTCCTTCGAGCATGAAAAAGAAGCCAAAGAACAGATGAGGCGGTTTATCGCAGACGCTTCCCACGAGCTGCGTACCCCGCTCACTTCTATTCATGGGTATTTAGAAGTTCTGCTAAGGGGTGCTGCAGAACGCCCCGATCAGCTCTATCCCGCCTTAAGAAGCATGCACGGGGAATCGAAAAGAATTATTAAACTCGTTGAGGAGCTACTTCTACTCGCCAAACTGGATCGAGCACCTGAACTTAATCTCACAGAAACAAACCTTACCCTTTTAATAAGAGAGATGGAACCTCAGCTTTACTTTCTAGCTGGAAACCGCACAGTGGAACTACAGCTGGAAGAAAACCTCACCGGGTCGGTGGATGAGGATAAAATAAAACAGGTCATACTGAACTTATTTCACAACGCCGTTCAGCATACGGATGCAGAATCAGGGCAAGTACATCTTTCACTGCATGAAGATCACAACAGCCAGATAGTCATCAGTATTGCAGATAATGGTCCAGGAATAAGTAAAGAAAATCTCTCCCACATTTTTGATCGTTTTTATCGAGTTGATCATTCACGAACCCGTCAAAATGGAGGAGCCGGACTTGGGCTTTCTATTACTAAATCGATTGTCGAAGCACACGGAGGTCAAGTAGATGTGGAGAGTCAGGTAGATGAAGGTTCTGTATTCACGGCAAGTATTCCTTTAAGACAAGATAACGCTTGAACAACAATGATGCAGGGACATAAGTCTTTTAGCCATGAAAAAATCCGAATGATGATGAAATTGTAACGACATTCTTCCATCATAGTTCGGATTTTTGTCCTGCCTGATGCAGTATTTGTATACTCCCATTCTATTACTCGGACTCCAAGACTCAACAAAGGAGAATGGAAGTGAAAAATACCAACCATTCCAGCGCAGGAAATACACGGAGACTTCTGCGGGAGGAAGGCATAGGTGTTACCCCGCAGTGCGAAATCACGAGGAGGCACACCAGCCGCCCGCGAAAAGCGGAGTGTATTTCCGGAGCGGTCCGCCAGGGTAAACCACTGCACTTCGCTTGATTTCGTCTTTAGATTGGTGCCATTCCCTTATGTCCCAACCTCGTTCTCAACATCATGGAAAAATTGCTGGAAGCGTTAAACAAAGGGCTCTGCTTATTGCAGAGCCCTTATCCTATTTAATGCTGCCTAAATTCGTGAAGCTTTTTATTCAAACCTTTCGTCTTTTCATATACCTGTTGATATAAAGGGTATAACGTCTGATATTTCGCTACATTCTCTTCAATAGGATCCACAATTTCTTTAATCGAAATAAATACTTCCGCACATTCCTCTAGCGTTTCAAACCACCCGCAGCCTTTAGCTGCAAGCATAGCAGCCCCCATGCCCGGCCCCTGCTCACTTGATAACCGGACAATTTGAGCATTAAAAACATCGGCTTGAATTTGCAGCCACGTCCTATTCTTAGCGCCGCCTCCGATTGAGACCACCTTATCTATTATTTTTTCCATTTTCCCTAAAGATCTGAATGGAATCATTTAAAGAAAAGGTTATCCCTTCTATTACAGCCCTTACAAAATCGTTTTTAGTATGAGAACTGTCCATACCTATGAAACTAGCACGGATAACAGCATCTGCATGAGGAGTTCTTTCTCCAGCTATGTAAGGAGTAAATAATAAACCATGGGACCCAATCGGTGTTTCGTCCAGCTGATCCAGCATCTGGTCAAAATTCATTTCTTTCGCAAACACCCTTTTAAACCAGCTTAGACTATCACCTGCGGCTAAAGTTACCCCCATTGTGTAGTAAGCATTCTCCTTACCGTGGTTAAAATAATGGACCTTTCCCTCAAAATCCAGATCCGATGCCTCTTCGTAAGAGAGCACAACACCAGAAGTACCGATACTGCAGAGTGTTTCTCCTTCTGATAATATCCCTGCCCCTATGGCCCCGCACGCGTTATCTGCACCACCAGCGAACACTTGGACAGATGGAGATAATCCGGTGAATCTTGCGGAAGCATTTTCCGTAAGCGTACCAACGCATGCACTAGATTCGACAAGCTGACGGACACATCTCCATTGCGATCCCAAACTGGTCACATAATTCCCTGCTCCATTCTTTCTGAGCAGCATCTAACAATAATGTACCTGCCGCATCAGAGAATTCACTATGGATCTTCCCTGTCAGACGATAACGCAAATAATCTTTAGGCAGGAGAAAAGTAGCAGCACGGTCAAACAAATCCCTCTCATTTTCCTTTACCCAGAGCAGCTTTGGAAGAGTGAAACCTTCAAGGGCAGGATTTTTGGTGATCTTATGCAATTGGTCCTCTCCAATCGTTTCATAGATCGTTTCACATTGCTTAGTCGTTCTCGTATCATTCCAAAGGATCGCATTGCGCAAGACTTGGTTTGTCTCATCCAGCAGCACTAGTCCATGCATCTGCCCTGCAAAACTAATCCCTTCTATCTTCTCACCCGCATCCTCAACTGACTTTACCAGTTCTTGCAAAGCTTCGAGAGTTTTCTCTACCCAAACCTCCGGGTCTTGCTCGCTGTATCCCGTTCGTTCCTGAATTAAAGGGTAGTCCTTGGAAATTTCGTTTCTAATTTCTCCTTCTTTATCCACGAGCAGCACTTTGACAGCACTCGTTCCTAAATCTATTCCAATTACATAGTTCATCGTGTTCCGCCTTTCTTTACTTGGATAGAAAAAGCGCTCAAAAACATTGAAGTCCCTGAGCGCTCTGAATCGTTTACTTCATTCCTACAGGAACATTTACACTTAACAAATACTGATTCAGTACCGATTTCAACCATTCCATCCGCCCTGATTGGTTCTCGATTTCACCAAGACTAAGAGCATGCTCTTCTAACAAAATGAAAGTTTGTGTCTCCCTCAACAATTTTCTTTCCAATCCCTTCGGAGAAACTACTATAACGGTTTTCGATGAACTCTTCCAACACTCTATCTTCCAGTAACTTGTGAGCTACTTTTAAACCGATAGCAAAACTATCCATTCCTGCGATATGAGCGTGCAACAGATCATCGGGCTTAAATGATCCTCTTCTTACTTTAGCATCGAAATTCAACCCGCCTTTACCCAGGCCGCCATTTTTCAAAATTTCATACATGGCTAAAGTAGTAGAATATAAGTCAGTTGGGAATTCGTCAGTATCCCATCCCAGCAGCGTGTCTCCCTGGTTAGCATCTACGGAACCCAGCATGCCGTTCACACGAGCATAACGAAGCTCATGTTCAAAGGTATGACCAGCAAGGGTAGCATGATTAGCTTCAATATTAAATTTGAAATCATCGGAAAGGTTGTATCGTTCCAGAAAAGCAAGACTGCTTGCTACATCATAATCATACTGATGTTTAGTCGGTTCTTTAGGTTTGGGTTCGATTAAAAACTGACCCGTATAGCCAATTTCTTTAGCATAATCAAGAGCCATATGATAGAACCGTCCTAAGTTATCCAGTTCAAGTTTAAGGTCGGTGTTAAGTAATGTTTCATAACCTTCGCGACCGCCCCAGAAGACATAGTTTTCCGAACCAAGCTCTTGTCCAATTTCCAACCCTTTCTTCACTTTAGCAGCAGCATAGGCATATACATCCGCATTATTGGTTGATGCAGCGCCATGAACGAAACGGGGATGGGTGAACATATTAGCCGTATTCCATAGCAATTTAGTTTTACTCGTTTTCATATATTCTTTAATCATTGAAATGATTTCATCAAGATTTCGATTCGTTTCTCCGAGTGTACCCCCCTCCGGAGCTACGTCAACATCATGGAAACAGAAAAAGGGCACATCGAGCTTTTCAAAGAGTTCGAACGCAGCTTCCACTCTTGCTTTAGCTAAATCCATTCCCTGCAAATGATTCCATGGACGCTCCATATTTCCAGCACCAAAGGGATCCGATCCATCGGCTGTAAATGTGTGCCAGTATGCCATAGAAAAGCGTAGATGTTCTTCAAGTGTTTTATCGCCTAATTTTTCTTTTGGATTATAGTGCTTGAATGAAAAAGGATTGGTCGATTGTGTTCCTTCATATTGAACTGCATTCACTTCATTAAAATAACTCATGGTTCTAATTCCTCCTTAGAATATTTGCTTAAAGTTCATAGATAGCAGGACGCTTTACAATTTCTCCGGTTTCGCTCTCAAATTGGAGCATGGGCCATAGAGAATCAGCAGTGGTAATTATTTCACTTCGGCTTCCATCCACTAAAATTGTGTCCTCAGATTTAGTTCCTGTGATCGAAGGATTCCATGCAAAGGCTTGGAATTGTTCCACCTCAAACGAACTATCAGGAGTTAGTAAAAAATCACGATTCTCATAGCCTATCGATCCTCCTTGATGATGCAGCAGCCACTCGTCTTTATAACCTGCTTCAGAATACGCTTCCTTCAACGTATGTAAGAGTTGTTCCGCCCTTACGCCTCGTTTTGTATTTGAAATCATTTGAGCATCAATCCAAGCGGTTTTCTCATGAATAGATTGAAGACTTTGCTCCACTTTACCTACGTGTACAATCCTTGTTAAAGCTACCGTTAGTCCTTTTTCCTGAACACAGGAAATGACCATACACTTTTGATAGAAAGGTTTCATCGTTGGAACAGGGTGTCGAAACTTCGCGATCCTTTCATCGGCTGCCACTAAAGCAACTGTAGGTGTTAGCCCGGCAGCCATAAATTGACTGTTTAATTTACCCGCGATTTCCATTTCAGTCATTCCAGGCTTCAGCCCCTGACAGAACTTCTCGGTAATAGACGCCGCTTTAAAACCTAAACTTCTTATTCTTTCTACTTCGGGGGTGGTTAAAGAAAAACGCAAAGGCGCGATATTTACGACCTGGTGGTCTAATACGTTCAGTCCCGTATCAGAGGCAAGACGATCAATAGCAGGACCCTTCGCGACCGCTTCTTCAATCGACTGGTACCATGGATAATCAATAACTTCATAGGAAAGGCCGGTCATTTCCTCAGCAGTAATTCTCGGTTTTTCGATCGTATCGGCTAGAAGAAATACATTCTCTCTAGTGATTAACAGACCACACTCTCCGGTCATACTGTTATAAGGAATACCGTTATAGCCACCGCTTGTTAACCAGGCAAAGTTATCTTATCTTTATAATAGTAGTGGATCCAAATGGTGCTCCTCCAAAAAATCATAAATTCGCTTAAGTTTCAGTTGTAAGTCGCTTTGAGTATCTGATAACGCTTTCAAAAAAAGTCACCCTCCCTTGCTATGAAATCTACTTCAATCATCGATGAATCTCTCTTTGTTTGTAGTCTAGATTATATCACTTCCTTCCTTTGTTTGTCTAATTAATAAACAAAGTTTATAATGATAATATTGCAAATGAATTTCCTTAATATATGAAGTTCTTTCATTCAGAGTTTATAATAAAAGGAGAATAGTCAAATGATGAGGAGAGAAACACAAATGCCAGAAACAGGCAACCAGAAATTAGTAAAGAAAATAAATAAATCGATCGTGCTTAAAATGATTCGGAATCATGCGCCTATTTCACGGGCGGCAATTTCACAGCAAGCCGGACTCAATCGCGGTACGGTTTCTTCTCTAGTCAGCGAATTAATTGATGAGCAGCTAATAAGTGAATCCGGTATGGGCGAATCTAGAGGCGGGCGTAAACCAGTCATCCTGCTATTTAACCAAGCGGCTGGCCATTCCATCGGGATTGACCTTGGCGTTAATTATTTGCTCGGAGTGCTCACGGATCTCAAGGGGAAAGTGATAGAAGAGCGAAAGATTGAGATTCACAGCTTGTCGGCAGAGGATATTATTTCTTCTATTAAAAGCATGATTCAAGAGTTACATACTTCTGCTCCTGAAAGCCCTAATGGAATCGTCGGAATAGGGATTGGAGTTCCTGGAATAGTGAACCATGATGGAGAAGTATTATTGGCTCCCAACCTAATGTGGGATCATATTCCTTTAAAGAAAATATTGGAAGAGGAATTCTCTATTCCCATATTAATTGAAAATGAAGCCAACGCAGGTGCCTATGGTGAAAAGCTTTATGGAGCAGGAAAAGAACAAGAGAACTTAATCTATATTAGCGCCGGCATAGGAATAGGGGCAGGACTTATCCTAAACAATGAGTTATATCGTGGATTAAAAGGGTATTCTGGTGAAGTCGGCCATATGGTTATTGATGTGGAAGGAAAACATTGCCGCTGCGGCAGACAGGGATGCTGGGAACTTTATGCTTCTGAACAAGCTATTCTAAATGAAGCCCAGGCGCTGAAGCTCAACAAAGAATCTTCCGACCCGCTTACATTAGAACAACTAATCAAACTAGCTGACAAAGGTCATCAAGAAGTGATAGATCTCTTTATAAAGACAGGAAAATATCTTGCTGTTGGAATTCTGAATATGATTAATACCTTTAACCCTGAACAAGTCATTATCGGGAATAGAATGGCCCTCGCTGAAAAATGGATTAAACCAGTGATTAGTGAAACAATGCAAGAACAATCCAAAGAGTTTAACCAAGAAGGAATAGACATCTCTTTTTCTAAGTTAGCCACCCATTCTTCACCTTTAGGTATGGCTGCCTTTATAACAGAGAATTTCCTGGAAAGCGGCATTGCCCAAATTCATTAATGCACCTCAATCAGTGAAAGCCTGCCGCCTCATAAGAGACTGCAGGCTTTCATGGTTTCTCAGGTGCTTCTTTTTATTACCCTTTTAAGAACACAGTTTTCATCGTAGTGAAGAATTCTTTTGCTGCCTCTCCCTGCTCTCTTGAATAAGAGCTGGAAGCTTTCATTCCGCCAAATGGCGCTTGCAATTCGACTCCAGCGGTTTCTGAGTTAATTCGGACTAAACCGGCTTCAATATCATCGATGAAGGAAAGAATGTGGTCAATATTTTTCGAGAAAATAGAAGCGCTCAAGCCAAACTCTACATCGTTCGCTAATTCAATCGCTTCTTCAACAGTTTCTACTTCCATCAATGCCAATACAGGGCCGAATATTTCTTCTTGAGCAATCGTCATGGAGGAACTTACTTTATCAAAAATAGTGGGTTCGATATAATACCCGCCATTTTCATCACTGATCGGTTCCCCTCCAAATAACAGTTCTGCTCCCTCTTTTTGGCCAACTTCAATATAGTTTTTCACCGTTTCATATTGGCCTTTCGTTGCACAAGGGCCCATCCAGGAAGTTTCCTTAAGTCCGTCGCCTACGCTAATGGCTTCTACTTTCGCAAGTAATTTCTGCTTGAACTTTTCATATACTCCTTTTTGTACGATCACACGGCTGCTGCACGTACATTTCTGTCCAGTAGATTTCAATCCGCCGCTGATCGCTGCATCTACAGCTAAATCAAGATCACAATCTTCAGCCACGATTATTGGATTCTTCCCGCCCATTTCAAGCTGATACTTTCCTCCACGGGCTGCGACGGTCTTTCCAATGTGGTTTCCCGTTGCGTTTGAACCCGTGAACGTTACCGCTGTTACTTGTTTATTCTCTGCTAATCCTTGCCCAATCACAGATCCCTTACCAGTTACAAGATTAATAACACCCTCTGGAAATCCGGCTTGATCGAAACAATCCATCACTTTAGCAGCAGTAACTGCCGCTTCCGTTGCTGGTTTCAAAACAACTGAATTGCCATAAATCAAAGCCGGTGCGGATTTCCATAACGGAATCGCAACTGGGAAGTTCCACGGCGTAATAACTCCTACTACTCCCAGAGGAACACGTTTACTAAACATAAGGGCCGAGCTGTCGGTAGAAGGAATTACATCGCCTTCTTTTCTCATGCCTTCTCCTGCATAATATCTTAGTATCGCTACTCCGCGGGCGGTTTCCCCTTTAGCTTCCGGAAGAGTTTTTCCCATTTCCCTTGTCATCGTTTCGGCAATATCATCAATGTTAGCTTCCAGCTTATCAGCAACCTTGAACAAGTAATTCCCCCGCTCAGCACCTGAAAGCTTTTTCCACTTTTTCTGAGCTTCTGTCGCTGCTTGAACGGCAAGATCTAAATCTTGCGCACTGGAGTTCTGAACACTGCCTACAATTTCTGACGGATTCGCCGGATTTGTACTTTCAATCACTTCTCGTGAGTCTGACTCGCTCCATTTGCCATTAATATAATTTAAAAAGGTATTCGTTTCTGTTGTCGTTTTCATCTTTATTCCTCCTTGAGATTTTAGTTAGATACGGATGATGTATGTTGTACAGCCAGTTTTTCAACTGGATTACTTAACGTCCCTACTTCCGGAATCGTAATTTCAATGAGATCCCCTTCCTGTAAGGTAAAATCATTATCAGGAATAATGCATGTGCCCGTAAATAGTACGGTGCCGTCAAAGAGTTCATTATCTCGGTGCAAGTATTCAACTAGCTCATCATATTTTCTTTTCAACTGAGAAGTACTGGCACTTTCTTCGAATATTTTCGAACCATTTCTGCTGATTGTACAAGTAATTGTTAACTCATAAGGATTGTTAACGGTTTCAGCAAGTCGTATAGACGGTCCAAATGAGCAGGAATGCTTCCAGATCTTCGCCTGGGGCAGGTACAAAGGATTTTCCCCTTCAATATCGCGGCTGCTCATGTCATTGCCGACAGTGTAGCCAACAATCTTCCCTTGTTTATTAAGTACTAAGCCTAACTCCGGTTCTGGAATCTGCCAGTTGGAATCATTGCGTAGATAAACCGGCTGATTCGGTCCAATCGTTCTGCGGCTGGTCGATTTCATGAAAAGCTCAGGTCGTTCTGCTTCATACACTTTGTCGTAGTAGGAGTCACTCACTTCCTCCTTGCCTTCGTGAGCTTCATAATTACGGGCTCGTTTACTTTTCAGATATGTAACTCCAGAAGCCCATACTTCTTCAGCCTTTAAAGGAAGCAGTAAATGTAGGTCTTCTAGCTTCTGCCCAATAGGCTTCGAATCCTGAATAGCTTCCTTTACCAAAGAGAGACATGCCCCATCGTTTTCTTCCGCTTGCTCAATGATCTCCAGAAAATCCTGATAAGGTAACAGGTGAATGGATTGATCCTCCTTGACGACGGCTAATTGACTGGCTCCATCCTGCGTTTTAAATTTAATAATATTCATTGCATCACCTTCCGTTTTATAATATAAAACACCGTTTTCATATAGTAGCAAAAAAACATCCACTTTACGAGCTTGTTAAAGTAGACGAATAGCCCAGCTTTTCAGAAATACTGCGGCTTGCTTGTTTGAGTCTGGCAACAACAGGGTGGATCTGTTCCCCTGAAAACCTCGTGGACGGTGCTGAGATACTAATAGCTGCTGCCACTTTGGCATCATGATCGTAGATAGGAACCGCAATACAAGTAATCCCCGGTTCATTTTCTTCTGCATCTACTGCATAGCCAAGCTCCTGCACCTTCGCTAACTCTTCTAGAAAGGCACGGTGGGACGTTAATGTCTTTTCGGTAAATTTCTCATAATTGTAATCCTTTAAAATAGTTTCTTGCTTATCTAATGATTGATAGGCTACCAATACCTTGCCTACAGCACTAGAATGTACGGGTACCCGTCTGCCCACTCGAGAATAACCAATAATTGCATTGGGACTCTCCACTTTATCAATGTAAACTCCAGTTTTATCATCTAGGATTACTAAGTGCACAGCAAGACCTGTATCCACAGAAAGTTCGACGAGTGAAGGCTTTGCCATCGTTCTGATGTCCATACTGTTCATCAGAAAATTGGACCTTTCGACCAACTTCATGCCGAGGCTGTATTTTCCAGAGTCAGGATTCTGCCGTATATAGTCATGCTCTTTTAAAGTTTTAAGAAGCGAATGAACCGTGCTTTTATTCAAGTCCAGCTTTAAACTGATTTCTGAAATTTTCAATTCAGGCGTCAGTTCATTAAATAAATCTAGAATTTTAAAGGCTCTGTCTACAGATTGAATGATCGGCATATGGGGGTGACTCCTTCGTTGAATACTCGTTTGATGACTAGTTACAATATATCGCCAGAGTAAAATCACGTCAAGAGTGAGTATTCTGAAAACATTAAAAAATCGGCAGATCAGGTGCACCATAACAGGAAATAAAATTTCTTAAATCTATACCTTTTCCCAGCCTTTATTTCTAGCGGAATTCTCAATCGACTCCATTACCATCTGATTCAACACCCCATCTTTAAAATTAGGCTGAGGTGAATAATTGGCAGAGATCCCTTGAAAGAATTCATGCACAAGATGAATAAATGTATGTTCATAGCCTATGCTGTGGCCAGGCGGCCAGTATGCTCCAGCATAAGGGTGCTGCTCTTCTGTGCAATGAATGGTGCGAAATCCCTGTAATCCTTCAGGAGAATCGGTGAAATAGACATCCAATTCATTCATTCTTTCCATATCCCATCGGATCGAGCCAGTCTCACCGTTGATTTCAAATTTGTTCTTATTACGGTTCCCACCAGCAAATCGTGTCGCTTCAAATATCCCCATTGCACCATTTTTAAATCTAGCTAAGAAAGCTATCGCATCGTCCACAGTAACCTGACCATACTCTTTCTGGTTAGAAGTTCCCCTCAGACCGCCTTCTTCACTAGGAACAGGGCGTTCTTTTACAAATGTTTCCATCATCGAACTGACTTCCTCAATTTCTCCCACCAGGAACCTCGCTAAGTCAATGCTGTGTATACCAATATCTCCTAATGCCCCTGAACCTGCCACCTCTTTTTTCAGCCGCCAAATCAGCGGAAAAGAAGGATCGATAATGAAATCCTGAAGATAGTGAGCACGGATGTGGTGGATTTTACCTAAATAACCTTTTTCAATTAATTGTTTGGCATACTGAACAGCAGGTGCAAACCGATAATTGTGACAGACCATGTGAATGACATTATTTTTTTCCACTGCTTCAAGCATTCTTTTAGCATCTTTCACGTTAAGGGCGAGCGGTTTCTCAGAGATAATATGCTTACCTGCCTCGGCTGCCTCTATGGCAATTTCAGGGTGGGTATGGTTAGGCGTAACGATATCGATCACATCTATATCATCACGCTGTATCAGTCGGCGCCAATCTGTTTCATAGCTGTCCCATCCCATATCTTCGGCTGCTTTTTTCACAGCGGATTCATTACGCCCCGAGATGGCTTTGAGGCAAGGCTTAGGACTATCCGGGAAAAAGAATGATAAATCACGATAAGCATGACTATGCATTTTTCCCATAAATTTGTAGCCAATCATTCCGATATTTATTTGCTCCCCCATAAGAACTCCTCCTCCACGTTCAAATTAAAACCAGCAGCTTAGAAGTCAGACTTAGTGACCCTTCAAGCTTAATAAGTCATCGATATTTTGTTTGGTAAGATTTACTGGCAAAGGATCCGGCTTTTCACATGTACTTGAGAGTTTATAGTGCTTCCCTGCCTGAGAAGAGTCATAGATTCCTTGCATAGCATCCAGCACATGAAAGGCAAGGGCACCACTTGCTCTAGGAGCTCGGTTATTCATTATGGCATAGGCAAAGTCGGCTGCTCCAAGCCCTCTGCTGTTTTCTGTAAATCCATGAGTTAACGGGTATTCAGACCATCGTTCCTCATCGAATCGCCTTACATACACAGGACCATCAAATCTGTTGGGGTCCGGGACAACCATACTTCCTTCTGATCCGTAAATCTCCATATGAGGCAGCCGGTGGTGCCACGTATCAAAGCTTGTGATGAGAGAAGCAGATGCTCCATTTTCAAAGTCAAGAATTGCGTTTACCTGGGTGGGCGTAGTGACCTTGATTTTCTCGCCATACCTCTTCTCACTCGTAATGGTTCTTTCCGGAAAAGTAACCTTTGCCGTTCCGGTCACTTGATGGATCGGACCCATTAGAAAAATCAGCGCCGTCAGATAATAGGGGCCCATATCAAATAGCGGTCCTCCGCCTGTTTGATAATAAAAATCAGGATTAGGGTGCCAGTGTTCATGTCCAGGATTCATCATGAAAGCGGCAGCGGAAACGGGATCGCCAATCATTCCTTTATCCATGATATGTCGGCAGGTTTGAATACCACCCCCCAAGAAGGTGTCCGGTGCATTGCCGACCTTCAGCCCTCCTTCTTCAGCCGCTGATACTATTTTTTCTGCATCGGACCTTGTTACGGATAACGGTTTTTCACTATACACATGTTTCCCAGCTTCCAAGCTGAGCAGCGCCACTTCCGCATGGACAGAAGGAGGGGTTAGATTCAGCACAAAATCTACATCTGGTTCCTCCATGAGCTGAGTCGGAGTACACGCCATTGGGATGTTATAGTGAGCAGCCTTTACTTTTGCTCGTTCAAGATCAACATCAGCACAGGCTACAATATCAAAAGCTTCAAATGCTGCGGAATTCTTCAAATAGATATCACTAATGTTCCCACAGCCGACAAGTCCTGCTTTCAATTTACTCATCTCTTCCCCCGCCCTTTCTTGACGCCCAATTGAATCCGTTTCGCATCAAGGTAACAACCTCTGGCATCTTCACAATTTCTGCAACATGCCCCAGCGAACAATAAAATACTTCTCCTTTTCCCCACTTCTTACTCCATACCACCGGCATCTCTACTTGGCCATTGGCTTCGTGAGGACCTGCAGCCACTGGAAATCTGGTTGTCGCATGGACATGAATGGCAGGGTCAACATGCATGTAGTACTGTTCTGATTCTACAACGAAGTCTTCCATCCCTTCTGTAAGCGGATGGGTTTTGTCTTTAATGTGCACTTGATATCGAACATGGTCATTGCCAGGATGAGCGACCCATTGACCGCCGACCATAAATTGATAATCCGTCGCCATGCGGAAAGAATCACCGAGCCCTCCGTGCAAGCCTGCGAGACCCGTCCCTTCTTCTACAGCCTTCATTAGAGCCGCCAATTGATTGTCAGATATCGTCCCTTGCGTCCAGTTGGGTACAATAAGATCGTAGTCAGATAAATTATCCTCTTCTAAAGCCGCCAGGGAATCTGTAATTTTAACGCTGAAGTTTTCTTCCCTGAGTATTCCAGCTAAGATCTCAGCAACCTCGGCCGGTTCATGACCTTCCCATCCTCCTTGAAAAATCAGTGCCTTCACTTGATAACCCGCCTTTCCTCTTCCATTTGCTATTCTTCCATCAGCCATAAAATACTCGTTACACCCCTCGGATAGAAACGACTGGCTTTTATTTCCCCTGCTATTATCTGGTCACTCCAGCTCCAATAAGAATGTTCCTTATGGGTCAGCCACTTTACGTGAGCTTGATCGGCAATTCTCTCTTTTTCCTCCCATGGAAAACCGAGAATTTGCCGGTAAATAAACTGGCAAAGATAAATTTTACTCAGCCACGAGTTGTCACTTGTTGACGATAATTTCCAGCCTCTATCTTCAAACAAACAAATTCCCGGCTGCAGGACATAAGAGATATGTTTCTTAAGCGATTGAATGAAAAATCCGTATTCACCATCTTCAGCTAATGCTTCTTTTCCATCTGTAAAATATGGGAAGATTAAGCCTTCGATCGCAGGAATGATTTTGGACTGGTTTCCTTCTGTAATCACTGCCGGAATATATCCATCGCGAGTCATTTCACCTGCGATGGTTTCCGCACAACGCACAGCTTGTTCCTTCGCCTGATAAGATAGATCTGGCAGCTCAAGCTCCGTGAATAATGTTTCTAAAGCAATATACACCGACCAGCTTTTCACAGCCAAATAGATGTTATTTCTTGCTTGTCCAAGCGAGACATCCAAGCTGTCATAGGTGGTGATTTCTGCTCCGCCTTTGGTAAATGAGCTATCGAGTCCCATCATTCCATTTCGTTGATCCGGCTGCGGATGGTCACGATTTAACATGCTGGCAAAGGATTCTTTAATCACTTCCAGGTGAGTTTCTGCAAAGGAGTAATCTTCTTGGTCTGCAATGTAAACGGTCGTACAGCAAAGCCAATTCACTAACTCTTCATGGGTCATGAAGGAGAAGCAATCATCAATCCCGGCAAACTCATAGGCGGATCTGCCAGGGGCGGAGAATACGTTTGCTACCCCCATATCATGGGTAAAGCTGATTCCTCCAGAATGATTCTCCTCTGAGTCAGGAAATTTGACCGAATCTTTATAAGAGTACCTTTCTATAAATAATTCGAGCTCATTCTTCACGGTCCAAGGAGACATCTTTAATTCATAGAACAATTGGTCTACGGTTAAATCAAGCGTATTCATCATTCGATACTCGCCTTCATTTACGACCCAGATAGGTTTATTCTCTTCGGCAAGCAGCTGAGTGTTTCCGTAGTAGCTTTTTATTGAATGGGCCACCATAAACCTTTGCTCATCCGAAAGATGATCCTTTTCTAACAGTTCATTGCTCTTTCTGCAGACGGATGTTAGCCGCGAGAAATGGCTAAGAGCATAATCCGCCACTTCTTCAATCGAATGAAAGTAACGGGTATAGTAATAGTTCGTATCAATTCCACTCGTTACCAGCCCGTCCCGGTAAAAACAGACGGCAAATTGAAAAGTTTTCTTCTCTTCAGGACCAACTTCCATAACCAAGCCGCCACTCAACCCTAAGCCAAAGCCTAAATTAAATTCGTGTTCTACATCTAAGACTTTATCAATGGTAAATCCCAGACCCGGTTTAACATCTGTATCTTTGGTTACGATGGCTGTACGTCTCCCCTGACCAATTCCGGCGAGGGATGGATGAGCGGAATCATCGACTCTCCTCATAGCAGCATAAGGATCTTCTCCCTGGTACCCAAAGAAGGCTTTACGCGATTTCTTGTGATGAAGATTATTGAGCGTTACCTCCACAAACACAGCTGGAAGGATCGAATCTTTAACCGTCTCTTCTTCCGCCTTTACAGGGTCGGGCAGCTCTCTAACGGGAGAATATATGGTGAATTCCATATCTCCTGCCTTCCAAGTATCCGTTCCCGCATTAAAATCACGTTCAATCTCCTCGTCACGGAAATAAGTAATGAGTTCTTGATCAGCATCCGTTTGATCATTTCCAACCGCAAACCGCGCTAAATCTTCAGAGGAATCCCCAAAGAAAGGCAATGCCTGGTAGCTTCCGCCTTCCTTGGTTTCCATTCCTATGTACACATTTTCGTCCGCGGGCTTCCCTACATCCATTCCGAGTCCCCCGCTTGGACCTTTGTGCCCTAGAGTGAAACTGGCAAACGCACCAATTGGGGAATGATGGGCATTGAAAAACTTATCGTACTTCATAAGCGGTCCTCCAATCTTATCTCTAATCGAAAAATATTAATGATGGCTACACCCTTCTTGATAAATAAAATAATTAAAATCTGCATGTTTCTTCTGGCCACTAAGATCCTGAGCACATAACCCCACGTAAGTACCTGTGAAACGAATATAATCAGGGTCATCATCAGATAAATGACTGATATCAATCGATTCCTCTACCAATTCCCATTCATCGCCATTCAAAGAATAATAAAATGACACCGTCTCATTTCTAACGGAGGCTTTTAAAAAGTAATTTGAATGGAGAGGAAGCTGGATCTCCTGGTCTAACAATTCCTCATACTCCCCGTACTTTGAGCGGATAATCCCTAATACTGCCCCTAGTTCCTCATGGTGAGTAATTCTCAAATAGACATAATCGTTGGTATCGTAGTAAAAAATCAGTCCAGCCATTTGCTGGAAATGTTCCGGGTGATAGTCTACGCGGGTTTCTACTTCTGCCTTCATGCTTTCCAACCGTCTTGCCACTAAGCTTTGGTTGTGGGTAGAAATCAATGATTCTTCTCCGTAGAGACGGAGATGGCCAGGACGTTCATTTAAGGAAAGCCATTCTTCTGTAAAGGGTCTTCTTAAAGAATTCCATTGAAGGCCAAGTGATTCTTCATTAAATTCATCCCGAGCCTTCTGTTTCTCCCATTCTCTTACAGGTAAATCTGGGCCATCTACTACCATTTGCGGGTTGGGCCCCCCTTCAACTCGGATCCAGTCATCTTGAGTCCAGTAGCACTTTTGCAAGGCTGTCTCTCTTCCTAATATACATTGATCAGCTTTGACTGGACGCCCGCATAAATGAGCTAAATACCATTCACCATTTTGCGTTTCTACTAAACTGCCATGCCCTGCTTTCTGCAACTCAGCTTCTGAATTGAGAGAAGTAAGAATTCGATTTTCAGGATCCGTTTCATACGGACCAAACAAGCTTTTCGAACGGCACATCGTTACAGCATGCTCATATCCTGTGCCACCTTCAGCAGTGATTAAATAATAATAGCCATTCCTTTTATACAGGTGCGGTGCTTCGGTTAGACCTGCATTACAGTGCGCTTTCAAAAAATTTTCGGCCAACCAATCTATTTTCTTGAGAGGAATATTCCTGCAGAGCAATACCCGCAAAAGAATTGGTACCTTTTCTATGGTCCCAAATCATATTCAGCAGCCACTTGGTGCCATCTTCGTCATGAAATAACGAAGGATCGAACCCGCTGCTATTCAATACACGGGATCACTCCAGGGTCCATCGATAGCTTCAGCGGTAACTAAATAATTGTGAGTATCCTTAAAGGCACCTCTTCGACTCTTCACATCCGTATATATTAAATAAAATGTGCCATCTGAATAGCTTAAACAAGGAGCCCACACCCCACCGGAATCAATGTTTCCAGACATATTCAATTGAGAAGTTCTCGTAAGTGGGTACGTTAACAATCTCCAATTCTTCAAATCTTTCGAATGATTAATCTGCACCCCAGGAAACCATTCGAAAGTTGAAGTCGCAATATAATAATCATCCCCCACCCTCAAAATGGAAGGATCCGGATGAAAACCAGGCAGGATAGGGTTTACAATAGAATTCATACTTTTTCCCTTCTTTCGTTTGTTATCTCCGGGTGGCTGCCGTTATCCTTTGACAGAGCCTGCGGCAATTCCTTTAACAATTTTCTCCTGAGCTAATAGATAGATTAATAGCAGCGGCAGACTGCCGAGCGTTAACGCCGCCATAATCCCCGGAACATTCACGGAAAACTGACCATAAAATTGGCGAAGGCCAAGGGGGAGGGTAGCATTTCCATCTGAATTTGTAAGAACAAGAGCGAAGACAAACTCGTTCCATATTTGAATAAAATTATAGATCGCTACCGTTGCAACTGCTGGAGTTAATAATGGAAAGAGGATTCTCCAAAATAACCGGAAATGGCCACAGCCATCCATTTTCGCGGACTCTTCCAGTTCTTTAGGAAGCTCCTGCAGAAATTGGGTGAAGATAACAATTGATACGGGAAGTGCGAAGGCTATATACGGTCCCGGTAATGCCCAGATCGTATCGTATAACCCTAAATTTTTAGTCAGCATGAAAATAGGAATCAGAGTCGTGTGAATCGGAATCATCATTCCAACTAGAAATAGGAGAAACAGAGGACGATTTAACTTAAAGTTCATCCTTGCCAGCGGGTAGCTCGCCATGGCAGCCAATATGATGACAGCAACGACGGAAATTACCGAAACCAGCACACTGTTAAAGAAATAATGAAAGAAATCAGACTCAAACAGCAATCGATAATTTTCTAAAGAAAAATTTTCAGGCAAAGCCCAGGGAGAGCCCATAAATTCAATTTGACTTTTGAAAGAGGCGCACACCATGATGAAAAAAGGAACACCCGTAAACAGCAGCAGCGCAATAGCTAATACATAGAGCGGTATTTGATTTAATTTCCTTAACATTTAATTCGCCCCTTTCCTTTTTTGGTCAAAGAAGATAATGAACGCTGTGACTATGAAAGCAATAATAAACATGGAGAAAGAAATACTGCTCCCGTAACCCATGTTGAAATTAGTAAACGTTTGTTCATACATATAGGTGGCCATTAATTCTGTAGAATTATTCGGTCCGCCGTCAGTCATAACATAGATCAAATCAAAGTACTTTAGTGCTCCAATAATGGATAGAATCGCAGAAGTGATCACCGTCGGCATTAATAAAGGCAGGGTAATATTGAGAAATTTCTTCCTCGGATTGGCGCCATCAATTTCAGCAGCTTCATAAAGATCCTCGGGGATTCCCACAATGGCAGCCCTGAATAAAATCATGTAGAACGGAGCAAACTGCCAGCAGACTGTAGCAATGACTGCCCAGATAGCGGTCCCTTCATTACCGAGCCATCCGTGCTGCCAAGAATCCAATCCTAACTGGCCGAGCAGCTGGTTAATTAAGCCAAAGTTTCCGTCATAAATGTAAATAAACAAAATACCTATGGCTACAGTCGACATAAGAAAAGGCATGAAGTAAATAGACCGAAAGAAACGCATGCCTTTGACAGGACTAAATAATAAGAGGGCCATAATTAAACCTAATGGCAGTTGAGTCAGTAAAGACGCCCCCACGAGCAGGAAATTATTTTGGAAGGAAGTCCAGAAGACCCCGTCACTAAGCAAGGTGATGTAATTCTGAAGACCTGTAAACACCATATTATTATCGATTCCTGACCATTCGAAAAGACTATAATAGAAAGTCATTACAATAGAATAGACCACATAGACCCCGTAAATCAGTAAAGCAGGGGCGAGGAATCCTGCAATCACCAACATCTCTTCCCGACGCTTTTTCGACCTTTGGGGTTTTGGTCTTTTTTTCTTCCCGGCTTGCTTTTCCCTGCTTGCCGCTTTTCTAAATTCCTCTGAAGAATCTAATTTTCTCGCATGATCTTGCAAGTACGTCACCACCCTTAAGATAAGAAAACTACACCAAGCAAGTTGCTACCTGATGTAGTTTTCATTATTATTTAAGAACTTCTTTCGCTTTTTCTTCGACCTGTTTCGCCGCTTCTTCCGGTGTCATTGAAAGACCAAATATGGCTTGAGTGGTATCTAAGTGAGCTTCTGCCAATTCTGGCGGAAGGGTCTGATCATAGAACGTTTGTAAGTATTCTGCCTGTTCCAGCACCTTACTGATCTGCTTTACATATTCATCATCGTACTCAACATCTTTCACTGCTGAGATGGCCCCATCTTTATTAGCCAGCTCTTGAGCGGTCTCTTTACTTGTTAATTCCTGGACGAGCTCTTTTGCAAGCTTCTGATGCTTACTCTTCTTGGCTACTGAGAATACAGGACTTACTCCGCCTACTATATCCTTATTTGAACCTTTTCCTCCTTTAACAGATGGGAAGAGAAAGAATCCTAGTTTCTTTTCAAAGGCAGGCATGTCCGCTCTAGTCGTCCCCAGCATCCAGCTTCCTTGAATAATCATTCCGGCTTTTTCTGCATACATAAGCTGACGAGACTGGCCGGTATCGAAATTCATCCCATTAAACCCATTTGGAAAGTCATCGTTTTTCACTAACTCTTGTATTTTCTTTCCTGCTTCTACATAGGCATCGTCGTCAAACCCTCTGCCTTCACGGTTAAAAGCTTCACTAAATAAATCCGGACCGCCAATTCTTTCGGCCAAATACATGTAATAGAAAGATCCTGGCCATTTAGACTTATTAGCAAGGGAAAAAGGTAAAATATCATGAGATTTAAGGGTTTCTGCTATATTCTTTAAATCTTCAAAGGTTTTCGGTTCTTCCAATCCATATTTCTTAAACATATCTTTGTTATACCAAACAGGAACAATATCCATCGCTAATGGTGCCCCGTAATTTTTACCATCAAAAGTAGCTGGAGTTAACGCAGATGGAAGAAATCGTGAAGTGTCGATCGTATCGGAAAGATCAGCCACTTGTCCTGAATCAACAAATTTTTCAAGCCAGCCGCCTCCCCATGAATGAAATACATCTGGAGGAGTTCCTCCGCCCATGGCAACTGATAGCTTTGTTTTGTAAGGGTCGTTCTCCTGTCTTACTACTTTCACTTTTACACCATCATGAGAGTCTTCAAATCTTTTAACAGCTTCTTTTAATGCTTTTTCAGATGGACCAGTTTCAATATGCCACAAAGTAAGTGTAGTATCTCCCGAATCTCCACTAGCTGCTTTGTCACCAGACCCTTGACAAGCAGCGGTGAAAAGCAAGACTGCCATCCCGAGTATCCATAGTTTACGTTTTAACATTAAAGATCCCCTCTCCTTTTTGTTAGCGTTTTCAAAATAGGCTGCAACGGCGATTCACTCCCTGGGTTACACGAACCCTCCCCCTTAAAAAATTTGCAAAAAACTAAGTTTGTTCATTGGATGAACTAATTAATGCCATAATAACTTATTGAAAAAATAATAGCAAGCGGATTTTGAAATCGCTGTCATCTTGTTTGTTTTATATTATAAAACTTATTTCTATATAGTTGACAAAATTGCGCAGAAAATTCATAATCATTTAACAAATGATCCTTTAAGGAGTGGTGTTCGTGAATCACAGTCTTGATGATTTAATGAAACTGGAAACTGATATTGAAGCAATTCAAACAAAAGCTAATGGGCCTGCTGGTTCTCTGCCTTTAACCGACCAAATGCTTAGAAACTCTCCAAGCGGCGATTTATTTGGCCTGTCCCAAAATGTTGGGATGGGATGGAAGCCTGACAAATTAAATGGAAAACAGGTGTTACTTCTTAGTACTCAGGGCGGGATTAAAGATAATGAAGGAAAGCCTATTGCTCTTGGCTATCACACCGGTCATTGGGAAGTAGACATGCTAATGAAAGAAGCCGCAAAAGTCGTCACTGAATCTGCAGGTGTTCCTTTTGCCGCATATGTAAGTGACCCTTGCGATGGCAGAACGCAGGGAACAACAGGAATGTTTGACTCTTTCCCTTACCGAAATGATGCTGCCCAGGTTTATAGAAGGTTGATCCGCTCTTTACCGACAAGAAAGGCCGTTGTTGGTGTAGCCACTTGTGATAAGGGACTGCCAGCGATGATTATGGCACTAGCCTCTATGCACGACCTGCCTACTGTGATTGTTCCCGGAGGAGTAACTCTCCCTCCTGCGTATGGAGAAGACGCCGGTAAAGTTCAAACGATTGGCGCTCGTTATTCAAATGAGGAGCTTTCTCTAAAAGAAGCCGCCGAACTTGGCTGCCGTGCCTGTGCTACTCCCGGAGGAGGCTGTCAGTTTCTAGGTACCGCTGCTTCTGCTCAAGTAGTAGCAGAAGCGCTTGGGATGTCCATTCCTCACGCAGCGCTAGCTCCTTCCGGTCAGGACATCTGGAAACAAATGTCCCGCCAATCAGCTCAAGCCGTCGTGCAAATGATTAATCAGAAAATCACTACAAAAGATATCGTGACGAATAAATCCATACATAATGCTATGGTGGTCCACGCTGCTTTCGGCGGATCAACGAACCTGCTGCTCCACCTCCCTGCCATTGCTTATTGTGCAGGATGTGATATTCCGACAGTAGAAGATTGGCATCGAGTCAATTTGAAGACGCCGAGAATTGTAAGCGTTCTCCCTAATGGCCCTGATTACCATCCAACGATTCGCGCTTACTTAGCCGGAGGAGTTCCAGAAGTCATGCTGCACCTAAGAAGACTTGGGCTGCTGCATTTAGACGCGTTAACAGTCACTGGAAAAACTCTCGGAGAAAATCTGGAGTGGTGGGAACACTCAGACAGAAGACAGCAAATGATGCAGCGTCTCGAGGATGCAGATGGAATTGCAGCGAATGACGTGATTATGAATCCTGAAAAAGCTAAGGAAAGAGGGTTAAAACCAACCGTTACTTTCCCAATCGGCAATATTGCTCCCGAAGGTTCAATTATTAAATCAACCTCCATTGATCCAAGCAGGATTGATGAGGATGGAATCTATTATCATAAAAGTAAAATAAAAGTGTTTACCAGCGAGAAAAAAGCCATTGAAGCCATCAGACAAGGTGGTATCGTTAAAGGTGACATTATGGCTGTAACCGGATGCGGGCCAATGGGAACCGGGATGGAAGAAACCTATCAGCTCACCTCCGCCCTTAAGCATCTCTCTTACGGAAAATATGTAACCTTACTAACGGATGCACGTTTTTCCGGAGTGTCTACAGGAGCTTGTATCGGTCATATCGGCCCTGAAGGGTTAGCTAACGGCCCGATCGGCAAATTAAAAGACGGTGATGTGGTCGAGGTTTCGATTGATACAGTGAATTTAAATGGTCACCTTCACTTCGTGGGTACGGAAGATCACCCTGTTTCACCGGAAGAAGGCAGCAAGATCTTGGCGGAGAGACAGCAGAACAAAGCTATTCATCCGTCTGAACAGTTACCAGATGATACGAAATTATGGGCGGCCCTCCAAAAGGTCAGCGGAGGAATTTGGCGCGGAAGTGTTTATGATGTGGATCGAATCGTAGAAGTATTAGAAGCAGGTGAGAAAGCGTTGGCTAAAGAAAGCCAGTCAACAGGAAACCGCTAAACTGTAATCCGGTTAAAAAACACGAACAGAAGTCCTTAACCATTATGAAATCCGAACGACGATGAATGTTTACAACAGCATTCCATCATCGTTCGGATTTTTTTCTTTCTGAATGAGAATAGATTTCTAAACTTTTCCACAGGAAGTACTCATAGTTTCCTTTTTAATAATCTGTATCATAAAAAAATATCAACCATTCCAGCGTAGGAAATACACGTAGACTTCTGCGGGAGGAAGGCATAGGTGGGACCACGGAGTGCGCAGCACGAGGAGGCAGACCAGCCGCCCGCGAAAAGCGGAGTATATTTCCGGATCGGTCATACAGGGTAAACCTCTCCCCTTTCCTATAAGTCCCTCTTTAGATGGGGGGATTCTTTATGTTCCAGCATCTTTTGATTGTACATTAACTTTGGGCTGATGAACCTGCATATTCCTTTGAGTCTCTTTTCTATTTTTGACTTTACTTAACTCCTCATCCTTCCAATCTAAAAGTTCTCCTATGTTGTCCGGCAGATCATTTTCATAGTTTGCCCCAATATTAAGTCTCCCCGATAAATTCTTAATTCCGATCGCTCCAAAACTGTTATGTACTTCATATTTCTCCACGTTTAGCTGCTCTACTATATATACCGGGGAAGGCTTGTGATTTGCCAGCTGAGATTTCAATTCCCGAACTTCTTCATTTAAGCAAGACACGTTAATCTTTAAATCCATAACTTCCTGACTTTCTTTGTTTATCCAGTGGAATAGCTTCTTCCTCCATCCCATTGACAGCCTCCTCCCTTCTCTTCTGTGAATGGTTTTCTAATCTAAATCATATAGATGGATTACGAAATAGAAACGTATGTCCAAAAATTATAACCAATTAAGTAAGGGGGTGAAAAAGATTAAATTCCTGCCGCAGAATATAAACATTCCTAATTTCAAAGTAAATACGGCTGGGCGGTACTCGTCGATTTCCTTTGGCCAGAACTATAGAAGCAGGCGGTTTGTTTCAAATAAGAAGAATCAGGGATTCGGAGAACAGAATGCCGACGATGTTTGGATGGAACAGCCCATCACCTGGGTCAATGATGCTGACATAATTGATGGGGAATGAAGTACTTATAACCCTTTGCTAATTGGCGGAGGGTTATTTCTTATTTAATCGGAATGTTCTTATGATCTTTACGCTTTCGCCCTAACTTCACTTCCAGAAGCCCATTTTTAAATTCTGCGTGGATCTCCCCTTCATTTACGGGCTCTGGCAAATGAATGATCCTCTCAAACTCTCCGATATACCGATCCGATTGAATAAGAGTGAACTCCTGCTTCATAGATTTTGATTTTCCTTTAACCATAATCTGTTCACCTGCAAAAGCTAACTCTACGTCCCCTTTTTGAATCCCAGGAAGCTCGATGATGACATAAATATAATCCTTACTTTTGCATAATTCATATTTAGGAAAATCGGATTTGCGATGAGATCGGTTTGGCGGCTGATTGTAGCTCGCCTGCTCCTCCTGCATGCCTTCGATGAACTGCTGGCCATTTTCCTCATTAAAGACGCCCTTCCAGAAATCCTGTCCTTGAAAGGATTGAGCCAGTTCCATCCATTGCTTTAACTGTTTAGGATCCATAGGCGCCCCTCCTTGTGAAGTTTCAACATAAACCCCCACGACCGACATATACTTGGTTAATAAAAAGGGGGGCTCAATTTGACATCACCATCTATTGTTATTAATATTTTTAATTTCAAAATTAATTCCTTCGAAAATGCGTCCGCTGTAAATGTAGGACAGAACCTTCTAACGGACTGGCACAATTCCGATAAAAAAAACCAAGGATTCGGCCAGAATTTTGGAGACAGCAGTGCATTTCTAGGCACAAAAAGCATGGTGGATGACCGGGATGCCCTCGATTTCCCGACTAAAAACGCCAATGAAAAACCCAAAAAGCTGCCAATTGAAAAATGGGAGGAATTGTAGTGTTGTTTGCCCCTTCTGTGGTAAATCTTCTGGGATTTAAGGTCAATGTGATGGATCGATCCTCTTTAATCAGTTTCGCGGGTGTGCAGCAGACAGACTTCTTTCTTTCAACTAAAAGAAACCAGGGATTTGGGGAACAGAATGGCGATCTATCTCCTATTAATGTTCCAATTAACTTCGTCGCAGATCCAGATGTACTGGATTCCAACTCGACAAAAGGAAGTATCGTTTGATAAAAATATCGGACGAAAAATTTTTATTCACCACAAAGAGGTAAGGAAGGATGAGGGAAAAACGAATCGCGGAAAAATAAACAGGAGGACAAAACGGACCTTTCATTTGTATCAAATCACTGAAAACCCGAACCAATGTAAGTCTAAAAGGTTGGGGTTTTTTGGTGAATAAAATTCTAGTGTACGCCTCTTTACCATCCTTCCTTAAGCTCCAACCCTTCTCTCCATGATCCGATGATCCCTTTGCCATTCGCGGTATTCTAATTTCATCTTTCTTCCAAAAAAAAGAGTGAAAATGCACTACTTCTGTCTTGTTTTGTCGAACCGGGCAATAAAGCTTACAGTTTATGCAATATTCTGGTACTTTTAAAGTACTAGAGTTCAAGATTTGACAGGAATTTCTGGTTATGTCGTTTCATAATCCATAGATTAAAAGGAGAGAGATCTCATGGAACTTGATCAACTTGAAGTAAACACTACTGTAGATGAGTCACAGGAAACGAAGCCGTACCATACGGCATTGATTGGGTGGAGTGTCCAGGCTATTGAAGCTGCGGCGAAACTAAACCGCCCGTTTGTTGTAGTTGGACCGCCCGACTTTGAATCCTATGCAAAGAAGCATGATATTTTATTTGTGGGCTGGGATTTTAACAAAATCAACGAAAGCTCGGATGAGTTATATAAGAAGCTGAAGGCATTAGATGTGGAATTAGCCGTTCCTTTATATGAAGAATGTGTAGAATGGGCTGGCGCACTTAACGCGCGTTTCCGGGAAGAACCACGTGTGTTTAACCGTTCTTTATTATTGCGGGATAAAGGAATGATGAAGCGTAAAGCTCAGATTTCCGGCATTAAAGTCGGTGTTTTTGAAGAAGCAAGAAATAAAGACGATGTAGAGAGATTTCTGCAGCGTGTCAATGCGGCTTTACTTAAATTAGATGGCGACCACCTTGATCCGATCCACGTTAAACCTCTGGATAAAGCAGGATCTGTCGGTCACCTGGCCATTCGTACTGTTAATGAAATTGACCAAATTCAGGATACAGATTTTCCGTTATTAATGGAAAGCCACTTAGATGGTCAGGAATTTTCCTGTGAAGCTTTTATTCATAAAGGAAAAGTCCGCTTCTTGAATATCACCGAATATATTCGCTTAGGTTACTCCAATTTTGTTCCCGCTTCTCCGTTATTAGAAGAGAAACGGCCATTAATTGAACAAGCCGTCCAGAAGCTTGTCGATGCTTTTGAAATCGAATATGGGGTAATTCATCCTGAGTACTTCCTGACTCCAGATGGCGTGCTTCATTTTGGTGAAGTGGCTGCCCGTGTGCCGGGTGGACATATTTTCGATTTAATTGAACGCGCTTACGGATTCAGTGCCTATGAAGCTCAACTGCTTTGCAGCGATCCAAATACTACAGAAGATGAACTGACTGCCTTTTTCCCGGATCCATACGACTACGATGGATATTCCGGATGTCTCATGGTCCACCCATCTGTAGACTATGTAGAGGATCTGACTATTCCAGAGGAACTTGAGCAGCATCCTTACTTTGAAAAACATGATATGTTTACTCCGCCGCAAGGAAAAGTAGCGGAACGAGTCGGATTTGGAAATCACTACGGTACGATTTTCTTCTACGGTAAAGATAGTGAAGAAATGACGGACCTGCTCAAAGAGTATGAGCGATATAATTTCTACGTATAAGACCTAGGATTCATACAGAAAGGAGAGCACCTATGCCTCAGCCTACAGGTGTCATTGTCGAACGATTCGCCAAAGCCATGGAAGATTTAGAGCAAGCTCAGCCTTTTGCGAAATCCAGATACCAAACAGATGTTTATCAGGAAGCCAATCGTTTAATTGATATGGAAAATGGGCTCGAACACCTCTTCGATCATGCACACCGCTTTGAAGATACAGGTGTTTTTCAAGATGGTCCGTGGGAGTCCGCCGATAAATTGCAGCCTCCTTTGGTTGCCGGATCCCTGAGGGCTAAAGGCCTTCCAATGATTATTGAAGTTCTTAGCGAGCTGAGAATGCTTGCCATTGCCAAGGGTAAATATACGAATCCAACTGTGTCCGCACAAATGGCCGAAGAATTCCTAAATGAAGTGATGGTCCTCAATCTGGATTTATTATTTCCTGATGCCAGTGAAAGTGCCCGCATTGAAAAGAACGAAAACGAGGAAAGAACAGGTAAACTCTTTCAATTTCTGATTGATCATCTCTCCTCAAAAGAGTTGATTAAGACGCTGATCATGGAAATTGAACGCCTTACCGCCCAGCGTCCCATTATGATAAAACGAGTCGTTTCCATGATCGAAACAGCGAAGAAAATGCTGGAAACAGAAAGCGAAGAGGAAGATAAATCCGCACTTAAAGGATATATTGCCGCGATCGAAGGCCCGTCGAATATCAGCAATAAGTATAAGGACGTCTATGCCTATCGCAACCAATTAAAAGGGCTCGCCCGGCAGGAGTTAATCTCGGAAAGTGTTTCGTTAGCTAAATCCATGCGTGAGACAGGTTTAGTCGCTCCCCACCACGCGACGTTAATCCGCTTATTATCAAAACGCGAGCCTGGGTTAATTCCTTACGCTCTGGGGCTGAATACGAAAGGAATCGCAAATCTGGAAGAACACCAGGACCTTGTCATCCAAATTATTAAAGCTGCCATTTTTCCAGCAACAAGACAAGCTATTTACGGACTAGCGCTCTTGCTGGAACGCGGGGTCTTATCTCATTCTCCAGTCGCTCCCGGACTTAGACGTTTAGTAGAACTTGATATCCGTCCAGAGGTTCGTAACGCTCTCTTCCAAACCACACAAAAAGGAGAAGGCGTAACAGCAAACAGCATTCTTGTGGCCGGCACGCTGCAAGTTCTAGGTCAGCCGCTCGGAATAGGGCAGGGATTTAACCCTACCTGTCAGGCTGCCCGTGGAATCAGTCTTTGGGCTCAGCACGCACCAGGTGTGCTGCTCGAGATCATCCCGCGCGCTGCCAGAGACGGCGATTTAGACTTCACATTTGAAGGAGCGACGATTCATTCGAAAGATTTAAGCGGCGGACTTGCCCCCGACTTAGATAAAGAACTGGATCCTGTGTCTCTTGTGTTAGTCCCTCACCTCGATCGAATCTATAGCGAGATGATGACTCGCGTTGCTTTACGCGGCGAGGACGGGCACCGCTGGGTTAATCCTGCCTTTTACGGCGATTGGGTGCAGAAAGGGTTCAGCTCCGTGTTCGATCCAATTACCGGATATATATTAGATTATCCCGGTTTTGTAAAACTGTTTTATGCGACCCATCATCCGGATTATAACGATGATTACGAGCTCATCTATCCAAATCCGGTGGGCATCTTTATTACGAACGTTCACGGAAAGTTGCTCGGATTGCATGCGGTTTCCATTAACCGTATCAGCAAGGATCCGAAAGGTGAATATCGCATCTACTTTTATAACCCGAATAATGATAGTTCCCAAAACTGGGGGCAGTCGATTGAACCAAGTGTTGCTGGAAATGGTGAAGAAGAAGGCGAAAGCTCGCTGCCATTCCATGAATTCACCTCCAGGCTGTATGCATTTCATTATAATCCTTATGAGCAGGGTGAAGCCTACGCGGTAGAACCGGATATTGTCACGACTGTTCAAAGTCTTTCTAAGGAAAGCTGGGGACGGGATTATACGTGGGTGTAAGTTTAATAAAAGGAAGCCAGGCCGATTAAGGGTCTGGCTTTTTTTATTTCTATAAAGCTACCAATGTTTCTCATAAATTTAACCCTGCAGACTTCTCGTTTATTAGCATTTACTTATCCTGAGATACCTAAATGATTTCCGTTATGTTTGACAGCATTTGGAGCGCCGGGAAATCAATCGCTTTCCATGGGCGGACGGTGTGCTTCCTCGGGCAAAAGCCCTGCGGGATCACACCATGTCCTGTGCCTCCCATAGGAGTCTCGCAATTTCCCGCCACTCTTTACGATTATAGGAGGAACGGAAATATCAAAACAAATAAGGTCTTTCGGACAGAATTATAAATTTTTCAGTGGTTGAACATGTAATCCATCATTCATAGGTTGATTCAGAAGAGGCTAACATCTCTCACATCTGGGAATTTGATCACCAGAAGTAATTTCCCCCAACCCATAAACTCCTAACAAGTATCCAGTAATCAACTTTTTCATCTTCCTTAATGTTAATTTCATAAAAATACTGCTGGTCTAATAAGAAGCGTGGGGATGTTTTTCAAACAGACACGTTTATCTAATATTCAGGGTGCGGGCAACAGAAAAACAATTCTAATATATGTTCTCCTCTTTCCCATTTTTATCCGAATATTACTTTGACAGGTAGAGTAATATAGATTATGATTACTCTATCAGATAGAATAGTCCAAACAAGGAAGTGACAACATGATTCGAAGCGATATCATTCGCGGACATTTGGATTCGATTATTTTGCGGCTGGTGGATGAACAGGACCGCTATGGGTACGAAATTTCAAAGGAAATCAGCACTCGTACAAATGATCGATTCCAAATTAAAGAAGCCACATTGTACGCTGTCTTTCAGCGACTGGTAAAAAAAGACCTCATCGAATCGTACTACGGCGATTTTTCTCAAGGAGGCAAAAGAAAATATTACAGAATCACCTCTCTCGGACGGGCCTACTTGAAAGAACTGGTGTCAGAATGGAAAGAAACAAAAGAAATTGTCGACTTATTTATGGAGGGATAATAATGAAGCGATTAAATGATCATGTGGATGAATTATTTAAGGAAGTACCGGAAAGCGAACAAAAGGAAGCCATTAAAGAAGAAGTAATCGAAAATCTTGAGGAAAAAGTCCATGACTTAATGGCTCAAGGAAAAGAGGAGGAAGACGCAATTAATAAAGCGATTGTGGAATTTGGGGATATTAGCGATCTCCGTGCAGAGTTAGGCGTAAAACCTACTAAAAAGAAGAAAAGTTTTAAGAAAGAAAATCTTTGGTATTCGGTCTGGGGTGCTGCCTTAATCATCGCTCTGTTTCTATTTACTAATTTTTATTACAGCCCAGATACCATTTGGTTTGTCTACCCTACTTTTGCCATCCTATGGTGGCCATTAACGATGTACTTCAGCTATGTGAGGTCAAAATAAGGGAGGGGAAAGAATATGAAAGCACCGTCTATCAGTTTTGCTATGGCAGGCGCCACCTTATCTATTGCCTTTTTTATCATTGTTAATTACTTAACGAGCCCCCAGCACCTTTGGTTCTACTATCCCTGCTTAGCAGTTCTGCTGTGGCCTATCACTGTATTTGGTATTAAAAAAGGAAGTCATCAGCAGCTCGCCTGCTTTTACAGCGCTATTTTAATCGCCTTTCTCATCATCGAAAATTATCTCGAAACACCTGAATATCCATGGTTCTTATACGGGGTCTTCCCTATCCTGTGGTGGCCCATTCTAGCTTCCCTTGGCGAAAAGTCCAAGTACCTCTTAACTGCTTTGATTGGAAGTTCCAGCATTATTCTCTATTACATCTTATTAAATGTACTGCTTGCACCAGGCTATCCTTGGTTTATATATCCGGCATTTGCTGTACTCTGGTGGCCGCTTTCAATTTACCATGGGAAGCGAAAATCGTTTACCGCCTTTTCTTTTCATGGCACGATCCTATTCTCTGTTTTTTTCATCGCGGTGAATGCTGTATCTACTCCCAATGAAATATGGGCGGTGTACCCCATCTTTTGTGTCCTCTGGTGGCCGCTCAGCATGTATTTCTTTGCTCCTAAAAAAAGAATATAAACCAATGCAAAGTTGCTTAAGCTGAAGGAAATCACTCCTGGCAAAGGTTACTTATATAAAAAAAGACAGCCCTCCATGTAAGGAAGCACCTGTCTTTTTTGTTATTTTTCTCTTCATCTGCGTCTATTCTTCTTATGAATCAAGCTCCTGACTTAATTCGATCGTTTTTCTGTAACAGATCCAAAGTTAAAAAATGATTTAATATAAATTGCCTGACTTCCCATTCCATAAGCTCATTCTCGCCATCCGTGAATTTTGATTGCTGATAAGAGTAGTTTCCAAATTGGGCTCGTGTTCCTGAAATGAGTTCTTCCATCACTTGGTTTGTTTTCTCCATATAAGTCATCATCTTCACCCTTTCTAGCAACAGTATTGCCAGATTCGCAAACTTCTATAATCAAAGTTTTCACAAAATAAATCCATAGTTCGGATGACCTTACTGGAATAACCTCGGCGGCCACTGATATTCTAGTTAAATCTTTTGGAGCAAACCATTATTAATACAAACTTCAAGCAGTAATTCTTTATAACCGGCTTCCTCAAATTCAATCCCCAATTGGTCGCCGCCGTATTCTTTAATGACTCCGTGTCCAAATTTACGATGAACAAGCTCTCGGCCGATTTCAATCTCATCAAGCTGCAGCAGACTTTCATCCGATAAATCTGCGGCCGGTTGGGATTGCTTCTTTAGTCCGGCCGGCTGGATAATCTTCTTCACATTCGAGACGAACATCGATTCCATGACGCGTTCATTTCCTTTGTAGTGGTAAGTGAGAAGTTCAAGTTTAGTTCGGGCTCGAGTCATTCCTACATAAAAGAGCCGCACAGCTTCCTCCATAGGACCGTACTCTTTATTACGGTAGTGATCCAAATCCTCTTTGGAAGGAACGACACCGTTAATCAAATCAATCATAAACACCTTGTCGTACTCCAGCCCTTTGGCACTATGGAAGGTCGTCAAAGTAAGCTTGCTTTTATTCTTATTGAATTTAGACGTTTGAATAAGATTTTCCAGTTCCTTTAAGCGATCAGCAAACTCTTTTAATGATCCAAGTCCTTCGGCAATCTTCTCAAGGGTATCGAGTATGCTGAACAGATGCTCCTTGTTGAACCCGAATTTCTCGCACATTTTCGTGACCGCATGATCGTATCCAAGCTTCTCCCTGATCGTGCGAATAGCTTTAACAGGTACCATGTCATTGATATCGCTGAACAGCTTTTTTGCTTTTGGAATGGCCTTCTGCTGATAAGGTTTGATCTCACTTTCCAGTAGAACGTCGAAAATCGATTGGTTCTTTTTGTTATTTTTCAAAAAGATAATTTGCTGTTTAGATATATAGGCATTGAACTTTGTATGGATTCTTTCCAATATATCAACACGGCGGTCATTATAAGAAAAACGCAGGAAGTTCAGCATATCCTCAACGATCCAATGCTTGAAGAACTTTGCATCAATATCTTTCATATAGAAGTCGAAACCCGCTTTGTCGAGGCTGTCGGCGAGCGGGACCGCCGAAGAGTTGTTCCGGTAGAGGATAGCGGTTTCCGTTTCCCCTGCCAACTTCCTTATTTCGCTAGTCACGTAATCGAGCTGCTCCTCATAGGTACGCAATGTTTTAATCTCAATGGGCGCGCCGTCAGGGTTCTCTGTAAACATTTCCTTCGGGTAGCGGTTATAATTGCGCTTGATGAATTGGTTGGAAGCTTTCACAATATCCTGAGTCGAGCGGTAATTCTGAGACATCGTCATTACCGTCCCTGCTGGGTAGACCTTCTCAAACTGCAGGAGCTTCGTAACGTCTGCCCCCCGCCACATAAAGATCGACTGATCGTCGTCTGCGACAATACACAAATTGTTTTGCGGCTGAGCCAACAGTTCGACAATTTCATGCTGCACGACAGAATTATCCTGGCTCTCATCGGTCAATATGTACTCAAATTGCTGTTGATACGCGGATAAAATGGCTGGATCCTCTAATAGAATTTGGTGGCAGTACGTTAGCATATCATCAAAGTCCAGCAGTAGTTTATCTGCCCCTTGTTTCTTGAAACGCTCATACGACTGATAAATTGATGCCGCGTTTTTCACACTGCACTGAACCTTATCCAAGCCGCCAGATTGAATCATTTTGTTTTTGACAAAACTGATATACGTCATGAGTTCATCCATATCGTCTTCCGTAATTTGTGCGCCGTTCTTATCTTCATAAAGTTTCTTCAAAATAAACTTCTTATGAAGAGGAACGTTTGGACCGTTCCAGCCTTTTTTCAGCTCTTCGCTGCCGATATTCCCTTCAATCAGCTGGAAGTTCTGACCGTTTTTCCTCAAGCTTTCACGGACAACTTTGAATGCGAAGCTGTGAATCGTGGAAAAATGGACTTTTTTAGGCGTTAACCCGGAAAAGAAACGATCGAACCGCTCTGACATATCCGCTGCCGATGCGTTACTAAATGTAATCGCCATGATTTTGTCTGGGTTCACTTTTTTCTCCAATAACAGGTAGCCGATCTTCATATTCAGCGTCGTGGTCTTCCCTGATCCTGGAGAAGCAAGCAGAAGCAGCGGGCCATCTGAATGCAAAACGGCCTGTTTCTGTACATCATTTAAGCGGACCCCTGTTCTCTCTTCCATTAAATTAAAGAAATCCATTGCGGTCTTCCCCCCCCTTTAAAAAAAGAAAAATAGATGGAGAAGGACCTGCCTTCTTCCATCTATTTCTTTCATTCGAACGTGTGGGCTTTTGCTGCCCAGATAACTTTTTCTATTATATCTCCTATGAATGTTAGAATCCACCTCTATTTCGCCGAATTTTCGACTGGAACAAAACACGCAGGCGGAATTTTCTCCTCCTGCCGCTGTCCCTCTCTAATTTCCACCTACCCTGTGATAAAATAAAAGAATCATAGAAGGAAGATCTGATTAGGAGTGAACTAATAGATGAATAAAAAAGATATCGCCGGTATCCGCAGGCAGTTGAAAGTAGACAACGACTTATTAAAGATCAGGAATATTTTTAACGTCTATATTATGAAGGAAACGACGGAGATTTATCACCACCAGAGCCAGCCGTTCGAAATGCTCGATAAAGATCAGCAGGAACTCTTTATGAATAATTTCAAGAAGGTCCTGACCGGCCAGCTGGATGAGAAGTTATTTGAACTTAAATTTACGCGTGAGGCAGACAATCATAGTCAGCTTATTCTACATAAAGGCTTGTTGAGCAGTGGAGTAGAGGACTGGAAAGAACAAATGCTGCTGATGACGGAGAAGATGATTCACGATCATCCATACGAAAAGGATGTAGTGATCACCTTTATTCGCGCCGAATATTTAAAATCAATGCGAGGAGGAAATGAAGAAGCGGAAGAAAGCTCCCGTGACGCGGTTTACTCCAATCCGTTTATTCTTTGCAGTATTAATAAAACGGAAGAACCGAAAAAAGAAATTCAGTTCGACTATGTCGAGAAGGAATTCAAATACAAGCTGGAAGTCGATCCGGTCATTGATCTCAAAAATCCGATGTCAGGATTTCTTTTTCCAGGGATTACAGATGGGGCATCTGACGTAAACCACGTTCTTTATGCAGCCGGTAAAGCCAATGAACCGGATTACCGCTTCATTGAAGAAGTGTTAAACGGCGAAGAAATCATGACCGCAAAGGAAGACAAAGCCGTGTTTGAGGAAGTTATTAAAGATGTGGTCGGTGACCAGCTCAACCCCTCCACCCTCGCCAACGTCTACGGAGAAATCAACCGAGTTGTCGAAGAGAATGAAGAGGAAGAAGCACCGAAACTCGACTACAGAGACGTCGAGCGAGTGTTAAACCAGAGCGGGGAACAAGTAGATTCTGAGAAAATTAAAACCGCCTTCCACCGAATTACGGATAACGAAACCTACGAGTTGAAAGCAAGCAGTATCGTTCCAAAGTACAAGTCAAAATCAATTAAGATTAACACCAAAATCGCCAACATCTCTATCAGCCCGCAGGACCTGCAATTCGTAAGGCAAGTCAACTATAAAGGGAAACGCTGCATTATGATTGAAGTGGAAGAAGATGCGGAGATTGATGGATTTAAAATGCTTCCGGAAGCTTTTGGAGAGTAAAAGGGAAACGTAAGCATAGTGCCCGGGGTCTCGCCTTTTGCAGCACAAAAATCCGTACGATGAGGAAACAGGGACATTTCATCATCGTACGGATTTAATAAAATGAGATACGATCCTTGCTACTCATTCTTCAAATTGAATATCGTTCTCCTCGCACCACACTTTGGCTAATACTTTATACCTTTCATCTCTAAATTGGAACCAATCCTCCCTCACACCATCGCGAAGGATCTGATCTTTAAATCTGCGAAATGCCCCACGCCCGCGAATGGCTATGAGGAGGCGGTCTTTTACCTCTTTATCTTCCAACTGGTAACAAAAGTCTTCCATCATTTCATATTCATCGATGTCATATTTATCCGGCAGACTTACCAGACGGTCAGAATCTTCTATATACATTTCCGCCCATTTTCTTTCATCCTGCTGCCATTCCGGTAAATGGTCACTGGGTTCCATGTTATCGGCCGCCCGGAAAGCTTCTTCGCTGAACATAATGAATGTATACGTTTTTCTATCGAACATGGTATAGTATTCATCCATTTGCATCTCCATATTTTCCGCTATTTCCGACAATTTAACCTTCATATCCTCTTCCCCTTCTTTACGTCCCAAAATAACGCTTTTTGTAAGGCAACGGTGGAAATTCTGATTCTTCTTCTCCACTAAGCTATGGAAAATTTTGTTCCAATTCACCACCAAGATGGAACTGCTGCTCTCAATTATGATTCTATTTTAAAAACTCAGCAATTTCCCCACTGAATATAGGAATGTCCAAGATACCAGCCATATGGCCGTACGAGCTTTCAAATGTAAAGAGCTCCGCATGCCTGCCTTGCCGCTCCATAATTTCAACCATTTGGCGGTTATACACGGTCGGCTGCAGTAAATCACTGGTGCAGGAGATCATTAAAACCTTGGCCGTTATTTTATTTAGAGCTTCTTCCAGAGACTTATGACCATGAGCAATATCATGCATCATCGTTGCCCGGCAGGTATAATACCAGTGACTTGCATCCACTAAAGCTGATCCAGTTTGAATGTCTCTTGCCAATTGATTTTCATAAGAAGCAGGGATTTTTATATCTTGATAAGGCCCTTGCTCACTGCTGTCCCGCTTGTAGACGGATTCATAGAATTCCGGGGTGAATGCATCGGTATTCATCATTTGAACAGCGAGATGCAGCCCTTCTTCAGGTTCGTTTCCATCCTCATAAAAGCCATTCTTCCAATTCGGATCCATGGCAATGGCACGCATCGATTGCTGTGCAACTCCAAGTGAGGTGAGAGTTGGAGTCTGAGGGCTGGTAATTACTCCGATCACCCGCTCCACCTGATCCGGATAATTTACCGCCCATTGCAGGGAAATAAATCCACCTGCTGAGGGACCCATTACAGCATAAAGTTTATTAATCTCTAACTGTTTTGTCAAAAACTCATGTTGAATCCCCGCCATGTCCCGGTATGTAAACGCCGGGAAATCCGTCCCCCATTTCTCTCCTGTTTCTGGATTCATTGTTCTCGGCCCAGTCGTGATGACAGTAGGGTTTTTCACTTGAACATTGGCCAGGTTGTCTGTACTTATCACAAAGAACCGATTCGTATCTACCGCTTTCCCCGGTCCAATCAGCTGATCCCAGTAACCAGGTTCAGCATCCTCCGCCGTGTATTTACCAGCAGCATGGCTGGACCCGCTGAAATAATGAGGAACCAAAATTACATTTGAGTGATCCTCATTTAATTCTCCGTACGTTTCATAACCTAACGTTACGGGCAGACTTTCTCCATTTTCTAACGTGTAATGATCAAGCGTAAACGATTGTTTGTTGACCTCATTCATATCCATATTACGTATTCCTCTCTCCTTCCTCTTTCCTCTAAACAGAGCCATCAGCTTATTACTGAAAGAGAAAATATCAAGCACTGAGTTATACTACTTATCTCCAATTCTATCAAACTTCCCGGTGATATTTTTTGAAAATTAGCACATCTTCCTTTCAAATGAAGCGTTTTTTTATTATAATTATAATCTAAGAGATATTATAAATTTTATTTCCATATACAGAAGGGAGATTAAAAGATGGACAAGAATGAAATACATGATAGTCAAGCAGGAAAATGCCCGGTATCGCACGGTAAATCGGAGGAAGAAAGCGCTGTAACAACAGCGAAAGTGGGGACAACCAATAAAGATTGGTGGCCGAATCAGCTCAACCTTCATATTCTTCACCAGCATGATAAGAAAACCAACCCTATGGGGGAAGACTTTGATTATGCTGAAGCATTCAAACAACTTGATTACGATGCTCTTAAACAGGATCTTCACACCCTGATGACGGACAGCCAGGACTGGTGGCCAGCCGATTACGGACATTATGGTCCTCTCTTTATTCGTATGTCCTGGCACGCAGCGGGTACTTACCGGACAGGTGACGGACGCGGCGGCGGTGCAACAGGAACCCAGCGTTTTGCTCCTCTGAACAGTTGGCCGGATAATGCGAACCTGGATAAAGCGCGCCGTCTGCTTTGGCCGATTAAGCAAAAGTACGGAAACAAGATCTCCTGGGCAGACCTTCTCGTCCTGACAGGGAACGTAGCGCTTGAATCAATGGGATTAAAAACCTTTGGGTTTGGCGGAGGACGTGAAGACGTATGGCATCCGGAAGAAGACGTGTATTGGGGAAATGAAAAGGAATGGCTGGGAGATAACCGGTACTCCGGTGATCGGGAACTTGAAAATCCGCTTGCGGCAGTCCAGATGGGGCTTATCTACGTTAACCCTGAGGGACCAAACGGGAACCCGGATCCGCTGGCAAGCGGGCGAGACATCCGTGAAACTTTTGCCCGGATGGGAATGAATGATGAAGAAACCGTGGCTCTTATAGCAGGCGGTCACACATTTGGCAAAGCTCACGGTGCCGGAGATCCTGAACTAGTCGGAGCAGCACCTGAAGCTGCTGATATCGAAGATCAAGGATTAGGATGGATGAGCAGTCACGGAAGCGGTAAAGGCCGTGACACCATTACAAGTGGAGTAGATGGTGCTTGGACGGCTGACCCTACCACATGGGATAACGGTTACTATGATTTATTGTTCGGCTACGAGTGGGAGCATACAAAGAGTGCTGCAGGTGCCAATCAATGGAAGCCGGTGAATCCTAAAGATGAAGATCTGGCACCTGACGCAGAAGATCCATCCGTCCGTGTTCCTACGTTTATGACCACTGCGGATATGGCATTGCGCATGGATCCCGAATATGAAAAGATTTCACGACGCTTCCATAAGAACCCTGATGAGTTCGCAGATACGTTCGCACGAGCATGGTTTAAACTGCTCCATCGGGATATGGGACCAAAATCCAGATATCTCGGGCCTGAAGTTCCCGAAGAAGATCTCATTTGGCAGGACCCTATTCCTGAAGCTGAGTATGAATTAACGGAGGCAGAAACTAAAGAGCTAAAGGCAGCAATCCTTGATTCTGGCCTAACCGTCAGTGAACTTGTAAAGACTGCCTGGGCTTCTGCAAGCACGTTCCGCGGCTCTGACATGCGAGGCGGCGCGAATGGTGCCCGTATCCGCTTAGACCCTCAGAAGAACTGGGAAGTGAATGAACCAGAACAGCTATCTAAAGTGCTTTCTGTCTATGAAGAAATTCAGAGTAAGCATCGAGAAGAAAGTCAGTCTTGCCGACTTGATTGTTCTTGGAGGAACGGCTGCCGTAGAAAAAGCTGCTAAAGATGCAGGAGTGGAAATAACTATTCCATTTGCAGCTGGCCGTGGCGATGCTTCACAGGAGCAGACAGATGCGGAGAGCTTCGAAGTACTAGAGCCAATGGCAGATGGATTCCGCAACTACGAAAAAAAATCTTACACCTTGAGCCCCGAGGAACTTTTGGTAGACAAGGCTCAGCTGTTAGGTCTTTCCGCACCAGAAATGACGGTATTGGTTGGCGGTATGCGCGTACTTGGCGCTAACTATCGCGACTCAAGCCACGGTGTATTCACCGATCGTGTCGGCACCCTTACAAACGACTTCTTCGTTAACCTGCTCGACATGAACATGGAGTGGAAACCAGTAGAATTCAACCTATATGAAGGACGCGACCGTAAAACTGGCGAAGTCGTGCGCACAGCCACACGCGTTGATCTCGTATTTGGTTCGAATTCCGTTCTGCGTGCTCTTGCAGAATTATATGCCCAAGAAGACAACAAAGAAAAATTCGTCCTTGCCTTCGCTGCTGCATGGGTGAAGGTCATGAACGCCGACCGTTTCGACCTTAAAATAAACAAAGATTCAATGATTTATTCCTAAAGTTAACGAAAAGCACCTTGCCTTGATGCCCGGAGCGATCCTTCCGCTTCCGATGCATCCGGCAAGGTGCTTTTTTACCTTATAATACTGCTTTTCACCCAACTCCCACGCGTTTTCATCATAGTCTTGCCTGCTCTCCATCTACGTCTTCCTTTTTTCATGACCCTCTGTTTACTCCAGAAATTCAATCTAATAAACTATTTTTTCAATTTAGAGTTATATTTTGATAGAAACCTTCCCATACTAGTTTTAGAGCTAAAACTTATGGAGGTCGTTAATATGTCTATTGCTAACAAATGGGAGGAACTAAGAAAAAATAAACTTTCTGCGCTGCTATGCATGCTGTTACTGTTTCTATCATTAAGCCTAATTTTTTCTCAAACTCTGCAAATTGCTAATGCAAGTACAAATCAAAAAACGTCATCTGCCCAAGTTGTAATCACAGCACCTGATCTCAATGTAAGAGAAAGCGGCGGGAATTCAAGTGAAATTATAGATGTTGTTCATAAAGGAGAAACTTTCACAGTGATTCAAACCGTCAATCACTGGATGCAAGTTAAACTAGCCGACCAGCAAACCGGCTGGCTATACAGTGGTTACGTGAAGAGGATTGCTGCTAATAAAGATACTGAAAGCAACCGTCAATGCACCTGCCTTAAATATTAGACAAGCACCAGATTTATCTAGTGATGTGATCGGACAATTACCATCTGGCGTGAAAATTCAAGTACTTAAAGAGCAAGGCGGCTGGGCTAATATCGTCACTGCCTCTGGCTTCGGGGATGGGTCGACAAATCCTATCTTTCTCAACAGCAGATCAGCAGCTCTCCACCCGCAGATCATGAACATTCATCAACAGAAACCAGATCCGGGCTCACAAAGACCAATGAACAAGCAAAGCAAACAGAATCTAATCAAACCAATCCAACCCCTCTAAAAGGGAAAATCATCGTGCTGGATCCAGGACACGGTGGGAAAGACGCCGGGACAACCAGTCGCTTTACCGGAACGCACGAGAAAACTTTAAATCTTGCGACCGCTGCAAAAGTAGAGCAAAGACTAGAGAGAGCAGGCGCCCTTGTCATTATGACCCGGACGACTGATATTTTTATTCCATTAGAAGACCGCGCTGCCGTATCCAATGAAAACCATGCCGATGCATTTATCAGTTTTCATTACAATTGGTCCGATGATCCAGAAGCTAAAGGAATCAGTGATTTCTACTATCAAGCAGCAAGAGATCACCTTTTAGCTGCGAATATTTTAAATGAGGTAGCCAAATCAACGGGATTAGAAGACAATGGCTCCGGGTGGAATAATCTAAGCGTTTTACGCAATAACACTCAGCCCTCTATTCTTCTTGAGCTTGGATTTCTTTCTAATCAAACCGATGATGCAACTGTTGAAAATTCTGGTTTTCCAGACCAGGTGGCGCAAGGCGTTTATCGGGGGTTATTTAACTATTTTTCGAATGGATATGAATAAATAGAAACGGCCAAAGACAGGAGATTTAATTATCTTGTCTTTGGTTTTTTTAAAAACCACGGATTGAGAATAGTGATGAACCATGATTAGTAAATCACGCATAGCTAACCAAACAGCACCGACCAAAAAAATGTAAATACACAGACCTGAGATATAAACCAGTCAAACAAAGCCGTCTTGTCTATCCCCTCAATAATAAGTTGAAAATAGCCCTCTCCTTCTGCTAATAATCTTTCACTATTGCCTAAGCACATCCCTCTACAGAATATAAACCTAGGTATATTTCTTAATCACTGTATCTTACTCTCTTGCCCAAGCAATATATAGTTTATTCCCATACGATAACTATAAGAAAAGGAGTTGAAAAAAATTGGTAAGAGAAATTAGAAACAGTAATTGTTGTCCTCCGCTACCTGCGAGGTTACGGCCGGACTGCGACTGTCCACCTGGTCCACGGGGGCCAATTGGACCTCAGGGAGCTACAGGAGCTACTGGGGCTACGGGAGCTACAGGAGCTACTGGGGCTACGGGAGCTACGGGAACTGCTGGAGGAGTATTAAGCTTTGCAGACTTTTTTGCGTTAATGCCACCTGATAATGCAGAGACCGTTGCACCTGGTACTGATGTAAGCTTCCCACAAGACGGCCCAACTAGCGGTGCAGGTATTGTTCGGACAGATGACAGTACTTTTAATTTAACGGAAATTGGAACATATCAGGTTTTATTTCAAGTAAGTGTGACGGAAGCGGGTCAGCTGATACTCACTCTTAATGGTGCTGATTTAGCATACACCGTAGTCGGAAGAGCAACGGGTACTTCTCAGATCGTAGGAATGGCACTAGTAGAAACTACAACTATTAACTCACTACTCACAGTTAGAAATCCCGCTGGCAACGCAACTGCACTAACGATTACACCACTTGCAGGTGGAACAAGACCGGTTTCAGCACACCTTGTTATTACTCGCTTGCAGTAATTAAGTTATAATTCAGGCAATATTTCTATTTTATTAGAAAGCTATTTTAATATCCTGGTAACTTAAACAAGAATGCTGCTTTTTTCCAACAATTAAAAACAGGTAAGCAGTCAGAATATGACCGCTTACCTGTTTTCCTTTCTATAAACGTTATACTCTAAATCGCAGATAATTAGTGTTTATTAGGAACTGGGTGAGTTTCTATTAATAGTTCCGAATAGAAATCCAACTACTGGATCAACTGCCTTACCATTCACTTAACCTTTGTAACGAACATCATGTATAGTAAAGTAAGGAAAGTAGTCCGCAATAAAATGGGCTAATAAAGCGACTGTCAGGAAATAGAGCAGAAAAATGATATCAAACTTAGAATAATCAATTCGATAAAAGTAAGTTCTGGGTACATGACTTGAGAAACGTTTGGCTTCCATTGCCACCGCCATTCGATGAGCTCTTCTTATACTCTGCGATAAAAGAGGAATGGAATACGATTGGAGTTTTTTATAAAATCCTCTTACCCCTTTTTTATCTTGAATCCCACGCACTTGTAAGGCATAATTCAAGGTTTGCACCTCATCCACCATCAAAGGAAGCAGCCTTAAAGCGGCTAAAAAGCTATAGGAATACTTCGGTTTCAATTTGAATTGCTGCATCAAAGAATAAAAAAGATATACAGGTCTAGTTGTCAATGCAAAAATGACCCCTAGTATGGCAAAACATATTCCTCGAAAACCCAAATGTAAACCTCGGAAGAAACTCTCTTCCGTAATATCTACCAATCCCCAGGTTAACCAAGTCGTTTCCCCTTTTCCAAAAAAAATCATAGATGTGGACGAGGTAAGGAATAGGATGACAAAAGGAACTGAAATCACGAATAGCCGTTTCCATGGATGACCTGTAAAGAACATATAAAGGATGAGCATACCCATCATATAGTTTATGAGAATGTTAGTATTATGGATCATTAATACGTAAACAAACAGGAAAATAATGACGGTTATCTTCAAACTTGGATTTATTTTATGGAGCCACGTTTCCTTGTAAGTAAAATCAGTAAGCATATCTTATCTCTCCTACGAAATTAACTCTTCTATATACTTAGATGAAAGGGATCCCTTCACGAGTTCTCCATTAGCAATAGACCAGACTTTGGTACTAAAGTGTTTCACAATATTCAAATCATGTGTAACCATAATAATGGTAGTTCCTTGAGCTCTTAACTGGTCGAGCTGCTCTAGAATCGCAAATGTATTTTTAGCGTCTTGGCCAAATGTGGGTTCATCCAATAGCAAAATCGGCTGTTCTCTTCCTATGGAAGCCGCAATACTCAATCTCCGCTTTTGCCCGATAGATAGTTGATAAGGATGCTTATGTTGATGATCTACTAATTGAAAGACGTTTAGTAGTTCATTTACTCGTTGGGAGATTTTCCTTGCTCCCCATTTTTCCAACTGCAGAGAGAAGGCAGCTTCCTCATATACTGAATTAGTGACGAACTGAAACTCAGGATTTTGAAATACTAAAGTCATATATTCAGTAGCATTTTTCAGGGAGTGGAGATCTTGGTCAAAAATTTGGCAGGTTCCCGTGTTTTTAATCAAGTTCATGAGTGCAAGTAACAGTGTACTTTTTCCCGCACCATTCTTACCGGTCACAGTAATCCAATCTCCGGGATGAGCATGTGCCTGTTCCACGTGGAGTTTTTCGACTTTTCCTCTGTATGCCGAAAAATCGGACAAACAGACGGACGTTTTATCCTGATCCCCTTTTATTCCTGGGTTGTTCCTGCGTTTTGCTTGCATGTACTCCTCCCAAACTTGAGGATACCAAATCCCCTGTTCAATCAGGATATCTCTGTGTTGATCAATAACCTCCTGTTTCGTTCCGTCGGCAATGATGTTTCCGTTCTCACCCAGGAGAATGACACGATCAACAAAGTCTACAATCTGGTCAATTTTATGTTCGACAATAACTAAGGTTTTATCTTCTCCTACGTTCTTAATCGTTTCCCAAACCCTCTTTGTTCCTTCTGGATCCAGCATAGCGGTAGGCTCGTCTAAAAATAATACCTCTGGCTCTAATGCAAGGACCGAGGCAATCGCTAACCGCTGCTTCATTCCTCCTGACAACGTATTTATGTTGGTATGGATATCATCGAATTTCAACCCCACTTGCTGTAAATAAAATTCAATGTACCTTTTCATTTTATCTCGTGGAATCTGAAGGTTTTCAAGTACAAATGCGATTTCCTCATCTACATAGGGCATACAAAATTGTGAATCTGGATCTTGAAACAGGATACCCCATGACTCCGGAATTGTAAGTTCCTCTGCTTTCATGGGTACTTCCACGGCATTAGGAATGAGTCCCGTTAAGACTTGTAAGAGCGTTGACTTTCCAGAGCCGGATGGACCAAGAATTAATATCTTTTCTCCCTTGTTCACTGACAAAGAGAAATCCTTAAACAATAAGGATTCTTCTCCCGGGAACTTCAGCCGCATATTTGTCATACTAGCGATACCACTCATACAAACACTCCCTATAAACCTAATGCCTGATAATCTTCTTTAGAAGCAGGACGCACAAGATTTGTAACTCCTGTTTTTTCTAATGCTTGAACAATGAGATGGGCAAACACACCTGAAATAAGGACAGCTCCAATTATTCTAGCTCCGACAAGGATAAGGAAATTCCAAAGAGCCAATTCCCCGATATAACTGTAATAGTAGTCTATTCCAATAGAAGCAATCGCAGCGGCTGTACCTGCTAAACATGCGACAAGCCTATCATTTCTTTGATACCGGAATGCTGCGAAAATCAATTCAGCGGCAAGTCCTTGTCCTAACCCGAATATAAGAGTAGCTACTCCCCATTCCCCGCCAAAAATTAATTCACCATGAGCAGCAGCCACCTCCGCCAATAAAGCTACACCTGGCTTTTGTATGATTAAATAAGTAACGACTGCTGCAATAAACCACATCCCATAAATCAGTTCCTCCAAATGAAGTCCTAATGTGGAAACCACTCCATATAAAGGTCCCCATAGTTTATAGATCACTCCAAACACCAACGCGATGATGATGGTTACTAAAATATCGGTCAGCTTCAGTCCTTTTCCCACCATTATCCCCCTCTTTCCCATTTAAAGTTCCTCATTCGTTATTCAAACCCACTTGTTTCGCAACCAAGATAGTTACGGGAGCCTTATCCTCCGGTTTTTAAAGAAATGTACTAGGCGCCAATATAACGTTGATACATTTTCTTGGCTTCTTTAACATCATTGATTCCGTGAATCAGCGTTCTGCCGTCCTTAAAGACTACAAATCTAATATGATCTATTTGAAACATTAGCAGTTCATCATTTTCTCTTATTTTCTGGACCACGCGTTTTAGTTTTTGGGCCAATTCTGCAAGAGTTAAATGTGAAGGCTCCTCAGGTCTTACCTGGACAGTATCCCTCCCACAAAGAACAGTGGTTCGAACACCTCTTTCTTTTCTTAAAAATGGATAAGTGGCCTGAGTTGAGCAGGTCGGACATGTTTGATTAATTTGCTTGGTTACATTAATGACAGAATATTGGTGGTCCCACAGGTCAAAGTAAACCATTTCTGAGGACATTTGATGACCGGTAAGGAATTTCAGGCATTCAGTAGTTTGTTGGGCGGCAGTCATTTGTACAGCAGGTCCAATAACCCCTGCGGTATCACATGTTTCCCCCTCTTGAGGTATAATATCAACGAGGCACTGCAGACATGGAGTAACTCCTGGAGTGATAGCCAGCGAAACACCGATACTCTTCACACAACCTCCATAAATCCAGGGAATATTTCGTTTCGCAGTAACATCATTAATAAGAAATCGAGTATCAAAATTATCCGTCCCATCAATAAGAATATCTACGTTTTCCAGGTAGTGTTCTGCATTCTCCGGAGTGAACTCCGCCGTAATGCCGGTTATTTCAATGGTTGAATTTAAGGCGTGCAGCCTGCGTTCTGCTGCTTTTGCCTTCGGTCTGCATTGTCGGGCATCTTCTTCCGTATAGAGCTGCTGTCTGCCAAGGTTACTCCATTCGACATAATCACGATCTATGATAGAAATCCGTCCCACTCCAGCTCTTGTCAGCATTTCTGCATTAGCACTATCCTAAAGCCCCTGCACCAACAATAAATACATGCTTATCTGCTAATGAAGCCTGCCCTCCTGGACCTATAGGATGAAACCGTTCCTGACGGGAATATCGCTCAGACATTAGTTAAACATCCCACTTACCGGACTGCTATTCTCGGCATAATTTTTTCTTGAGATTCTCCCTGCTTCATAACCTAATCTGCCAGATTGAATGGCTAGTTTCATGGCCTCCGCCATTTTTACAGGATCTTGAGCCCCTGCTACAGCAGTATTTAATAAAATACCGTCCGCTCCAAGTTCCATCGCAAAAGCAGCATCCTTTGGCGACCCTATTCCTGCATCAACAATGACTGGAATGTTCGATTGTTCGATAATAAATTGCAGGTTCATCGGATTTACAATTCCCTGGCCGGATCCAATTGGCGACGCCCCAGGCATAATGGCATGAACTCCTTCTTCTTCTAACCGCTTTGCCAGGACTACATCATCTGAAGTGTAAGTAAGTACAGTGAATCCTTCATTCAATAGCTGCACAGACGCCTTCATCGTTTCAAAAGGATCCGGCAGCAGGGTCTTGTCACACCCAATCACCTCTACTTTAATCATGTCGCATAATCCTGACGCCTTCGCAAGACGAGCAATTCTTACAGCTTCCTCAGAGGTCTTAGCTCCCGCAGTATTGGGAAGCAGGGAATACTTTTGCAAGTCTAATTCCTCAAGCAAGTTGGGTTCCTTCTCGTCAAAGATGTTCATTCTTCTCACTGCAAAGGTTAAGATTTCTGCTTCTGATACCTTTACCGCCTCTTTTTGGACCTCATAACTAGGGTACTTTCCTGTTCCTAACATCAACCGAGAACTAAATGATTGATCATTAATGGTCAGCATCTTTTATCCTCCTCCAACGAAATGTACGATTTCCAAAGAGTCACCGCTCTCCAGATTCGTATGTGCATAATCCTTTTTGCTTACAATTTCTTTATTGTGCTCCACTATAGAAATTCGTTCCTGAATGTTATAAATCTCAAGTAATTCAGCAACAGTCAGATTTGCTTGTTGTAAATCAACACGTCTGCCGTTAACTTGAATATTCATACTTACTCCCTCCCGAAGTTAGAATGCGGGCTGGTGACAACAGGTCTTGAAGAGATGAATCTACAGTTTGATTCACTATTAAATCTTTAACCAATTGTCCAGTCACTGGCGCTAATAAAATACCATTCCGATAATGTCCCGTTGCAAAAAAGAATCCAGAAAGGTTCGGGTGCTCCCCTATGATCGGCATTCCATCCAAGGTTCCTGGTCTAACTCCTGACCAGAAGTCTAGAAATGGCTCGTTTTTAAGATCAGGTACGATCGAAAATACTTGATTCATCAACCCTGATAGGCCGCCTGCAGTTGTGTCCGTACACTGATCATACGGTTGGGAAGTTGCCCCAATGATATATCTCCCGTCCGGTTTAGGGACAAGGTAAAAGCTGTTGAAAAAAAGTGACTCTTTAAAATAAGTGGTAGTTGGCAGAATAGAAAAGCACTCTCCTTTTGTAGGGACGATCGGATTCTGAAGTCCCGTAGATTCAAACCACTTTCCACTATCTGCTCCTGAAGCTGCCACAATTTTATCTACTGTAAAGTCCTCATTTTCCAGCTGAACTTTAAAACCTCCAGCCGATTTTTCTATCTTTTTCACCGTATTATTTTCTATTAATCTCCCGCCATATAGTAAGGCACCTCGTTTAAACGCCTCACAAACGTGCTGCGGCTCAACATTTCCATCTTCACCCATATAAAGAGCTCCAGACACTTCATTTGATAACAAGGGAATTCTCTCCCTTAGTTGTGGTCCATTCAGCCACTGCAGATTCTGAAACGTTTTTTTCTTCTGAAGCAGTTCATGTTTCTCCTCATGATTCGCAGCAATCTCCAACATTCCAAATGAAGTTAAACCTATATCCATTCCGGTGAGTTCTCGAAGTTCTCTACTTAAACCAGAATATAAATTTCTACTTCTCCTACAAAATTGGTAAAAAGTGTCATTCTCTCGATTCTCCGTATGAACGCCCAGCATCCCGGCAGCTGCTCTGGTAGCTTTTTGACCGCTCTTATTCTTGTCGATCACAACAGCCTTCACTCCAGCTTTATTTAAGTGATAAGAAATAGATTGACCTATAATCCCCCCTCCAATGATTAAGACATCATAATGTCTGTTCATAGAGTAGCTCCTCCTTTTTGTAAGTGCGTACAGCTTTAAGTGGATCATCTTCATTAAAGATCCCTGACATTACGGCAGCCCCACTCGCTCCTTTTTCATATAAACGACTGACTCTTTCAGGGGTTATCCCTCCAATAGCTATGACGGGAATATGCAGCTGGCCAGTAATTTTCTCTAACTCTTCTAACCCTCTTGGCTCTATCCCCTCTTTACTAGCTGTCTGATAGATGTGACCGAACATAGCATAATCGGCACCTTGTTCTTCTGCCTGTCTTGCTGCTTCCACTGAATGAACAGATACGCCGATCTTTAAGAAAGGAAACGAAGCTTTCACATCCCTTACTGGTAACCCTTTTTCCGGAAGATGAACTTTATTTATGCCTGACAGACAAGCAATGTCCACTCGATCGTGGATGCAAAGTTTCTGTTTATGTACTCCACTCTCTAGCAAGTGCTTCACAAAGGATAAATACGCTTGAGGAGTTTTTTGATTTTCTCTTAAAATAATCCAATGAACGTACGGAGCGATTTCTTTAATCACTACTCCTAACCGACCTTCCTCTAATTTTCCGTTTGTAACAGCGACAAGAACCATAGCAGCACATGCACTCCTTTCTTTTACAACACAAAAAATGCCACCTTCCGGGTAAGGAAAGTGGCATATCCATTCAACATAAATAGAAATTTCACATCAAAAAATAAATGCAAAAAGCTCCGTCACTTTCCTCCGCTGGTTTTAAAGCCAGTTCAGGTTCAAAGAGTCTCAAAGTTATACCTTGATCTCAGCCCTTAAGTAAAGGCACCCCTAGTGAAATGATTATTAAATTTGTATTTACTTTACAATATAATATATTATCCGTCTACCTCATTCACAGAATCTTTTTGTTTTCAGTCCAAATGTATCATTTTCGAAAAAATGGTAGTAAAACCCATAAAATATTGATTTCAGCCGTGAAAATGTGATTAAAGTCACGTATTGAAAACTGATATAACTTCTCACATTTTTCGTAAATCTTTTCGATAAAAAATGAGGGGAAAAGATTTATTTATGGTCTGTATTTGTTCTAATGAGTTGAGTTACACACTCCACGTGGCTCGTCTGCGGGAACATATCAACCGGCTGAACTTCCTTCGTTTCATATCCACCATCCTCTAATATTCTCAAATCACGAGCAAGCGTCGATGGATTACAGGAAACATAGACAATGCGTTCCGGCTCCATATCAATCATGGCCTTAAGCAGGGCTTCATCACAGCCTTTACGCGGCGGGTCGACGACAATTACATCGGGGCGCAGTCCCTGGTTTCTCCACCATGGCATAAGTTCTTCTGCCTGGCCGACGTAAAATTCAGCATTGTCCATTTTGTTCAGGCGGGCGTTCTTCTTCGCATCCGTAACGGCTTCGGGAACAACTTCCACTCCGTACACTTTTTTAGCTTTTTGAGCCAGGAACAGCGAGATGGTTCCGATTCCGCAGTAGGCGTCAATGACGGTTTCTCCGCCGCGGATATCGGCATACTGGAGAGCCTGATCATATAGTTTTTGCGTCTGAGTAGGATTGACTTGATAGAAGGACTTAGGTGAAATCATAAATTTAACGTCCCCGATCATGTCATAAATGTACTCGTCTCCCCATAAGACATGGGTTTCTTTGCCGAGAATCACATTCGTCCTGCCGCTGTTGATATTTTGGATGACCGATTTCACATTCGGAAAAGCATCCTTGATCTCGTCAATCAGCTTGTCTTTTTCGGGAAGGTTTTTCGTTCTGGTGACGAGGACGACCATAATATCCTTCGTCGTTTGTCCGGTTCGTACCATAATGTGACGCAGGGTTCCCCGGTGAGTCTCTTCATCATAGGCGGATATTCCGAGGCGAGTAGCAATACGGCGGACAGTCTCTACCATACGGTCATTCATTTCATCCTGGATCAGACACGTATCCATATCGATGATGTTATGGCTGCGCTTTTGGTAAAAACCGGTCATGAGCTCGCCATCTTCTTTTTGCCCGACAGGAATTTGAATTTTATTCCGGTAGCGCCACGGATCGTCCATGCCGATGGTTTCGTGAACGGGTACATGTTCCAAATGACCAATTTTCTTCATAACATCCTTCACTTGCTTCTGCTTCATCGCGAGCTGTCTGTCATAACTCATGTGCTGAAGCTGGCAGCCTCCGCATTGAAGATAAACGTCACAGGGAGGTTCTACCCGGTCTTCGCTCGCTTCGGTGATCTCAAGCAGTTTGCCGAATCCGAAATTCTTCTTTACTTTGATCACTTTCACTTGAGCTTTCTCGCCTGGAAGGCCATAAGGAACAAATAAAGGATATCCCTCTATTTTCCCTACGCCATTTCCTTCATGAGTAAGATCTTCAAATGTCAGTTCAATGGTTTGATTTTTCTCTACTGGTGGCTTAGGTTTCGCCATATAAATCCGTCCTTTGCTAAAGCTTGTGTAATGATTTTACCATAAAAGAGGGTGAAAAGCGTAAGCACCCTGCTCGAGCGTTGATTGCATAAGCTATAAATTGCAGTTATCAACGAAAATTAGAATTTATCAGCGAAAAAAAACAAATATTTCGTCGCAAAATGAGATATATCGTCGATAACAGAAATATATCAACGAAAACAGACCCTATATCGACGAAACCCCGTAACTCTGTCATAAAATCACAAAAAAGCTGCCGTTCATTATCAACGGCAGCCTGTTTCCTTATTCATTTTCATCGCTCTGCTTCGAGAATTTCTCCTGAGGTACAAAGAAATCAATATGTCTGTATAAATTCACAAATTCACCAGGCAGCATGCCGCCAAATTCGCCGTCGATGTTTAGTTGCATCTTCTCTTCGGTTTTCACTTTGATCCGACTCGCGGTCTTATGAATAAACTTCGGATGGTTAAGATGGTTCCCCTGGATAGCCAGGGTGGCAAGGCGGACGAATTCCGCGATGTTCATTTTCTCAATGATCATAAGATCAAATAGTCCATCGTCCATTCGTGCGGCCGGGGCTAACTTCTCAAGGCCGCCGACAGAGTTCGTGTTAGACACGAGAAAAAGCATAATGTCGCCTTCATACAGCTTACCATCATACTCTATTTCTACAGAAGTTGGACGGATGGATGGCAGCATTTCCATCCCTTTAAGATAATAAGCGAGCTGGCCAAGCATGGTTTTCAGCTTGCTTGGTACTTCATAGGAGAGTTCAGTTATCTTTCCTCCCCCAGAAATGTTCATAAAATATTGATCGTTGACGCGGCCGATATCCAGAGGTGTGGAAAAGTCCTCTAAAATAATATCTACGGCCTTATGGATGTTTCGCGGCACGGACAAGGCGCGCGCGAAATCATTGGTTGTCCCGACTGGAATAATTCCTAATTTAGGTCTGAATTCTTGTTCTGCAACTCCGTTAAGAACTTCATTAATGGTTCCGTCACCGCCAGCAGCGATGATCACGTCGTATTTACGTTCAACGGCTATTTTTGCAGCTTCAGTCGCATCGCCAGCACACGTTGTCGCATGGGCAGATGCTTCATAGCCAGCTTGTTCAAGTCGTTGAAGGATATCAGGCAGAACTTTGCGAATAACTTCTCTTCCTGAGGTCGGGTTATAGATTATACGGGCACGTTTCATGGTTATGACCCCCTCATCCAGGCATGCTCCAAGGTATATCATAGCGCTTTTTCCTAAATTTGAAAACACATATTTATTATATGAGCTTCCTATTGAATCCATACAAAAGCACGCATAGCTAGTGCGTGCTTTCCATAAGTTCACACTTAGGAAAAAAGTGCTTTCTTTTCTCTCTATTAACGCTTTTCCATTTCCTGCAAAATAATTTTGTTGACCATAGGTGGGTTTGCTTGTCCTTTTGTTTCCTTCATCACTTGACCAACTAAGAAACCAAGGGCACGATCTTTCCCGTTCTTATAGTCTTCAATGGATTGAGGGTTGGCATCTAGAATTTTGGTAATAATTTCTGTCAGTTGACCTTCATCAGAAATTTGCACAAGTCCTTTATCCTTCACGATTTTCTCTGGATCGCCGCCTTTTTCGACAAGTTCACTAAATACTTTCTTCGCGATTTTCGAGGAAATCGTTCCGTTCTCAAGCAACTGTGTCATTTTAGCGAGAGACTGCGGCGTTAATGCTAGATCACTTAATTCCTTCTGATTTTTATTCATATAAGCAGAGACTTCGCCCATCAGCCAGTTGGACGCTTGTTTAATATCTCCGTCATTCGCTATCGTTTCTTCAAAGAAGTCGGACAGCTCTTTATTATTAGTAAGCACCATTGCATCGTAAGCAGGCAATTCAAGCTCTTCGATGTAGCGCTTCTTACGGGCGTCCGGCAGCTCTGGAATCTCTTTAAAAATGCGGTCTTTCCACGCTTCATCAATATGCAATGGAACAAGGTCCGGTTCCGGGAAGTAACGATAATCATCAGAACCCTCTTTCACACGCATAAGCAGCGTTTCCTTCGTCTGCTCATCATAACGGCGGGTTTCCTGAAGAATTTCTCCGCCTGTAAGCAGCACTTTTTCCTGACGAATTTCTTCAAACTCAAGTCCTTTTTGAACAAAAGAGAAACTGTTTAAGTTCTTGATTTCAGTTTTCACACCAAACTCTTCCTGACCAATCGGACGAAGGGAAAGGTTGGCATCACAGCGAAGGGATCCTTCCTCCATCTTACAGTCAGACACACCGGTATATTGAATAATGTTCTTTAATGCCTCTAAATAAGCGTAGGCTTCTTTAGGAGAACGAATATCAGGCTCAGACACGATTTCAATAAGCGGTGTTCCCTGACGGTTGAAGTCAACCAGAGAATACCCATCATCACTGTGGGTAAGTTTACCGGCATCTTCTTCGATATGAAGACGAGTAATCCCGATCTTCTTCTTGACTCCGTCTACTTCTATTTCGATATGGCCGTTTTCACCGATCGGCTTGTCAAACTGAGAAATTTGATAAGCTTTCGGGTTATCCGGGTAGAAGTAGTTCTTTCCGGTCAAATTTAGTATCCGTCGCAATGTCACAGTTTAGTGCCATCGCAGCTTTCATCGCATAGTTAACGGCTTCCTCATTTAATACCGGAAGTACACCTGGATAGCCTAGATCAATCGGATTCACATTCGTATTGGGTTCATCCCCGAACATATTCGGCGATGGACTAAAGATCTTGGAATCTGTTTTTAATTCAACGTGGACTTCAAGTCCAATAATGGTTTCAAAATTCATGACTTCGCACCTCCAAGGGACGGGCGTTGTTTATGAAAATCAGTTGCTTGTTCATAAGCGTGAGCGGCCCGATAAATGGTACTTTCATCAAAGTGTTTACCAATGATCTGCAGACCGATCGGCAGACCTTGATCAGAGAATCCGCATGGGATAGAGATCCCTGGAACGCCTGCAAGATTTACAGGAATGGTTAAGATATCATTCGCATACATCGTTAAAGGATCGTCCACTTTTTCGCCAACTTTGAAAGCCGTATTTGGAGTGGTTGGCCCCATAATGACATCGTAGTCTTCAAACACTTTTTCAAAGTCATTTTTAATAAGGGTACGAACTTGCTGTGCTTTCTTATAATAAGCATCGTAATAGCCGGAACTAAGCGCAAATGTTCCTAGCATAATACGGCGCTTCACTTCTTCGCCGAATCCTTCAGAACGGGAACGCTTAAACATATCAAGCATCGTTTCAGCATTTTCGGTTCTTCTGCCATAGCGGACACCGTCAAAACGAGCCAGGTTAGCTGACGCTTCAGATGAAGAAAGCAAGTAATAAGTGGATAGAGCATACTTCGAATGAGGCAGAGAAACTTCTTCCCATTCTGCTCCTAATTCTTCATATTGTTTAAGTGCTGCGTAGACAGCTTCTTTAATTTCAGGAGCTACGCCTTCACTCAAATACTCTTTCGGTACGGCAATCTTCATGCCTTTTACATCACCTGTCAAAGATTCCGTATACTTCGGTACCTCAACGTTTGCTGATGTAGAATCCATTGGATCGTGGCCAGCAATAGTTTCTAATAGGAAAGCATTGTCTTCTACAGTCCTTGTTACAGGTCCAATCTGGTCAAGGGAAGAAGCGAACGCAATTAAACCAAAACGGGAAACACGGCCATAAGTAGGCTTCAAGCCCACTACTCCGCAATAGGCTGCTGGCTGACGAATCGATCCGCCTGTATCAGAGCCTAATGAGAAAGGAACTTCCCCAGCAGCTACAGCCGCAGCTGATCCGCCGCTTGAGCCTCCTGGTACATAATCGGTATTCCAAGGGTTACGAGCTGCGTAATAGCTTGAGTTCTCGTTGGAAGAACCCATAGCAAACTCATCCATGTTTAACTTACCGATGGTCACGGATTTAGCTTCGTTGAGCTTATTAACTACGGTTGCATCATAGAGCGGATCCTCAAAATTATTGAGAAACTGACTGCCTGCCGTCGTACGCAGACCTTTGGTTACGATATTGTCTTTTACTCCAATTGGAAGACCAAATAAATGGGCTCCTTTTTCTCCACGCTTTTCATCTAGTTCAGCTGCCTGCACACGGGCTGCTTCTTCATTCAGAGTAAGAAAAGCCTTCACTTGATCATCGACTTCACCAATTCGCTTATAAGATTCATCGACTAATTCAGTGACAGAAATCTCTTTATTATGTAGCTTCTCTTGAAGCTCACGTAACGTATAGTCAAATAAAGACATGATTGAACCTCCCTATTCCAGTACGGATGGCACTTTGAATTGTCCATCCTTTTGATCCGGTGCGTTTTTAAGTGCGTCTTCTTTTTTAATCCATTTCTTCGGCTCATCTTTACGCAGCACATTCTTAAGATCAAGGACGTGGGTGGTTGGTTCCACACCTTCCGTGTCCAATTCATTTAACTGCTCTGCATAAGTAATAATATCGTCAAGCTGCTTCGTAAACTTGTCGGCTTCATCTTCTGTAATGGCTAATCGGGCTAGATGGGCGACGTGCTTCACTTCTTCTTTGCTTATTCTTGACATACCTTCTACCTCCATTCGAACTCACATAATATATGATCATACCAAAAATACGAAACATTATTCAACGTCCAGCTTTACACCTTATCTATCTTAACATATTTAAGGGGGTGCTGTCCTTGAGAGAAAGCACCTTCCTGTCAAGGGTTGTCGCTTGAAATCTTTATGGTGAGATCCAGAAGGAAACATCAATTGGAAGTCACTATATTACATAAAAGCTCCCATATCCGGAAGACTCAGTTTTGAGACATTTTGAAGATTTCCGTTACGGTTATAAGTGAGTAGAGGTCGGGGAAATGACTCGCTTTCCATGGGCGGCCTGTGAGCTTCCTCGGGCAATTTGCCCTGTGGGATCTCACCTGTCCTATCCTCCCATAGGAGTCTCCCCATTTCCCCGACCTCTTCATGATTATGGAAAGAACGGAAATATCAAAATCATTGGACTAAGACTAAAATAAGCAACCCCTTCATGAAAGTAAATCATTGAGAACAATATTCTATATCCCAAACAGGAAAAAGTAAGTCGTTGGTCGATCTATCCCCTTTTACTGAAGAATCGAGTACAAAGAAATCTTTTAAATTTCCCACTCATTAGGTGGTGACTTGGAATGATTTTGAGAAAATCATGAGGCAAAGTCCGGAGGGGGACGAGGAAGACTCCTGCGGGAGACGCATGACAGGTGAGACCCCGGAAGACAAAGTCTGAGGAGGCTCAGCGCATGCCCGCGGAAAGCGAGTCGTCCCACGCAGGACTTTAACCACGCAATAAAGTCTCGAAATCGAATCTTACACAATCCTGCACTTTTCATTAAGACTTGGTTCCAAACTAACGATCGATAAAAAGTTCTTTTAGAGAAATTACAATTATCAACAATACTGTAATCAGACCCTCTATAAAAAAAGAACTCCCAGCCAGGCTGAGAGTTCTTTTGGTATTTCTTATTTCATTTTGTAATTATCAGCAGCTTCGAATTCTCGAAGTACTTCTTTCGGCGGAGTACCACCCATACTAACTAGAACTGTAACAATTGTACTTAGTATGAAACCTGGTACAAGCTCGTAAAGATCGAAAATTCCACCGTTTAGGAAGTCGGCCCAAACCACTACAGTAATGGCTCCGACAATCATACCGGCAAGCGCACCGTTTCGGGTAATGCCTTTCCAGAATAGCGACAAGATGATAAGCGGTCCAAACGCAGCACCAAATCCTGCCCAAGCATAAGATACAAGATTAAGCACTGAACTATCTGGATTACCTGCAAGCAAGATCGCGATAAGTGCGATACCTGCTACTGCAATACGGCCAACCCATACAAGTTCACGTTCTGAAGCATTCTTACGGAAAATCGCTTTGTAAAAGTCTTCCGCAAGTGCAGAAGAAGATACAAGAAGCTGAGAGTCAATCGTACTCATGATTGCAGACAAGATGGCTGCAAGCAGGATACCGGAAATGACTGGATTAAACAATAGTTGTGAGAAAGTAATAAAGATCTTCTCAGAGTCGGCAAGCATCTGTACACCGTTCTGATTAACTATGTCTACTCCAAAGTCACCCAGTGGTCCAAGATCCTGCGTATTAATGTAAGCAAGACCTAATAGTCCGGTAAAGATCGCACCATACAGTCCTAAGACCATCCAGCCCATCCCAATGAAACGGGCTTTTTTCACGTCTTTAGGGGAACGTAGTGCCATAAAGCGTACAAGAATGTGCGGCTGGCCAAAGTAACCAAGACCCCAAGCCAGGGAAGAAATAATAGCAAGAGCTCCAACACCTTGAACCATATTTAAGTGAGTTGGGTCAATTCTTCCTACTGCATCGGTTGCTGCACTCCAGCCTCCAAGGTCATTGATGGCAACAATTGGTACGGTAATTAACGCTAAGAACATTAGAATACCTTGAACAAAGTCTGTCCAGCTTACGGCTAAGAAACCGCCTAAGAAAGTATAAGATATCGTTACAATTGCACCAACCCATAGAGCTGATTCATAGCTTAACCCAAATGAAGCTTCAAATAGCTTCGCACCGGCAACCATACCGGAAGAGGTGTAGAAGGTGAAGAATAGTAAGATTACAAATGCAGAGATAACACGTAAGATATGAGATTTATCGTGGAAACGATTCTCTAAATAGTCTGGAATTGTAATGGAGTCATTTGCCACTTCCGTGTAAATACGCAGGCGGCGTGCTACAAATTGCCAGTTTAAGTAAGCACCAATAGCCAGACCTACACCGATCCATGCAGACGAAAGTCCTGAAGCATAGACGGCACCAGGCAGACCTAGTAACAGCCAGCCACTCATGTCAGATGCTCCGGCACTAAGCGCGGCAACTCCTGGACCTAAACGACGGCCACCTAATACATAATCAGATAAATTGCTTGTTAAGCGGTATGCAGCAAACCCAATTAGTAACATACCAATTAAATAAACGATAAACGTTATTAACGTTGGAATACTCATGTTTACTTATTCGCTCCTTTCAGTAAATAGTGTAATGATAGATAAAATTAATAGTATTGGCATTGGAACAAACAACCAGAACCAAGTTGCACCTTTAATAGAATAAACGGCAGAAGTTGCTAGTTCGAACATGGTCCCACCTCCAATCTTTAAAATATACACTTCTATGCAATTTCCCCATTTTTCTGAATAGTGGTTCAATAGTCACAGAAGTAAAAAAAGCCAAACACAGGTACCACTATATCATAATACAGTTGTAAGAACATTGCAAAATTTTTGTCATATATGCTCGATTGAATAATTATACGGAATTATTACATATATAATTAAATATCCATAAAATAAACAATATCTATTCATCAAATTTCATAAATAAAAATTATGATTTTACAAAAATTGATGTGTGAATACATTTATTATCTCCAGATTGCCGAAAAGCATTCTCGACCTTATTAGACTTATTTCCCTGTATTATGCTACCCTTTCTCGGCTTCGGTGAAACCGAATAAGTAAAAGTATTCGAGTTAAACTAACCTTATCAAATAAATTAGACTGAGACTGAGGTGATGAACCGATGGATTTACCGGCCATTCAAACAAATATATGGGATGCTGTGATAGCTGTTCCGATCATTATTTCACTTACTGAAATCATAAAAATTTTTCTGAAAATCCCTAAATTTGCCGTTCCTAGTATCGCTCTTATATTGGGACTGATATTATCAGTCAGCTATAGTCATCGAGGAGATCTAGCGGCAGGGATTTTCATGGGGTGGTTCTATGGATATGCAGCAGTGGGCAGCTATGCGAGCATGAAATCCAACTGGCTGAAATTAAGAGGCGATCGAAGCCGTTATCATGAGTGAACGACCAAGGTGCAGCTTCCTTGATCGCTTAATTACAAAAAACCCGCACCATTCATCTAATAAAATGAATGGTGCGGGTTTTTTAGTGTTTATTATTAAAGCATTTCAGATGTAGTTTTTCCTTGCATGTGCTGGAGAAGATAGTCTGGTCCGCCTGCTTTGGAGTCAGTTCCAGACATATTGAACCCGCCAAATGGATGATATCCTACAATGGCAGCTGTACAGCCTCGATTGAAGTATAGATTCCCGACTTGGAAATCTTCACGGGCCTGTTCAATATGAGCACGATTCTTCGTAATGACGGCACCTGTCAGGCCGTATTCTGTGTTATTCGCGATGTCGATCGCTTCATCAAAGGATGCAGCTTTAGTAAAGCCTACCACCGGTCCGAAGATTTCCTCCTGCATGACCCGCGCGTCAGGAGCAAGATCAGCAATAACCGTCGGCTCAACAAACCAGCCTTTACTTGCGTCGCCTTTACCGCCTGCCATCAACTTTCCTTCCTGCTTGCCAATATCAATGTAGCTCATAATTTTATCATAAGCGCCTTGGTCAATGACTGGTCCCATGTAAGAAGCATTGTCGGAAGGATCTCCATGAGACACTTCTTCTTTAGTTTTGGCCGTTACGCGGTTAAGCAAATCATCATAAATCGCTTCGTGGGCCACTACTCTTGAACAAGCTGAGCATTTCTGACCTGAGAAACCAAAGGCAGAATAAGTAATGGCATCCGCAGCTAATTCCAAATCAGCATCTTTGTCGACTACAATCGTGTCCTTCCCGCCCATTTCAATAATGGTACGTTTCAGCCATTGCTGGCCAGGATGAACCTTTGCCGCCCGTTCGAAAATACGTGTTCCAACTTCACGGGAACCTGTAAAGCTGATAAAACGCGTGCGGGGATGATCGACTAGATAGTCGCCCACTTCTTTCCCGCTTCCCGGTATATAGTTGATCACTCCAGCTGGAAGACCAGCATCTTCGAGTACTTCCATCATTTTGTAAGCAATGATTGGAGTCGAGCTTGCAGGTTTCAGTAGTACGGTATTTCCGGAAACCATTGCTGCTGTAGTGGTACCTGCCATAATCGCAAACAGGAAGTTCCAAGGAGAAATGACAACGCCTACTCCTAAAGGAATATAATGAAAACGATTATTTTCGATCGGGCGGGAGTTCACCTCTACCCCTTTATCAATCGTCAGCATTTGACGGCCATAGTACTCCATGAAATCGATCGCTTCAGCCGTATCTGCATCTGCCTCTTTCCACGGTTTTCCGCCTTCTTTTACAAGATGGGCCGTAAATTCGTGCTTGCGGCGGCGGATGATTGCTGCTGCACGGAACAGAATATCTGCGCGAAACTGTGCTTTCGTTTTACGCCACCAATCAAAAGTTTCATCGGCAATTTTGTGTGCTTTCTCAGCCAAGTCTTGATTGGCTTTAGCCACGTAGCCAATCACTTCCTTCTTATTTGCAGGATTAACAACTTTGATCTTGTCATCCGTCATAATTCTTTCTCCGCCAATAATAAGGGGATACTCTTTACCCAGCTCAGCTTCCACCTGCTTAATCGCTGATTCCAGGGCCTTGCGATTTTCTTCGATGCTAAAATCGGTAAATGGTTCATGTTTGTATGGGACTACCATTTAAGCCGCCTCCTTGAATGTATGTGGGTTTAGACGCTGTGTAATTGTAGGAAAATTAGCACATTAAGCGTTTCCAATGTTCATTCTATCGTACAATGAGAAGTTGTTCAATCCATTTATCCTAAATGAGTGCGGTATATCCTTAAAATAGGCAGTATCCGTCGCTTTTACCGTATTATTTTTCAATTTTCTTTTATAGAGATTTAAATCCTTCTGTATATTTCAATTTTACAATTGTTAACAAAAAGATAACTTACTGTTTGGAGAGCGAAGCATAAGTACGGAACAGCCTCTTCGATGGACATTAAACATAGAAAACCCGAACCAATGTGCGGTTCGGGTTTTCTGATCTTGTGATATTTTTTCCTATCTCTACACTTAATCGTAAATATGAACGTAGGCTTCTGACTTTCCTGCCTTCTTAACGATCAAACTTTCCTGCTGATCCATACTGTAAATATTCACTTCTACATCATAATGATCTTCAAACATTTCATTAACTAAGCTGTAAACATATTGAGTAAAACCAACAACTTCAGAATCGGAGTTAAACTGAATCGGGATATTAATCTTAACCTGATGCAGTTCATCGTCTACATAGAAGCCGTTCGCGATCATGCCAACGAAATTCGGGAAGTAATCTGAGACTTCGTTTCTAAATTCAGAAAAAAGCTGGGAATCATCGAAATGTTTTTCTTCCGCTTCATTTGAAGGAAATAACACGTAGTTTTCTTTAATCGGCTTCCAGTCTTTCACAGTCATGTCGGAACCTTTTACGTAAGTTTTGGATAGAAAGTTGCCAGGTACTTTTGAATTCGCTGTTTCTTCCTGGTAGATCGCAAAGACAATCGGTACATCTTCCAGTTCTTTTTGCTTGCGAAGACGCTTTAAGATTTCTCCTGCATACTTCTTTCCTTTATTTATAAGCTCACTTCTTGAATGCTTTTCCGTGAATTCCTTTCCATCTACTGAAAAGTGGTATTCAGAACGCATTGAAATACCTATAGTAATGCCGTTTACCTTAACCACATTATTGTCTTTTTTCACTAAGTAATCCTGCTCAACAATATTAGAAATATATTTAGGATGTTGACGATAATCCTGCTCTGTAGGGTTCTTTTTGTTTAATTCAGGATTTAATCCATCATTACTTTCGTCTTTATCCTTTGTTTTAGGATCATCCGGTTCATGTCTGGAAAGCCATTCAATTAATGTATCATAATCTAAATATTGACCAGGCTGAAAATAATACTTATCCGGACTGAAATATTCCTGAGAATGGCGGCGCAGACCGCTTTCAAACTCAGATATATCCAGCCGATTCCCCATTTGGTTGGTCGTTAATCCTCTAGCCGCAGATGTAGTAGGGGTGTCTTTAGACAAAATCATTTTGTAATTATCATCTGAAGCGCTGTAGCTTGGAAGAATAGCTGATTGATTACTGCTCTCATCTTTCGTTTCTTTGACAACTTTCTGCTTGTTGTCAAACACTGGTGTACACGCGCTCAGAATTAACAAAGAACACAACAACAGTGCGTGTATCTTCCTCATGGTTTCCACTCTCCATTACGTTAAAGCTTTGGTAAACTGGTCTTCATCCCAGATTTCAATCCCCAATTCACTTGCTTTAGTATACTTCGATCCTGCCTCTTCTCCAGCGATTAACAGGTCGGTATTTTTACTTACACTTCCCGTGACATTTCCCCCAAGTTCCTGAACAATTTTCTTCGCTTCCGATCTTGTGTAATTTTCCATTTTACCTGTAAGTACGATGGTTTTATCCGCAAATAAAGAATCGGAAGACTGCTCTCTCTTCTTCGGACCTTTGTATTCCATATTCAGCCCGAGCTGTTTCAGTTCTTCGATCAGTTCTGTCACCTGAGGTTTATCAAAATAGCGCGAAATTGAGTCGGCCATTTTCTCACCGATTTCCGGGATGCTTTCCAGCGTCTCAGCACTCGCCTCAACAAGCATATCCATCGTTTCAAATTCCTGCGCAAGAGTCTGGGCAGCTTTAGTACCTACGTACCGAACTCCAAGCCCGAACAGCAGTCGTTCCAGTGAATTCTGTTTCGACGCTTCAATGGCCGCGAGTAAATTTCGAACAGATTTGTCTCCCATCCGTTCGAGGTTTAACAGCTCGTCCTTCTCTAGTTTATAAAGATCGGCAATATTATGAATCAGCTCTTCTTTAAACAATTGAGCAATGACTTTCTCTCCAAGCCCTTCAATATCCATCGCATTGCGAGAGACAAAGTGAATGAGTCCTTCCCGAAGCTGCGCCGGACAATTCGGGTTAATACAGCGCAGAGCTACTTCTTCTTCCAGCCGAACGAGTTTGCTTTCACATTCCGGGCAGTGGTCAGGCATGAAAAAAGGTTCTTCTTCTCCACTACGCTGATCGGTAAGCACGCGCACCACTTCAGGAATGATATCTCCAGCTTTTTTAATGACCACAGGGTCGCCAATTCGGATATCTTTCTCGCGGATCAAATCTTCATTATGCAAGGAAGCGCGCTGAACAGTCGTCCCTGCCACCTTCACCGGAGTAAGAATGGCAGTCGGAGTGACAACCCCGGTACGGCCGACGCTGAGTTCGATATCAAGCAACTGGGTCACCGCTTCCTCCGCAGGGAATTTATAAGCGGTCGCCCATCGGGGACTCTTGGCAGTAAAACCGAGCGTTTCCTGCTGATCGAGCCGGTCCACCTTAATAACAATCCCGTCGATTTCATATTCCAGATTCGGGCGCTTCTCCACCCAACTGTGAACAAATTCGATGACTTCCTCAATGGTACTGCACTTCTTCCATTCTGGATTGGTTTTCAGTCCCATTTCCTTCATCTGTTCCAAACGCTCACTATGAGATTGAGCTGGTTCATTCTCCCACATCCCAACCCCATAAAGAAAAATATCTAAATTCCGTTTAGCAGCGATTTTAGGATCCAATTGGCGCAAACTGCCTGCCGCTGCATTTCTTGGATTGGCAAATGGTTCTTCCTCTTTTGATTCACGCTCTTCATTAAGGGCGATAAAGGATTTCTTCGGCATAAAAGCTTCGCCGCGTACTTCGATGGTTTCTGGTTGATGTAAACGTAGAGGAATGCTGCGGATCGTACGCAGATTCTTCGTAATGTCTTCCCCAATTGCCCCATTTCCTCTTGTGGCTCCGCGGACAAATACGCCGTCTTCATAAGTTAAAGAAACGGCTAAGCCATCAATTTTTAACTCACAGACATACGTAACCTCTTCTTGCGTGCCTTCACGAGCCCGGCGGTCAAAGTCCCGAAGTTCTTGATCATCAAATGCATTCCCAAGACTAAGCATCGGCACATTGTGCTGAACTTTAACGAAAGCATCAAGAGGAGCTCCCCCAACTCGCTGAGAAGGAGAATCCGGGGTTACGAGACCAGGAAATTCCTCTTCCAGCTCAATCAGTTCTCTTATTTTTTTATCGTACTCATAATCAGGTACACTTGGGTCATCCAGCGTGTGGTACTCATAATTGTATCGATTTATTTCATCTTTCAGTGACTGGATTTTTTCCTTCGCTTCTTGTTCGTTCATCTTATAACACTTCCCTTAAGCTTTCGTAATCGGAGCGTAACGTGCAAGCAGACGCTTAATTCCCGTAGGAGCAGGAAAGGCAATATCCAGTTCCATAGCGTCTCCTTCTCCCCGAACATTGACCACTGTACCTTCTCCCCACTTCTTATGGGCAGCTTTATCACCAGGGTTCCAGCCTAGTTTTTCTCCGCCACTCGAAGGTTTTTTCTCCATTTTCTTAGCTGTGCGCTTCTGAGGTCTCTGCTGGGACGGCTGAACAGGGGCAGTCCCTCTAGATTGATTAAAGAATGGGAGCGGCTCTTTCTCTTCTTTCCCTTCAATCAAGTCTTCTGGAATTTCACTAATAAACCGGCTGATCGGATTCATATTCGTACGGCCAAATAGCGTACGCATTTTGGCGTGCGAGATGAATAACTGACGTTCTGCCCGGGTTATACCTACATAGGCTAATCGACGCTCTTCTTCCATTTCATTCTCATCCATAAGCGACCGGCTGTGCGGAAAAACATTTTCCTCCATGCCTACTAAAAAGACGACAGGGAACTCAAGCCCTTTTGCTGAATGCAGGGTCATCATCGTTACTGCATCATCACTATTAGGATCGTCATTCATGGAATCAATATCCGCAATTAAGGCAAGATCCGTTAAAAATGCAATCAGCGTTTTATCTTCACTATTTTCCTCAAAGTTTTTCGTTACGGACTTAAACTCTTCGATATTTTCGAGACGGCTTTGGGCTTCAATGCTTTTTTCATTCAAAAGCATCTCTTCATATCCCGTTTTGGTGATGACTTCCTGTACCATATCCGTGGCCGAAAGAAATTCCTGCTGCTGAGTCCAGTTCTTAATCATGGTGCGAAACTGCATGATTGATTTCGCTGCTTTAGCGCTGACTCCGACAAAATCCACTTCCGCTGCCGTTTCATACAGGGAAATATCATGATCAAGGGCATAAGCTGCCATCTTGTCCATGCTAGTCTTTCCTACGCCGCGCTTCGGTTCATTGACGACGCGTTGAAAACTCAAATCATCATTTGGATTGGCGATCAAACGAAGATAAGCAAGCATGTCTTTAATTTCTTTACGATCGTAGAACTTCGTGCCGCCTATCATCTGGTAAGGAACCGCGGCTTTCACAAAGGTTTCCTCAATCGTACGGGACTGAGCATTCGTGCGGTAAAGAATCGCTACATCCTGGTATCTGAATTTGCCCTGGCGAATCAAATCTTCAATCTTATCCGTAACAAACAACGCTTCTTCCCGCTCTGTGCTTGCCTCTTGGTAATGGATTTTCTCTCCGCCGGAATGATCGGTCCATAACCGTTTAGGTTTTCTGCCGGAATTATGATCGATCACATGGTTGGCGGCATTTAAAATTAATTCTGTAGAACGGTAATTCTGCTCTAGCAGAATGGTCCGCGCGTTAGGATAGTCCTTTTCAAAAGAAAGAATGTTTTCGATATCGGCTCCGCGCCAGGCATAAATCGATTGGTCGGAATCGCCTACCACGCATAAATTCTTATAACGGCTGGCTAAATGTTTGACGAGCTGATACTGTGCATGGTTTGTATCTTGATACTCATCTACATGAATATATTGAAAACGGCGCTGATAATATTCAAGCACCTCAGGCATCCGGTCAAACAAGGACAGTGTCTGCATAATTAAATCATCAAAATCGAGGGATTGGTTTTTTCGTAATTTCTTTTGATAACTTTTGTAAATCTCAGCAATCTGTTCTTCATGCATGTTCCCCGCCTGATTGGCATAATCTTCAGCCGTAATCAGCTCGTTCTTAGCATTACTGATCGCTCCAAGCATCGCTCGTGGGTCCCATTTCTTCGGATCCAGATTTATTTCCTTTAGTACCTGCTTAATCACCGACAGCTGATCGCTGGAATCCAATATCGAGAAATTACGGTCGTAACCGATTCGGTCAATATCACGTCGAAGGATCCGCACGCATAAGGAGTGGAAGGTTGACATCCAAATCTTCTCCCCGTCGGCACCTACTAGAGACTCCACCCGATCCTTCATTTCCCGTGCTGCTTTATTCGTAAATGTTATGGCAAGGATATTTCGCGGTGAAACGTCCTTTTCGTTCAATAGATACGCAATCCGGTGGGTTAATACCCGAGTCTTCCCACTGCCTGCTCCTGCCATAATTAAGAGCGGCCCCTCGGTATGGGTCACCGCATTTCCTTGTTGCTCATTTAAGCCTTTCAATAAAGCGCGTGTTGTCTGCGTCATGTGGACACCATCCTTAGTGAAAAATTTATTGTTTGGCCGCTTTCACTGTCTGAAGGGCAGCCTTCAAATTGTCATATATAATATTTCCTACAACAATGACATCTGCGAAAGATTTCATTTCTTCCGCTTCTTGTTTGGTACGGATTCCGCCGCCGTAAAATAACGTTGTTTGGTTCAGTTCACGGGCCACTTCCTGAACGAGTTCAGGATCTCCGTATGTACCACTGTATTCTAAATAAAAAATGGGCAGACGAAACATATGTTCTGCCATTCTAGCATAAGCAATCGTATCTTCCGAGTCAGGAAGCCTGCACTGCGTATGCTTGAACACTTTGGCCTCAGGATTTAATACGCAATATCCTTCAGCAAGCATCTCTTCCCAGTCCATGATGTCTCCGTATTCTTTAACGGCCTGGTGCTGAAGGTCCATCATCCATTGTTTCTCTTCACTGTTCATTACCATGGGAACGAAATAGAAATCAAACCCAGGTGTTATAGCTTCAAGATTCGATATTTCCAATATGCAAGGAACTTCGTATCTGCGAATTCTTGCGAGTAAATGAAGAACGCCGTCTAAGGTCACTCCATCTGTGCCACCAACTATGACGGCATCGGTCCCTGATTCGCATACGAGTTCTAAGTCTTCGTCAGTAATTTCTTTGTTTGGATCTAGCTTAAAGACGTGATCCCATTCTTTCATGTTGTACACAATTTCGTCCTCCAAAACCCATAGTTCATTCATTTATTATAGCAAAGATTGACTGGGAGGATGAATGGTTAACAAAAATTGATAAGAAAATTAGAGAAGGGGAAATTCACTCAAAATCTGTTGAAGCTACATCTAGTTGATCGGTTGCATTGGTGTAAATCGAGTGAAGGGTTTTCTAAGAATCCTTCCGAGTATTTCCGTTCACTTAACAAAGTTTGGAGGACCTGGAAATCAATCGGCCAGTGGAACGTCCACCTGTGAGGTCGCCAATAGGAAAGCGAACCTGGTGGACGCAGCGGCACCTTCATTTTAAAGGAGCTAAACACAGAAAACCCGAACCATTGTAAATAAACAGTTCGGGTTTTTAAAAAAAATGTATGTCCGTCTCTTTTTCTATATCTTTTATTTGGTTTTCTTTTCTTCGACACGGTCAAGCGCCTGGGTATAAGCGTCGTTTCCATAATTCAGGCAGCGTTTCACTCTTGAAATTGTCGCGGTTGAAGCGCCGGTTTCTGTTTCGATCTTATGATAAGTGAAACCTTCTCTCAGCATTCGAGCAACTTCAAGACGCTGAGCAAGAGATTGAACTTCATTCATCGTAGCAAGATCATCGAAGAATTCGTAACACTCTTCTACATTTTCAAGAGATAAGATTGCTTCAAATAATTGATCTAGTGTTTTGCCACGCAGCTTATCAATTTGCATTTATCGTTCCCCCCTTAACTACTGGGCTGCAACTTTGGTATTGGTTGGTACAATGTTGACCCAAGTTTTTCCTCTAGCGAACGGTAGCGGCTGCCCATCTAGATATGGCAGAATCCTCCCGTTCTCATTTTTCCAATTCACTTGCAGCATTTCACCCTTATAGAATAAGTACCCTTTTCCGCCGGATGTTAAATCTATAGCACGCCGACCTTTACCATCAATCACCTGATGGCTCGTTTCGACAACAAAAATATTATCGACAGCAATTCGCTGATTCGTTTCCTTTTCCACTGTAGGTTCTCCGTCACTGGAACGAAGAAATTGCTGGCTCTTTGCATCATAAGTAAATGACACGATCTCTTCAGGCTGCTCAGAGTACGTAATCGTTACACCGGTCACCGGCTGCCCTTTGTTTAATTGTTCATCATCTGCAAAAGGAAGCGGAGGAATCGCCGGTTTATTGTGGTATCCTTTTGCTTCCAATGCCTGGTTTATCCCGCTGGTTAGTAAATAAGAATTATGCGGGGCTGATCGATCCGTGGAACGCTGGAACAACCAGCCATTATTATCGTACATCGAACCATTCAGGAAATCAGCGCCACTGTTTGCGACCGTTTGGTTAATGGCTACAGATGCTCCGTGGTAAATGTAAAGCGCGTTAAATCCCTGCGCCAATTCTAAGTAATAAGGTCTAGCACTTCGCACGGGTCCAATCTTATCAGGAATCTCACTCTGAAACAAAGCTAGAAAACGCGTAATTTGTCCTTCCGCAAGCACTTCATAAACGACATCCGCCTTACTTAAACCCGTTTGAGGACGCGCTAGCGAATGATTGTTTACCATCACTCCGATGACCTGATTGTCTATTTCTCCATTTGCTGGCTCCCCAGTAAGGGGATAGACGTTGGTCTCCTGCTCTCCCATTTTCTCTGGCTGCTCTTTTTGTTCTTTGCTGATCTTGGACGACTCGTGCGGATCAGCGGATTTCGAACTTTCCTCATTTCCCTTACTTTGGCAAGCAGAAAGGAAAATGAGAAACAGGCAGAGGGCTGCTATCCATAAGGATTTCTTCATCTTGACACTTCCCTTTATCCCTGTAGTCTTTCTACTAGTTTACCTCATAATGGAAGGATAAAGTACTTCTTTCTCCTTCACGTTCATAAGTCCAAGTGGAGTTATTCTTATAAACGGAAGATGCATGGAAGACAAGAACAGCAAGGTATAAACAGGGTCTGCAAAAGTAAAACCAAAGGATTTTAAATGATTCTTCAGCTTCTCTTCCTCATCCATTAGCTCCTCCATAGGCAAGTCAGACATTACACCGCCTAAAGGCAGAGGAAGTTCAAAGATAATTTCCCCTTCATTCACCAGAACGATTCCACCGCCAAGCTTTTTCATTCGGTCAAATGCCTGTTTGATATCTGTTCTTGATTTGCCTAGCAGAATCAAATCTCCTGTATTCGAGTAAGAACTTACCAGCGCGCCTAAAGAGTTAGTGAATCCCTTCAACAAGGTATTGACTTTCCATTCTCCTTCACGATCCATCAGAGTTAGAAAAGCTTCGTTTATTTCATCAGGAAGCCTTTCTACTGATGCCTCAATATCGATCGCGTAAGGTTTCATAATGACATCATTGACCATTTCCATTCCGATGGGCATTGAAAACTGCAAATCCTCATCCGAAATATCAAAATCCAGCCTCAATGGCGTAATGCCATTTTCTTCCCATTGAATAGTTGTGGGCTGATCAAGAGGTTTCCCGTCTTTTTTCAGCCATTTCCCTTTAGCCAGCACGGAATGCGGGTCCGGGTTATCGGGGCTAGACAACATGTTTAAATGGGCTACGCGGCCAGGGGCGATACTCCCGACACGATCCTCTACCCCAAAGTGGCGAGCAGACTGGTAAGAGGCCATCATATAAGCATCAATGTCGGAAACGCCCGCTTCAAGAGCGAACTTAATGCAAGGGTTGATCAGTCCTTCACGATAAAAGCCAGGCGTAGAGCCATCTGTGGTAAACATCATATGATCAAATTGGGTATGATTTAATTCACGCAGTCCTTGCAAAATGTCTGGAAGGTCTGGACGTATGGAAGAATAACGCAGGCCGGTTTGATAACCAAGAGACAGCCGTCGGATTACTTCCTCTGCGTTCATCGATTCGTGTTCGGAGTCTATACCTAACAGCTTCATCTTCACGAGGGTTTTCTCTGAGGCGCCGGGTAAATGCCCTTCTAATGGTTTCCGGGAGCGCTTCGTTTCCTGCATCCAGTGCAGCATTTGTTCATCTCCGCCGTATAACACATCTGGCCAGGCCGTGAGTTCTCCGCCTTGAATCACCGCATCGTGCTCGATCCATGGCAGCACCTGCTCATCGAAGAAACGCTTATCATCTTCACGAAGCACCGATTGCGCGTCAAAACGCGACCACCAATACATAGAAGCGGGAACATTCATAAATTCCTCAAGCAAAGAAAACGCTTTCCCTTTTTTTGTTAAAAAAAGCCACATAAGATTATCGTTGATCAAGGATGTGGTTCCAGTCTTAGCTGCATATTCAGCTAAGCTGAGGGGATTATATAACTGAAATGGATGGGCGTGGGGTTCAATGTACCCTGGTACCACATAACTATCCTTTCCATCAATAACTTCTGTACCTTCAAGGTTATCGGGAAGCTCCTTGCCTGTATAAATGATCCGGTCTTCATAAATCCAAATATGACCGGTCACCCATTGCTTTAAATAAACGTTTAAATAAGTCGTTTGTTTAATTAACTTAGTTGGCGCTAACTTACCATCCATGACAGAGGTATGTTCACGAAGTTGACGATTACGCCAACGGAAGCGTTGTTCATTCACTGGAGCTGCCTCCCTTTATTTCATTATTTTCTATCGTAACACAGGGAAAGGAGGATATAGAAATGAAACCTAACATTGGAATTGTAAATGCTATGCTGAGGATTACCTGCGGGCTTAGTATGCTTACTTTCTTAAAGATGCGTGCTGAGAAGAATCAAGGACATTCCCTGCACCCGTTCATGGTTGTCGCTGCCTCTATGAAGGTCGCGGAGGGCATCGTCCGATACTGTCCGTTAACAGCTGCTTATCAGGAAATGAAGAAGAGTGAAGAAGAACAATTTTAGTCTGCCTGCTAATTGTTTAAATAGTTATCCGGCGCAGATGTTAACGAGGATAGCAAAGTACCGAATGTCAATGAAAACTGCTGGGACAAAGTATTTCAGGCATTATTAAATCCGAACGATGATGAAATGTTAGCAACATAATTCCATCGTCGTTCGGATTTTTTGCCCTCCGTAGTACAGATTTTAGACATTTCTTTTTTATTTCTGTCTCTTTGGATCAACAAAGTAGAAAGGATGAAAATATTTACCCTCGCAGCGCAGGAAATACACGGAGACTTCTGCGGGAGGAAGGCATAGGTTTGACCCCGGAGTGCGAAAGCACGAGGAGGCAAACCAGCCGCCCGCGAAAAGCGGAGTGTATGTCCGGAGCGGTCATTCAGGGTAAACCTCTGCCCTTCCCCTGAGGGTTCTACATTAGATTGGTGCATTTTCGAATATCCCTGCATCTTTCTCTAATGGGTCAAATTTTTTTGTATCATCCTTTGCTTATGACTGACGAGAGCGGGAAGAAATAGCAGAAAGTCCAATATCTCTGCGGTAGAAAAAGTCTTTGTTGCTGTCAAATACTTGCAGGTGATCATAGACGTCATCTAAAGCTTTGGACAGCTCAGCATCTTTCGCACCGGAAAGTAATACGCGTCCGCCGCTGGAAATATAGGTATCTTCTTTCTTCTCTGTTCCTGCATGGACGGTAAACACCTGTGTCTGCTTTTTCCATACCGGAAGCGGGCGTCCTTTCTCATATCCCCCTGGATATCCGTTCGAGGCCACAACCACTCCCGCACAAAATCCTTCTTCCCACGTAAGCTCAGGATCTTTTCCATCTAGTACATCAAGAAAAACTTGCACTAGATCATTGGAAAGAAGCGGCAGGACGACTTGAGTTTCCGGGTCACCGAATCGGGCATTAAACTCAATGACTTTTGGTCCGCGGTTCGTTTGAATCAAGCCAGCATAAAGGATCCCAGTAAATGGGCGTCCTTCTTTAACCAGGCCATCGGCAGTAGGCTGTAATATCGACTCTACCGCTGTTTGATAAGAACCTTCCGGTAAATCCGGTACAGGAGCAAATGCCCCCATACCTCCTGTGTTCGGTCCTTTGTCCCCTTCGAAAGCCCGCTTATGGTCTTTCGCAGAAACCATTGGATAAACAGCAGAACCATTAACAAAGGCCATTAAGGAAAACTCTTCGCCTTCAAGAAATTCTTCGACCACAATTTCTTTACTTGCGCTCCCGAATTGTCCATTAATAAGCATATCTTCAGCAGCATCCATCGCTTGTTCTGTCGTTTCTGCCACAACAACTCCCTTGCCGGCAGCGAGGCCGTCAGCTTTCACTACAATCGGTGCGCCTTTTTCCTGAATGTATTGTTTAGCTTCGTCCGCATCTGTGAAGGCTGCATAATCGGCCGTGGGGATCTGATATTTCTGCATGATCTGTTTCGCATAGTGCTTACTGCCTTCAATTAACGCAGCGTTCTTGGATGGTCCGAATACTTTTAACCCTGCTGATTGAAACGCGTCTGACAATCCATCGAGCAGCGGATTTTCTGGACCAATGATGGTAAGATCGATATCGTTTTCTTTAGCAAAAGCAACCAGCTGCTCATGATCTGTTTCTTCAATCGGTACGCGCATTGCTTCCTCTTCCATGCCTGCGTTGCCAGGAACGGCATAAATCTTGTCCGCCTGGCTGCTTTTGGCAAGTGTTTGAATCAGACTATGCTCTCTGCCGCCTCGGCCAATGACCATCAGTTTCATAAGATTCCCCTCCTTATTAGTGCTTAAAGTGGCGCATTTTCGTAAATACCATCGCAATGCCATGTTCATTACAGGCATCGATGGAATCCTGATCACGCTTAGATCCGCCTGGCTGGATAATAGCAGAGATTCCTGCTTGAGCTGCTGTCTCTACGGTGTCAGGCATAGGGAAGAAAGCATCTGAGGCAAGAATGGCTCCTTTTGCTTTTTCTCCGGCCTGCTCAAGAGCAATCTTAGCTGCTCCTACACGGTTCATTTGACCGGCACCGACTCCGAGAGTATGATCAGATTTCGCTACCACAATCGCATTGGATTTCACATGCTTTACGACTTTCCATCCTAAGGCTAAGTCCTCAAGCTCTTGTTCCGTAGGTTCACGATCGGTTGCAACCTCAAGTTCTACATCCGTAAGAGATCCTTGGTCCGTATCCTGAACGAGCAGTCCGCCTTGCACACTCGTCAGCTTATGGGTTTGTGCTTCAGGCTTTTTCATCGTTACTTCAAGCAGTCGCAGGTTTTTCTTTTGCGTTAGTATATCCAGTGCTTCCTGACTGAAGGATGGGGCGATGACAATTTCAAGGAAAATTTCTTTCAACTTACTTGCCGTTTCCCCGTCCACTTCACGATTTAACGCTACAATTCCGCCAAAGATCGACATAGGATCGCCTTCATAAGCTTTTTGATAGGCATCAGCGATCTTTTCGCCTGTTCCTACTCCACAAGGATTCATATGCTTCATGGCTACTGCAGCCGGCTGATCAAATTCAAGCACAACTTCAAGCGCCGCATTAGCATCTTGAATGTTATTATAAGAAAGCTCTTTGCCATTCAGCTGTTTGGCATTGGCGAGCGATGCCCCGTCATAATTAGCTTTTTGATAGAAGGATGCTGTCTGATGAGGATTTTCTCCATAACGCAAGGATTGAACTTTTTCATACGTAACGGAATAAGTCTCAGGATACGCCTCTTCGGTAAGGGTAGAGAAATATTCTGCGATCATCGCATCATAGTTAGCTGTATGACGGAATACTTTCGCCGCCAGCTTACGTCTCGCTTCATAGGACAGCTCGCCGGCTTTTAGACCGGAAACGACGGAATCATAGTCAGATGGATCCACAACAACCGCAACATCCTGAAAACTTTTCGCAGCGGAACGAAGCATTGTAGGACCGCCGATATCAACGTTTTCAATGGCATCCGCTTCGGTGACGTCAGGTTTAGCAATCGTTTCCTTAAAGGGATAAAGGTTGACCGCCACGAGATCAATCGTATTTATATCAAGCTCTTCAAGCTGCTTCATATGATCTTCATTATTCCTTTTCGCAAGAAGACCTCCATGGACCGAGGGATGAAGTGTCTTCACTCGTCCGTCCATAATTTCCGGGAATTCAGTAATCTCAGATATTGATAGAACAGGAACGCCTGCTTCTTCAATCGTCTTCTTCGTGCCTCCGGTTGAAACAAGTTCAAACCCCAGTTCAACAAGCTCTTTCGCAAAGCCTGCTAGTCCATCCTTATTTGAAACGCTTAACAATGCGCGCTTTTTTTTACTCATTTAGCATCCTCCTTGACCAGTAGTGACTGTATAACTCTCGGGTAAAGCTGATGTTCGATGGCTTGAATTTTCTTCTGCACATCCTCTTTCGAATCGCTGTCTTCGATCCGAATCGCTTCTTGATCTATAATCGGTCCCGTATCCATGCCGTCATCTACAAAATGAACCGTGACTCCAGTCATTTTCACTTGTTTGTCAAACGCCTGTCCAATGGCATCTTTGCCGGGAAAAGCCGGAAGCAGAGAGGGATGAATGTTTATAATTCTTTTCTCGTAAGGCTTAAGCAGTGTCGGACCAATCAGCCTCATATAGCCGGCAAGAATAATATAATCAATCTCTCTTTCCTGACAGTCTTTCAGCAAAGCTTGTTCATAAGCTGCCTTGTTTTCATACACTTTCGCATTAAATACCACGGTATCAATATCTGCCCGCTGTGCTTTTTCTACAACAGGCGCCTCGATACGATCGCACACAAGCAGGGAAACTTCAGCATCGAGTTCCCCTGCTTCAATGGCTTGAACGATTGCATCAAAGTTCGAGCCTGTTCCAGAAGCAAAAACCGCAAGTTTCATCATGACCACTGAATTCCTTCCTGCTCAGTGACGTAACCGATAACCTTTCCGTTCTCTTGAGCTTGTTCAAGGGCTGCAAGAGCCGTAGGGACTTCTTCCTCTGAAACGACAAGAGCCATGCCAATTCCCATATTAAAAGTACCCAGCATATCTTCTTCAGGAATACTGCCGTGATTCTTTAGAAATTCAAAGATCGCCGGCACTTCCCAGCTATTTTGTTTCAACTGGACGCCCATCCCTTCCGGCAGAGCTCTGGGGATATTTTCATAAAAACCACCGCCGGTAATATGAGCCATTCCTTTAATCGTTACCGTTTGTTTCAACTGCTTGAGAGCTTCCACATAAATTCTTGTTGGGGTTAACAGCTCTTCACCGAGTGGTTTAGTTAATTCCGGATAGTGGTGGTGAAGATCCAGCTTATGATCATCGACAATACGGCGCACTAAGGAGAAGCCATTTGAATGAACCCCTGAGGAAGCAAGACCAATGACTACGTCTCCCGCTTTAATAGTTTCCCCGGTAATCAACTTTTCTTTATCTGCCATGCCCACGACAAAGCCAGCTAAGTCGTACTCTTCAAGGTCATACATGCCTGGCATTTCTGCCGTTTCACCGCCAATTAAGGCCGCTCCTGCCTGTTCACAGCCATCCGCAATTCCTTTGACGATTTGCTCGATTTTTGCCGGTTCGTTTTTTCCACAGGCAATATAATCTAAAAATAGTAACGGGTCGGCTCCCTGTGCAGCAATGTCATTCACACACATGGCCACCACGTCCTGGCCGATGGTGTCATGCTTATCTAACTGAAAAGCGAGCTTGAGCTTTGTTCCTACCCCGTCGGTACCTGTGACAAGCACAGGATTCTGATAGGACATAGAGCTAATATCAAAGAGTCCTGCAAAAGCACCAAGGCCACCCATTACTTCCGGACGCATCGTTCTTTCCACATGCTTTTTCATTCGGTTGACGGCTTCGTATCCTGCTTCTACATTCACGCCAGCCTGTTTGTAGGATTCACTCATTGCCATTCCCTCATTTCTCTACGCCTTCTCATAGGGCGGGATCGTATTCGGATAAATCTCAGTCGGATAATTTCCAGTGAAGCAAGCCATGCATCCTCCATGGTTCAAATCATCTTCCCCTTGATAAATCGCATCATTCAAGCCCTCCGGAGTAAGGTAAGCTAAACTGTCGGCTCCAATTTGTTCTTCAATTTCTTTCACTGAATTATTGGCCGCAATAAGCTCTCCGCTTGTAGAGGTATCAATCCCATAATAGCAAGGGTTCTGTATCGGCGGTGAAGCAATTCGAACATGCACTTCTTTCGCGCCGGCTTCTTTCAACAGTTGAACGATCCTCCGGCTTGTCGTTCCACGGACTATGGAATCATCGACCATCACCACACGCTTGCCTTCAACAATCCCCCGAACAGCAGACAATTTCATTTTTACCCCCTGCTCGCGAAGTTCCTGGGAAGGCTGAATAAACGTTCGTCCGACATACCTATTTTTAATTAATCCTAGTTCGTAAGGAAGACCCGCCTGCTCGGCATAGCCGATCGCCGCGGAAATACTGGAGTCAGGGACCCCGGTTACTACATCAGCTTCTACTGGAGCCTCTTTTGCCAATGATTTACCCATTCGTTTTCTTGAGGCGTGGACGTTTTTACCATCCAAATTACTGTCAGGACGGGAAAAATAAACGTATTCCATAGAACAAAGAGTCCGTTGAATCGGAGCAGAATAACGCTTCGATTTAACTCCGTCATTATCGATAACGAGCAGTTCGCCCGGGCGGATGTCCCGCTCGTAAGTAGCTCCAATGACATCGAAAGCGCAAGTTTCGGAGGAAACGACCCAGGAATCTCCTAAATAACCAAGACTTAATGGGCGCAGTCCTCTTGGATCATTAGCAACAAACATCTGGTCCTCTGTCATCATGAGAAACGCATAAGCCCCTTTGACCATGGTTAAGGCATCCATAATAGCTTCATCAATCGGCAGGTGGGGAGCACGTTTAATTAAATGAGCCACCACTTCTGTGTCAGACGTCGTTTGCAGAATACTGCCTTGTCCTTCGAGCTGATTTTTCAGCGCCTGAGCATTTACCAAATTGCCGTTATGAGCAAGGGCAAGCCCCCCAGTTTGAGAACGGAACATCAGCGGCTGAATGTTTTCATAGCTGCCGTCTCCTGAAGTTGCGTAGCGAACATGTCCAATGGACGAATGTCCCGTCATCCCATCCAAACGTTCCTGAGAGAACACTTCATTAATGAGTCCGTGTCCCTTGGCAAGTTTCATATGCTCTCCGTCTGTAGTTACAATTCCTGCACCTTCCTGACCACGGTGCTGCAGTGCATGCAGCCCATAATAAGTCAGCTGTGCAGCTTCCGAATGACCCCATACTCCAAATATCCCACATTCTTCATTTAAACCTTTGATTTCACCAAGCATGGAATAGCTCCTTTCCAAGTGTGCTTAAGCTTAGTTGTCTGCTCTTCCACGACGACTTGATTATTAGCGGAAACTTTGTACACACCATCTTCCGTGACTTTTCCGATCTCTGCTGCTTCATCCATCACTGCTTCAAACTGGTCTTTATGTTCAGGCTTTACGGAAACAAGGAATCTAGACTGGGTTTCAGCAAAGAGAGCAGCTGTCGCCTCTCCTGCAATGGTTACTTCACAGCCAAGTTCTTGATCAAATAAGCTTTCTGCAAGAGCCACGCCTAACCCGCCTTCTGCCAGATCATGGGCAGACTGCACAAGCCCCTGCTGGATGGCTGACAGCAGTTTATTTTGCCGACGTGCTTCGACTTGCAGGTCAATTGCGGGTGCCTTTCCAAAATGGCGATCTTCAAGCAATCCCTGCAATTCACTTCCGCCAAATTCCGGGTTCGTTTCCCCGATCAAATAAATGACATCTCCTGCCTGCTTCATCGCTGAGCGCGTAATATGCTCCGTTTTCTCCACGAGTCCAACCATGCCGACTACCGGAGTCGGATAAATGGCTTTTCCGCCAAAGGATTCGTTATATAGAGAAACATTTCCGCTAATTACTGGCGTGCCAAGAGTGGTACAGGCTTCACTCATGCCTTCTACACTTTTCTCCATTTGCCAGAAGATTTCCGGATTTTCTGGAGAACCGAAGTTTAGTCCATCCGTAATTCCGAGTGGACGGCCGCCGGAACAAACGATATTTCGTGCGGCTTCCGCGACAGCAATCTGACCGCCGACTTCTGGATCCAAATAGATATAACGAGAGTTACAGTCAGTCGTCATCGCAAGTGCCTTATCTGTTCCGCGAACCCGAAGTACTGCTGCATCTGACCCCGGGGTTACAACGGTATTCGTTTGCACCATAGAATCGTATTGATCATATACCCACTCTTTGCTTGCAATCGTTGGCTGCTTCAGCAAGTCATGAAGAGTTTGTTTATAATCTGCTACTCTTGGTATATAGTGCTCTTGTTGTTGAAATTCCTCATAATATGCCGGAACTTTAGATGGCTGATGGTAAACCGGCGCATCTTCGGCCAACGAATCTACGGGTACATCAGCCACGATTTCGCCGTGGTGCTGCAGAGTAAAGCGCTGGTTATCCGTTACTTCCCCGACAGCTACTGCCTCCAGGTCATATTTCCGGAACACTTGCGCGATTTCTTCTTCACGGCCTTTTTCAACTACAAGCAGCATGCGCTCCTGAGATTCTGACAGCATCATTTCGTACGCGGTCATATTTGTTTCCCGCTGAGGAATCAAATCCATATTCATCAGCATACCAGTACCTGCTTTACTCGCCATTTCACTGGCTGATGAAGTCAAGCCTGCCGCTCCCATATCTTGAATGCCTACTAACGCGTCGTGATGAATCACATCCAGGCAGGCCTCAATGAGCAGTTTTTCCATAAATGGATCTCCCACCTGCACAGAAGGACGCTTTTCTTCAGACGCTTCGGAAAGCTCTTCCGAGGCAAATGTAGCCCCGTGAATGCCGTCACGCCCAGTTTTAGCTCCTACATACATAACGGTGTTGCCAATTCCGGCTGCGATCCCTTTCTGAATATCTTTATGATCGATTAAGCCGACACACATAGCATTCACTAGCGGATTTCCGTTGTAAGCATTGTCAAATTGGACTTCGCCGCCAACAGTCGGTACACCGACGCAGTTACCGTAACCTGCAATTCCACGGACAACCTCCTCGAACAAAAATTTCACGCGAGGCTGTTTAAGGGAACCAAACCGAAGCGAATTTAACAAGGCAATCGGCCGTGCCCCCATGGAAAATACGTCACGGAGAATTCCGCCGACGCCTGTTGCCGCTCCTTGGTAAGGTTCAACTGCGGAAGGGTGGTTATGGCTTTCGATTTTAAAGACGACCGCCTGATCGTCACCGATGTCGATAATCCCTGCCCCTTCTCCTGGTCCTTGCAGCACATGCTCGCCTTCCGTCGGAAACTTCCGCAGTAATGGCTTAGAATTTTTGTAACTGCAATGCTCAGACCACATGACCGAGAAAAGTCCGAGTTCTGTATAATTAGGTTTACGTCCAAGAATGTCTTTCACGGACTGAAACTCGTCGTCACTCAATCCCATTTCGCTATATAGACGCTGTTCTTCAATTTGCTCTGGGGTGATCTCAAGCGTTGATGGCATGGTGATTCCTCCAATGTGTCAAAATAGACTGAAACAGGCGGAGCCCGTCATCATTTCCGATTAGTTGTTCGACCGCACGCTCGGGGTGCGGCATCATACCAAGGACATTGCCTTGCTGATTCGTAATTCCGGCGATGTCTCCGACCGAACCATTTGGGTTATTTTTATAAGTGAAGACAATTTGTTTATGGTCTCGTAATTGTTGCAGCGTTTCATCATCACAGTAATAATTTCCATCACCATGGGCAATGGGAATATCGATCTCTTCTTTATCTTGATAGTGATTGGTAAATAATGTATCTGCATTTTCGACGATTAACGTTTCGTAGTGGCACATGAATTTCAAATGTTGATTCGAAAGCATCGCGCCTGGAAGCAGTCCCATTTCGAGTAACACCTGAAAGCCGTTGCAAACGCCTAATATCGGCTTACCTGCTTCGTTTGCCTGTCTGATCTGTTCAATGACTGGCGCGGTAGAAGCGATGGCTCCTGAACGAAGGTAATCCCCGTACGAGAATCCTCCTGGCAATAGAATGGCATCGTAATCAGCAAGATCGGCTTCTTGGTACCAAACAAGGTCCGCTTCTTCCCCTAAAGCTTCCTTTGCCGCAAAATACATGTCTCGATCACAGTTCGAGCCTGGAAAAACAACGACGGCAAATTTCACTTAAACGACCTCCTCAATAGTATAGGAATAGTTTTCGATTACAGGGTTAGCGAGCAGCTGGTCACACATTTTATCTACCTGTGTTTCGATATCCTTTGTATCTTCCATCATGACTTCCATATACTTACCTACGCGCACCTCTCCAACATTCTTATACTCCAGTGAGTGAAGAGAGTTTTGAACTGCTTTTCCCTGAGGGTCAAGGACGCCTTCTTTCAACGTGATGTAAATCTTTACTTTGCGCATGTGTGTTCCTCCAGTCGTTGTAATATCGTTTCGTAAACAGAGATCAAATCTCCAATATTTTCTCTAAACACATCTTTGTCCATCTTTTCTCCAGTCGTTATATCCCACAAACGGCATGTATCAGGTGAGATCTCATCAGCAAGGACGATCGTTCCGTCTTGCAGGAGGCCAAATTCCAGTTTAAAATCGACTAGCTGTAATTCGACTTGTTTGAACAGTTCGATCAACTGTTCATTGACTTGCAATGCCATTTGTTTAATCGAGTCCAGATCTGCTTCTGAAATTCCTGTCAGGTGATAGGCATGAGCATCATTAATCAACGGATCATCTAAGTCATCATCTTTATAAAAGAGTTCAAGGAGCGGAGGGGTGAAGATTTCTTTTTCTTTAATACCGAGCCGCCTGGTAATGCTGCCCGCTGCTACATTTCTTACGACCACTTCCAGAGGAACAATATCCGTCTTAGCCACAAGCTGCTCTGTATCATTAAGTTCTTCAATAAAATGAGAGGAAATACCATTTTGTTTTAAATACTGAAAGACTTTCGAGGTAATCAGATTGTTGAGGCGCCCTTTGCCCTCAAATTGATCCTTCTTTTTCCCGTTAAATGCCGTAGCATCATTCTTATAAGATAAAATCAATTGATCAGGATGATCGTTGACATGATATACTTTCTTCGCTTTACCTTCATAAAGAAGAGAACCTTTCATTATAAACACCTCACTAGGAAATATACGGATGATCCAGCCTTGCCGGACCATCCGGAGTGAAAACTTTTATAAGCCGATACGATCGAATATCCGATCTACGTTCTTCAAGTGATGCTTGTAATCGAAACAGGCGTTGATTTGCTCAGCAGACAATGTGGAAGTAATGCGTTCATCTGCTTCAATCAATTCACGGAAAGGAATACCGCGTTCCCATGATTCCATAGCTTTAGGCTGTACAAGATCATACGCTTCTTCACGAACAAAGCCTTCGTCGATTAAAGTGAGCAGGACACGCTGCGAGAAGATAAGCCCGTAGGTTTTTTCCATATTTTCCTGCATGCGTTCTGGAAAGACAGTAAGATTCTTTACGATATTCCCAAAACGATTCAGCATATAGTTCACAGCAATCGTTGCATCAGGCAGAATGACACGTTCGGCTGAGGAATGAGAAATATCTCGTTCGTGCCAGAGCGGTACATTTTCAAAAGCTGTAAGCATTTCTCCGCGAAGCACACGGGCCATCCCGGTCATATTCTCAGAACCAATGGGATTCCGCTTATGAGGCATCGCGGATGAACCTTTCTGACCTTTAGCAAAGAATTCTTCTACTTCGCGAGTTTCTGTTTTTTGCAGGCCGCGGATTTCTACGGCGATTTTTTCAATGGATGCTGCGATCAGCGCAAGCGTTGAAACGTAATGAGCATGGCGGTCCCGCTGCAAAGTCTGGGTCGATACAGGGGCAGGCTGAAGCCCAAGCTTTTCACATACGTACTCTTCTACGAAGGGATCAATATTGGCGTACGTACCAACAGCGCCGGAAAGCTTGCCGACTTCGATATGCTGAATAGCCAGATCGAGACGCTCAAGATTCCGCTTCATTTCTTCATAATAGAGAGCTAGTTTCAAACCAAACGTGGTCGGCTCGGCATGGACACCATGAGTACGTCCCATCATAACCGTATGTTTATGCTCGCGTGCTTTATCAGCTAAGATTTCAATAAAGCTGACGAGGTCTTTACGAATAATAGTATTGGCTTGCTTTAACTGATAAGAAAGCGCCGTGTCGACCACATCTGTAGACGTTAAACCATAATGGACCCATTTACGTTCTTCTCCTACTGTTTCTGAAACAGCGCGGGTAAAGGCAACGACGTCATGACGGGTTTCAGCTTCAATCTCGTGAATCCGTTCAATGTTGAAGGATGCCTTTTCCCGAAGCTTCTCTACATCTTCCTTAGGAATGACGCCGAGTTCACTCCATGCTTCACAGGCTAAGATTTCTACCTCCAGCCAGGCTTGATATCGGTTCTCTTCTGTCCAAATAGCTCCCATTTCGGGCCGTGTATAACGTTCAATCATTGTTTTCCTCCTTAATCAATTACCATAAGTGAATTTGAGCTTCTTCTATTACTTGATCAATTTCTTCTAAATCGCTGCCAATGATTGTTACATGACCCATTTTGCGATTGGCCCTGACTTCTTTCTTTCCATAGTCATGAAGATGAAGGCCCTGATAGTATTCGAGTTTATCAATTAATATATTTCTGTGTTTACCAAGTACGTTCACCATCACAGCGGCTGGAAAAGTATGAATCGTAAGCAGCGGCAGGCCGCAAATCGCCCGAATGTGCTGCTCAAACTGAGAAACATTGCAAGCCTCAATGGTAAAATGCCCGGAATTATGCGGCCTAGGAGCCATTTCATTAATATAGATCTCTTCCCCACGGACAAACATTTCGACGGCGAAGGTACCTACAATATCCATCGATTCGGATACTGCTTTCACAGCTTCCTGGGCTTTTTCAGTAATGATCCCGTTTACGGTCGCCGGTACTCTTGTTTCGTGCAGGATATGGTTCTTATGAATATTCTCAGCTACTGGGAAATAAGTAATCTTCCCGTCTTGCCCTCTCGTAAAGACTTGAGAGATTTCTAAGTCAAAGGCAAGCCACTGCTCCACGATATAAGTTCCACCGTTTCTAATGAAGGAGTCAGCTTTATTCAAGCTTTCTTCGTCATCAAGCTTCCATTGACCTTTCCCGTCATAGCCTCCGCTGATCGTTTTCACAACAGCCGGATAGCCAATTCTTTCAAGAGCGTCTGTCAGTTCTGCAACGGTAGTGATAATTTCAAAGTCCGGAACGCTGAGCCCGGCTGCCACCGCGACATGTTTCTCTTTTTCTCTGTTTTGAGTAACTTCCAGCGAATAGGCTCCTTGAGGAAGCTTCTCGTTTTCTTCAAACAAGCGAGCAACCTCAAGATCTACATTTTCAAATTCGTAGGTAATCACATCACTGATTTCACTCAATTGCTTAGCCGCTTCGACATCGTCAAACGCCGCTTGAATATGTGTATCGGCGACTTGAGCACAAGGACAATCTTCTGTCGGATCAAGGACAGCGACACGGTAGCCCATATGTTTGGCTGCGACGGCCATCATTCTTCCTAATTGACCGCCACCTAAGATTCCGATCATTCCTCCTGGTCGTACCACTTTATGATTCACGCAAATCGCTCCTCATTCCTTCGACTTTATCTTTCATTTCCAATCGATAGTTTTCAAGTCTGCCAGCTATTTCTTCATTAAAGGCACCTAGTATTTCTGCTGCCAGTATGCCAGCATTTTTCGCCCCTGATGAACCGATCGCTACGGTCGCAACCGGTACGCCGCCTGGCATTTGTACGATGGATAATAAAGAATCCAATCCCTGAAGGGCCTTTGACTGGACAGGCACTCCAATAACCGGCAGTGTTGTTTTCGCAGCCACCATTCCCGGCAAGTGTGCAGCACCTCCGGCTCCGGCGATAATCACTTTTAATCCTTTAGAACGAGCGGTATCTGCATAGTCCAGCATATCTTCCGGTGTCCGATGTGCAGATATGATTTCTTTCTCGTAAGTAACCCCGAGTTCATCCAGCACTTCGCAGGCAAGCTTCATCGTTTCCCAATCGGAAATGCTTCCCATAATCACTCCAACTTCAGCCATTCTACCCCTCTTTTCCACAATAAATGAGTCTTCCGATTAATACTGTGCATCATCTATGAGACAAATCCCCACTAAAAAAGCCTGCTCATCTCCCTCTATGTGAGAGGAGATAAACAGGCAGACGTATGTCCTGTAACGTATCATGTCAGATGCGCAGTCTCCCCTCATAGTCCGGAAATTAATGGTTCCCGGGTAGAAACGAACGGGCCATATTCCCGTCTTATATGAGGTATCCTTATGCAATTTCTGACTTTATCATATCAAGTTTAACGGAGCCATGTCAACGCAAATGACGAACGATATTTTTTTAATAAGAAAAGAATGTTCGTGTTTACTGTTTCACAGCTTGAAAAACAATCGTTCTTCCAATAGGTTCCAGCGTTTTTTCCCCATCAGACTCGACTTCACGGAAGATTGGTTCTTCCGCCCGCCTAACAGGAAAGTATCCTTCCTGCTTGATTCGCTCCAGGCACTGATCAATGGACTCATTCTCTCCCACTTCAAAGCGCTTCTTGCTGTCCTTCTTCTTGGGCATGTTGGATCTTTCCTCTCTTTACTTGTTTAGCCCAGAAACCACCATGAATCTGTTTCGGCTCATAGGCGACGATAAATGCTTTCGGGTCAATATGTCGGATCGTTTCATATAATTTTAACTCATACTTCCTTGGAGTCAAAATCTGCATAGCAAGACGATCCCCTTCCATACCGTACGCGTACCAGCTGGTTACTCCATATCCTTTATCGCGCAGCTGGCGGGTGAATTCGATGTCTGGATCAGATGAAATGACGTTCACGGTAATATAGCCAAGTGCCAGTTTCTCCTCAATCTTCATCCCCACGATTACGCCGGTCCCGTATCCCACCGCATAAGCGATCAAGTTCTGGATCTGGTCAAGGTTATCAAGGACTAAGCCAAGCCCGACAATATAAATGACAATTTCAAACACACTAATAAGAGCAGCAATATAACGCCTGCCTTTTAAAGTGAAAATCATTCTCAAAGTAAAAAAGGACACGTACACAATGTTGACACCGAAAATAATCAACATCATAAATAGGGCATTATCGGACATGCAGAAAGCCTCCCTACGAAGAATATATTGTGACGACTCGGCTGATCCCTGGCACAACCAGGACATTCACCTAGAAGTTCAATTATGCATACACTATATACCATCCGTTCTTACGGACACAATACATTTTCAACGCAATTTCTGACAAAATTAGGGAGATGATCGTATGAATCAATTTGGCGATTGGAAATCAAACTTAGATCGGTTCTTCGGGAACGATTTCTGGGGTGAATTTGAAGGAATGATGAAGCCGGCCATCCCGCAATTGAACTTATATCAATATGAGGATGAACTCGTATGTATCGCCAACCTGCCAGGAATGGATCACCCAAAAAACGTCGATGTCTTTGTTGACCACACTTCCCTCACTCTTAAAGGAAAAATTGAAATTAACCACAGAGGCGGGCGGCAGCTGAAAAATGAAATCGCCAATGGATCATTCGAACGAACCATTGACCTCCCCTTCCCCGTAAAAAGTGACAAAATTGACGCTACCTATAAACACGGCCTGCTCATCGTCCAACTCCACCGCCATGTCTCAGAACCCAACCGAGAAAAATCAGTCCACGTACGGTACCTTGAAGAATAAGACAAGTGCGGAGAGGAGCGTTCAGATCCGCCGGGCTAAGTCAGCGGCTGCAAGAGGGGTGCTCTTCCCCCTCTGGAAGTCGATGGCATAGAACCGCGTGGATCTGCGACTGCAGCTGGATAACCAAAAGCGGAAGCGCCTTGGGAAGCTGCGACTTGCATAAGCAAAACCATGCCGTGGCGTTTTTTGCTACAGAATGGGATTGCTTATGTCACGAGCAGCTAGGCGCTGGAGCTTGATGATCAAAATCTGAGCAAGTTGGAAAGACAAAACACAGAAAACCCGAACCAATGACCATCCATGGTTCGGGTTTTCTAAAGTATAAAATTATTCTGCCTCATGCCTTGTCCGTTTATCTAAGCAAGGAACACGAAATATAGAATAAAGATGACAAACAAGAAATACATAATCGGATGAATTTCTTTGCGTCTGCCTTTCAAAATCATTGTAATAGGGAAGAAGATAAATCCGATCGCGATTCCAGTCGCAATACTGTACGTTAAAGGCATCGCTGCAATGGTAAAGAAAGCAGGCACAGCAATTTCAAACTCGTCCCAGTCAATATTTTTAAGCGTAGACGCCATCAGCACGCCGACGATAATCAGTGCCGGTGCTGTTACTTCAGCCGTTACTAAAGAAAGCAGCGGTGAAAAGAAGAGGGCTAAGATAAAGCAGATAGCTGTAACTACAGAAGCGAACCCTGTTCGGCCACCCGCTCCAACGCCTGCCGTAGACTCAATATAAGAAGTAGTCGTCGATGTTCCCACAACAGAACCAACGACAGTTGCTGTAGAGTCAGCAAACAATGCACGGCCAGCGCGGGGCAGTTTATTATCCTTCATAAATCCTGCCTGCGTGGCTACAGCAACTAAAGTTCCCGCCGTATCAAAAAAGTCTACAAACAGAAAGGTTAAAATAACGACTAGCATTTTTATCGTAAATATATCACCAAAGTGAGTGAATGCCTGACCAAATGTCGGCTCTACACTTGGAGCACTACTGACAATGTCACCAAAACCGCTTGGAGCGTCAATAAGCCCCGTAACGATTCCAGCAATGGAAGTAAGCACCATTCCGTAGAAGATTCCACCCTTTACTCCAAGTGCTAAAAAGATAACAGAAATAATAATTCCAAAGATAGCAAGCACGGTGGATGGAGCAGTTAAATCGCCTAGCTGAACAAGAGTGGCATCACTATTTTGTACAATACCTGAGTTTTGAAAACCAATAAAAGCAATAAACAAACCAATTCCAGCGCCTACTGCTAACTTAAGGTTCGCAGGAATCGCATTAATAATTCGTTCCCTTAACCCGGAAAGCGTTAATAGAATAAAGATCAGTCCAGAAGCAAGTACCCCTGAGAGAGCGGTCTGCCACGGGATCCCATATCCTAACACAACCGTATAAGCAAAAAAGGCATTCAGTCCCATTCCGGGTGCCAAAGCGATCGGGTACCTCGCAACCAGTCCCATTACCAGTGTACCTACAGCAGCTGCTATTGCTGTAGCAGTGAACACAGCACCTTTATCCATTCGCGTGATTCCTTCTGGAAGCTGATCAATTCCATCTAACGCGAGTGTGGACGGATTGACAAACAAAATATAAGCCATAGCAAGAAAAGTCGTTAGTCCTGCAATAATTTCAGTCCGATAGTTTGTTCCTAATTCATTAAATCGGAAAAATTTCTTCATTGTTCGTTCCTCCCTCATATACAAGCAGCCAACCAGGAATAAGGCAGAGACTCAAACAAAAAAGACACCCTTAACAAGTTAAGAGTGTCTACTTTCTGACAGACGGGTAAATCCAGGTGTTCCTCACAAGAAAAACAAATCGATTCACCCGCGTAGTCAGACCGATTTACGGTGGTCTGGTAGAAACTCATGAGCCTTATCCCCAAAATTATACGTCGGCTGGATATTTAATATTTTTAATATGTCTATATGTTACAGTCGTCTCTTTCATACGTCAAGACAAAACACGAACGTTTTTTGTTTATTTTTTGTAAATTGTTCGTTATTCCCACTCAATCGTAGCTGGCGGCTTACTTGTAATATCGTACACGACACGATTGATATGGGACACTTCATTCACGATACGGTTCGATACTTTCTCTAATACATCCCACGGAATCCTGGCCCAGTCAGATGTCATTCCGTCAATCGAGGTGACCGCACGGATACCAATCGTATAATCGTAGGTACGTTCATCCCCCATGACTCCCACAGAGCGAATATCAGGGAGCACGGTGAAATACTGCCAGATATCACGATCTAAACCGGCCTTTTTAATTTCATCACGCAGAACCGCATCCGACTCTCTAACGATTTCCAGCTTCTCATCAGTGATCGCTCCCAGCACACGAATAGCAAGACCTGGTCCAGGGAACGGCTGGCGCCAAACAATGTGTTCAGGTACGCCTAGTTCAGTACCAAGCGCACGGACTTCATCCTTAAAGAGAGTATTTAATGGCTCGATTAATTCAAATTGCATATTCTCTGGAAGTCCGCCTACATTATGGTGAGATTTAATCGTCTGAGCCGTTTCGGTGCCACTTTCGATAATATCTGTGTAAAGCGTACCTTGAGCTAAGAAATCAATATCCTTCAGTTTGTCAGCTTCATCATCAAAAACATAAATAAATTCATTCCCAATAATTTTACGTTTTCGTTCAGGATCAGAAACCCCTTCAAGCTTACCTAAGAAACGGTCTTTGGCATCGACTTTAATAATGTTCATATTAAAGCCGTCCCCGAGCGTCCGCATCACATCATCGCCTTCATTTTTCCTTAACAGTCCATGATCTACAAAGATACACGTTAATTGGTCGCCAATTGCTCGATGAATAAGGGCTGCCACGACGGAAGAATCTACTCCACCGCTTAAGGCACAAAGGACTTTGCGATCGCCTACTTGTTCACGGATTTTCTCGACTTCCATTTCAACCACGTGCTCCATCGTCCAGTCATCCGTCGCCTCACACACGTCAAAGACAAAGCTTCGCAGCAGATCGTTTCCATATTCGGAGTGTCTCACTTCTGGGTGGAATTGAACGCCATACATTGTCTTATCCTCGTTACTGATCGCAGCAACAGGGCAGCTTGGACTTGTGGCATCAATTTGAAACCCTTCTGGCGGCTCAATTACTTTGTCACTGTGACTCATCCAAACCGTTTGTTTTGCTGGGGTCTTACTGAAAAGTACAGAGTCCTGAATCGTATCAATGGCTGCTTTTCCATACTCACGATCCTTAGCTCGTTCTACTTTCCCATTAAAATGGTGCGTCATCAGCTGCATTCCGTAGCAAATTCCAAGAACCGGAATTCCCAGTTCAAACAAGTCCTCGTCACAGCGAAAACTATTCTCGCCGTACACACTATTCGGACCCCCCGATAAAATAATGCCGCTTGGGTTAAGCTTTTTAATTTCCGCTGCCGTCATTTTGTGAGAATGCAGTTCACTATAAACCCCAAACTCACGAATACGGCGGGTAATCAATTGATTGTACTGACTGCCAAAGTCTAGTACAAGAATCATGCCTTCCACTGGTTCCATATATGCTCAGCTCCTTTTATTTTTAAACACTGGTACTTCTCATCTCTTTATGGGGAATTAAGGAAAATAAAAATAGATAACTGGCTCCCTGTTTCCTCATAAACAGCGAAGGCAGTTATCCATTCATGTGTACCTATACACGTCCTGTATCCCTGCCTTCATAGTCAGGGCATTTACGGTGCCCCGGTAGAAACTCTCGAACCTTATTCTCGAGGATATACGAAGGAGTAGTGCGTTAATTTTCTCCCATTCTACCAACGGTTTGACAGGGAATCAAGACAATGTCTTTTTAATTAAATTTTCCCATAATTCAGTGACTTTAGACCATTGATCCGTATGACCTTCATTTCTGTAAAGAACCCGCTCGTAACTATGTGTCAGACGCCGCATTTCATCAGACTGCAGGTGACGGTCGACCTGGATTGCATAATCCCTTAAGGTCTGGCCAGGTGCCCGTTTATAGCCTTTATGCGCTAGGATCTTTAGTAAATATTGGTAGGCTTTCTCATAAGTTTCTTTATCTTTATTCCGCCGATATTTCCGGATCAAATATACGGACATCCAGCGGTATCGGGTGAAATAAAGAAGTGTAAAGATTGCAGCGGCAGCAATCAGACTTACCCATATCCACGTAAAGTTATGGTCAGACGCGGCATTTGCCGTAGTCCCTTCGCTGTTTGCCGGATCCTCCATCTGAGCAGGGTTCCCGAGATTCGATTCCGGTTTCTGCTTATTATCCTGTTCCGGCTGGGTTTCATTATCACCTGCATTATCTATTTGAGAATAAAAATCTGTGTTATTGGTAAAACCTTTTGTCGGTTCAAACGGGACCCATCCTGCATCTGGGAAATATACCTCTACCCATGAATGAGCATTCCCGCTTGTGACTTCAAATTCATGATAGGTTTGCCCTTTAATTTCCTCTGATTTATCCGTCTGTTCCCCACCGGTGAATCCTTTCACCCAGCGCGCCGGAATCCCTTGCGAACGCAAGAGAACAACCATGGAAGTCGAGAAGTTATCACAATAACCTAATTGCGTTTCAAACAGAAACTGATCCACATAATCCTGATTTTTCTTTGGAACCGCCACATTTTTCGTCGAGTACTCAAAGCCATTAGCTGAAAAATAAGATTCTACCGCCTTCGATTTATCATAGCGATTATCTTCATCAGCTACGATTTGACCAGCCAGATTCTTCACGCGGTCAGGAAGATTACGAGGGAGCTGCAGATACCGCTCTTTAATGTCTTGCGGATCTTCCGTGCTGGTCTCTCGAAGCAGATCATACTCGAAGGAAGGAGCATCATAATTTACTTGGTAACTGTTCAGCTGGCCAGGTCTTCCCCCGGTTAGCAGCGTATCCATTTCCCCGGTGTTATTATGCACGCGCAGTTGCAGATTATCTTTCGGACCAGAAACCGCGTTCACTCCATAAGGATAGACAAGCTTTTTAAAGTCTGCTTTTTTTGTAAAATACAAATAAGCAGATTGCTTGTCTGTTTTCACTTGACCCTTAAACGTACGAAAATCAATAGTGTCAGGCGCCGTAATGCTGGTTACACCCGCCAGTGTATCCTTCCAGCCTTTGCCGGTGTAGGTATCTTTAGATTCGATCCGCCAATACCTCTTTTTATCGGCAAGCGCATGAAAAACGATCGACTCATCTTGAACAAACGATCCACCTAAGTGAGAATCGTTTTCCCCATATCCAACTTTCTGCACGCCTCCATTACCATCGCCGTCGCCGCTCCCGCCCGCAGCGTTTTTAATAAACGGGACTGGATCCGGCCATTGCGGTGCCAGCTTCGGGGAAGCATACGCGGCTACGGTTGAGAACAATACCACCGCAAGGAGCGGCAAGACCCATAGGTGCGCCTTACTCATTCTTGGAAAAGAGACCGACTCTTTGTCCATTTCTAAGGAAAAACTGGACAACCCCAGGGCTACCATCGCCAAAACAAAGGTCCGAATAATTGCCCAATGTCCATCATAGAACGTAAACGTATCTACCACTGTAACGTAAATCAAGGTAAATAAGACAAAAAAGAATAAACGCTGAGCGACAATAAACCAGTAATACAGCAAGTAACTCATCAGCCAAAGAAGAATGAGGAAAAGCAGACTCCTGAACATCGGTGTCATTTCCCACCACGTCTGGGCTTGAATTACCTGGATATTATATATGATCTGGTCATAGACGACAGCAAACCAATTCCTGCTGAAAATTCGTTCAGCAATATATAAACCATCAATGATGAAGGTTAATCCGACTAACTTGAGAATTCCAGATATCCACCAATTAACCTGCAGAAAAGAAATAAAAAAACAGAAAGCAGCGTAAATAAAAAACACATTGATATCTTTCGTATTGGTGATAGTTTCCAGAGGCCGCAGCCACTCACAAAACAGTAAAAAACCGCATACATACACAATAACCTGATAAAAAAACGACTGCTGGTCACGAGAACCTCCGAACATTAGGTACTCACCCCAAACTCTTCTTGAATTAGCTGTTCTTCTCCGAGGACGGTCACAATAACCCCGTGTTGTTTCAGATTTTTTATTAATTGATGATCCTGAAAGTTCATTTGACTATGAGGACGGATATAAAAGAATAGCAGGCGCTTACTTTTTTGCGCTAATTTCTGCAAGGATTGCTGGGTTTGCGGATCTAAATAGTGACTGACCACCATAGTAATCATTCCGCCGGGCAGTTGAGATCTTTCACGGTCGAGCTGCTGAGCGAAAGGTATTCTGCCAATAGGTCGAATTTGGGCTAAATGCTGCTGAATCATTTGTTTGTGCTTATAATCCTGTTGGAAGGGAAAGAACCCTTTGCCATCCCCCAGAGTCATAAAAGCCAGCTGCGAAGATTTCTTATGAAGTTCTTCCAGCAGAGAAGCACTAAACTCCACTGCACCTTCAAAGCTAATAGGATTCATGGATGGATGATATACCGCATTTAGAACAATCAGCATATCGACACTTTTTTCCTGTTCAAATTCCTTGGTCATCATTTCGTTTTTCTTCGCTGTTGTTTTCCAGTCGATCCAGGCAAATTTATCTCCTGGCATATATTCACGCACGCCTGCCACAACATTTGTATTCTTTTCATTTAATTTAAAAGACGGACTTGCCCCCTGTTCGAAGCTGTAAATCCGTTCCTTCAGTTTAACTTGACGCTTATAAGGAAAAACGAGCAGCTTCTCTTCTGTAGGATAAACAAATTCCTTCTTCACAAATCCGAAAAAGTCTCCCGTCTTTATCCTCAGAGCTTGCAGCTGATGTTCTCCCCGCGGCACTTTCTCCAGACGGTATTGATAGCGCCAGGACTTCTTAAACCAGGGGAAAGAGACTTGTTTGACTTCTCTTAGCTCATCCATGTTCGATGAATCATCCATATTTCTAAATTTTTCAAAATGCGTATCTTTCTTCTTCAAAGATTCAGGGAAATATTCCTCTACTACGCAGTAATACAATGGAAAGGGGAAATTCCTCGTCAGTTTCACTTCAATTTCAATCGTTTCCCCTGCAGTAGCGACCCGCTTCGAAAGCTCTCTAGCAATCTCCCAATTATTAATCGGATACACTAGCAATCCAAACATATAAACGAGAAATGGCAGAAAACCATAGAAAAGAAACCAGCTGACAAAGCCGCCCTGAAACATTGCATAAGAAAACAAGATAGTAAATAACAAGAGAACGAGGGCTAACTTAGCAATGAATTGGACTGATTGTCTCATTCACTAATATTCCTCTGGACAGGAATGTTCGTAGAGTTCAGTAGTTCCTGAATGATTTCTTCCTCAGTGGAACCTTCAAATTTCGCTTCAGAAGTTAAAATCATCCGGTGGGAAAGCACGAACGGAGCTAAATACTTAACATCATCAGGGACTACAAAGTCACGATCATGAATAAAAGCGTAGGATTTCGCTGCTTTCATTAAACCAATTGAGCCTCGAGGACTTACTCCCAGATACACCGCTTTGTGATCCCGAGTTCCCGTGACGATATCTACAATATATCGATGTACCGTCGTATCTACATAGACAGCTTCGACTTCTTTTTGGATATCCATTAATTCATCTCGCGTCATTACGGATTGAATAGCGTTAATCGGGTGTCCTCCTGAAGTCCTGGCAAGCATCTCCATTTCTTGTTTCGGTGAAGGATAGCCCATTTTAAGCTTTAAAAGAAAACGATCCAGCTGGGCTTCTGGAAGTGGATACGTCCCTTCATACTCGATCGGATTCTGGGTCGCCATGACAAAGAACGGATCTTTCAGCGGAACGCTATCCCCATCTACCGTTATGCTGGTCTCCTCCATCCCTTCCAGCAGCGCTGATTGAGTCTTGGGAGAAGTACGGTTGATCTCATCGGCAAGCACTACATTTCCTAAAATGGGACCTGGACGAAATTCAAACTCCAGTTCTTTTGGATTATATATCGATACACCAGTTACGTCGGATGGAAGTAAGTCTGGTGTGAATTGAATACGTTTAAATTCGCAGCTAAGAGATTTGGCTAACGTCTTTACGAGCATGGTTTTTCCTACTCCAGGAACATCTTCCAGCAGAACATGCCCTTTAGCTAGCAAAGCGACTACACTTAATAATGCTGCTTCTTCTTTACCTATCATAACTTTATTAATATTTTGTAAGACATCAGCAATTCTTGGCTGATACAAATAAGTTTGTTTAGTCATTTGTTGTACTCCTCTCGTCTTTGACACTCTATTCTGAAAAATTTCGCTCACACTAACTATACTATATCCACAGACGTACGACAAAGTATCTGAGTCGTTGGTTATAATAGGAAAATAATTTCTTAGATTGGTAAATAGATCTTCAAATCGTGGCTGAAAGATCAAGACCCAGTTTCGAGACTTTAGTGTGAGGTTAGGGGCTCCGGGAAAAGGATCGCTTTCCGTGGGGCGGGCGCTGAGCCTCCTCGAGCAAAGCTCTGTGGGGTCTCAGCTGTCCCGCACTTCCCACCGGAGTCTCACCGTTTCCCTCCACCCCCTTGCCATAATATAGAATCTCGAAACTACTTGAGGTTAAAGCGAAAATTCCGACGTATCATGAAAGTTGCAGAAACATACCTGCTCTAAATATGAAATCGGGTCTTCCACAATCCTGAACTTCTCTTTAAGAATTAAATTCAAAATAACAGTGAGCTTAAAGAACCAAAACCTATTAAAATACTTGTCCTTCTTAAGAAGAATTTGAGGTAAAATAAATAAGGCGTCAGATTAATGCTGAAGGAGCACAAAGATCATGAAAAATTAAAAAAAACACAGAAATATTTTAGATTATGGAGAATACATTAAATAGCTTTAGTTTTTTAGGGAGGCATACAGATGACAAAACGCACAGAAACCTTGATTATTTCCGCAATGATCCTCGGAATATTCATGGCATCACTAGATAATACTATTGTCTCGGCCAGTATTAACCATGTCATTAAAGACATTGGCGGGTTTGAACAAATGAGCTGGGTATTTACAGCTTACATATTGGCAAGCACCTCCACGATGCTTGTCTTCGGAAAGCTGAGTGACATCTATGGAAGGAAATTATTTTTCCTCACAGGGATTGTATTATTTCTGCTAGGCTCCGCCCTTTGCGGAATGGCACAGAATATCGATCAATTAATCTTTTATAGAACCATTCAAGGAGTCGGCTCAGGAGCCCTGCTTCCAATCAGTTTCACCATCATTTTTTCCATTTTTACCGATCCGACCAAAGCTGCAAAGATGACAGGGATTTTCGCAGGAGTATTTGGGTTATCCTCGGTCCTTGGACCTCAGCTTGGAACGTGGATTTCCGAAGGTTTGAGCTGGCGCTGGTGTTTCTACGTAAACTTGCCGCTCGGTATTCTTTCATTCTTGATTCTATTTTTTGCTTTAAAAGAAACAAAATCGAATCTGAAACCTAAAATTGATTATTTAGGAACCATTCTATTAATTACGACCACGATTGCAGTGATGCTCGCTTTTGAATGGGGCGGCAAGAAATACGACTGGAACAGTACCGTGATCCTAGGATTGTTTGGGATTTTCACTGTAGGAATTATTCTCTTTATTTTTACCGAAAAGCGGGCGAAAGAACCGATTTTACCGCTTCATTTATTCAAGGATAAGGTAATATCAGGAACCAGCTTCATCGTGTTCTGTCAGGGTGTGCTCATGTTCTCTGCAATTACCTATATCCCTATCCTAGCCGTAGGTGTATTAGGCAGGCATGGATCCAACGGCCTGTTGACCCCGATGATGCTCTCCTTGATGGCCGGAGCTTCGCTTGGGGGGATACTCATGACTAAGTTCAGTTTCCGAACCTTTTACTTATTTGTCATGGGGATGGGAATTGTAACAAGCGGCCTGCTCTTTATGGTGGGGCCAGATACTCCATTTTTTGAAGTGGTTCTGCTTATGATATTACTAGGTTCTTGCGGAATTGGACCACTGATGAGTGTGGCTCAAAACGCAGTGGCTAATACTATTCCTAAACAATACTTAGGAATTGCTAATTCACTTGTTGCTTTCTTCAGGAATCTTGGCGGGATTTTTGGCGCTTCGATAATGGCGACTATCGTAAATAACTATGTACAGCAGCAAATGACCGGAAAAGGCAGCTTTTCCAACCCAGACGCTCTCCTTCAGGAACAAAGCAGTTTGCAGATTCCTGCCCCTGTTCTCCACGTGCTGCGCGGAGTGTTGTCGGATGCTATAGGGCATGGGTTCTTATTTGCTTTAATCGTTTGCGGAGTAGGATTTATCATTTCGATGTTCATTGGAAATGCCCGTTTTACTTATAAAGGAACGAAAGAAAAAGCTACGGAAGTTTAAATAAATGGGAATGAAGCAGTAGCCCCATTAATAAAACAAAGACCCGAACTCTATTACAAATGGTTCGGGTCTTTGTTTTGAATTCCATCTCTTGAATATGCTCCTAAGTGTTTGCTCCTTCTAATTCTAGGGTATCAGTAATGCAACTAAGGAACCAGGAGGTGAATGCAGAATTGAGAAAAGATCAGGCACTGTTGTCCCAAATTTCTTTAAAAAACAAAGCTGCTTTAGAACAGTTATACGATCGCTTTCACCTTATATTAATGAAAGTCATACATACATCGATTCAGGACCCCACGCTCTCTGAGCAAATTCTCAAACAGATATTTAAAGAAATTTGGGACCACCCTGCCTATTTTGATCAGCGAATTGTCTCTTCTGCTATGATCCGACGCTGTAAAGAAATCGTCAAAGAAAGCAAAAGATTTCAAAAGCTTGTAAACTAACAATCAACTATGAATAAAACTGACTTTTAATCGTTAACGATTCAGTTAAATAGTCAACTTTCATTCTTTTCCCAGAATCCACCTATATCATAGGCATGATCGCTTTCTTTCAAATCTACTAATTGAATCTCACAAACACTTCCAAAACTCTAGATACTATCAGATGCATCCCCCCCCCAATCACCTGTAAGGCTGCACTGAACTTCTATATAAAAAAGCTTGCCCCGGAACTCGTTCTCCTGGGCAAGCTTTTATTTAGTCTTGTTGTTTATTTTTTAAAAAAGAGAGGCCCCCCTCTCTTTTTAATTATGCCTGTTGAAATACTATTTCACGATCCCAGTGTCTGTGGGCCGCAATAGCTTTAGCAAAGTCATCTGCAAATTCTTTCATATTATCACCTGTTACTACTCCAGCTTTGCCGATCATCTTATTATTTTCTAGCCACTTCACTCCAGAATGAGTTGCACCGATCGGTTTAAAGTGAGTAAAGGCTTCATTCAGGAAGTAATTCGCTGATTGAGAGAAGGCCTGACTTTCATTGTCGCCGCCAACAAGGTAAAGGGCGTCGAACAGAACTGATTCACTTGTTAAGAATGTATGATCAATTTGAGCTTCCGCCCCATCGTTCGCTTTCCTGTAGCCTAATTTGTCACTAATCAGCTCAGGTTGAACTCCTTGAGACTTCAGTTCATTGATCACTGTCATTAAGTCTTCTCCTTTAAAGCCGTCAGCCACAATGACACCGACTTTACGAGTATCCGGCTTAAAGTGAGTATTCATCATACTTAACGCTGGAGAGGACTTCGTAACATCTGACCCTCCGCTTTGAGGAGCTCTTACTCCGATGTTGTCAGCGATGGATTTAGCGAGATCAAGACTGACATTTGCGAACATATCGACCACTTGTTTTTGGACAGATTCGCTTTGAACTTTACCAAGTTCGAAACTGAAAGCACTGGTAATATGATCTTTCTCAACGTCGCTCATACTGTTCCAAAACAGCGTTGCTTGAGAGAAATGGTCTTTAAAGCTTTCACTGCGCTCCTTAACTTTATGGGCGTCAATCCGTTCTTGGTAATGCACATACCCGCCTTCTTCTTCCGTTGCCGGTTCTGGCTGATTGTCAGCTAGCGAGTTTTTATGATAACTCACCTGGCCTTTATTAATGGTTTGACGCATGAACCCATCACGCTGATTATTTTGGAAAGGACAAACTGGTTTGTTAATGGGTACTTCGTGGAAGTTTGTACTTCCGAACCGGTTAATTTGAGTATCGGTATAAGAGAATAAACGCCCTTGAAGTAAAGGATCATTCGTGAAATCTATTCCTTTCACCACATTCCCTGGCTGGAAGGCTACCTGTTCATTTTCAGCAAAGACGTTTTCTACATTTCTATTCAACGTCATTTTACCGACAATTTTCACCGGTACTTCTTCTTCCGGCCACACCTTAGTTGGGTCAAGAAGATCAAAGTCAAAATTAAATTCGTCTTCTTCTTTGATTACCTGAATCCCTAATTCATATTCTGGGTAGTTCCCCATTTCAATTGCTTCATATAGGTCACCACGGTGGAAATCGGCATCTTTACCGGAAAGTTTTTGTGCTTCATCCCATACGAGAGAGTGCATTCCAAGAACTGGTTTCCAGTGAAATTTCACAAAGTGCGCTTCTCCCTTAGCATTGACCAAGCGGAAGGTGTGCACACCAAATCCTTCCATCATCCGGAAACTTCTCGGAATCGCACGATCAGACATCGCCCACATCGCCATATGAGCCGACTCCTGGTTATTCGCAATGAAATCCCAGAATGTATCATGAGCCGATGCTGCCTGTGGTATCCCGTTATGCGGTTCTGGTTTAACAGCATGAATTAAATCTGGAAATTTAATCGCATCTTGAATAAAGAAAACCGGAATGTTATTTCCAACTAGGTCAAAGTTTCCGGTATCTGTGTAGAATCTAGTTGCAAATCCACGTACATCTCTTACGGTTTCAGAGGAGCCTTTGGAACCTGCCACAGTTGAGAATCTTACGAAAACCGGTGTTGTCTTAGATGGATTAGTTAAAAAGTCAGCATCAGTATATTCTTCTAAAGATTCATAGACTTGAAATTCCCCATGAGCGGAATACCCTCTAGCGTGAACCGCCCGCTCTGGAATACGTTCGTGATCAAAGTGAGTTATTTTTTCACGAAAATGAAAATCCTCCATCAACGTCGGTCCGCGTTCACCCGCTTTTAAAGAAAACTCGTCTTCAGAAACTTTTTGGCCATTATTAGATGTCATGTGACCTTTATCATTCGTACTGTATTTCTCAAGCTGCTCTTGCTTACGGTTCTTTTTCTCGTCACTCATTCAAATACTCCTCCTTTTATAAAATATGTAAATTCTTATGTCCTCTCTTTTCCCGTTCAACACTTAATAAAACATGTTAATTAGAACTTATATAAAAAAACAATGGTTATTCTTGCGTAGATTTATTAGATAATATACGGGGTGGGATTGGGTACAAAACCAAGTGGGGCATTGAAGTGGAAGAAATGTTATCTTCATGGATCGCAAAATATAGAAAACCCGAACCAGAGTATCGTTCGGGTTTTCTAATACATGAAACTTTTTTGTTCCCAACTTATATGGCGCTATGGCTTATTCTTCATCATGAAGGGTAAGTCCCTCTACGTGCTTGCGGTCCAGCTGCTTGCTTATTTTCCGGTATTCTTTGGATTTAAAAATAATATCAAAATCGTAATCCTCAGGATACAGTTCTTCTGCAGCTATATGGAGCTTTAAACGCTTGTGATTATAGGTATACTTCTCTCCTTTGATTTGAACGATATAGTTCCCCTTTTCATCCGGCCCCTTATAAACGATCGCTGTTTCGCCTGTAGCAAGAACCACTACATTATCCCCCATTACAAAGCCCTTTGAAGTCGATTTCGTCTTCTCAGAGTATCTTTGTCTGCCATACCGATTGAAGGCTGTCTGGCTAGTGTATGCCTGTTTCTTCAATTGGTCGGCATCCACTGAATAATGCGCCTCCTCCTTATACGTAATCTCGTGAGCATTCTTAAGAATGTCTGGATGAAGACCTAGTTTATGGGCAATATCAAAAGCTTGACTCCGCCCTGTCATACCAAGGAAGAGCTTGTAAGTCGGCTTCAACGTTTCCAAATCAAATTCCATTGCCCCGTTGATGAATCCTGGCTTTTGTTTGGCATACTCCTTCATTTCACTATAGTGGGTAGTTGCTAAAATGGTGGATCCTTTTTGGGATAATTGCTCAAGAATCGCCGTTGCCAGCCCCATTCCTTCTCCTGGATCTGTCCCTGACCCTATTTCATCTAAGAGGAGCAGAGAGTGGTCATTTGCCTCTCTGAGAATATCAATTAAGTTGACTAATCGAGAGCTGAACGTGCTTAAATTCTCCTCAATGCTTTGGCCGTCACCTATATCTACAAAAATCTGCTGAAAAATGGGAAGCACGGTTCCTTCGTCCGCAGGAATGTGCAGACCGGATTGAGCCATTAAACATAGCAGTCCCGTCGTTTTCAAAGTCACTGTTTTCCCTCCTGTATTGGGACCAGTGATTAACAACGCCTGATCTTCTTCTCCCATTTGAAATGATAGGGGCACCGCTTCTTCCTTTAACAGCGGGTGCCGGGCATTCTTAATTATCATAGAATACCCTTCTGCAAAGACAGACGTGCTGCCGCTAATAGAACGGCTGTATTTCGCTTTTGCGAAAATAATATCATATTGAAGCATGGTCTCCATGGCAATAGTCAGTTCATATTCGTGGTCCAGGACGCGGTTAGTCAAGAAATATAGAATTTGTTCGACTTCCTGTTCCTCGTTCATACGCAGAAGCTGAAGATCTTCCTGCAGAAATGTCAGCTCTTCCGGCTCGATGAAGAGTGTTGCCCCTGAAGCAGATTGGTCAATAATGGTTCCTTTCACCTTTCTGCGATGCTCTCGTTTAATAGGAAGGGTATATCTTTGGTTTTTCTCCACCGGACGGCTTTCCTGCATATAAGCGTGATGTTTCTTAGATAAAGCCTCTATGCGTTCTCTCAGCTTCGCTTGTTTAATGTGAAGCTGTTTCCGAACTTTAGACAAGGTCTTCGAAGCATAATCATCCACTTGTCCGTGACGGATTTTACTAGCAATGTCTTCTTCTAACATGGATAGATCAGCCATCGAATCCGCATATAGGCTGATCGTCGGAGCAATAAATTCCTTACCCTTCATATATCGCTTTAATTTAGTACAATGATCGAGAAACGAAAGAAGATCTGTGAATTGAGCAGGTCTAATAAATATTCCCTTCTGCCCCTGGTCCATCATATAGCTCACATCATCGAGACTATGAACGGGTACATTGCCGCTCATATTAAGAATCGCCAACCCCTCGTCTATTTCTTCATGCCAGCGTTCAATCAATTTACGGTTAGTAGACGGAGTGAGCTGTTCTACCTTCTCTTTTCCTTCACGTGTTAAGGCAAAACCAGCTGCCTCTTGTAAAATTTCCTTAAACTCTAAAGTTTGATACGTTCGTTGGTTCAATGGGGTTCCCTCCTGAATTTTCCCATAAAAAAAACTGCGGCAAGCTAAATAGCTCACCGCAGCAAAGATATGGTTTGAAATGGATGAAAACATTCTCCGTTCCGCCATATTAGAGTATAAAAAAAGCTATGACTAAAAAAGCCATAGCTGTACGTACACTCTTGTCTTTTGCGCTATGCTTATGCTTGTTCTTAACTCCTCCTGAAAAATAGTACAGCGAAATAAGCCTGCTCAATGCATGCTTTTTACTGCTATTCAGGACCGTATAAAGTTAACGGAATTAGTTAAGAACAACCACACTCATAAATCATTTCCCCTTTTTAGTAAGGAATTGTGCTGGCGGAACAGAATCTGTTCACAGCTAAATCGTACTCAATTCATCAGGAAAAGTCAATCATCGAATGCCTGATCAATATCGATCTCTCGACTATCAGTAATAACTGCAGATAAAGAACGTTCAATAATTTGAATGGCATTATTATTTCCTTCCGTGGTCTCTGAAGCTGTACAATCCCTTGGCACCCAAAGGTTGTATTCTCTCATATACGCATCATTTGCGGTAAATAACACACAGATATCGCCTGCAATTCCTGTGATAATTAAGTTATTGACTTCCAGCTGGTTGAGAAGAATACCAAGCTGCGTTCCGAAAAAACCGGAATGCTTCGGTTTGATTATGAAATAATCGTCTTCATCAGGGAGTAGCTGATCAATGACTGGCTTACCTTGTCCCTTCCTGCATTCAGATATTAAATCGGAAACGTTATCCTGCCAAAGACCAAAATTGTCGTTGACGTAAATGACGGGCAGATTTTTATCCTTTGCCTGTGATTTCAAATTTTGCAGATTTCCTGTTATTTGCAGAGTGTTATCAAGCAGATCTTCTCCGCCGTCGAAATCCATTTTATTAATCATATCTATAATGACCAGCGCCGTATCCTGCTTCATGACCTTCACTCTCCTTTATAACGTTCTGGTCCTGCCGGAACTTGACGTTTATGCTCTGTCTTGGCATGTAAGTCTTTCAAATGTTCTTCATCTTCCGGGCTTATGCTTTCTCCACGGAGATATTTATCGATCGTGTCATAGGATAATCCAAGTTCATCTTCATCTGACTGTCCTTCCCAGAGCTCTGCGCTTGGCTTCTTATGAAGAATAGAATCCGTAACATTGAGAGCCTTAGCCATTTCCCGGACTTCCTCCTTGCGCATATGAATCAATGGAACAAGATCCACACCGCCATCCCCATATTTAGTGAAATAACCTGTATAATCTTCCGCTGCATTATCTGTTCCCACTACTAAATAATTGTAATTGCTTGCTACTGCATATAAAGTGCTCATTCTTAGTCTTGCTTGCAAATTCGCACCGCCGAGCTGGGACTTCCCTTCATTCCAATCTCCTTTTTCTTCAAGCTTTTCACGAATAGCGGAGAAGGTTTCCTTATAAGGAATAGTTAATTCTATTCCTGTATAATCCAGATTTGCCCCTTCTACTACAGCCAGAGCATCATCCTGATCCTCAACCTTTTGGTTTATTGGTAAAATAACTCCTAAAGAATGATCTGGGAAAGCCCGTTTAATTAAATAAGAAACTACTGCAGAATCAATCCCTCCGCTGATTCCTACTAATGCTCCGTCTGCCCCTGCCTCTTTCACCTTGTTTTGCAGCCAATTTGTTAAGTATTCAATTCGTTTTTGCATGAATTTCTCCCCTTCCTTTTTATTACTAATAGAATCTATGTTCCTCTTTTTCTTCTCCTTAAACATCATTTTTCCTCTGCCTTTCTCCATCCATTCCAGTAACAAATATTATTCTGAAAAAGTAATATTACAAAAAACTTAATACAGACTAATGATTCATTTATTCTTCTTCTGCCCACAATTATATGAAACAGCTTTGAATCGCCTTCATTTAGGTCTCTCTCCCTTTTTCTATCCGTTGGTTTACTTCTGTTTGTAAATAAAAAGACCTATATAAAAGTATAAATTCTGTAAATAGTCAGAGTTTAAGGTATTTTAATAACGGAAATAGGTCAACTAAACTTTGAGAAGAGGATGTGTATAAAGTGAAAGCTGTCACATATCAAGGCAAAGAACGAATGGTAACGAAACAAGTCGAAGCCCCTTCTATTAAAGAACATACGGACATGATTGTAAAAATAACAGCAAGCGGAATATGCGGGTCAGACCTACACCTCTATAAAGGAGGAATTGAGCCGGAGCAGGATTACGTTGTCGGTCACGAACCAATGGGAATAGTCGAAGAAGTTGGACCTGAAGTAAAGAACTTGAAAAAAGGCGACCGCGTCGTCATTCCTTTCAATATTGGCTGTGGGGAATGCTTCTTCTGCAAGAATCAAATGGAAAGTCAGTGTGATGATTCCAATCCTCACGGTGAAATCGGTGGTTTATTCGGATTTACAGAAATGTACGGTAGCTATCCAGGAGGACAAGCAGAATACCTGCGTGTTCCTTATGCGGATTTCACGTCCTTTAAAGTTCCGGAGTCGAGTGAATTGGATGACGAAAGTGTCTTATTCCTTTCGGATGTCATTCCAACAGCTTACTGGAGTGTAGAGAACAGCGGGGTGAAACAGGGAGACACCGTCATCATCCTCGGAAGCGGTCCGATTGGATTAATGGCTCAGAAATTTGCCAAACTTAAAGGCGCCAGCCGAGTGATCGCTGTAGACCAAGTGGATCACCGTCTTGATCATGCCAAACGGACGAATAATGCGGAGACTTATAATTTTAAAACCTTTGAAAAGATCGGCTCTCTTCTCCACGAAGAAACGAAAGGCGGAGCAGATGTCGTCATAGACTGTGTAGGTATGGACGGCACGGTGCCTTCAAATGAAGAATTCGGTTCAGAATTCGATAACCAATTTGGAACAATCAGTCCTATTAAAACGGCGTCTGAGTCTATCCGTAAATTTGGAACCGTTCAGCTGACCGGTGTGTATGGAACAGAAGCCAATGGTTTTCCAATCGGTGACTTCTTTGCCCGCAATGTTTCATTAAAAATGGGGCAGGCTCCTGTTATCCACTTGATGCCTAAATTGTATGACATGATTGAAAATAAAGAGTTTGATCCGACTGATATCATTACTCACAGCATGCCGATCGATGAGGCAGCAAAAGCCTACGATATTTTTGATAAAAAAGAAGATGGCAACATTAAAGTTATATTGAAACCATAAATCCCTTAATGAGTCTATGTTTTTGCATTAGAAGGAGGTTGGGAAAAAAATCTGTCAGCCATTATTAAACCCGAACGCAGAAGGAGTTAACGCTCCTTCTTCGTTCGGGTTTTTCCTGTCATCGTGATATGGAACTTCTCGAAGTTTACACAACAGGACGTATTATACGTTTCCCATTTATCTTAATCAGGCTCCTCTAATGAAAAGGAAGAAGGAAGTGAAAAATAGAAACCATTCCAGCGTAGGAAATACACGGAGACTTCTGCGGGAGGAAGGCATAGGTTTGACCCCGGAGTGCGCAGCACGAGGAGGCAGACCAGCCGCCCGCGAAAAGCGGAGTGAATTTCCGGAGCGGCCATTCAGAGTAAACCCCTGCCCTCCCCTAATTGTTCTTCTTTAGATTGGGGGCATTTCCTTATGTCCCAGCCTCATTCTTTGTGTAGCATTAAGGAAAGGGCAGCTTATTTAATTGATGAACCTTTGTACCTCCTCCTCTCTCTGGTATCCTGATTCCAACGAACCATTTTCCTGTTTTTTACACAATTTTTACATATTTCGACAGAAGGTTACGGCAAAAGGTTATAGAATAGTAGCGGGCCCACTCATTATATAGGAGGTTGTTACATGTTAAAGAAGGCTTTTACCGCTGCATTAACCATTGGAATACTAGCTTTACCGTTACATAATCCACCCGCTCATGCCGATGGAACGTCAGCAGACGTGAATCTAAGAATCTTAGAAACGACCGACATTCATACGAATATTGTTAATTATGATTACTATAAAGACCAGACGACAGAGCAATTTGGACTGGCAAAAACAGCTACCCTCATTAAACAAGCGAGAAAAGAATCGACCAATAGCTTGTTGTTTGATAATGGTGATTTAATTCAGGGAACACCTTTAGGTGATTATGTGGCAAAGGTCGATCCGCTCAAAGAAGGTGAAGTCCACCCCGTATACAAAGCGATGAACCTGCTCCATTATGATGCAGGAAATATCGGAAATCATGAATTTAATTACGGACTTGATTTTCTAAATCAAAGTCTTAGCGGCGCAAACTTCCCTTACGTCAACGCTAACGTTTATGTAGATGATCAGGATAATAACCCGGCCAATGATAAGCATTATTTTAATCCCTACAAGATCCTTGATAAAACGGTCACCGATGAGAATGGTCAGGAACATCAGCTGAAAGTCGGCGTGATTGGATTCGTCCCCCCTCAAGTAATGCAATGGGATAAAGGAAACCTTGAAGGAAAAGTGGTCGTGAAAGACATAGTAGAAACGGCAAAGAAATACGTACCAGAAATGAAGGCAGAAGGCGCTGATATTATTGTTGCTGTTCCCCACTCAGGTTTTGAAAAAGCTGCACCACAGGGAAATGATGAGAATGCAGTCTATTACTTAAGTGAAGTAGAGGGAATCGACGCGATTCTATTTGGACATGCTCATAAAGTATTTCCTGGAGACGCCACTTTCGAAGGGGTGAGCGGTGTTGATTCTTCTAAAGGTACGATTAATGGTGTCCCTTCTGTTGAACCTGGGTATTGGGGCGATCACCTGGGGGTTATTGATCTCACCTTAACGGACAACAATGGGGACTGGACCGTCAAAGATTCCCAATCAGAAGCTCGTCCAATCTATGACTCATCTACCGGAACTTCTCTAGTATCCACAGATCAAGAGATTGTCGATGCGGTGAAAAAGGAACATGAAGCGACGATTAATTATGTACGAACACCGGTGGGAGAAACTAACGCACCGATTAACAGCTATTTCGCACTTGTAAACGATGATCCTTCCATTCAAATTGTTACGAATGCACAGAAATGGTATGTGGAAAATAACATTCAGGGAACAGAATATGCGGATATTCCCGTATTATCCGCCGGGGCACCGTTTAAAGCCGGCGGTCGGAGCGGTTCCTCCTATTATACAGATATACCGGCGGGAGATATCGCGATCAAGAATGTAGCGGACCTTTACGTTTATCCAAATACGTTAAAAGCCGTACTTCTGAATGGGGAAGAACTAAAAGACTGGCTCGAGATGTCTGCCGGTCAATTTAACCAAATCGATCCAAAAAGCAAAAAAGAGCAAAGTTTAGTCAATACAGACTTCCCTTCTTATAACTACGATGTCATTGACGGTGTTACTTATGAAGTCGACGTGACCCAGCCAGCGAAATACGATCAAAGCGGTAAGGAAATTCATCCGGATGCCAGCCGAATTAAAAAGCTGCAGTATAATGGAAAGAATGTAACAAAGGAAATGTCCTTTATTGTGGCGACCAATAACTATCGTGCAAGCGGAGGCGGTCACTTCCCTCACCTTGACGGATCCAACATCATCATCGATTCACCAGATGAAAACCGTCAAATATTAATTGACTATATGGTGGACCAGCAAACGATTGATCCGGCTGCTGATCATAACTGGTCCTTTGAAGAAATTAAAAATAAGAAACTCGATCTTACTTTTGAATCTTCTTTACAAGCACAGCCTTATGCAGACTCCATTGAAAATATCAACTTTCTAAATGAAACCGAAAATGGTTTCGCCAAGTACCAGCTCGACCTTTCGCAAGATAAAGATAAACATCACGGAAAACACCATCATCACCCCGGCGGCCATGGCAAGCATGACCACCATCACGGCAGAGGACACGGCCATCACAAACATAAATAAGGCAACAACGACTACCTGGAAGAAACGAACACGATGAAATGGAAAATACGCTTCCAGAACAGTATCATTAGAAGAATTGCATTCGTGCCTTCGGAAAACGAAGAACGTGAACCAGCATGCACTTCCAAACAGCAAACCCGGACCAACGAAAACCAATGGTTCGGGTTTGCTTTTGTTATCTCCCGTATCTGTTTAATTATCTAATCCGGGTTACGCGGACTTATGGTTCCACGTTCTGTGGCAGAGTTTAGTAATTGATAGAGATGGCTGGGATCATCCGTGAACAAACCATCGACTCCCAATGAAAACGCCCGCTGTATTAATGATTCAGTTTGAACATTATACGGATGCACCAACAGGTGATGCCTGTGAGCTGCTTGTACATATTTCTTTGAAATAAGTTCCTGCGAAGGACCAACCCCATCCGCATAACGAGCTATCTGTTCCATTTGCTGATTTAATCCCACTTTTCCGTCAGGAGCCGAGTCTACTAATTGAATGAATACTGCTTCTTCAGGAACCAGCCCCTTAAGCTTCTTCAGGCTTTCAGGAATAAAGGACTCCAGAACCACCTGTCTTTTTTCAAACATATGGTTGCTTTGTAAGATCCCAGCAAGCTGTTCTTCCATCCCAAGACCTTTGGTTTCTATGTAAACCCCAACATGAGTAGAGGGATATTCCTTAACGAGGTCTAAGATTTCCTGCAATGTTGGTATTTGCAGTCCTTGATATTCCGGATCGGCGAATGGAGGTTCGGCTTCGTTAAACCATGTTCCTGCATCCAGTTTTTTAATTTCTTCAAGGGTGAAATTTTTCACTGCCCACGGAGACCTGTCAGGATACAGTTCTTTGGCGTTGGTCGTTCTCTCGAGTGTAGAATCATGTAAAGCAACAAGCTCTCCATCTTTTGTCATCTGCAAATCAAACTCTACAAAATCGGCATGCTGTTCGATGGCTCTTCGAAAGGCTGGAAGTGTATGTTCAGGCGCACCAGCAGAGGCTCCGCGGTGAGCGATGATAACTGGATCACTGAAGGGAACTAGGGTAGACATGGCTTGCTTTACAGTACTTCCTGATTTTATGTAAACAAGTGAAATGGAAGCAGCTAAGAACAGCAGTAAACATAGAGAGGTAAATACCATCCTGTTCATTTTCAATTTCACTCCTGATTCTATCTTTATCTTCGGGATTACTGATCAAGATTCTGATTGCAAGGAAATTTCACCATGGCTAGTCCACCACCAGAGAGATAGTGATCGCCTACTCGCTTTACCACAGATTCCGTTCTATTCAGTTCTTTCCCAGTCTTCTTTAAACAGGGCATAGCAAATAATATCTTCATAGTGGTTATTCTTTAAGTAATGCCGCTTTAGCAGTCCTTCTCTTCTAAACCCCAGCCGTTCATGATACTTTATGCTTCGGTCGTTAAACAGAAAGACTTCCGCACAAATCTTTCTAACACCTAACTTCTGAAAAGCAAAGTCCAATCCCATACTCCCCATTAAATTGCCAGTCCCTTTCGGTAAAGAGGGATCTCCTAAATAAAAGCCCCAGTAACAGGAGTTGTGATCCACATTTAAATCCTTAAAATATACTACTCCAGCAGGCTTCCTTTTATATTCAAATAGTAAAAAATGGTTCTTTGTCCTGTCCAGATTCCGAAACCAATCTACATGCTCCTGCCTGGAAATCACATGGTCATTTGTCATATTTAAGCGTACGCGATCAGAATTACGCCATGCCAGAACTTTATCCATATCACTCATTTTCATATACCTCAGGGAGGCGTTACCCTTGTTCATAAAACACTCTCCTTACCCAGTCAAACTCTTTCTGTTCCTTTTGATTATGGTTAAATAGACGTAAGCCCTGTTTTGATATTTCCGCTAATTGGGCAGGGCATTGTTTGAACTCCTTAATTTTCCGAGCAATCATTTCCACGCTTACTTGGTCATACCAGCCTAAATTCATAATGGCATTCACTTTTTCCAGCTCCAGGCACATCGCTACTTGATTAGCTGCTGTGAGAATCGTGATTGCCGGCAATCCCAGATAACACCTTTCCCACGTGGAACTCCCTCCAGCTCCAATTGCCAGATCAGCCTTCAACATTAAATCAGCAACGTAATTAACCTGGCAGTGGAAAGTCATGTTCGGCCATCTTTTGCACCATTCTCTAAGTAATTCTTTCCGCTCGTTCGCCTCACCCGTGACCACATCTACTTTCATTTCCTCATCCATTAGTAATTCTAAAGCTGATAATGCCTTCTCCGTTTCCTGAGTAGGGTCCGTTCCTCCAAACATAATCATGATCCGCCTGAGACTTCCTTCTCTTTTCCTCACCTGATACCTTGCTTGTTTAAACTCCTCCCTTAACAGAGCATAACCAGGGCCAAACAATCTCAGCGAATGTACCGGCACTAAGTCCCTGTACCTTTCTTCATTATTGGAGTAGTATCCCTGATCCAGGATCACATCACAGTCATGGGGTCGGTCAGCCAGATCATCAATGACCATAATGTTCTCTGCATACGGACGGACAGATTTCTCCCATTGCTGATTAATCTGGTAATGGTCTATAATAATCCAGTCGACCTCTCCCATATCTTCTAATATCTCAGCGACTGCTTTCTGATCCGCCTTCCCGTTGAATTCCATTTCCTGCTCTGTACCGGCTATCGAATAAACGGTGTATCCTTTTTCCTTTATGTCCGTAATTAAATTGCCTTTCAAATCTCTGCAAATAAAACACACTTCCGCGCCAAGTATTCTTAATTCCTCAGCTATGCTTAAGCATCGCATGACATGGCCATATCCTATAGATACGGATGAGTCCGTGCGGATCACAACTTTCATTCTCGTTCCCAACAAGTGAGGATCCTCAGATTTCACAGCAATTTTCTCCCCAGAATAAAGGCTTCCGCCGCTTCCACTCCAATAGCTGAACCACGAAGCTTCGCTAAATAGAGTGCCGTATCAATGGATCGTGCGTGCGGCCAAGCTCTCATTTCATGACTGTATTCTTCCAAGGCTTTCAGCTTCTTTCCAATCGTATCGGATACGTCGATAAACCAATTCGGATGAAAGGATGCTCCCGAGTTTGGCGGCTGCCATTCAGTACTTGATAAAACTTCAAAAAACAGCAATTCTTTTACATTATGTTTCTCAGGCATCGGTCTGCATGCGGTAATGACCGCCCGATGAATACAACGGTGATCGACATTGACATCTCCTATATGATGAGTATAAATACATTCCGGTCGATACTTCTCTATTAAATCCTCTACCACTTTAGTAATATCAATCTGATCTACAGAATCCATCCGATTATCAGGAAAGTCGAATAACTTCAGATCCTTTACCCCGAGAATTTGGTTTGCTTTGTCTGCTTGATTCGCAAGTAATGACAAGCGCTCTTCATTAGCTGCACGATTCCTTTTTTTCTCTCTGCTCGTAATCCCCTCTGCCAGGATGGCTACATTTACTTCATCTCCGTTCTCAACATGCTTTGCCATGGCAGCTCCACACCCTAAGATTTCATCGTCAGGATGGGCCGCTATTACTAATACTTTCAAGATCCCTTCCCCCTTCGCTTCTCCTTATACCAGCCAGCTACCTTGTTAACATTCTCCGCTGATTGTGAGGCAATAAGACCTTGATTGCTGTATTGCTGATTATATTGAAATGATGCACCACTCAGGTCAGTCAGCACTCCGCCTGCTTCTTGCAAAACTAATTGAGGAGCGGCAATATCCCAATCTTTAACCACAACATCTTTAACAAATAAGTCAGCAGTCCGATCCGCTACTTTACAGATTTTCAAGGCAATACTTCCACATTCTACATAGCCCGAACAGGAAAAACGCTCATATGCTTCTTTCGTGATGCCGCTCGGTACAGGTTCATTATCGATGAGGGTGTTAAAAGACTTGGTCGTAGAACAATGGAGGGATAAACCATTATGGTAAGCTCCACTTCCCTTTTCTGCCGCATACATCTCCCCAAGACTCGGCGCAAAGATAGCCGCTAATACAGGATCGCCATTTTCCATCAGCGCCACCTGAGTCACATAGCCGTCATAGCCATGAGCAAAACTTGCTGTTCCATCAATGGGATCGATCAGCCAGTACTTTCGAGGGCGATTGACCGTTAATGACTGAGGATTTTCTTCGCTGATAATAGGGATCAAAGCATCTAATTTAGTTAAATAGATTTCCAACAGCTGATGCGCATAGCCATCAATTTTCGATTTAAATTGGGTTCCTTCCCAATGACCTTCGGAAGCCTCCCCTCGTCTAGCCAGAACAGCCTTACCCACTTTCTCAACAACCGCCGTCAGGTCCTCAAGCTTCATTCGCAACACTCTCCAGCATGTTTAATAATCGTTTGTTCATTGACTGGGGAGTCCAGCCCAGCACTGCTTTCGCCCGGGAATTGTCTAATTGAATAACAGGCTGGTCTACGGAAGCGTCTATAACCTTGCAACCTCTCACTAAAGACGCAATTCTTTGAGCTAGTAAAATAATATTGCAAGGCTCTCCTGTCGAGATGTTTAAACACGTCCAGCCGCTGCCTCCATGGAGTACAGCTTTCTTTACCGCCTCGATTACATCCTCGATATGCAGCACGTCAAGAGGCAGAGGCATTGGGAATTCCACCTTAATTTCTTTACGCTTTACTGCTGCTTCACAGAGGTTATAAACCATACCGCCTTTTCGCTCTTCTCCATAAATCCCCGGAAAGCGCAGACATGTCACGGCTAAATTCTGCTTGGCCCCTACTTTTAATAACTGCTCTGCGCAATATTTACTTGAAGCGTAATGCTCCAAAGGGTCACATAGTGTGTCCTCCTGTAAAACCTGAGTCTTTGGGAGTCCATAAACAGTTTGAGAGGAAGCATAGATTAAATGCTTCACTCCTGAAGACAAACAATACTCCAGCAGGTTAGCAGTAGAAATGGTATTAGCCATATACAGAGATGCAATTTGTTTATTGGATGCTACGGGAGCGAGCAGTGGATTCTTTGGATTAGGAAGAAGATGAATATCTACAAGTCCTGCTAAATGAATGACTGTATCCGGAGGTGCTTTTAATTGTTTCAGTTGTTTAATATGTTCCATTGAAGTTAAGTCCAATTGAATTTGATCAGATTTATTTAAGTATTGATCTGCATGAAAACAAGGAATCACTTCTCCGCAGGCACGACGTAATGAGGTCAGCAGTTTCCTGCCGACGAACCCCCCTCCTCCAGTAAGCAGAATCATTGCCCGTCACCGATAATTTTCTGCATTCGCTCCAGAAACTGGTCTTCCTCTATAAATTCATCCAGCGTCTGCCGCAGCAAAACCACTCCTTCTTTCCAAGTAATTGATTGCCTTGGGGATGCACCTAACGCTCGATCTACTAAGTAATTCAATTCATCAAACCCTGAAGCAATGGTTAAGGAAACGCTGGTGGAAAAGCGAGGATTGATTTCAAAGACCACCGGAACTCCTTGCTCATTCATCCGCAGTTGAACATTAAATGGTCCATTCGCCCGCAATTGCTCCTGGATCTTATTACACACCTCTTCGATAGCTCCGTTTTTGCGTGTAACCGCTAGCTGAGTAACTCCTTGTTTCTTAATAATTTCTTTCGGAATCACTGCTTGAACTTTTCCGTCACGCCAGACACATACAGAAACCGTAAATTCCGGGCCGTTAATATATTCCTGAATAAGGATCTTCCCCGGAGACTCCAAAGTGCGGCAATAGCTGTTAAACTGCTCGATTGATTGGAAGACTTCTACACCGCGGCTTCCCCTTCCAACTCTTGGTTTAGCTAATATTGGAAACTTGAGGTCATTGCAGCCTTCACTTGCCAGCTTAGTCTTTGGAGAAGGGATTCCCGACTTTTCGAAGGCATGCATTAATTTATATTTATCCAAGCATAGTTCTATGAACTTTTTGTCCGGAAGTAAGACCGCCAGCGATTTATTTTCAAGAGCTGCCGATGCCGGCAGCTCTTCATCGACTAAAGGAATAAGCACTTCTACCTTTTCCCGTTGGCAAAGCTCTGCCAGCTTTTCGGAAAACTCCAAGGAACCTCCTTGAGGCAGCTGAAATGCTTTATCCGCCGTATAAAGCCCGACCGCATAGGGATCCATATCCCCGGCAAGCACTCGATAGCCTTTATTCTTTAAGATTCTGATTAATCCCGGAACCGCCGCCCCTCCAGCACCCGTCAAAAAAACGGTCTTGTGTTTCATTTAAAATCCTCCCATGTAATCCAGTGATCGGCCTTTACGGTTTTGGTCAGGACCATGCCATTTACCTCTTCAGCGAATCGCGGTGAGATTCCATAACCCGGCCGTTTCACGCATAATTCTGCCAGAGTCAGCTTTTCTCCTGCTTGAAGGTCCCTGGTCGTATGAAGACTTCTTCTCCCCTTCCAATACATTTCCTCTTCTTCTTTCCGCGGTCCGTTCTTGATTCCGTCGCCTAATGATTTTCCAATATCGCGAATTGCCGCTATCATAGCTTTCAATTCGTTAGGTTCAATAGCAAACTGATGATCCGGCCCGGGAAGTGTCTTATCCAAGGTGAAGTGTTTCTCAATCACACAGGCGCCTAATGCTGCAGAAGCAATGGAGACATGGGTACCTAGTGTATGATCTGAATATCCGACAGGCATTTGAAAAGCTTCTCTTAAACTTCTCATCGCTGTTAAGTTTGATAAGTGAGCAGGCGCAGGGTAAAGGGACGTGCATTGTAATAAGATAATTTGTTCGTTTCCTGCCTTTTTACAGCAGTTTACCGCCCATTGGATATCTCCATAATCCGCCATGCCTGTTGATAAGATCATAGGCTTTTGAAAAGCAGCCATCCGGGCAATTAAATCACCGTCGGTTAAATCAAAGGAAGCCACTTTAAATGCTTTCATATCCAATCGGCCCAGCAGTTCAACAGCCTCCTGGTCACAGGGAGAGGACAAAAAAGTGACACCATGCTTCGCTGCACAGGCCATTAATACCGTATGCCATTCCCTGTTTATTTCAAGAGAACGAATCAGTTCATACGTTCCTAGTTTGTTTTTATCTAAATAAGAAAAACCCGGAGTAAACTTAGAATAATGACGATCTGCTTTAAACGTCTGGAATTTAACAGCATCTGCTCCGGCATCAGCCGCGGAAGCAATCAGCTGCTTTGCTTGAGCCAGTTTTCCGTCGTGATTTGAGCCAATTTCAGCAATAATATAAGGGCGCGCAGAATATACCGCCCTCCCATTAATTGATATCGCCTCGCCCATAATTAAACCTCCCTAATATAGCTGGCTACGAGTGAACAGAATAGTGAGCAAGCACACTTTTGGTTACGCTTATCACATCTTCAGCATCTTGTTTCGTCATGGAAGGGTGTAAAGGAAGCGTGATGATCTCTTCATAAAGCTTTTCTGCTGCCGGGCACAGCCCTTTTTGAAATCCTGCTTGCTTATAGAATGGATGGTAGTACACAGGGATATAATGCACATTCACCCCTATGTTTGCTTTCAGAAACGATTCAAATATTTTCTTCCTGCCTACTTTTAACTGATCCAAGTTCAGGCGAATCACATACAGGTGCCAACTTGAATTACTATGTGACTCTTGAAAAGGGACATTCAATTCTTTCATATTCTTAAAGGCATCATTATACATCTGCACATACTTTTTTCTTCGTTGGATAAAGCTGCTTAATTTGGTTAATTGACTTTCACCTAGCGCTGCTTGAATATCCGTCATCCGGTAATTAAAACCGAGAAACTCCATTTCGTAATACCAGGGTCCGTGATTTTCTACTAAATCCTGAGGGTTACGGCTGATACCATGAGTTCTAAACTTAAGCAGGCGATCCCGATATTGGGGATTATTCGTCGTGATCATGCCGCCTTCTCCAGTAGTAATGTGTTTCACCGGATGGAAACTGAACATTGTCATATCGCTGAGACCGCCGACTGCTTCCCCATTATAGAAAGCTCCTAACGCATGAGCAGCATCTTCAATTACTACTAGATTATGCTGGTGAGCGATTTTATGAATGGCTTTCATATCTGCAGGCTGGCCAGTGAAATGCACGGGAATAATGGCTTTAGTTTTAGAGTTAATCAAAGAGGTGATAGAGGAAGGTGAAATATTGTAAGTATCAGAATCTATGTCGGCAAACACCGGGCGGGCTTTTTGATAAAGAATACAGTTAGCCGTTGCGGCGAAGGTCATCGGCGTGGTGATCACTTCGTCTCCTTCTTGAATACCTGCTGCAAAGCAAGCAGCATGCAGGGCAGCAGTCCCACTTGAAAAAGCAACTGCATACTTCGCCCCTGTAACATTAGCCACCGCTGCTTCGAATTTCGCAACCATCGGCCCGGTTGTCAAAAAGTCACTATTCAAGACTTTCTCAACAGCAAGACAATCCTGCTGATCAATCGATTGTCTTCCATATGGGAGTATCGAGGACCTTACTGGATAAAATTCTTCATCGTTTTGATTGATATTCATATTCACTCCTCCACTAGATTAAATCCGTCGATTTGATCCATACTTCCGTTTTTCGGATGCCTTCTTCCAAGCTGACTTGTGGTTTCCAGCCTAATAATTTCTCTGCTTTTTCATGATTGCACAATAATTTAGCAATCTCACTTTGAGGGTGGATATGTTTCACGTGCTGAATTCTACTCTGGTCTTTACAGATGAGGTAAGCTAAATCGTTTACGGAAACGTCTTTTCCCAGACCAGCATTGACAATCTCCCCATTAACGGTGTCTTCATAACCGCTTTTCACTACAAATCTGGCGCAATCTTCTACATACAAAAGGTCTCTCGTTTGCTTTCCATCACCGTAAATCTGTAAAGGCTTGCCTTCCAGGTTATTCTTGATGAAAATAGCTACGACTCCACCTTCTCCACCTGTTTTCTGGAAAGGACCATAGGTATTAAATGGGCGAATAACTACGGCTGGAAGGTCATAGGCATAATAATAAGACAAGACCAAATTCTCTGCGGCAATTTTAGAAGCAGCATAAGGAGACACGGGTTTGATCGGATCCGTTTCTTTAATTCCTAATGGAGTTGAAGCTTGATCATAAACCATGCAAGTACTCATAAATACAATCTTCACCTGATGTCGTTTACATTGTTCCAAAATATTAAACGTGCCAATCGTATCATTGTCGAACGTAGTCTTGGGATCATCAATACTATCTTGAACATTGATGCTCGCCCCAAGGTGGTAACAAACTTTAAAATCGTTTAAAAATACCTGTTCTAATAACCGATTGTCTTTAATATCACCTTTCATAAAAGATACAAAATTTTTATGATTTCTAAATGATGAAAGGTTCTCTTCTCTCCCATTAGACAGGTCATCTAATACCCACACATGATGACCATCATCTAGTAATTTCTTTACCACCCACCGGCCGATAAATCCCGCTCCTCCAGTAACTAATACATTCATGCAGCTTCCTCCCTTCAAGCTAAATAAGCTTTTCTTTAATGATTTTATTCCGTAAATCTTCTAAGGACATAGGAGACTGGTCGTCGGAACGGTATGTTCCTTTTGACACAATTTTCGCTCCTTTATATTCAGCCGCATTTGTATGGGGGGCCGGAATCACAAACATATCAGGTAATTCAAGCGCGGATAGTGATTCATCTTCGGTCATTAATTCTTCATACATCTTCTCACCAGGTCTTAACCCTATTTCCTCAATTCCAATGGAGTCACATTTAATATCATATTTGCTGCAGGTTTCTTCTATGACTACTTTGGCCAAATCCTGTAAATGAACGACAGGCATTTTTAATACAAACACTTCTCCTCCCGTTGAATACTGCAAGGCCTTCATCGTAAGATTTGTGGCTTCCTCCAAGGTCATCATAAAGCGGCTCATATTCAAATCCGTTACAGTAATTCTTTTGTTTTCCCTTATTTGTTTGGTAAACAAGGGAATAACAGAGCCTCGTGATCCCATTACGTTCCCAAATCGAACGCTTGAAAACGTGGTAGAATGACTTCCTTTATTTGTTTGCGCGGATGCAATCAGCCGTTCAGCTGCCAATTTCGTCGCTCCGTAAGTATTAGTCGGGGCGATGGCTTTGTCCGTGCTTGTAAAGACCGCCTTTTTCACTTTCTTAGCTATCGCTGCATGAATAACATTATAAGTGCCTTTAATATTGGTCAAGACGGCTTCGTATGGGTTATATTCACAAGCTGGAACATGTTTCATAGCGGCAGCGTGGAAGACATAATCGATTCCATCCATAACCTGAAAGACTCGTTCTTCATCCCTGACGTCGCCAAGGCAGTACTGGATTTCCTGACAGCTTCCCATTTCATTCTGCAAAAGATATTGCTTATATTCATCACGACTGAACACGCGGACAAACTTAGGAGATTGGAGCAGAATTGCCCTTAATAGACTCTTTCCTATGGTTCCAGTTCCCCCAATGATCAGTACTTTTTTATTTTTAAAATACATGCTTACCCTCCTTTCTTTATAAAGTCATGCTTCTAAAGTGAGTTCAATAAATTTATCGTGTAATTTTCGGACTACGATCCGCTTGCCTTTCCTTTCTATCCTATTGATTTTTGTTAAAAAGTTCTTAATCTCTTCAGTTGATAAGCTTGGGAACTTCTGCATCACAATAGGGTTTGTGTGATAAATGCTTTTCTTTCCTTCTCGTTTCAATTTACTGACGAGTTTGTTACTCATTTCGATATGACCCGGGTTAGACGTTGCAGCAGGAATTCTATTTAATAACTGAAGAATATTTTCATAGGCAAACTGACCCTGAACACCAGCACTATAGGCCTTCAGCAATTGCAGCTTCTTCTGTTCATTATATTTATTGTTATTAAAATCATATTGGTTAAGGTTGTGATCAAGAAAATGAAACAGATCTTTTACTTTGGCCACTTTAATACTGAGCTCATTAGGCAAGTCATATTTTCTTTCTTTTATAGGAATATAGGAAATGACTGGTTTCTCCAATAAGAATGCCTCCGCTCCGGTGGTACAGCCATTGTGAATCACTAGCTTAGAAGCGAGAATCCAGTTAATTACGTTTCCTTCATGAACAACAGAAACATTCTCACAACCTCTCAAATCTTGCTCGTACACACTGAATACTTCGCTTGGGTGAGGCCTGATAACAAAATGAAGATGGGGATACCTTTGGCTGCATGCTTTGACCATAACGATAAATTTCTTATAAAGCTGTGCGATTTCTCTCGGGCCGTACTTCCCTAAATGTTTCTCCAATTGGGAAAGAACTTTTAAATTTACCCTGCCCTTTTCATTCACGGTCTTTGTGTATGCGGGAAACCTGGTATTAATTAGAATAAAGTCCCCATAACGTTTCTTGATTGCTTCCGCTCCACTATTAAATAAGCTGCGATATTTCGTCTGAAGTAAGTCAAAACGCGGATTGCCCGTGATTACACATTTATCGGCTTCACCAGGATACTCACTTACAATGATATTTTTCTGGACTTCTCCCCAGCAGCACTCATAGTCAAGAAGATTAAAGCTTTTCTGATCTAGATTCTTCTGGATATAAATCTCTTTTTCCGTAAGCGGAAACCCTTCTTCGTGTAAATTCAGCACCTTATGTCCGTATTTTTCTGCCAATTGAAAACGCCGTAATTTATCTTTGTTTGTATAACCTTTATCAAGGAAAATTCCTGCCGGTAAGTGTTCCAGTGCTTCTTCCATCATCCCCGACAACCCCAATACTACTCTGTAGTTACTGTGTACAGCGTAAAAGGCAAGTAATAATTTCGCATCCAGCTCTCTTACTTTCGTCTCCATGGGTAAGTAAAGCCAACGATTATGTTCCTTAATATCTGTCATTTTTTCCAGCCTTTCTTTCATCCTTTTCAAAAACTTCATAACTATCACTCAATCTTTTAAATATACTAATTATATATATATGTAGTTGAAGCCTTGCGGTGATAGGTATTCAGCGGAGTGGACGCATTCCCTGTTCCTTCTTTTGTGATTACAAAGTCAGCAAGAAGCCTCCCGGTATTCTATAAAGTAGAATACCGGGAGGCTTCATAATACTGCCTTTTAGAGCCGCCCGCGGAAGCAGCAGCTCAAGAATACTTTCACAGCGCAGTTAGATAAGATTGCTGCATTCTGATCAAAATCTCTATTCTCCTAATTTCTTCTGATTAATATGCTGATTTATCTCAATTATCTCTGGATGGGCGTTTAACAATTCAACTATGTCATTTAATATAAAGTCAGGCTTAATAGGATAAAGTTTTTCAATCACCCACTTAACCAGCCTAAAGTCAGCTGCTGTGTCCACTGTCAGCCTCAGGTGGGAAAGGTCTTTCTTATTTTCAAATTGCCCTATATTAAATTTTCCTTTTTGAGTATAAAAGTAAGGCGTCACATGTTCTTTTTCAAAATCCTTACTTGCCCGATCATACGCCTCCTCGAGAAGAGAAAAAGAAAATACTTCTGTATCCATACCTCTAGGGAATGTACGTGTCAAAGTATTAGATACATAGTCATATGAATTAGCCTTATAAAAAGAAACACATTGATCGACGACTGCCGGATCAATTAACGGACAATCTCCCGTTAACCTTACTATGTGCTCACAAGAATATTTGCTTGCTGCTAAGTAGAATCTTTCTAAAACATTAGTTTCACTTCCTGTAAATGTCTTCACGTTCATTTTTTTACCTAAATCAACAATTGGCTGGTCGTGTATAGAAGAAGGTGCGGCTATTATTATTTCATCAATATTTATAGATTTCTGTAATCGCTCGATTTGATACTCTAATAACGATTTATCTAAAACCTTCTTCATCACCTTGCCAGGTAAACGGCTTGATCCCATTCTTGCTTGGATGATCGCTGCTATCTTCATTTTTGCCTACACCATCCAATCCAATATTTTTCCATATTAATTTAGTCTATTCGCTCCATTTTATATAGATTTTCACCTAATTGTTCAATCTTGAAATGAGTAGTCGTTCGCTCCATTTTATCCAGCCGTTTAAGAAAAGCCCAGATTTCTGTCCTGGTTAAACTAGGAAATGCATGGCTTAGCTTTGAATTGAAGGGTACCTTTAATGGATTTGCAGGTGAAGAATCCCCTGCTGCAATTACAGGCAGCTCATTCATTAATTTGAGAATTTTATTATACGTGAACGTTTCTTTTAACACTGGAGAATAATGGTTTAATAATTGTCTATTCTCAAAAGCGTATTGTTCCTCACTAACTCGTGTAAAGTCGCCTTTTATTATAATTTTATCCACTATTGAATGAACTTCTGCGATGGTGCTGGCTTTTATCCCCAGTTGATTAGCAAGCTCTACATCAAACTCCCTGGAGGCAATCGGCAGATAGGAAATGGTAGCTTTGCCAAGGAGATAAGCTTCAATACTCGAGGTGCAGCCATTATGAATCACCACTTTAGCTGCGGTCAGCCAATTAATAATATTCCCTTGATGGAGCACGTGCACCTTTGGGTAAGAGGAGAATTCCTTTTGATAGCTCTTTATATTTTCCCCAGGATGCGGACGGATAACTATGTTCACGTCTGGATAACGAACCGCCATGGCATGAATCAGCTGAAGAAAACTTTCGTACAGCTTCTTAATATAAACCGTAACCGCATCCTTGTTCTCCTTTTTCCCCTTCATATAGTTGTAGCTTGTGAACCTTGTATTGATCAAGATAAAAGTACCAAACTTCCCTTTTAATCGATTCACTTCCTCTTTGAAAAGATACTGAAATTTAGGCTTTAGCAAGTCGAGTCTTGGACTGCCAGTTACATAACAAATGTTCTTACTGTAAGGACGGCTTTGGATAATCACACCTTTTTGAAAGTCTCCCCAGCAGTATTCCTGGCTGACAAGTTTCAACATGTCTGCCTTCATACGGTCGCGCAGATATTTCTTCTGGTCCGAGAACAGAAATCCCTCTTCGTCAAGCTCTACTATTTTATGTCCGGCTGCATGGGCATTGGTAATTACTCTCTGCCGGTATCCATGTGTATAACCTTTAGAAAAGAATATCCCTTTCGGCAGCGTACTGGCCGCGAGTTCGACCATCTGATGTTCGCCTAAGACGACTCGATACCCTTCTCTCAGAGCATAATAGCTTAATAGAAGCTTGGCATCTAACTCCCTTACCTTTACTTCAATGGGCAGATACAGCCACTTTTTCTTATTATTCATGCTTCCCCCCATTCCTGCCTGTTCACATGTTGAACGCTGTGCATGAGAATGGCACTAAAACGAATGCAGTCATCTTTTTAATTTATGATTTTTTCTTAGTAATATTCCAATCTAATCATCCCATTCCATCATGAAAAACCCGATCCAAAATAAATGACTGGTTCGGGTTGGCTGATAAATCATATTACATTGTTTTTATTGAGAGAAGTTGTCAAACAGCCTTCCGCCGTATGGTTCAAGCAGCTCATCTATATATTGAATCAATTCTTTTTTCTTACTAAGCTGATAATACTCCCGTAAGTATTTCACGAGTTCTTTACCCATCCCTGGATTAAAATCCTTAAGTGAACGATACATCCATTTACCCTCTCCGGTCCACTGCTGATTAGCTCTTAAAATAAATTGATGGAGTTTTTCAATAAGAGCGGTAACCGTAAAGAGATCCTCTTCCGGCAAAGTAGACCCTTCTAAATCATCAAGTAAATCCGTGATTCTATAACGCATTTTATCCAGCTGGCTTTTCGGCCAAGCACTTGGTCCTCTATTTAACAGCTCTTTGCCTTCTTGAATAAGCGCCTCCCCAAGTTCTTCTCCTTTTAGCACTATTCCTTCTGCACAGATCCTAGTAAGCAAAGGCACCCCATGCTGTTCTTCCAGAAAAAAATTATAGGATAAAGAGTCCTCATTATGGACAAATACTTCAATCGGCCAATCCATAAACTGATAAGATTTACGAAACGAATCATTAGACAAGATAAGTATGTCAAGATCAGACGAACTGGTTTGTTCGCCGCGGACGACACTGCCGGACAGGAGGGCAGCTTTACACGCTGGGAAATATTGCTGAACAAACTGGAGTGCTGTATCCATTATTATCTTATTCACTTTATCCTGCTCCTTTTACCCGTCTTATGCCCACACATCTTATTTTCGTTCATTTTCTTAAGAAGGAATTCCAATCGGGCACGAGATAAAGTCACCAAGTAAATTTCTCTTTCCATGCTTCTAATTCTACTTTTGATTCCTTGCTTAAAAGCTCAATCTGCCGCAAAAACTTTGCTTTAGCACCTTCATATAATTCAATATCCAACTGATTCAGTTCTTTTATTCTTTCAATCATAGAGGGTGAAACTTCATGGACCGGTATCCGATTAGGATTATTATTTCTCATCTTGGTTCCGGCGGCAATTTTCCATCCGAAGAGCTTTTCCATGAAAAATAAGGATTCACTATACATTTCCGTCATGCCGGCAAATAAAAAATAGTTTCTTAGATTTTCTTTTGCTTCAGCTAACTGGGTTGGGTCTCCTCCGGAAAGGTATCTTGTAGCAAGGTTAACCGTACGAAATTTAATATTCCGCAAGTCCTCCATGGGTTCATAAGGGTTATTTTCAATATCCTCCCGCTCCATGTAACTAATGAATTCCTCCAGACTCATTTCATTTACTTGCTCGCACAAAGGATCCCGGACGGTATTCCTTATATAATAATAAGTGGAAATGACCCGGTCCACAGGATCCCTTAACATCGTTACATAGGCGCATGGTTTATTAAATTTTTCAAAATAAGTTCCATGCTTTACTATGATATTAGTAGGCTGTGCCTTTAAAATTCCCCAGAGCGTTTGACCACCCGTCTTAGGAATATGCAGAAAACAAACTAAAAACTCTTCCTCAAGATCATCCTTATTAAAATGGATCAATTATCCCAACGCCTTTACTCTTTTGAGTTAAGGTATGATAGACCCTTTAAAACGTGCAGAGAACTATGTAATTGACTCAGCGTCATTATTTGGGAAGAACACTCGCTTGGAAATTTCTCTTATGTACAGCTTTTCTGCTTCTGCAGGTATCTTAGCCGTTTTGATTAACTAGGATTTGTGAGCAAGCCATTCCATGGCTTCTTGAAGATCTTCAGCAACAAAATCGATCTTTAACTCAGCTGATTTTCCCCCCTGCTCCGCTAAAGTCATTTTCCCCGCACCTGTCTGAACAAGAATTTTTAAACTCCCAGTTTTTGATGCTGCCAGCATATCCGTCCAGCGATCCCCGATCACTGCACAATTTGTTAATTCCAAACCATATTTATCTCTAGCTTCTATAAGCATCCCTGTATTTGGCTTCCGACAGCGACAGTGCTCTTCTATACGATGCGGGCAAATAAATACGTCGTCGAACCCAAATCCTCTCAATTCAGCCACAAAATCCTGGACACTGGATTTCCCTTCTGCTATTCCCGGCTGATTGGTAAAGGAAAAAATTTTAACTTTCTCGCTATGTAATTGATCGATCACACTCGCTGTAAACGGAAATAAGGAGAACTCTCCAGGATAGTGGATCGATGCATCGCCGCCAAGCGTTCCATCACGGTCTAAAAATACAGCTTCTAGCCATTCTAAGTTCAATGTCTTTACCTCCTTCTAGTTAAAGAGCATGCCGTTCAGAGAATAACGGCATGCTCTAAGGTGGATCTATTCTTTTTCTGGGATCTATTCTTTTTCTGGAAGCTCTTCTGCTTCTGTCTCTTCCATATCTTCTTGATTTTCACCAATATCTTCTTTAGATGCAGCTGCTTCTTGAAAGGCTGAAGCCGGTTCCTGACCGAAATTACTGACGTTCCCACGGGATACGTAGCTTTCCAGCATGGCTTTTAAATCCATCCCCGTTGTTTCCTTTAAGGACTCCTGGATCCCAAGCATTGTAGAAGTCACACTGTTCGCTACTTTAGCAGATCCTCCCTGAGAGTTGGACCCTCCCATATCAATAACTTTCATATCTTTGATTTGAGACAGCGGAGCAGCTACTTTCTCTGCGTATTCCGGCAGTACCTTGATCAACATTTCCATAATAGCGGCTTCTCCATAATGCTCCATAGCTTTAGCCATACGTTCTTTTGATTCGGCTTCAGCTCTCCCGCGCTGACGAATAACTTCTGCTTCCGATTCCCCTTTAATCCGTTCTGTATCTGCGTCAGCTTCCGCTCGTTTGGTCACTTCATAAGCTTCGGCATCCGCAATAGAGCGCCGGCGTTTATTTTCCTCTTCTTCTAGTTCTACAGCACGCTGCTTCTCTATGTATTTTACTTTTAGTTCTTCTTCTTTAATTTGCTGAGCAAGCTTTTGGCGTTCGAGCTCACCAGCTTGATCTGCCTTTGCTCTAGCACGGTTCGTTTCCTTTTGAAATTCTGCTTCCTTAATTTCTTTCTGATTCGTAGATTCTGCCACAGCTGTCAAACGGCGGTTCTCTTCATCTTTGGCTTCCTGATCATTTTTCGCATGATAGATACGAGTTTCTTTAGTAGCATCGGATTCTGCTAAGTTCGCCTTTTTCTGAACTTCCGCAATGTGAGGACGTCCCAGCGCATCGATATATCCATTCTCCTTATCCACGTCTTCTACGTCATTCAACGCAAAGGAGGTAATTTCGAATCCCATTCCTTTTAAGTCGGATTCTGCAATTTTCTTCACTTGTGTGTTGACTTCTTTAAAGTCATTATAAATTTTCTCAATTGGCAGAGAAGCAATAATCGAACGAAGATGACCGTTCAAAACATCCTTCAATTCTGATTCACGTTCATTCTGCTTTTTACCCAAGAATTTCTCTGCAAAATTAGCCATGATCTCAAGCTCACTTCCGATACTGATCACGGCTGTACTTGCTACGCGTACTGGTATTCCCTCTTTGGTGTAGGCTTTCTCAGAGTTCACTTGCAGCTGAAAAGAAGTTAGATCAATCGGTGTCGCAGTTTGAAACATACGCAGACGGTACCCTCCGCCTCGAATAATTTTCACTGACCTTCCATTATCATCTTCAAATACGTTCTTTTCTTTTTCTGGATCTCCAAGCTTCGGACCCGTTACTATCAACGCTTCATTTGAACTTGCCGTTTTGTACCGCAAACGGAAAATGATAAACAGGATGATCGCAGCCACGACAGCGACTGCACCAATAACGCCTAAAATCATTAAAAATAATGCATTTTCGAACATATCTACGACCCCTTTTATTTTTATTGCCCACACTTTTCCAACTATGGACCCTGTATTACATAACGATTGTCTCCTAGCAAAAGTTTCAATAGTCGAGCAATTTAAGCAGAAATTTACAAATACCGTAATGATTTGATGATTAAACTGCCAAAAGAGGAGTGAAAATAATTGGGTGTCTCTAATTTTACCAAACTCAAAAAGGGCATCTTATGAACGATGTACGCTAACCTGTACAGTTTCAAAAAATCCCCTTATCCGTGTATTCAGTTGTAGTTATGCTGCACATTCCGCATCAGTTAGCTGTACCCGCCTTTGGCTGCTTACTTTCTTTATTTGCGAAAGATGGAAAGGATTTTTTCTAAATTTCCTTTTGGCTTGCTGGCAGCTGCATCTTCTAAACGCTTGTTAAAATCATTTTGCGTGCGCCATTCCTTCTTCTGTTCTTCCCGCATTTCTTGAATTTCTCTTTGTAAAAGTTCCGTCTTTTGTTTCTCCTGCTCCAGCAGTTCTTCATAATGAGCTTCCTGCTGTTTCGTCAATTTTTCAAGTTTCGCCTGTGTTTTCTGTGCAGAATTTCCTACTCCCGCGCTAATCACATGATGATCTTGCTGTAGACGGGAAACCGTAGTTTTCAGCTCAGACATATCGTTTGTTAATTGCACGTTCATTTCACGCGAAGCCGCTAGTTCATTAGAGATGAACATTAAGAACTCGCGTAATTGGCCAGGGTCCTGAGGAGTTTCTTCATATGTATCGGGTACCGCAACATTCGTTTCTTTGGATTCTAAACGATCTTGCTGCTTGTCCACCATATCCTGTGCTATATCGTCCAGAGGCTTATCCGTATCGCGTATCGCTATAAGCGATTCGATGTCGGATCGAACAAAGATACGGCGATTGCGATCTTTAAAGAACTCGTACCCCTTGCGCTCTAAAATTTGGCCATATTTTCTGACCGTCGGTGTGGCAATGCCCAGCTCTTCTGCTACTTCCTTGGTCGTGTAAGCTCTTTCATTAGGCTGTATATCGTGTCGCATATCGTCGAACCCCCTTTTCTATAAATATGAAGGTTTTCGGCCGAATTTGCAAGCTATATCGTGAAGCGATATATCGCTTTAAAACAGAGTCTATTCGACCATTTATTTAACCACCCAAGCCATATTAATATCAGTTTGATCAATTCCTCTAATCCTTTACCATCCATCATATGAAGCAGCATATCGGAAATCGATATAGGCGATACGAGGATTAGATGTAAATTCCTGATTTTATTCAAATGAGAATTAAGGACTAGGTCATACAATTAAAAAGTTTTCAAACTTAAAAAATTGAATGATTTCTATTAGAAAATTGACAGACTCATCCATTCTACACACAATTTTTGATGCGGATTTTCATATCAGTTCACTACATCTCTCCGTACTCCCCTTTCTTTTCAAACTGCTTTGAAGCTGGTATCAAAAATATTGATTATAGGTATAGAAAATACTCCATACCGTTACTTATATCCGTCATGGTAAAATGAGAAAGCAATAATGATGAAAATGAGGTGCAGTAATGGATACATTTTTACAATATAACCCGACTAAACTTTTTTTCGGAAAGGGACAAGTTGAACAGATTTCAAACGAAATACCAAAAAAAACAAACGTCCTAGTTGTTTATGGCGGGGGAAGCATTAAACGGAATGGAGTATATAATGATGTATTGAAGGAACTAAAGAAAATAGATGCACAAGTTTTTGAACTACCTGGCGTTGAGCCGAATCCTCGGCTGTCCACTGTTCACAAAGGGATCGAAATCTGCAAGCAGGAAGGCATCGATTTTGTCCTTGCGGTTGGAGGCGGAAGCGTGATTGATTGTACCAAAGCAATTGCTGCAGGCTCTGTCTATGAAGGTGACGTTTGGGAGTTAATAACACAAGCGGCACCGATCGAAAAAGCCTTGCCCATCGGCACAGTACTCACACTTGCAGCAACCGGTTCTGAAATGAATCCAGTATCTGTAATAACAAATTGGGAAACCAATGAAAAGTTGGGCTGGGGATCGCCGCATGTATACCCTGTCTTCTCAATCCTGAATCCAGAGTATACATTTTCAGTCCCAGAAAACCAAACTGTTTACGGTATCGTCGACAGTATGTCACATGCCCTTGAGCATTACTTTCACAGAACAGCGAATACTCCGATGATCGACGGATTTATCGAATCCTTGCTTCGGACGGCCATTCAGACAGGACCAAAGCTGTTAACTAACCCGCAATCCTATGAGTACCGTGAAACGATGATGTACCTGAGTACAACAGCATTTAACGGCACCCTCAGTCATGGTACAGATGGCGGAGATTGGGCGACCCATCGAATTGAGCATGCGCTCTCAGCGGTTTATGATATTCCTCATGGAGGGGGTCTTGCCATCTTATTCCCCCATTGGCTTGAACATGTGTTAGAAGAAGATCCAAGCCGCGTGAAACAGCTTGCCATAAATGTATTAGGTGTAGATCCAACAGGTAAAGATGATAAAGAAATCGCTCTAGAAGGAGCACGTTCTCTCCGTAGTTTCTGGAATTCCTTAGGGGCCCCCAACTCATTAGCCGACTATGATATTGATGATCAAAATCTTGAGTCCATTGCAGACAAGACCTTTATTAAACCTGGTGTTGGAACCTATAAAGAATTGAATCGCGAGAATGTAGTAGATATAGTTAAGCGATCTTTATAATAATAAGTATCAAGAACAAGAAAGGGTCAGAGAAATTTTCTCTGACCCTTTCTTGACTGTATAAAGAACTCAACAACCAGTAATTTTTTCACTGAGTTTAACATAAATAAACAAAATGCCAATCCCCAGACAATAACTTAAAAACGTGTAGAAATTATTCCATGCTGGCTCATAAATGATGACTTTAAACAAAACGGCAACATACTCAATGAAGGTGAATGCAAATGGGGCAACAAATAACACACTTTTACCCTGCCTATCCCACAAATGAATGACTAAAATAGTAATAGCGGGAAAATAACCGAAGTTAAAGAAAAGATTAATATATGTATCGTGCCCAGCAAATCCAAATTTCCAAAACGGTTCCTCAATGATATTAATCAAATACCCTATAAGAACTCCAAGCGGAAAATATCTAACGATGTGTCTCTTATCACAAAATATGAAGCACCAGGCTAAAGGAATGATGAAGCAAAAGATAAAGTAAAAGATCATATGAATACCTCCAACTCTAAGAAGGAGAAATTTCCTAAGTGTTATTTACCCCTAAGTATTCACATGAATACATTTACTTATTCTGCCTAATAACTTAAAAGGCGGTATGTGTTCACCAAATAAACCAATTGGAAACTTGCCGAGTCATAAATTTGCAGTAGATCACTTGTTTTCATTAGAGCGAATTCATTCTTATCATAAACTTTCCAAGCTACTACCTACTTCTCTTCTAAAGTGTCAGTAACTCTCCACACTCTTTTATAGTTTGTATAATTGTTTATGGCAATGTCCAAGTCATGAAACATCCGATGCAGCTCAACAAACTTATCTAACCCGGCCAGTTTACGGATCTTTTCAATGTCCGAGTCTTTAACTTCCCCATAGTCATCCTGTTGATCTAAATACTCCAAAATATAGTCCGCTTCTTTTCTTTGTTTCTTATAGTCAATCTCATCCTTTCCTCCGTAACCTAAGGTCTGATTGTAAAAATGATGTTCGTCTTTGACAAATTGATTGATTCCTTTAGAAATACCGGACTGATCCTCAGAGGAAGCTGCGGCTGCTTCTGTATTTCCCTGAGCAGTCTTTTCTACAGACTTCGTTTCGCCGCCGGATAATAAGGAGAAACTAACTGCACCAATAACTCCAATGATTAAAACCACACTAATCCCTACTGACCACCAAATGACTTTATTCAATTTTCCACCTTCTTACATAGATTCTATCAACTGTTAATCTACTATCAGATTAGCAAACCATTTTTTCACTGTAAATATTTTAGGAAAAAATGATCAGGAAATAAGTTTTATTATATAATAGAGACTGGTACAAAGAAGGAAATGCCCCAACCTAGAGACGATATATCCAAGGAATGCAGAGGTTTACCCTGAATGACCGCTCTGGGCCTATACTCCGCTTTTCAGTTGCGCCTATTATTCCTCCCCTCCTTAGAAGTAACCCTCAATTTCCTAAAATGAACTGATCCACATTTTGAATTTCATTCTATTTTGTTCATCCATGGATACAGATTAATAAAAGAAAAAACGATAGTACCGTGCTAGGAAAAAGGCTGGAAATCTTGCCTCATGCAGGAAAATCCGAACAAAGATGGAATAATGCCGTTAACATTTCACCATTGTTCGGATTTAATATTGGCGAAAAGACTTCCGCCCTACTCTAAAATTAGTTCTAAACCTGTATTATTCTGAACTGGCTGATTTTTCAGCAGCGTTAATGTCCTCTTTCAGCTGTTCGAGTATTTCTTTTCCATCTTCCCCTACCCTGTTCACATATTGCTGCTGAACAGACTGGGCCTTTTCCTTGAACTTTCTCCTTTGCTTATCAGAAAGCTCATTAATCGTAATATTACTATCCTCTTTAATCGTTTTTAAATCTTCCTGATTATTTTTCTTTTGAATTTGAAATGCTTCCTGCTTCATTTCTTGAACGGTTTCATCAATCATTTTCTGAATACGAGGCGGCAGATTCTTATAGGTGTCAGGATTAACTACTGTCGTTGTCGTATATAATGAATGACGGGATAAAGTTAAATATTTTTGAACTTCATAGAATTTCATTTGCTCAATTGCAAAAAGCGGATTCGTTTCTCCATCAATCATTCCTAACTGAAGGCCGCTGTACACTTGTTCATAAGGTACAGGAGTTGGATTGGCTCCATACGCTTCATAAGACGAAACGATCAGCGGAGAAGGCATGGTTCTGAATTTCACTCCTCGAAAGTCTTCCGGTGTCTGGAGCTTATTATCGGACGTCCATTGGTTAAATCCCTCCGTCCAATAAGAGAGCACCTTCACCCCTTTATCAGCGAACTTTTTGGACAGCAAGTTATAAAGAGCCGGGCTGTTATTAAGTACTTGTTTATTCACTTCCATATTGTCAGAGAATAGAAAGTTCAATAGCATGACTTGGGATTCCGGGACAAAGGTACCGATATTTCCTGGAGAAGTTACGGCGAAATCGACAGCTCCCATTTGCACGAGCTCAAATTGAGTAATCGCATTCCCAAGCTGACCAACAGGGTAAATATCCACGGCAACTTCCCCATCTGACTTTTCCTCCAGTTTTTGTTTGAATTTTTCTACGTATGAATTTTGTACAGAGGAAGGTGACTCCTCATGCACAAAACGGAACACATATTTAGGAGAATCATCTCCTTTAGTCGTTTCTGCTTCACCGCTACCACAGCCGGACAACAGCAGAATAATAGATACAACGAATAATAATTTCAACCGCATGAACGCTTTCCTCCTTCACTTTAGTCGGAATAAAACCACTTATAAACCGTGATGATTTCAGGGAATAAAATAAACAGCGCAGACGCCAATAATAATAGAATCATATAGGGCCATATTCCTTTAATTATTTCTTTATAAGGTCTTTGGAACACAGCAATGGCTGTAAATATATCGACCCCAAATGGTGGAGTAGCTGAACCTATCGCCGCTTGCAGGGTGATAATTATCCCAAGAGCTACAGGGTCAATTCCTGCATTCATAGCGATCGGATAAAAGATAGGCGTTAATATAATGATGACTACAAGAGGGTCGACAAACATACAACCTATAAAGAAAAAAACGGCCACAATAAATAATACATACGTTTGGGATGGATCCGATCCCATTACAGACTGGGTGATTTCCTGCGGCAGTTTGGCGTACGCAAGTATCCAGCTTAAAGCCGTTCCTGAAGCGACTAGAATGAAAACAGCTGCCGTTACGATCGCAGTCGACTCTGCAATGTTAAATAACTCTTTAATTTTTACATCTTTATAAATAAATACTTCGAGAATCACAGCATATAAGACAGATACAGCAGCCGCTTCAGTCGGACTGAAGATTCCAGCATAGATCCCTCCGATGATTAAAATAGGAAATCCGAGCGGTAAAAGGGCCTTGCGGGTCGCCTGCATCCTTTCCTTCCAAGTAGCTTTCTCCTGAATCCCTAAATTCTGGGCGCGTGCCAAAGAGTAGCTGTAAATCGCAAACATGAGGAATATAATTAATCCAGGAATGACTCCAGCAATAAACAGCTCTCCCACTGACGTGCCGGACACTACTCCATAAACAATCATTGCAATACTCGGAGGAACAATTAAAGCTAAATCACTAGCATTAATAATTAACGGTAGTGCCTGCTTATCTTTGTAACCAACCTGAAGCAGCCGCTCTCTCATTGGTTTGCCGACTGCTACAACAGTTGCTTGCGTAGATCCTGAGATCGAGCCGAACAACGTACAGGCTGCAGCCGTGGTAATCGCATACCCCCCTCTCAAGTGACCGAGAAAACTGCCGACAAAGTCGAGTAAACGTTTAGAGGTTTTTCCTGATGCCATAATATCTGCTGCAAATATAAACATAGGAACAGCTAGCAGCACAAATGTTTTAATTCCTAATGTAAATTGCTGAATCATGACCATCAGTTCAAGGTCGGGGAAGAAGAATATAGCAACCACCAGTGGTCCTAAGAATAGCGGAACCATCATTGGATAACCGAGAAATAAAAAAAGAAACATTACACCTAACAATATCCAAAGCATTAGTCTGCCTCCTTATTTCCTGATGGGATTTCAAGCGTCCCGTCTATCATATGATTTTTGTAACGGATATTTAAGAAGCCTTCATATGCATATTGGATTGCTCCAAAAAACAACCCTAGCGGAACAAATAATATAATGATGTATAATGGAAGCCTTAAAGCAGGAGTAACTCGGTCAATATCATATAAAAATAATGTGTACTTCAGTCCATAATAAGTAAGAAAGAATAAGAGAATAGATGTAGAAAACGTAACGAAAATCACTAAATATTTTCTTAAACGAAAGGGCAGCATTTCTACAAGTGCTGTCATTTTTAAATGCCTTCCGTTCCGAGCGCAATAACTTAAGCCAACAAAAGTGACTAAGATTAGAAAGAATTGACCAACCTCTTCAGCAAAAGTTAAACTATTTCCAAATAATGATCTTGAGATCACATTGGCCAGCAGCACGAGTGTCATTCCGATGATAGACCAACTGATGATCCATTTTTCAAGAATAGCCTGGCCACGGTCTATTTTTTTTAGCCATTCCATAAGGTAACCTCCTTAAAAAATTTCCAACGGGTTACCATTATCCGTTCAACTAATACGTCAAACCTCTTATTTTCAAATTGTAATTTACAGATCATCTTTGGATCCTATTTTCGCGGAACTACTTATTATTTTTTCGATATAATTATTTTTATTGACTGATTATCTTTTCTGCTCATTAATAATAACTAGAGGAGTGTCATTCAAAGAAGGGGATATAAAACCCACAGAAAGACCTTACTATTGGAGAAACTGAAGAGGCATATGCCGTGCCCTTAGAAAGCGAAGCAGATGGACGAATCGGTTACCTTCATGGATTGCAATACATAGAAAAACCCGAACCTATGTAAGTTCGGGTTTTTCTGATGAATAAAATGTTTTTATGCGGGACTCTTCACACTTATTATTTTTTGTAAATACTTAATTTGTTTTCAATAGGCGTACGTTCTTTCGCTTTGGGCTCTTTGTCAAAATACCCAAGGTGTAAGAAGCCAACAATTTTCTCTCCTGGTTTAACACCTAAGATCTCCCGGACACGAGGTTCATGAATCTGCGGATTTGTTTTCCAGACCACCCCTAATTTGCGTTCCCATGAAAGCAATTGAAAGTTCTGAATGAGACTGCTGATCGCTCCAAAGTTTTCTTCCCATTGCTTCTGCCGTGGATCTTCTTCCATTACTGGAATCAGAAAAGCAGCGGGCTGACTGAAATAATTCCTGCGGTTCTCTTGACTTTCCCTCGGAAAAGTCTGGACGATATCTTCCACAAAGTCATTCGTTTCTTCTGTCGGCACAAAGATAAAACGCCAAGGTTCTCTGAGGCCATGAGTTGGCGCCCATCTTGCATCATCTAATAATTCTCTAATTAAGTCTTCAGGTACTTCCTTATCCAAGTACCCGCTCTTCACTGATCTGCGTGCACGAATAATTTTGGCTAAATCTGTTTTCGCTTCTTCCATATGTCTCACCTGCATTTATTAGATTGAGTTCATTCTGACGATAATGATAATCGTTATCACTTCAATTGTCAATTCTACTATAGTATATAATACGACCTGCGTATCGACCACTTTTTTTTCCAATTTAAAAACATTCCCTTTCTTTACTTTCGGAAGGGAATGTTTTTTATAGCATGTTATGAACTAATTCTTTTAAACCATCATCCTAAAAAAATGTTTAGTTAGGTAGAATTTCGTAAATGTTGTAACCATTACTCTCATTTAGATAATAACGACAACGAATTAAACTTACCTTCAGAAGAGATAAAACGAAATAGGAACGAAGGCAACAAGGAGTGAATCATAATGAAAAAACTAGTTTACGGCGTGTTTTCCCTGCTTTATCTGGGAGTTACTATTTTTGGTCTTGGTCCCATATTATTTTCAGATGGACCTATGAAATCAAGGATGTATTCCTTGGCGATTGTCATTTTTATCTATATCGCCCTTGGGTTAATTTTATTAATTTGGAATAAAAATAGAGGAAGACAACAATAGCTTTAAGAAGAGACGGTAAATTCTCCTTATACAGAGTTTTTACCGTCTCTTCTTTTCCCTCCCTTTCCCTTCCTAGTAATGGGCAGATTGATCTCGGTAAAGCCAAACGAAGGCAAATCTGCTAGAGATAATGAGTCAGCATTAGCACTTTTATAAATGATCTCCTCTTCTTTCCTCACTAACAAACGAGCATCTTCAAAATTAAATTGCGTGTCAAGACCAGCAAGATAGCTCTTATCCAAAAGTCTGTCTGGATGAAGAGCGGAGATTTTTTTCAATTGAACGAACTGTTCTTCTACCTTATTCGTCTGATCCGAATGATCAAAAGTGGAGCGCAAACCTTGAAAATCGCTAAAAACGTTTATAAGAATAAATACCGAAATGAGTAAGAAAAAAGAGGGATCAGTACCATGGCGATATTTGAAAATATCTTACGTACTCGAATCGACATAAAGCACCATCTTTCCAATTAAACTAGCGAGTAACCTTATACTATAAGGATACAAACATTTCTTAGCTCCTACATAACCTATGAAAACATCTAGAAGTCTCCCTTGGTTGCAGGTCAAAAAAATCCGAACGTTGATGGAAGAATATCGTTAGCCTTTCATCATCATTCGGATTTAATTATGGAAAAAAGACTTATGTCCCAGTCGCTCAGCTAACTACTGCGGAATTTTAAGGATGGTGCCAATTAGTAAAAAGTCAGGGTTGGATAAGTGATTGACTTGCACTAGCTTAGACACACTCGTGTTATACCGACGAGCAATGCTGTATAGCGTATCGCCTGCCTTCACCGCATAAGCGGTAAAATGCGGTTCTGCTTGATCTGGAATGACCAGGACTTGTCCCACCGTTATATAGCTCGCATTTGCTAAATGATTGGCTGATACGATGGCCGAAACAGAAACCCCGTATTTACGAGCCAGGCTATATAGAGTATCTCCTGATTTGACTGTATATGTGTGAATAGAAGAAGAGGGCTTGCTGATTACAAGCACCTGTCCTGCTCGAATATAGCTTGGGTCAGCTAAATGATTCAATTCTGCCAGCTGCTGCACGGTCATCCCGTATTTTTTTGCAATCCTATATAATGTATCCCCGGGTTGTACCACATAAGCGTCCCCCGTAGATTGGGCGAATAACAGATCACGTACAGTCACGAATTGGTAGCCCTTCGCTTTCAGTTTTGAAATCATAGTTGGAAGAGCCCCAGGAGTTCCAGAAGCCCCCTCCCCAGTATGCATTAGAATAATCGACCCAGGTACGATATGATCCATTACTTTATTTGTTATCGCTGTACTTGACGTGCCTTTCCAATCGAGGGTGTCAATATTCCATTGAATGGTGTGGGTAAAACCAGCACTTCCAGCTGCGGATAGAACCGCAGAATTCACTGCTCCAAATGGGGCACGGAAAAGCGGTTTTGAAGATTTGCCGGTTGTGCTTTTGATCATTGCTTCCGTTTGATTCAATTCGTTCTTCATTTGCGCCGAGGATAGAGTAGTGAAGTCAGGATGAGAATACGAATGATTGCCTATATCATGCCCTGCAGCCGTGATTTTCTTAACGGCACTGGGATGATCTTTTGTTCCTGAACCTGTCAGAAAGAAAGTAGCCGTGATATGATGGTCCGCAAGTATCGAAAGAAGCTTCTCAATATTGGTTCCATCGGCTCCATCGTCAAAGGTGAGCGCGACAACTTTATTCGCTGAAGTTCCTTTTGTAACAAATTGAGAGCTGGCAGCTTGGACGTGGAGAGAAGAGAATAGGGGAAAAGAGATCAGCAGGATGAGAACAACACAGAGTTTTACTAGTTTAGTACTCAACTCTATCACCTCTTTGTTTAGTTATGCTAAAAAGTCAGCATATGTACATCTGTTAAGAATGAATTCAATCCATTGCAGGTGAATAAAGGTGCGATCGTATAGTCCTATTATACCTCCTATCAGGCTATTTTCCTATTCCATAAGATTCCATTTCTCCTAAAAAAACAGGAGATCCCCCTTTGACTGGGGATTTCCTGATATTAAGCAAAGGTCTGTTTTAAATGTTCAGCTTTCTTAACGGTTTCTTTCATTAGGTCGGCTGCCGTCTTGTTATCGGATGTTAAATTATCGACGGTAGCATTCATTTCCTCTAAACTTGCTGCCGATTGCTGAATAATTGTTGCAAGTTCACTAGTCGCTAGTTCCACCGTTGCCGTTTCCCCTCTCACACTGTTAGCGAGCTGAGTGAAGCCATCCAGCTTTTCATCCAGCATGGCAAGCGTAGAAGCCGCGGCTCAATAAAGGTCTATTAAAGGTCATATTTCAACCGCGCTGCAAAGCGTATAATTATACTCACTACTCTACCTTAAAATGGAAGGAGGACAGTAAGAAAAAACTATTAAAATAGAAAACACGGGATGTGAGGGTATGTGGAGGAAACAGTTGGCTGGGTGGTTCGTATTCCTGCTTGTTTTGTCATGGATTCCTATTACCAATGCAGAGGCAGCATCTGCCTTAACCATTCGTTCACCTGAAGATGGAGAGGTCGTTCAAGGAAATAAGATTCGGATTTCGGGCACGTATACGGAAACATCCAGTATTCAATTAATAATTAATGCTGAGGATACAGTCGAAGTTATAATGAATCCAGAAAACCAGAATTCCGGCACATGGTACTACGATTTAAACACTAGCCGATACAATGGTTCCTTAGAACTGCTCGCCATCGGTACAAATACGTCGACTCGATATACCGTTTGGTCAAATCGTGTTCACCTGAATGCACATAATAGTCAGGCGGCAGCTCCTGTAGTCACTATTATAAGCCCTGAGGATTCCGGACAAATGAAGAAGAACAATGTAAAAATTGAAGTAAAGGCGGCTTCAGAGAACCAATTAAAGCGTGTAGAAGTTCGTATAAATGGCGGTCACTGGAAAGCAGCTAAAGAAAAGAAAGGTCTTTATGAGTACAAATGGAAAATCAAGCGTCATAAACTGAAAGATCAAACCTTCAGCTTAGAAGCAAGAGCAACAGACACCATTGGCACGACCGGATTAAGTTCCACCTCTTATGTTCAGCTTGGAAAAGGTTCCAATGAAGAGACCTCACTCCTTAATCAAGACCGTGCCATGTGGATCTGGGAAAATGCCTCCTATAACCTCCTTTATAATAAAGGCTCTCGAAAAGTTTTAGATGCTATGGCTAAGGACACAAAAACCTTTGACCAGGACCCCATTACCACCTTATATCTTGGGGTGGGTGATTATTTCGGGACAGACATGCTGGAAGATGAAAGAGAGAAAGTACGGGATCTTGTCCACTGGGCCCATGACCATGGCTATAAGATTCAGGCGCTCATGTCAGGCGGCACCAAACCACCCTATTTTGGTGCTTACCAGGAATACCATCACGTCGCCATACGAGAATTTGAAAACATTTTAAATTACAACTTATCTTCTAAAAAACAGGAGCGCTTCGACGGGGTAAATATCGACATTGAACCATATATAGCACCCGAATTCAAAACTGATACCCCTTCTTTACAGCTTCAATACCTGGATCTATTACAAATATTTATGGATCGCAAAAAAGCTGCAGGTTCTGGTCTCTCGGTCGGTGCAGCGATACCAAGGTGGTATGATTCTTCTGACTTTGCTAAAGGAATTATTTGGGGAGCTCCTGGTAAGGAAAAAAATCAATGGCTATCTCAGCATGTCCAGGATATTGTCGATTATATTTCCATCATGGACTATCGCGATCAGGCAGAAGGATCGGCAGGGATCATTGCTCAAGCACAAGGAGAAATCGATTATGCCAACGAAATTGGCAAACCAAATTCCGTTGTGATTGGCGTAGAAACAAAGGATATTGCTGATGGAGGCGATCCAGAAGTGATTAGTTTTCGTGAGGAAGGCCGCACTTATATGGAAGAAGAGCTGAAGAAAGTTGAAAGCGCTTTCTCAGGAGAAGAAAGTTATGCCGGTATCGCCCTGCATCACTATGATACGATTCGCTATCTTCCTTCTGAATGGAGTCCTGATGCAGTCTTTTGGAAACCGCCGGAAGATTCCAAACCACCTACCCAAATTAGTAAACCTTTGCGGGCCGATCCATTTGATTATCAGAGTGTAACCCTTAGCTATGGAAGAGCATTTGATAATCAGGAAATTGAAGAATACCGGATTTACAGAAGTACCGATCCTGCTTTCCAAGCGAGTAAAGATACTTTTGCCGGAGCTTCTAGGAGCTTAGAATTTACAGATACTGGTTTATTACCAAATACAACTTACTTTTATAAAGTTGCTGCAGTCGATGTAACGGGTAATACCGGTCCGTTATCATCTATGGTTTCAGCTGCCACTACGAGTACGGACTTACTACCAATGATCATAAATGACGCTTCCATCGTCTTCGATGGCACAAAAGCCACGGTGAATGTAAACATCGTGGACTTAAAAAACCATCATGGATTATCAGCAGCCCTAGGCGGTCGTTTTACTCGGTTAAGCGGTAAGTATATGACAACGAATACCAATCCTTCTGGTCATACGGAATTTTCTTCTGAAGAATTCAGCAATGAAAAAGGTCAGATAGGATTCAAAGTGAACACCCTGAGGAAAGAAGGCTATTACTGGGCCTCCGCCTATGATCAGAAAGGTGAACTGTTAACGGAGTGGGATAAACAAACGATCCCTGTCTCTGAAGATGCTTTTATTCGGAGCGGTAACTTTGCTGACCTTAACTATGGCACAGAGCCTTTGCTGGAAATAAAAGACGTAGATGATCATAAAAGCACCAACTACGACCGGGCAGCCTTGTTAAAATTTGATTTCTCTTCTCTCCCCATCAATAAGATTAACCAGGCATCTCTTCATTTCTATGTAAACCAGGAAGTTACCGATGCAGCAGTCCCCAAAGTCCCTGTTTCGATCACAGGTCTTTTAGATGATTATTGGAGTGAGCGCACTGTAAACTGGAACAACCAGCCTGCGCAAAGCGAAAATGATTCTTACATCGGTCAGCTGAATATTACTCATAAAGGGTGGTACAGCATCAATATTTCGGATTATGTAAAAGAACAACTACCCGATAAAACATTAACCATTCGTTTAGAGGACCAAAATGGCACAGATCGCAGCGTTTTTGTACACAGCAAAGATAACCTATACCCCGCTTATATTGATGTGTATTAATGGTGGTAAGACTGTAACTATTCTGCAATTAAGAAAACCCAAATGGTAAGGGGTGCGCCCTTCCATTTGGGTTTTCAACTGCGTAGGAAATCAATTTTCTATCCTACCCCAGAAAAATCGCTCCATAAATGAGAGATCCCAATATCACAAAAGCCGGATGAAGCTTCACTTTCTCTAATAAAAGGAAGCTTACTGCTATTAAGCCAATGGTTTGAAATAGTCCGGCAGCTTCATAAGAGTTCCTGAAAAACTGCCAGGCCATGATACCAAGCAGAATAGCAATGGCAGGCCGAATAAGATTGGTCATCGTCTTCACTCGTGGTGAATCTTTAAATTTATAAAGCAGACTAAGCAATAGAATCATTAAGATAAGCGACGGGGCGACCGTTGCAAACACGCCCACTAATGTACCAAGCAATCCTCCCTGCTGATATCCAATAAAACCAGCCATTTTTGTGGCAATTGGACCTGGAAGAGCATTGGCCATCGCGAGCATCTCGCTAAACTCTGTCACATTCATCCAATGAAACCGGTCCACGACTTCGTTTTCTACTAACGGGATCGAGGCTGGGCCACCGCCATATCCGATAATTCCTGGAATGAAGAACGCGATGAATATTTTCCAAAAGATCATAATGACTGCTCCTGCCCATTATTCGGCTCTGCTTCTTTATGACTCATCGGTTTCACAAGCGCATACAAAAGTAATGCTAGTATGATGAGTCCTGGATGGATGCCAAGCCATTCAATTAAAACTAATGAGCCGCCGCCAAGCAATATAGTAACCGTCCATCCTAAGTTTATTTTCGCCTTTTTAAAGAAATCATACGTAAGTTTAGCAAGCATAACTCCTACAACGGGCACTACAGCATGAGTCATCCCGTTGACCCATGGCTGGTCGCGGAAAGAGTTCAAAGAAGTAATGAGGAGAATCATGATCGCAATCGTAGGGATAATAGTAGCTAACACTGCATTCAACATCCCTAATAATCCTGAAACACGATACCCAATATACCCAGCCATTTTGGTTGCGATAGGACCTGGCAGGGAATTCCCTAATGCCAGGATATCTCCAAATTCGTCGTCTGATAACCACTGATACTTTTCCACCACTTCCTTATGTACTAATGGTATGGATGAGGGTCCGCCACCATAACCAAGCATCCCCACTCGAAAAAAAGCGATAAAGAGGTTCCACTGCTGCATGATCCATCAGCTCCTTTCCTTCTCCCCCTCTTATTCCCTAATAAGCAGAGATCGTACCATCTGTTCTGGACTCCGTACCTCCGTACAAAGTTCCTGTTTCGTGATCGCGCCAAATGATCTGTCCCCTGCCGAATGCTCCCGTCTCCAATTGAACTTCAATGTGGTGACCTTTTCTTTTCAGTGCTTCTGCAATATGACGTGGGAAATTTGGTTCGACCCAGACGGTACGATCTTTCATCCATTGCCATCTAGGTGAATCCAGTGCCGCTTGGGGGTTTAAATGAAAATCAATCGTGTTCATGGCTACCTGAACATGTCCCTGGGGCTGCATGAATCCACCCATTACCCCAAACGGACCTATCGGCTTATTATCTCTTGTTAAAAATCCTGGAATGATCGTATGGTAAGACCGTTTATTTCCTGCCAGTGAATTAACGTGGTCTTCTTCCAGAGAGAAATTGTGCCCCCGATTTTGCAGAGCAATACCCGTTCCCGGAACCACTAATCCGGAACCAAAGCCCATGTAATTACTCTGTATAAAGGAGACCATATTTCCGTCTTTATCCGCGGCAGCTAGATAAACCGTACCTCCCTTAGGTGGAGTTCCTGCTTCCGGCTGCATCGCTTGATCAGTAATTAATGCCCGTCTTTGCTCCGCATATTTCTCGCTTAGTAAATCATCACACGAAACATCCATATAGGCATCGTCTGCCACAAATTTATGACCGTCCGCAAAGGCTAATTTCATGGCTTCCACCTGCTTATGATACGTATCCACTGTTTCTTTCTCTTTCATGTCGAAACCTTTTAAAATATTCAAAGCAGATAACGCCACAATCCCCTGACCGTTCGGAGGGATCTCCCATACGTCATAGCCACGGTAATTTACCGAAATCGGATCGACCCATTCCGGCTGATAATTTTCCAGGTCGCTTTTACGAATGAATCCTCCATATTCTTTTGAAAAACTGTCTATTTTATCCGCAATTTCCCCGTTGTAAAAAGCGTCAGCCTTAGTATCTGCAATTTTCCGTAAAGTTTCCGCATGTCCCTTAGAAGACCAAACTTCCCCAATGGCCGGCGCACGACCTTCCGGAGCGAATGTTTCAAACCAGTGTTTAAATTCATCTCCCTTAAGCACTTGTTTGAATTTCTCCGCCGCCGCTGACCAGAACTTACCCAGCACAGGCGAAATAGGAAAACCCTCCTCGGCATACTGGATTGCCGGAGCAAGTACTTCTTTAAAAGGCAGCTTTCCAAAACGACGTGATAATTCCGCCCACGCTCCCGGGGCACCGGGGACTGTAACAGGTGTAAACCCATAAGTCGGTATTTCACTATGGCCGCGCTTTTTCAGCTCTTCGATAGAGAGCGAGGCGGGAGAATGACCGCTTCCGTTCAATCCATACAGTTTATCCTTCACCCATACGAGGGCAAAAGCATCTCCTCCTATGCCATTCGAGGTCGGTTCAACTACGGTCAGCGTGGCTGCTGCAGCAATAGCTGCATCAATAGCATTCCCGCCTTGCTGCAATATGGATAGTCCTGCTTGCGCAGCAAGGGGTTGAGAAGCTGCTACCATTCCATTTCGGGCAATCGTTGTCTGTCGAGTCGTTTCATACGGATAATATAAATAATCTAAATGATTCAATGTCATTCAGCTCCTTTTCCCTTAAGATTATAACCTGACTCACTATGGGAGAGTGATTAAACTTCGTGACAGGCGACAAAATGATTGGTCTTTACTTCTCTCCACGCTGGCCGTTCCACTCTGCAGCGTTCATGGGCAAGAGGGCAGCGGGTATGAAAGGGACAGCCGTTGGGATAATCGGCTGGATTAGGAAGTTCCCCCTCTAGTCGGACCCTTTCTTTTCTTCTGCCTGGAATCGGCCGGGGAATCGCTGATAACAGAGCTTTTGTATAGGGATGCAAGGGGTTTGAAAATAGCTCCTCCGTTGGGGCCAGTTCCGCTGTCGCTCCTAAATACATCACCAGGACTCGATTACAAATGTGGCGGACCACTCCTAAGTCGTGAGCAATAAATAAATAGGTTAGCTGATGAGACTGCTGTAATTGTTTCAACAGTTGGATGATCTGCGCCTGGACTGAAACGTCAAGTGCGGAGACCGCTTCATCGCAGACAATTAAGGAAGGGTTTAATGAAATTGCCCGGGCAATTCCGATCCGCTGCCGCTGGCCGCCGCTGAATTCATGCGGATAACGATCCATATGCTCTTCTTTTAACCCCACTTCCACAAGAAGTTCTTTGACCCTTTGCCTCCGCTCTTTTCTGCTGATAGGCGTGTGGATAATAAATGCTTCTTCAAGAGCATCACCAATACGCTGGCGAGGGTTAAGAGAGGCATATGGATCCTGGAAAATCATTTGCATCTCTTTTTTGTATTTTTTAAACTGCCTCTCTGAAAGGCCGCCAATTTCTTCCCCGCGAAATTTGATTGACCCTGCCGTTAATTTTTCCAACCCAAGGATTGTTCTGCCTAAAGTAGACTTTCCGCAGCCTGATTCTCCAACAATGCCTAATGTTTCTCCCTCCATGACCTCAACCGTTACATTTTCCACGGCTTGGACATTGGATATGGTTTTCTTTAAAAAGCTGCTTTTGACAGGGAAATATTTCTTCACCTCACTCATTTCAAGAATAGGCTCTGCTTTTGCGGTCATTAGGCTTAACCTCCTCTTGCAGCCAGCATTTAGAATGCTGCTGGGCAGATATTTTGAATGGCGGTGGATCCTGTTCCATACATTTTTCCATCGCATACGGACATCTGGGATGAAATCTGCACCCCGCAATATTTTCACTTAGATTAGGAAGAGATCCAGGTATGGCCTCAAGCTTTTGATTCGCATCATCCACATTGGGCACAGAAGCTAACAGTCCCTGTGTATAAGGGTGCTGGGGATTTGAGAAAATTTCTTCCACGGTTCCCGTTTCTACAACGTTACCGGCATACATAACCATTACTCGATCGGCTACTTCTGCTACCACTCCCATGTCGTGTGTGACCATCACAACACCCATGCCCATTTCCGCTTTTAAGTCATCAATTAAATCCAATATTTGCGCTTGAATCGTAACATCCAGGGCGGTCGTTGGTTCATCGGCAATTAATAAGTCCGGGTTACAGGCAAGTGCTATAGCAATCATTACACGCTGCCTCATTCCCCCACTTAATTCATGGGGATACTGTTTGAGTCTTTTATCAGGGTTTGGAATCCCGACCTGCTGAAGCAATTCAATCGCTCTATTTCTCGTTTCCTTTTTATTTAATTTCGTGTGCAGCTTAAGCGGTTCCATCACCTGGTAGCCAATAGTAAACACGGGATTCAGAGCCGTCATGGGCTCTTGGAATATCATCGAGATCTCATTCCCTCGCAACTTTCTCATTTGTTCTTCTTTTTTCGTAGTCAGTTCTTCTCCTTTAAAAGTAATCGACCCTTCAGTGATCTCTCCATTATTCGGCAGCAACTGCAAAACCGATAAGGTCGTAATACTCTTTCCGCATCCTGATTCCCCGACTATACAAAGGGTTTCTTGCTGATTTACAGAAAAGGAAACTCCCCGGACAGCAGAAAGTCTGCCTTCTGATGTCCGGAAAGAAGTTACTAAGTTACGAACGTTTAATAACTGTTTTTCCATGCTAACCCTACTCTCTATGAACGTTATAAAGCGACCATTGCCCGGTGGGATCAAGCTGCAGTCCTTTAACTGATTTATCATAAGCGGCCGTAACCACACCATGATGCATCGGAACCCATACAGCATCTTTAACGGCCATCAGATTGGCTTCATTTAATTTTTCTTTACGAACATCCTGGTCTACAGTCACGCGGGAAGCATCTACAAGTTTATCGAATTCACTGTTGTTATATGACATCCGGTTAGAGGAACCAATGTTATCTGAATGCAAGTTCGGATAAAGCAGCTCACTTCCATCTGCGGTACTGTTTGACCAGCCCAGGAAGGTCATATCAAAATCTCCCTTGGCAGTGGTATCAAGAAATGTGCCCCATTCCATGGTCTCAATTTCTACCTCCAGCCCTGCTTCAGCAAGCTGAGACTGAACAATTTCTGCCATTTTCATGTAGCTGTCACGATTAGCAGCTAGTAGTGTTAATTTCTGCCCTTCGTAGCCATTGTCTTTCAGCATTTGTTTCGCTTTTTCTGGATCATAACTGTATCCTGCATCAGCCGCCTCTTCATCGTAACCAAATACCTTTGGACCGATGATGCTTTCGTTCTTAATTCCTAATCCCTTTAACTGCTTAACATATGCTTCTCTATCAATCGCATAGGAAACAGCTTTACGGAACTTAAGATCGTTAAACGGAGCTTTATTCATATTAAAACCTAAATAATAAACGGGCGTTCCCTCTTTTTGCTGGATTTCCACGCTATCAATTGATTTCAATCGTGGAAGCTGTTCAGTCGGAATGGCATCAATAAATTGAACTTCCCCTGTTTGCAGCATAGAAACCGCGGTCGAATATTCAGGTACCACCTTCATCGTTACCTGGTCTAATTTCGGAGCTCCCTGCCAGTAATCCTCATTTTTTTTCAGGGAAACATGATCTCCTTGTACCCATTCTTCAAAGACAAACGGTCCGGTACCGACAGGGTTTTTGTTCAAATCTCCTGCTTTGTCAGCTTTTGGACTAACTATAGAGGCATTCGTATGGCACAAAGCAGCTAACAGTGGACCATAAGGCTTCGTCGTTTTTAAAACTACCGTATTTTCATCTTTTACTTCAATGGATTCAACCGGTTCTAATAATGAAGCACGCGGGGCAGCCCGATCTTTACTCTTAAATTGTTCAAATGTGTATTTTACTGCCTCCGCGTTAAAAGGGGTCCCATCATGAAACTTGATATCTTTCTTCAAGTGAATGATCCATGTTTTATCATCTGGATTTTCATAGGATTCTGCCAGGAGCGGCTTAATTTCCATGGTCTCAGGGTCTCTTGTAAATAATGTTTCATAGACTTGTTCGATCATGGCTGAAGAAACGGAGTCATTGGTGTCAATTGGAGATAACCCTACAACATCTGAAGTAGTGGCATATGTAAGGTCCTGTTGTACATTGGCATCTCCTGACGCGCTTTTATCAGTTGAAGAACTATTACTACAACCCGCTAAAGCAAAGGCGGCGAAAAAAATGATCGATAACCAGATGATTTTACATTTCTTCATGATTAATCTCCTCCATTATATTAATTTTCCAATTCCATATTTGGATCTAAAGCATCTCTCAGTCCATCCCCTACTACGTTAAAGGCAAATACAACGAGCATAATCGCTATCCCAGGAATAATCGTCATGTGCGGTGATGTAAACATATAATCCTGCCCTGCAGCGATCATGGCTCCCCATTCGGGAGTCGGCGGCTGAGCCCCTAATCCCAGAAAACTAAGTGCTGCCGTAGATAGAATTGCGGTAGCCATGCGCATCGTAGCAAACACAATAATAGGCGCTGTGCAATTAGGAAGAATGTGCTTTAAAAGAATGCGAGTATTACTTGCTCCCAGTGACCTCATAGCAAGGATGTACTCCTGATTTTTCACAGAGAGGACACTGCCTCTTACGATTCTGGCACAGGTTGGGATCGACCAAATACTGATAGCTATAACCACATTAATTAAATTTGTTCCAAGCATGGCAATGATCAGCATTGCGAGAAGAATGCCGGGGAAAGCAAATAACAAATCGACAATTCTCATAATAATCGCATCGAGCTTTCGATAATACCCAGCTAATAAGCCAAGAGTAATGCCGCCTAGTAATCCGATGATTACCGATCCAATGCCGACGATCAACGAAATTCTTGCCCCAAATACCAGCCGCGACCAAACGTCTCGTCCATAGTTATCTGTGCCCAGCCAATGTCCCTCGGCCCCCACCCCAAGTTCTGCATGAGCCAGGTTTTGTTTCACAGGGTCATAAGCGGCAAACCACGGAGCAAACACAGCCATAATAATTTGTATAACAATCACAAGTAATCCAAACACAGCCAGTTTGTTCCTTAACAATCGTTTGAATGTAGTAAATACTACACTCTCTTTCGATTTTCCATTAGATTTAGAATTGATGTGCTCGTTTGAAATCGAACTAGAACTTGCCACTTCCCAACCTCTCCCATCTAGTCATAATTGATGCGCGGATCAACAAATGCATAGATAATATCAACGAATAAATTTACTACTACAAACAGGGTGGCTACTAATAGCACAGTACCCTGAACCACTGGAAAGTCGCGAGCAGCAATGGCATCAATCATTAACCTGCCTACCCCATTAATAGCAAAAACCTGTTCCGTAATGATGGTGCCGCCCAGCAAGAAACCAAAATTTAAGCCAATAACGGTAATGACAGGGATCATGGCATTTCTTAACGCATGGACCCAGATGACGGTTTTTCCTTTCACCCCTTTTGCTCGTGCCGTTCTAATATAATCGGCCCGAATGACTTCAAGCATCGCGGACCTGCTCATACGAGCGATCATTGCTGCAGAAGCGGTTCCTAACGTAATAGCTGGAAGGATTAATTGCTTGATCCCTTCTATTGTCCAGATAGGAGCACTAAGCCCCCCTACAGGAAGCCACTGAAGATTTACCGAAAAAATTAAGATTAACATAGCTCCAAGCCAGAAGTTTGGAATGGAAATCCCTGCTAAAGCAATCGTCGTACTGGAAAAATCAAACCAGGAATTTTGTTTAATGGCAGAAATAATCCCTGCTGGAACTCCAATAACGACCGCTACCACCATACTTGCAATCGCTAGATTTAAGGTTTGCGGAAATCGAGCAGCAATAGCATCTGCGACCGGCTGATTGTTTTGAAAGGAATAACCCAGGTCCCCTTGCAGCACACCCCCTATGTAATCAAAATATTGGACGAGCACGGGTTTATCTAATCCTAATTCGATTCGAATGGCAGCCAAATCCGATTCAGTTGCTGTCGGACCACCAATAATAGTGGCAGGATCCCCTGGCGCAATATACATGCTCATAAAGACAAGAAACGATATTCCAATAAGTAAAAGCAGCAGCTGAATTAACCGTTTGGAAACTAACCCAACCATCTGATAAACCTCCTCCCTTACGAATTAACTCGGAATAAAATTAATTCATCTGTTTAACTAAAAACAGTATATACTAAGATATACCAAACGATTGTTAATTAAAAAAACATTTTTGATTAACAATCGTCATTTGTATAGTTGTAGATTATAATGTAATATTCCAAAAATTTAAACCCTTTTCGAGAAAATATTTTTATTTTTCGTTATTTTCTTACAATTCAGGACTCTTATTTGAATCACGATTGTAAAAGTGCTAAAATCTTGAAGAATCGCTATGATAATAAAGTCCTGAAAGCAGCCACTTTTTTTAAGGGGGATCTATATGCAGGAACATGAGAAATCAAAAATAGATGATATGGATAAAAAGATTCTGGAATTACTAATCGAGGATGGCCGCATGTCCTATACTGAAATTGGCAAAGAATTAGGATTATCGCGCGTCGCCGTTCGCTCCAGAGTGAATCAATTAATTGATTGTGGAGTCATTGAAAAATTTACCGCAGTCATTAATAGTGAGAAAGTTGGCAAGCAAGTTTCCGCATTCTTTGAAGTAGACTGCGAACCTCGTTCACTTGTGGAAGTAGCTGAAAACTTAGCTAACAATCCCTATGTGGCCAGCTGTTATCAAATGACCGGACCGAGCACACTACACATGCACGTCCTGGTAGATGATTTTAAAGATCTCGAATCATTTATTAATACAGAATTGTATGCTCTAGAAGGCATTACTCGAGTCGAGAGCCATACGTTACTACGAAGGTTTAAAAGCCGCAGCGGGTTAAAGTTATAAAAGGACAAGGTCCGCATGAAGTGGGACCTTGTCCTTTTATGCATATATTTCTTCTTTAGATCACCCATAGGAACATCCCCTGAAATACCACTTGAAATTCACTGGGGCGCTCTGGTCCTATAAACAAACCCACTTAAAATCTATGCCTTTTCTAATGAACGTAACCAGGCGGTTAATACAATAGCTCCGAATACCATGACTGCCCCAATCCACGGAGTATGAATAAGACCCATATGATCCACAATGATCCCTCCCACAAAGGAACCAATGGCAATGCCAAT